>NZ_JAKREX010000002.1:0-847245 GCF_022348355.1 Alteromonas sp. Cnat2-8
ATAGGCAGGGTGTGGAAGCGTTGTAAGGCGTTAAGCTAACCTGTACTAATTGCCCGAGAGGCTTAACCATACAACGCCCAAGAAGCTTTGGACTTCTGAGTGTTGTAGACAAGCTAAGCTCTGAAAAGAGCCGCAAGTAGAGTGAAAAGTAGTTACTCACGATTGAATTGATATCCAGTTTTCTAGATTGTTACCAGTTTTTCCTGGCAGCCATAGCGATACGGTACCACCTGACTCCATTCCGAACTCAGAAGTGAAACGTATTAGCGCCGATGGTAGTGTGGGGTTTCCCCATGTGAGAGTAGGACACTGCCAGGTCCCATTAAAAGAAACCCGCCTAACGGCGGGTTTTTTGCGTTTGGAAGAAAGAAAAAATGGGGTCAGAGTACATTAATCCCCACTCCCCCAGCAAAACCTCAAATTGGGGTCAGAGTACTTTATTACTTTAAACATCAGAACATAGTCATTCTCTTACCCCCAGTGCCGCTAAATCAGAGAAATGTACTCTGACCCCATTATTAAAATGTGTTTCTCTGCGACTGCTCTTTTTACCTACTTCTAGTTACTGTGAAAGTTTCATTTATCGAATAGTTTAAGGCGCACAAACTCCGATACAGACCTTAAGTCTTTTCACTCAGGAGTAAAGGGGTCAGAGTACTTTTTGGCTCTCACTCTCGTTAAAAAAAGAAATGTACTCTGCCCCCATTATTGTGGGCTACCTAAATTACACAGTTTTTTTCTTTTTAGGGCATTTAAGAAACAGTTTGACGATATGGTAAATAGGTACAGACTGTAGCTTAGGTGCAATCGTTGGAAATACGAATATAAGGGCAGAATATTTTAAAGCGCTATCTTTTAAAAAGTACTCTGACCCCAATCTTCGAAATGTACTCTGACCCCACTATTTGCTGGGATTATGCTTCGGTTTGTAGGGCTTGCTTCTTCAGTGTTTCTATCATGTATTCGCGCATTTTAAACTTCTGAAGCTTCCCTGTTACTGTCATTGGGTACTCTTTCACTACGCTGATGTATTTGGGTACTTTAAAGTAGGCTAGTTTGGATTTCAGGTAGTCGCGTATCTGATCTTCGTCTATATGTCGATTTTCCTTTGCCTTAATCCATAGGCATACTTGCTCGCCATATTTGTTGTCAGGAATACCAAAGACAGCGGCGTCTGACACATCCGCATGTTGATATAAGACTTCTTCAATTTCTCGTGGATAAATATTCTCGCCGCCGCGAATAATCATGTCCTTTATTCTACCAACTATTATGACATAACCTTCTTCGTCCATTTCTCCAAGATCGCCCGAATGAAGCCAACCTTCATCGTCTATGGTGGCTTTCGTCTTAACCTCATCACCCCAATAACCTTTCATTACACAGTAGCCTCTCGCGCAGATTTCGCCAGGTTCTCCAATAGGCACCGTATTGCCTTGGGTATCTATGATCTTCACTTCTGTATGGGGCATAGCGCGTCCTACGGTTTTGACCTGCTTTTCAAATGGCGAGTCAATGTCAGTAATATGATTGATAGGGCTACACTCTGTCTGACCATAACCTATGACGACTTCTGTCATATGAAATTCACTGTGAACCTTTCGCATGAGCTCTTCTGGACAGGTACTACCTGCCATAACGCCGGTTCTTAGTGTTGATAGATCAAAGCTCTTAAAGTTTGATAGTTCGAGCTCGGCAATAAACATGGTTGGTACACCATGTAATCCCGTGCACTTTTCTTCTTCTACTGTACGGAGTGTTGTCTCAGGGTCGAATGACTCTCCGGGGAATACTGCGCATGCACCTGATGCTAAGCAAACTAAGTTGCCCAATACCATTCCAAAGCAGTGATAAAGCGGTACGGGAATACAAAGTTTGTCTTTGTGTGTGAACCTCATTGCTTGTGATACTAATAGCCCATTATTTAGAATGTTTCGGTGCGTTAGCGTTGCGCCTTTCGGATTTCCCGTCGTGCCAGAGGTAAACTGAATATTGATGTTATCATCCGCGCTAAGGTTCGATTCAACGGCCTCCAACTGAGATTTAAGCGCTTCCGTTGGTTCTATTTGTAATGCAGAAAAAGCCTGTAATCCTTCTACAGGCTTATCGCCAATAGTGTATACATATTTAAGTGAAGGCAACTTAGCAAGCGTTAGAGGACGCCTTGGTGTGTTCTTATCTTGGCTGTCTATTTCTGGCGCAAGCTCTTTCAACATGGCGACGTAATTTGACTGCTTGAATGACTGCGCCATGACTAAGTATTTTACGGAAACGTTATTAATAGCAAACGCTAATTCATCAGGGCGATAAGCAGGGTTCAGGCATACCATGATCGCCCCGATTCGCGCAGTGGCCATCTGTACGATCGACCATTCGATATTGTTCGGAGACCATATACCCACACGGTCGCCAGGTTCCACACCGTTTGCAAGTAAGCCGCAAGCAACACGTTCTACTTCATACCAATACTGCTGATAGGTCCAGCTAACATCTTGATGTTTTACAATAATCGCTGGGTTATCGCCATAATTGTCGACAACATTTTTGAAATACTGACCGATAGTGAGCGACGTCAGTTCAGCGTCATCAGAGCCAGTAAACTCACTTTTCTGAAGAGGGAGTAGTGAGTTCGGTGTAAATTTTGATTCCATCATATCTTGCCTCCATGCGCGTACGCATCTGATTTATATATAAATAATAGAGTTGGCTGTTTCGGCTTTTGGTTCCAAATAACCAATGGCAACAATTGCAGTAAATGCTGAATACGCAACGAATAAAACAAATAATTCAATCTTTATTAACAATATTGTTGCAAACGGGTTTTGTCGACAAGATGTTAGTCGTATATGGGGTTATTCAACGATGAATTTGTGTGACTCGTCGTACACGCTGAAAGGAGAGTGATAACTAAAAGTGACAATGTATTTGATGTCTAAAGAAAATTGTCTCGACTTTAATGAAACAAAAAAGCCTCCGACGAAGGAGGCTTCCTAAAAATTTTTACTTTACGAAAGGTGAGTGTCTATTCAGACTCAATACCTTCGAAGTAGGCACGATATTCCATACGGGTAACGTAAGAATCGCCATTTTCGTCCATCATCTCAAAGTCACCTTCGACATGTGCAACCTTTAACTCCTCGGCTGTAAGCTTACCGTCGCTGTCTACATCGATTTCAGTAAACTTATTGTCGGCTGTGGCTGACATTTCAGTACGAAGCTCCTTATTCTTCTCTGATATCATTTCACCGTCTGCTTTAGAGAATAATTCAGGGTTGCCCTTTTCCGAGAGTAGAGCGTCATTGGTGCCTTCAGTTTTCACCTGAGTAATGATGTCGTCGCTAAACATTGATGGTTTTTCATCAACAAACGTGTTGAATTCAACACGGCTAATCATGCTGTCACCATCGGTATCCATTTTTGCGAGAAGCTTACTGTCAATAACGCCAGAAGACTCTGAACCGACGATATAGCCGTTTCCATCCTTATCCATTGCGTTAAAACCCATCGAGATCTTCTCTTCGTGGTGGCCTGCTACTGCTGAAGCAGATAGTGTTGCAGCAATAACAGCACTGGTAATCATACTTAGTTTTGTGATCTTCATAATCAAATTCCTTCTGGCTTTTACAGTGAACTCGGGCGTTCAATTGCCCTAACCACTAGGTCCACAGACCTCAACATAGGTGCAGATTGGAAGTAAGTTTCAATCTGACACCGCTAATGACTTACGTAATTCATTATTCATTGAATGTGCCAAATGCATAACTAACTGATTTAGTGAGGTAATAAAAATTTAAGGCGAGGTTTTCAATGTTATTGCTATGTTAAATTGTCGCAGTGTTTGCAAGATCTTCATACGTCAAACTTAAGCTGTTCTCAGATATAGATAGAACCCCATTAATGAGATTAAAACAGCGAGAGCTGATCGTTCGCTATTGTCTCAAAATTCAGGCCAATAAGAGGCAAGATACTATCGGCAATGGGTTGGATTTGCTTTTCAATATAGTGGTCATATTGAAGGGGGGCCGTGGCGGTTTCTGCTGTTTGAGGGCCCTGTACTGTAATAACATAAGCAATGGTAGTATTAAACTGATAGCGAAGTGGCAACCCCTGTTCTTTATAGTACTCGTCCGCTAATCGCGCTGCCTTTACGTGGGGAGGTAGCGACTTGGTATACGACGACAAAGGCTTTCGCAGCCGCTTTTTATAGACCAAAGCGTGATCCATTTCACCGGACTTTATCGCTGCTATCGTGCTATTTATGTAGTCTTCAACAGGCTGTCCAGTAAACACTTTTTTGTACAGCTCGTACTGGAAGGTTTTAGCTAGTACCGTCCAATCAGAGCGGACATTTTCTAAGCCTTTAAAGACAAGTTCACCGCCCTTCATTCCTGCGTAACGTTTTTTGCTGCCTTCGGAAGAGCCTCGGATCGTCGGCATAAAAAACGTAGAAAAGTGAGATTCAAACTCAATTTCTAAGTGGCAATCAATGTCGAACTCACTTTTTAGTAACTCTGTCCACTTTCGATTAATAATGCTAGCGAGCTCAAGTCCAGTCTCTGGGGGCGTACCCAGTGCATCATTCCCTTCTACATGAACAAATGTTGAGTCGGTATCGCCGTAAATAACCGTATAGCCTAGTTCTTCAATCCAACCCGCAGTGGTTTGCATAATCTCATGACCCCGCAGTGTAATAGAGCTAGCCAGGCGAGGATCGTAGAAAGGGCAACCTCCACTACCAAGCACACCATAGAAGGAGTTCATTAATATTTTGATGGCCTGAGAGCGCGGTGCGTCATTCTGTTTTTTGGCTTCGTCGCGCTGAAGCCATAGGTTTTCAATGATGGAAGGTAGAAAATGAGATTCGCGGCTAAATACTGCGCCTTTAAAACCTTCAATCGCCGTGTGGGGGGACTTAAGCCCTTCTGCAAGTCCTAACGGGTCGATTTTAAATGTACGAATGATGGAAGGATATAGGCTCTTAAAATCGAGGACTAAAACGTCTTTATATAAACCTGGCTGGGAACGCATGACATAACCACCCGGACTAGCCAAGCCTCCATTTTCAGGTCTTACCCCCGCGACATAAGACTTGCGGTGAAGCTTAGGCAAGTACACATTTAAAAACGCGGCCACTGACCCTCCGGGGCGACTCATATCTAGGCCGGTAAGAATACTGCGCAGTGCCAGAAAATCGATAAATTGGGTTTTATCCTGAATGCGATTGACCAGTTCCGTGTCTTTAAAGTTATAGTTAGCGAGAGCAACAGGGTCGCTATGATAAAGACGCTTTATCGCTTCAAGCTTGTCGGCGGCTTGAATAAGCTTATTTTCGCCAAGCAGTTCTTCAGATACGTGATCGAGCGAGAACGATTCGAATTGATAAGTCATTGTTTTTAGTGCTTCGATACCATCAATAACGCATCGTCCTGGCACATCAACGAGGGTTTGATCTTCCCACTGTCTTACAGAAGCCTCTCTGCCATGGCGGCCGATAGTATACTTTAGCGAGTTAGCCCTAGCGCGGCGTTCAAGTACCGCCATATCGAACTGTTTAACATTCCAGCCTAAAATGATATCTGGGTCGTAGGATGTAAGATATGAAAAAAATGCTTCAAGCAATGCTTTTTCTGATTCAACGGTAATGAGCTCGTACGCGCTGTCTTTTTGTCCCTGCAATGTTTGCCCAACAAAACGTGGCGGGCATAAAAGCAGCACAACGTTGAGTCCTTCACCGGCTAACGCAATGCTAAAGAGTTCTTCATGCTCATTGCATTCGATGTCTATGCTAAGTGATGTAAATGTGGTTCTGAATTGACAGGGTCTGATTTGCGCATTTTCTATAACGATCTGTGACGTATCGTCAAAATCTTGCGGGGCCAGGAATTCCACCGCGCCATACACAAAGCGCTCCATTAAGTAGCGATCGGCAACGCGAATATCGGCTTCGTACAATACAATACTGCTTTCCTGCGCATGCTGGCGAAGCTGATGCATATGTGATTCGGTTGCGGTTTTTACCGTCGCAACAGGAACTTGTTCCAGCGTGTGAAACCCGTCATCTGAAATACTGATCTTTGCTGAAATACGCTCGGCTATATTGCGTAAATCATTTGTGTGATCTACAGATACAAAGCAAGTGGGGTATTGGGGTGAAGAAATTAACCTAGCGGTACTACTGGGCGTTTTAACCCATAGCTCAACATACACCTTGCCTCGCCGGGTAAACGTACTTTTATTGAGTATGAACCCTTGTTGTATTGTTGAGGCTGACATGGATCTGATTTACTAACCGGCTTTGTTGACGTTAATTTCTTTAAATAGCCTCATGGGCGTGTACGTTTTATAAACTCGCATTACCATTATCTGTTCAATAACTGGCGCAAAGGTGCAATAAAAATGCGCTACCACTGTGCACGAGAAACGGCAGTAGGCTTAGTATAACGTTTGTTATCACCTACTCCTATAGATCTCTATTCGACAGATATGTTTGTTTTTGTAAGCAGCGCGAGTTAAAACGAAAACGTACAGTCTTTGTGCACGTTAGACCATGCACGATAGAAAAGGTGAGGGCGATATGGAATATCTATTCGATAAACAGGTAGAGCCGGGCGAGCTAATAGAAGTGGCCGATGGTGTTCTTTGGCTAACAATGCCGCTTCCATTTGAACTTGACCACATAAATTTGTACCTGATCCGCGGTGAAGGCGGTTGGGTGGTCATTGATACTGGCATAGGAACGTCCACCACCAAAGCGCTGTGGGAGCGTATATTCAAGCAATTAGACGGGCCAATAGTTGGTGTCATCGTTACGCACTTACATCCTGATCATGTAGGGTTAGCGGGCTGGATAGCCGACACGTATAATGTTCCCTTTTATATGTCTCAAACTGAGTACTTTACTGCCAGAGCGTTTGCGGCAGGAAGAAATGGCGCAACGAATGACCGGGATGTGCAATACTACCAACGAGCAGGTTTAGACGAATCCATGATCGCAACGCTTACTTCTGGTGAAGGCAACGGCTACAGCAGCGTCGTTTCACCACTACCTATTAGCTACACACGTCTAAAGCATGGTATGACGCTGTCGCTTGGCGGTAACGAATGGCAGATCATCATTGGCCGCGGCCACTCTCCTGAGCATGCGTGCCTTTACAATAAGCAAAAAAATATTCTCATATCAGGCGATCATATTTTGCCGATTATCACGCCAAACATTGGCGCCTACTCAACAGAGCCTGATGCCAACACCTTAGACGACTACCTTTCTACGCTGCCGCAATTCAAGAATTTGCCCAAAGGTGCGACAGTATTACCTGCTCACAAGCTACCCTTTATCGGCCTGCATGAGCGAGTAGATTCGCTTATTGCTCATCATCACGAGCACCTAAAAGCACTGTTAAATGCTTGCGAGCAACCTCAAACGGTCGTAGAGCTATTACCGGTTATGTTTAAGCGCAAGCTCTCTAGTCGCAACATGGTGTTTGCAGTAGCAGAGTGTTTGTCTCACCTTAATTACTTGCTTAATGAAGGAGTCATTTCGCGGACGTTAAACAGCAAGGGTGTGTATACATTTAAAGCCTGTGAAGTAAAAAAGCTTGCTTGTTAGTTCAGTCAGAGGACATACAAACAGAGTGAGGATTAACAACGTCTTACTCTGTACTGGGCTATCTGTGTTCTAGGCCGTTTGAGAATTTTCCGCTTCGTTTTCTTTATTCTCTTCATTATCTTCACTGGACGGGGGCTGTGCTGCAGGTTGTTTCGGAATGGTGATCTCTACCACGGTTCCTTTTGCCTCTTTGCTGCTAATAGATATTTTACCTTGATGTTGTTCGATAGCGGTGTAAGCCACAGAAAGGCCCAGCCCTTGGCCTTGCCCTTCGGGCTTTGTAGTAAAGAAGGGTTCAAAGACTCGCTTTAGATGTTTTGTAGGAATACCGCAACCCGAGTCCAGTATTTTGATGGTCACCAACGTAGGTGAATCGAGCACAGTAAGTTTAATGAAGCCCCTATCTTCTATGGCCTGCGCTGCATTTATCATGACGTTCATTAGCGCCTGTTTCAGCGGCCCAGGGTTTCCCATTACCTCCACTTTCTCTAATTCACATTCAAATTTATATTGGGGCGTGCTGTACTGGGCGGAAATAAGCGTGATCAGCTGGTGACACACGGCGCAGATATCTACTATCTGCACGCCTTCGGTAGTCTCCAGCGAAAAGTTCTTAAGGTTTTCGACGATGTCTTTTACGCGGGTAAGACCGTCTGTAGACTCGGCAATTAGCTCAGTAATATCGTCCTTTAACAAGTCGTAGTGATTAGACTCAAACAGTGCGTCGACCTGCTCTTTAAGTTCGTCGGTGAAGTGTTCGAGTTGCTCCTGAACGCCATCACAGATCGCAATAAGGTGAGTTGCGTATTGCTCAAGTGTATTGAGGTTAGCGCTCACAAAACCAATAGGGTTATTAATTTCGTGGGCGATCCCCGCCGCTAGCTGACCAGTAGAAGCCATTTTCTCAGCCTGAATTAGCTGGCTCTGTGCGGTATCGAGTTTGCGAATTAACTTTTTTTGCGCTTCGTGTTCTTTCTTCAAAGCTTCAGAAAGCTTTTGCTGGGCTCTAAAATAGCTAGCTTGGGCGGTCACATCTTGCAGAAAAATACACGCCAATTTTTGCCCTGTGTTTTTGTCTTTAATGGGCAAGATTTCCATGTTTTGATACATCTGTGTTTCTTCACCCGTTATAGGGCGAGAGCTCTTAAACGGAAAGATGTGGGGGCGTTGTTCCCAGTAGCTAAAGCTAGGATGCTGCAGTACAAAAACTGACTTTAGTCTGCGTTTTAGAAACTTACCTTGTCCTTGAAATAACTCAACAACTGGCGTTTCTTTATAGCAGTCGCGCATATTGTGAGGAAGTCGATCTAAAAAGAAGTCGTTTAGATAAACAACCTTAAAGCTCTCATCGACTATACCAATTCCGACAGGTAATTTACCTACCAGTTGTTCAAACATTATGCGAGTAACTCATCCAATGTGTCTTTCATGCGTGCAAGAGATTCATCGTCTAAGCAGAAAACAACGCGCATGCTAAACGACGAGATCGCGATAATAAACTGCACTTCCATCACTAAGCTGTGCTGCCATTGCAACTCATCGAAGTTCGCTTTATCGGGCAAGAATAACGTGGGCATGTTCAAGTTAGTGGTAAGCTCCAACTGGTCGGAAAGACCAGCCAAACACGCACCTGCCAAAATGTTACAAAGCTCCAAGATAATCTCTTGAATGTCTTCTTTGCTTAATGGTTCATCGTAATCCATTAACGTTGCGACCTCACTCAATCCAGCTTGAGATAGCACAGACATCACTTCGCCGTGTACGTCGCCTAAAAAAGACTGACGGGTATAGAAAGCGTCTTCGGTTTCAAATAAGAGACTGTAAAGCTGGGTGGGAGTAACCGCTGAGATTTTTGGGATAGAAATATCAATTTTGGTTTCAATTAACTGCGCAAGAGAGTTAGCCGCTTGCCCCATGGAAATATTTAGGAGTTCTTGAAGGGCATCTCTTTGCTCTTCGTCTAGTGGTAGTACAATGCTCATAGATACCCCAACTCAAACAACGACATTGCTAATTCTTCTTTATCAAGCGGTTTGCGTAAAAAGCGCTTTGCCCCCAGAGACATGACAATTTTCTGTTTTTCTGGCTGAAAGTCAGCGCTAATCACAATTACATTTGGGGCGTCGGGCCTTTGGTGCAAGAATTCCAACACTCCAACGCCGTCAACTTCTGGCATGGTTAGGTCTAAAAGTACCAATGCAAATTCACTTTCTGACAGCGCATTTATGGCTTCTTGCCCGTTTGTTGCTTCGGTGATGTCATACTCTAAATCTTGCGGAAGTGAGCGAATCACACTACGCCTCGACAACTTAGAATCATCAGCTACTAATACAGAAATTGACATTTACAGCCTCCTAGAGCGGCATTTAATGCGATGCCTTTTTAGTAAAGTATGTGCAACTTTAGCGTTACTGCAACAATACCGTAAAAATTTTCCAATCAGCGTATTCTTTGAGCAGTGGCGCTTTAAAATGAGTATATGACAGAAGTGACTTTTATGCGTATTAGACTTTTAGTTGAAAATGACTAGGAGAGTAAACGAGGAAGTCGCAGAAAATTTAAGTCTATAAGTAGCGAGGTGTGCATTGGCCGACAATGCACACCCTTGCAGCTAAGTATTTTGCATAGTGTACATTTTTTCAAGTGCACTGGGCATGGCATCAACATAGCGTTTTACATCGCCAATTTTTCCCATACTTACGCGAGACCAGTTGTCGTACGTACGGTAGATTCCTCTAATCAGCACGTCCTGTTCAGCCATGGCTTGGCGGAAGTACTCTGCGTTGCCGTCACCTAAGTTAACAAAAATAAAGTTAGTACTAGAAGGTAGCGCTGTCAATCCATTTGCTTTTACTGCGTCCATAACCATAGATTTACCTTCATAAATTTTCTCTTTAGAGAAAGTTAAAAAGGCATCGTCATTGTAGCTGGCGATAGCCGCGGCAAGGCCTGCTTGATTCAATGTATAGCCGCCCATGCCATAGCGATTGATCCACTCAGTGTTTTCCTCTGATGCGATTAAATAGCCCACGCGCATACCTGCTAAGCCATAAATCTTTGAGAAGGTTCTCGCTACAATGACATTATGACCAGCTTTAACGAGCGGAATCATTGAATGCTTAGGAGGCTCATCGATAAGCTCGTTATATGCCTCGTCGACCAACACCAGTGTTTTTTTAGATGCTTTTATGCAGAATTCGCGAAGCTTATTCGGATCGAGCACTTTTCCCGTTGGATTGTTCGGGTTACAAATGTGCACCATACCAATAGAGTCGTCTATTGCGGCGTACATGGCATCAAGGTCAATATCAAGCTCTGCCGTATTAGCAACTCTCACTATTTCTGGCGCACCTTGTTTTTCAGGTGCTTTAGACGTGGTGTCCCAAAAAAGGTCCGGGCCCAGAATTTTTCCATTCTTGCTGGCCGCAAGGGCGGCGTAGGAAAGAATAGGGCTTGAACCTGCGCTCAAAGAAATGTGCTTTCGAGTAATGCCATAGCGCTCGGCAATCATATCCAATAGTGTCATAGCGGCAGGATAAGCATAGTAGGCTCCACCTTCCGCCGATGCTTTTGCGATAGCGTCTAGCGCTTTCGGGCTCGGCCCAAACGGGTTTTCATTGGCATTGAGCTTTGCAACCCCAGGCTTTGGTCCATACATAACAGGCGATGGGGAAGCGCTTGCGCTAACAGATTGGGCGCTCACAAGGTGACTTATGCCACTCGCACCTATTGCTGACGCTGCAACTGTGCCACCAATAAACAAGCGTCTTGAACGGTTATAACTCACGGGTTGTCTCCTTCTTCTTTTAAATAGCTTTATAGAACATTGCGCTAGAAACAATGACGAGATAGATGCCAAATAAGCGCTTTAGCTTCTTTTCACTGAAGTTGTGCGCCATTTTGGCTCCGATTGGAGCGGTAAAGATTGCCCCAATACTGATAGCAATAAGCGCAGGTATATTGATGTAGCCAATAGTGCCTACCGGCAACGAGGCGGTTTCAGGGTGCTTCATAAACAAAAAGCCAATGGCACCTGGAAGCCCGATAAGAAAGCCGACGCCTGCGGCGGTCGCAACAGCCTGTTGAATGGAGCGCTGGCACATCACCATAGTGATTACTGTCGGCGTACCGCCGCCTATGCCAAGCAGAGCAGAGAAACCACCCAGAACAAACGCCAAAACCGCTTTGCCTATGCCTTTAGGCATATCGAAAACAAGCCCGGGTCTTACAACGAACTCAGGGAAAAGGAAGTATACGGAGTAAAGTAGAACACCAGCGGCGAACACGACCGTTAAACCATTGGCGCTGGAGTTGTTTGCGATGAGCAGCCCGCCACCAACGCCAAGAATAAGCCAAATACTCCACGAGCGAAGAATGTCAAAATCCACCGCACCTTTAGCGCGATGCGCCATCACTGACCGAGCGCTTGATACCACAATGGATGCCAATGATGTTCCGATGGCTACCTTAACGAGGGCTTCTGATGGAGGAGTAAAAAACGGAAAAACAGCGAGAAGAGCAGGCACGACAACAAACCCTCCGCCATTACCAAACAGACCTGCCGTGATACCTGCAATGGCACCAGTTATACACAAAGTAACTACAAACCACAGTAGCTCTATTTCCATTTGCTTTTTACTCCGCATGAAACAGCTTTAAACATGAATGACCTTTTAAGTTTTTCTTATATACAGTTAACTACATACACAAACACCGACTTATGTCGGTGTTTGCAAAGAGCCAGTTAAAAACGGGCTGCAAGTCGGGTGTAGTAATATCCTCCCTGCCAATCAACCACCGAGGCAGAGTCATAGACTTCACCGCAACAGGCGTCGCCGTTAGTACTCACATCTGGGTAATTGTCGAAGAGATTTCTTACCCCCACTGACAGGGTGAGGTTTTCGTTAATAAGGTAGGAGCCCTCTATATCGAACATATATTCGTCACCGAAGGTTTGAATATTTGTGGCGTTTACCCCGTCATCGCTTCCCGCATTTTCGTATTCGCCAAAATAGCTAAGACGCGCAACGGCAGACCACACGTCGTAGCTGTGAGTGACCGAGAACACTCCACGCATTTCGGGACGGCCATTTTCAAAGTCGAACTGATCCTCAGCGTTCAAGTATTCACTCGGATCAGAATCGAACTCTGTTTTGTTGTAATTTACAGAGCCGGTTAGCACGGTTGCGCCATACTTCGATTCCATCTTGTAAGTAGCGACAACGTCCACGCCCTCGGTTACGGTATCGAAAGCATTTTGGAAGAAGAACACACCACCAATGGACTCGGCGCCAGAAACATTGGCACCTGCTAGGGCTAGATAGTTTTGGTATGCGTCATAACCGTCTGCTTGAGGGTCGGTAACGACAGTGGTGGAAACATCTCGGGTAGACACAGAGTAAAGGCGGTCTTCAAGCTTGATGTTGTAGTAATCAACAGTGAGCGTTAAGTCGCCATAGTTCGCAGTCATGCCCAGCGTAAAGTTGGTCGATTTTTCGGGTGAAAGCTCGTTGGCACCAAGCGCCTGCGCTACTTCGCCGCCGGCTGGGAACAGACCTGTTGCTACTGGGAAGCCATCGGGCAGACGGGTAGATACGTTGGTCGTGCCTTGCTGACCTGGAGTAGGAGCTCTAAAGCCAGTGCCAAAAGACGACCTAAAGCCTACTTCATCACTAAACTGATAGAACCCTGCTACTTTGTATACTACTTCTGAGCCAAAGTCAGAATAGTCTTCATAACGCAGCGCAGCCTGAGCAAACAGCTCGTCTGTAATGTCACCAGAGATATCCGTGTATACCGCATATGAGTCACGCTCGTATGAGCCCGAATAGTCTGGTGAATAGCCAGGGAAGCCGTTGGAGCCAACGCCTACAACAGTATAAACGGCGTCTACTCCAGCGAATCCATCATCTTCAACCCCATCGTCGTTACTGTCAGCACTGGTGTAGTTGGCACAATTCAGAGTTGAACCGTTAGCAATGACAGCAGCGCCCAGTGCCGTAGTGGTGTAGTCGTCGTTACAAAACTCCCAAGGGTCGGATGTGGCGTAAGAGCCTGCAAAATAGGAACTTAGCTCGCCTTCAGATATTTCGTATGACTCGTCTAAGTAACTTGCACCGAAGGCAAGAACATACTGGTTCAAGTCATAGGTGAAGTCAGCTTGAATCTGTGTTTCTTCGTTGGTTAAGACACCCGGCTTAAATGAAGTAGGTGACTCGTTACCCAGTGACGGGTTAATGGTATTGGCTAGTGTGTAAGAGATTTCATTATTGCCGTAACGACCACTGATATCATAAGTAAGGTCGCCCGACATGCCCTTAACACCACCAACAAATGAGTAGTCAGTCACATCACCGAAGAAACGGGGCGTGAAGCCACCGGGGAAGAACTCTAGCGGGTTCCAGATTGAACCGTCCTCAAGTCGAATGTCTTCAATGGTGCCATTGCCTGGATAGCGATAATAGAATGAACCGTCACCTTCACTTTCTGAATAATTGCCGAATGCGTAGAGTTCAAGTTCACTGGATAGTGCGTAACCGGCGTTAAAGAAAACACGCGTCCCACTTGTATTTGGTTGCCCCCATGGTTGGACTACGTCTGAACCATGAACGCTGTTGGCCATGGCCGTAGCATCAGCGATGTATTGATCTGACTGATCATCCACACAAAACCATGGCTCACAATATTGCTCACCGCGAAAGGTGGCTTCGCTGTCAGAGTATTCGGCTGAAATACTGAAAAAGCCATCGTCGCCTAACGCGAAACCTTTATTCCCAGTAACGGTAATTTGATCGCCATCTCCTTCGTAGTAGCTGCCGTAGTCGGCAGTGAACGAGCCGCCTTCGGTGTTATTTTTTAATTGAAAGTTGATAACACCTGCAATGGCATCTGAGCCATATTGCGCAGCTGCACCGTCGCGCAACACTTCAACACTTTGAATTGCTGCGGTAGGAATAGTTGCTATGTCTGGCCCCTGTGTACCAGAACCGCCAATTGAAACAAGTGCGGCCCTGTGACGACGTTTAGAGTTAACCAAAACAAGCGTTTTGTCGGTGGGCATACCTCGAAGCGTTGCTGAACGGATAAACGTTCCGCCGTCGGAAATGGGTTGACGGCCTACGGAATAAGAGGGAACGAGTGTCATAAGAACATTGTTCATATCGGTAAACGCAACGGCTTCAACGTCTTCGGCGGTGAGTACATCAACCGGTACAGGGGAGCTGGTCACCGAACGCGGTGCACCGCGGGCACCAACAACGGCAATGCGTTCTAGGTCTTTGGCTTCTGTGGTTTCTTCAGTCACTTCTTGTGCCTGTACAAGCAATGAAGTAGTGAAAAGTGTTAATCCGGTAAGTGCGTAACGTACTGCAGTGTGGAGCTTTTTCTGTTTCATTTGTGTTCCCAATCGTGCTTATTGCTACTTAGTTTTGTGGGTGTGGATTATTAAAATCTGCACTCTTTTTAGGCACGCACGAGCACTACTTTGATGCGAGAAGCATCTTGTTATTGTTGTCTAGCCACTCGTGTACAAGAACAAGGCTAAAAACTCTTTGGCTTTGCAGGAAGAAAGAAGATTATTCAGGGGTATAAGAAAAATATTGAGCTGTCTCACAGGGCGCTAATTTAATGCTATTAGACTTAAGTATGGGGGAAGACAAGATTTTCATGGCCCACTGCTTTTAGCCCATTTTTACAATTTTGCTTCATATAACTTAATGGAATGGCATATTCGTTGCTGCCGTCTTCATTAAACCGTTCCCGTTCTAGAACTCACCACCTTTGTAAGGAGGGCAAGTGCATTCAAAACAGCTGCATTATTTTGTTATGACTGTGCGTAAGGGTAGTATTGCTGCGGCGGCGAGAGCATTGGATATCGCTCAACCCGCCATTAGTCAGCAGTTGGCAAGTTTAGAAAGAGAGATGAAAGCGACGCTGCTTGAAAGAAGTTTTTCGGGAGTAAACCTAACATCGGCGGGCGAAGTTTTTTATAAACATGCATTAAAGCTGCTAACCGAAATAGACAACGTTAAGGCCGCATTGGAAGCCTTTCAAACTGGACAAAAGAAGGTAGTAAAAATAGGCATGCTACCATCAATCGGCAATGTGCTTTCTTTACCGCTGATCACGGAGATAACGGCGAACCATAAAGGGCTCAAAGTCGAAATCAGCACTGGACCGTCTTACACCATTAATGATTGGCTTGAGTCAAAGCAGGTGGATGTTGCGCTTACTTATCAGCAAGCTGTCGACCCTAAATTCATGCGAGTCACACCGCTAATTCAAGAAGATCTTCATTTGGTTTTTTCTGCCTCCTCATCGTGTGAACAATACGCCAAGCTTCGAGATAGAACGACGATCCGTTTTTGGGAAATCAGTGAATTACCTTTGCTGTCACCGGGTAACAAAGATGCATTGGGTCAACTAATTGCTGACTATGAAAAAGCAACGGGCGTTAGTTTGCAGCACGATTTGGCTTATTCTGGACAACTCATGACTGGCCTTAGGCAAGTTATGCAGGGAGAAGGCGTGATGATCCTTCCTACATCAGCTATTTTTCATTTAAAGGAGTCTGGTCTAGTTTCATCACTGAAAATAACACAGCCAGAAATGCAGCGTACTGTACTCGCTGCGACAAACAAAAGTGCCAAGACGCTGCTAGATAGCAGTCCGATCATTGATATTCTCAGAAAAGTAGTGGCTCAAGAAAACGCACTGAAACACTGGTGCGGTACGTTAGAATTTGCCGCTTCATCGTTTATAGCGCAACCTGCATAGCACTATGCCAACACAAGATAATGCTAAATCTCGCGTACGACGAGAATAACGCAACCCGTTAAGTGCAAAAGAGCACTGGGTTAGTCGTTCTGGGGCAGTTCAATATCAACAAGCACAGGTAAATGATCTGACAAGATTCGAGTTTTCGCATTTTTTAATTTTCTGCACGCTTTTACCTTGATGTCGTCAGACACCCATACTCTATCAAGTGCAAATACAGGAAAGTGGCTTGGAAATGTTGCCCCCACTTTTTGCTGTAATAGCAATTCGTTAAGTGCTTTAAACGCTTTTGAGAAAAACTGCCACTCGTTGAAATCACCGGCTAGAACTAGAGGGATTTGCTTCTCTTTCATCTTCAAAGAAAGGTGCTCATGAAGCAAAGAAAACTGTGAGCGACGTTCTAGCTTCTTAAGCCCCTTATGGGTATTCACCACCGTAAGGGGGGTCTTCTCTGTCTTGAGCTCTACAATCTGAACATTTCTAGGCTGTCGCCCGTTTTGGCTGACATCCAGTGTATCGTGCGCTAATACGTCAAAGCGAGTTAGGATGGCGTTGCCATACCAGCCATCAGATTCCCTAATGGCTGGTGATGGAATGAGCTTAAACGTGTTTTCAGCGCAGATATCTTTAACGTCCTGTGCTGTATTTCGCTCAGAGGGACGAGTATCCATTTCTTGCAGCAGCACCACGTCGGCGCCACTGTTTGCCAAAAATTGCCCTATGCGTTTGTAATCGTGCTTTTTGTCTCTACCTATTCCGCTGTGAATGTTGTATGTCACTATGCGGCACATTTCTCTACCTCATCTTTGTCACTATTATCACCGGCAGTATCTTGATTACCCGACTCCTTTCGAGCTTGGTAGTATCGGGCAAATTTTTGCGAGCCCCAAATCATAAGGCCCCATAAAACGATACCGCCAACTAAATAGCTAATGGTTTCCACAGAAGGGTTTTGCCAAATTTGTGCTATCGAATCACCCACAAGCCCTTTCGCAATCATGGGCGGGAACATGCCTAAAAATGTCCCTACTAAAAACTGGAAAATGCCAATAGATGAGATACCCGCTACCAAATTCACCAAACTAAAGGGCGCTACAGGCAACATTCGAATGGCCGCGACGCCAACGATACCGCTACGCTTTAGTTTTTCATCAACGGCAGCTACCTTTGGACCACCAATTTTTCTAAGCCCCGCGTTGCCTGATAGCTTGCCTATTCCAAACATAATTGCAGAGCTCATTAGTGCTCCCATGATGCCGTAGATGGGCCCCCATATAGGGCCAAAAATAGCAGCCACAGCAAGTGACAGTACAGTGACCGGGAAGAATAAAACGCCGCCGACCACATAGACCAGCAACACGGTAGGCAGAGCAAAGTACGTACCACGACTTTTCTCTAGAAAGGCGTTAATGCTGTCGGAACTTAACCATGGTATGGACTGGCTAGCCCAAAACATAAGCCCGCCAAGAACAGCAATGATGGCAAGACCAATCAAAATCATAATACTGCGACGTCTTGGGTTGCGTGCAGGCATAGCAGCTCCATCAAAGGTTGGCACCGAAATAAGGGGTTCTTCAGGGTCAGATAACGCTCTGAACACATTCTTAACGGATTGTTCGGTAAACACCTCATCGCGAACTTCGGTAAGTACGTAGCCGTGTGCTATCTGATCCTGCATTAATGCTTCAACCGGATATTCATTGTTGAATAACGCCGGCATTGCATCAATATCACGCCCCGTGTGCTCTGCGAGTAAGTCGTTTCTCACTTGCTCAATACACGCCTGATTGTCTTTTGTGTTACCAAACAGCACCGTGTCGATTTCGGTGTCTAGCGTCATTGAGCGATTACTCAAGTTTGATGACCCGATAACAAGGTATTTGTTATCGATGGTCATCACTTTGGAGTGGATGCGCTTGTATGCCTTGCGGCCTTGCATGTCTTCAATTGAAGAATAAGTCAGTTTTACTCGCTTAGGGTCAATCCCTTTTTCTAAAATTTCCTTGAATTCTATGCGGCTTGCCCAAAATGCTTCGCACTCAAACTTACCTTTTGGCTCGTAGGAACTTACGATAATGACCGAAAGATTAGGTTTCAGTTTGAGCTGCTTATTCAGCGCTTCAGCGATCTCCTGACGCGTTGTAAATTGATTCTCAATGTAGATTACAGACTCTGCTTCACCGATAAGATCAAGCAGCATATGACGTACCTCTTGAGCAGGCTCGACCTCATCCATAAATGGAATTGTTCTGGCAAGTGCACACTCTACGTCTTCAAAAAGGGGAGGATAATCTTGTGGCCAAGCATCAGGCAACGGGGCATTTTCATCAATGCGCGCGTCCTCGCGGATATCAATAGGTGAAGAGTCAGCAACACGCTGCCACCTCCATCGAACTAATTTTGAAAAGTCGGCTACTACGGGTCCACTTGATACCATTTGCACATCATGAAGAGGACCATACTCCCCATCAGGCCCATCACGCTCTTCTGAAACTACGGGATGGTCACGGGTATCCCAGCGGTTAGTGGATACATCCATTCCACCTGAGAATACGAGTTCATCATCGATAACCACAATTTTTTGGTGCTGACTTCCGCCCATCGGAATCGTGTCATCGAGCTCGGTTTGCACATTGTCTGGAGTTTTTTCTTCCCACACTTCCTTTGCCCACATTTCGCGCTGCGCGAAAAAGGCTAGCGATGAGTCCCAACGTAGCAGGTAAATTTTAATGTCAGGATTTTGCTCAGCTTTCCACTTAAGTAAATCACTTATTACGCTCGGTGCTTCACTGTTCGCTTCGTCGTCGCCTCGCAGCAAGCGAATGCGGCTATCTATATCCCATCCGACAATGAAGATACTGTGCTTAGCTTTAACGATAGAGCTGTGCAAGGCTTTATAATAGTTTCCGCAATCTATCAAAGGTGTAGAAAAGCGAGCCTTGCTCTCTACCCAACAGTTTTGACCGGGTTGAAATACACTCTTTCCTGATTGCATGTGACGTTTCCTATTTATTCATTTTTCACTATTTGTATTCTGTTGCAGAATTTGTACCTCTATAAAACGAAAGAATGATAAATATAAGTAATTGATTTTTATCGATAATTGGAGTTTTTGAGCTCGTGTGTAAGATGTGTCAGTTCGCAATGTGTAATATTTTCACTGTAAAACGAGTTTAATATTCACAGTTGGAAAAATAGGCGCTAGATAAATTAAGTTTTATCCGAAGACTATTAAGCGATAGAAGCGGCACGAGCAGGTGAAATGGGAAGAGGGTTTGCGGTTGTGGCTGATGAAGTACGAACGTTAGCAGGTAACTCCCAGTCCTCATCCAATGAAATTGACAACTTAGTTAAAACGACAGTGTCAAAAATTGAGGAACTGGCGCAGCTCATCCAGAAAATAGACGGGTAGCAAAAATTAAAAAGCCTTGGCTGTGTTGCCAAGGCTTTAGCATTCTCATTAAGTCACGTTGTTAAACGTGAGGCAGCAAATGTCTTAGAAACGATACTCAACACCAATACTGGCTTGCTTAAGATCGGTTTCAAAATCGGTGTCGTCGATGTCATCAAACGCTTCGTCTGCATCAAGCTCTGTATCATAAACAGTGTACTCGGCGTTTACTAAAAAGTTACTAGTAATCGCGTAGCTTAGGCCTGCGCCTACAAACAAGCTTTCGTCATCGTTATCACGTGAAACGCCAGCAAAGTTGTACTCGGTTTCTGACCAAAGTTGACCTGCTTTCGCGTAGAGAGAAAAACGCTCTGTTAATGGAAGAATACCCTTGATCGCCGCGGTGTAGCCGTCTGTTTCAGCACCTGCAAGGTCGTTACCGTAATCACCAAAATCGATGTAACCACCTTCAATTGCAATCCACTCATTGAATTTATATCCAACAAGGCCTTGCCAAACATCTTTGTCATCGTCAAAGTCATCTTCACCTTCAACGCGTAGGTAACCGTAATTACCACCTACATAAAAACCACTGTCTTTTGCTTCAATTTGATTTGATTGAGCATGCGCACCGAATGAAGCCATAGCACTGATAGAGGCAATAGCTGCAAGTCCGGTAAGTGTCTTAAGTGTGTTTTTCATAAGTTCATCCTCATTACTTCTTTAACATTCCATCGACTTCTTATCTGAAGTTAATGCGTCTTTAATTGCATCATCTCTGTATCAATTGCTGTGCCATGGTAGAAATTGCAGAATGTATTTCAATTAGATGAAAACTTTACATAAATCGGCACTTTTTAGTTGGTTATTTAGCCGCTTATAGAAAGTATGGAAAAGTTTCACTCTTCACGAAGCGAAAAAATTTCCCAATCTCTGAAAGAGATTCACAGATCTAGCTCATTTTCCGCATTACATAATTCTACTGAGCGACAGTCGTCTACGTCATAAAGTGAACTGGGTTTTTAAAGTATTGAAATTAATCAACTTTTCATTGATTGGATTTTCTAATCAGTTGAATTCATTTTATCAACTGTAAATATTCTCTAAGCCTGTCTATCTTTTAACTGCTTATGAGGTAAACAAAATGTTAACAAATTAGTGGTGTGATTCGCACTCACGCTTTGGTAACTACAACAAACTCAGACGGGAAAAGACCATGACTATAAACAGGTTTAAAAAAACCACAGTATCAGTACTTGTTGCCTTATCGCTTGGTGCAACAGGGGCTATCGCCAACGATCAAATTAGTAAGCCTGCGGGTGCTAAAGGCACGGGCACTGCTAAAGCTTTTCAAGCGAAAAATAATCAATTTTGGTGGCCTGATCAGCTCGATCTCTCTCCGTTAAGAGATCACGATAATCGCTCAAACCCACTAGGTGATGATTTCAGTTATGCAAAGGCATTCGCTAAGCTAGATCTCGACCAAGTAAAAAAAGATGTTAATGAGCTACTCACTACTTCTCAAGATTGGTGGCCGGCCGACTTCGGAAATTATGGTCCTTTCTTCATTCGACTTTCATGGCACAGTGCAGGTACCTATCGTACGCTAGATGGTCGTGGCGGTGGTGACGGTGGTCAAATGCGTTTTGATCCGCTGAACAGCTGGCCAGACAACGGAAACCTTGATAAAGCGCGTCGCTTACTTTGGCCTATTAAGCAAAAGTACGGTGAAAGTTTATCTTGGGGCGACTTAATGATCCTAGCGGGTACCGTAGGCATGGAAAACATGGGCTTTGACACCTATGGATTTGCGGGTGGTCGTACCGACGACTGGGAACCTGACATGGTTTATTGGGGCCCAGAAGTGGAAATGCTTGCGAGCGATCGTGAAGAGCGCGACGGTAAGCTTCAGCGCCCGTTGGGGGCAACGCACATGGGCTTGATCTATGTTAACCCTGAAGGCCCTAAAGGTGTGCCTGATCCGATGGGATCTGCGAAAAATATTCGCACTGCATTTGGCCGTATGGCGATGAATGACGAAGAGACCGTTGCGCTAATAGCGGGTGGTCATACATTTGGAAAAATGCACGGCGCACACAAGCCTGCTGATTGTTTAGAAGCTGAGCCAGGCGGTGCAGGCTTAGAAGAGCAGGGACTAGGTTGGAAGAACAATTGCGGTAAAGGCAATGCAGAAGACACAGTAACGAGCGGTTTGGAAGGTGCTTGGACACAGCTACCTACTAAATGGACGAGCCTATATCTCCAAAACTTATTGGGCTTTGAGTGGAAGCAAACTCGCAGTCCTGCCGGCGCTATCCAGTGGATCCCTACCGATGAATCGCTTCATAAATCAGTACCAGATGCGCACGTAGAAGGTAAGAAAAATCCTCCTGTGATGACTACAGCTGACTTGGCGCTTAAGTATGATCCAGAGTATCGAAAAATTGCCGAGCGCTTCTTAGCGGATCCTAAAGAGTATCAAACGGCGTTTGCCAAAGCGTGGTTCAAGCTAACTCACCGCGATATGGGTCCTAAGGCACGTTACTTGGGTAACGATATCCCAGAAGAGAACTTCATCTGGCAAGATCCAGTGCCTAAAGCTGACTATAAAGCGATCTCTGATAAAGACGTTAAGAAACTTAAAGCTGACATCTTAGACAGTGGTTTAACCGTTCAGCAACTTGTGAAAACAGCATGGGCGGCAGCATCTAGCTTCCGAGCATCTGATTTACGCGGTGGAGCGAACGGTGCTCGTATTGCCCTTGAACCGCAAATGAATTGGGAAGCCAACGAGCCTGAAACCGTTCAAGCCGTTGTTTCTAAGCTTAAAGAGATGCAAGAAGACTACAATTCACGCATGTTTTCTAAGAAGAAAGTATCTCTTGCTGACCTCATTGTGATTGGCGGCGCGGCAGCAATTGAAAAAGCAGCGGCAGATGCTGGCGTCAAGGTTACTGTGCCAGTGGTTCCGGGTAGAACTGATGCTACGCAAGAGCAAACAGACGTTAATTCGTTTTCATTGTTAGAGCCAACAGCCGATGCGTTTAGAAACTATTACAACGCAGAAGCTAGCTATCGTTCGCCAACCGACATGCTGGTAGACAAAGCCGATCAGCTTAATCTAACGGTACCAGAAATGACTGTTTTGCTTGGTGGTCTGCGTTCATTGGGAGCAAATACAGGTGGCACTAGCCACGGTGTATTTACTGACAAAGTAGGCACGCTTAACAACGATTTCTTCGTAACGCTTCTTGATATGGGCGTTAAGTGGAGAAAAACAGATAACCCGTCGGTATATGAAGGTGTAAACAGAACTACTGGTGAAGTTATGTATACAGGTACGCCTGTAGACCTGGTCTTTGGATCAAACAGTGAGCTGCGTGCAGTGGCCGAAGTTTATGCCTACGACAACGCGAAAAGCCGTTTTGTTAAAGACTTCGTCGACGCTTGGACCAAAGTGATGACGCTAGACCGTTTCGATTTACGTCACGATCTAAACGCCAGCTTGGGTAAATAGATGCGATAAAACTACTATCGCGAATTAGCTTAACAACTAATTCTCAATAGACATAAAAACTAAAAGGGCGCTTCCGCGCCCTTTTTAATTGATTTCTATAAGTTGTGTTATGAATTCTTAATGTGATTAAAACGCCAGCGAGACCATCGCAAACCCATCCTTAATTCGATACACTGAACCTTTATTTTTCGCTTCTACAGACAATTACCACAATGGCTAGTCTTCAACGAACGTTGGTCAATTTAGAAATGCTAAGCGACGATATTAATGCACTTCACGTCGATGCACTTAATACGCATGCCCACATTAAGCTCTTACACAATGTGTTGAATGAGCTAAAGAACGCCGAGCAATTTGTTGCCTTAGAAACAGAGGCCAGTTTCCAAAAGTCGTTATCTGGCTCACTGTTTGAGAACATATTTGAACGAAAGCGTATGGTAGGTGTTTACATAAAGCTGGTGGGCTATGTTATTACAGCGTGGGAAGCGACCAATAAAGCGAATGCAATCATCAGTGAAAACTTCGATTCAAGTGCCGATAAGCGATTGGAGTTACTGCAGGTAAAAGCAATAAAAGCCAAATCTCAATTAAAAACTGTAGCGTCAGCGATGGGCAAAGAAGACTATGCAAAGTTTGTCCAGACGTTAGGTCTGTCTGCCCAAGAGTGGCAATGGGATACGCTTCGCGCTAGGTTTTAGCCAGCGCGAAGGTATGACTGAAAGCGCTCATGTCATGAGCGAGTTTAGCTACGGTGTGGTATTTCGAATACCAATGCCTTGTTCGTTGATAACCCTTACTTCGCGTTGAGGGAACGGTATTTCAATGTTGTGCTCGCGTAATGTTTCAAACACAGTAAGCAGCAAATCGCCACCCACGCGGTTTTTACCATCGTCCACCCCTTCCATCCAAAACTCAACGAACATGTTAACGCCTGAGTCGCCAAAGCTATCTATTTCACAGTCAGGCAGCTCTTCAAATGGAACATCATCGCCACTGATCACCTGCGGGTGTTCCGATACCGCCTCTTTAATAATCTCTACCATCGCGCGGATATCAGTTTTATAGGCGACAGAAAAGTCGATGCGGTAACGTTGTTTTTGGTTTTTGTGTGTCCAGTTTATTAGCAAGGAGCTGATAAACTTTTCGTTAGGCACCAGTACATCTTTACCGTCATATGTCTCTAATACGGCATAGCGCATTTTAAATTCTCTGACGATACCTTTCTGCCCGTCTTCCAATTCAACGTAATCGCCTACGGTCAATGATTTATCCAATAGAATTATGATGCCCGAGATGAAGTTTGATGCGATGGACTGCAGACCTAAGCCTAAACCCACACCTACTGCACCACCAAACACGGCTAATGCGGTAAGGTTAATTCCCATGACGTTAAGCAATAAAAGAAAGACCACACAGAACAGGGCAACTTCAAACAGCTTTGCGAACACTTCTTTGGTAGAAACGTCGAGCGACTTATGGTTTCGAATAATATCTTGACCAATGGCGTTCGAGCTGCGGCCTAGCCAGAACAGCAAGCCACCAAACAATAGCACTCTTGTTACGCCATACGCTGAAATTTCAACATTGCCGACTGATATTGCCATTGACTCCAATGCTGAAGTTATCAGCGGAAGCACGCCAACTAAGTGTAAAAATAGGATAGGTAAACCTACCCATCGCATAAACGCTGCAATGGTGTTGTTTTCGACAAAACCAGTAATCAAGGAATTAACAAACAGCATTAGTGCTACAACAACGGCTATTTCCAATAGCCATGCATCAAACTGAAATTGCGCCCCCAACACGGTAGTAAGCTTTAGCATACTGATGGTGATAAGCGGGAATAGTGCCTCACCCAGATTGTATAAAAAGCCGTGCATAGTATGTGCGCCTTGCTGCGGCTTTTCTCGGGTAAACTTAAATGGCTTTTTTACTTGTCGTGCAAGCAAAAATGCAACGCAATAAATAATTGCGATTGTTGTAAGCTGGATAACAAAGCTATCAGACATCACCGATGCTTTGACTAAAGCCAACTTTTCCTCAAAGTGCTGGGTTAAACTATCAACATTCATGTTTTCTACTTCACTTGTTTACCACACTGCAGCAGCGTGGATGTAATTTGAGCGTGGAATAACTGCGCGCTTTTTATCTGTTATAACAAATATGGTAAAGCTTTTTTTATCTATCCAACAGAAATTGGCTATCAAGTAGTCTTTAATTTCAAAGGTTTTGAGGTGTTTTTACGTAGAAGAGCCCTGTTTAACTTGTTTTTTTAACGCACACTTTTAAAAGCTAAATGTCTTAAGGTATTGATAAATAAAATTAAACTCTGTTACTTGATAAGTTTACGTTTCTAGGTCGCAAAATTCGTGTTAAATAGATATTTATCGTTTTGATAAAAATATAAATATAACAATATCTCTCCTAAAAATGAGGGAAGACGGTACGGTTCAAGACCATTCTCTTAGTGCGAAAAGCCGATAAAACTTCCCATGCTCTTAAGCTATGTAAATCGGAACTTATTAAGTGAAACGTCAGGAAAGCTTAACTAGATTTTGAACAAAAAATGCGCTGGTGGCTTTCGGCTTTTAGTGGTAGACTCCGCGCGCAATTTGTAAGAGTAAACACCTACGTTCTTTTCTTGATGTCAAACACCAATAAGCCAAGTTGGCAATGGCGTATCTCTTTAGGTTTTCCCAGTAATCTATAACCCCCACGGTTAGCAATAAAGCACTAACGCTTATACCTTTGCGGTATGCAATTTTTTATAAATACCTATGACAGGAGTTTATTAATGTCATTTACCCAATTAGGGCTCGCTGAACCCTTGTTAAAAGCTATTGAAAAACGAGGATTTAGTACACCATCACCAATCCAGGAAAAGGCAATACCAGAAGTATTGCAAGGAAAGGATGTGTTGGCAGCTGCGCAAACGGGAACAGGGAAAACTGCAGGATTTGGACTTCCTATTTTACAGAGATTGATGGAAGGTCAACCTGTATCTGGCAACAATGTTCGGGCACTTATCTTAACACCCACGCGAGAACTTGCTGCTCAGGTAGAAGAGAGCATCAGAGCGTTCAGCGAGTTTTTGCCGTTAAAAACTGCTGTGGTATTTGGTGGTGTAGGCATTAATCCTCAAATGATGAAGCTGCGTAAAGGTGTGGATGTGTTAATTGCTACGCCTGGACGATTGCTTGACCTCTACCAGCAAAACGCTGTTAAGTTTTCTCAGCTTGAAGTGTTGGTATTGGATGAAGCCGACAGAATGCTTGATATGGGCTTTATTCACGACATTAAGAGAGTATTGAAGCTATTGCCACAAGAGCGTCAAAGCTTATTGTTTTCAGCCACGTTTTCTGATGAAATCACTGCGCTGGCGAAAACAATAACGCGCAACCCTGTGAGTATTTCAACCGCGCCAGCCAATACCACGGTAGAAGCGGTTCAGCAGCACTTAGTGACCATTGATAAATCCAAAAAGACGACCGCGCTTATTTGTCTGATCAAACAGCAGAAGTGGGAGCAGGTGTTAGTGTTTAGCCGCACGAAACACGGTGCTAACCGTATTGCAGAAAAGCTAACTCGGTCAAAAATTCCAAGTGCCGCTATTCACGGTAATAAAAGCCAAGGAGCAAGAACTAAAGCGCTTGCTGACTTTAAAAATGGCGCAATTAAAGTGCTGGTAGCCACCGATATCGCAGCACGCGGCATCGACATTAGTGAATTGCCTATCGTTGTAAACCTAGACTTACCCAATACGGCAGCTGACTATGTTCACCGAATTGGTCGTACAGGGCGCGCAGGCGCTAGTGGACAGGCTTGGTCATTTGTATGTGCTGAAGAACTGCAAAACCTGAAAGATATTGAGACACTGATTCAAAAGCTGCTTCCTCGTGAAACGTTGGAAGGTTTCGAGCCCCAGCAAGCCGTGCCTGTTACCACGCTTTCTAAGCCTAAAAAGCCCAAGAAGCCGAAAAAGCCGAAAGCACCACAAGGTGAGAGCGGCAGCGAAGGTAAACGAAGTGGCGAGAATAAAAAGTCGGGTCAACGTCAAGGCAACCGTAGCGGAAATGGTAATCCGCGCGCAGGTAAACCGGATTCGCGCAACAATAGCGGTGGAAAGCCTGCAGGTCGAAGACGCTCAGGAAGTGAAGGAAGTGCCGCTAAACGACCAGCTAAGCGCAGAAGTAATCCGTCAAATAGCACCACTAATAATACGGCGTCAAACAGGGCAAAAGCGTAAACAGTTGAACTGCGCTTCATAAAACCGAGTTTATTAAAAAAGGGCCGTTGGAAAGGCCCTAATTATGTTCCCACGAAAACGGATTGTAATGTCGCAATGCTGGCGTGGTGTTGACTCCGTTGCCATTCTCAGAATCTAACGTAAGCTCGGCGCGCTTTATCAGCGTTTTTTGCAGTTCAGTGCGAAACCCTTTGGTCTCTTTCCATAGCTCGTTAAGCCCTTGTGGGGTATTACCTTGTAAATCTAGCGCAAGTAGCGGACCGAGTTTGTCATAAGCGCTTTGTAATCTGAGTGCTTGCTCTTTATTGTAAGCTTCTTCTTCATCTGTCGCTTCCCAGTTAATAAACGGGGCTTTTTGCGCAGTTGTCATTGCAGGAAAGCGAGAGAAATACTGAATGTACTCCGATAAGGGAATGCTGTCAGCGCGCCCCCATATATCCATTGACGTTCTGTTTAACAGTGCGCTGGTTTTAGGTTCAACCACCATTACTGTTGGTGTGGCGTAATAAATGGGGTAGTCAAATCGCTCGGTTATATTTCTTCTGTCTTCAAGTGTTCCCACATCAACAAATACGGTTTCATAATGAGCGCGTAGAATAAGGTCCATTTCCTTTGTCGCAAAACGCTCAGCTAAGCCAGTACTGTCGTGGCACCACTGAGCACCCAGAACAACCAAAAGTAATTTGCTTTGTTCCACAGCTCGCTGCTGTGCATTGACCACATCTTGATAGGGTGATGCAGACGGAGCGTAAGTGTAAGGACTTTCATTTTGAGTACTTACACAGCCATTTAACGTGGTGAAAGTGGCAATTAGGACAGCAATGTTCAGGCACTGTCTAAAAAAACGGGCTCGGCGAGTAATGAAATTTTTTTGCATACGGTTATCAAAATAGTAGTTAAATCAACAGCAATGTAGCATAAAAAGGATGCAGCGACGCACCTAAAACGCAGTGGAGTAACTTAAGCACTGTAGGGCAAAGTCAGGCAAACTCGGGTGCCTGTTGGTTTGTTCTGGGAAATATCAAACTCACCATTTATCAACTTTGCGCGTTCTCTCATCGACAGCAGGCCGAGTGTGGGTTCAGCGTTTGCTAAGTGGGCAAAATGCTCAGGGATGCCGCCGCCGTCGTCAGTGACGATAAACACGGCACTGTGTTGCGCATAGTTGATATCAATACTGAGCGACGTCGCATTGGCATATTTTATACTGTTTGTCACCGCTTCCTGCACAATGCGATAGATATGTATTTTCTGGTCTGAATCGAACGGTACTGGCGTGCCGCTAACGTTAAACGAATAGTCTATGTTTGCGCGCTTGAGCGTGGTAATAATCTCTGAACGTTGGATCACGCTTTCAATGGGAAGTGTATCAATACCGGACGGACGTAATCCTCCTAAGCTTTTCTTCATTGCGTGGTATAGAGCATCTATCTTATTGAGCATCATGTCGTTGTCGCTTTCTCTGCTATCTAGCGACAGTTGAAGTTTCAAATCGACTATGCGGTGACCAAAGTCGTCGTGTAAATCCCGCGATAAGCGCTTTCGTTCATCTTCTTGCACTACCACTAATTGACTGGCCAGTGCTTGAGCGCTTTGCACCGATACTTCAAGATCCTCGTTTTTCTTCGCAAGCTTCATATTCAACAAGGTAGATTGGTTAATTGAAGCACCTAAAATGAGGCAACTTGTACATGATGCTAAGATGTAAAACTGATGCTCAATGGGAGGAAGTGCGCTCTGGCTTGCCACCACGAACGCAGTAATACCTATGAGTAAACACGAAAACGCACTGCCAACTATGGCATAGCGATACGATAAAAACAGCGCGGGGAAAACCGCTAGATACTTAACCTGATAGCTGATGTTAATTTGTTGGGAGTAGGCATAGCTGCTCAGCACCAGCAAAACCAGCCAAGCGATTGTTGTAAGGTACAGTACTAAGTGACTCTTAGGGATAGATGGCCGTTTATATAATGCGAAAAGAAAAGGACAAAGAACAACAATTCCTACAAAGTCACCTAATGAAAAATCAAACAAAATAGAAAGAAAAACCTCTATGCCTGTTTGCAGTTCAATAGCCCTTCTGCCCAGAAATACCGCCCCAAGAGCAACACTTATAAGAACACCAAAAGCCAACGTGGCAAGGGTGCTGGAAACATTGTCTATATAAGGTGCGCTAAAGCGACGTCTGAATAAATAAACGCATGTACAAATTACCGCGGGTGACAGCACTAAATGGACTAAATACCAACCTATGGTTCCACTTAAAAACGCCGTATTGTCGAGAATGCCACCGGGGTGAAATAAAATGAAGTGGGTTGATTTTTCTGCGATGAGTAGCAGTGGCCAGCTGTAAATTGGCAGTAGTAAAAACGCCGCCAGGCGAACTCCAGCAGGCAAATACCAGCTCACCGTACCTGAAATAATTTCAAATTGGGTGCTGAACAACCACACGCCGTGAAATAGCGCGGTATAACCTAATCCCATTAGTAAATAGGTAACGTTGAAATACCGCGTTAAATTCATCAATTTGCTTTGACTAGCGTGTCGTCGTAGATAACGTCAGAAACGTCGAGGTACCCAGTTTCTAACGCAATTCTAAGTAAACCAAATTGGGAGGTTACATTGAGTTTCTTGTAAATATTAGTTCTGTGAACCATCACTGTTTTCGGGGCAGTATCTATGTAGTAAGCAATCTGTTTTGGCTGGAATCCTTTTGCTAACAGTAAGAAAATTTCCTTTTCCCTTTCAGTAAGGATAGAGGTTAGCTGTTTATCACCGAAAGCTAACTTTTTACTAATATCTGTGCTTAGATAATTCTCGTCCTTCTCTAGAGACTCCAACGCGTCCATCAATTCTTTAGTGGCGGCATTCTTTGTAACGTAGCCATCGGCGCCGAGCTCAAGCGCTTTACTGATATAGCCAACATGATCATACATGCTCAGCATTAAGCACTTTATAAACGGCGCGTCTTTCTTGATTTTTACTAGCGTATCGAAACCACTTTCCTGTGCTAATGAGATATCTAGAATGGCAACGTCAATATCGTCTAACGTAGCGAAGGAGGGAAGAGCATCCAGAGAGCTTACTGCGTAAGAAACATGCCAGCCATACTCTTGCTCGATGAGTGTTTTAATGCCATCCCTTACAATTTCGTGATCGTCAATAATGAGTATGTGCATGAAAAAATGCTTATTATTTCTTAATGCATCAAGTGTACGTTGTATTTGGCTTATAGTGAATAAGCCGATGGCTTAGAGTGGCGCTCTCTTTAATTCTCAGAATAAAAAAAGCCGGCCTATCCTTGGCCGGCAATTGCTTAACTCTTAACTGTTCAGCGTATCATTCGCCAACTGTCACGAAGAGCGCGTCAGCGATACGCAAACTACATTAAAGGTTTACAGACACTGGTGCAGAGCATGCAGAGGTTTCATCACAAACCATATAAGTATACTCACCAGGTTGAACGCCTCTGCTTCTGTCGCGATAACGTCCAGTGTTGCTTACTTCTTCAAGTAGCTCACCGTTGCGATAAATCATTACAGTATCGGCCATCGAGCCACTATATGATAAATCTACGCGTAACGAACCGAATCGAGACAGCATAGCGCGGTCAATTTCTGCAACAATGTTGCTATCTGAAACTGATACGGTTTCTGTTGATACGCCAGTTTGGCCTTCAGAGTCGGTAACCGTAAGGGTTACGTCATAGGCGCCAGTGCTCGCGTAAACATGCGTTGGGTTCTCTTCCGTTGAAGTAGAGCCATCGCCAAAGTCCCAGCTATAGCTGACAATGTCGTCATTAACGTCGTTACTGTTATTAGTAAAGCTTACTGATAATCCTGAAGCGTCATAGGTAAACGCAGAGTTAGGCGGTGTTGGGCCTACTTCACCAATACCGGTCACCACAAGGCTCCATGTGTTAACAGTGCCGTTGTCACCGTTGAACGTATCAAGCACGTTCAAGGTCCAATCGCCTGTTGCTACTTCGCCGTTAAAGGCATCAGAGTTATAGCTCTCAACGATATCATCTGTAGCGCCACCTTGATTCTGACGAAGAACGGTGGTCGTACCCTGAGGAGAGGTCAGTGATAGTACGAGATCTCCGCTATAGGTGTGTGTGATATTTACCGACGCCTGCATACCGAATACGGTTAAGTCGTCAGGAACGTTAATCACTAGGTCCACGCCGACATCGTCTGGATCTTCTTCATTCGGTAACGTAGGTACAGCATCACCAGAATACGCGTAAGGGAATTCGTTTAGCCCTTGAGGGTAAACATAAAGATTCGCTGATTTAGATTTCTCAATATCACCGCTTACACCGTTCACCGTAAAGCTGTATGGACCCCAAGGCGTATCTTCAGATGTCTCTACGGTCAGTGTTACCGTATCGCCAGGCATTGCCGAGCTTGCACTTAAAGACGCGATATCACTTGGCTCTGCAAGCGATAGCTGTACTTCTTCTTCGTAGCCAGCAATTGAACCAACTTCAATAGTGAAGGTGTAGGTTTCACCCGCTTCAATTTCAGCTGAACCAGGCGTAATGCCCAGTTTAAAACCTGGAGTTGGATCAGCTTCTTCAAGTGCGTTAAGTACATTTAGGCGGTTGCCAGACACGGTGCGACCATCAGCCCATAGGCTAGTTTCACCTGTAGACATTAACAGCTCTTTCATTTCAGATGGCGTAAGTTCTGGGTTTAGCGACCACACAAGTGCTGCTGCACCCGCAACATGTGGCGTTGCCATTGATGTGCCTGAGTATGCCGCATAGCCGTTACCTGGTACTGTAGATAGGATAGCTGTCCCCGGCGCCGCGATGTCTACAGTTTCAATACCGTATGAGTAGCCGCTGTCTCCGTCAGTACGAGTGTGGCTAGCAACTGCAAGCAGACTGTTTGTTGTAGTGACATAGTTAGACGGGTAGTTATCTACGTTGTCGTTGTTTGAACCGGAGTTACCTGCCGCAGCAACAAACAAAATACCCGCTTGGCCAGCTTCTTCAATAGCAGTTTCTAGCGCTTCACTATAGCCGCCGCCACCCCAGCTGTTGTTGGTAGCTTTAATATTGATGCCGCGGTTCTCTTTAAGGTCGGTGAAGTAATCGATACATTCAATAGCGCCAGCGGTTGAACCGCCGTCAGGACCTAAGAATTTACATGCAGCGATTGACACGTCATGGTTTACACCGACTACGCCAATTCCGTTTCCGCCCACAGCGCCAATTGTCCCGGCCACATGCGTACCGTGAGAATCATCGTCCATAGGATCAGAATCGCCGTTAAAGGCATCGATACCGTAAACATCGTCAATATAACCGTTGCCGTCATCATCAATACCGTTTCCAGCAATTTCACCTGGGTTAACCCATGCGTTATCTGCAAGGTCTTCATGATTGTAGTCAACACCCGTATCGATAACACCGATGACCACATCGCTATCACCGGTTGTTATATCCCATGCTTCTGGTGCGTCAATATCCACATCTGCAGTACCGCCGGCTTGACCGGTGTTATTCAAACCCCATAGGTCACCATAAGAAGGATCGTTAGGTACCAGGGCTTTGCGGTACAAGAAGTTTGGCTCGGCGATTTTAACCGCAGGATTTTTCTTTAAGATTTCTATGGCGTCTTTTACAGACTTGCCACGAAGTTCCAGTTTGGCAATGCGACCATTTAAAAGGTTAGAGAAGCGATCATCTACCTCATCACGGTTTGCGTCACTAATTCGTGCACCTACCGAAGAGCGAGCGCGCATCTTTTCCGCTTTGCTTACATTTTCTTTGTATACAACGATAACGCTATCGTCGAAAATTTCGGCTTTTGCGGCGTGTGCATGACTAGATACCATTAGCGGTAGAAGGGCTAATGACAGTGCTGAAAGGCCTGTTTTAAAAGGCTTTGTTTTCATAATTAGATTCCATAATTAGCGATAATGCTTTAATCACAGAACCTTCTCGTTCGGTCTGATATAACTAACGGTTAAAACTTATAACGCAAATTTAAAAACCTGCCACCCCTAACAGTAAAATTTGCTCAAAAATACTACTTAACCACTAGGAAAAAGTGAGAAGAGAAGCCCAAAGTGGTACTTAATTACTATGACTTTTGACAGGTAGTTAAGATCTCTATGTCTTAGGGGCGCGCTGTAGCAATACCCGTTAAAAGACCCTACAAAAACTAGGTGGTCTTACCAATAATTACTCGGTGCGTGAATTTTCGTCAAATCTAGCACTATGGTATTACCCATAATAAATAACTTGCTGATTTAACGTGTGCTAACTGTATTTGACCTGTAATAAATACAACTTATTGGTGATGGATTCTCGCCGTCTTAAGGAGTGTTATAGAGGGGTCACCTTTGTTGTTAATCAAGGAAGCAGTCGTTCTCATGGACAAGAAGCTAAAGGTTAAAAAGAGCCAATTTGCTAATAACGCTAAGGCATGTAGAGCCGTTGCGTTGGCAGCCATTACGGGGTGCAGTCTTCTAACCGTAAATCTTCCTGCTTATGCTCAACAGTCCGACTTATCAACAAGCTCAGACATGGTGGAATCTTCTCTTTCAATGAGTCTGAATGCTCAAGCTATAACGATAGACGATGAAACGGTCTTCATCGCTGTTAGTCAGTTTGGGCTAAATAACATAACTAACATTATCCAAAGCGGCAACGGCGCCAACCTATCGAATGTTGTTCAAAACGGCAGTAATAACGAAGCTCTTATCACTCAGCTGGGTGAGGGGAACGTGGTTAATTTATTGCAGCAAAACAACAATAACTATTTCGAGATTATTCAAGATGGGTTCGACAATGTAGCCAATGTTAATCAATTGGGTGAACAGTCTTTTACTGTTTACCAGATAGGGAACGAAATGGTGATTAACATCACACAATATCAAGAATGATGTGATTGCCATAGGGAGACAAATGTGAAAATGAAAAAAACAAAAATAGCGAGTGCATTGCTTTTAGTTGCAGCGACAGGGTGGGCATCGGCTCAGGAAGTTCCAGCGAGTAAGACAGTTGATTTCAGTGCTTCCGCAGATTTTATTGCTGCAGCTGAAGGCAATGAAATTACGCTAACCCAAACGGCCCCAGAGGGAAATGAGGTAGGTAATGAATCTATTTTAAGTCAGGAAGGTGACTTAAATGCAATCTTAGTAGAAGTAACGGGTGACGCAAACGAAGTACTAGCTTCGCAAATGCAGTCAGGTAATACCTTTTTTGCAAGTGTCACAGGTAACGGCAACTTCTTAGAGTCTGAGCAAGATAGTTTAAATAGTACAGCCGATGTCGTTGTCGAAGGTGACGATAACACGGTTTCACTTGTTCAATTAGGTGATGGCGGCCCTATCGGTTTTATTTTTAATCGCTCAATAAATAGCATTTCGGGCAGCGGAAACACGTTATCAGTGTATCAGGGCGATGGTGGTAACTGGGCTAATAATGCCATTGCGGGTAACGACAATACGGTATTTGTTGATCAAAGTGGTGACTGGCACGAATCGTATGTTCGCGAGTTAAGCGGTGATGCAAACGTTATCGATGTTATTCAAGACGGCTATTACAACGTGTCTGATTTAACCGTTATCGGATCAGAAAACGAAATTGAAATTGACCAAGATGGCGACCAGAACGCTGTGGGTTGGAGCATGGTTGGCGACGGTAATGTGCTAGAGTTTGAACAAGATGGTGATGGCAACGAGATTACCACAGGAGTATTTGAAGGCTCTGGCAATGAAGTTAATATCGATCAAATCGGTGACGTTAACTTAGCTACCGTAGAAACTATCGGCGGACAAGCGAATACGTTCGAAATTAACCAAGTGGGCGAAGGCAACACGGCTTATGCTGGCGTAATTGGCTTATTCAACGAGTTTGATTTAACTCAGGTAGGTGATGCCAATGAAATCAGCACAGTTAATTTCGATGGCCTGTTTAACACCGTTGAAATTGAGCAAGATGGCGATGCCAACTTGGCGTTAGCACAAGCTGGTATTGGTGATGCAACTTACTACGCTGATGGCAACATCATTGAAATGTCTCAAGAGGGTGTTGAAAATACGGCATCAGTTGAGTTGGCAAGCAACGTTACATCAAGCTACAACGAAATTATGGTTTCGCAAACGGGCGAGCTTAACTTACTAGACCTATTGGTTAACGGTGACGACAATATTGTTAGTGTTATGCAAGAAGGCGTAGGAAACTGGGTAACAGACGACGCAGGTGGTCAGTTCGTTATTTCTGGTGATATGAATACATTTGAAGTTACGCAAATGGGTAACGATAACTTAGTTACAGGTAGTATCACTGGCAACGGCGGCACAGTAAGTGTTACGCAGGTTGGTGACTACAACGTAGCTACCGTTGTTCAGATGTAAACCTACAGATGTAAAAATGAGTAGCCGGGCGTTTGCCCGGCTATATTCAGTAAAATGAAGTACTTGTATTGTTTCTCTCTTATCACACTGCTTTTTGGTGTGTTCTTTTCTCCGATTCAAGCAGAAGAAATTCGGCTAGGTGGACTGTTGCTCGATAACAGTATTAGCCGCCAAGGCCACGAGTTTGCCTCTCGCATTAGCCAATACTGGCGAGAAGTCCCAGACAGTTCGGGTAAGAACCTTGTTGTTAAAGAAATTATTGTGCCACAAGCGGGTACTCTTCTTTCGGTGATTTACGACAATAGAGTGGTTTATCAAACGTACATGGGGCGCAGACAAGTACCGTTAGATGAAAAAGTACAGCAAGCCATCATGTTAGTTTTAGACGCGGTGGCAAACGCGAGTATAGACAGTAGAAGCCCAGATTTAGCAGGGGACGAATGGTAATGAAAAAAGGGATATTGATAGCAGCCTTAATCGCGACTGGCTCGTGGACTTCAGCTAGTGTGAAAGCAACAGAGTTGGTGTATGAACCGATCAACCCGTCATTCGGTGGTAATCCACTTAACGGATCATTTCTATTAAGCAAGGCGAATTCACAAAACGCTCATACAGCGCCTTACAGTGAGCGCTCCTATGACGAACGCCTTCAAGAATCACTCGAACGCGCCTATATCAATCGTATAGTCCGCGAAATCACAGACATCGCATTCGGTGAACAAGAATATGATGAAGATGGAAACCCGATAGACAGCATATTCAATCAGGATAGTATTTTTGTTAGTGGTGACTTTCAGGTAGAACTAATAACGAGTAATCCTGACAGCATTGTTGTGAACATTACTAACTTACTGACAGGTGAGGTTACTGTCGTTGAAATTCCACGGTTTGGGTAGGGAAACACATGAGAAGTACCGTTTTTTTAATAGTGGCCATGGCGCTTGCAGGATGCCAGTCCATCACTAATACGCTGCCGCCAGATACAACGGCCGCTGATGTAATTAAAGACAGTGCCACATTGTCTGAAGTAAAAAGCTTGCCAGCGCCTATGGGACAAATTCCGGTTTCTGTATATGCGTTTAGAGACCAGACCGGGCAATATAAACCTAGCACTGGGGCAAGTTCGTTTTCTACTGCGGTGACTCAAGGCGCAACCTCTATTCTTGTTCAGACCTTAAGCGAGACATCGTGGTTTTTACCTGTGGAGCGTGAAGGGCTGCAGAACATTCTTACCGAACGCAAAATAATTAGAGCCGACGAAAGCAGCGGAGGCGATTTGCCGCCACTCACGACAGCTAGAATTATTATAGAAGGTGGGATAATTAGCTACGATACCAACATTCGTACCGGCGGCGCTGGCGTAGAGTACTTTGGCATTGGAGCGAGTGAGCTGTTTAGGGAAGATCAAATTTCCATTTACATGCGTGCAGTTGACGTGAGAACAGGTCAAGTACTGGTGTCGGTTTCAACCTCTAAGAAGGTACTAAGCCAGGAGGTGAGAGCAGGCCTGTTTAGGTATGTTTCGCTTAAGCGCTTGCTTGAAGCAGAAACGGGCTACACGACTAATGAACCCATGTTCGAGTGCGTTAAACAAAGCATAGAAAAAGCGGTGACTGAGTTGGTGCTACAAGGAATGGAGAAAGGTGTATGGCGCGCGAAAGCGTAAGCGCCATACGCAATTAAATTCAATGGATTATCAGTTTATATGCTTACTTGTTGTGGTTGGCTAAACTGGTGATCGAACCACTTTATAAGCTCAACGCGATTTCGGCAGTCCGTTTTCCTAAATATGCTGTAAACGTGAGTTTTCACCGTATTTACGCTGATGTGTAAGCAGTCTGCAATCTCCTGATTTTGGGCACCATCTGCAATTTTGCGTGTGATGGCCAATTCCCTCTTGGTCAGCACAGTATGTGACGATTGAAGTGCAGCAACGGGTTTTGCTTTAGACACTAAATTGGCATCAATATAGCGACTCATAATCTCGCGACTGAACCATTTGTTGCCCGCCTGAACTTGTTGAACACCGCGAACCAGAAGTTCTAAGCTATCTTCAATATGGAAAATACCATTAATACCATGTTGCAGTGCCGCATAATGAAAATCGACGTCAGACTCTGGCACGTTGAAAATGACTTTGTTCAACTCTGGGTTATCGTTGACTACAGGCAAGTTGAGCATAGCAGCAGAGTCACAATACTGCGCATCGATAAAGAAGGTATAGGTGTTATTAAGCACGCTTCGAGGTGGATGAATCGCACCGGTTGTGACGACAAATCCACATGACGGCAAAATACTTAGGAATCGTTCGTAAGCCCCATCCCTTCTAGTATTTTCTGAAAAACTTTTTCTTGTTAAAACGAACGCTTGATGTGACATGAAAGCTCCTTTTCGTGTCTATCAACCTTACGAACTATACATTGGCTTTACAATACTCCTCTGGTCTAACTTGCTCCTCCAAAGCGTAACAAAATGTAACAGTGAAAAACGCCTGTAAGTTTTGCTTAAATGCTAGAGCCTCTAAGTGTTCAACGAATTAAATATAAGTAAATTATCTCGATAAAAGCGGCTTGCCCCCTTTGTTAATAATGGTGTTAGTGTATAGTTCAACACCAAGTCATTCCTTCCATTATTTCAACACACAGAGAGAACCATGACCGTAAACGTTGACACTCAGTCTTTGATTGCATCAATGCGCGATGTAGTAGGGCAGGCCTATTTGTTAACTGATAAAGCGAAGAAGCAGCCTTACACTAAAGGGTTTCGTTTTGGTGCGGGCGAAGCGCTTGCGGTAGTACGCCCAGGAACGCTTGTCGAAATTTGGCGTGTGCTTAAGCTGTGTGTTGAAGCCGACGTTGCGGTTATTATGCAGGCGGCCAATACAGGGTTAACGGGTGGCTCTACGCCAGATGGTAAAGATTACGACAGGCCTCTCGTTATTATCAGTACTATGCGTATTGATGATATTCAGTTAGTTGACAACGGAAAGCAGATCGTTGGCTTAGCGGGGAGCACCTTGTTTGGATTGGAAGAGACGCTTGCGCCTTATGGTCGCGAACCTCACTCTGTGATTGGTTCTTCATGTATTGGCGCATCGATCGTGGGGGGAATATGTAACAATTCAGGTGGTGCTTTGGTCAAGCGAGGCCCTGCCTATACTGAATTAGCGCTTTTTGCCCAAATCGACGCTAATGGCAATCTATCTTTGGTAAACAACCTGGGGATTAACCTAGGTAGTGAGCCAGAAGAAATTCTGAATAATCTTGAGAACAAACGTTACAAAGAAGCTGACGTTCAGCACCCTGACGCTCGTGCATCAGACAACGAGTATGATGAACGAGTTCGAGACGTTGATTCAGACACACCTTCGCGCTTCAACAATGACGGCAGAAGACTTCATGAAGCTTCAGGCTGTGCGGGTAAGCTTGCCGTGTTCGCAGTGAGGCTAGACACCTTTCCTATTCCTGAGAAAAAACAGGTATTTTATGTGGGGTCTAACGACGCCGCTGTGTTTACCCAAGTGCGTCGCGACATACTTTCTACTTTCAAGAACTTGCCTGACTCGGGTGAGTACCTTCACCGTGACTGCTACGACGTATCCAAGAAATACGGTAAAGATATGTTTATCGTTATCAGCAAGCTTGGCGCCAAATTTATTCCTAAGCTGTTTGCATTTAAGCGCAAATTTGACGCATTTACTGACAAGCTGGGCTTCTTACCCAACAAAATGTCAGATCGCGTTATGCAGTATATGAGCTACGTTTTTCCTAACCACTTGCCTAAGCGAATGGAAGAGTACAGAGACAAGTATCAGCATCATTGGATATTGGAGATGAGCAACGACGGGGTAGATGAGGCCAAAGCCTACCTTGATGCTTTCTTTAAAACCAATGAAGGTAGTTATTTTGAGTGTACAGAAGAAGAAGCTGATAAGGCTATTTTGCATCGCTTTGTTGCTGGTGGCGCGATAGGTCGTTACCACGTTATGCACAGCAAAGACGTGGGCGCTATGATGACCATCGATGTTGCACTTCGCCGTAACGATCCCGACTGGTTTGAAGTGTTGCCTAAAGAAATAGACGACCAGATAGACACGAAACTGTATTACGGCCATTTATTCTGCCACGTAATGCACCAGAATTACGTGTTAAAAAAAGGAGCGGATGCCAAATTGTTAAAGGGTAAAATCCTGGAAACTTTTGATGCGAGAAGCGCTGAATATCCAGCAGAGCACAATGTGGGACACGAGTACTTTGCAAAAGATGCGCTGAAAAACTTTTACCGAGAATTAGACCCAACCAATAGTTTTAACCCGGGAATAGGCAAAACCACCAAACTTAAAAACTGGGCTGAGCATGATGGAAGTTGTTGTGGTGGGCATCATTAAGCGCAAATAACACTTCCAGCCACTTGTGCATTGATAAAAGAGCCGTAAAAAATGCAGTGACCCCCATTAGTTGGACTATCCAATTACTGGGGGTCTTTTTAGTGGCCTTGGTGCCAGCGATACTAAGAAGCGAGAGAGTCGAGGTTAAGTTCACTGACTGATTTTGCGCCGCATAGTGTCATCGCGACATGCATTTCCTGTTTGTACAGATCGAGTAAGTTCTCTACCCCTTGTTGGCCTTCAGCAGCAAGTGCATAAATAAAAGAGCGCCCTAGTAAAGTACAATCGGCACCTAACGCCAGCATTCTCACCACGTCCAAGCCGTTACGAATACCTGAGTCTACGAAAATACTTAGATCGCCTTTCACCGCGCTAGCAATCGCTGGAAGAGCCTTAGCGGTAGAAAGCACGCCATCTAGCTGACGACCGCCGTGATTGGATACTACAATGCCTTCTGCGCCAAAACTCAGGGCATCTTTGGCATCTTGTTCAGTTAAAATGCCTTTGATAATCATTGGGCCGTCCCAAAACTCTCTGATCCATTCTAAGTCTTTCCAACTGATAGACGGATCGAAATTGGCGCCCAACCAGCCAATATAGTCCTCCAACTGGGTCGGTTCGCCACGATAAGTAGAAATATTGCCAAGATCATGAGGCTTACCGAATACGCCTACATCAAATGCCCAACGAGGATGAGTCATCGCTTGCAGTACGCGACGGCTTGCAGCAAATGGCCCACTCATACCGGAGTGTTTATCGCGATAGCGAGCCCCTGGTACAGGCATATCTACGGTAAAAACCAACGTTGTGACACCCGCTGCTTTGGCGCGCTCCAGAACATTCTTCATAAAGCCGCGATCGCGAAGCACATAGAGCTGAAACCACATTGGACGTTCAATGGCTGGTGCGACTTCTTCAATAGGACATACTGACACCGTCGACATGGTAAACGGGATGCCTTTGTTTGCTGCCGCTTTAGCGGCTTGCACTTCACCACGTCGCGCATACATTCCGGTTAATCCCACGGGAGCAAGGGCAATAGGTAAAGCCAATTGTTCACCAAAGACCGTTGTAGAAAGGTCAAGCGACGACATATTTCTCAGCACTTGCTGCTTTAATGCAATGTCAGCCAAGTCAGTTTCATTGCGTTTAAGTGTATGCTCTCGATAGGCACCACCATCAATGTAGTGAAATAGGAACGGCGGTAATATTTTTTGCGCAGCGCGTCGATAATCAGTCGGCGATGAAATAATCATGTCTTTAAACGATTGTAATTAACTTGATAAAAATATAACGTTTCTCGCCTTAGGGATATACGGCAACAATGAAATTTATCTTTTCCAAAAGTGAAGTAATAACGTGAGAGCAGACGATTTAATTCTCTTTGCACAAATTGCGGAGATGGGCAGTTTTAGCAAAGTGGCAGAGGCGAACAACATTACCAACTCGGTAGTCAGTAAGCGAATAGCAAAGCTTGAAAAAGAGCTGGGAACGCAGCTTTTGTATCGCACTACTCGCAAACTCACGCTTACCGAAGCGGGTCAAGCTTTGAAGCAAGGCGCCATGAATGTAAAGGCGTCCACGCAGGAAGCTATCGACACAATTTCTGGATACAGTGAACAAATATCCGGACACATTAAAATGTCGGTTCCAACGATTTCGGGCGATTTACTGTTAGCCGATGCGGTAGCTGAGTTTTGTACACTTCATCCAGGGTTAAGCGTTGATATGTCTCTGGATAATCGATTTGTAAATTTAGTCGAGGAAGGGTTTGATCTTGTTATTCGAACGGGATATTTGGAAGACTCAAGTCTGATCGCGCGGCACTTTTTAGATTCCCATTGGGTGGTTTGCACATCGCCGGATTACATTAGACGAAAGGGCAGGCCCAAAGCACCTGAGGATTTGAGCTTTCACAACTGTTTGTTGTATTCCTACCACACATCCGGTGCAAGGGAGTGGGAGTTTACGTCGTCTCAAGGCAGTTACACCATCACCGTAGATGGCGCATTTTCAAGTGACAATGCAGGTGCGCTTCGCAAAGCAGCTCTTGCTGGTAGAGGTATTGCCTACGTACCTAAATGTTTGGTATTCGAAGATTTATGTAATGGAACACTGGTCGATTTGTTTCCAGAGCGGGTAGGTAAGGTGTTAGGCGTTTATGCCGTTTATCCTTACAGCCGCCAGCCATCTCGAAAAATTAAGCTGTTAATTGAACATATCAGGCAACGCTATTTATCTATGTCTGATTATTTTTGATACGCCAGAGGCAATCACGCCCGTTAATCTCTTTTTTCAGAGCAGGTCCTTGCCGCTTAAAGCGCCTTATTTAATTGAAATCACGGTCTGTAGCGCCAAGAAAAGAATATATCTGGGTAATTATCTGAACCAAAGCAAATCCTCACTAGTAGAAAAAAGCAGCTTTTAAGTTTTCGCAGGGTTTCAACTTACCTGTCAGTGAAAAGGGACTTGCTATGAAAGGCCAAGTAAACAACTCCACCATTCTTCTTCCTGTATTTCTCCCCGCCGTCGTCATTATTTTGCTTCTGGTGATCGGAACCATCAGCAACCCCGAACTTGCCGGCGAGGCCTTCGATAGTACATTGGCATGGATTACAGAAACCTTTGGTTGGTTTTACATGTTGTCGGTCGCTATCTTTTTGGTATTCATTGTATCGGTAGCATCATCTAGCTGGGGAAACATAAAGTTAGGGCCCGATCATGCAGAGCCTCAATATAGCTTTCCCGAATGGTTTTCTATGTTGTTCTCAGCAGGCTACGGCGTAGCGCTGCTCTACTTTGGCGTAGCAGAGCCTGTTCTACACTATTCTTCACCGCCTGCAGGAGCAGCTGAAACTGTTGATGCGGCGAAACAAGCCATGCAAATCGCATTTTTTCATTGGGGCTTTCACATCTGGGCGATTTACGGGCTAGTCGGTTTGGTTCTTGCCTATTTTGCTTTTCGACATGGCTTGCCCTTGTCTATCCGTTCGGCTTTGTATCCGCTGATAGGGGATAAAATTTATGGCCCTATAGGTCATGCGGTAGATGTATTCGCCATTCTCGGTACATTATTTGGTATCGCCACTACACTCGGGCTATCCGTTACACAGATCAATGCGGGACTTAACTATCTTTCTGGCGATATCCCCATTGATATCATGGTGCAGGTAGGCACCATTGCTATCGTAACCATTGCCGCAACAATATCGGTTATCGCGGGCATGGATAAAGGCATTAAAAGGCTATCAATTCTTAATATGGTTCTGGCTGTATCGCTTATGAGTACCGTTTTTATCTTCGGAGAAACGGTTCATATTTTAGAAACCTTTTTACAGAACACAGGAAGTTATATCAACGGCATCATTGAACGTACCTTTAATCTTCAGGCCTACAGTCGCAGCGATTGGATTGGCAACTGGACGCTGTTTATTTTTGGCTGGACCATCGCTTGGGCGCCGTTTGTAGGCATGTTTATCGCCAAAATAAGTCGAGGCAGAACCATTAGGCAGTTTGTTTTTGGTGTAATGCTTGTGCCTACCATGTTCACTTTCCTTTGGTTTTCCGTGTTTGGCGACACCGCGCTAAATGCCATTATGAACCAAGGTGTTACTACACTCATTAGCGATGTGCAGGAAAACGAAGCTGTTGCCTTATTTAAGCTCTATGACTTGCTACCTGGCGCGTCAATCATGTCAGGCTTGACCGTGTTATTGATTATTACGTTCTTCGTGACGTCATCAGATTCTGGGTCGCTGGTTATCGATTCTCTTGCTTCTGGTGGTAAAGAAGAAAGCCCGGTTTGGCAGCGTATCTTCTGGGCGTGTTTGGAAGGAACCGTTGCAGCAGTGTTGCTTTTGGCTGGTGGACTGAATGCCCTGCAAACGATGACCATTGCGAGCGCATTACCATTCGCCTTCATTATGCTAGCGTCTGCAGCAGGCCTATGGCGTGCGCTTGTCATTGAAGGCTACCGAAACAACAGTTTGAAGGCGAATACGCTTAATAGAAACCACGGTCGCTCGACTAGCCTAAAAGGCCGACTCGCAGCAATGGTCGATTACCCAAGCCGAAATGAGGTTCATGAGTTTATTGATAAAACTGTGATTGCAGCGATGAAAGACGTACAAGCTGCTTTGAAAGAGAGAGAGTGGGAGGCGTTCGTTAAGCTTGATGAGGAAACGGGAAGGGCCATCTTCACTGTTGAGCGTCACGATCACATGGATTTTATCTACGATATCCGTATGACTGAATATTTAGTGCCAGGGTTTAGCTACGCAGAACTGCGTTCAGAAGAAGACGAGTCAGAAAAATATTTTCGCGCTGAAGTATTCCTTCGCCGCGGAGGACAAGCTTACGATATTTACGGATATGACAAAGAGAGTATTACTAAGGACATCTTAGATCAGTTCGAAAGTTATCTTCACTTCCTCGATACCAGCCCAGGCGAACTGCCTTGGGAAATGGATGCGTATGATGACATGTTGACGCAGCCTAAAGAGTAAACAATCTGCATGGGCTTAGGTTGAAGGGAAAGCAAGGCTGCTTTCCCTTATTTATCCCCTAATTAATTACTTACTTAGAAGTAGTTAGCAATTTGGTTAATAACCGCATTTACTGCGCGGTAAGCATTAGATTCGTTTTCAACGCCACAGGCTTGGCCATTACAGCCTGACCAATAAGGGTCAGAGAAATAGTCTAGCTGGGTGGCACTACCGAATGCCTGAGGATAGGCCATGATAGTTGAGAAGTTATTATCAACGCCGTGACCGATACCATCATTATATACACCGCCTACTGAACCTTGGCGAACAGAGTGGCCTAAGCCCATGTTGTGACCGAGTTCATGAACAAATGTGGACAGACCGCAATCAACGGCGCTAATGCTGTACATGCGGCTTTGCGAGCTAGAATACAGTGTACCGTTGTTGCCTTGACCTACCCAGCCAATGCCGCACACGTAACCCACTAGCTGACCGCCTTCATAAATGTTTTCACGATTACCTAAAAGCACGACCATGTCTGCGCCGTTTGAAGATCGTGCGTTTTGCACACCACTGCTATCAGTTAACAAGTCTAGCGCACTTTCGGTAGGTTGAAGGTCGCTAGATGTAGCAGCAGATGACTGAGCGCCCACTAAACGCAACTGTAGATCTACCGCATTATTTTGATAAACACGGTTGGCGTGTGAGATGTATTGGTTAATTTTAGTGTCGATATTAGACACATTGTTTGCAGCAGGTTGGGTGTAAAGCACCATTACATCGATGGTGGCTGCTGTTACTGATGTTGCACAAAGCAGTGAAACTGCCATTGCCGTTAAACACTTAAATGTGTGTTTCATTTTTATTTCCTTCTTGTTGTTTTATTTGAGCTTGTTGAATTTCCTGTGAAGCTCAACAGGCACTAGGGGATTAGTTTTGGCCGAGATCGAAGACTTCTTCAGCGTTGTCGTCGCTAAGCGGGCGTTCGCTGTCGGGTTCACGTTCGATGTGGTTTTGCATCATTGAAGACTTTGGTGCGATCCACGCGTATTTATCATTGCCTTCAAGCACAAACACGTCGCGAGGCGTGGCTAAGTTTCCGTAGGTGGCGTTTTCGCCGAGCGTTATAACAGCGGCGTAGAGAGAGCCCGCACCTGGGATGTGGGCCTCTACGGTACGATCGCCGTTTGGATGAGTGACAACGTGGTCAACTTCACCGGTGTAACTGCCACCGAACTGTGGGATGTATAAATCGAGATACTCGCCAACTTCTACCGTCATTAATTCTTCACGATCAAGCTCAATGTAAGCTTCATCGGTTACGTCAGCGGGAATATAGCCTTCTGCTTCAAGTACCTTTTTGCCATCTTCTGATGTTGTCCAGACGATGGTGTCTTTCTCTGATTTACCGTTAGTAGTAGTTGTAGCCTGAGCTTTTAGCTCGGCTTCATTTTTTGGTTTGAAGTTATCGACACCTGTCGATAACACTTTGCCGTTTCGTTGCTTTTCAATAGCGCTTTCTTTACCAACAGGTTTTGTCTCAGCATTCGCCGCTGCTACCTCTTTTTTGCCCGAGGGGCTTGTATCGATAAAGGCGAAAATACAACCAATAGCTACAATTGCCGTCGAAGCGGCAACAATACGCTTTTTCATAGTGTGTTCCTTTTATTTTTACTTACTGAATTTAGGAAATTGAACGTTAGAAATTAGCGACACTCTGCTTCTCAAAGCGCGCTCTAAGTGAGCGATATATAGAACCAATGTGTTTAGTGAAATTGCTTAGTGAATTAAGTAAGTCATTAAAACGTATAATATTTTCACGGTTATAAAAGTATCGCTTTGCATAAGGGTGTATAAAATTTAGCCCTTTAATGCAGTGTAAATTTCTTAGGCTAAATACGGGACTGCAAGATGTAGACCGAACGCCGAATTGGCTTGTTTTAACCATGTGAGTGGGAACGAATAAGCCACCTAAAAGTGGCTTCTAATTGATGAAAAGGGAACACCAAATAACAAAGGAATAATTCCGCTTGGTAAGGGAGCTAGCGAGGTAACAACAGCGCAAAAACAAGCGGGATAGGTAGGGAAAAGATAAAAAAAGAGCGAGTAAAATCCTTTACTCGCTCAGTAAGAAGGCCACCTCTTCTGAGGGAAAGTAGCCGTCGGAGAACTGTTGGTTTTCTCTTATGCTAGTCGGTTGATTATTGAAGAGAAATCCATCCCTGCATTGCCTTCTTCGCAATGCATTTCAAACCACTTTGCAGCAAGCTCACCCATAGGTACTTGCGCGTTGACGCCCTTCGCGCCCTGCATGGCCAGCCCCAAGTCTTTGAGCATAAGCGCCGAAGCGAAACCGCCAGCAAAATCGTTATCAGCAGGGCTTTGTGGCCCTACACCTTTTACAGGGCAGTAGGTGGTCATTGACCATGTCTGTCCCGAGGCATTTGACGCGATATCGAAGAACACTTGCGCATCTAAGCCAAGTTTTTGTGCCAGCTGGAAGCTTTCACACGTCGCAATCATGGTCGCGCCAAGTAACATGTTGTTACAAATCTTTGCTGCTTGTCCCGCACCATGGCCGCCCGCATGGACGATTTTTTTGCCCATTGCGCTAAGTACACCATGGGCTTTGTCAAAGGCATCAGCGTCGCCACCCACCATAAACGTGAGTGTGCCGCCCGCAGCCGCTGCAACACCACCAGAAACCGGCGCATCCAGCATTTTAAGGCCTTTTTTCTCTGCCAGTTCCGACACACTCTTCGCCGTTTCTACGTCGATGGTGGAGCAATCAATAAGCAAGGTGCCTTCGCGGACAGAAGCCAAGATCTGATTTGAATAGATATCTTTTACGTGCTTGCCTGCTGGTAACATAGTAATAACGATGTCGGCCTCAGCAGCAGCTTGCTCGGTACTTTGCGCAATAGTGCAGCCTGCTTCTTTGGCTTTGGCCAGTGCCGCTTCGCTTAAGTCAAAAGCCAATACGTTGTAATCGTTCTTAACCAGGTTATCTGCCATCCCTGAGCCCATATTACCTAGGCCAATAAATGCAACTGTGGTCATAATAGTCTCCTCGCTTAGCCCATGGTTGGAATAACAAAGGCGTTGTCGTTCGTATCTGAGCCATCAGGCCAGCGCTGCGTAATGGTTTTAACCTTGGTCCAGAATTTCACCCCTTCCATACCGTGCTGGTTGGTATCACCAAATGCAGAGCGCTTCCAGCCCCCAAAGGTGTGGTAAGCAACTGGCACAGGAATAGGTACATTAATCCCTACCATGCCCACGTTTACACGTTGCGCAAATTCGCGCGCCGCATGGCCGTTACGGGTGTACATAGCAACGCCATTACCGTATTGGTGGTCGCTTGCTAAGTTAACTGCTTCGTTGAAATCTTTCGCGCGCACCATTTGAAGCACTGGACCAAAAATCTCTTCTTGGTATGAACGCATGTCTTTGGTCACGTGGTCAAAGAACGTTGGGCCGATGAAGTAGCCTTGACTGTCGTCTGGGATCTGACTGGTTCTGCCGTCGTAAACAAGCTCAGCACCTTCTTCTATGCAAAGGTCGATATAGCCTTCAACGCGCTCTTTGTGAGCAGCAGTAACCACAGGGCCATAATGAGCGTTAGGATCTTCACTATGACTTACCATAATGTCTTTAATAGCCGGAATAAGCTTGGCTTTCAGTTTCTCAGCGGTTTCATCGCCCACTGGGACGACAACCGGTAGCGCCATACAGCGTTCACCGGCACTGCCGTACGCAGCACCTACTAAGTCGGTTACCACCTGATCTAGATCTGCATCAGGCATTACGATGCCATGGTTTTTCGCGCCGCCCATGGCTTGAACGCGCTTACCAGCACGAGCGCCACGCTCGTACACGTAATTAGCGATATCAGAAGAGCCTACAAAGCTCACCGCCTTAATAGTTTGATGATCTAAAATACCATCAACCACTTCTTTGTTACCGTGTACAACGTTAAGTACACCTGCAGGAAGGCCTGCTTCGATCATAAGCTTTGCCAGTTCAACAGGTACTGACGGATCGCGCTCTGATGGCTTTAAAATGAACGCGTTACCGCAGGCAATTGCCACACCGAACATCCACATTGGGATCATGGCCGGGAAGTTAAATGGCGTAATACCTGCCACTACACCAAGTGCTTGGCGCATGGAGTACACATCGATTCCTGGGCCTGCGCCTTCGGTATACTCACCTTTTTGCGCATGAGGGATACCACAGGCAAACTCGATAACTTCAAGGCCACGCTGAATATCACCTTGCGCATCAACCAACACTTTACCGTGCTCGCTTGATAATAGTGCCGCTAAGCGATCGCGGTTTGCTTCAACCAACTCTTTAAACTTGAACATAACACGAGCGCGTCGTTGAGGATTTGTTGCTGCCCACTCAACCTGTGCAGCTTGGGCTGTTTCAATTGCATAGGCCAAAGTTGAAGTGTTAGCCAAGCTTACTTCAGCCTGAACTTCACCTGTGTTGGGCGCAAATACCGACGCGGTATTTTCGCTGCTATCCTCAAAATCTTTACCTGCAATAAAGTGAACAATCTTTCTCATGACATAGCTCCTGTAATTTTTAACAATATTGAAACCTTGTGTTTGCAAAGACAATACATATACTTGCAGTATGGTGCTGTAAAAATGCAGGTTTTAAGTGAATTGGGACGACATGCGTTTGTTTCTTGGTTTGGCAAGAAATGGTCGTGTAGCTATTGCAGCTAAAGGCTTGAAGGTAGACCCTACGACATTAATTCGTCGTGTAAAAAAACTGGAGGACTCATTAAATTGCAAGTTGTTCGAGCTAACTAAAAAGGGGTATGTGCTTACCACCCATGGCAGTGAGCTAGTTACGTATATTGAAAAAGCAGAGCATTACTTTCTAGAGGCACAAAATGAATTAGGTGATGAACGCTCGCATTTGGCAGGTACGATCAGAGTGAGTGTTTCTGAAGGTTTCGGTAGCTGGTTTTTAGCGCCTTTACTACCCGATTTTAAAAAGCAGTATCCGGGGATCAGTATTGAGCTTGTGGCAACCAGCGGCTTTTTAAACCTGAACAAACGAGAAGCCGATATGGCTATCTTGTTAGAAAAGCCCAGTAAAGGCTTGCTGGTTACACAAAAATTAACTGACTATAACCTTTATCTTTATACCCACCAGTCCCTTATCAGCGACAACGAACCACGAACATTACAAGAGCTCACCGCCTTCAATTTAGTGAGTTACGTGCCCGATTTGGTGTATGCGCCTCAATTAAAGTTCATTGAAGAGACTGCTTTGTCACAATTGAGTGCCCTTCGCAGCACCAGTATTAATGCGCAGTATCAAATGCTTGTAAATGGTGCAGGGGTGGGCATTTTGCCTAAATTTATGGCTGAAACTCAGCCAGGCTTAGTTCGACTCATTGAAAACGAGATTCACATTAAGCGTACATTCTGGCTGGCCACACACAAAGAAACTCATTCTCAAGCACGCTTTCAGGTATTTACAAAATGGCTTACAGATAAAGTTACGCAATACCATTCAAAATTTCTCGACTAAAAAATTAGACGTTTATCTACTGTCTTTTGCAGGGTAAATATGTAAAAAATAGCGTAGCAGCGTCGAAAAACTCGCCACGCATTAATACAAGTGGCTGAATGTAGTCTAGGCTTTAATAAATTAGGCCGACACGTCCTAGTTAAAAAGGCATTGTCTAGCGAACCGTTTGCTAAACCTTGTGTAGATTAATCAAATTATCGTTAAGGCAAGGTTAGTTACTGCCGATAAACGGCATATTACTGTAATTCTCTGTCAGGGAAGGCCCTATGTTCAATAAACACTTAGTGAAAGAAAACGAAGCGCTTCGCGAGGAGCTACACATACTCAAGCAAGTGCGAGATGGCTTGCGCGAAGAAATGATCTTTCTGAATCTTAATGAGCGTGGTGAAATTGAAGCCGTCAACGAGATGTTCGAGAAAGAGCTAGGTTACTCACTCTCTCAAGTGAAAGGGCATCGCTTCTTTGAATTTGTTCCCGAGATTGCCAGAAACACGCCTCACTTTAAAAAGCTGAAAGATTCTATCGAGCAGCGTGTTCATTACTGGGGGGCGATTGAGTTTCTTCGTGAAAATGGTGAAGAAGCGTGGTTAAGGGGCGTAGTTGAACCTATTTTTGACGGAAAAGGGAATATTCACAAATTCTCAGTCAACCTCAACGACCTCACGCGCACTATAGCCAACTCGAAAGAACACGAAGATTTGGTGGCCGCACTACATAAGTCAAATGCAGCGATTGAATTCGATTTGAACGGCAATATTCAAGACGCAAACGAAGCTTTCCTAAAAACCGTTAAGTACAGCCTTAGTGACATTAAAGGTCAGCATCATAGAATCTTCTGTGATACCGAGTATGCAAATTCCCGCGAATATAAAACGTTTTGGGAACGACTTGCTCAGGGTGAATTCGTCGCAGGTAGATTCGAACGCTTCGACGCTCACGGCAACACTATTTGGCTGGAAGCCACCTATAACCCGATTTGTGATTCTCACGGTCGTATGTATAAAGTGGTTAAGCTGGCTACTGATATTACTGAGCAGGTGGCACGAGAAAATGCCGTGTCCAGTGCTGCTGATATCGCCTACCGTTCTTCAAACACTACGGATCAAATCGCCACGAGAGGAAAGGAAGTCATTAGCGAACTGCTTTCTGAAATGTCTTCGCTGTCGCAGCAAATGGATAGGGCAAAAGAGGGGATTAATGCGTTGGACGCTCAGTCTCAACAAATTGCCACTATTATCGGAAGTATCAGTGCTATTGCCGAACAAACCAACTTGCTTGCTCTAAATGCTGCGATTGAGGCGGCACGTGCTGGCGATCAGGGGCGAGGTTTCGCTGTAGTTGCTGACGAGGTGCGTCAGTTAGCATCGCGTACAACCGAAGCCACAGAAGAAATCATCAATGTGGTTAAACACAACCAGACATTGGCCACCGACGCAGTAAATTTGGTTAATGAAGGTGATGAAAAGGCGCAATCAGGGCTCAACTACGCCAGAGAGGCGGGTGAAGTTATCGAACAAATTCAAGACGGTGCAAAAGAAGTCGTTGATGCAGTAGGCCAATTCAGCAGTCGACTGGGAAGCTAGTAGCACAGAGAAACAGGCTTACCGATAAGTGTAGACTGTCTAAGTTCTTACCAAATAAAACATCGCTCAAAACAGAATTCATCCTACCTTGGTAGGATGAATTCGCCCCTATTGCAGGATGTGCTTTTTAACGCAGCCTGTATAGCATAACCCTGTAATAAAAGGCTTGCAGGGGCGGTTATGTCAGGTTTTACGAAAATATCTACAGCTATAGTGGCCGTATTCATTGGCTGCTTTTTGGTTTTTACCTGTCTGGTCTACTTCCACATACAAGATAACATTGAGGAAGAGATGACGGGCGCGCTTAATCAAGTGCGAGAAATGGTGAACCTCAATATCCCTGTTGCTGATATCGAAGCGATTGTAGAGCCTAGCCCTCACTTATCCGCCCATTATTTCACGGGGCGCCTTCAGGCAGAGCAGACCTCAGTGATGCCGACAACCGAACGTACTGCACTCACACCTGTTATCATCCCAATTCAGGAAAATCAGTATCTTATTGTTACGCCTTTTGATGCTACTGAACTCACCCAGAATCTCACTTTTTTTGCCTTGGTGGCGGGACTGTTTTTCGCAACTTTTGTCCTGTTGCTGTTTACGTTAAAAGTGGCGGTTAAGCAAAGGTTAGTGCCGCTAAATCAGCTCGCTGACGCGTTATCTGAGCTACGAGAAGGCAAGGAATCACAGCCCCTGCCACATTCAGATATCACCGAAATGAACAGGGTATTAGACCAATTTAAGCATCTGCAAAATGCACTTAAATCAAAAGAAAAGCAGCTCATAAAAATAGATAAGCAGTTAGCCCTTCTTCAAGAGCAAGAGCGTAATTACCTTGCCAGAGAGCTCCACGATAATGTTGGGCAGTTGCTGACCACGATAAAAGCCCACGCCTATATTTTGGTTAACGCAAAAGAGCGATCTGTTGTTGAACTGTCGGCGCAGAAGGTTCAAGTGATGTCACATCAAATAAGCGATGCAATTAGAAAACTCACTGCTCACCTACACCCGCTTGTTTTAGATAGAGTCTCTCTTCAGTCGTCGCTTGAGCGACTGGTGTACGAACAAGAAGTAGCACAGCCCGATACGCAGTGGGACGTGTCAATTAATCTAAAGCGCTATCAAGAAGATAATGAGCGAGATATTCATCTTTACCGATTTGCTCAAGAAGCCATTAACAACGTGATTAAGCATGCGAAGGCCACCAAGGTTAGCATTCAAATTTATGGCGATACTCATCGTGTTTCTGTGATGGTTAAAGACAACGGTCGGGGATTAGGGAACCACATTGTAGAAAATATTGGCATGTCATCAATGCGCAGCCGAGCGCGTTGTATAGGAGCAAATTGCAGTGTAACGTCACCCGATGATGGCGGCGTTGCTGTATCGCTGTCCCTTACCCTTAAAAAAATGCCTCCTCTTATGGGGGCTAACGTCGCATGAATATTCTAATTGTCGACGACCACGCTGTGGTGCGTGAAGGATACAAAGCTTTACTCAATGCGATGATGCCCGATTACCGTATTTTTGATGCTGAAAACGGTGCACAAACCCATCGTTTACTAGCCAGTAGTGACATTGAGATCTTAATCCTCGACATAAACCTTTCAAATGAAAGTGGCCTTGTTTTAGCCAAGATTTTTTTGAAGCGACATCCAGATTTAAAAATTATCTTTTTCAGTATGTTCGAAGACAGCGTCATATTGCACCGCGCCATGCAGACCGGTGCTATGGGGTACATCAGTAAAAGTAGTTCGCCTGAAATATTGATCTCGGCAATTAAGGTCGTCGCAAAAGGGCAAAAGTATATTGAGCGAGGCCTGGCGGTAAATTTAGCCAATCAACTTCTCGATACCAATGTGGACATTGCTGCCAAATTAACAAAACGTGAGTTCGAAATATTTATTGCGATAGCGATGAATAAATCCCGCTTCGATATTGCTGATGAGTTGGGCCTATCGGCTAAGACTGTCTCTAACGCACTTACCGTCATTAAGCGAAAGCTCGACGCGGTGCCCTCCCAGTTTTCAGCCATTGCGGCTAAACACGGTTATATCGGTGATGCAGAGCTTTCAGCGTCTCAATCGGTGTCTTTTGTCGAGAAGAGTGAGAAGTAGCCATAGGTTTCCCCTCCTAAAGTAGGAGTCAAATCGGTCTATCGCATCATGGTAGGTACAACGTAAAAGTACCATTATCAAACTACACAACAAACCAAGTTAGTGCGCGTGGTACGCGCAAAGTTATCAAAAGGTACTTCTTATGATTTATGCAAAGCCAGGTAGTGAAGGTTCGGTCGTAAGCTTCAAAGAAAGCTACGGTAATTTTATCAATGGCGAATGGGTAGCACCGGTTAAAGGTGAGTACTTCACCGCAACATCTCCAGTAGACGGCAGCGACATCGCACAAATCCCACGCTCAACATCTGAAGACATTGAGCTTGCGTTAGATGCCGCTCACGCTGCGAAAAAGGGCTGGGCAGATACGTCAGTAGCTGAGCGTTCTAACATTCTTCTGAAAATAGCCGATCGCATTGAAGAAAACCTAGAGCTACTTGCCGTTGCGGAAACATGGGACAATGGTAAAGCCGTTCGCGAAACGCTTAATGCAGACATTCCGCTGTGCGCAGACCACTTCCGTTATTACGCAGGCTGTATTCGAAGCCAAGAAGGCACCATTGGTGAAATCGATAAAAACACGGTGGCGTATCACTTCCACGAACCTTATGGTGTTGTTGGGCAAATCATTCCATGGAACTTCCCGCTACTTATGGCTGCATGGAAACTTGCGCCAGCACTTGTTACCGGTAACGTAGTGGTGCTAAAGCCAGCAGAACAAACGCCAGTATCTATCTTATTGTTCGCCGAACTAATCCAAGACCTACTACCACCGGGTGTACTAAACATCGTTAACGGGTTCGGGGCAGAAGCCGGACAGGCTCTTGCAACAAGCACAAGAATCGCAAAAATTGCGTTTACTGGCTCTACACCTGTTGGCGGACATATCCTTCGCTGTGCTGCTGAAAACCTTATTCCATCTACCGTTGAGCTTGGCGGCAAGTCGCCAAACTTATTCTTCCCAGACATCATGAATCACGAGCCTGAATTTATTGATAAGTGTGCGGAAGGTTTAGTGCTTGGATACTTCAACCAAGGTGAAGTATGTACGTGTCCTTCTCGAGCGATTATTCACGAAGACATCTATGATGCATTCATGGAAAAAGTGTTGGAAAAAATTCAGAAGATCAAACGTGGCAACCCACTAGACACAGATACCATGGTAGGTGCACAGGCATCTAATGAGCAGTTCGAAAAGATCCTTAAATACATCGATATCGGTAAGTCAGAAGGGGCTCAGGTTGTCACTGGTGGTGAGAAAGAGCAGCTACCTGGCTTTGATGGAGGCTACTACATTCAGCCGACTATCTTGAAGGGTGAAAACCACATGCGTGTGTTCCAGGAAGAGATTTTTGGTCCGGTAATCGCTGTTCAAACCTTCAAAACCGAAGAAGAGGCGATTGAGATTGCCAATAATACAAGCTTCGGACTTGGCGCTGGTGTATGGAGCCGCGATGCGAATGTAGCATTCCGCGTGGGTCGAGCGATTGAAGCAGGTCGCGTATGGACGAACTGTTATCACTTGTATCCAGCTCACGCTGCGTTTGGTGGCTACAAGAAATCGGGCATTGGCCGCGAAACCCACAAGATGATGCTAGATCACTACCAGCAGACAAAAAATCTATTGGTAAGCTACGACATCAACCCACTTGGTTTCTTCTAAGTAAACCTGAGGGCGGCGCCTACCGCCGCCCGCTACTTTTATGCGCATCGCATTTTCCTCAATCATTTTCTTGCTGTTTCTCTGCACCAATGTGTTGGCGCAGTCTGACGCGACAGACATTCCACAAGACATTTATAAAATATTTCCCAATGCTACACGCGTGGGGGAGATGCACACTGACATCAAGGTAACCCCGGTCTATCAGCTTCAGCAACTACTCGGATATGTTTTTGAGTCGAATGACTTTGTCGACTTCATAGGCTTTTCAGGCAAACCAGTTAATGTAGTGATTGGGTTAGACACACAAGGCAATGTGGTCGATCTTTTCGTCAAGCAGCATAGCGAGCCGATTTTTTTGCACGGGCTTGGCGAGAAATCCATGTTTGATTTCGTTGCTCAATATCAAGGGCACAGTGTCAAAGAACGTTTTATCATTGGTGGTAAAAGCAATGTAGGCAAAGACGCTACCTACTTTGATGGGGTTACGAAAGCCACCGTATCGGTGCTGGTTATCAATGATACCATCGTGACATCTGCATTAGCCGTTGCCAGAGCTAAGCTCGATGGCTTTGTTGCGCCTAGCAACAATATTATCAATCCAGACTTTTACGAACCTCTTACTTTTAGCGAATTGGTGGACAAGGGCTACATTCAAAAGCACCAGATTACTCAGCAAAATACCGAAGGGCTTTCGAGAGAAGTGGTTCGGGCGGTTGACGATATTCAAAGCGAGTTTGCTCTTGATGGTGACATCATTGCCGAACACTACTATGCGTTTTTAAGTCTTCCTATTGTGGGGAAAAACCTGCTAGATGAAGAGGAATTTGCTCGGTTACAGGAAAATCTAAATCCGGGTGAAATGGCACTGATGGTACTGAATACGAAAGGGTTCAGTTTTATCAGCGATGAGTTTATTCCCCAAACCACTCCTGAGCATTTACGGGTATCTCAAGGCGGCTTTCCCACAGCTATCCGCGATATCGATTTTTATAGCTTCTATGACCCAGCATTTTCACAAGCATTGCCCGACTACAACGAGATCAAAGTACTTCGAGTAAAATCGAAAGGTGGGCTGTCACTTGACCAAGAAATGGAAATAGCGATTAGTGTGCCGTTTAAGCCGAGTTTCTTCGAGCAAGATGAGCATCTGTTCCCTTTGAAAGTGACACTGCCTAGTGAACTATTTATGGAAAATCCTGAGGCTCAGTTAGCGAAGCCCATTCCGTTGTGGCAGAAAATTTGGAGGGACAGAACCTTAACGATAAGCATCACAGTTGTTTATCTTGTAGCGCTGTCGTTGTTTTTTGCATTCCAGCAAAGGCTAACGCCTTACACCAAGTTTGTGCATACAGTGCGGGCATTTTCCCTTGTGTTCGTGCTGTTTTTTATTGGCTTTTACGCTCAAGGGCAACTGTCTGTTGTCAACATATACACGCTGCTACTGGATATTGTCGACGGATTTTCCTTAGAGGTATATCTTCTCGACCCGGTCATTTTTATTTTGTGGAGCTTTGTATTTGTCTCGTTGTTTATCGTTGGGCGGGGACTATTTTGCGGCTGGCTTTGCCCCTTCGGAGCACTCCAGGAAATGATGGGAATACTGGCTGAAAAGCTCAGGATAAAACAAATTAGAATTAAGCCACAGCACCACAAACGGGCACAAAAAATTAAATATGGGTTGCTTATAGGGCTTGTTGCGTGCTCATTTTATTCGCTAAACCTTGCAGAGAAGCTCGCTGAGATAGAGCCGTTCAAAACGTCCATAACCCTACACTTTGTTCGATATTGGCCTTTTGTACTGTATTCGGTTTTATTGCTGCTACTTAGTTTAAAAATTCATAAAGTGTACTGCCGCTATTTATGTCCGTTGGGAGCGGGGCTTGCCATTTTGGGGCGTTTCCCTTTAGTTAAATTGCTTACACGTAAAGATGCCTGTGGTAATCCGTGTCAGCTGTGCAAACAAAAGAAATGTGGTATTGATGCTATAGAACAAGACGGCAGCATTGACTATGCTGAATGTATTCAGTGCCTTGAGTGTGTGGTTACGTTAGATAACCCTGACTTGTGCAAAATCGATAAATATAAAAAGAAAAAGGTGCCAACGCGTGTCAAAAACCTCAATCCTGTCCGCACTTAGTCAACCTGCTAATAGCAAGGTTAACGATGACAACCATTCTAGTTTATACGGTGCTAAAGAAGCCTGCCGTGATGTGGCCAATGAGATTTTAGCCAACGTTAAGTGCGATGAAATAGAGCTATTACTCTTTCATACCAGCACGCTGTTTGACTTAGACACCGTAGCAAAGGAAATCTCCGCACGTTTTCCGCACGTGAATATTGTTGGCTGCACCAGTGCTGGAGAGTTTAATAAAAATGGGTACGGAACAGAAAAACTTTTGGCCGTCGCGTTTTTGAAAAACGAATTTTCTATTGCCACAGCATTGGTGCCTAATTTAGGCGAAGTAAACTTTGATGAAGCCCACGATATTGCTAGTGGTTTGCGCCGAGCCTTACAGGGGAGGGAGCGTCGTTACGATACAGAGCAGCACTTCGTTATTTCTGTGCTCGATGGACTTACCCGCCATGAGGAACATTTTCTAGAAACCTTTGCGACCGCATTTGGCAATATTCCACACTTAGGCGGTAGCGCTGGCGACGATTTAAAGCTTGAAGCCACCTATGTGTTTTACAACGGTGAATTTCATCGAGACGCAGCAGTACTGCTGCTTGTTGGCACGGGAAAGCCCTTCACCGTGTTCTCCATTGATCACATTAACTCTCCCGTATCGAAGCTGGTGGTCACCCACGCCGACCCTGAATCGCGAACCGTGTATGAAATAAACGGTGAACCTGCTGCGCAGTATTACGCCAGTTTATTGGGAATGAAAGCTGAAGACTTAACGCCGGATGTGTTTTCCATGTTTCCCCTTGCAGTGATGGTAGGTGGCAAATATTTCATCCGCTCTATTCAAAAAGTAGATTTGGCCACTAACGCCATTACCTTTTACTGCGCGGTAGATATTGGCATTATTCTTACATTTGTTCAGCTGGGTGACTGCATTGAAGCATTAGAAAGTAAACTAGACAAGCTGCGCGCTCAGCTTGGCGAGCCCGAATTTGTCTATGCTTGCGATTGCTTTTTGCGAAGGCTCGAAATTCAACAGGGCAAAAACGACCACGAAATAAGACGGCTACAGCAAAGGTACAATGTCGCGGGCTTCAATGCCTATGGCGAGCATATTCACTCGGTTCACTTGAACCAAACGTTTACGGGGGTGTATTTTGCAGCCCAATAATCAATTTACCGACGTGGAAGCGCTCCAAAAGGCCCTTTACGAGCAACGGCGTGAAAACGAAAAGCTTGAGAAAATAAACGCAGCGCTGATGTATCGCATGGAAGAGGGCGGTTTTAATCATCACAGCTACCGCGCCTTCGAACATTCGGTTCAACTTTCTGAAAAAGTGAGTCAGAAAACCGAAGAACTGCAGTCAGTACTGCAAAAGCTGGAGCAGTCAAACGCCGAACTGGTGCGGGCTCACGAAGAAACCCATCAGGTTAAACAGCGTTTACACGACGCCATTGAAAGCACTAATCAGGCGATGGTGTTGCTAGATAGACTGGGCGGGATCATCTTCTTTAATCGGCACTTTGAAACTGTTTGGGATGACCTTTCCATTACCCCTAAAATTGGCGATAACTATTACGATATCACCCAAGCTGCCAAGCATTCCGGGGTTATTCGCCGTGCCCTGCCTGCTGATGTCGAAGGCAGGATGATCTATCAGTTGTCGAACCGGCGATGGTATCAGCTGACCAATCGACCCACGCAAGAAGGCGGGAACGTTATTCTGTTTAACGACATCACTGAAGTAAAACTGCTTGAATCGAATCGTTACGAGCAAGTCATTAAAGAGAAAAACAAGCTGTTGCAAAGCCTTATCGATAATATTGATGTTGGAATATTGCTCATTGATAAAGAAGGTGGCATTGCGTTTTGGAATAACACGTTTTTGACCCAGTCAAACGTGCCCCAGCACGTACTGGTAAACAGTAAGAATATTTATGCCCTTCAAAATAACCGTCACTGGAGCGGGCTCAACCTAAACCCGGTGGGGCCAAGTACCCAGATTATACACGAGCAATTGGTGGTTGAACGCAACATCACTACACTGCCCGACGGCAATACGCTGTGCACGTTCACCAATGTTACATCGCAGCATCACTACGCAGAAACGCTGAAGCAAAACGAAAGCTGGATCCGCATGATAACCGATAATGTACCGGCGCTTATTGCTTACATTGGTACCGATAAAAAGTTTCAATACACCAATAAAGGTTATCGCGATTGGTATGGCGTTAGTGAGCAAGACATTAATGATATGCCTATGGACCGAAGCCATCTGAAAGAGGTTTACCCCAATCTTATTCAGTACTTGCGCCGTGTTAACCAAGGCGAAGTGGTGAGCTTTCAAAGCAAAGAAAAAAATGCTCATGGCGACGTTGGCTTTTTACAGAAAGTTTATTTGCCTCATTTCAATGAATCTGGCGATATCACCGGGCACTTTGTCTTGGCAACAGACGTGTCGCAGCAGGTAGAAAGCCAACTCCAGCTTAAAGCGGCTAAAGACCAATTAGAATCGAATGTAGAAAAGCGTACCCGTGAACTCAATCACGCCAACATCGCCCTTCAAGAAGCGATTGATTCAAAGAGCAAATTTTTGGCTGCTATTAGCCACGATCTTATGCAGCCCCTTAGCGCTGCCATCTTGTTCAACGAAACATTGAAAGATCAAGTGGATAGTTCATCCAGCCCCATTGTTGCCGCCCTCGATAATTCACTGTCTGATTTACATGGCCTTATTCGCACGCTTATTGAAACATCCAAACTGGACGCTGGGGTGTTACAGCCCGATAAGCAGCAAGAAAATGTATTGCCGTTACTTATGCAGCTAGCCGAAGAGTTTACGCATATCAGTAAAGACTACAGTGTAGATTTTCGCTATCGCTTGAAAGAAGCCTTCGTGGTGACAGACGTGAACTTACTTTCTCGAATATTGCGAAATTTATTAATAAATGCAATGAAATACGGTGCCAACGGCAAGGTGTTACTGGCAGCACGAAAGGTGAATGAGAACCTAGAAATTAGCATCTATGATCAAGGTGTGGGTATAAGCGAAGACGATCAGAAAGTTATTTTTAAAGAGTTTTCCAGATTAGAAAACGATTTTAACTACTCTTACAGTTTGGGTCTGGGATTATACATTGTAGATAAAATGAGTAAGTTGCTAGAGCACGATATTCGAGTGCGCTCGAAAGAGGGCGTAGGCGCATGTTTCACGGTGACCATTCCTATTACCGAAGTGTGTGATACGAGTCAGGAACAAGACTATCTTTATACTTTGGAGCCATCGTTACCAGATTACGTTTTGGATAAGCATATATGGCACATTGATAACGATGCGAATATGCGCATTGCTATGCAAACGTTGTTCGCAAACTGGGACATGGAAGTAGACACTTTCTCAGGTTTTGAACAATGCAGTGCTGTAAATAATGGCAGTTTTGACGAGTGCGACATGCTTATTGTCGATTACCACCTAGATGAAGAAGAAACCGGTTTAGACATTGCGAAACGCGTAAGAAAAATCGCGCCTTCAATGCCCATTATGATTTGCACCGCTAATCACTCAAAAGCATTAGCGAATGAACTTGAAGGCACCGACATTCAGCTGCTGCACAAACCTGTTAACTCCGCGGTGCTGAAGGCGGCGCTAGTCTCAAGTTTGAATGGCTAAAAGTAAACGTGTCTAAGACCTATTAATCTTCGGTGCACAGCAAAGATCAACAGATCTTAATTAAATACGTACTGGTTAAAGTCGATATTCGCGGCACTGGCCACAACCTTTACTCGGTTGCTGGCGCCTAATTTTTTAAGAATAGATGAGACGTGAGACTTAACCGTGGTTTCAGAAATATTAAGCTCGTAGGCAATAACTTTATTGGCTAACCCTTGAGTTAGATATTTCAGTACGGTCAGCTCTTTTCGTGTTAATGAACGAATTTGCTCCGGCGAAATACCGTTGTCATTGGTCATGCGTGTTCTGGTAGACGGCGTTCTCAATATCTCTGATGGTAAACACACGTTCCCTTCAAAAATACTCTCGATAGATGTGGCGATTTCTTCAATCTTGCTGCTTTTTGAAATAAAGCCAACGGCACCATAAGAAATGGTTTGCAGTATATTTTGCTTTTCCGTTTCAGCGGAAATAATCACTACAGGTACGTTAGGGTGTTGGTTTCGAATTTCTAAAAGTCCGTTTAGGCCACAGGTTTCCGGCATATTTAAATCAAGCATGATTAAGTCGAACTTCGCGTCTTGCTCTAGCAACGTTAACGCTTCAGAAATTGAATTGGCTTCGAGGGTTTCTGAGTCGGGAAACTTTTTCCCTAAGATAGTAATCATTGCGTGACGAAAAATAGGGTGGTCGTCAATTATCAAGATACGGTGCATGGTCTTTCCCTCAGCTAAAAAAGCGACATTTGCCGCTGGCCTTGTGACTTATTTGGGCTGGCGTTTTATTCACACATAAGCCTTGTAGTAAGACAAAATTATGGCGTAAATGAAACGCTTCAAAGTGACCAAGTTCCCCGAAATATTAAAAGCTAAACAGTCACTTCACGTGTTTACAATGTTAACATTAATATAACATTAAATCAGGCCTAATAAGACCAATGGCTTATAATAAAAAAGCACGTAAGACCAGTACTGACGGGACTTTCGTTCTATAACTCGTCAAGTAACTGCCTTCTTTTTTCGGCGTATTCTGTTTCGCTAATTAGGTTTGCCTTTTTTAGTGCGTCTAACCGTTTAAAACGAGCAACGATATCGTTCTCTGCTGGTAAGGGGGCCGAGCCAGCTACGTCTTTCTTACTGGGAGTGTTTTCCCTATTCGCTGGGGAAAGTGTTTCCTTTTCTAAAGGTGCTTCAAATGCCAGCTGAGTCGGTGCGACCACCCAATCGAAGCGACTTTTCGTTTTTAGTTCTATACCAGGTGCGGAAAAAGAGAGTGGGGAATCGAATGAGAACTTTGCTTGTTTCCGGTTACCAAAATCAAAGTCGTATTTTACCAAGCCCTGAGAAGTAGGATCATAAGCCATTTCGTAGGCTTTATTGGCTACTTTATCGAACTCGCCAATAAGAATATTGAGCTGGTCGTCTGCAACGAAAATACTGCCTGCAACGTAATACGTTTGGGTTTTAAGGCCTGCCAAATAGCGCTTCTCTTTACTAAGGGCAAAAATTACGTCTTGCTGAGCAGTCGCTGTTCGCAGCGCCTCAGGCAGATAGGCGGCAAGTAACGTAACTTGTTCGTTGGAAAAAAGCGGTGTTGACGTATTTTTGTTCTTAACCACCTGAATAGCGCTAAGTATGGCGGATACATCCTGCTCTTGCAGCGTAAAGGGGTGCTGGTTGGCACGCATGTCACTGTCTGTTTCGTTTTGCTTTTCAACAAGGCGAATAAAGTTGTTTTTGTCCTCCTGAAATATGACCTGTGCGTCTGCGATATGTACTGTCGTTATGAAGAGTAGGGCTAACAGAATGGGTTGAGCTGAACGTAATGAAAATAGAGATATATTTTTCATGATCTTTCCTTTTTCAATAGGAAAAGCGAGAGTGAATCTCGCTTTTTTATGTCATATCTTTTAGCTTAATTTTAATTTCTTATTTAAGTGTAAAATTAATCAGTTTTTTATCATTAATTAAATGAATCGAGTAATTTTTAAATTTCAGAGTAATTAGATATAAGTTCAATGTTAAAATATGACTGATTTTTAATTCTCAATTAAAAGAACACAGTGCCACCTAGTTGAATTAGGGTTAAGTCTTCTGCGCTGTTATAAATTCCTTGCGCAGATTCTGAACCATCAATATCTAAACTTAGGTTTTCGTATTTCGCGTACACCAAGAAGCGCGATCCAAAATATTGTTCTGCTGCAACGCCCCACTGACTAAGCTCTGAACCGGTAACGCCATCTAAATGAGCCATGCCGTATTGGTCGTTATAACTGGCATATTCAGCATAGAAAGCAGAATCACCAAAGCGATTAAACTGTTTTCTAATGCCTGCTTTAAAGTAATAGGCATCCGTATCGTCACCCGACCCAACAATCGCGTCGTCAGCCTCTTCCATCTGATAAGTGGCTACCCCAAATACACCTGACTCAATATGCATGAGCCCTGCTTGCAGTTGTAGCGTAGTTGAACTGTTGCCCCCAACATTGCTACCGCCATCTTTATTCACTGAGTAACCAGCATGAAGGTTAGTTTTGAAGCCTTCGTGCTCAGCCGCATACTTAACCGCAATATCGTAAATTTCGTCGTTTGCATAACCTACTGCAATACTCACGTTGCCCATTTGAGGGAGATCGTAGCGCACACCGTTGCGATATATGCCGTTACAGTCAATACCAATACCCAAGCCAGGCGTAGCTAAGCACTGAGCAAATTGACCCCACGCGACATTGGTTGAACCTTCTTCTACGCCTCGAATAAAGAAGCCATTTGCTCTAAATAATGGAGAAATTCCCGACCAGATTGTGCCAGAAGGATCAGCTAGAACGGCAATGTTATCGGTGGGAAGGCTTTGTAAACCAATGGTGATTTTACCCCAGTCGCCACCAAAGTAGAGGCTACTGCCCAACAGGCCTATGTCGCCGCCGTTGAAGGTGTCTAAGTTATCCTGATTGGCAAACAAAAGCGGGGTTTGATGGCCACCACCGGCGTAGTTCGGTGCGCCTGAAAGAGGTTCAATAATGACCTCAAAGCCCACGTCCATGCCTTGTTCTTCCAGTTTATAATTTCCTGAAAGCGTAATACGGCTGCCTAGCGTTGTACCGTTGTCTGAAAGTTGTGCCACATCACTACCTACACCGTCGTCGTAATAGGTTAAGCCTTCATTTATCCATCCAGAGATATTCCATGAATAGGGCTCGTCTTGGGCAAAACTATGGCTACTGACTGTGCTTAAAATGGCAATAGATAAACAGGTTTTTGTAAATGTATTCTTTTTCATTTTACTGTCCCAATTTTGGTAGTGTTGATTAATTACAGTGGCTTTTTGTTTTTATTTTTGACTGGTTTTAATACTTTCGGTGTCCAGTAAATTGATAATAGGTTCTATTGAATTTTGAACCATCGGCCGTAAGGCGTGTTAATCTCCTTCTTTAGTAGCGGGAAAATTAAATGTAAAAATCATAAAAAACGCGACTACTGTGAAAAAGTAAGTCGCGTTTTTTTGATTTTTGTTCAGCTTTTGTGTGGATAAAAGCGCGTGTGGTAACAACTGCTATCTGATTAGAATCTCGCTTTTAGATTTACACTGACCATTCGCGGTTGTGCGGGGCCCACGAACTCTGCACCTTCTACGTCGGGATAAATGTCTTCTAATACCTCATCAGCCTCGCCATACGTGCCAAAGGTTTCATAGTCTTTGTCGAACACATTGTTCACATGTAGCGATGCGGTAAATGTGTCGTTGAAACGGTACGATGCATAAATGTTTGCAATAACGTATCCGTCAATCTTTTCATTTTCGTTAGCCTCATCGCCCCTAAAGTACTGACTAGATGCTGAAATAACTTCTGCCCCCAAACGCGCTTTATCCGTTAAGGCGTAATCTGCATAGAGCTTGACTAGATGCTCTGGCTGGCCTGGAATTTTGTCACCTGGTGTTACGAGTCTGTCTGGACCCTGAGGGTTAAAGGGGCTAAACGACGTGAATGTCGATTCGTAGGTTGCGTTAAGATAGTTGTAGTTTAACCGGTAGGTTAGTTTTTCCCACGTTGAGCCTACGCTGAATTCAACGCCCTGACGCTGGGTTTCATCAACGTTAATAAAGTATCCGCGAGAGGCAACAGAGCCTGCTTGTTGGAAGATAATGTCATCCTTACTTCTACTGTGAAAAACATTTAGCATCAGGTCGATGTTATCAATGCGTGTGGTGTAGTTCGCTTCAATAGTTTGGGTGACCACCTGATCAAGAGGAGGATCGGCCACAAAACCGTTCGGTAAGCGGCACGGGTCGTCTTCATCTGCACAGCTTAACTCTGCTGGGCTTGGCGTTCTTGAAGACTGGCTGATTGCAAGATTCAACTGGCTTTGCTCATCAATAGTAATGTCTACACCTACCGCTGGGTTAAATTGGGTAAAACGGTGATTGCCGTCCAATGAACCTTCACCGTCATCAATCAGGTCTTCCATAACAATATGGTCTCGGTTAAAACGTCCACCAAGATTGAGTGATACGGCTGAAGAGAGCTGTGTACTATTCATGAAAAATAGCGACCATGCGGTGGTGTCTACATCTAATCTAACCCTGGCTTCTTGTGCCATGAGCCCGTCGATGGGTAAAACGGTGCGTGAGTCTTGTGCAGATTCGTTTTCCAAAATACCAAATGTAGTATCAGCGGCGTAGTTAACATCTCCTTTGGTGTAGCTGGCACCAACAATTAATTCTGAACTGAAGCCGCTTAAGGCATATTGTTTTGCTAGCTGAAAAGATAACCCAGTAGCTTTGGCGTCTGTGCGACCCGTGTTGTATGTTCCATCAAGTTCATCTGCGTCCACATCTGATATTTCGGCAAGCGCGGTGTCGTCATCAAAGCCAATAAATTCAACCGCTTCTATATCGTCGCCTTCTCCTACAACAGGCAAATCATCATCGTCATCATCGTCGTCGCCATCACCATCATGCGGAGCATCATCATCATCGTCGTCATCATCTTCAAATTCACACAGTGTTACGCGTCCATCAGCGAACTGGCAGGCACCAAAATCACTGTCATCGCCGTTGATTGATTGAGTTTGTGTGTCGCGATAAAACATATTGGCGGTTAAGGATAAGGTGTCAGTTAAAACGAAATCACCGGTTATATTAACGTGCGTAAGTTCGTTGTTGGTCTGATCGGGGTGGGTGTAGACCGCTTCTCTGCCTTCAATATCCAGCAGTTCAATAGGTGACGCACCATTCCCGAGTAACTCGTTATCGGCCATAAAGAGGTTCATGTCGAGATGCATTTTGTCACTTTTATAGGCAAGCGATGTAAATACTTGCTGCACTTCAGATGGCGAATAGTCGCGCCAGCCATCTTCCTCATAGTGATTCAGGTTTACATAATACGCCCAGTGATCGTTATGACCACCCGATTCCACAGACGCGGCTTTCTGGCCGAATTGTCCAGCCTGTAAATCTATTTCGTTGGCGTTGAAGCTAAACCCTGTTTTCGTTCTTAGCGCAAGGGCGCCGCCTAGCGTGTTTTGGCCAAACAGAGGGTTTGAACCAGAGTACAAAGAAACGGTATCTATAGCATCTAGAGGCATTAGGTCCCAATGCACAGTATCGCCAAACGCTTCATTAACCCGACCGCCGTTCAAGTACACCGAAATGCCCTGAGGTAGGCCAAGCAGCGGAGAGGCAGTAAACCCGCGGTATTGCAGATCGGGTTGGAACGGATTGTTTTGAACATCGTTTAGGTTCACGCTTGCCAACTGAGTTTTGAGTAGCTCCGGTAGTGAACGGTTGACGCTCCCTTCAATATCGTCTTGAGTGAGTGTCTGAACGTTACCAAATACAGCAGAGTTATTGCTGTTGGCACTAAGCGGTGTCGCTCCCTGTACCTCTATAACCTCGTAGTGGTCCATTGCATCGTTAGCTTCTGCAGCAGAGCTAAACGCATAGGTTACAGCGCTTGCAATAATCGCAAGAGCAAATGGTGAACGGGCAAGTTGATGTGTTGGGGATTGTGCAACGTTTTGGCTAGAGCTTTTAGTAGAAATTCGCGTAGGCATGGTCTTGACTGCTTCGTTATTATTTATACTTTCAGTATTGCCTTAACCATTCCCTAAAAATATCCTCCTTAAGTGGGAGGAAGTATCATAAATTGGTAGCAGTGTTTTTTCCCGAATTCCCTACGAGAGAATCGATAAAACCTTATGACACCAGTTTTCACGCTCTGTGATATTTGTGTCGCTGGCACCAAATAGAAAAAGGTTATTTTCATAGGTTGCAGCGCCCAGTGCGTAGCATTCCCCCGAGGTTCTTGGTTGCCAGAAAAGGTGGTGTGCCAGTACCGCTTGTAGTCTTGACTGTTGATAGAACGCGATGCGATACACCCAGTGCGAGGCCAAATAACCAGAAGCAGGGTTTTGAGAAGCCGACTCTAGAGTTATTGAGGGCGATGGAGTGGAAAACGGCGTTAAATGCAAAGCAATGTGTTCAGCGTTAAAGCGTTTCAAATTGGTGGTATTGTTGGCGAGTGGCTGCAATAAACGTGGAAGTGCAGGCAAGTGCTCTAACGCAATAAAATGTCGGTATTTAGAGGTAAGACGCGGCACTAAAAGTGACTGGTCGCTATTGGAAGCGCTGGCTTGCGCGGAAAATCCCTTACGTGCCTTTTTAATCCGCTCGCGAGCGATTGACTTTTCAGGTGAAGGTAGAGGCCGCAAATAGGAGAGCGATACCTTATTAGCACTCGCCAAATAAGCGCTTTTGGTGGCACAATCTTTGGCGGTACACTTGTTCGAATCCAACGCATCTGTTAGTTGCGCAAAATAGCGAATAGCCGCCCCCACACCATCTGCGTGTTTATCAGTGTCTGGCATTGGCTTTGAAGGTCTAATATCAAATGAGGCAAGACACGCGGATACCACATGTTTTAGTTGTCGCAGCCTTTTATCATTATCATCGCTCACGAGCTTGTGTGTCAGATTTTGTGAAAGCTTTGGAAGTGCTTCTATCGAAAGCTCGCTTGCTACTTCCTTCATCGCTTCGTTTGTGACGAGGCGAATTGCAAAATTGCCTTGTTGATTGATTTCGGGGTCGATAAATAAAGTGTTTTTAAGGCCTGCTACGGTGCTAAGTGTTGCTTCTTGCTGTAGTAAACCATTTAAAAAGCACTGAGGAAACCACCAGGTTAATACATGCCTTATTGATTCGTTTTCGCCTTTTATTGTTTGTGCATCAAGAGAGGCTTCTTTGTCTAAATGTGAGTGTTCACGTTGAGATGCGTGCTGACTCAGAGAGGCGCTTCTGTTCAGTGTTGATTCTTCGCTCAAGGCTGTTTCCGCGCTCAGGGCTGTTTCCACGCTCTGCGCTTTCATTGCGCTCAGGGCTGTTTGCGCGCTCAGGGCTATTTCTTCGCTCACGGCTGTAACAACCTCCTTGCACTGCTCAAAAAAGTGGGCTGAATTACTATAAACCAGCGTGGTGATATTGCTTGGCTGATACCACTGGCGTTTGTAGTCTTGAAGCGCTTGAATGCTGTTGCTGCCTATGGTTTGTGTAAAACCACCCGCGTGTTGATAGGCATTTTTATTGGTATCGGTTAATCGAATAGCGGCGTTTAATGCATAGTCGCTGTTTGTCTCTAGCATGGCGAGCTCGTTAAAAATAACCCCGTCACGCTCTAAGATAACCTCATCGGTACCGTAATCCCGGTTAAGCAGGCCACAGTACAGGTAATTTACAGCATCAAGCAGCACGTTCGCTTTTTCAGATGAAGCGAAAAAGAAGGTGTACTCGGCGAGTGTGGTAGCGTTAATAGTAACAGGCAGAAGTGTATTGGCCGTAAAAAGCTCGTGGGCAGCAGGGTATGGGTGAGAGCGTCGAAAGCTCATGTGCTCAGCTAAATGAGACAACCCAGTGTGGCCTGCTGCAGGGGTTTTTAGCGCAAAAACAACGCTATGTACTTTTGACCCAGAGCCGGCATCAATGAAATGAAATTCAGACATACACTTTTATCATTGCGGTTTAACGGTATCTCTTTTTGTTTCGTACTTATCGCAGCCCATTTATTTCCTAGTACTTACCTCGTAGCACTTACTTCTAGAATGGGAATCGGCTTTTCCACCTTCCGATACTGTAGTGCCTTCGACGGTGCAGTACCTGCTTTATCGGTAATGCCTTTCATCAAATGGTGATCGGGCGACTTGCTGCAAACCGGATCCGTCTTATACATATCACCTGTTAGCAGGTAGGCCTGACATCGGCAGCCGCCAAAGTCTTTATCTTTTTCATCGCAGTCCCTACAGGGCGACGGCATCCAACTATCGCCACGGAAATGATTAAAGCTAAAGTCTTGGTGCCAAATATCGTGCAACGAGCGTTCTTTCACATTAGGAAAACGAAGGGGCAATATCTTTGCACTGTGACACGGAAGGGCACTGCCATCTGGCGTTACGGTTAAAAACGTTGTGCCCCAGCCATTCATGCACGCCTTAGGGCGAGATTCGTAGTAGTCGGGCGACACAAATATGAAGGTTGGCCCTTTACCGTTTTGCTGCGCTCGGTAGCGGTTCACTGCGGCTTCAGCTTCCTGTAGCTGCTGTGAGGTAGGTAAAAGATGGTCTCTATTTTCATAGGCCCAGCCGTAATACTGCACGGTAGCTAGCTCGACAAAATCAGCGTTCAGCTGCTCGCTGAGCGCCATCACGTCTTCTATTTCGTGAATGTTCTGCGCGGTAATGCAGAAGTTAAGCACCATAGGATAGTTGTATTGTTTTACCAACTTCGCAATTTTAAGTTTTTGTTCAAATGAGTGACGCTTGTTGCCTATTAAGTCGTTGACTTCAGCATTGGCTGCCTGAAAGCTCAGCTGAATGTGGTCAAGGCCGGCTTCTTTGAGTTTGGCAATACGTTTTTCTGTCATGCCAATGCCAGAGGTGATCAAGTTGGTGTAAAAACCCAAAGCCCGCGCATAAGCGACCAAGTGCTCTAAGTCTTTTCGAAGCAATGGCTCTCCGCCAGAAAAGCCCAATTGCACGGCGCCCATTTCCCGCGCTTCACGCAGCACACGCTCCCAATGCTCAGTAGAGAGCTCATTAAATGTTTCTTCCATGTTTACTGGGTTTGAGCAATAGGGGCAATGCAATGGGCACTGATAAGTAATTTCGGCTAGGAGCCATAGCGGAGGCGTTATGCTATTTGGTTCGTCGGTTTGTAAATCAACGTCTGTATTATTCGTCATAGCGGATCCACTTCTTTTGCTCGGCATGGACCAGAAATGCATGAACATCTTCTTCTAAATCTTCAGGTGCATCAGGGAACGCTTGGCGAAGCTCAGCACAAATGGCATTTTCCGTATTGCTGCCATCTACTCGCTTAAGAATTTCTGCCGCAGAAGGATTAAGTTTGATCATTCCTTCGGGGAACAACAAAACATAACAACCCTGAGCTTTCTCGTACTGCATGCGAAAAAGCGGATTTAAAGAAGCTGTTTTGTCTCTTGTGCGGCCGCCCTCGTTGTTGTGACTGCTGCTATTTTCAATGTTATCTTCCACGTTATCAGCACCGACGCTATCAGCATCTAAGTGGTGTTCGGTTTGCGATTGTAAATTCGACATCATTAAAACCTCCCTTTATGGCACACCCGCTGGTCGGCAATACCATCAAACGGCTTTCTCTTATATTCATAGGCAAAGCAAATGGCATCAGCAATGCTCCACAAAATATCAATTTTGAACTGCAGTATATTGAGCGCATGTTCTTGCTGTTGTCGGGTAACAAAGTGGTCAAGGGTAATCTGCAGGCCATGCTCTACATCACGGCGCGCCTGGCTTAACCGCATTTGAAAGTAGGTAAAGCCTTCACTATCAATCCATGTATAGTGCCTAGGCCAGGTATCTAATCGGCTTTGATGTATTTCAGGGGCAAACATTTCAGTTAACGATGAGCAGGCAGCCTCTTCCCACGACGCGCGGCGGGCAAAATTCACATAGGCATTTACTGCAAACTTAACCGCTGGTAACAGGTGGGTTTCATCAAGTAATTCACTGCGGTTCAAGCCTACCGCTTCGCCCAACCGCAACCAGGCTTCTATGCCGCCCAGTCCGTCTTCACCTTCCCGTCCATCATGATCGATTATTCGTTGGATCCAGGTTCTGCGAACCGATTGATCTTCGCAATTCGCTAAAATTGCCGCGTCTTTAACCGGTATCGCCATTTGATAATACAGTCGGTTGGCCACCCAGCCCTGAATTTCATCAACGCTGCAGTGTCCTTCATTCATACGTTTATGAAAGGGGTGATGAATATGGTAGTAAGCGCCTTTTTCTCTCAGTTTTTGTTCGAATTCTTGTCTAGACCATGCGTGTTCTGTCATTACTACACCTCAATTTCCATACCGTCGTAAGCCAATTCAATGCCTTGCTCACACAGGCTGTGATAAGCACTGGAATCTTCGTCAAGCACGCGATTTGTGTTGTTGATATGAATTAGTACTTTACGCTTAACGTTAAATTCATTTAGCAGCGCAATGGCTCCGCCCTTTCCATTAACCGGCATGTGTCCCATATCAGTGCCCAGCTTGTTGCTAAAGCCGTGATCTATCATTTCTTCATTGGCCCACAGCGTACCGTCAAATAGCACGCAGTGGGATTCGCGCATCACCTGTTTTACTGTGTCGTTTGCCTGCATACATCCCGGCGCGTAAAAAAGCACGTTGCCCGTGGTGTCGTCAGTTATCTTCAGGCCGATATTGTTGCCCGGCACAATGTTGTCGCGATACGTCGAGTAAGGGGGCGCATTAGACTCTAATACCACGGGTTGGAAAGTCAGGCCTTCTGCCCCCTTTGGTACAAAGCGTTGATGATAATCGGTATTAATTGAATGCTGCTGTAGTCCGCCGTGCCAGTGTTTTAATACGGTAAAAAGCGGGAAGCTGGTGGTTAGGTCTTCGGCCACAACATCGGTACAATAAACGGGAAGGGGTAAGCCTTCGCGCAATGTTAGCAGGCCTGTAGTATGGTCTATTTGACTGTCGGTAAGCACAATTGCGCTTATGCGTGTGCCGCGAGACACATGGGCGTCGGGCCACAGCTGCGGATGGCTATTTATCTGCTCCCTTAAATCGGGGGAGGCATTAATGAGAACCCAATTTTTACCATCGCTACTGACAGCAATGCTCGACTGTGTTCTGCCTTTCGCCTTTATTTTACCTTCGCGTAAACCCTTACAATTGGGGCAGTGGCAGTTCCATTGCGGAAATCCACCCCCGGCGGCAGCACCAAGAATCAATACGTGCATAACAACTCCATACTACAAGTAAAAAAAGGCTGCATCGGCAGCCTTTTTGTTCATCATCCCAGAGGGCGTTGCCTAGCGGTTATTGATGTAAAGAGTTACTTCAAAACCAAGGCGCATTTCTGTGTATTGGGGTTTAGTCCACATAATTGTTCCTCTTCTTTATGATTAAACGCATGACTGAGTATATGTTGAATATGTGTTAACAGATATCCTCCTAAGGGAGGAGAACTGTCATGAATTTTGATGATTTATTGATTATTTTTGATTGCGCAGCTGCTTAAGTAAGATAACAGCAAAGGAATAGGGCGGCCGGTCGCCGATAACGATTTGGTGTAGGTAAAAGCGGTTCCTGCTACATCGAGGTGAGCCCACGGCGTGCCGTCAGCAAAGCGAGAGAGAAAGCAGCCTGCCGAAATAGCACCGGGAGAGTTTATACCCGTATTCATCATATCCGCATGTTGAGAGGTGATGGCGTCTTGATATTCTGGCCACAGTGGGAAAGGCCAGCACCTGTCGTTAGCCTGTTCACCCGCTTCAACTAACGCACTTTCAAGCGCTGGAGCGTTGCTAAAAAGCGCAGTGGCTTTGTACCCCAGTGCGCTAATAGCCGCGCCGGTTAAGGTTGCAATATCAATAATAACCGAGGGGGAGAACTGTTTCGCGTAGCTGATTGCATCGGCCATAAGCATACGCCCTTCTGCATCGGTGCTCATGACTTCCACGGTTTTTCCTGAGTGCATAGTAATAATGTCACCTGGGCGATAGGCTTTGCCATCAATTGCATTATCGGCGCTCGCCACAATACCAATAATATTTATATTTAACCCCAGTGTGGCAACCGCCTGAATGACGCCCAATACGCAGCCAGCGCCTGCCATGTCGTAAATCATATGGCGCATATCAGGGCTGCGTTTTAACGTTATGCCGCCGCTGTCAAAGGTTACACCTTTGCCAATTAACACTACTGGCGGTGAATTCTCTAAACCTTTGGCTGTATAGCGAAGAATAGGCATGGTGGCAGCAAACTGTGAACCTGCATTTACCGCTAAATACCCGTTCATGCCTAACTGCTTTAGCGCACTTTCATTGAGGATATCGCAAGACACCGTATTAAAGGTTTGCGCCAGATGCAGAGCTTGTTCGGCCAGATAATCTGGCGTACATAAGTTGGCTGGCATGTGGGCGAGATCTTTAGCCCACGTCATCGCGTCATTAAGGGCTGATTCATAGCGGATAGTGTGTGAAACGAGACGCTTTTGCGCTTTATTAAAATGCTTGGCATCTAATGCAAGAGACAGCGTGCCTCTAATATCAGTTGCTTGGTTAATTGCTTCATTAGTTGCTGCGTTTTTTTCAACACTAGTTGCGTTGTTGTTGCCATCGCGGGCTCGACTGCTAGAAACCGAACGATTATTCGTCTTATAGCCCTTAAAGTGATAACCGTGCTTGAAATAGCTTCTAAGTAGCGCACTCAGAAATGGTGAGTGGCTTGCAATGGTGTTAACAGGGTCACTGCTTGCTGTTTCAGTGGTAGAAAGCGCCATAAACGACAGTTTTTCCAAGGTTACCGACACGCTTTTAAGCTTTTTAAACAATGCATCGAACTGCTGTTCTAAGTAGCGAAATGCTGGCGCGTTAGTTTGCTTCAATTCACTAGTGATTTTCGAATAAAACGCGGAGTTTGAATCGCTAGCGTAGCTTGAGCGGTTAACCATGGAAGGGTCATTAGTTTTAGATAAAGTCGAGGCACGGCTAGAGACGTTGGGTGCATCTGACGCTTCAAAAAGCGCAAAATCGACACCATAAAACAGCACCCGTTTTACTTCAGCTAATTGTTGGCTAATTTTGTTTTTTCCGCTGTTTTCAATGTCTGGGATGTAACTTGTTTTAAACGCCTTAAGGCCTTGTACGAATACACATTGGCCTTTATTTCCTGCAAAACCTTCATCGTCAAAAATCTGCTCAATGTATGTCTTAGCGGGTGTTGAAAAGTGAAAGAGTTGGCTCGCCAACAACGTGGATGTAGTTAAAATTAGTAAGCAGTCACTATCGTCTAACGTTTCAATTTTATTGCTTTCATTAGACCAGGTTAAGTTTGCTTTTATCACGAGAAGCGCCCTTTTGAGGCTTTGGGGCGAAAGCTTCTCACAGCGAAAATAAAAGTGATAGCCGTAAGACAAAGTACAACGGCAAGCGCGTTGTGTTCGAGTTTTTCATAGAGCGCAAATCGCAGTAATTCTACGCCGCTACTAAAGGGGTTAAAGGCGCAAATCTGATACAGCCATTCGCTGGCCTCACGCATTTTCCAAAGCGGGTATAGGGCGCTTGATAGAAAGAACAATGGGAAAATGACAAAGTTCATGACCCCGGCAAAGTTCTCTAGCTGCTTAATATAGTTTGCTAGTAATAATCCTAACGAACCTAAAAACAATGACAGTAGTGCAATAACAGGCAACGCATAAACGTATCCCAACGCAGATAGGCGTACATCTAGTAAAAGCGCAAAGGCAAAGAAGATGTACACCTGAATAGCGCTTACCAAGGTGTTGGCTATAAGCTTACTGCCTAGCAGAAAAGGGCGGGGAACCGGGCTTAACAGCAGTACTTTCATGCTGCCCATTTCTCTGTCGTACACCATGGACAGTGAACTTTGCATACTATTAAAAAGCACAATCATGGCGGCAAGCCCAGGTACAATGTACTCTTCGTACAAAATATAACTCTCGTAAGGCTCGGTCATTGAAAGACCGAGGGCCGAACGAAACCCTGCGGCAAAAACAAATAGCCAAAGCAGCGGGCGCACCAATGCACTTAACAGGCGTGTACGTTGCTGCCAGAACTTCAGCATCTCTCGGGTAAGTACGCCCACAAAACAGCGCCAATACATCAGGAGCCTTCCTGCATCAAATGCTGCCAAAGGTGCTCAATATCTTGTTGATGATACTTGGCTAACAAGGCTTCACATTGGTTGTGGGCTAACACTCGTCCTTTTGATAAGACTATCAAGTTGTTGTTGTGCTTCACTTCTTCAAATAAATGCGTGGCCCACAGTACACTTACGTTTTGCGAATGAGCGAGTGCTTGTACTACCCGCAAAATAAGATGACGGGATTCTATGTCTAAGCCAACGGTAGGCTCGTCTAATAGCAGCAAGGATGGCTTGTGAATAAGGCAGCGAGCTAACTCGACCCGACGTCTGTGCCCGCCATTTAAGTTGCGAACTTTTGTGTTGAGCTTACTCGTAAGATCGAGCTCGTCGAGCAGGCCTTGAATATGAGATAGCGAGCTAGTGGTACTTATGCCGTGGAGCGAAGCAAAGTAGGACAAATTTTGTTTTACTGATAAGTCGATATCTAAGGTACTTTGCTGAAATACCACGCCCATTTTCGCCATAATACTTGTGCGAGATTGAGACAGGGTAGCACCATCAAAGGTAATGCTGCCTTGCGTGAGTTTTTGAAGGCCCGTAATAAGCGCAAATAAGGTACTTTTGCCTGCGCCATTTGGCCCAAGCAGCATGGTTAAGCCTGGTTTTAGGCAAAGATTTATATTGTCCAGCGCGTGGTGGCCGCCGTACTGATGTGAAACCGCTTGAACCGCTATTTCCATTTAACCGCCACGCCCCAAGGGTAACGCCCCACTTTTACCGTATGCTCTACGTTTAACGTGTGAGTATTGATGACAGAAACATCACCGCTTACACCGTTAGTGGTCAGCAATAAAGACTGATCTTGGTTAAACGCTAATTGCCACACTCGTCGCCCAACCAAAATGTAGTCTTCCACTTCAAAGGTATCGGTATTGATGACCGCTATGCGATTCGCTGGGCCAAGCGCCACGAAGGCGTAGGGCTTATCTTTCATAAGCACAATACCCACTGGCTGAACCTTGTCGCGATAAACGCCTTTAATGGCAAAGGAAAGGGTCTTCACTTTTTGCTTTGTAGCAGTATCGAAAATACTGACGGTGCCACCTATTTCCGAGCTTACCCAAAGGTACTTGTCATCTCTGGTAAAGTGAGCATCTCTGGGTCTTGCATCAACCAAGCTATTCGCAATATTTTCGTGCGTTTGGGTATCTATCCAGTGCACCATGTTAGTGGTTTCTGATGTGACTACCATCATGCTGCCGTCGTGACTCACTGCCAGCCCCTCAGGCTCTACGCCCACATCTATCTGAGAAATGACCTGAGCCGTTGGAATGTCGATAACAGTAAGAAGGGCATCGTCTTCATTAGCTGTGTAAATAGTGGTGCCGTTAGGATGTAATGCTATGGTTTCAGGATCTGCACCTGAGGGAAGATCGCCCACTATGGAATGGGTAGACAAATCCATAATTTGAATGCGATCAGCATCAGAGGCACAGATATACGCGTGGGACTGGTCTGCACTTAAAATAAACCCTCGGGGTCGCTCTCCAACCTCGATAGTTTCAACCACATCAAATGTCGTCATATCAATGACAGATAGCGTGTTGTCTTTTTCGTTAGTGACATACGCTTGAGGAAGTGCAAAGGCTTGGGGAAGTGCAAAGGCAAAGCTTGCCATTAAACTGCCAAGCAAGAGTGCAAAGCGATAGCTCATAACTTGTCCTTACAGGTAGTGTGTGTTGCGCCTAATGTGTCCAGTTCGTTGGTTTGGTGCAAAAAGCCTTCAAGGGGCGCATGAGTCACCAATGCGTCTTCGTGGGCCAGCGCAATAGGCTGACGAAATTGGTGGGTGTAGGGGCGAATAGAAAGAGGGCGGCCTTTATAGGCACCCAGCGTGTAGTGGTCGCTAAGCAAGGTTTTAAGTATTCCCTGCTGCGTTAAATCGCTTCCTTGCTGCGCAGCATTTGCCACCGCCGTTACCGCAAGATACGCGGCGAAGTCGACTTCATTCATGTGTCTGTTAAACCCGTCGTTAAAACGGCTTTGAAGCTGACGGGCGCCCCATTGTTCGTGGGTAAAGTGCCAACCTAGTGCTTTTAGGCCGGCAGCGCCTACCACAGGTACGGGATAATAGGTGTTAAAGGGTAGGCTATACGCGAATTGCGCCGCGCTATCGGCGGTAAAAACGGCCTGATAGGTTTCTCTTGTTCGCGTAAATTGAGGAATTTCAGCAAAGGCAGCCCTGCGTAAATCAAAACTGTCCTGCCACTGTTTAGTTTCAACAAGTGAAAGCTTAAATTTTTTAGCGCTGCGTTTAAACGCGGCTAGGTATGCAGCATCGTCAGCGGTTTTTCCGTAAACTGCAAATATCTCGTCAATACGCTTAGTGCGAAACCACTGGGCTAGCGCGTCGGCTTTCATCTGATAACTGGGGTTTGTATGAAACAAGGGCAGGCGACATGAATTTTGTCTCAGCAAATCATCGCTATTAGCTACGTTAAAAAATACGGCATTAGGAAGCGTGCGTTGTATAGTGGCAATCAACTGCTCAATTGAGGCAGCCTTTACCTTATCACTGCTTCGCATGTCCAGTAGTACAACGGGTGCAATGTTGCCTTGCTGATTGCTGCTTATTTCTTTGTGATTTGCGTTAGCACTTGATCTAGAGTGCTGGTGTGTTTTAGCTAAAGAAGCTTGTAGTTCGCCGATAGAAGGCACACTGATTTCAGTTAACTCAAACTGATAACCAAGAAATTTTCCCGTGATATTGGCATCCTCTATCGCCACACTTGCGCCAGCTGTCCCCTCATTGCTGGGGGACTTTAAATAGTCTGGTGTGCCTGGTGGAGATGTGCCTGCAACTTTTATGTAAATGACCACAATAGTGGCAAAAGAGGCCTGTGGTGCAGCTTGTTGAGCATGTGAAGGTTGCGCTTCATTAAACGCGAGCGCGCTGTTTAAAAACGACAACAGAACGCAGCAAAAAAGTGACGCTACACACTTTTGATAACGCTTACCGGTTAATCGTCTTTCAACCGTGCTTTTTACACCCTTTGCCATATACCACCCCGAGCTCAGCTGCATGCTTTTGCTGATATCTGTTTGTCTGACATAAGGGTATATGGCAATTTTCCCGAAGAACATCCTCCTAAAGGAGGAATGCTATGGCGCTAAAGTAGCATTAGTAAAATCACGCTAACCCCTTAGTATGCTTAAGAAGTTCGATTGAATAAGTGGGTAAGCTGTGCAGTTAGTTAAACCTTTTCGAGTTATTTTCATTTTACTCTGCCTGATAACGGGTTCTGCGCTTTCTGCGTTCGGGGAAGCAAGATCGTTAGACGATATTAAAGACAGCGGTTTAATTAGAATTGCGGTGTACACCGACTATCCTCCATTTTCATTTATTGAAAACGACAGCCCCACTGGAATTGATATTGATATCGCCCGTGAAATCGCGAGCGCCCTTGGTGTTGAGCTAGAACTGATATGGATGACACCAGGTGAAACGACAGAAGACGATTTCAGAAATTACTTATGGAAGGGCCATATTATCCACCGCATTAAGGCCGATGTGATGATGCGCGCGCCTTACGACCCCAGTTTTTCTCAAAAACGTGACGACGTGGGCTTATTGGTTAATGAGCTTGTTCATATGCTTGCCCCTTATCAGCGTGAAAGCTGGCAAATCATTCACAACACGCACACCTTGCCCGAAGTGGAAACCATGGGCATGTTTCAGTATCACACGATTGGTGCGGAAATAGACAGCATTCCCCACTTTTACTTAACGTCAGCGTTTGGCGGCCGATTGCGAGAAAAAACATCGCACTATGGCTCAAACGCAGAAGCGTTTGACGCAATGAAAGCAGGAACCGTCGAAGCGGTAATGGGATTGCGCTCGCAAATATCCTACCTCAGTCAGTTTGTTGATAATGAGCAATATCGCCTTGCAAGCAACGCGTTTCCGCTCATCGGAAAGCAAAAGTGGGACATAGGACTTGCTGTTCATACTAATTATCGCGCACTAGGCTATGAAATTGGTGATGTAATTACGCGAATGGTGGTAGAGGGTGATATGCAACGGTTATTTGAGAAATACAAAACTATTTACGAGATGCCGCCTTATTTTGCGGGGAATGAAAGTTCAGAATAAGATAATTCAGTATAAAAGCATGTGACCAATAGCGTTCAGAGCGATAGTACATTAGGCAATAACTCTATGGCCAATTGCCTTCTCACCTCTAGCGCCGTTATCAGTCACGCATTAGTTTAAAAAGACGTGAAAGCGTAAAGGTGTTAAACAAAAGGGAAAATAGCCCTTCATTCCTCCTCCTAAAGGAGGAGTCAAATCACTCCGCTGTTGCATAGGCATCAACATCCCCCCTAGCTATGCTAATCCTAACGAATAGTCTGAAACAGACCATTTATGGCCTACATGCAACTAGGAACCGTTATGAATAATAATATGCCAATTAAAAAACTTGCCCTATCTATGCTGGTTTGTGCAAGTGCGTTAACTCCTGTCCATGCTGTTGTCACCGACAAAGATATTCAAAATGACCACGTTACCACTGACGACGTAGTGACGTATGGAATGGGCTTGAAAGCTCAGCGCTACAGCCCGCTCACCGCCATTAACCGCGATACAGTAGAAGAAGTACGTCCTGTGTGGGCGTTTTCATTAGGTGGTGAAAAGCAGCGGGGTCAAGAATCGCAACCTCTGGTAAAAGATGGTGTGATGTATGTAACCGGATCTTACTCTCGTGTGTGGGCCATCGATGCGAGAACTGGTGAAGAGCTATGGCAGTATGAGGCGCGTTTGCCCGACGGCATTATGCCTTGCTGTGACGTGATAAACCGTGGCGTTGCGCTTTACGATAACCTGGTCATATTTGGCACCTTGGACGCCAAGTTAGTAGCACTGGATAAAGACACGGGCAAAACCGTTTGGAAGAAAAAGGTTGAAGACTATCGAGCGGGCTACGCCATTACTGCAGCGCCTATCGTAGTTGACGGAAAAGTCATTACAGGGATTTCCGGTGGTGAGTTCGGGATCGTCGGTAAAGTGTATGCTTACGACGCGAAGTCTGGCAAACAGCTATGGGTTAGACCTACCGTTGAAGGGCACATGGGGTACTTATGGAAAGACGGTAAGAAAACCGAGAATGGAATCTCAGGTGGCGCGCCAGGTAAAACATGGCCTGCTGATTTATGGAAAACCGGTGGTGCAGCAACGTGGCTAGGCGGTACTTACGACTCAGATACAGGCTTGCTATTTTTCGGTACGGGTAACCCTGCACCGTGGAACTCTCACCTACGTCCGGGCGATAACTACTTCTCGTCGTCGCGCTTAGCTATCGACCCTAATACAGGCAAAATTGTGTGGCACTTCCAAACCACACCACACGATGGCTGGGACTTCGATGGCGTAAACGAGCTTATCTCGTTTGATTACCAGGAAAACGGCAAGACAGTGAAAGCGGCGGCAACCGCCGACAGAAACGGCTTTTTCTACGTCCTTAACCGCGAAAACGGTGACTTTATCCGCGGCTTCCCGTTTGTTGATAAATTAAACTGGGCAAAGGGACTGGATGAAAAAGGTCGACCTATCTACATTGAAGAAAATCGCCCAGGAAGCCCAGCGCAATCAGCTGATGGTAAACAAGGTGCACAGGTTGTCGCTCGCCCTGCGTTCTTAGGTGGTAAAAACTGGATGCCAATGGCCTATTCCAAGGATACTGAACTCTTCTATGTGCCTTCAAACGAATGGGAAATGGATATCTGGAACGAGCCTACCTCTTACAAGAAAGGTGCAGCGTACTTAGGTGCTGGTTTCACCATTAAATCAGTGAATGAGGACTTTATCGGCGTACTTAAAGCGATTGACCCTAAAACAGGTAAAACCGTTTGGCGCTATAACAACTTCTCTCCACTTTGGGGCGGCGTGTTAACTACAGGTGGTGGTCTGGTTTGGACCGGTAACCCTGAAGGTTATCTGATGGCCTTTGACGACAAAACTGGCGAAATGGTTTACAAGTTCCAAACTGGCTCAGGTATTGTTGGCTCTCCAGTGACATGGGAGATGGATGGTGAGCAGTACATCTCTGTACTATCAGGATGGGGTGGCGCAGTGCCATTATGGGGCGGTGAAGTTGCAAAACGCGTGAAGCACTTCAACCAAGGCGGCACCGTGTGGACGTTTAAATTGCCCAAGCGCTATCAGCAGGTGGCAAAAAACTAACCTTAGATGAGCAGTAAACAGTGATTAATACATGGCCAGCGCCTAGGTGCGCTGGCCTTTTTTTCTTCACCTATTCATTTACCTGTTGGCAAGGTAAGTCTTCGTCATTCTTATGGGCGTTATTTCGACTCTGACTTTAGCACTAACGTTGAAGCAGCAATTGTAAAGCTTGCGAATTCAGTGGCTATCATTGTGGCCTCCTACCAAAGGAGGAGCCTTTCAAAACCAAAGTAGAGTTACCCCTTATTTCCTCGTACGTATACTTAATTCATAGTCTTTTGAGGATGTATGAATTATGAAAACAAAAATATCGATGTTGTTTGCGGCACTCGTGGTAACTGGCTTGTCTGGCCACGTGCTTGCACATGGAAATGTTATCCCTCAAGGAGCAGATAGCTCAGCTATGCCGCCAATCACTGATGGCGATGAGTCTGAAAATGGCTGGGTGTTTGAAAACCCATATCGAAGCATTGATGAAGAAACCAAAACGAAGGTCATCAAGTTTGGTGAGTCAGCTTATGCAAATAACTGTGCAGGTTGTCACGGCTTGCACGCGCAGTCTGGTGGAATAAACCCAGACCTTCGAGAACTCGACCCAGAAAGTTTTGAAGACGACGAATGGTTCGTTGAGCGCTTGCGTTTTGGCTCGGCGAAAGGCATGCCTGCACTTGGCGGTATTCCTGAAGGTCAAACCGATCCTATCTTAGACCAAGAGACACTTTGGGCTATTAAAACCTACGTTGAAGCACGTCGCGTTGTGGCCATTGAAGAGGGTGAGATCGAAGCAGATTAGGGCGACGTCTGTTACGCCTTTTTCGCCGGGTTAACGTCGAGTTACCCGGCGCTTTTAATTTTAGCTAATACTCTGATTATTAAATATTTCTTTAATAATCTATTTGCCTGCTTAACGGGGGCATTTAGTTTTTCTGCTCCATGTGTGTAAAGGCAATAGTTTTTAGGAAAACAGGTGCAAAACTTTCAAAATCTTCAATATGGGGTAAATGTCCCAATCCTTCTAGTTCAATTACATTAATATTGTTATTTCGTAATTTAACTTCGCCACCTAGCTTGTCATAGCGACCTAATTCTCTAGAAACCCCTTCTCGTTTGTTTGCTCTACCAGGCGCAGTGCGATCACGTGTGCCCAATATGAGCGCAGTAGGAAGCGTTAAGGCGTTAAACTCTTCTACAACGGGCTGAGTGAAAATCATGTCGTAAGTTAGCGCATTTACTCTGGCTAACGTTGTCCAATCAGGCCCATTTATCCAGCCTTGCAGAAATTTGGCGTGTTGCGCAAATGCGTCATTCCAAGTGCCATCGTAATAGTTTTTTGTTTGATAGTTGACTATCATTTCTGGGGTCTTTTTTAGCTCACTTTGATAAACTTTTTCAATGTCGGTATACGATTGATAAAGAAGATAATTTTCGAGACCAATTGGGTTAATTAACACCAATTTTTCACTGGTATCAGGATAGAGTAAAGCAAATCGCGTAGCGAGCATTCCGCCCATTGAATGACCCACAATAATGCTTTTTTCAATGCCTAGAGAACTTAGTAATTGCCGAGTATTGTTCGCTAGAGTCGCAAAGCTGTACTGATATTGAGTGGGTTTTGATGATTTTCCAAACCCTATTTGATCGGGTATAAGTACGCCGAAGCCGTGGCTTTGTAATAGCTGAGCGGTAGTTTTCCAATACGCGCCGTTGAAATTTTTACCATGAAAGAGTGTTACTACAGTTTTTCCCTTTTTTGGGGGTAAATACATGTAGGCCATTTCGAGCTGTTGTCCTTGGGAAGCTAACTCAAATAGGTTTACTTCAAACGGATAAGGCATCGTAGTAAGGCGCATATCAAAGGACAAGTCTTCTTGTGCTGTTACAACAGAAGGCCAAGAAAATAAGAAAATGATGCCGTAAGCCAGCGCAGTTTTAACATAACTATACATAAACGAAGCTCGGTTGAAATAACATGAATACGTACAAACACTATGGCATGTATCGCGTTCGCTAGCTAATACCAATCGCTGAAACACGATGATGTACATTAACTCAGCGATGTATATGATTTTATTTCATTTAGTAGCGATAAAAAGATAAGACATTTGGGGTTAGTAAGTGATTATCTTGCACGAATAAAGAAAAAGTACGTGGTTTTCAATTAAACGAGTTGATATTTATGGAGTAAGCCAAAAGCAAGCGCAGTGATAGGTAGAGACAATAAAGTGCTTATCGCGATTATGCTAGCCGCTAAGCGGTAGTCTCCTCCTAGATTTCTTACCATGACATAACTTGCAGCAGCAGTGGGAGAAATAGCCATGAGAAGAACAATGCCTAACTCCATTCCCCTAAACTCAAATAAATAGGCCATAGAAACTAAGACCATTGGATAGATGGCACACTTACTTATTGTACTTATTGTTATATTTAACCAGTCGTTTGAAAAGGAGCGAAACTGTAGTGAAGCTCCTGTACAGATAAGTGCTAGCGGTAGTGTGAGTTGGGCGAAATACTCCCCTGTTTTTATCAGTGTACTTGGAAGCTGCCATTCGAAATAGGAAAAGGGTAGTGCCGAAGCAATGGAAAGAATTAGCGGGTTTTTCGCCATGCCAGTAACTTGACCCAACAAAGAACGCGACGTGCCTTGATAAAAATTAAGAACAAAGACAGACAATACGTTAAACAATATAGTAATACACCCCATATAGACCGAGGCTACAGCAAGCCCTTCTTGCCCATAGGTATTGGCACAATAAGCAAGGCCAATAATGCCCATATTGGCTCTGAAACCGCCTTGTACAACCACACCTCTGGCTTTGTACGGATGTACGGTCAGATGAGAGGTAATCATCAGAGCGGCAAAAACAATGAGCGTGCCCATAACTCCAACGCCTATCAGCGATAGGTTGGCGGCTTTAGAAAAGTCTGCTCGCGCTATCGATAAAAATAATAGCGCAGGGAGCGCAACGTTAAATACCAGTTTAGATCCAGCTTCTATAAACCCTTCATTGAGCCATTTAATGCGAAAAAATAGCCATCCCATTAACAGAAGGATCAAAACAGGAATTAGCGTGCTGGTAATAAAACTAAGCATAAAAGATACGTAAGCCTTTACATGTGGAAACGAAACAACATAAAAACGCATTTGTAGAATATTGATGAATTTAACCTATTCACAAACGGTTTTGATAAGCGTAACTTAATATTTATATAAGAAAGGGTTGCCGATACAAAAGCTTGCCCTGTGTTTAAAAGCCCCTATTCAAAAGAATTGATGTATGAAAGCACTTCTTTTATTTATTGGTTTTGTAATAGTTAATTGCTTGTGGGGCGGGCTCTCTCACGCTTACGCTAAAAGTACTGCGTCTTTAGATAAAATGCAGTTAGTTAACGACAAGCTGTGGATGTATTACGAGGAAGGTAGTCAGCTTACTGCTGAAGACATCCTGACTAAATATCAGCAGAATACACTGATAAAAAATACTAAAGGGCGCGTTAGTTATGGGTTCACTGGTAACACGGTTTGGGGTGTGTTAGCTGTTGAATTAGATACATATGGTGTTCTTGTTACTCGTATTGCTAAAAATAGCACAATAAACGTACCTTTTCTTCCTCTGAAAATAGAAATAGATAATGCGTGGCTAGACGATATCGACCTCTATTTTTTCGAAAACGGTCAAAGAAAGCGTCATGTAAAACTTGGTGATAATCAGGTGCATAGTGCTCGCTTTGAAAACGCGCGAATGCCTTCTGTATTCTATCGATTTACCCAGCCTGAAACGCTGGTGGTTTTTCGATTTTCCTCTGAAGATCCTATGACGATCCCCATATACGTAGGGCCACCAGTAGTTGCCAAAAACAAGACAACGGAAAATGCGTATTTTTATGGCGCGTTGTACGGCGCACTCGTTATTTTATTGGTCTACAACTTGGTTCTATACTCCTATCTCAAAGAACGGCGCTACCTGCTTTATTCCTTATACCTTCTCTCGTTTTTGCTATTTAACTTCACTTATACCGGTCATGGTTTCTGGTGGCTTTGGTCAGAATCGATATTCCTTCAACAGTGGCTTTTGCCCGCGCTAATGTTTTTGTATTTGTTCAGTGCGGTAAGATTCACCATCGAGTTTCTTAATACCCAACTCTATCTACCAAAGCTCTATCGGTGTAGGAAGTATATTTATGGCGCATTGGGCGCACTCGCTGTCATCATTGTGTTGATTGGAAGTCGCTCTTTCGCGGTGATGTCGCAGCTTGCCGTTTTAACAACAATAGCGATTTGGATGTTGTTGATAGGAATTTTTGCCTACCGTAATGGCGACACATTAGCTAAATTTTTCCTTCCAGCCATTTTATGCGGAACCGGCGGTGCGATGGTGTCGAGTCTAGCCACATGGGGGCTTATTCCATACTCGAAATGGGCATTTAGAGGCATTGAAATCGGCATGGTGTTGGAAATGTCTTTACTATCTATCTCACTGGCATTTAACTACAAACAAGTACAGCAAGCGCGCAGAAACGCCGAGCGTGACGCAAGGCTCGATCCACTTACGTCGCTTTATAATCGGCGAGCTTTTGAAGACTTGGTTTATCCTATTTGGGAGATGGGAAAGCGCAGTAATAAGTTCATGTCGGTTATGCTCATTGATATTGATTGGTTTAAAGGTATCAACGATAAATATGGTCACGACATGGGTGACAAGGTGCTGAAAAAAGTCGCTGAAGAAATTAAAGGGCAAGTTAGGGGCTCTGACATTACCTTTCGCTGGGGCGGCGAAGAGTTTTTGGTATTTTTGCCCAATACTCGGGTGCATTACGCCAAGCAAATTGCCGAGAATCTCCGCGTACACCTTTTCACCCACGACATTAACAAATTCATACGAGTGACAGTAAGTATAGGTGTGGCAGGAACCTCGCCAGGCGAAGAGAATGTCAATGTTCTCATTAAACAGTCAGACCAAGCCTTGTACCTAGCGAAAGCAAAAGGTCGAAACAAAGTGGTGGTTTGGGAGGAAGATTCAGAATAAGAGAAAATAACCGAGAGGAGAAATTCAGGAAAGTATCTAGCTGATTTATAAATACAGCATTCTCACGTATGATTCTGCTTTTCATTTTCTCAGAGTATCCTTTTCATGTACCAAGATTTTCAAGCAGAGTTGGCGTGGGCTAGCCTTCATATGCCGCGCACTCGTAATGCCATTGCATCACTTCCCGATCTGTCGAACGTTAAACTTGCTTGCAACATGCATTTAGATTTGAAAATGGCGCCTTTGGTTGAAGGGCTACTTTCACGAGGATGCGACATTTTTCTTACCACGTGTAACCCCACTACAGTGCAAGATGACGTGGTGTCTTACCTTGTTGATAAAGGCGCAACGGCCCATGCATGGCGTGATATGAGCGAGGCTGACTGGTCTGAGTCATTCGATAAAGCGCTGGCGTGGCAACCTACCCATTTGTGTGAAATGGGCGCTGATCTGACAACTCGACTTCACGAAAATATAAAAGCAAGTAAACCAGTACCGAGCATTGTATCGAGCTTAGAAGCAACGGGCTCTGGCATTAACCGTTTAAATGGTATGGCGCCAAACTACCCAATTTTTAACTGGGATGATTTGCCGGTAAAAGAAGGGCTTCACAACAGGCACATGGTGGGCTTAAGCGCATGGCAAACTTTCTTCCAAACCACTCATTTAACCTTGCACGAAAAAGTAGTGGTTGTTATTGGTTATGGTTTGGTAGGGCAGGGCGTTGCTGCCTCGGCTAAAGCGTTTGGGGCACAGGTTCAAGTGGCAGAACTTGATCCAGCAAGAGCACTTCAAGCGAAATACGACGGCTGGTCAGTGGTCGATTTAAATGAGGCCGCTAGCCAGGCTGATGTTATTGCCACTGCAACTGGCGCGTATGGCGTGGTGAATTCGAGTCATCTAGACAACATGAAAGACGGAACGTTTATTTTAAACGTAGGCCATGTAGCCCAAGAAATTGATGTGCCTTACCTTAAAAACAATGCTACTCACAGTGAGCCAATGCCTTATGTAAATGCCTATAAACTGGGCGATAAAACACTGTATCTTCTAGCCGATGGCTCTATGTTTAACTTAACTGCGGGCTATGGTGACAGCATTAATGCCTTTGACGTAACTTTGGCTGTCATGGCTGCGGGCATCGGCTATATCGTGAATGAAGGTGCAAAAAGCGAAAAAGGCTTGTACTTGTTGCCAGAAGCCGCGTGGAAAAGTGCGCTTTAAAGCGCTGCGAATCATAAGAGAGTGTTTATCTTTTAGTACGCAGTACAAAAGGTCTAGCCACCTCTGCTTATCTCGACATTCCTATTGAATGTTGTACAGTGAGCCCGTTTTAATAAATTCATAGTTAAGGCGGGCTGATAAGCACTTCAATAGACAATCAGCCTTGCGCCAGTGTAGGGAAAAAAATGGGCAAAATAATAGGCACAAAAACACCACAACAGGCTTTAGATAGCCTTGTCAACATGACAGGCGACCTTCGCCCCATAGAACTCTCTGAATACAACGCCCGCATTGCCAAGGCGCAGCATTATATGCAGGAAAATGGCATTGGTGCGCTCTACTTAAACGCTGGTACTAACTTAGCGTATTTTACAGGTATGCAGTGGTACGCCAGTGAGCGTTTAGTCGGTGCGCTCTTGCCTGCAAAAGGTGACCTTGTATATCTAGCTCCTACCTTTGAAATCGACTCTTTAAACGAACGCAAATTAGTGGAAGGCGACATAATTGGCTGGCAAGAGCACGAGAGCCCATATGCGCTTGTCATAGCTATGCTAGAAAAACTGAACACCGCTGGAGGCGATAAACTGGGTGTGGATGAGTCGACCCAGTTTTTTATCGTAGATGGTTTGAACAAGATGCTTGGCCAATCTTGGCAAATTATCAATGGTGCAGAGGTAACAGCACACTGTCGCATGCACAAATCTGAAAGTGAACTCGCGCTTATTCAACGCGCTATGGACATGACCCTAGCTGTGCACAAAGCGACTGCCAGTATGCTTTATGAAGGTATTACCACGACAGAAGTTGAAGCATTTATTAACGATGCACATAAGAAAGTGGGGGCCGCTGGTAACTATTTTTGCATTGTACTTTTTGGAAAAGCCACCTCGTTTCCCCACGGCGTTAAAGACCCTCAAGTACTAAAGAAGAACGACTTAGTATTGATTGATACTGGCTGTAAGGTGCATGGCTACCTCTCTGATATCACAAGAACCTATTGTTTTGGTGAGCCAACCGATAAGCAACGAGCATTATGGGAAAGCGAAAAGCGCGCGCAGCTTGCTGCATTTAACGCTGCAAAAGTTGGTGTTCCCTGTGGCGATGTTGATAAAGCCGCGCGAGACAGCTTAGCTAAAGATGGCTTAGGACCAGACTATAACTTACCAGGTTTGCCCCATCGAACCGGGCACGGCATCGGTATGGATATTCACGAATGGCCTTATTTGGTGAAAGACAATCCTCACCCGCTAGCATCTGGTATGTGTTTTAGTAACGAACCTATGATCGTAGTACCAAACGAGTTCGGTATTCGCTTAGAAGATCACTTTTATATGACCGAAGATGGCCCTGTGTGGTTTACTGAGCCTAGCGAATCGATTGACGCGCTTTAGTAGCGTCTAAAAAACATTTAAAGGAATAAAGATGAGAAGAACGGTGGGCAGGTTTTTAAGCGCGCTATTGGTTGCGTTGTCTTTTGGCAGTGCACACGCTTCGGATAAGCTAAAAATAGGTGTGGTTGGGTTAACCCACACCCATGTTCATTGGATTTTCGAAAGCGAAAAGCAAGGCCAATTTGAGATTGTTGGCATTGTTGAGCAAAACAAAGATCTGGCTCAGCGTTATGCCACGCAGCACAACTACTCCATGGACAAAGTGTATGATTCGATGGACGCCATGTTCGCTGAACAAGACGTTCAGGCGGTCGCTGCGTTTGGTACCATTTACGAGCATTTAGAAGTCGTGCAAAAGGCGGCGCCGCGCGGCGTTCACGTTATGGTTGAGAAGCCCCTTGCGATTAATATGGAACACGCATCGGAAATGGAAGCCCTCGCCACAAAGCACAACATTCATCTACTCACCAACTATGAAACCACGTGGTATCCCACCAATCATAAAGCGTATGAAGCAATAAAGAATGACGAAGTTGGCGACATTCGCAAAGTCATAGTACGCGATGGTCATAAGGGGCCAGCGAAACTTGGCATTAACAGTGAGTTTTTAGACTGGCTTGTTGATCCGAAGCAAAACGGAGGCGGCGCGATTGTCGACTTCGGTTGCTATGGTGCAAACCTTATGACTTGGCTGATGGAAGGGAAAAAGCCGCAGAGCGTAACGGCAATCACTCAACAGCTTCAAGCAGAAAACAACCCTCAGGTAGATGACGAATCTATCATTATTCTAGGCTATGAAAACGCCAATGCCATTGTGCAAGGTTCTTGGAACTGGCCAATAGGGCGCAAGGATATGGAAATTTACGGTGAGACAGGCGCAGTATATGCCGACAATCGTCATAACTACCGAATGCGCATTGCGAAAGGGTACGACGACTTTGAAGAAACAACACTTACCCTGCCTGAACGAGCTGCGCCATATAACGACCCTTTCCACTATTTCAAAGCACTCATCAACGAGGAAATTTCTATATCACCTTATGACCTATCTGCGCTGGAAAACAATATGGTGGTAGTAGAAATTCTTGATGCGGCTAGAGAAAGTGCCAAAACCGGTAAAACCGTATATTTGAAGTAATCTCCCCAACCGATTTTGCTGAGCGAAAAGCGTCATCATTTAGCTCGCAAGGACTGTTTTCTAGCAAGTCTTTGTGAGCTCAACCAACACCTTCAACATCTCATTTATTAATAAAATTCATCTTTCTTAGCGATTAATTTCAATAGTGTGTACCTGTAAGACTCGGTAGGGTTAAACAGTCATTTGACGCAGCTCTACGCCAGTAAATTAGCCTACCTTCAACAGGCACCGTGCTATCTATCTGAGTCAAAAAAACTCCAAAAGCGTTTGATGTCATCCATTTTTCTATTTCCTAGTTTATGCAATTCAATTTGGAAGGTTTTATGTCGATTGAAAAAGACCAACACGCAAAAGACGAGTCAGCTACAGCTATGGGACGTCGTTATTTCATTAAAGCATCTGCGCTGGTTGGCGCAGGAATGGCCACTGGAATTCACGAGTCCGCTATTGCTAAATCACCATCGGCTGTTCATTCAAGCGCTTATCAACGCATAGCGCGAAAGCTTGGAGAGCTAGAAGTTTCGCCATTAGGTTTAGGGTGTATGAGCATGAGCAGTGGTAGCTACAACCCGCCGAGAAGCGTTGCTGAAATGGAGCCTGTAATTCGAGGCGCTTTCGATGAAGGCGTTACTTTTTTTGATACAGCGGAAGTTTACGGCCCTTTTACCAATGAAACTTTGGTGGGGGAAGCATTAAAGCCCATTAGAAACAACGTGATCCTGGCCAGTAAGTTCGGTTTTGATTTTTCCAACAGTCAGCGAAGTGGAAGAGACGCCAGGCCTGCCTCCGTCAGAAAGGCTGTGGAGGGGATGTTATCCCGACTGCAAACTGATCGTATCGATTTGCTCTACCTTCACAGAGCAGATCCAAACGTGCCCATTGAAGACGTTGCAGGCACAGTGAGTGAACTTGTTAAAGAAGGGAAAGCCCGACACTTTGGGCTGTCAGAGGTATCGCCCGATACGATCCGTAGAGCTCACAAGGAATTCCCTGTAAGCGCCGTGCAAAGCGAGTATTCAATTATTGAAAGAGCGATGGAAAATCAGGTACTAGACACCTGCAAAGAGCTAGGCATTGGCTTTGTTCCTTGGGGGGCTGTGTGCCGAGGTTATTTGGCAGATAAGTTTAACGAATACAGCCGATTTTCTGATGAATCAAGACTATCGTCAGTGCCTTATTTTACTCCTGAAGCACTAGCTAATAACCGTAAAATCCTCGGTCTAGTGAGAAGCTGGGGAGCGGAACGAAACTTAACGCCAGCTCAATTTTCACTTGCTTGGGTACTTTCTCAGGGAGACTTCATCGTGCCAATCCCTGGTAGCACTAAATTACATCATATAAGAGAAAACCAGGGCGCATTGAACGTTAGATTTAGCCAACAAGAATTAGCAGAATTTCGCACCCAGCTAGACGCTATAGCGCTAGTCGGCGTGCGAAATCCTGATTCTGTTCTCGAAAATAAATGATATTCATGAATTAAACTAATTAGTCTTTGCGTATTTAACGAATTAATTAGCTGACGCTCTCAGAGTAATCTGTAAATGACTTAGTTAGAGCACTAGCCACAGGGGCTAGTGATGATTACGGAGAGCGTTATGGCTTCAGAAATAAAAGCACTTGTAGCAGAAAAAGCGGGAACAACGTTAAGTCCCCTTACTATCTCTCGCCGAGAACTTATGCCAGACGACGTGCAGTTTGACGTTCTCTATTGCGGGATTTGCCACTCTGATCTCCATCAGATGCAAAACGACTTCGGTATGTCTCAATATCCAATGGTACCGGGTCATGAAATCGTAGGCAAAGTCACAGCAATTGGCAGTGATGTGACCAAATTCAAAGTAGGTGATCTCGCTGCGGTGGGATGTATTGTAGATTCGTGTGGCAGCTGCGCATCGTGTGATGGCAAGTTAGAACAATTCTGCGAGCAAGGCGTAACGTTTTCGTTTAACTCGGCAGATAAATATTCAGGCGGCCAAACGTTCGGTGGATTCTCAAAAAGCTATGTGTGTAAAGAGGCTTACACACTAAAAATGCCTGAATCACTTGACCTCGCGGCAGCTGCGCCATTGCTATGCGCAGGTATTACGGTGTATTCACCGTTGCGACACTGGAACGCAGGCAAGGGCAAGAAAGTTGGTGTTGTCGGTCTTGGTGGTTTAGGGCATATGGCGATAAAAATGGCCAAAGCAATGGGCGCTGAAGTTATTGTTTTTACTACATCACAAAATAAAGCAGCTGATGCAAAACGACTGGGAGCACACGACGCAGTGGTCTCGACAGACAAGGTCAAAATGGCCGAATACGCATCAAAAGTAGACCTTATCATTGACACGGTTTCAGCCAAACATGACGTGAACGAGTATTTGAACTTACTCGCCATTGACGGCAGCGTTGTATTGGTGGGGTTACCGCCAGAACCGCTAGAAATAGGTGCCTTTAATATCGTTATGGGGCGCCGAAGCTTTTCCGGATCAAACATTGGCGGAATTGCTGAAACACAAGAAATGTTAGGCTTTTGCGATAAACACAACATTACTGCAGATATTGAATTAATTAAGGCATCAGAGGTTAATCAAGCGTTTGAACGCCTAGCGAAAGGTGACGTTAAGTATCGGTTTGTAATTGATATGTCGACATTGTCTTAGTCACTTTTTGTTAAGGAAAAACCATGCTCGCATTGGTTAGAGTTGCACTGAATAAGCCGTACACCTTCGTGGTGTTGGCGCTATTAATCGTGATTTTAGGAGCTATAACGGCAGCAAAAACGCCCAAGGATATCTTTCCTAATGTAGACATTCCTATCATCGCCATCGCTTGGCAATATCGAGGTTTGCCTCCGGATGAAATGGCGGGGCGCATAACCACGCCATTTCAAAGGGCGTTGACCAGCACGGTTAATAATATTGAGCATCTGGAGGCGACGTCATACAACGGTTTTGGTGTGGTGAAAGTTTATTTTCATCCCACTGTCGACATTAATATGGCAAATGCACAAGTGACGGCCGTGGCGCAGACCATGGTTCGTCAAATGCCTTCAGGAACACAGCCTCCGCTTATTATGAATTACAGTGCGTCTACTGTACCAGTGCTTCAGCTGGCATTGTCAGGGAAGGGGCTAACCGAGCAACAGCTAGCTGATTTAGCAATGAATCAGCTGCGCTCTCGTCTTGTCACTGTTCAGGGAACGGCTATTCCTTGGCCGTTTGGTGGAAAGTCACGACAAATTCAAATAGACCTCGACCCCGACGCGTTGCAGGCGAGGGGGTTGTCAGGTCAAGACGTGGCAAATGCGCTGGCAGAGCAGAACGTCATTATTCCTGCTGGCACGCAGAAGATTGGTGAGTATGAATATACCATTCAAATAAATAACGCTCCTAAAACCATTGAGGAGATTGGAGACTTACCGATACGCGTAGTAGATGGCACCATTATCTATATTCGCGAAGTTGCTGACGTGTATGACGGCAGCGCTGTGCAAACGAATATTGTGCACGTAGACGGCGGTCGCTCGGTGCTGATGAGCATCTTTAAAAATGGAAATACCTCAACATTAGATGTCATAGAGGGCATTAAGCGTCGTTTAGAGGAAGTTAAACCCTCCATGCCTGACACGCTAGAAGTTAAACAAATTGGCGATCAATCTCTCTTCGTGAAAAACGCGGTTAACGCGGTTCTACTCGAGGGTATTATTGCCGCACTGTTAACCTCGTTGATGATATTGCTGTTCCTAGGTAGTTGGCGCTCAACCCTCATTGTGACGGTATCAATCCCGCTCTCTATCCTCGGAGCACTGACAGTCATGTCTGCTCTTGGTCATACGTTAAATATTATGACGCTAGGGGGGCTGGCTCTTGCAGTAGGTATTTTGGTTGATGAGGCTACCGTTACGATTGAAAGCATCAATGCTCATTTGGAAGAAGGGAAAGATGTTGTTAGCGCCATCATTGATGGAGCGCAGCAAATAGCAACTCCTGCTTTTGTTTCGCTTTTGTGTATATGTATTGTATTTGTACCTATGTATTTTCTACAGGGAATTCCGAAGTACCTCTTCGTTCCAATGGCTGAAGCTGTAATGTTGTCCATGCTGTTTTCTTTTCTTCTTTCTCGAACGCTCATTCCAACACTCGCCAAATACCTTCTGGTAGAAAACAACAATCATTCTGTGCGCACGCCAACTGGAATGGCGTTATGGTTAAGTAAGGGGCACAAGCGCTTTGAACAAGGTTTCAAATCGTTTCAACATAGCTATTCGCAAGTGCTTACGAAAGCCATTGCGAGTCGAAAATTATTCCTAGCGGGTTTTCTTAGCTTTGCCATTGTGTCATTTGCCTTAATGCCGTTTATTGGCCGAAATTTCTTCCCTACCGTTGATAGCGGTCAAATATCCATTCATGCCAGAGCACCTGTTGGCTTGCGTGTTGAGGAGACCGCTGCGCGTTTCGGCGACATACAAAAGGTGATAAGGGAAGTCATTCCAGAGCATGAGCTGGCGGCTATGGTGGACAACGTGGGGACGTATATTTCAAGCATGAATACCATTTATGCGAACAATGGAATGATAGGTTCGCAAGACGGCGACATACAAATTTCACTCGCACAAGATCACGCGCCAACAGACGTTTATATTAAACGCCTGCGCGAAGTGTTGCCTGAGCGCTTCCCCGATATGACGTTTTCGTTCTTGCCCGCTGATATGGTCAGTCAGGTCCTGAATTTTGGTGCGCCATCGCCAATTGATATTCAGATTAGAGGGAACGACCTTGATGCCAACTTCGACTACGCCAACACGCTAATTAAAGCGTTAAGAGCGATACCAGGAATTGCTGACGTAAGAGTGCAGCAAAGTCGACAGTCACCGTCGTTAGACATAGAGGTAGATAGAACCCAAGCGGCCTATGGCGGCCTAACTCAGCGTGATATTAGTCAATCGTTAGTGGTGAATTTGTCGGGTTCAGCGCAAGTTGCGCCCACGTTTTGGTTGAATCCTGAAAATGGAGTGAGCTATCCCATTGTTATGCAAACACCTCAGAGAGCACTGGACTCTTTGTCCGCCCTAGAGAACTTGCAGCTGAGTCAGCCATCCAGTAATGCCAGCGACATTCCAATAACGTTGAGTACTGTAGCAAGTTTGTCTCGCTCGAATATTAGCGGTGTTGTGTCGGAATACAACATTCGACCTATGGTTCAAATATTTGCAACAACGCAAGGGCGAGACTTAGGTGCAGTTAGCGAGGATATTCGCTCAGTGATTGATTCTTTGGCCGAAAGTAAGCCGAAAGGGGCTACCGTTGAACTTGAAGGGCAAGTAGCCACCATGAACCAAGCGTATAACGGTTTGCTATGGGGGCTGTTAGGCGCGGTTGGTCTTATCTATTTTGTCATTGTTATCAATTTTCAGTCTTGGCGAGATCCGTTTGTCATTATTTGTGCTTTGCCTTTTGCGATAGCTGGAATTTTATGGATGCTTTTTGCCACTAAAACCACGTTCAGTGTACCTGCACTTACTGGCGCAATCATGTGTATGGGCGTGGCAACCGCCAATAGTGTGCTAGTTATCAGTTTTGCTCGTGAAAAAATCCGTGAATTGGGCTGCGCTCGTGAAGCTGCCATCGCTGCTGGTTTCGCCCGATTGCGCCCCGTTTTGATGACAGCCTCGGCAATGATTATAGGCATGTTGCCTATGGCGATAGGCTTAGGGGAAGGCGGAGAACAAAACGCCCCATTGGGTAGAGCCGTAATAGGTGGCCTATTAGTAGCGACCTTGGCCACGCTTTTCTTTGTTCCCGTTTTGTTTAGTTTGCTCCACAAAAACTATGTTCAACCTTCGACAGGAGACGCTAATGTCTAACGCAACCATCAATAACACCCAAAAGGTGAAAATTTTCGCTGTAGGAATTACCCTTTTGGTAGTAGCTATCGTGGTAGAAGGGACGCTATACCGGCAAGCTCATAGTGAAGAAGTCAAAGCATGGACAGAGCAGCGGCAAATACCTACTGTCGCAGTAGTAACGCCTGCGGTTGAGCAAACAAGTAAAGTCATTGAACTGCCAGCAAGATTGGAAGCTCAACAAGCGACAGCGATATTCGCCAGAGTTGATGGGTATGTTAGCAATTGGTACTTTGATATAGGCAGTCGTGTTGAAAAAGGGGCTGTGCTTGCTGAACTGGAGACGCCGGATATCGACCAGCAAATGTATCAGGCAAATGCTGAGTTAGAACGCCGCAAGGTTGAAGCTTCACTGGCACAAAGCACGTTAAACCGGTGGTTAGGGTTAGCTGAAACACAGGTAGTCAGCCAGCAAGACGTAGAGCAAAAGCGAAGTGAGCATTTGGCTGCGCAATCGGCAGTAAAAGCTGCACAGGCAAGTTTGCAGCAGTGGAAGGTGCAAAAGCAGCTTGCTCGTGTCATTGCTCCTTTTTCTGGCACTATCGTGGCGAGAAATTTGGACGTGGGTGATTTAGTTAACGCTGGCTCAAGCGATATGCCGCCTTTATTCAGAATAGTTTCAGCGGATAAGCTAAGAGTCTTTGCGGAGATCCCACAAAAATATGCCGCTGTAGTTGAGTTGGGGTCGTCTGCAAACCTTATTGTTCCGGAATATGATGATAGAGTTTTCGTAGCAGAGGCTGTGCGCCGCACTTCAACGGTTAACCCGCTTAGCGGCACATCGCGCGTAGAGTTTAGTGCAAGTAATCAAGAGGGCTTATTGATGCCCGGAGGCTATGCGAAAATCAGAGTAACGTTAGAGAGCCCTGCACCTGTCATCACCATACCTGCAAGTGCACTGATCTTTAATGCACAAGGGCTTTTGGTCGCTACAGTCAATGAAGAGAACGAGATAATCATAAAGCCTATTTCACTGTCCAGAGATTTGGGGAGAACTGTGGAAATAGCACAAGGGCTAAATGAAACGGATCGCGTCGTTACTAACCCTCCCGATGGTGTGTCTAATAAAGATAAAGTTAATGTTGTGGGTTAAAGGAGCGCTTGAAGTGGCGTACTACATATGAAAACACGTTTGAATGACCTGATTGCCTTCGTGGCTGTAGCTGAGGAAGAGAGTTTTACTCGAGCTGCAGCACGGCTTTCCGTTTCCCAGTCGGCCTTAAGTCATACGATAAAAGGGATGGAAGAGCGGTTAGGCTTACGTTTACTTACCCGCACAACGCGAAGTGTGTCGCTGACAGAAATTGGTCGTAAGCTCTACACGTCTGTTTCTCCAAGGCTGCAGGACATTGAAAACGAACTCGACTCGCTAAATGCGCTAAAAGACAGCCCGTCTGGCACCATTCGAATTTCCTCTGCTGAACATGCGGCTCGCAATGTGTTGTGGCCCAAAATTGTGAAATTCATGGAGGCATACCCAGACATAAATATTGAAATGTCGGTCGACTACTCACTTACAGATATCGTTGCCGACAAGTTCGATGCTGGCGTACGTTTAGGGGAAAGCTTGGCTAAAGATATGATTGCCGTCAGTATTTCTCCTCCTTTAAGAATGTCGGTTGTTGCGTCACCAGAATATTTTGAAAAGCACGGTATTCCGCAAAGCCCAAAAGATTTGTCCGCGCATAAATGTATAAATTTAAGGTTGCCGACCTATGGAAGGTTATTGGTTTGGGATTTTGAAAAAGAAGGCAGGGAGGTCAACGTACGCGTAGAGGGCCAGTTAACGGTCAACAAGTCATTCTTTATTCGGGACGCAGCATTGAAAGGGTTTGGTATCGCTTATCTACCTGAAGATATGGTTAAGCAAGATATAGAAGCTGGATACCTTCAGCGTGTACTCGATGATTGGTGTGATGAATTTCCCGGCTACTATTTGTATTACCCCAATCGAGCTGAATATTCCCCTGCGTTTTCATTATTTGTAAAGGCGATGCGTGAATACTGAGTTCACGCTATCAAGCCTTTTACGTTTTTCAAAGTGCTATTACGAAGAGCAGCTGTAGTGCGCGACTCCGCCAGCACTGAAAAATTCAAGTGGGCGCAGCTGGTAGTACTTATTCTCTACCTCTATTGATTGCTCATCATAAGGCGCAGTAAGTATCTTCTGAAGTTCGTGAATTGGCGTAAAGTCACCTTTCTCTGCGGCTTTATAAGCAGGCACAATTAACCATTCGCGCCATGTGAATTTAGGGTTTGCTTTGCGCATATTCTCTGCGGTAGCAGCAATAGCGTTTGTAACATCACCTTGTGCTTCGGCGTCCTTTTCAATGCGCTCACGCCACGTTTGTAGCCATGCTTCCCATTCTGTCATGATCTCTGCTTTAGGCGGGTAGTAAAAGCTTTTCGTCAAGCTCGCCATATCTTCAGGCATTGACGATAGCTCTCGGAAAAACAGATTGTAGTCCACGCCTGTGCGCAGCATTAATTGCAGCAGCTTAATCAGCAAGTCGTGGTTGTAGCTGGCAATGCCAAGCTTTGTTGCCCACATACTCTCCATGGCGCGTTCCATCACGCCAGAAAAACCGTCGTTGATCTCGTTAAGCTTAGAGAGCTGTTCACTGTTGCCTTCAAGTAGCGGCATCAGTGAGCGACAGAACATATCAAAGTTCTTTTGCGCAGCAATGGGCTGGTTTAAAAACGAGAAGTGACGACCGCCGCCTGTCCAAGGTTGGTAGTCTGCTTCAAAAAATTCACAAAAGCCGAATGGTCCATAATCCAGCGTAAAGCCTCCTGCGGCGCAGTTATCGCTATTAAAATTGCCCTGGCAATAACCGACGCGAACCCAACCAGAAACAAGACGCGTTAGCCGGTCTCGAAATAGTGCAGCCAGCGTTACCACTTGCTCTTCAAACAACGTGGTTGTGTCAATTTCACTTGAGTACTCTCGCTCAATAAGGTGCTTAACAATGGCTTCTAGTTCGTTTAACGCTTCGCTGTGTTCGTTACAGCGAGCTCGCCTAGCAAAAAGCTCTATTTGGCCTACGCGCAAAAAGGAGGGCGCCACGCGGGTAGAAATAGCCGTTATATTTTCTACCATCACTTCAGGTTCATAGGAATGAGACCCTTCGCGATACCACGGCCTGTCTACCGTGTCTGATTCAGACATAAACAAGCTCAGCGAACGTGAGGTCGGAATGCCAAGCGCATGCATGTGTTCTTGCACTAAAAATTCGCGCACGCTTGAGCGCAATACGGCGCGCCCGTCTGCGCCGCGACAATAAGGCGTGCGACCCGCACCTTTTAACTGCATTTCCCAACGCTTGCCGTTTAATACTGCTTCAACGATAGAAATTGCTCTGCCGTCGCCGTAGCCGTTACCTGTTCTAAACGGGCACTGCTGTGTGTACTCCGTACCGTAAATTGAAAGTGCGTAGCCGGTTGCCCAACCGAAGGGGGTCATTGGTGCAGGTACATCCGACATGTCCCCTGAGAACAGCTGGGTGAAATCTTTAGATGTTGCCAAGCTATCGTCTAAGCCTAATTCGGCAAACAGCGTTTCGCTATGAGCAACGTACGTCGGTGCAGTTAATGGGGTCGGAGTAACTGGCACATAGTGACCTGAGAACACTTGGCGTGGGTCATGGTCGTCACCATCGCACGTCGACTGCGGGTCTGGGGTAAGGGTATTCAGCAAAGAGTAATCTACGTGCTTTGCGAATTCATCTAGTGTTTTGATACGTTCTGTCACTATGCCTGCCTATTTCACTGAATGGGAAAATCTGTTTGCGAGCATCGAGGCTCAGGTTACTTTTGCACCTTTTACCATTAACAATCTCGACACATCATACGTTTTTTCAATGATTATTGTTTAGGTCGAAGTGCAAGCTGCCCTTGCTCTACAGTTAGCTGTAAAGGTACCGTTGAAAGCATGCTTACCGCTTTGTTCGCAGGATCTAGGCGATAAACAGGGTTATTGGCTAAATAGCCGTTGATGAGCTGCATGAATTCGCCACTTACAGGGGCTAAATTACCCTTAAAGCCGCCAGCATCAATTGTGCTATCAAGTAGAGACAATGAGCGCACAAAAATCGCTTTTTCTTCACTGTCGTAATAAGGCGTGCCTTCCAAAGCAAGACTTACTTTTGCAGGGTAGTTCAACCCAAATGCACTAATACGCGCCGTGGCAATAGCGCCTAGCTGAACCACGTCTCTGCCATCTGGGCCTATGGTTGCTGTCATATCTTCCACGTCTAAATAAAGAGGAATACCAGCAAGTGACGTTTGCTTTTGCAGCTTACTCACTTGGCTATCAAGTACTTGTTCTAACTCGGCATTAGATACAGTGTAAACCGCCAGTTGAGAGAGAGTAGCGCAACCTGCAAGAATGGTAGCGAGGGCAATGGAAAGTAGAATTCTCATAAAAAAGTCTCTTTTAGCAATGAGTTGTCGAATTACACCGTGCGAGCCAGAAACACTGGCGCTGCAACAACGAAGTGCCTCTATTGTACGGGCTGAGGAAAGGGATGAACAATGAAATCGTTAACTCGCTAAGACAACGGCTTATTCAGGCAGCCCAGTTCTTTGTTTAATCTGCGTATTGATGACAAAGAAACATTTAGTCTGGTAAGAATGAGTTGAAGGAAGCACCATGAAAACACAACCGCATACGAATTCAGCTAACACTGTAGAGCCTAAACAACAAAGGGTAAGCAGCAGCGATGTTGACAAAGAAACGCTTCAATCAACAAAAGATGAATTGAATAAGTCAATGGTGCTAACAGAAAGCGAGGTAGAGACCTACTTAACGTGGTTAAGCGGTTTTCCTATGGAAAGCCGAGGAGAAGGCGTTTCAATTACCATCGAGTTCTTCCCCGGTTTTGGCGACCGAATTGTCGCTAGACTTTCCAATAGCGAGTGCGTGTTAAGGGATTATTTTTAAAGAGAAAGCAAAGAATTAGTTCAGGTCCATACAAATTAAACCTATGGACCTGGCTATTCAATCGCCTAACTATATTTCGTTTGAAGTTGTTCCATCATGAATGTTACGACATTGAAGATCTCATCAATATCATCAGCTCCTGGGCGTACCTCAATATCTTTTTTAATCCCAGCTCGCTCAAGATAATTCTGTAATCCAATGTAGCTGCCTACGCTCCCATTATTTATTTTTAGTGGGGCCATGGCCTCTGTAAAGCGCGCCTTCGATTCTTTATCTGTATTCGTACTTACGAATTCTGGGCTAATTGTTCTTCCCGCTAGTGGTAGCTTGAGTCTTATAGATACGTCCATCGAAGGATTATTTATCCATAAACCAGTGTCAGAAGGCGACTTACCGACAATCTCACTGACTGAATATTCAGTATCCTCAAGCAGAGGCTCGATATTTTCTTTGATTGACTCAAGCTTGGCTTCAATATTGTTTTTCACAAACTTTTCTTGCTGAGCTTTAGTGAACGAACCGTCATTGAGATTCGGCGTGTACTCCACGTCAATACCTGGAATGTTCTCGTAATCACCCATCGTACGTATTAACGCCGAGTAACGGCCATGCACTTTGTTCGTAAGGTTATCAAAGCCGTATACCCATTTAATGAGTACAGTTTCAACCGCATGGGCTTCGTTTTCAGTTGCGTAGCGCCCTACAATTCGTTTACCGAATCGGCTGTCCTTTTGTAAGGCTTTAATCTTTTCAGTTTTTTCACTCTCGATAGCATCATTTTCATGATGATCAATTCTAAAACCTTTGCCTTTTCCTACGTAGAAAACGTCATTGGTTTTTGTATCAAACAATATATAAACGTAATAGTCCATTTGAAGCTTCTTAATTATCTGCTTTTATTAGTCTTTTTCTATCTATAGCTCAGATAAGTAAGCCGCTCTATAAGACAATGTCCTATGCAGAATTTCCCTCATGGGAAATTGATTGTTTACATCACTATTTTTCATAAACAAGTGCTTTTTCTATACCAAAAACTTTTGCCATAACGCCCTCAACAACGCAGTATAAGAAATTCTTCTTATTAAAAATAAAAACACTACAAGGCACTTTCTATGGTTTCACAGAGACTGGTTTCTGGGAAAATGGTGGCTGCGCTTGCTATTTGCGTAAGCGCGCTTTCTAGTTTCTCGCATTCTGCATTCGCACTTGAAGATACCGTTAACCCTGAGCTTTTCGATAAAATGGAGTATCGATTTATTGGACCTTACCGCGGTGGGCGTTCGGTGGCGGTTACCGGGGTTGAAGGTAATACCAACCTTTATTTTATGGGCACCGCAGGTGGCGGTGTTTGGAAAACCGAAAACGCGGGTTTATCGTGGAAAGCCATATCCGACAAAACATTTAAAGTAGGTAGTATTGGCGCTATCGCGGTTGCTCCTTCAGATCCTAACGTTATTTACGTAGGGACTGGTGAAGGCCCTATTCGAGGCGTAACCACTAGCCACGGAAAAGGTGTTTATAAATCTACAGACGGCGGTGAAACCTGGAAGCTGGTGGGTTTAGATAAACGCGGTCAAATCCCCAAAATTCGTATACACCCCACCAATCCCGATATAGCTTGGGCTGCAGTACAGGGCAATATTTGGGGGCCTAATGAAGCGCGCGGTATATTCAAAACGATAGACGGCGGTGAAACATGGCAGCATGTGTTAAAAGTGAACGCCGATACCGGCGCCGCTGACTTAGCAATAGATCCATCTAACCCCAGAATTCTTTATGCCAGCATGTGGCATCACGGCAGAACGCCTTGGTTTATTAAATCGGGCGGTGAGGGCGGTGGCCTTTATAAGTCAACAGATGGCGGTGAAAGCTGGGAAAAATTAGAAAAAGGACTGCCTACGCTTATCGGTAAAGTCGGTGTAGATATTGCCGCGTCTAACCCGAAGCGCCTGTATGCTATTGTCGAGGCTGAAGAAGGCGGTGTATATCGCAGTGACGATGCGGGTAAGTCGTGGTCGCTAATGAACGGCGACAATATTCTTAAAGCTCGTGCGTGGTACTACAACCACATCAAAGTTGACCCAAACGACGAAAACACCCTTTATGTAATGAATGTGCAGTTGCACAAATCTATTGATGGCGGCAAAACCTTTGAGACGGTTTCGTTACCCCATGGCGATACCCACGATATGTGGATAAACCCTGAAAATAGCTTAAACATGATCAACGCTAATGACGGTGGCGCTACCGTTACCTTCGACGGCGGTGAATCCTGGTCAAGCATTTACAACCAGCCAACGGCGCAGTTTTACCGCGTTATTACCGACAACTTAAACCCTTACTATGTGTATGGCGGACAGCAAGATAATTCTACCATGGCAACGCCCTCTCAAACTTGGGGTGACGGCATGGGAATAGAAGATCAGTTTGCCGTGGGCGGTGGTGAAAGCGCGCATATTGCGTTTAACCCTGATGATCCAACACTGATTTACGCCACTACCATCAATGGAACGTTAACTGAGTACAACCGCGATACTGGGCTTACGCGGCCCATTATGCCTTACCCTGAATATGTGTTTGGCCGAAACGCACGTGATCAAAAGTATCGCACCAACTGGAATGCCCCAGTGGTAGTGTCAAAGCATGATCCCGACACCGTGTACTATGGCACGCAGATGATCTTAAAAACCACAGATCGCGGTGTGAACTGGCAAGAAATTAGCCCAGACTTAACCCGTAACGAGCCTGAAAAGCAAGGGCTGAATGGCGGGCCGATCACCAATGAACAAGCTGGCGCTGAATACTACAACACGGTTTTCTATATTGCCGAATCGGCAGTTAACAAAGGCGAGCTTTGGATTGGAGCCGATGACGGTAAGCTGCATATAACCCGTGATGAAGGCAAAAACTGGAAAGATATCACCCCTCATAAAAAGGAAGCGCAGGTCAATGCCATAGAACTTAGCCCTCACGCACAAGGCAGAGCTTACGTTGCGGTAGCAGGCTATAAATTAAATGATTACACGCCTTACATTTACAAAACCGACAACTACGGTAAGCGCTGGAAGCGTATTGACGAAGGCCTACCAGAGGACGCCTTTGTTCGTGTAGTGCGTGAAGACACAGAGCGCGAAGGTATGCTGTTTGCGGGCACAGAAAGCGGTATGTTTATTAGTTTCGACGACGGTAAACACTGGCAAGAATTAGACTTAAACCTTCCGCCTGTGGCGATCACCGATATGCAGGTTAAAGGTGATGATCTAGTCGTAGCGACCCAAGGGCGAGGCTTTTGGATATTAGACGACATAGCACCATTACGCGAAGTGCATAAGTCGCTAGATGGCGAAGCGCTGTTTCAATTTGAACCCGTAGATGGCATTCGCTTGCTATCTGGCGGTGGCATGACTGACCAGCCTCAAGCGAAAAACCCACCACGTGGCGCTACCTTCCGTTATTACCTGAAAGACGCGTTAGAAGAAGAGCAAACGCTACGCATTGATATATTTAATGCCGATAACGAGCTGGTTCGCACACTGTCATCTGCACCGGGTGCATTTGAGAAGTGCGCGAAGGGTAACGAAGACGTTCGCAGCCCTGTTAAATTTAAACACCCTGCAACAAAAGCGGGTTACAACGAATTTGTATGGGATCTTCGACGTGAGCCGTTGAACTGCATCGAGAATGTGAAACTGTTTGGTGGTTGGAACGGCGCCCGAGTTATGCCTGGAGACTACAAAGCGAAAATCACAGTGGGTGAACAGGCACAAACCCGCGCGTTTAAAGTACTTCCAGACCCAAGAGAAGAAGCAGATAAAGCGCAACTTCAAGTGGTTGAAAAGAGCATTCAGGCTACAGAAACTTTACTCAATGATTTGTTTGCTCACCTGCAAAAAGCCCGTGATGTTAGAGCGCAATTAAACGGTGTGTCTGAAGATAACGTAATGCTGGCAAGCGATGTGTCGGCTTCAATCGAGCGCATTGTTAGTGCAATCGACGACTGGGAAGCGCTGGTTATTCAGCCCAAACATCAAACTTTTGAAGATGACATTAACTGGCCGAATATGCTCGACAGACAAGTACGTTTCTTGATGGATAACTTTGACAGAACGGGCGCGCCTGCACAAGCTGGTGCACTAAAACGGTTGGAAGACTTAGAGTCAAAGTGGCAGCAGTACAAAGTGCAGCTAGAAACCTTGTTTGGTGAAGAAGTGAAGCCATTGAACCAAAAGCTCTCAAAGCAAGGCGCGTTTGATTTAGAGAGTTTATAGGATTGAGGTAACCATAAAAAAGCCCCGTATTACGTAGTAGTAATACGGGGCAAAAAGCATCTTTAACGGGAGTTATCGATACTTGTTACGGGTCAACTGTTTAACTCGGGCGAATACATCAACACCAAGTTGACGGTAAACGTGAAGTAAGTCTATTAGCACCCAGTTTTCGCGTATCATGCCGTTCTCATTGCGCCAAAAATCTAAACTACGCATGGTGATAGACTTATCGTTTGGCACGATACCAAGCCAGCCATCGCCTGAAATGGTCATGCTCATGCCAGGCCAGCCAGTGAACCCCACATAATTGTTTTCGGAGAACAAATGGCCGTTTGCGGGGTCGCCCACGCGGTTAGGCATACCGTTTAAAAACGCTTCCTGATGGGTATTGCGAAAGCCTTGAATACCGCGTCCGGTACCAATACCAGATGGGCCATACCAGTTTGATTTAGGATGCCAGTATTTGTCTAGGTTCATGGCAGCAACACCGCCTTCGGCGTATTTCCCTAAACTATTTAGCATATCAAGTACAAGCTGATGGCTCTGTGCGGTAAGCGACTTGTCTTCTTCAAGCAAGTGTATTCCGTCTTGGGTTGTTGGCCCCGGCACATGCCACTCGGTACCTAAGCTTGGACTAAACGGCCAGCACTTTGCTTGCATCATGACTTCAGGCAAGTCCCAAATGGCTTGAACTTCCACTATGGTGTCGCCTTCAAAACGATAGAACTCATGAAAGCGCATGTGAATTTGATCACCAGTCGCAGGGATGTCTAACCAGGGCTTTTCAAGACGCCCAGTGTAGTAACCACAGCAACCTAACCAGCGCAATTTTTTGTCGTCCTCGCCAACCATAATTATGGTATCGCGGCGCTCAAGATCGGGGACAGACTCCAGCAGTGGCGCATACACCTTATCTAGCATTTCGCGGTGGCCTGTCATGTCATCAAAAGGCACACAAAACTTAATGGCGGCATCCTGTGAAAAAAGGGTATCGCCCAGCGTTTTTAGCTTTTCGAGGTCAAAGTCGTACTGTGCTTCTCGAAAAGGAAGAAACGCTTTTTTCAGTGCTATATTTGAAAAAGTAGACATCGTATTTGCCTCTAATCAATAAATTCTGGGGCTTTGGCTGTGTCACCGCGTCGGGTCACATAAATTAATGCTACCTCATCACCTTGCTGCGCAAAACTGCGAGCTGCGCCAATAGGTGTGGTAAATGTATCTCCTTTATTAAGAATGAGCGCTTCGCCGTCAACAAGCATTTTGATGCTGCCTTCTTGCACATATACTACTTCTTCCTCGAAGCGTTTGTGCGCAGTAATAAAAGCACCCGGCTTGAATTTAAGGGCGCGAACGCAGAATCCATGAGACCAGTTTAGCTTTGTTTCACCAAGCTTTTCATCGGCACTTGCAGGGCCGATAAGCGGTGCTTCTAAAACGTCGGTTCCTTGGGTTAATGCCGTGTTGTTGCTAAACGGGAAATCAGCTAAACGCACCACGCACTGCTCTAACGCTTCATCATCAATTACGCGGTGTTGCGCTATTTGTTCTGCCGATGTTTTTGGCATAGGCGCAACGCCTTCAGGAATTTTTTGTCCCAGAGTAGTATCAACTAAACCACCGTTTTCGAGCAAGACAAGCCCGTAGTCGCTGGCCATATCAAAAACTTGAGGAGCCCAAAGTACACGACCTGGATCGTCTTGTCCCAATACTGCGTAAAGGTATCCCGTGCCGTCGCCTACATTTTCAAAACCGCGAAACAAATCCATAGGAATAGAAATAATATCGCCTTCTTCCATACGCACTACGGCATCGTTGCCTTCAACGCCAGTAGTAAAGTGCCAGCTACCTTGAGACACAACAAATACTTCTTCGGTTAGGTGGCTATGCTGCGAGTTAAGGCAGCCGGGAGGCTGACGAGCTCCGCCAATGTTAAAGCCGTGCGGAATAGCAATGTGAACGTGCTGGTCAGGGTTTTCGGCGACACCTGGACCAATTATGGTGAAGTTCTCTTTTTGATCACTGCCTGGCGAGCGCGTATCGATAAACGCGTTGCGGCATGGGATTAATTCTTCATAGCGGACTAAACGCTCGGATAATACTGACACAGTGATACCTCGTATTTAATGGGCGGTCCAACCGCCATCGACTTTAAGACAACTACCCGTGGTGGTCATAGACAATTCACTAAGTAGAAATATGCACGCGTTAGCAACGTCTTCGACGCTGCCTAAGCGTTGTAAGGGAATGTTGTTCATCACCATTTCAGCAAACGCTGGTTCTTGAAGCATCGGCTCAGTCATTGGTGTTTTAATAAATGTTGGCGCTACGCTATTGACGCGAATATTATTCGGCGCCAGTTCCACAGCCATGGCTTTCGTTAAGCCTTCAATTGCGTGTTTGCTTAAGCAATAAAGCGTGCGGCCAGGAGAGCCCACAAAGCCCATTTGTGATGACATGTGAACAATGGATGGAGCCTGACTTTTAAGCATTGGCGTAATAGCGGCCTGCGCAACTTTGTATGCAGAGCGAATATTTAAATTCAAAATATCGTCAATATTCTCATCGCTCTGTTCTTGCATCGGCGCAACGCGGTTCGTTCCGGCGTTATTGATTAACCCATGGAGGAGGGGAAGTGCTTGGATCTTTTCATAAAGCGCCTTATCTTGAACATCTCCCACCCAAAAGCTTAGCCTTTCTGAACTCTCATTCTTAAGCGCCACAAGGTCACTCTCGGTACGCGCCACAGCAATAACATTTGCACCACATATGTCAGCCAATAAAGCACACGCTTTACCAATGCCTTTACCCGCACCTGTAACCAAAATTGTCTTGTCTTTTAATAGGTCTTGAGAGAAAGCCACATGTCACCTCAAAATAATAATTGCATTCGAAGTCATTCTTATGTAATTTTTGGTGAAGATCAAGATAAATATTTGTTCGATTAATGTAACATCTCATTCACCTTTGTAGAGGAATAGACCGTGATCAAGTACTTGAAGCAAGGCAAGCAGGCTGAAGAAAAAGCAATTGATAATCAGAAAGTTAAAGAGATAGTTGAAAATATAATTAGCGATATTGAAAGACGTGGAGACGAAGCTGTTTCGCAATATTCTGGTCAGTTTGATAAATGGACTCCGGAGTCTTTTAGGTTGAGTCGTGAAGAAATTGACGCATGTTATGAGCAGTTAACCGAACAAGAGATTAGCGATATCAAATGGGCGCAGGAACAAGTTCGAAACTTTGCGACCATTCAGCGTGAGTCAATGAAAGACGTTGAAGTTGAAACGCTGCCCGGTGTAGTGCTTGGCCACAAAAATATTCCGGTAGATAGTGTGGGTTGTTATGTACCCGGTGGTAAGTATCCGCTGGTGGCTTCAGCACACATGAGCATTGTTACGGCAAAGGTGGCTGGTGTGAAACGGGTTATTGCTGCTACTCCTCCGTTTCAGGGTAAACCCGCACCAGCGGTAATTGTAGCCATGGACTTAGCCGGTGCTGATGAAATATATACCTTTGGTGGTGTACAGGCGATTGCCGCTATGGCTGTGGGCACTGATACTATTGAACCGGTAAGTATGATTGTTGGGCCGGGCAATGCCTTTGTGGCCGAAGCAAAACGCCAATTGTTCGGGCGCATCGGTATTGATCTTTTTGCGGGTCCAACAGAAACGTTAGTCATTGCTGACGACAGTGTTGATGGCGAATTATGTGCGGCGGATTTGCTAGGGCAGGCTGAGCATGGGCTTAATTCTCCGGCCGTGTTGCTTACCAACAGCGAGCAACTGGGTAAAGATACCATGGCCGAAGTAGAGCGCCAGTTAACTATTTTACCTACTGCAGATGTGGCCTCTGTCGCATGGCGAGATTACGGTGAAGTCATTGTATGCGACACCTATGATGAAATGTTAGAGGTCGCTAACGACCTAGCATTTGAGCACGTTCAAATTATGACGAAAGACGTGCCGTACTTTCAAAAGAACATGCGTAACTTCGGTGCACTGTTTTTAGGCCCTGAAACCAATGTGTCTTACGGCGACAAATGTATTGGTACAAACCACACTCTACCCACGAAGGGCGCAGGTCGTTATACTGGAGGTCTATGGGTTGGTAAATTCTTAAAAACCTGTACATACCAGCGTGTTACGGAAGAAGCCTCAGTGATGGTTGGCGAGTATTGTTCACGTTTATGTGCAATTGAAGGTTTTGCAGGTCACAAAGAACAGGCTGACATTCGATTACGTCGTTACGGAAAAAAATAATTGAATAAAAAAAATAGGGTGACGTCATATGACGTTGCCCATGCAGCAGGAGTCTCTCAGTCGGCAGTGTCGCGGGTATATCGCCCGGGCGTTAGCGTATCTAAGAAAACCCGTGAAAAAGTGCTAAAAGCCGCAGAGGAGTTAGGCTACAAACCTAACGCCATTGCACGCATGTTGATAAACCAAAGCACGGGCATGATTGCGGTAATTATTTCATCGCGAGCTAATGTGAACTTCCCCGAAGTATTGGCACAGCTAAATAAACACATCGCTGAGAAAAACAAGCGGGTGCTGTTATTTACACTTGATGACGCAGAGCAGCTAGAAACGGTTATTGAGCAAATATTAGCATACCAGGTCGACGGCGTAGTCGCGCTTACAGCGCACTTCGAACCCGACAGTGTCACGCAGTTTGCTAAACACAATATTCCAGTGGTGTTGTACAACCGTGAGCTTCCTGATCACAGTGTAAGCTCGGTATGTTGTAACCATGACCAAGGCCTTCGCATGTTGGTGGATATTCTAGTTAACCATCATCACCAGCACTTCTTAATTATGGCTGGCCCAAAAGATTCTGATGTGGCCCGCGCAAGGTTAAGTGGAGCAAGGAATGCCTTATTATCTCATGGGTTTACCGACACCAACGTGGTTTATGGCGACTACAGCTATGACTCGGCGAGAGAGTGCTTAAGTGCTTATGCCGAGAAAAATGCGCTTCCTACTGCAATTATTTGTGCCAACGACACAATGGCAATTGGTGCCATTGACGAAATACGGGAAAACCTGAATTTGCGGGTACCTGAAGATATTTCAGTTGTTGGGTTTGATGGTATCAGTGCTTCATCGTGGCACAGCTACCAGCTGACTACCGTAAGTCAGCCAACCTATTTTATGACAAAAGCAGCAGTAGAAACCCTGGTTAACTTAATTGAGAGCCCTGATATACCGCCAGAGACACGTTACTGGCCGGGCAAGCTCATTGAAGGAAACTCAGTGGCCGCTGCGCCAAGAGATAATGAGTAAACTATTATTTATACCCGGAACCCTTTGTAACGGAAACGTTTTTACCAGCCAAATAACGACCTTAACCAATGCTGGTCATCAGTGCATTACCTTAGAGTATGACCAGCATGACAACCTGAGCGATGTTGCCAGTCACGCGTTACGCCTTTTTGATGAAGGCGAGCCATTCAGCATTTGCGCCTTTTCAATGGGCGGTATGGTGGCGTTTGAACTTTTAGCGCGCGTTCCCGAGCGAATTGAAAAAATAGCATTGCTAGACAGCAATGCACATGCAGACAAACCCCAAGGGCGATCAGCCAGAAGCGAGCATCTAAACTATGCCGTTTCGCATGGTTTAGACACGCTTATTCACGATCAGTTTAGCAATGTATATCTACATAAACCCAATGAAGCATTAATGAAACTAATTGCTCAGATGGCGCAGGATACGGGAATTGAGCGTTATAAAGCCCAGCTCGAAATTCTTGCAACACGCCCGGACGCTAGCGAACTGTTAGCTAATTGCGCACATCCAATACTGATAATTGGCGGTTGCAATGATGTGCTTTGCCCGCCGTCAGAACAGCAAAGAATGCATAACCTGGCGGCAAATAGCGAATTGGTTCTGGTTGAAGAAGCGGGTCATTTTGCAATGCTTGAGCAAAGCGCACAAGTGAACCTGCATTTGTATAATTTTTTCGGAGGTGCAGCACATGCTTAAACAAGCGCTTAAAAACAAGCAAAGCCTTTTGGGTACGTTCATAAAAACGCCCCATTACAATGTAATTGAAGTATTGGCGCACGCTAGCATGGATGTATTGTGTTTAGATGCTGAGCATGCACCATTTTCAAGACAGGATTTAGACACCTGCATTCTTGCGGCAAGGGCAGGGAACATGCCTGTTCTAGTAAGAACACCAAACGATGCCCCAGAAACACTGCTAAATGTGCTGGATATGGGCGCAGACGGTGTGGTTGTGCCACATGTGAAAACGGCGGAACAGTTAAGTGCTATCGTCAGACATTGCCACTACGGTGCAGGCGGAAGAGGCTATGCAGGTTCAAGCCGATTTGCAGGCTACACAACAAAGCCACTGAGTGAAAATTTAGAGGCGGGCAAAAACGTTAGTATTATTGCCCAGCTTGAAGATTTAGACGCAATTGACAACATAGAAGCCATTGCACACGTTGACGGTGTCGATTGCTTGTTTATAGGTCGAATGGATTTAACCGTAGCACTTGGCGAAACCAGTGCAGACGCCCCAAAAGTTAAACAAGCGGTTGAGCACTTAGTTGAAGTAAGCCACAGGGCAGGAAAGGCTACGGGTATGTTCGTGGGTAATTTAGAAGAGCTGGCCTACTGGAAAGAAAAAGGTGTTTCTCTATTCTTATTAGGTTCTGACCACGGTTTTATGTTAAGTGGCGCCAAAGCACTGCGCGAGACGTTTGATAAGGCGTAAAAAGACGGAGTTGTACTTTTTTGTTTTGATTGGGGCAGCCTTTTGGCTGCTTTTTTAATGAACGTTGCGATTTTTTGTGTGGCTCTTGTCTCAATGCTATCGGTAAAGGTGCAGTGATAGATACTTGGCTGTCTTTGAAGTGCCTATGATTTGATGGAGTGAATACTCTAGTCCCTGTTTTCTATTTGTAAGTATTTGAATGGCAGGTGTGTTCGTAGAGCAGCCCTCCAATTAGAAGCAGGTGAAATTCCTGCAATTCGCTTTAAGCAGCCTATAAGACTGCCAACCCTATAGGCGAAATACTCAGATTAGATCTGAGCTTATATAAATTAAGGTGTTCTTCTCAGACCAACCCATTTCCCCAAAATTAGCCTCTTATGTCGTCTGCTGAATCAAAGCTGCAGCATGTTTAATGGCTTTTCGAATCCTATGATAGGTACCACAGCGGCAGATGTTGTCGCTCATAGCATCATCAATGTCATCATCGTTGGGATTGGGATTAGACTCCAAGAGTTTGACGGCGGTTAAAATTTGTCCCGCCTGACAAAACCCACACTGAGCGACATCTTCGTTTATCCATGCTTCTTGCACCGGATGCAGAATATCATCGACCGCAAGTCCTTCAATAGTGGTTAGCGATGCACCCTCCACTTCTTCCATCGGAACAATGCATGGGCGGGCTAGTTCCCCGTCTTTAAAGATAGTGCAAGCGCCACACACCCCAACACCGCAACCATATTTTGGGCCAGTAATACCAAGTCGATCACGCAAGAGATACAGAAGCTCATCATCGTTTTCAGCGTCGATAGAAACCGGGTTATTGTTAACGTTAAATGTAATTTGTGGCATGAATTAACCCTCTGGATAGAAGTCACGAAGTGGAAAACGACGTGGTGCAATACCCGTCGCTCTGGCAAATGCGTTGGCTATCGCCGCTGCCGCCGCAGGCACTACCAACTCGCCTGCACCTCCCGGTGTTTCTCCGTTAGGCGGCATAAAGTGCACTTCAATATCCGGTGGCGTGTTGCGCATTCGAGCAATCTCAAAATCGCCATAACTGCTCTCGCGTATTGCGCCATTGTCGAGGTGTAAACTGGTGCGAATCATGTAGGTAATGGCATCGGTTGCCGCACTGATAACTTGTGCCTCAAGGCCGGTTGGATTCAATACTCGGTTCACATCCAGCGCAACAACAATCTTAGTGACTTTACTTTCTTTCTCCGGATTTTTGAACGTTTGTAATTCAACAAGCACTGCGGCTCGAGACTTATACTCTTTATGTAACCCGAGGCCCTGGGCCCGTCCTTTTTTCATTCTCCTTCCCCAATTGCCCTCTTGAGAAACTTTCCGCAGAACGGCTTTGGAGCGCTCATCATCCAGCATTTGTAATCTGAACTGGCATTCGTCCTCGTTCATTGCGCGTGCCAATTCGTCAACAACTATCTCGTTTGCGACGGCAGCTGTGCCGGAGTAGATGCCGCGCCAAGAGGAGGTTGGTACAACGAATTTTTTTTCGTTTAGCAGCAAGGAAGTTACACCAAACTTATATTGCACTAGTTGCGTTGAGTGCCAGACTGTCTGGCTGAAAGCAGCGGGAGCTAATTCTCCTCCCAATGCAGTAATACCGTCGCCAAAGCCATGTTCGAGATCCAATTCAGCGGTCGCAGCGCGATGGTCAAACGACAACACTTTTTTGCCAATTAAAAAACCTCTAGTGTAAGTCGCTTTTACGTTGTGCAAGCTGAGCGGTCGTGCGCGGCCAAACTTTGTGTCGTCCTGTCGAGTAAACATAAGTTTGATGGGGCGGTTTACAATTTGTGAAATACGCGCGCCTTCAACTGCTGCATCAAAAAATAAGCGACGGCCAAATGAGCCGCCGCTCTGAATTACATTCACCTCGACGTCAGTGGGTAAGACTCCAAGGTCACGCGCAATTTTTGCTTGTGCTGCAAGTGGCGTCTTGGCGCCAGTCCATACCCTGATCTTTGAGCCGGTTGCATCGGCAACTGCTGTCATGGTTTCCATAGGGGCATGTGCCAAATAAGGAAAGATGAACTCGCCGCCAACCGAATCGGTAGCCAGAGGAATTTTAGGTAAGGTTGGCAGGTTTATCGCACGTAACTGCTCAATGACCTCGGCGTCAGATAGATGTTCGGCAGCACCCACACTCCATGAAATATTAAGTGCATCACGCGCACGAAATGCTTCGCCAAAGGAGCGCGCAACAACGGCCACGCCAGAGGAATTTGCATCAACATCCAACGGAACTTCTTTGATGGCAAGGACGCCGGGCAGGCCTATTGCCTCAGAATCGTCAAACGTGATCACGCGACCACCTAAGCTGGGTGGCCTAGCGACCACAGTGGGCATCGCGTCTGGTATGTCGAGATCCATCGCGAAATCTAGTTTGCCGGTAACAATATCGCGCGCGTCAGCGCGCTTTTGCGGCGTACCGATAATTTTGTATTGAGACGGGTCTTTAGGCTTCGCCAGTCGAGCTGCATCGTTGCGTCCCTCAACACCTGCGGTGAGCTCAGAGTAAGCAATGCGGCTGCCATTGTTATCAATTGCAAAGCCATTTTCTGTATTAATTTCGTTCACAGAAATCCCGAAATGCACTGCGGCTGACAATTTTATCTTGTGTAACAGCGCTGCCGCGACCTTGCGCAACGGGTCCCAAAGAGAGGTTACCGCGTGAGAGCCTCCTGTTATTTGACCAGTCGCTCGTCTGATCTCTGCCGGAGATAAGGTCGCATCAATTGAGGACATTTCAACGTCCAGCTCTTCGGCAAGAATCATCATTGCAGCAGTTAATATACCTTGCCCTACTTCCATTCTTGGAAGCTCAAAACGGACACGGTTATCACTCGTTATCTTAATTAAATAATCGTAGTAGAAAGGGTCACCGGAGATAAGCAACAGATCTGTTAAATCCAGTTCATCTGCAAGTTCCGGTATTCCTAACAACCGGGCGTTGGCATCCTGAGGACGTATAGCTCCGCTAGTTATATGTAACGCAACAGCAAAACTCGACCCCTTAAGCATGTAACCAATAAACTTTCTTCGTCCGGTGCTTTCCAACCCGACAATGTGTTCGTCATCACTACCGGATTGATCATGTTTCTGTGAGGAGGTAATCGTCTCTATTTGTTCTGCATGGTTGCTTTTTGTCATAAATTCTCCGTTTCAGGTCAAGACCTTCAATCGTTAACTTAAGCTTAAGAAAAGTCGTTTATTTAACGTAGAAATTTGCAGCTTGCTATATAAATGTTAATGAGATGCTAACATTTCGTACACTTTATTAAACATTAATAATAAATAATGCTAAATAGGGGGGTACCCCTATTGTAATAGCGCTTTTACTCACTGCGAACGCGACTTTCTTGCTCAAAAGGGCAGAAGCTCACCACGGCCCGTGCTGGCTAATGGATAACTATCTGCCAGGGCATTGCTGGCTGCCATCAACGTGCCATCGCTGATTAAGGACGGAGCATAAGAAACATTAACGCTACAGGCTAGGTACAATGGCAGCCGTATTTGATTCTGGTAGGTTTTCCTAATAGGTGTTTTGAAGAAAATATGAAATGAGTTTTCGCCAAGGTAATTCAGTGAACTGAACTGTGATCCTAAAATTCGAAATGAGATTTGTGGAAGTTCTTGCCTCAACATATTGTATGCTCAAGCTCTCGCATGTTTTGCAACTTATGCATCAAAGTCAAAACCATCGTTGGATGGTGTAGTCGTCAAAGCTTGAGGTTTGTGCGGGTTCGAAAACCTGCTGGGCTCGACAAGTATTGGCGGTAATCGGAGAGTCTAATTTGTCTAAATGCATTATTAATTTGTTGATGTCCGCTTGACTGAACGGTCATCAGCAGTAATACAAGGGGCTATAGCCTCAGATCACTTATTATCACTTTTTACGTTTTTATGAATGTTTTCCATATAGGAATCTGAGACCAGGACCGAAGTTCAAGGAAATTTTCTGAATATCCGCTCCTTGCCAACAGCCGTCCCTTAAAACTAAAGCATCCACAAAAAAACTAACCCCTCAACCTCTAATCACCACTAATAGAAAGCCAAAAAAAACGCCTCTACACACGGAGAGGCGCAAAATTCTAACGTATCAAATTTTAGTGACTGGAAGCTGATACGTTAGCTTAAAAAGGGTGGTTAGAAGGGAAGGGGGGCACCAAAGCGTTTTTCAAACGCGATAGAATCAACTACCCAGTACTCGCTCACAATCTTATTCTCTTTAAACGTAAGCATGGTTGCTAAGGGCAGGCGCACGCGTATTAGGCCGTTATCAGTCTTCAGGTCTGCATCTATTCGCCATCTAACTAGCGCGTTACTTTCATCAGTTATTACTTGTTCCAACTGGCAGTAGCGGCGGTGTAACTTTCCCTCAAGTTGAGTCAGCCAAGACGAGACAGAAGGGGAACCTTCTTTGTTTAACACTTGGCTATTTACGCTAATATGGGTAGCGTCACTGTATAGTTCTTTGATGCCAGCCGTGTCGAAGCCTTGCCACACTTGCCACCATTGCGACAGTAGCGCCTTGCTCTTATCGCTAGTGTTACTTGCAACCACATCGTTAATGCCCGCATGGGTTGTCTTAAGATGAAGTTGAGGGTCAAATTCGCTCAGCTGTAATGGGTCTGGCTCGGGCCAAAAAGGTAGCGACATCGAGTTGTCATAGCCAGGGGCTTCTTTTGTATTGTAGTGTGCCGCAAGTGAAGCACTGTCTACCCATTGAAGCAATTGCTTGATAGCGCCATTGCGATGTTCGCATTGTGCAATAAAGTATGTGGTGGTCGATGCTGATGAAAGACAAAATACACCTGCTTCAACATCACCACTTTGCACCTTCGCGCATAATTCAACGGTCTCAAAATGCGTTGTAATATCAAGCCAATTAGCCATTAAACCCCGTTGCTGAATTGGCCCGTAGTGCAGTCTTTCTCCTAAAAGCCAGCGGCTTGAATGAAGCAAGGCAGCGGTAAGTGTTTGTGTGTCTTGTTTTTCTAGCAACTGCTGAATTGTGCTTAACATGCTTATGCCTCCGTCGCTTGTGGTAGTTTGCGCATAAGGTTTGCCAACGCTGCTACTTCGTCAAACACCGTAAACTCCTTGGCTATTACACCGTCTTCAATCTCAAAATGAGTTGCACCTAAAATGTAATGGGGTTGCTGATTAAACTGCGCATATTTGCTTTGTGTAGCATTGTAATGACCTGCCAGTCCCCACCTAAGCGCAATGTTCACGCGATTGTCGTCGTAATGGGTAACGCAAATGTGATCTACTACCATGTTGGCGTCTGGGCAACTGGCCAAGTACTTAATGAACATGCCGCCAATAGCTGCATTGCCAGTGGCTTGGCGTCCGCCCGGCCACTGCACTGACGCATTAGGTTTATAAAAGTCAGAGAGCTTATTGAACATGCGCTTATTGAAGATTTGGTCGGCCCATGATTTGGCAAAGTCGCCCCACGGCTTGTCTTGTTCTGGCAATGCTTCCCAGCGCGATGCCTCGTTAGCACATGTTCGTGCGTACTCTTCATTTAGCCATTGGGTAAACGTGCTTGAAACAGGAAACTTGGCTTGAAACGCTGCAGCATCGTCTAGCTCAATACCAAGCTGAGCGATAAGAAAGCTATTGTCTCGCATTAGCCATTCGTAAAAAATCTTATTGTCTCTGCACATGCAGTCTGCAATGGTGGTTACACGCCCGGTTTTGCCTGTTGGCGCGCCAAATTCAGAGGGGCCTTTATTGGTCATAATACTGGTGATACGGTGCGACGAATAATACACATCGTTGGCTTCTTCACGGTAAATAACGTCTTCACCTATAAGCGACCTGTCAGGGAAGGCGGCAATGGTTTTTAACGTATTTTGAACCACCACATCAACACTGTCGGCATAACCGCCAAGCGTATGTACCGGGCAGTAGTCAGCATAATAATCGTAGCAAGCGCCAATGTTTTTCTGCTCCCAAATACGATGGGTTATGCGCAAAATATAGTCTGCTAAGTCGACAAACTCTTCATCGAAACCCGCTAAGGTTTGCGTTTTACTTCGTGCAGGGTCCAGCATGTCATGCAGAGGCTGCCAATACACCGTTTTTGCTATGGATGTTTCGCTCATAGAATCTCCCTCAAAAGCGCTGAGTTTGGCTTTTAAAACATAAATTGAATTGAAAATAAGAACACGAGTGTGAGTAAGAAGAACCCAAACAATATGTAGTTGATTGGATCTACGCGGCCGGGTACGCGATACCATCCTTGCTCTTTCTCATCGAGACCTTCGCGCGCGAAGTGTTGCTGCTGCCCTTTAATGGTATAAGCGTTGTATTCGGTTTGAACGCCATCGATAAGGCGACTAGCAATCATAGACACCACAATGTTGGCACTTGCACCTATGATGCAGTACCAAGGCCACGCGATATCTGTATTTAAGGCCACTAAAGTCACAACAATAAAGCCGCTTAAGGTGCCAATGATCAGGCCATTTTCGGTTGTTTGCTTAGAGAAGAACCCTAAGAAGAACATGCCCATTTGCGCACCTACAAAATAGGAGCCTACTTTAGACAAAATTTCTAAAATTGAGCCTTCGCTGAATAGGTGGTAGCCAATTGCTGGAAAAATAATAAGTACAGCGAAGAACAAGGTAAAAATACGTGAAGCCTTAAGGTAATGGGCGTCCGACGCGTCTTTCTTGAAGTATTTGATGTAGAAATCGATAGTTGCCACTGTCGATAGCGAGTTAAATGAGGAGTCTAGGCTAGACATGGAAGCGGCCATAACCGCGGCTGCAATAATGCCCATTAAACCCGGCAAGCCGTAATCGGTTGCGAACTGCAAAATGATTGTGTTGCTGTTTTCGAAGGTTTTGCCTTGATAAAAGTCGTAGAACAACACGCCAAGTACAATGAAGAAGAAGTAGATGAAGAACGCGCAGAAACCCATTAATAAATAGGATTTCTTGGCGTCACCAATATTCTTGGCAGCCAGCGTTCGCTGCACCATCATTTGGTTGGTGCCGTAAACGGTGATGTGGTACAGCGTCATAGCAATAATGCCGCTCCACACTGTAGTTTCTTCAGTAAAGTCGAAGTCCCAATTAAGTGGGTTTAATTTACCCTGAGCTTTAAGCTCGCTCATTGATGAAGATAGTGAAGTGTCGCCGCTTTCAAGCAGGGCGTACATAATAATGCCCGCGCCCACAAATAAGATCACTGACTGAATAACGTCAGTCCAAATTACGGCAGTAATGCCGCCCATCATGGTGTAGATAAGCGCTATGGCAGTAACTATAACGATAGACCACACTACAGGTACGCCAGTAATGAACGACAACACAAGAGAGGTAGCATAAAGAATAGCTGCTGAGCTCATGATTTGGCTTAGCATAAAAATGCTGGATACCATGGCGCGGGCACGCTTGCCGAAACGCCGTTCTTGGTAATCGTAGATGGACGCTACACCTGCGTTATAGAAGAATGGGAAAAAGAATATGATTACAGCCATGATGACGAGAGGGTAGTTCAAATGAAGTGCTATAACAGATAGCCCCTCTGAATAAGCCCAGGCTGGTGCCCCAAGAAACGTCATGGCGCTAACGTAAGTGGCAATAACCGAAATACCTATTGCCCACCACGGAGTTTGTTTTTGACCGAGATAAAAATCGTCGGAATTTTTTATATTTTTACCAATCACCAAACCTAGCAACAGATTCGCAATGATGTACCCGCCTAAGATAGACCAGTTTAAAACGCCAAAATTTTCAGTCATATTCTTTACTCTGCCTGCTTAATAAGCGCGCTTTCTATTTACAATAATATTCAACCTAATACATAATGACTTCGAAGTCATTAATTATTTCAGGCCAGTATTAACAATTTTTTAAACAAAGAGGCGTAAGTCATGAGTTTTAATAGCGAAAAAGCCGTTGTCAGATCCTATCAAGCCGCTTTTGACAAAGGTGAGGCAAGTGATGTTAAAGGCGTAGTGAAATCGTATGTTTATGAAAATGCAAAGATTTATGCCTGCTATCCGTTTGATAAATGTTCGACTCCAGCAGAATTAGTGAAAGAGTTGTGGGAGCCGTTAAAACAGAGTTTTACGCGTATGAAGCGCCGTGAGGACGTATTCATGGCGGGAGATAACAGTGCCGGCGAAGGCAAGTGGGTTATGTCGATGGGTCACTTTGCTGGACTGTTCGACAAGCCTTTTCTTGGTATTAGAAGTACGGGGAAACTGGCTTTTTTACGGTATGCCGAGTTTTTTGAAGTACGTGAAAATAAGATAGTTAGCCACGCTATTTTCTTCGACTTAATTGCACTAATGCAGCAAGTTGGGCTTAATCCTTTGCCCGTAGAAACTGGCCATACGTTTGTTTATCCAGGGCCATGTGATCACAACGGTTTACTGTTTGAAGAGCAAGATCCTAAGGAGTCTAAAAAGACCATTGAGCTGGTTGAAGAAATGGTAAGAGACCTAGATTCTTTGAATAAATCGGGTAACGACAACTGTCCACCAGAACTTCTCGCCAAATGCTGGAGCGAAGATATGGTGTGGTACGGGCCAGCGGGAATAGGGGCTACATACACCATCGAGCGTTACCAGCAGCAACATCAATTTCCTTTTCGTAAAGGTTTGAAAGATAAAGTGTTTAATGGTCATGTGGCGCGCTTTAGTGAAGGCAGTTTTGCCTGTTTCTTTGGCTGGCCGAACCTATCGAATACGGCTGGTGGCGGCTTGTTCGGCATGCCGGCGTCGGGTATTCGTGCCGACATGCGAGTGGTTGATGTGTACTATCGCAAAGGGGATAAATTACTGGAAAACTGGGTGTTGATGGATGTGCCTTATTGGTTAAAACAGCAAGGGTTAGATATCTTATCGCGCACTACCACCTACAGTTAATCGAACAATACCAAAGGCTTTATACCTGAAATTGGTGTACTGACTGACGTCATTTCCCCTCGAAGCTACCTAGCAAAACGTCCGTTTTTGCTAGGTGGGCTTTCTGATAACCCAAGCTATCTCAAGTGCACTTTCTTACCTTTTTTCACTAATGCTTAACTCATGCATCAGCATTCGGTTTCTATCCATTCGAGTGCCATTTTTCTATGCAGATCCTACCAGTCATTTTTGACTTGAAGTCTATATTTATACTTCGAAATCTTGTTTTTTGCTGTCATTGCTAAAGCTCATTGTTTATAAATAAAGCCTTTTGTTACATGCATTTATTTGTTCTTAATGTATTTAAACAAAAAATTAAAATTCATGAATTAACAATCTTTGAACATTTTTATTGACTTCGAAGTAAATTGAGTTGTATGTTTGTTTAGACCAAGAATTAAACAACCTAGTATGATGTTGTCACAGGCAGGGTCATCAAAGGCTTGATAAACGCAGGGCACTAACAGGTTACTGCAGATAAGGTTTTATTAATCCGGGAACTATCACGATGAAGCAAGACCAACGAAAGTACCATACAACATACCTCTCCCGCGCTATTCAAAGTGCACTTCTAATCAGCGTTAGTTTTTGCGCTAGCGCCCAACAAGAAACCCCTGACAGCGAAGCTAAAGCAGCGGGCGTTGAACGTATTGAAGTAACAGCAAACCGACAATCTCAAGATTTGCAGGAAGTATCGTCTTCTGTGAGCGCGTTAGGTGCAGATGATATTTTGCGTAACGGCATTGAAAATATTAGTGGTCTTGAAAACGTTGTTTCCGGATTAAGAATAGGCAGCTCAGGTGGTGAAGTTCGTCCCGCTATGCGTGGTGCTCGTACCAACGAAGTTGGCGTGGCCGGTACAGGTATTGCTGAACAAGTTGTTGGTATTTTCCAGGATGGTATTTATGTGCCAACGACCACCGGTGGCTTAGGGGCTTACGTTGATATTGAGCGCATTGAAGTACTGCGCGGGCCGCAGGGAACACTGTATGGAAGAAATACATTTGCAGGTAGTATCAACGTTATTTCAAAGCAGCCTGAACTTGGCTATACCAGTGGTTCTGTGAAACTTACTCATGGTAGCTATGACCGTTCGGCCTATGAAGCTATTCTAAACCTGCCGCTTAGTGATAAGGCCGCTACGCGCTTTGTCATGAGTCACGACCGTCATGACGGCATGATCGAAAACCATTTCTTGCCGGGCTCGTCAGACGATTTACGTGAGAAAAACCAATTCTACTTACGTAACACGACTAAATACGAATTCTCAGACGATGTTACTGCATTGCTTCGCCTTGATTACAGTAAGAAAGACGCAAACTCAGAAGCAATTTGGGGTTACCAACAAATTGCGGGATATCAAATTTCTGAAACCTCACCGGGGTCGGGCGTTTACAACCCTGTTGCTACGGTAACACCTGGCCACATTTATCAGCCAGCTGATGCAGAGCGAGATGATGAAGGCCCATACGATGTATACAGAAATGCGGTGTCTTTCGATAACCAAGAAGCATGGTCGGCAACCTTGACCCTCGACTGGGCGATGGACTGGGCAAACGCAAAGTGGACCACCAATTATTCTGAACTGTCAGGCGAGCAATTCTACGATAACGACTACAGCGATGGTGGCTTAGACTTTGTTGGGGGCTTTGGACGTCAGGACGATCAAAAAGCGTTTTCTACCGAACTACAGTTGTCATCTGTTGAAAGCGATAGCCCGTTTTCTTGGATAGCAGGCGTTTATTTGTTCTCGCAAGAAGCGGATTGGGAATGGCTGTGGCGTGAGGATACAACCGGTAACGGTGAGCCAGATTCTATTACGGTTCCTTCGTGGGGAAATCCAAATCACGACCCGCATGAAGTCGACTCTGTAGCCGTATTTGGCCAAGCTCGTTATCAACTTAACGACAGCAACCGCTTGTTGGTTGGCCTTCGCTACAACAAAGACGAAAAGACATTTACAGGCGATTCAATTCCCGATTGGGACGACTCAGCGGTATTGTGGAAATTAGCTTACGAGCTAGATGTTGCAAAAGACATGATGGTCTATGCCAGTGCAGCAACAGGTTATCGTACTGGTGGTGCTAACGACGCGAGGGTGGTAGCGCGTGGTGCCGATCCGCTATACGACAATGAAGAAGTTATTTCTTACGAAATTGGTTTGAAGAGCTTTTTATTCGATAACACCGTTCGGTTTAACGTTTCTGCTTTTGCAAACCAATACGATGACGTGAAAGCGCAGCTGTTTGCAGTATCGTGTAACGACACAACAACTGAGTTAACCGTGGCACAGTGCGTTTCTACTGGCGTTAGTACAACCTTTGAATACTATGAAAACGGTGGTCAGGTTGACACCTACGGGTTAGAAGCTGATTTGGAATGGCGCCCACTAAGCGAGTTAACGTTAAATGCAACCTTGGCGCTTCTTAACGCCGAGTTCGCTGACGACTTTGCTGTAGGTAATTCTCAACTTCAGCCATTACTTGGGTTAGGCAATGTTGATGGCCGTCAGGATATAAACGATCCAAATAGCCAGTTTAGCTTTGCGGGTTACTCTCCAGCTATGTCGCCAGATTATACGCTGGGCCTAAGTGCAAGGTATGAGTACTCATTGCCAAATGGCGGTTACTTAACGCCTTATCTTCATGTGAACTTTGTTGACGATCACTACGCGTTTGATATCAATATTCCTGAAACAAAAGTAGATGCTCACGCCATGGTAACGGCTCGCATTTCTTGGGAAGTAAATGAAAACTTAAACGTCGATTTCTTTGCAAATAACCTGACGGATGAAGAAGTGCTTACTCGTGCAGTGGTTCAGTCTCAAGTGCTTAATGGGCTGCCTATCAACTCCATTCAGGCAAACTGGAATAACCCGCGTACATACGGCGTAAGCTTACAGTACAAGTTCGATTAACACGTGTAGCGCAGTGCGCTATTTTAAACGCTGAGCAAACTGGGCAATCACTAGGGTGATGAGCCCAGTTTTGGTTCTTAGCGCTGAATATCTACTTTACGCTCTGTTTCAAAACCCTAATTACGCATTCTTTAAACAGAGCTTTTAATATGCAGTACTCAACACTTTTTGGGGAGATATGAGATGAAAGGTTCACGTCCAGAACAAGGCATTCTTACAAAAGACAACGACTTGTCAAAAACGCAGGAAACCATTGATACCATTGACGCTATGGTCGATGGATTAAATGATCATGATATCGACAATATGGGCCGTTTCTTCAGCGAGAACTTTCGCTGGATGGGCAATGCAGGTTGCGGCTTCAAACAAGGGTTAAAAGAGTTTCAAGACAACTGGCAGCGACCGTTTCAGGCTGCGTTTTCTGATAAAGTTTGTATAGATGAAGCTCGCGTCACACAAGGTGAGTGGTGCGCTGCGTTTGGTCGCCAAGAAGCGGTTCACACTGGGACCTTTATGGGAATAGAGCCTACTGGTAAAAAAGTCGAAATTCGCTATATGGATTTTTGGAAAGTGGTAGACGGTAAAATTGTAGATAACTGGGTTAACGTTGACTTCCCCTACATTATGCAGCAGCTAGGTGTAGACCCGTTCAACGGACACGGGTGGGAAAACCGTGACTCAGGGAAAATGCCAGTGCAAAACGGCGAATAGAAATGTATACCAAACAAGCCGGAACATCGAAGCCACCGGCTTGTTTGATTTTATTACTAGAACTGGTACTTAACGCTTACTGTGTAGTTAGTCGGAGAGCCCGGCATGGTCCAAAGCTGATGGTATGAGTTCTCAAAATAATCTCTGTCGAACAGATTATTCACGTCAAATCTCATAGAAAGTGCATCGCTGATATTCACCGACCCTGCTAAGTTCACAAGGGTATAAGACGGCAAAATGAATGTTGGATCGGTGGTTTGTCCTAAGCGATCGCCCACGTAACGCATGGTCACACCAAAGAACGCTTCTTTTTCAAATACGCTGGTGAAATGGTTAAGCGAGATATACCCCGAATGCTTGGCGATATTGATTAATCGCGACCCTTTAGCTATAGGCACGCCCCAATCCAAGTTATTGACTTCGTTAGCGGTTTTAGCATCTATGTATGCGTATGCCATATCAAGGCGAATGTCTGAAGTAAGGTCAGTGGTTAACTGAAATTCTACCCCTTGGCTTTCAACTTCACCGAGCGTAGCTGAAAAGCCAGTGTTAGGTTCAGCGGTAAGCATGTTGGTCTTTTCAGCATCAAAAATAGCGACGCTACCAGAAAACATATCAGCAATGTTTTCCCACTTAGCTCCTACCTCAAAAGAGGTGGTCTCTTCAGGGTCAAACGCGTTGCGGTCAGAGTCAAGTCCGGAGTTGGGTCTGAAACCTTCTGCATAACTAGTGTAAAGGCTTACAGAATCATTGATTTCATACACGAAACCAAAGCGTGGCGTCACTTCCGTTTGGTCTTGTTCTTGCCCTTCATTGCTTAACTTATTAAGAATGTCTTGCTCGAATTTGTCCACGCGAAAGCCAACTAAAAGCTTGGTTGCTTCGCTAAGTTCTATAACATCTTGTGCGTAGAAACCTAACCCTTTTTGCTTTTCAGCCGTGAGTGTAGTGGGCGTAACGTCAGGTCTGAAAATAGTGTAGTCTGGATTTTCAGGGTCGATGCTATAAGTGGTATCACCCGCCCCCCACGCAGTGCGCAAACGACGATAGTCTGTATCGATGTGGTAGTTGTAATAGTCCAAACCAAACAAGACGTTATTTACGAAGCCTGCCACGTCCACCACGCCACTTAATTCAAAGCGTAGTGATAAGTCTTGCGCTTGATAGTCACGGGTTCTGCGTTGCCTTGAAAGTATAGATGGGTCGGTATACAAAAGCTGACGGCCTTCTGACAGTTCAGTATCTGAAGACTGCCCTTCAAAAGAAGAGTCTCTGTAGGCGAAGCCACTGAGTAAATGCCAGTTGTGATTCAACTCGTGATTTAACACTAGCTGATGTCCGAAGGCTTCAACTTCATGCGCTCCGTCTCTAACATCACCATAAAAGTCTTCGGCATCTACGGCGTCAAAGTCGTTATTTACTATGAACACACCGCGATCAAGCGGCTTTTCCTGATCCAGTATTTCCATCTGATAGCTTAAGCTAGTGTGATCAGAAATGTTCCAAATGAATGAAGGGTTAAGGTTCAAATTCTTGAAAAACACGTTATCGCGATAAGTATCAGAGTCTTCGTATGAACCGTTAACGCGATACGCCATGTCTGAATTAATGCCGTTCGTGTAATCGAACTCTACTTGTTTTTTATCAAAATTACCTACGGTACCCTGGATGTAGCCTTGCTCTTCGAACTGAGGTTTTTTGGTAATAACGTTAATGGTACCGCCAGGTTCACCTTGACCATATAAGGCTGAACCCGGCCCCTTCATTACTTCTATGGTTTGAACGTTAACCGTGCTTCTATTACCGCTATAGCCACGCACGTTGAAGCCGTTTATTAAATAACCCGATGGGTTATTTTCATCGCCAGAAAAACCTCGGATCGCAAAGCTATCGAACATGCCGCCAGAGTTGTTTTGTCTAACAATGGTGGGCGCAAAATCTAGCGCATCGATGAAGCGCGTGATCCCTTCATTCGCTAAGGTATCAGCAGTAATTCGGTCGATTGCTTGTGGGGTGTCGATTAGCGGTACATTACCACGGTATGGCTGAAAGTGTCTTTTTACCTCAATGTGTTCAAGTTCATCATGAGCACCTTGAAGGGAGCTTTCATCACTTTGCGCAGCGGCGCTTACTGATAATGCAACTAAAGAAAATATAAACGGTGTTTTAAGGTCAGGCATAAGCAAGGTATTACGTGTCTTTGGCAGGTTTTGTAGAGGTCGCGAATGTTATGTTATCTCGTTTCTTTTAGCAAGAAAGGTAAGCAAACAATAAGGTGAGATTGATGATTAATGCGGGCTGCTACAGATACATACAGGCTGTTTATATTGATAAATGGAAATGTGCAGAGCTGTGAGTAAAAATAAACTTACTGGTCTAAACTGACCTGCGCAGCGTTTTCCTCGGTCTACTAATGCTATACACTTCGCGTTTTTATTACTCTTGCCTGCAGGCTGAACCTAAATTTTTAACTAGGACACTGAATGCGTCACACAACCCTATCTTTACTCTTTTGTACTTTACCTTTTGCCGCCATGGCCGCTGAAAGTGTTGATTCATCAAACGCTAACTCTGGCGTGGACAGCAACGAAAAAGGCGTAGAAAAAATTACGATTGAAGGGGCGGCGACGGCGAACAACGAGCCGGTAGGGACGTTTAATTCACCTATATCTAACTTAGAGTACGATCCGCGAGTCGATTTGCAATCAAGAAACATGGCAGAAGCGCAGGCTGACGTGACTATTCGCGGCGGTATATTCGAAAACACGGGTTTTCGCATAGGAAGCGCAACGCTGATCGACCCGCAAACGGGGCACTATTTCGCCGAGATTCCTATTGCGCCAGAAATGTTGACGAAGCCGAGTATTTTCACGGGCGTCGATAACGCGCTTTACGGCGTAAATAGCTCTGTAGGTACGGTGTCTTACGGCTGGCGTCCCATCCAAACAGCAGGCAGTGTGTCAGTGGGAATAGGTAATAACAACTTCAATTTGCAGCGTGTACACGGTGCAGTAAAGCACGCGCTTAGTGATTTACCCGGTTGGTCTGTTGGCGTTGAAGGAGAGTATTCTCGCTCTGAAAGTGATGGCACTATTGCTAATGGCGATCATAATTTCGAACGCGCGTCAGGGCGTATTCAGCTGGCAAGTAATGACTCACAAACCGACGTGTTTTATGGCTTTCAGCAAAAGTTTTTTGGCTGGCCTAACTTGTACACGCCTTTTAATGTAAACGAGACAGAAGACATTCAAACCCGTTTGGTCATGCTAAATCACAAACAGCGCTACGGCGAAGAGAGCATGAAAAATACCTTTGAGGTTTCTGCTTACTACAGAGAGAATGACGACCATTACGTATTTTCACGTGAAAATCCTGAAGCGTTTCAGGCGTTTCACGAAACCAAAGTGAAGTCATTGGCGTTTTCCGGTACTCATAATGTTTCGCAAGAATTTAGTATCAACTACGCAGCACAGCTTACTGCAGACGACATCACCTCAACCACGCTAGAGAACAATTTCACCTCTCGCGAATACTACAAAATAAGCGTAGTGCCCGAGTATCGAACTCAGTTGAACAGCAATGAATTGCTTACCGTTCGTTTAGGTGGGGCGTTTGACGATACAAATCGCGACGACGACCGACTGTCTTTTGTGGGCGATATTAGCTGGCTTACCCAAGCAGGGAGCAATGCCTCGCGTACACTCTATCTTTCGTATGCAGAGGCGACGCAGGTGGCTGGCTACACTGCTGTAGGCGGCAGCACCACAAGCGGTCTGTTTAGAAGTAACAACCAGTTACAGCGAGAAGTCAGCAAAAACTTAGAGTTTGGGGCGTCATTTGATAAAACGTCTTTCAAAGTTGATACCGCCGTATTCTATCGCTGGGATAACGAGCTGACAGATTGGACGTATAGCTTCGACGCTACTTCAGCACGCAGTGCAAACCCAGTCGATATCGAAACCTTAGGTGTTGAGGTGATTGCCATTAAACGCTTTGAGAGCGCAGATGTGGTGGCCAGCTACACCTATTTAGATAAGTCTGAAGACTATCGAATTGATGAGGTAGACGCGAGCTTTTACGCGCTTAACTATCCGCCGCATCGCGCCACCCTTGGGTTGGTGTGGTTTGCAACCGATACGGTTGAAGTGCGCATTGACAACGAGTGGCGGAAACAAGAAACCAATGCGCTTAGAAACGGCGGTGACTCTGCGTTTTTCTCACATGTCACTTTCACATATTCACCTGCTCAGGTTGAAGGGTTAAGCCTGGTATTGGCAGTCGATAACTTGTGGGATGAGCGCTTTGAAGAAATCCCAGGAACGCCGGGGCGCGGCGACCAATATTCTGCCACTGTTACCTATTTTTGGTAAGGGCGGCGCAATGACAGTTAATTATCCTCATACCTTGGACGATTTTGCTGGACGATGGACGCTAACGCGCAAAATCATCCAGCGAAATGGCGATGTATTTACCTTTTCTGGCGAGGCTGAATTTAGCTGGCTGGAAGGCAGCGTACAAAAAGAAAAAAGCGGCTTGGCGTATTACGAAAAAGGCGAAGTAACTGCGCCTAACGAAAGCGTAATGCCCGCAGAACGTCGGTATTTCTGGCAGCAGCCTCAAACTGGTTTATTTGAAGTGTTGTTCGACGATGAACGTTATTTTCATTCTTTCAGTTCGACCAATCCAAACGCTGAGCACTTGTGCGGCGACGATAATTACGTGGTGCGCTATGACTTCACAGCGTGGCCTGTGTGGCGCTCTACGTGGCAGGTCATCGGGCCGCGCAAAGACTACACCATGGTGAGTGAGTATAGTCCTGCGTAGCTTTGGCCTTTTTGAGGCTTAAATCTGTTTCTTGGCGTATTGATGAGACATCCAAAGTGCAATAGCAATGATGGCACCGCCAAGAAACAGGCGTGTAAAATCGGTGTCTTTTTGCCAAAGCAGTAAATTAACCACAAGCCCTGCCGGTATAAGTGCGTTATTCATTATGGCTAATGTACCTCCAGATACTTTAAGCGCGCCTTGGTTCCAAAAGTAATAACCAAGCCCCGACGCCACAATACCCAACCACAGTAGCACTCCCCATTGCTCGGTGTTCTGCGGTAGTTGGCTTGGGTTGCCAAATAGGAAGAACGCAGGTAAGGCAACAGCCAGTGCGCCTAAATAAAACCACGCGAATACGTTGTGATAGGGTACTTGAGCTGTAAAAGTCGAGGTCAGCTTTTTATAACCCACTTGTCCTAGTGCAAAGGAAAGATTAGCACCCTGAACAATGGCAAAACCAAACCAGTAGTTATCAGTCACGCCTTCAAAGCGAATTATGGCTGCACCTGCGGTGGCAATAAGTGCGCACAATAAATAAAACGGGGTAAACCGCTTAAACAGGGCGTCGTTCAAAATGGCGACATAAAGCGGCGTGAAAATGGTGAAAAGCAACACTTCTGGCACGCTTAAAAACAAAAATGCGTGATAGAAGAAGATGTACATCAGCCCTAATTGCACAGCACCTAAACTGGCCAGAATCACCTTTTGTTTAAGGTTCAATAATGCTGGCCTAAGGAAAGGAAGGAAGACAAGTGTGGCGAGCACAATGCGTGTCAAAACAGCAAAATAACTGTCTACTGAGCCCGCCAAAAACTCGCCTATGAGCGAAAAGGAAAATGCCCACAGGACAGTTACTGCTATTAAATAAAACACACGCTATGCTTCTTTGTAAGTTCAACCGCGGCGTAAAATAGGCCATCGCCGCTCGTATATCAATAGTTAGCTTACCCTCTATCAACACTCGCTTCAGAAGTTTGTGTAACAGCGGAAGTTTCGCAATCGTTTGGAATAGTGCAAGCGCGACTTTCTGGCGAAAGGGAATGACCTATTAATACAGGGTACAGCCAAGCGCCAAAGCATGCTCCACATATAGGCGCTACAATAGGCACAATAAAGTAGGGGATGTCTTTCGCCCCATCAAGCGCATACTCCCATCCTGCAATATAGGAAAAGAGCTTAGGACCAAAATCGCGAGCTGGGTTCATGGCAAAACCGGTCAACGGCCCTAAAGAAGAGCCAATGACAGCAATGACAATACCAATTAGTAGCGGATTCATGGCTCCACGGGATGCGCCGTTATTTTCATCTCCCAATGCCAGTATTGCGAACATCAAAACGGCAGTGATAACGAACTCAACGCCAAAGGCTCCCCAAAATGAAAGGGCTTTGTGGGGAAAAGTAGAGAAAATGCTTGCTGTTGTGAGAGCGTCTACACTATCGCGCGAGAGGTTATGAGTGAGTTCATAATCTATAAAAAGTTGATGATACAACCCGTAGATAAGTGCAGCAGCAGCGAATGCCCCCAAAAACTGGGAAAGAATGAAGGGGGCAACTTTGTGCTTTTCAAAACCGTGAAAAAGCGCAAGCGCAATAGTTACCGCTGGATTGATATGTGCACCGGAAACGCCAGCAGTACAATAAATGGCAACAGCGACGCCAAACCCCCAGACAATACTGATTTCCCATTGACCGAACGAGGCGCCTGTTAATACCAATGCTGCAACGGCACCAACACCGAAGAATATCAGAATTGCCGTGCCTATGAATTCAGCAACACACTGGCGGAAAAGCGTTGGTTCCGTGAGAGGTAACATAATTCTTCCTTTTAATCTTTAACCAGTACAACGCATTGATCAGAAAAAGAAGCGACAGAGCTATGTTATGAAGAATGAAAGCTGAAACCGTTTTATGTGGCGCAATAGTGCATTAACCGTTCATTCAACTAACAGGCCGTTAGGTGCTAATTCTGACGCAGCTTCCCATGTACATTTACTAGGAAAGCATCATAAAACGAACATAAACGAACTACAAATGAGCAAAAACGAATATTTATCGTTCTTGGTGTTGATACTGGTATTCAGCTTGGTATAGCAGCACCGTTGTTACCTCAGAGCGGTAATCCTAAAAAGGCCAGTCTTAGTGGAGTACGGATAGCTCAGTACTGAGGCTAGCATTTTTGTTGTCGCTATCGCCTTTTAACTCTCCAGCTTCTTCAACCAATGCCGTCATAGCGTCAATAATATCGAGGAAGCTTGCTAGCTGCTCTGGCGTTAGACCATTAGATAAGTTTTCAATTTTATTGATAAGCTGTTTGGTAGGTAAGCGCATAGCGTCAAAATCTCGTTGTTTACATGTTTAAAATTCAGTTTCTTTAGGTATCTTTCAAGTTGCTTGCCAACATGCAGAATATTAAATTCCTGGCGCTTTCTTGCCTTGCTAATTGAGTTCAGATCTATTTCGCAGTGAAAGACAGAGCTCACAAGTGTGTGTTTACGCGAAGATGAACGGGTTCCTATTGCTTCAATTGAGATCCAATGTCATTGTAGAAACATCAGCATGTTCAATGTTTATGACAGAAATCTACAGCTAAGGTAAGCAGGCTCTATTATGGCAGATACAAAAAGACGACAATTTTTAGCAACCGCAGGAGCGTTTGCTTCGCTATCTGCATTGCCCGCTATGGCGCATTCGTCCCGCACCACAAACGCTGAGTTACCACCTATCCTTCATATGGTTTACTTCTGGCTGAAAGATCCAACGTCAACAGAAGATAAGCAAAAGCTCATTGCTGGTTTGCAATCGTTGCGCGCTATCCCACAAGTTCACTCGCTTCACATTGGTGTGCCTGCCAATACACTAAAGCGTGACGTGATAGATAACTCGTTTGACGTGTCTGAACTTATGCTATTTGAAAGTGTTGAAGCGCAAGATGAGTACCAGCTTCATCCTATTCACAAAAAGTTTGTGGAAGAGTGTTCTCATTTATGGCGTGAAGTGGTGGTGCGAGATTCTGTTTCGGTATAATTCTTAATTTGCCGTGAGAACGTTTTACCCTTTTACCGAATAGTATGGTATTCATCGCGTACTAAAGGCGAATCCTCAGTCTAGACGCTTTTAAAGCGTGGTATGATGCCGTTTAGAAAATTCCGGTACACAAACTAAAGAGTTATTAAAGGACAAAAAATGCCGCACATTCGCGTAAGAGGTATCGAGCAATCAGCGTTAGAAGAGGTTGCAGGTTCAATCGTTGAACAGTTTGCCAAACTGACCGACACCCCTAACGATCATTTCACAGTAGAGCACATTGCGAGCCAGTTCATTGTGGCCGGTGGAGCCTCTTCGGCTTATCCGTTTGTAGAAGTTTTGTGGTTTGATCGCGGGCAGGATGTCAAAACTGCAGTGGCTCACGTTATCGATACTGCGCTTCGCCCCTTCGTAGGAGAAGATAAGGACATAACCGTTTTATTTGAAGATCTCAACGGTAACGATTATTACGAGAATCGCGAACATTTCTAGCGTTTGTATGTCTTGTTAAGCTCCTGCAGAGCAAGGTTATCTAGTCCTTTTTCATTGCTACTTTTCTCTTTCCATCTTTTTAAAGGTTCATCATGTTCTTTGAGCGAGTTTCGCATCGTCCACTGTTTTTAAACGTGTCTTTTTTGATTTTTCCTGTTTTACTAGCGACGAGTTTTGGCCTTCATGCCAAAGTATTTTTGGACGAAAAGACTCTTGTTTACCAAGGTGGGATCTCAAAAGAAAACAACGAAAATGCATTCGAACTGTTTAAACAGGCAGAGGTGAAACCTACTACTTTGGCAATTACCAGTGGTGGCGGCAATGTAGATTTAGGAATGGACTTAGGAGAGTTTGTTCTTGAACACAGCCTGGATGTAAAAGTGAGCACATTTTGCTTTTCTTCTTGCGCAAACTACGTATTCACCGCGGGTAAAAACAAGTGGCTTGGAGAAAAAGCGGTACTGGGTTGGCATGGAGATGCGGCTTCAGCCTATTGGCGAGACAGCGATATTGACGCCATGGTAAGGCATTTCGAGGGCGAAGAGAAAAGCAAAAAATGGCAAGAACTTCGACAACATTACGATGACATCACACAAAGATCTGTTGCCCGAGAAAAGCGGTTTTTTGAACGTATTTCTACCGACCATGCACTGCTTACTATAGGGCTATCGAAAGACCTAATTAAAGCAGCGGTTGAACAAAAGGCAAGAGGGTGGACGGCTACTCCGGCACTGCTAGAAAAAATGGGGGTAAATAACATCAAGTTTATATCATCTCCTTGGCAGCCTGGAAACAATCCTCGTTTCCCGCTTTTAATTCTTCAATAAAGAAATGTAAAGATTTGAACTTTTAGCAAATGAGAATTGATATCATTTGCATTATTTATTAGTATGCGCTCCCTTTTTGCTTGGAGTTGGCATACATGGCACTTGAGTTCGTTCAAAACAAAGAAAATAGACGAAGAATTAACGTAAAACTGGCGTGTTTGACTACGTCTGTTTTAGCGTTAACTGCATGCGGCGGTGGAAGTGGAGGCAATAACGCGCCAAGCTTAAGCCAAGCTAGTTTATCAATAACTACGCTTGAAGATAATACCGCAACCGGAACGGTTGTGGCGTCAGATTCAGACGGTGACACGCTAGGGTTTTCAGTGGGTACAAGCCCCTCTAATGGAAGCTTAACCGTAAGCCAAGACGGTAGTTTTGTTTACACCCCTAGTGCCGACTTCTTTGGTGAAGACACGGCAAGCATCACAGTATCAGACAGTATCGAGTCAGTAAGTGCATCGATTTCTTTTACGGTTACAAATGTAAACGATTTACCTGTCATTCAGACCTCATCGCTAGTTGTCGGTAGTAACGGCGAAACAACCGGAATTATCGAGGCCACAGACGTTGATGGGGATACATTGACGTTTACCGTGAATGCCCAACCTGAACAAGGTGTAGTAGACATTGATAGCGCAACCGGGGCGTTTACTTTTGTCGCGAACGAACTTGCCACGGTTGACGACAGCTTTGTAGTGAGTGTGTCAGATGGCATCGGTGAGCCAGTGCTTGGTACTATCGATTTAGGTGCCTCGTATGTGAGTAATGAGGACAAACTTACTTATTATTACGCTTCGTCTCATTCACATATTACAAACGCCGAAAATATGGTGGTAAGGGATGGTACGAACGATGTTTTTGTCATTACTGACGCCGAAGTGGCAGAAGATGCCTACATCAATATTGCCGTTGGCTATGCAGTAGCAGGCTTTGCAGACTTAAGTTTACAAACTATCAATGAGAAGGTCATCACCCGTTCAGGTAAAGCTGAAGCGCTGCGCTTAAGTGCTAACGAACTGGAAAGAATTGGGGAAAGTGACACTGCAAAAATTTTCAGAACCGAAGCCGTCGTTCAGAAAAATGCGTATATTGCCGAGCTTGGTTTAGATAACTTAAGTACAAGTGATGCCACCTTTTATCGAAAGCTTGTTGAAGATTATATCGACGCCGATGACTTTGATTCTGCAGTAGTTGTATTAAACATCACCCGAGCCTACGCCGAAGAATTGTCTGATTTGACCCAAGCGCGTACCAGCGCACACGGAAAATTTGGCGTTTTAGCTACAGACTTATTGGCGAGCCGTGTAGAAGCCTACGCTACGCAGCAGTCTGATTTAAACTACGAATCAGTCATTACCGCGTTAGACTACGCAATTCACATTGCGGATACCACAAGCTTTAATACGGTAAGGGGAAACAACAATTTTACTAGTCGTACGTTACTGCTAGTCGAAGCGACGCGCTACGCATATGCCGCTAGCCTAATCGGCAGCGATGAACAGAAAGCAGAGCTGACGCACAGAGCAAAAACCTCATTAGCACGCGGTATATCAATGTATGTGACCGCTGACTATGACGATGCTTATCGCGTTGATGTGGCTGACTATGCAGAAGAAACGTTAAGTCGCTACCCAACGGGACTGGGTAACCTGACTGGCCCCTTCGCTGCTCTTTATCCAGATTATATTGCGGCAAACTCTACCGAGACTGCTATTGGTAATTTACCGCTAATGTTAGTAGAAGAGGAAGAGGGCTCAACAGATTTAGACACTAAGAAAGCGTATCGCGATCACTATGCTTACAGCATTGTAAGCCGCGCATTTAACGGTGAAGACTTTACCCCGCTTATTGAAGCGCTTACCCATACCTTTACTGTGACCTACACTGACACCGAATACGTGGTTGAAGCCCTAGTAGAACAGGATGATGCTGGTTTTCTTGATAAGCGTGCAGCGTGGTTTTTACACTATTCAGGCCTGAATGCTGAAGCTCGACAAATGACAACAGCGGCTATCGACGTGCTATCCACCCAGGCTTATTTTGATGACGTTGGTTACAACGTAGATAAACTGGTGGAAAACTATGGCTGTAGTCGTTTCGTCGAGCTTTACGCGGAATTTGGCGGTGACAATGAGACGCGAAATACTCTCTATGGTAAGTGTTTAGATATAGTGGCTTTGTACTTTGGCGAAGATAGCCAAGCCTCAGAGCTCCAAAAAATGAATGCGTTTATCAATGCCGCTTTTATCCAGCGTGCACTGGGTAACGAAGAAGGTATGCAAAGTGCCATAAGCGTAGCTCGAGCCAATGTAGAAGTCCTTGCAGGAGACGATGAAGATCTTAGCAGCTTGTTCGAATCCAGAATCTATATTGCCAATGCATTTGCGTCGCTAGGCGAGCTTGAAACGGCGGCCTCTATGTTCTCTACCATCGCCGACCAGGCTGTAGAAGCGGTATCTAACGCGGCCACAATAGAAGACAAGGTTGATGCGGTAGACGATATTCTTGGTGAGCTTGAAGCGGTTTTCGAACCAGATGACAGCAACGCTTTTTTAAATATTGACAACCTGCTACTTGCCACTAAAAAGCATGCTGGTCTAAATGAAGAATATGCTCAAGCTATCAGCAGTATCAAAGCTACAGGCGCTGCTTTACTAGAAAGCTTACTGGCAGCAACATCTGAGTTTGCAGACAGCGAAAACGTCGATTTTTACGAATCATTCATTGAGCAATATGCATGGTTAGGTAATTACGAAGACGCGCAGTCGTTATCTGTTAACGAAATCTACACCACTGCGGATAGCGAAGCCTTATTTGCAGTTATAGCGGAAACAATGGCGACCCAAGATGACTTCCCAGCATCGGCAATAGCCAACGTAGATACTGACAATGATGGTCTTCCCAACTTTTTCTTATTAAATGCGACCGAAGACGCTATCTCTGAGTCTGGACTTAGTACAGACAACGACGCTGATAACGACGGCATTGAAGATCCTAACGATCTAAACCCTCTAGACAAAGATTAAGCATAAGGTAATTTTTAATGAAATATGCAGCCCCTAGCGGGCTGCTGTTGTCGTTATTAGCCAACGCAACGTTTGCTAATGCCCAACAGCAGCAAGATGTAGTTGCTCCTACGAGTGATGTTTGCATTTCTGAAGACGCATTGAACAGGATGACCGATGCTGAACGATTGGCGTGTGTGGAAGAAAACGAGAATGCCAAAAAAATTGAACGTATCTTAGTTGAAGGTCGTTTTATTGGCTTGCAAGTGCCAGAAGTTGAAGGGCGCTTTACGCTAGATAGAAACTTCATTGAGTATACGCCGCGCACGGGCGGAGACTTTACCGAATTACTCGGACTATTGCCGGGTGTGGTGCTTGGGTCTGAGCAATATGACGCGTCTGAACAAGGAGAGATTCAGGCACAGCGGGTGTCAATTATGGGCGCTGAAGCATGGCAAACCGGTTTCTTCCTTGACGGTATGAACTTTAACAGTCGCCAAGATCCAAGCTCTTACCGTTCAAATGACACGCTTATAAATGATGTTGAAGGTACAACGCAAACCTTCAACATTAATCAACAAATTATAGATAGCATTACGGTTTACACCAACAATGTGCCTGCCCAATACGGCAGTTTCAGCGGCGGCGTGGTAGATGTAGAAACGCGCGAAAGCTATAAAGAAACCGAATTTGGTTTTAACTATCGCACTTCTCGAAGCGATTGGAATAGCTATAAAACCTTTTTAGCTGAAGATGTGACCGAAACCAATGAAGAGGCACCTGATGAGCCTGCCTTTGAGAAGCAGATATTAAACGTTAATTTTGCCAAAGCGCTGAACGAATACTACCACTTGCTGGTTTCAGCAAATTACACCACCAGTGAAATATCAAAGTTAAGCCTAAATCAACCGGTTGCTACTGAGCGCGAAAACGCCAACGTACTGGTTAAACTTACCCAACGAAATCTATGGGTAGATAAGCTCACGTTAACGGCTAACTATTCGCCGTATACAAGCAACGACATCATAGCCAATGCAATTGACAGCGACTTTGAAATTGAAGGCGGCGGATTCAGTAGTAGCGTTAAAGTTGAGCACGGTTTTGATAGTTTCGCGCTTGAGTCAACGCTTAGCTTCGCAGAGAGTTACAATTCGCGCTCCGCAAACCCTCACTACTATCCTTGGGCTAAAGCTATTGGAAGGGAGTGGGGAATAGGAGATCCCACGCAAGAAGCCGCTGTGTCGAACCAAGGTGGATACGGCGACTTGGACAAAACTCAGCAAGCGCTCTTTTTCGATAATTTAGTCAGGTTTAACGCGTTTAACTGGTTGGATATTGAACACAGCATAAAAGCTGGGTTTCAATATAATAATGAGTCGCTGGAGCGACAGCGGTATTACGATACCTACGTTTACAACTCACCGATCACTGGGGTGAGTAACCTGAACTGTAACGGGGCGGTGTTCGACTGCGTAGCTTTAACGACGTCAATGACCATAGAAGAATTAGAGGAACAGCTTGGAGAGCCTTTAGATTTTACCAATCCTGATCACGTATTGGCGTATTCAAATATTGTGACTGCGTCCCCTCAGTATTTTGCATTGAGAAGCGTGTATCCTGAAGAATACATCGACGTAAATGTGCAAAATGTTTCGTTTCACGTTACCGACAGCATGGACTTGGGCGACGTAACACTAAACGCAGCGCTGCGTGCGGATTACGATGACTTTCTACAGAATGTAAACATTGCCCCCCGTATTAGCGGCGGTTACCGGTTATTCGGCGATGGCGATAAGCTCATTACTTTTGGTGCGAACCGTTATTACGATACCAACCTACTTTCTTACGCAGTGCGAGAAGCACAGCTGCCTTATCAGCTGGAACGCCGAAGCATTTCCTTAAATGGCGACCTTCAAGGTTGGTCGCCTTTATCTGGTGGAAGCGATTATCGCTATCGTTTTGAAAACCTGGATACGCCTTATAACGATGAAATTGTACTTGGTTGGAAGCAAGCTACTGACTGGGGGAACTATGCCATTGAGTATGTGAAACGCTGGCGTCGTGATCAGATTTCCGTGAGCGGTGACCCCGTTTATAACCCTGAGGACGGCTATTACTACCGTACGCAAACTAATAATGGTAAAGGCCAAAACGACCGTATTTCGCTCTCGTGGGCTTGGCAATTTAATACCAGCAGTTTTTGGTTTAATACCACCTACCAAATAAGTGAAGAAGTCAGTTTCGACGAAGAAGACGTAGATGTTGCGCCTATTGATGAGCTTATCTTCTTACGCAGCGGAGATGAAGAGACCGGCTATACCTATGTCGAAACGACGCTCAACAATTTAAGCCTTGCTAAAACTGAGTTTTCACAGCCGTTGGCATTTAATGTGGGTTGGACAACAGGATGGACCGACACCTTCACAACCAGCGTAACAGGCTCCTATCGCCAGGCATTTGACGATTATGTTGCTACTGACGATGTGCAGTCTAGCGGACAGCTTTTGCGTATTTGTTCTATTTGTGATGGTGAAGAGGTACTTAATGTTCCTGTTTATCAGCTAGTGAACGTTCCAAGTCGCTTTTTGGTTAATGCGTCTGCTACTTGGGTACCTGAAGTAGTAGGCGATCATGCTCTGCGGTTTAGAGTGGATGTTCAAAACCTCTTTGACGCTCGAACTTATTCCGTTACCTCAGGCACTTCGGGTATAGAGACCGGTCGTTCAATTTGGTTTGAAGTGGGTTATCAATGGCACTAATCAGGTTATTCGCCACTGCTTGCAGCTTTCTGGTAACAACAGCGGTTGCTGGCGACGCATTGCGAGAATGGTATGCCGCGCCTATTGACGAATGGCCAGCAGCGATAACCGCTGATGGCCATGCGCCACTCGCTTTGTCGCCGCTAACGCCAATTGGCTCTTTGGCGACTAAGCAACAAATAAAGCTAGGTGAAAAACTCTTTAACGACCCTATTTTGTCACGAGACAATACGGTGAGCTGTGCAAGTTGTCATGTAAAGTCGCTGTCATTCCAAGATGGCTTGCGCAGTGCTAAAGGAGTGAGAGAGCAGATAGGCAATCGCAATACCCCGGCTATTTTTGGTATTGACCACTGGCAAAGCTTTTTTTGGGATGGTCGGGCGCAAACTGCCACTGAGCAAGCGTTAAAGCCAATAGAAAATCCAATAGAAATGGATTTGCCATTGGAAGAAACACTAAAGCGCTTAAATACTTCGACAGACTATAAAGCAGCGTTTGACGAAGCCTACGGAAAAGAGCACATCACATCAGCGATGTTAGCGATGGCTCTGGTTGCGTTTGAACGTACAATCCCACCGCCAGACTCGAAGTATCAACGCTTTATTGCTTTGGCTCAAGAAGCGCCTAAAAAAGCACAAGCTATGCTTTCTGAATCTCAGCTAGAAGGATTACACCTTTTTAGAACGAAAGCGAAATGCATGACATGTCACGAAGGCGCACTGCTTAGCGATAATGATTTCCACGTTACAGGGTTTCACCGTTACGGCTTGTCTTTTGAGGACTTGGGAAGAAGTGAGTTCACTCAAAATGTACAGGACATTGGGAAGTTTAGAACTCCATCACTATTGGGTGTTTCTAAAACTAGCCCTTGGATGCACAACGGGCTGTTTGTGCAATTCAGACCCATGATTGAACAATACAATGCGGGAGGCTTTAGGCCAAAACCGAATAGAAAGAACGCAATGGATCCGCACTATCCCAAAACGACCCCGCTTATACAGCCACTTAATTTAAGCGATGATGAAATAAATGCGCTGGTGGCGTTTCTTAACATACTTTAGAAAGAAAAAGCCTTCCAAATGGAAGGCTTTTTACTGTTGACCACGCTGACAACAATACCAATCCGCATACCGGATTGGTATAAGTAAGCATGTTCACTTTACCTCAATTCCATCAGTTCCCATTAGAACCAATGTGCCTATACATTCCAGCCTTTCTTTAATCGCGAGTACAGGTATCGCCATACGCACAGGGCAAAAACGATAAACGCGCTGTCTATAATGAGCGAGTTCATGACTAACGAACTAGGGTAGTGAACAGCAAAGTGAGTAATGGCCAATACAACTAACAAGGCGGCGAGACAATTCAACAGCACCAAGTGAGTTTTCATAAGCACTTTTTGCATTAGTGAAGCGATAAGAATAGCTGTCAATGTTACCCAGAAAACAGGTTTTGTGGGCAGCGCCAGCGTTAACTCTAACAATGCAGCCCAAATAAATGCGATAGGCGTGCCCCACACAAAACCCAGCCAAAGCTGGTTTAAGGCATCTTGCTTAGCGCGTTTTGCCAGCCACAAATTTATGCCGGTGACAGAAATAATGGTTAACGCGAACCCCATTAATCCGAAGAATATCTTCATTGCTTCTGGACCAAAGTGGCCGAAGTGTATGCGATATACAGAAAATATCGCTTGTTGGCCTGCATCACCATCTGAATAGCCGACTTTATCGATATATTGTCCACTGGCATTAAAGCGATATTGCTCTGAATAAATGAGCTTATCCAAGTGCTGCGAGCCGAGCAGAATATACTGATTGTCTTTGGTCGCATTTTCCAAAGTAACAAAAATGGGCTGGGTATTGGGCTCCATTTTCATTATGTCGGTCAGCGCTTTTTCTATATTCGCAATGGCTGGCTGGTGTTCAAGCTGAATTGATGAACCATAGATGTCGGCAAACAGATCAAGCTTGTTTCCTTCATATAAGGTATCGGCATAAATGGACGTTAAAAACGACGCTAAACCAAAATAAACGCCGGTTAGCGCAATCATCAAGTGAAATGGCAAGCCCCACACGCTCATTCTATTGTGTAAGTCGCCTTGTGTAAGCTGCTCGTTGTTGCCTGTTCGCAAGCGGAAGGCATCTTTAAAAATACGTCTGTGAGCAACAATGCCAGAGATAATCAATGCACTCAAAATAGCACCCAATACACTGACGGCCATCATTCCGATGTCTTCAGGTAGATGCAGGGCGGTGTGTAAATCAACGATCAAATCAGTAATAGGAGTTGTGGATGGTTCACTTAATTCGCCGGTTGGAGAAATATTCCAATACTCACCGTCTGCACTAATGCGTGCGCGTGGCAAATCGTGCGTAGGCAAGCGAATGACAATGTTTCCCTGTGTTTGACCCTCTTTCATTGTGAGAAAGCGTTCATAAGCATTTTGAATGCTGCCAGGGGTGTAATCTAGATTATCTGCAATATGGGGTTGTTCCCACCGCAGAAGTTCTTGAGAGAAAACAGATAAAGTGCCTGAAAAGCACACCCAATACATCAACACACTAACGGCTAGTCCTAACCAAGCGTGACTTTTTAAGGCGCTTTTATTTGCGCTGGGAGAAATAGAAATACTCATTTTATATACTATACAAGTAGAAGTAACTTAACGCGCTTAGTACACTCAACACCCCAACCGGGCGCCATAGTTTACTGTCTGCACACAGCCAGTATGCGCCACATCCCCATAATAGAGGCATGGTGTAAATTCCCAGTGCAATCTGGTTTACTTTGCTCATGCTAAGCGCTGTTGTCCACACTACGGTAACTAACATGGCGCAAATAGCACTTAAAAACACACTGCCAAGTAGTTTTACGAGAGCGTTAAAAGCAATGGCGGTAGACGGGGTAGTCAATCCAGATGCGAACGGTAAATCGACGCGTTTTATATCTTTACTTATTCGTTGTCGGGCGAGATAAATCCAACTCCATGCTTGTAACGAGAAAGCGACCACTGCGTAGCAGGTACCTAATTCAGGGCCGTACTCTGTAACCCAAAGGCTTAAACTCGCCAGCATTAACAACAATGCCGAGAGTTTAGCTATACGTTTAAAGGCGATCTGTGTGCTTTGCCAAGCGCGGTAAAACAAACCTATCGCCAATGCGCTGCCTAAAAAGGCAGCGATTGACAGTAGCATAACTTAACCCGTTAAAAATTGAATGAAGCAGACAGTCTGAATGTCCGAGGTTCACTTAATACAAGGTAGTTTGAGCCAGGGAAGCCGCCTACCGACGCCCAGTAATTATTGTCAAAGACGTTATCTACACGAGCGCGAAGTGTGATGTCGGTCATTCCTGCAAGGAAGCTGTAACGAACGCCTAGATCGAAACGATTAGATGCATCGACTTCAAGGCTATTGTCGGCACTGGCATATTGTTTCGACGTATAGGCCGCACGTGCATCGACAGTAAGCCCTGGAAGGGCATCAACATCCCACTCAAGATTAATGTTTGCTTGTAAATCAGGAACACCAATGGCCGTTTTGCCATCTAGCGTACCGTCTTGAGTTTTCGTCATTTCCGCATCGAGCCAAGTGAATCCGCCCAAAACACGTAGATTTGAAGTTGGCATGCCAAATACGCTTAACTCAAGTCCTTGGTTTTGCTGTTCACCATCGGTACTGAAAACATTGTCTTCAACAATTGAGCTTTGCTTTGAGGTGTTGAAAACACTCAATGAACCACCGTATTGGCCAGCATCATATTTCACACCTACTTCTATTTGCTCGGCGCTGTATGGGTCAAAAACTTCACCCGCGTTTTCAATTGGTTCACCACCGCTTGATGCAGGCGCTACCTCACCAGGAAGCAGTCCCTCGATATAGTTGGCGTAATAAGACACCTGTTCTGACGATTTATAAACAATGCCCACAACCGGCGTTAATTGAGATTCGTCGTAGCCTGACAACTCATCACCTGTATTGTAATCAAAGGTGCGGGTTTCAATGTTTTGTACACGGCCACCAAGGGTTAATAGAACTTTTCCATCGTTAAACGAAATCATGTCTGCAAGAGCAAAACTTGAAAGGTCTGTTTTTTCTGTGATTAGTGGGTTGCTAAGGTCGCCACCAATAAAGAAGTCAGCATCGGGCATGGTTGCCGTTACCGGGTTATAAATATTTCCAGCAAAGCCGCTAAAATCAGAAAACGCATAGGCATTTTCAGATTCTAAAGAAAACGTTGATGCAGACGTAATGATCGTGTGTCCAACGCTTGCGGTTTTGAATTCGATATTTAGGCCCACTTCACCTGAGCGAATTTCATCATTTCTAACATTATCAAAACGGTAAGCGGAAAAATCGCCATTTGCTTCTGCCTGTCTAGGGTTAGCAAACACATTATCTTCTTCACCCGATCTGAAACCATACGCCGCCCACGCAGTGATGTTGTCGGTAAAATCGTACTCTCCACGAACCGCTCCGAAAAATTGACGCTCGTTAGTGTAAGTCCATTCTTGGGCAAAATTGGTGTCGCTGTCAGGCGCTTCTGGAATTGCACTGCCAGGAGTGACTGCAGGGCGTGGTGAGTCAACCTGATGGTCTTGGTAGCCCAAATCCAAAGAAAGACGGAAGTTATCGCTATCGTGATCAATGCCAATAGCAGCAACGCTCAATTCACGATCTTGGTTATCGATACTTGTTTCGCCGCCTCGTTGTACAAAGTTAGCTCTTACGCCGGTACTTTGACTGTCGTCGCCAAATCTGCGGCTTACATCTGCTGCGCCATACCAATGTCCTTGAGACTCGTATCCAAGCGTTACACGGTTTAATGGGTCATCGCCCGCGCGCTTGGGCACTATATTTACCGAGCCACCTAAGCCGCTCCCGCCCGGTGCTGCGCCGTTTAGAAATGCACTGGCGCCACGGAAAACCTCAACGCGTTCTGACAACTCTGCAGCAACATATTGGCGAGGTAAAACACCGTACAATCCGTTGTAAGTCATATCGTCAGAATAAACGGGAAACCCGCGCATTACGTAAAGTTCTTGAAAATTACCGAAGCCTTTTGCCACACGAACCACCGGATCGTTTTGCAATACATCGGCGATACTTCTTGCTTGCTGTTCCCTTATGATGTCTGCGGTAAAGTTGGTGCTTGCAAATGGAGAGTCCATCATGTCTAGATTACCTAAAATACCCGCACGACCACCGCGAGATACTTGGCCTCCTGCAAAGCTATCTCGTAATTCAACCTGAGATGCATCAACAGTAATATGCTCAATGTCATCATTATTATTATTTTTTTCTGTCTGTGCATATACAGGCGCGCCTGCACACGACAGGCCGATCATCACGGCCAAGGCACTTTTAAGCAAATTCATGGGAGCTCCAAAAATCAAAAGACAACGAATATGATAACTATTTTCATTTTAAAAAGGCAGGATATGTTCCTTTAAAATATGCATTTCGTCTTTTATTTGAAGAGGACTATCGTGCTTTGTGCCTAGATTCTAGGTAAAAGTCCGCACACGCTGCTATCCATGCAACGTGGTTGATGGGGCGAAGAGAGTGAAATTATTTTGACTCGAGAAGTCTTATCCAGTGATCAAATACGCCCAGATTCTCGAGTATGATCTTAAAACACATTAGAATAGGCACGGCGAGTAAAACGCCTACCACACCCCATAGCCAACCCGTTATTGCTATCCAAATTATGATTATTAGTGGGTTAAGCTGCATACTTCTTCCTAGCACCGCAGGCGTGATGAGCTGTGATTCAATAATATTCAATACTAAAAACAGACCCGCAGGCAGAAACGCACTGCTGGTAAGCCCAAACTGCACAAGCCCAACTACCAGCAATACCACGCAGCTCGCCACACCACCCAAGTAGGGGACAAAGTTCATCAGCGCAACCAGTGCTCCCCAAAGTAACGCATCGTCTATTCCTAAATAGTAAAACACGCCTGCTGTAGCTAGCCCTAAGCAAGAGTTTATGATGCTGATGGTGACGATATACGAAGACAGCTCCCGTTGAATTTGATCTACCAATACCAGCGTTCGTCGCTTGTTGGTAACAATGGGGAAGTCTCTTACAAAAACATTGAATAGGTTGGGCCCAAAAACCAACAAGAAGAAAATTAAAACGATACAGGCGAGCACCTGTGCCAGTAAAAATGGCGCGTTACTGAAGAGTGTGAGCCCAATATCTATTCCGCTTTGTTTAATTTTGTCCGTCACAGAGTTTGTGTTGTCTTGTGATGGAGAAAGTTCAGGTGACTTTTCATCGTCACCAAACCAGCTAAAGAATGAACGTTCTTTTTCAACGGGTTCAGCTGGAGGCGTTGCATAAGCGTCGATGTTGCTGCTTATCTCTTCAATTTCTTTGGATATCTCGGCAGCAATTTTGGGGAGAGATTGCATCCAGCGTTCTGCCGGCTCAGCAAGCTCTATACCTAAAAATGTAAACGGCGCGACCAGCAAGACAATCAGGGCTCCTGCTGACAGGGTACGAGGTATGAATAACTTGCGTGCGAATGCAACAAGAGGGCTCAAAAGCAGAGCAACAAAGGCGGAAAAGAAAAGAGGAACAAGTAAAGATTTGGCAAGGTACAACGTATAAATGACAGCAAAAATCACAAGAATATTTAGCAGTCTGGTTTGTTGGGCTATTTTGGGGAACTTCCCAGCATACTTCCCGTTCCCTTTATCTTGATTCGAGCCAGCGTTGTCCATGTCTTAGCCTTGGTAGAAAGTGATCTTGGTAGAGCTTTTACTTGTAACAGCGTAAGTGTTACGAAAATTTAATCATTTAAGTTCACTTACCGCACCGCTAGAGAAGTCGCTTTGTACTGCTTAACGTAAATCGTTAGCTAAATAGTGATTTCTACTTTAGTATAATTTTTTCTACATTATTTGAGCGAATTATGTCTGAGCCAATAAGTAAGGCTTCATCTTCTTTTACCGACGACATCCCCTTTCAAGCTCTTATAGAAAATATAACTGATGCGGTGATATTTGCCGATGTTAAAGGCAATGTTATTTACGCTAACCATCAGGCCCGTTCCATCTGTGGATTAGACAAATCTGATCTCTTTGACAGCTCGGTGTTTAGTTTGTTTCCTCAGTCGCAAGTACCGAATATTACTCAGCAGTTTGAACTGGCAATAAAACAGGAACCCGGTAAGACAACAGAAATTCGGTTTGGTATTGACCACGCCTGGTTCAAGCTCACCATTTTCCCCGTTGCGGCAGGTGTAGTGGGGTTTTCGTTTCATGACTTCTCTATGAAGCGCAGGCTACAGATCATTTCTCAGTCTCAAAGAGACGCCATGAGACTCGCGTTATCTGGCGCTACACTAGAAGATGTGTTGACCGTTTTAGTCAATGCAGTAGAGAAGGTGACAGATTTTCAAGCTGTAAGTGGAATATCCTTGGTATCTGAAGACGGGTTATCACTCATTAGCGCGGCTGCACCGTCGATGCCAGAAGAAACTAGGCGGTACTTCAAGAATATTACAATCGATGAACTAACGCCGTTAGGAAAGTGTTGTCAAACTCGTGATGAGGTGAATATTCACATCAACGCCCAAACTGATTCGAGTGATTTTAGTCTCTCCACTCAGGCATTAGGACTTCAATCATTTTGGTGTCGTCCCATTTTATCTGCAGAAAGTCGCACGGTATTGGGCACTTTCTGTCTATTTCATCGCGAGCGATTTACCCCATTACCCGATGACATTGACGTCATTAATGCACTGTCTAAAACCGCTGCAATCATTATTGAGCGCAACAACGAAAATCGCGCTCGACGGGTTGCGGAGTCGGCGTTACTAGAGAACATTGAGTCTTTTAATAAACAGCGCAGGCTTTACGAAACGGCTCTGTCGAATACGCCCGATTTGCTTTATATCTTCGACCTTGAGGGGCATTTTACGTATGCCAACGACGCGTTACTGCAAATGTGGGGGCTGAGTTGGGATGAAGCGATTGGCAAAACATGTTTAGAGCTTGGGTATGAACCTTGGCATGCAGATATGCACATGCAGGAGATTCGACAGGTAATTGAGACAAAGCAACCTATTCGTAGTGACGTTCCTTTTACCGGTACTCATGGTCGCCGTATATATGACTACATATTTGTTCCTGTTATTGGTGAAGACGGAAACGTTGAAGCCATTGCTGGTTCGACGCGAGATGTTACTGAGCGTAAACACGCTGAAGAAATGGCTAAGCGAGCAGAGTCTCGCAGACGCTTAGCACTGGAAGCATCACACAGCTTTGGTATTTGGGATTGGGATATTAAGCAAAACTTGTTCACGGCAGATGAGCGTTTGGGAGAACTCTTTAACCTCAGTAGCGATGAGGCTGAAAACGGTGTAGCCATTGAAGTGCCCAAACAATATATCCACCCAGACGATTTAGCAGCGTGTGAGGCTGCTATTTGCGAAAGTATTAATAACCGCACCCTATTTGATGAAGAATACCGTATCTTACAAAAAGACGGCACTGTCCGCTGGGCTTCATTTAGAGGACGCGTCATTTATAACAGCTCTGGTGAGCCGGAACGTTTTCCGGGAGTAGGTGTAGACACCACGAGAGAACGAAATGCGATAGACGCGCTTCAAGAGGCTGATCGTCGCAAAGATGAGTTCCTTGCTACGTTGGCACATGAATTACGTAATCCGCTTGCACCAATTCGCAATGCGTTGGAAATTCTGCAGTCAGACGACTACAGCCAAAATCAGAAGAGTGAGGCATTCGGTCGAGTCGAACGACAAGTAACGCAAATGATACGGCTTGTTGATGACCTTATGGATGTGTCACGAATTACCCGAGGGAAAATTCGAATTCATCGAAAACCTGTGAACTTGTGTGAGATTCTGGGTACGGCGATTGAGACTATTCAGCCCCTGATTGATGAAAAACAGCATACGCTGCTGGTGGAAAAAGTAGCAGAGCCTGTTTGGGTAAACGGAGACCTTATCCGGTTGTCGCAGATTTTCTCGAATATTATCAACAATGCTGCAAAGTACACTCCACCGGGTGGCAATATTGAGGTCTGCATTAGTACTTGCGACGGTAAGGTAACCATTGCAGTTAAAGACAATGGAGAGGGCATTCCAGCAGACAAACTAAGATCGGTTTTCGATATGTTTACTCAGGTAGATGGTGCCCTTGAACGTTCTCAAGGCGGGTTGGGGATTGGCCTTACTCTAGTGAAGAAACTCACTGAATTGCACGATGGAACGGTAAATGTGCAAAGCGATGGCGTTGATAAAGGCACAACGTTTATCGTTACCTTACCCGTTTTAAGTAAAGTACCCAAATTAGCCAGTAAACCGGAAAAGGCCGATGACGTAGTAGACGCTACCGCTGAAAAGCTCAACGTTTTAATTGCCGATGATAATCAAGATGCCGCTATTACCATGGGATGGATATTGGAGGCAAAAGGGTGTCAGGTTCAAGTAGTGGAAGATGGGCCATCCGCATTAAAGGCTGTCGCGTCTTTCACGCCCGATTTAGTGTTGTTGGATATCGGCATGCCGGGTATGAATGGTTACGAATTATGTACGGCACTTCGTCAAAATCGTGCGTTAGCTGACGCTGTATTTGTGGCGCAAACGGGGTGGGGACAACCATCGCACATCCAGCGTTCGAAAGAAGCTGGATTTGACCATCACCTTGTTAAACCTTTGGATTTGAGCGACCTTGAACCTATCGTGGCAGAAGCTTGGCGAGCAAAGCGCAAACAGTAAATTATGTTGTCGATAAAAGTGAGCTGCTTTTCGTCTGATTTTGTTGTAAATCGTTTCGCGTTACCAAACGGCACGATGCGCCATAGGGCTTTAAAGCTGTATTGGTTGTCAGCTATAAACCTTCGATGGTGTTACAGGTAACACATTCGATAATATCGCAACGGTGTTGTGATCTTTCTGAGTAAGAAAGGTACTACTAAAACCATGCACGGATTAATTTCTTAATGGAGAGTACTAATGCCCCGCATTACTCGTCGTCACTTCCTTCAATTGGCAGGTTCAGGTTTGCTGGTTGCGCACAGTCCTTATTTAATGGCACAGCCTTCGAAAAAGAAAATAGGCGTGGCGCTGTTAGGGTTGGGCAATTACAGCACAAATTTACTCGCCCCTGCCTTACAGGACACTAAACACTGTGAATTACGGGGGATAATCACGGGGAGCGAGAGTAAGATCCCGCAGTGGCAGCAAAAGTACGGCATTAAAGACAGTAATGTGTACACGTACAGCACCATGGCAGATATTGCGAATAATGACGATATTGACGTTATTTACGTTGTAACGCCTACTGGCACACACAAGGACTTTGCGGTACAAGCCGCAAATACCGGAAAGCATGTGTGGTGTGAAAAGCCAATGGCCATGGATAGCGAGGAATGCCAAGCTATCATAGATGCGTGTAACAAAAATGGCGTGCAGTTGTCGATAGGCTATCGCATGCAGCACGAACCCAATACTCGCACTTTTCATCAGTATCTTGAAACTAAGCCGTATGGAAACTTGACCGCGGTATCGAGCTTCGCTGGTTATGCAGGACAAGGAAGAGCGCCTGACAACTGGCGAATGAAAAAGCACATGGGCGGCGGTGCACTCTATGATATGGGCGTTTACGCGATAAACGGCGCGCGCTTTTTAACGGGCCGTGAGCCATTAGCGGTAACGGGAAGTCATCCACCACAGCGCTTTCCAGAGAAGTTTACTGAGGTTGATGAAACGACCTTGTTTACGATGGATTTTGGCGACGGACTAGTGGCCGATTGCGGTACCAGTGTAGTGAAAGGGTTTAACCATTTTAAAGCTGATTGTGAAAAGGGCTGGTATCAACTTAAACCCATGCAGAGCTACAGCGGGGTAACGGGCACCACGTCTGATGGAAAAACGCTGGCTCCTATAAACGGTATGCAGCAAACGCTGCAAATGGATAACGATGCACTGGCCATATTAAATGGACAACAACCTATGGTGACTGGCAATGAAGGTCTGGCCGATATCCGCATTGTGAACGCTATATTTAAGGCGGCGAGAATAGGGGAAACGGTTGCGTTGTAAGGCGCTTTTGCGCGAATACGCTACCGGACAGTGAATGCCATTTGCTCATTTTGCGACTGGGTTTACCAGACTTTTGTGTCTTAGTTACCGTTCATCAAGAAGGTTAATTAGCGCTTCCAAGTCCTTTTTGTCAGCTAATTCACTAAACCATTGGGATATTTCTGTCGCCTGAATTAGCCCCATTATGGCCCCCAATACAAAACTGCGGTGCACGTTGTCGCCCCCCACGTTGGTGTTCGCAATCAACGCCTTCTTATGCGTATCAGCATAACGGTAAGCGAAGTACAAAACGGCGGGCCACGCGTCTGAGATATAACACGCTGGCGAATACATACGCCCAACAATCTCGATATCGCTTTTGTTTTTTGCCGCAATCGCAGCCAAATTCATGTGCGCAGATTTACGGGCAATATCTTCTAAAATGGCCTTGGGTGATTCACCTTCGCGATGCACTAATTTGTAGATTAACTCAACATAGAAATCGCACACCGATGCTAAAGACTCATCCGGGTGAGTTAAATAAAGGTGACTACGACACAGACGTTTGATGTCCTCAAGGGCTGTGCTTTTGCTTGCTTCTACTACCGCTAGAGGTGTTACCGACACAAAAGCGCCTATTGAAGCCGTATCATGTGTAAGCGCCCCACATTTGTGTGCTGGTGTACCTTGTTCTAAGTTTGCAAAAAAACCTCTGTGATAAGACTCAGCGTATGTGTCAGGGTGTTTGGGTTCATCAGCGCGCATAAAGCTAATATATTGAGTTAAAAACTCGTTTTCGTCATACCCTTTAAGTGCGCATGATAAAACGATACGCGCGCAATGTGCATTGAGTGTATTTTCTCCCGCTTTCATACCATGATGGTAATGAATGTTGTTCTTACCCCAATACTGCCTTTTACCTTTGAGAATAACGTCGCCCACTATCTCTTTTTGATTTGCAGATGCCTTATTCGCGCGCCCACCGTGCTGCGTGGAATGTAGCGACATTATTGAAGACGGATGAAACGATGGCGCATCCTCAAATTGCTCTATCCCTAACGGAAATGCCTTATAAATATCTGCTGGGTTGTAATACCAATGTACCGGCATAGCCAACGCGTCGCCGATAAACGCGTTCTTGAGTGCCGCTTTTGCTCGTTTGATTGACAGTGAAGACATTTCTTTAAGCCTACCTCTTACGCAGTACTGTGCGGGATTGAATAATCAAGTACCTTTAAGTTACGCACTGTAGGTCGAAAATGATCGTTCTAATGCTCATCGAAAAGCGACTTGTTGCGGATATACTTTCGCATGTAGTGATAGGTAATTGGGCGTAACAACCAGCTGTGAAGCGACATCAAAAAGCGTTTATGGGTAGGCGTGTTTTCGTAAATTTTATCATCGTGCAGCCACAGCATCTTGCCAACGTGCCAGAAGTAAAAAGGGAAGGGCGGCATAAAGGTTATTACATCTAAATCGCAGCAAATGCGATACGTTCTATGGTGTAGCGTGTAGTGCTTATACCAAGAGCGCGTGCCCACTGCGGGCTGTCCGAAAGTCACTACCCTTTTTACTGACTTTGCGTATAAACGCTCAAAGTAATCAGCCATTAATACCGCTACTGCGCCGCCGGACGAATGGCCAATGAATGTAAAGCGCTTGCCTTGCTGCCTAAGTGGTTCAAGCACTTTTACAAGTAGCTCTCTCAGTGGTAATGCTTCATTAGATGTCTTAGTGCTGGAATACATAGGTTGAGCCAATAGCCGCGCAAACCCCCAGTGGACCCAGAATTTTCTGTTTAACTGATTGAGTTTGTTTGGGATGAAGAATAAATTCGCTAGCCAATCTCTTACCCCCAATGATCCGCGAAAAACAATAATGACCTCTTTTTTATTCTCGACCCACAAGATTCTTACGCTCATTCTGCCGTACTTATCGACTAGCTGGCGTTCATAAAAAGGATCTAAGATTTTTTGGTATTGCTCGTCGGCATCAGGGTAGGCGAGTTGGCAGAGAATGGCATATCTTTCATATTGATAGCGTTTCAATTTCTTCATGAAAACTCGTATTGGAGCATTTAGCGTTTTTGAAGCTGAGCCGTTGAAGACTCTTTCACTGAATACTTCACGCTACAGGGAGTTTATTTCAGTGTTATGACGGGGCGCGTCATTTTTCTTTAAATGTCCGTACTCTTTATTGTGTCACTTTGATGTAGAACCACTCTACCTGCGGTAACACGCCTTGATTATGAACATTTTAACTCTCGCTGAGGGGAGAGTTATCTATGCGGACTGGTATTGTTCCACATCCCAAGAATATTTTTCTTTATATCGGCTATAGCGCCTTTAGCTATCTTCTTTTCACTGGCTGAAGCAGTGCGCTTAGGGTAAGCAATGGGTTCCATGCAAGCGCAAACAGCATCGGTAAAGAAACGGCTCTTGGCACCGTATACATGCTTGTCACCAAACTTTTGTTGCTCTGGCACCCAATATTTCAGAGGCTGAATCAAGCTTAGTTCATCTTTCGCTCGTGTTATGGCTACGTAAAGCAAACGTCGCTCTTCTTCGAGAGCGCGTTTATCGCCCGCTGCGTACTCGTTGGGAAAATTGCCATCGGCAACATTCAGTACGAACACATGCTTCCACTCTTGCCCTTTAGCGCTATGCACCGTCGACAAGATAAGAAAGTCGTCATCAAGCAAAGGTTTGCCCGCCAGATCACCTGTGCTCTGCGGTGGATCTAGTGTGAGTTCAGTTAAAAATCGCTCTCTCGATGAATACTGCCCAGAGATCATTGTGAGCTGTTCAATATCGCCGAAACGTGTGAAATGATCGTCATAATTAGCTTCCAACAAATCTTTGTAAAACTCTGCAATGGCGCTTGTTTGCTCGGTCCATGGAATGTTGTTGTGGTGCACGTTATCTAGCAAATCAACAAGAGAAAGAAATGAAGGCTTCGCGGACTCTGAAAGTGCGAAGCTACGCAATTTACCCAATGCAAAGTCGTGCTTTTCTAAATCGTTAAACACTCTCTCAGCTATCTTTGGACCTATGCCAGGCAATAACTTAAGCACTCGAAAGGCTGATATTTTATGTTTAGGGTTATCTGCCCAACGTAAAATGCAAAGCATGTCTTTTACGTGAGAAGCCTCTAGGAATTTAAGGCCACCGTGTTTAACGAAAGGGATATTACGTCGAGTAAGTTCAAGCTCTAGACGATCGCTGTGATAACTTGAACGAAACAACACCGCCTGTTGTTTTAAATCGACCCCTTCTTCACGAGCTGCTAAAACTCGCTCAACAATATACTCTGCTTGGAACATGTCGTTTTCAACGGTTACCCACTTAGGCATAGGGCCGCTTTTACGCTCGCTGAACAACGATACCTTATAGCCTTCATCACTTTCTGAAAGAAGGGTATTAGACAAGTTCAATATGTTCGGATGTGACCGATAATTCTGTTGTAGCGTTATCACTTTGCCAGGCAAGGAAAATGCGTCGGGGAAGTTAAGGATATTGTCCACCGTGGCCGAGCGAAATGAATAAATTGATTGGGCGTCATCGCCTACAACGGTAAGACCTTCACCAGTAGGGAAGAAACCTTTTAGAATGCCAGCTTGAAGAACGTTGGTGTCCTGATACTCGTCTACCAACACATTGTCGAATTGCTCTCTTACTTTTTGAGCAATAGCGTCGACCTGCGCCATGTGAAAACAGTAAAGCAGTAAGTCGTCATAGTCTAAACTCACTTGTTCAATTTTAGTTTTCGCGTAGTGAGCAAACAGCGTGTTCAGCTCTTCTTCCCACTCGCTACAATAGGGGAAATGAGTATCGAGTATGTCGATAAGCGGTGCTTGCGCGTTCACACAACGAGAGTAAATGTCCAAACACGTTTTCTTTTTAGGAAAGCGTCGATTTACCCCGCTAAAGCCAAGTTCGTGGCGAAGCAAGTCAAGCATATCCGCGCTGTCGTTACGATCCATAACCGTAAAGTCGGGATCTAAACCGATGAGTGAAGCGTGCTCTCGTAGCAGTCGCGATGCGATTGAATGAAAAGTGCCCATCCAAGGAAGTGTGACCGGATGATACGCCTTTTGTTTCTCACGTAAGGTTCGCTCTATTATGCGGTTCGCCCGTGAACTTAATTCCGACGAAGCCCTTCGCGCAAACGTCATCAGTAAAATTCGCTCTGGCGCAACACCATGCAATATTAACTGTGCCGTTTTGTGGGCGAGGGTGTTAGTTTTACCTGTACCAGCGCCTGCAATAATTAACAGCGGGTGGTGCGTTTCATCGCTCAGCTCCGTTTCGCCCACTCCTACGGAACTCAACCCGTAATTCACGGCTTCTTGCTGCTGCGGGTTTAATTCAGAATGAGAGAGCATAAAAAATCCTATTGAAGAGCACTTCAATAGGATAAATTAATGCACTGTATATTTAAACAGTTTTGTGTGGTGTTTAATTTTCTACCTCTGGAATTTATGACGCTCTTTCGGGTTTCACATTTCATCCATTAATGCTTTAGCTTTTGAAGCCTTGTCAGGAACGCAGGCCTATAGGCCTGCTTTAGTATCTGTTTTCAAAAAGTAGACATCATCCGTCTTTACTTTTACTCAATTCTGCAAGGAAAGGTTGGAAATTCGGACAAGATAGAAGCAGCTCCTGTAATAAACTAATTGAACGAATAAATTCATTAAGCTGCTCTGGAGAATCATGTAACTCAGAGAAAAAAGCATCCATGCGCATCAAAACAGCGAAAGGGTGATAAAGGTTTACTTCGGCATTTGTATCAGCGCTCAAATTATCAATCACTTTCCACTTATTATCATGGGGCGAATAACTAACGTTCGATGCATTTAACTCGTTAATTCTTTCTGCGATCTCGCTTCTAAGCCCTTTAAAAGTAGTGCTTGATTGGAGCGAGTTATGTAACGATTTTTGAAAGTCGAAGATTAATCCGACGTGCATGTGTTTGCCCGTTATGTGTTCAAATTTATGGTCAGCACCATCAGCCAAAAAGCCGCAGAAAATACCTGGCTTCCAATCAAGCTTCTGCTCATTTCCAAAACTACAAAACTCTATTCCAATTCGACGCTCAACAGCGGAAAGTCGATCTTTTACAGTAGGTGCCAAAAATTGGGCTAAAGGCCAACGGATATGTTCAAGAGAGGCTTGCTTGATTAGCGAACGCATTTGTTCTTCTAGCTGTTTAGCTTCAAGGTAATGCGTAATAGCCAATTGATTGATAGGAGATATCTTACCCAATCCCTCTGCTTGAAGAAGCCCTTTGAAGGACTCCAAGTACCATTTGGCTGTTTCATTTTTTAAAGGCTTAATTTTACCCAATAGTTCGTGAATATCATGCCAACAAATAGCGCAGTCGGGGTTTTGTTTATGTTGATACTCTCGTGCAGTTATAAGAACAACGTAATGATAATTGAAATGTTCTTCAGCATAGGCTCTGTAATTATCGAGCTGAGAGTTACTCAACTCAGAATAGACTTTATGCTCGAAAACTATTACCACGTCGTCCCACTTAACAAGCATGTCAGGAAACTTTCCGTCAAAGTTATCTTGCGTCGAGACCTCATAACTACTGGCATTGAAAGCTTTTGGGAGCGCTGATTTTGAATTAATCTCCTCTAAGAGAGCTACCATAACCTCGCTGCTATTTTTCAATAAGTGCGCAAATGCCTCTGTTAAAAAGTTCTCTAATGGATCTGATTTATCTCTAGGTCGATACTTTCTTAAGTTTACGAGTAGGTTGTCTTCCATGCTCAGGTCTCTTCCATATTGATCGGTTTTATTTGTTTAGTTATCAAGTAACTCACAGAAAACACCATTTTCATAAGTGCTTTCACCTCGCTCGCGAATACTTATTGCAACCTAACGAAAGGAGTTAATGTATCCGGTAAATTGATTATGCGTTTGAAAGGTTAGATAAAAGTCACTAGTAGGCGATTCAAAAGACCGCATAGTGAGTATCTCTTTTCCATTTACATTTTTCGTCCTGTAATGAAAAAGTGTCGATAATGAGTTTTCTACTGCACTTATTTTTAATAATAGTGCTATCAGCAAAAATTTTAAACGTAGCACATCTCTTCTCAAAGAGAACTCGTCCACGAGGGAACATCTGATACTCAGAATTCATAAGTGTAGGAAATTCTGGAAGGTAAGCTTTCTCGGTTTCCCAAACACTTATATGGCTAAAACATGTGTCGGCAATACCCAGACTACTGTACTTTGCTTTCGACAATAATATAGACCTAGATATTAGCCTTTCATGGTAAATCCAAAAGATACCAATACGTGAATTCGATGCTGTCATTTAAGTTGTCTTAATTTAGTTTTACACCCCACTGACACTTTTCATTTTTAGAACCCTCTTTAGATGTTACGTTTCGAAAGCCCCAAAAAAATGTTAAAACCGATAACCCAACATAAAAGCTGCACTAGATTCATATTCATCGGCAACTTTCTGTATATTCACTTCAAAATCTAACGCGATGTTTTCGAAACCATATTGGTGCAAGCTAAACGATACTGCATCGATTGGCTCATCACTTCCATATTGGTTGTAGGTCCTACTTAAGTTAACCGCCAATTTACTATTCAGTTTTGTATATGCATATAGCCCAATAACGGGTTTGGCGTACACAAATGCTTCGTGCTTGTTAGCGCCTGCACCCACAATGATGTCGCTATACACCCCTAAACCTTGCATTACTTCACGTGTAAAACCTAAACCAAACTCCGATTGCACAATAAGTTTGCGTTTTCGCTCGCCGGTTAGCACGCGATTTATTCCAATGTTAAATGATGATGACCAGTTGCTTATATTTTGTGTAACAGGTACCCGCGACACCATTTGGTAAAGCATGGCCTTGTCCACATAGATATCACCTAAGTTGCTTTGCTCTAAGCCAACTCTGAACTCAACGTCGGCCAAGATAAGCTCGGTTTCACCAATCATGCTCCTGTTATCGTCGGCTAGCCTTCTTGCAACAGGAAAAGCACGAAACGCCATGAACGAACGGCTGTCTTGATGAGTGAAACCGGCAGCAACATAACCCTCTTGCTGGCGAGAGGAAGGAACGGGGAGCTCAGACACGTCTAAAGAAAGGTGTTTATATTTAGCGTCAAACGCTGCAATTTCAGCGGAGTTCTTTTGATATTTCTGTTCTGAAATTGTTTGTGCTGACCTAAAGTACTGATTAAGCGCCAGTGCGTATTTGGTTTCAACAAACGAAAGTGATAATGAATCTAGCTGAGCGCGAGCTAAATGCGAAGATATGGCAGACGCGCGTTTACTCCCGATGCTTTCTTCTAACGTCGTTATTTCCCACTTATTTGAAGGTACGAATTGGGTTGAAGCAACGAGAGAGTTTGCTTGTGCAAACTTAACAACATCAAGAGGGGTTAGCCAGCTTGCAACCTGATTTAGATGAGCAGGACGAGCAATATTTACCAACAACTGAGTTACGGTCGCACAGTTGAATATATGAAAAAAATAAGCGGGGCTCTGCTGTCCCAATTCCCATATGTAGTCTTGCACAAAGTGGCGCTGTTGTTCGTTGAAATCTAGCGTATATCGCCAAATGTTTCTTTGCTCTTCATAGAGATAAAACTGCTCAAATTCTTGGTAAGGAGCAACCTTAAATACGCCTTCTTTTCCTGTCATCAATGTTTCGTACATGATGTGAGGAACGTTTAAAGAGTCTAATTCTGTAAAAAACGTAATACCGTGCTTAACGGGAATGCCTTTATCGTTAGTTCCATCTAGACGAAGCATAATATGCCCCATCATAGAGCTAGCAGATGTAACATTTTCTGAGGCGTAAATTAGCATGATACTATCGGCCGGAACACTTTCTACAAATTTGCGATATTCTGCGCAGTGCTCGGTAGGGGTAATAGATTCAAATTCGGGTATGAAGCGCTTGAGCAACCGTAAACGGGCAGGGTAGTTGCAAATATTTTGGGTATTACGCTGAAAAAGGTCAACGGTAGCTTGCGCTTCGGCTAACGGGCTGACGAACGACTTTGATATATAAATAGAGGTGTCGTTAGTTATTGGCTTCCCATTTTTTAGTTGTAACAATAGGTGCCACAATGGGTTGTTAGCTATTTGCTGTAACGTTGTGCTATCAACTTTCGAGTAGCTAGTTTGAGTAACGTCACTGGCCGTGGAATTAGCTGCGAAAATCAAAAAAAAGGAAGCAAGAATGCTTCCTTTTAGAATTCGTGTAAACATAACTTATTTACAAGGTACGCTTACTGAATCTTGGTATTTCCACATTTTGTCTGAGCCGTAATCGGTAGATGAACCGAATACACCGCCACTAAGAATGTTGATGAAAAACGCAGATTCAACTTCTTTGTTCAGGTTAACGTCGGTACATTTTGCATCGTCAGCAACTAGCACTTTATCTTTGTTCTCTTTCTTAACAGTAACCACGCCAGGCACTGTTTGAGACATGCCGTCAACAGTAACTGTAGTCGTTTCACCGCTAGTTGTTGTAACGTTTATTTTGTGTGTTTCTTCGGTAAGAATGGTGGCACAACCTGAGGTAAGAATAAGGCTTGCAGCAGCTAGTCCAATTATTTTTTTCATTATATTTCCCTTTCTGATTTTGAATGTCGAATTTTCGACGAGCGTTAATATAATGTTTACGCTATAAAAATCAAATAAAGATTGTTTCTAAATTGGTCTGCTGGTGGGAAAGGGTAAATATAAGTAAGCGTATGCGCCGAGATAATAAAGTTAGTGCCAAGTAGCCCTGACACTAACTTCATAAGTGCGCTTATTTGTGCATACCGCGAATAGGGTAGTTGTTATCAGGATTACGAATCCAGCCCAAACCACTTACTAATGTCTCTAACTCAGGTCTAACAAATGGGTTGTTAGAAATATCAGCGACGTGCACACTACCTTCATTGTTCACAACAAACAGCGCGGGTTCAGAAAACGGGTGATCAGTTTCTTGAGGCGACCTTGGATCAGAGATATAAACGCCTAATTCCTCCATTTGCTCCACCGTTAAGCCGTACGCAATAGGAAAGTTAATGTCCAACCTAGGCAGGTGACTTTCCAGCTGCGCTTTACTGTCGCCAGACACTGCAATAAGGTCTACGCTAGTTTCGGCAAGGTGACCCCTAACACTTTCAAGTTGATTGAGGTATCGAGTGCAAAGTGGGCAATGTTGCCCTCGGTAAATTACCACCATTTTCCAGTCAAGACCGTTCTCAGGTGTCGCTAACTTTTTAGTGTCGCCATTTAACAGCTTTGCCGAAATATCTGGAAAAGCAGAACCCGCATGTAACTTATTGGTGTATTCAGTACTCATGATAATTCCTTAAAAATGCTTGTGAATGTGAGCTTCAAAACGTTTGAAATCGTTTTCCACATCGGCGTTTTTCATCACGTCAAAGCTTGCGAAAGTTTCCATTGGCTTCATGCCAAAGAACTTAAAATTCATATGCATTGGAAACAGTAAATCGTCTACAGATTTACCCTCAAAAAACTCTTCGTTGTCGTTGAATGACTCTTCTGGTGCATTGAAGGTTAAAGACATCATGTATTTAACATTGGTAAGCGTACCGCCTGTGCCGTAGTTTTTCTTCGGTGATTCGGCAACGCGACCATCGCCAGCACATAAGGCGCCACCCATGCCCGCAGTGTAAACTTCGTCCATGTATTTTTTGAATGACCATGGCACACCCATCCAATTGATTGGTGCCTGTAGAAGAACGATGTCAGCCCACTGATGATGGGCCAACTGTTCTTCAACGTTGTGTTCTTCGGCCATTGTCACTACGCGAGTGTTATAGCCTTTAGCTTCAAGCAGCGTTACTGCTTTATCGACGAAAGATGCGTTTAGCTTGCCTTCCGAGAAAGGGTAATACTGGTGTGCATTAATAATTAGTACATTGCCTGTCTTTGTTGTGGTCATCTCAGAACTCCAAAAAAATTGAATAAAGCTTATTGCTTACTGGTAGTTTATTTTAGTGACCTTTAAACTTTAAACAACTAGTGGTGTTTTGGTAACTATGTTGGGGACTAACGGAATATTGTATAAATTTATTTTGAATCAATTGGTTAAGTGATTAAAGAAAGTGGGTTGCCGTTATAGTACTACTGCGTTAAATAACAAAGAGTCATTCGTTTAAGGAGATTGAGAGATTTAAGGGTGATCATAAGACTGGATCCTTTAGCCATAGAAGAGAGAGCCGAAAAAGTTCTAGAACAACGCTTTAAAGAATGGGAAGCTGGATATAAGAAATGCGGCTGTATATAGATTAAAAAGTAGCTTGCAATAGAATAAGCTGAAAGCACTGCATTGCTATGTTCAAAGAAACGAAGTTAGTATGTTGCAATTAAAATAGGGACTTTTCTCAGTAATGGAAATTTCATTAGAAGAACAAAAAAGCCTACTAAACCAATTCCTCGAGCGCTGGCCAGTTGAAAAGATTAACCAGTTGACGTTAGAAGAATATATTGATGTAGATAATTATGACACTTTTGCCTATTGGTTAGAGCATAAAACGCGTGAATTAGGATCGATCAGAGGAGGTGATGCTTCTAAATTTGGAATTTATAAGCGAAAACAACCGCCCAAAGGTAACAGGAAGCACATCTCTCATGGAGAGCTTTATTCTTGGGTTAGCCGGTTTGGTAATTCAGAAGAAGACGCTTTTGAAAACGTAAAAGCTAAATTAATCGATATTATTCGACTAGTAGGGGCTGATGATCTTGAAGGTATTGATAATATTGATTTGGGGGATACACTCAAATGGAAAGTTGCTTTTCTTTATCAAAATCAGGGAACCCCAGCCCTCTTAAATATATTCAAACTTGAATCGTTACGACAGATAAGTAATAAACCCAAAGCAACTTTTCCAGAAGCATATCGATTACTGATGGCTGAGCGTGGAAGCAAAAACGTTATCGAATATGGCTTTGACGTGTATAAGCAGCATAAAGCAATGTTACTCCTTGACGATGACGATGACGTTGATGACGAAAAGCATTATCAAACAAGTAAATCTTCCGCAGCGCTTAATACAATTCTTTATGGGCCACCAGGAACGGGAAAAACTTATTCCACAATAAGCAAAGCAATTGAGATCATTGAACCAAAGTTCTGGGCCACAAATATAAAAAACAGAGCTGCTTTAAAACAGCGATTTGATGAGCTTGTAAAATCTAATCGAATAAATTTTGTTACTTTTCACCAGAGCTTTAGCTACGAAGATTTTGTTGAAGGCATCAAAGCTAATACCGATGAAAATGGCAAAATAAGCTATGACATAGAAGAAGGTATTTTTAAGCAAATGTGCGATGCTGCGTCGTCGCGTGTTGTGACTGAAGAGAGTGATCTCTCTATCGATGTCTCAAGTCGGAACGTTTGGAAAATGTCCTTAGGCAACACCCAAGGTGAGGATGCATATGTTTATGATCATTGTATTGAACATAATTATATCGCTTTAGGTTATGGCGGTACGATAGACTTTTCGGGAGCAGATTCCAGAAAAGAGATTACTAAACTATACCGTGATGCTGGCTTTACGATAGAAACGAAAGCTACGATTACAACGTAACTTCTATCAACTACTTTAAAAACCATATGAATGTTGGCGATTTAGTCATTGTTTCAGATGGAAACCAAAAGTTTAGAGCCATAGCTGAAGTGACTAGTGAATATTACTTCGAAGAAAATGAAACTGGTCACTATTGCCAGCTAAGAAAAGTTCGATGGTTAAAAGTTTATTCCCCGTCTCTACCAACAAGTGAGCTATTCAGTAAAAATCTTTCGCAGCAAACTATTTATAGTTTAAAGCCACCAACTCTGGATTTAACAAAACTACAGGCTTTACTGACCGGGGGCGAAGCAAAAGGTAGTTTAGCGGTTGGATCGAACATCTCTGGGTACGCAGTTACGTCGATAAGTAGTGAAGTCATTGAGTTTAAGAAACCTAATGGCTCTCGGTTACCGTTACCAATGAGTATTATTAATGAGCTCGTTGACTTGGTGAAAAATGGTAAAAGTACTACTGAAGACATAAAAAATAAGACGTTATTCGACAAAGTAGAAATGAACTTAGAGAAATACCTAGTTAATGGTTACAGCAATTTATTGGCTCAACTAGTTGCTTACATTATTGATAATGGACTTTCTTTTGGTGATCGGGTGTCCAGTGACAATAGGGTACTGATTATCGACGAAATTAATCGAGGGAATATAGCCAACATTTTTGGTGAGTTAATTACTTTGATTAAGCCGAGTAAAAGAGCAGGTGAACCAGATGCTTTATCTGTGACTCTTCCGTATACCAAAAAGCCATTTAGTGTGCCTTCAAACCTCTATCTACTCGGAACAATGAATACAGCTGACAAGTCGTTAGCTCAGGTAGACATTGCACTTCGGCGGCGGTTTGAATTTGTTGAAATGATGCCTGACTATGAGCTACTAAAATCAATCCCCAAAATTCAGGGAATTGATATTTCGCGCCTAGCTAAAGCAATTAATCAACGAATCGAATTGTTGTTCGATCGCGAGCACACTATAGGACACAGTTTCTTTCTTCCTCTTATTAGTGAGCCGACTATTGAGAAGTTAGGGGAAATATTTGAACTTCAAATCTTGCCTCTATTGGAAGAGTATTTCTTTGAAGACTGGGAAAGGGTTGGGCAAGTGTTAGGAGACCATCTCAAAGCCGCAAGTAATAAAGCTGAAAGCGATAATAGATTCATTATCGAGAAATATTCTACGAGCGAAATTGCAGAACTAATGGGAAGTGAGTGGGAGCCCAATGGGGTGCAAGCGTTTGTAAGAAATGATTATGCTTTGACCAATCCAGATGCCTATATAGCGTGTTATGAACCACGTTAAATCTTTTGTTCAGGTTAAGGAATATGGATTACTGGTAGAAGCCGGTAACAACGCTATACCTGATCATGCAGAAGTATCGACTTCGGCGTTTAATTGGTTGATGAGTAACGGCTTAAGCATAGCTGGTAGAGAGCTTGTTCGTGTAAAGCGAATGGGTAAGAAGCTCGCGTTGCAAGTTGTTAACTTTGTCGGTGTACTTGACACTCCGTGCGGTACACGTATAGAGATTCTGCCGAAAATCTACAGTGACCAAACGTCAATAGAGGCCTCAAGAAAAACGCTACTGAAAATGTTGGCAGCTGTTGAAAACTTAAAGCTAGAGCAATTCAATAATGCCCATCTTCAAGTGGTAAATCAGCCATTAATTGAAGTGCTGATTTCACAGTTTTTGTCACAGGTTTCTCTTCTACTAAAAAAAGGTTTGCGTAGTGAATATCAACGTGTTGATGCTCAAAGAAGCTTTTTGAAAGGACGGTTGAACACAGTCAAACAGATGCGACAACGGCCTGGAAGAGATCATATCTTTCAAATTTCCTACGATACTTTTTCTGTTAATAGAGCTGAAAACAGGCTTATTTTGTCTGCTGTTAATACTGTTTCGAGATGGACAAGAAGTTCACAAAATCAGCGTCTAGCGAGAGAACTTATCTTTGCCTTTGATGGTGTGAATAAATCAAATAACCACAATGAAGATTTTAAGCGTTGGTCGAAGGACAGAAATCTAACTCACTATCGAAATTTAGAATCCTGGTGCAAATTAATACTTTTCAACGAGTCTCCGCTTACCATGTCTGGCAATACGGAGGGGGTATCATTTTTGTTTCCTATGGAAGTCTTGTTTGAGCGATATGTAGAGAAGAAACTAAGCAAATTATTACCGAGTCGGTTCTCAGTAAAAGGCCAAATAAAAGGAGAGTCACTCACAAGCCATAATGGACAGAATTGGTTCAACTTGCGCCCAGATATCGCTATTTATGACAATGGTGAGATAGCTGTTATTGCTGATACTAAGTGGAAGATAATTAACGAAAATCTTAATACATCGAAAGACAAATATTATCTAGCACAATCAGATATGTATCAGTTATTCGCTTACGGTGAGAAGTATCTCAAAGGGCAGGGCTCTCTAGTGCTTATTTATCCTAAAAATGAAAATTTTCTTGAATCTCTTCCATCATTTGAATTTAAACCAGGTTTACTTTTACACGTAGTCCCTTACGATCTAGACAAAGATGAGCTCCGAATAAACGCGCCTATACTTTTTTAACGACATTTCGATAACAAGTAGCGTAAAAAATCGTGAGACATGAATCGCTAACTAAAGAATAACTATGCTAATAGAGGGAACTGCACTGGAGTAGTAGTTGTTCGAGTAGGCTATTTAGCAGAAGAAATTTAATTTTTGAATCAAAGTTACTCCATACCCGTAATATTACGAATAGAACTAGGGCTAAATTGCGTACCTCAACGTATACCTTTGTTCGGTGCACGGTTATACACAGGGCAAACTCTCAATATAAGATTTTCTAATTTACATTGCTCTTTAGTTACTAGCCGCGCGCTCTGTTCCAAACATTTAAAAGCATTAGATATCTCTCTTTGAAAAGTGCTCCTTTATCAAAGAAGTAAACTCGCGACAAGCTTCAACAGAAGGTACATGTCCAGTTTGTTTTAATTCAGTCACAGGTGCACTAAGGGTTTCTCCCAATGCTTGTAATGATGAAGTGGGTGTAGCGACATCATCTTCACCTGCAATAAGCAAAATAGGTGCACCATTAGGTTTAAGCTGTGTATGTGTGTCTCTTTCGCCTAACCACGCACACAATAAACCGTAAGAGTGATCGTCAACGTTCGCGAGTGATCCTTCCCATTGAGACAGTAACGTGGGGAAACGTTTAGTACTAATCGGGCTAAACCATCTTGGAACTAAGCTGGCTGCGAGGGTTTCAAGCCCTTGCTGAGTCACATTTTTCTGGCGCTCCAGCCATGCTTCAGTGGAACCTATTTTCATACCAGTATTAGTTAACATGGTGCTTAACAAGCGTTCTGGATGGGAAATTAATAGCTGTTGCCCCAACATTCCGCCAATTGACGTGCCCATGAAATGAAACTTATCTATACCTAGAGAGCTACATAGGGTTAATAAGTCGTCAACTAACTGTGATTCGCCAAGGCTTTTCGTATTGGCGGGGAACGCTACACTGTCACCATGTCCAGGTAGGTCATACCGCAAAATACTGAAGTTCACCATTAAGTCTGGTACCAAGTAGTCCCATACACGCATATTCATACCCAATGGGTGAGCTAGCACTAAAACAGGTTTGTGCTTAGTCTCAATGAACTGGTAGTGAATACCTTGCTCTGAAATTGTCGCCATGTTGAGTTCCTAAATGCGTTTTAGCAGTGTCGCTATACCTTGGCCAACACCAATACACATACTGCATAGTGCATAATCGGCCGAGGTTTGTTCAAATTGTAATGCGGCGGTATGCAGCAGGCGTGTCCCCGACATACCGAGTGGATGGCCAAGTGCGATGGCGCCGCCATTGGGGTTCACTCTTGGATCATCTGCACTAAGTCCAAGTTCCTGCATACAGGCTAATGCTTGCGCTGCAAATGCTTCATTAAGTTCAATAGTGCCAATATCGTCTAGGGTCAACTTTTGTTTTGCAAGCAATTTATTAATTGCAGGTACTGGGCCTATACCCATGATAGTGGGTTCAACGCCAGCGGTAGCCATCCCTTTAATTTGAGCAACAGGCGTTAAGTTATAGCGTTCAACGGCTGCTTCACTTGCTACAAGCATGGCAGATGCGCCATCGTTAATGCCCGATGCATTACCTGCGGTAACCGAGCCATTTTCACGAAACGGAGCTTTTAGTTTTGCCAATGCCTCTAATGTAGTTTGAGGGCGTATGTGTTCATCTTTGTCGATGACGATGGCATCGCCTCTTCTAGGCTGAAAGGTCACAGGAGTTATTTCTTTAGCAAAACGGCCAGACGCTTGGGCTGCAGCCGCTTTTTGCTGAGATTGATACGCAAAGTTGTCTTGTGCTTCTCGGCTAATCGAGAATTTCGCTGCTACATTTTCTGCAGTCTCAGGCATGGTTTCAGTGCCGTACTGCTGCTTTAACGCAGGGTTAATGAAGCGCCAACCCATGGTGGTATCTTCAAGTATTTGTGAGCGGTCAAATCCGCTTTGGGCTTTGCCCATCACAAATGGAGCTCGCGACATAGACTCAACGCCGCCAGCAAGAATAAGGTCTGCTTCACCTGCTGCAATAGAACGGTAAGCAAGGCCAATGGCATCCATACCAGAGCCACACAAACGATTAATTGTGGTGGCTGGTACCGAAAATGGCACGCCTGCAAGTAACGTGGCCATTCTAGCAACGTTTCGGTTGTCTTCACCGGCTTGGTTGGCACAGCCGAAAAACGCATCATCAATGCTTTCTGCTGGTAGTTGAGGGCACTGCGCCAGTACTGTACGAATAACTTGTGCAAGCAAATCATCAGGGCGAATGTTGGCTAGCCCACCAGCATAACGTCCAATGGCAGAGCGGTTGGGGTTACATAAATAAACGTTCATTACGCAGTCTCCGTTTGGCTGTGCGCCGCTTCAGTAACGCGCTTTAGTTCTCTTAATACTTCGATTTCGCTGCTGGTGGGTTCGTCAGTGGTTTGAAGTGTGTCAGCAAAGCGAATGTCCCAGCCACTGGCATCAATTACCTGTTGCTTTGTAACGCCTGGGTGCAAACTCACTACAATAAGTTCGTTGGTTTCATCTTCTGGCTTTAATATACAAAGGTCAGAAATCACCAAAGTTGGGCCTTTACCCAGCGTAGATTTGCCTTTGCGGCCTTGACCGTCTCGACCAAAACCCAATGTGGTAATGAAGTCGACATTTTTAACAAAAGTGCGCTTTGAATGCCTTACGGTGATGATCACTTCTTTGGCATTGGTTGAAATTTCTGGTGCTCCGCCACCGCCAGGAAGGCGAACTTTAGGGTTGGCATAACTATGGGCGCCATCAGGGCCACTGTCTTTGTGCGATGCAGCGATAACTGTGGTGTTAATGTTGCCGTATCGGTCTACTTGTGCGGTGCCAAGGAAGCCCACATCAATATGACCACCTTGCAGCCAATAACGGAACATTTCGGGAACCGAAACGGTGGTAAGTGCCGACTCGCAAAGTTCGCCATCACCAATAGATAAGGGCAGAACCTGCGGTTTGGTTTCTATGGTACCTGACTCGTAAATAAGTGTTATGTCAGGGGCATGAGTAAGGCGTGCTAGGTTCGCTGCAGCACTTGGTAAGCCAATGCCCACAAAACAAGTCGAATTGTTATTCAGGGCACGGGCAGCGGTAATCGTCATCATTTCGTCTGAAGTATATTGTTCGGTCATGATTATTCTCCTGCTTGAAATACTTCTTCATCTAGCCACTTTAAAAATGGCTCGCGCTCTCGGCTTATGCTGTCCCACCTCTTGTAGTAACTGTTGTCGCGCGGGTAGTAACCATGTGTATAAGACGGTTTAGCGCCAAACGGTACGGTGGCAATGGCGTTGATAGTCCAAGCGGGAAGTACACAGCTATTTGGACTTGCTTCCAAGTCGTCCACAATTTCTTCGACGGTGACGATGCTGTAGCGAGAAGAGAGCACAACTTCCTTTTGAACCCCCAAAATACCTTCAATGAGTACGTTTCCTGCGCGGTCTGCTTTTTGCGCATGGACTATGCCCACATCGGGTTTAATAGATGGCACCGCTGCAAGCGCTTCGCCAGTAAATGGGCAAGTAACGGTTTTGATGTTGGGGTTCACGTGCTGCAGATCACTACCTACATAACCTCTGAATACCGCCATGGGTAAGCCCGATGCGCCCGCTTCATAAGCATTCGCCATTGCTGCGTGACTGTGCTCTTCAATTTCAAGCGGAGCCGGATAGCCGTGCTCAATGGCGTCACGTACGCGGTGTAAAGAACCTACACCTGGGTTTCCTCCCCATGAAAACACAAGTTTGCTCACACACCCAGCACCGACTAGCTGATCGTAGATAAGATCAGGGGTCATTCTTACCAATGTGAGATTGCGGCGTCCTTGGCGAATAATTTCATGCCCTGCGGCGAAAGGAATAAGGTGAGTAAATCCCTCTAATGCAACGATGTCGCCGTTCTTAACGCCATCTTCAATAGCTTTTGAAAGTGTTGTAAATAGTGTCATAATAAAAGTTCGTAATACGAATGTTGATTCATAATGCGAACAAATTAATAATTTTGATTGTTTAGGTCAAGTAATAAATGTTAAAAAATTGCTAGGACGATCAGTCAAACCAATTTATGTTGCTGAATTCATAAGAGAACTGGCACTTCGTTAAACAATAAGAAATAATTCGCAAGAACCAACAAGAGACAAAGTGCATGAGTGAAGAAAAAATACCGTCAACCCATCGCGATTACATAAGCGCGCTTGCTACCGGACTAGAGGTGTTAGGGGCGTTTGATGGTCAAAACAAAGAGATGACCTTATCGCAAGTAGCTGAAAAAATGGGAATTGATAGGGCTAAAGCCCGTCGGTTTTTGCTTACATTGCATTCTCTTGGCTATATCCGTCGCGAGGGGCGACTCTTCGCCTTGGCACCTAAAGTGCTGTCGTTAGGGCAAGCTTATACCAGCAGCAATGGTTATATAGCAGTGGTTGAGCATTATCTTAAATCGATTACCGCAGAATTAGGGGAGTCGGCGTCTCTTGGGAAGTTAGATGGACAGTCAGTTGTGTACGTGGCGCGTTCTCCGGCATCACATCGTCTTATGTCGATTAACATAACAACGGGCACTCGACTGCCTGCACCGTATACGTCAATGGGACGAGTACTTGCAGCACATCTTGACGCTTCAGAGTTAACAGCATGGGTGAATGAAGCACAGTTACACCCACACACTGAGAAGAGTATTACCACTGCACAGGCGTTAGAACAGGAACTGATTAAGGTTAAGCAACAAGGTTTTAGTATTGTTGATCAAGAGCTTGAAGCAGGGTTGCGCTCGGTTGCTGTACCTGTATTTAGTGGCAAAGGTGAATTGCTGGGGGCGATGAACTTAAGTACCAATGCATTAAGGGTGAGCTTAGAGACCATCACCGAGCATTGTATTCCAGTACTTAAGCATGCTGCTGAACAAATAAAACAAGATCTGCGCTAACCCCTTTTAGGGGTAGCGACCTTCTATTCGGTTTTGCACCAACTCATCTAATATCACCATGGCCGCAGCCATAATGTCATCTTCGGCTTCCTCACGTTTACTGAGAAACACCGGGCTGTTTATGCCGTCGTCTTTAAGCCGAACAAACGCTACACCATCTCTATTCATGCGCATCACTTGTTCAGGCACAAGGGTGAAGCCCATATCTGAGGCAACAAGACCCAGTGCAGTACCTATATCATTAACTTGTTGGGCAACTCTGACTCTCAACCCGCGACTGGCAAACAGATCCAAACAGATGTTAGCGAACGTTGGAGGCTTACCACCTGGGTAAGTAATTAACGGCAGTGTTGCGAGCTCTGCCATATCAACATCGTCATTAGCAAGTGGATGATGGATAGGTAGAGCGGCAAGGATAGGCTCGCTGAACAACAACTTCTGTGTCACATCGGCTTCTAGTGATGGCATCACAACCCGACCAAAACCCATATCAATTTTACCTGACTTGAGAGCTTCTATTTGTTCACCAGTTTTCATTTCGTGCAGTTCAACATCCACTTTGTGCTGCTGTCTTAATCGCCTAACAAGCTGAGGAAGTTGCCCGTAAAAAATGGATGGAACAAAGCCAATTCTGAAAATTCGCTTTTTTCCTGCATCAATTCGCCGACTTTCTTCAACACATGAAGCTAACTTTTCAAGTATGAGTTGAGCCTGTTTCCAGAAGTATTCGCCAGCGGGGGTTAGGGTAATGCCACGGGCTTCTCGCTGAATGAGTTGAACGCCAATCTCTTCCTCTAACTGTTTGATTTGTCTTGTTAAAGGTGGCTGGGCCATGAATATCTTTTCGGCCGCTCTGGTCATGTTCTTTTCTTCCGCTACCGCACAAAAGTAGCGTAAATGCCTTAACTCCACCATACCTCCTAGGTATCGATACTAACTAAATCAATATTGGTTGTTAACAAAAAATATTTGTAGGTTACACGCAGACATTTACTGGCAACACAAAATTAACATTTTCATGATATCACAAATTCAAACTTACATTGTCGATATTCCTACGATACGACCACACAAATTGTCCATGACATCTATGGCGGTTCAGTCGATGGTTATCGTAAGAATTACCGACGACAACGGCCTTGAAGGTATTGGCGAAGGTACAACAATAGGTGGTCTTGCGTACGGCGCTGAGAGCCCAGAAAGTATCAAAACCAACATTGATACTTATTTAGCACCTTATTTGATTGGACAGTCAGTTGCCAGCCCTAAAGCATTAATTAACAAGTTACAACTTGCTTTTAGAGGCAACCCTATTGCCAAGTCTGCGGTGCAAACGGCCCTGCTTGATTTACTTGGTAAACAACTTGGCGTGCCAGTTTCAACCTTACTCGGTGGTTCTTGCAATAATCATTTGTCTTGTCTTTGGGTATTGGCCTCAGGCAATACCGAAAAAGACATTGAAGAAGCGAAAGGCCTGGTAGCCGAAAAGCGCCATAACATTTTCAAACTGAAAATCGGCTCTCGTTCGGTACGTGACGATGTAGCGCATGTGGGCAAGATCAAAGCAGCGTTAGGCGATGACGTAAGCATTCGGGTTGATGTTAATCAAGCGTGGAGCGAGTCTCAAGCTACTTATGGTATGGCTGCACTACAAGAAGCCGGTATTGATTTAGTAGAGCAACCGACTCCTGCAAAAGATTTTGCCAGCCTTGTCCGTCTGTCTAAGAAATTTAACATCGGCATTTTGGCTGATGAATCTATTGCTGATAGCACAGATACCCTTTTGTTGGCTCAGCAAGGCTTCACAGGCTCAGTGGCCCTTAAGATAGGCAAAGCAGGCGGACTGTTTGGTGCACTTGATGTGGCTGCTGTGTGCAACGCGGCAGGTATTGGGCTATATGGCGGTACGCTGCTCGAAGGCACTGTGGGTACCACTGCCGCGTTACATGCATGGTCGACTCTACCTGTTATTGAATTTGGAACAGAGATGTTTGGCCCACTTCTGCAGTGCGATGACATCGTTAAATCCCCTCTAAATTATCACAACTTTGGCGTTGAAGTTCCTACGACAGCCGGGCTAGGGCTCGAAATCGATGAGGACAAATTACGCCAATACACCCGCAAGGCGAAGTAAGGAGCAAATATGTTATTCAAAGTTGAAATGACTGTGATACCGCCAGCACATCTGAGCGAAGAAGAATTTAATGCAATTAAGTTGAAAGAAAAAAACTATGCCGAAGGACTGCAGGAAGAAGGCATTTGGGTACACCTTTGGCGAGTGGCTGGTCAATACGCCAATGTGAGCATATTTGAGGTGAAGGATAACCAGCATTTACACGACGTACTAATGGGCTTACCGCTGTATCCCTTTATGACGATGAGTGTGACGCCTTTGTGTCAGCACCCTTCATCAATCAAATAAAAGACTAACAGGCAAAAACTCGCTGCATTGCAGCGCGGAGACTAAGACTATGACTACTATCAATACTTTACAAACTGAACATGTTCAAACGTTACTTAAGCGTGCCGCTGGCCTAGACAACGACAAAGGCAATCCTCGCACTAAAGAAATTATGCACCGCTTGCTAACTGACGTGTTTAAGATGATTGAAGACCTCGACATTACACAAGAAGAGTTTTGGCAAGGCGTTAACTACCTAAATGAATTAGGTGCTAATGGCGAAGCCGTGCTGCTTGCTCCAGGTTTAGGTTTTGATCATTTTCTTGATGTTCGTGAAGACGCCAAAGACGCTGCTATTGGTGAGCTAGGCGGTACTCCACGTACTATTGAAGGTCCGTTGTATGTCGAAGGCGCGCCTACAAGTGAAGGCGAAGCAAGAATGGATGATGGTCAGTCTCCTGGCCAAGAAATGTGGCTACACGGTCAGGTTGTTGATGAAGAAGGCAACCCGATTGCAGGCGCAGTCGTTGATATCTGGCATGCAGACGTGAAAGGTGCTTACTCACATTTTGATCCTTCTCAAACTCCGTTTAATTTACGTCGCCGCATCATAGCTGATGAGCAAGGCTGTTATCGCGCACGCAGTATTGTACCTAGCGGCTACGGTTGCCCTCCAGGTGGTTCAACGATGAAAGTGCTAGAAAGCCTTGGCCGTCATGGTAATCGCCCAGCACATATTCACTACTTTGTAGCCAAAGACGGCTTTAAGCACCTTACTACGCAAATTAACTTAGCCGGTGATGAATACACCTATGACGATTTTGCTTTCGCAACGCGTGACGAATTGGTTGTTGAAGCAAAAAGTGTATCTGAGCCAGAGCAAATTGAAGCCATGGGCTTCAAAGACAACTACCTTGATGTGGAATTCAACATCACATTAATGGCAACGAAGAACGACGAGAAGCAAGACAAGCATGCTCGTGCCCGTGCAACTGTGGAGCAGGCGTAAGCCTGCTAACTTCGGGAGATAAATTATGTCAGCAACATTGAATCAACTAGAACAGAAGATCCGTGGTGCCGTTGAGGCCGATGAAGAGACGGGGCATTATCGCTGTGACCGTGGGATCTTTACCGACAAAGACTTGTTTGACTTAGAAATTAAACACATCTTTGAAGGCAACTGGGTATTTTTGGCACATGAAAGCCAAATTCCCGAAATCGGTGACTATTACACTACTACAATTGGTCGCCAGCCGGTTGTTATTACGCGCAACAAAGACGGCGACCTAAATGCCATTTTAAATACGTGCTCGCACCGCGGTGCCACACTGTGTCGTCGTAAGCGCGGTAACAAAACGTCTTTTACTTGCCCCTTCCACGGTTGGACATTTAACAACTCAGGCAAGCTTTTAAAAGCGCGTGATCAGAAGAAAGGTGGTTACCCTGAGTCGTTCAACACAGATGGCTCTCATGACCTTAAGCACATTGCACGTTTCGAATCCTATCGCGGCTTTTTGTTCGGTAGTTTGAATGCCGATGTATTTCCGTTGGAGCAATATTTAGGTGAAACCACGAAGGTTATCGACAACATTGTGGATCAAGACCCAGAAGGTATCGAAGTGATTCGTGGTACTTCAACGTACACCTACGAAGGAAACTGGAAGCTAACTGCTGAAAACGGCGCCGATGGCTATCATGTTGGAACCGTTCACTGGAACTACTTATCAACGATGAGTCACCGCAACTATGAGGACGGCGGGACTGAAGCGGTTGATGCAAAAAGCTGGTCGGGCGAAGGTGGTTTCTATTCTTTTGAAAACGGTCATATGATGTTATGGACTCGTTTAACAAATCCAGCAGCACGTCCTATCTATAATCAACTTGGACGCCTAAAACAAGAAGTTGGTGAGGCAAGAGCTGACACCATTGTGAATCAAACGCGCAATTTGTGTTTGTACCCTAACGTTTACGTGATGGACCAATTTTCAACGCAAATTCGCGTACTTCGACCTATTTCTGTGAATAAGACGGAAGTGTCTATTTACTGCTTCGCGCCTAAGAGTGAATCTGCTGAAAATCGTCAAAAGCGCCTTCGTCAATATGAAGATTTCTTTAACGTATCTGGCATGGGAACACCGGATGATCTAGAAGAGTTCAGAGGTTGTCAGCAGGGCTACGAAGCGCGTGATATGCGATGGAATGATATGAGTCGCGGTGCTGCTCATTGGATGGAAGGCCCAGACGACTATGCCAAAGGCGTTGGTATGGACACTATAGCTTCAGGTGTCAAACCAGAAGACGAAGGGTTATATGTTCATCACCACAAACACTGGATTGAAGAAATGTTAAATGCGATTGAGCTAGAAAGAGCCAGTCATATTCCAGTTATACAAAAAGATTAAGAGGTGGAAGCTATGACTTATCACGAAATTCAGACCTTTGTATTTCGCGAGGCGCGGTTACTTGACGACCGTCAATGGGATGACTGGCTAATGTGTTATCACCCAAAGTGCGAATATTGGATGCCAGCATGGGATGATGATGATCAATTAACCAACGATCCTCATAAAGAAATTTCACTCATTTATTACCCCAATCGCAATGGTTTGGAAGACAGAGTATACCGCATCAAGACTGAGCGTTCTGGCGCGAGTATGCCTGAGCCGAGAACCACGCATCAATGTAGTAATTTAGAAGTACTGAACCAAGACGAGACAACAGCGGAAATCCGCTACAACTTCAATACGCTAAGCCATCGCTATCGCGAGACATCACACTTTTTTGGAACTGTGTTTTGTTCGTTGGATATCAGTGGCGAAACGCCAGTTATTACGCGTAAAAAAGTGATTTTGAATAATGATTACATCAATCAGGTTATTGATGTATATCACCTGTAAAGGCGGAGAATTATTATGTCTTTCAAAGTAGCTCTTAATTTCGAAGACGGTGTAACGCGTGTTATCGAGTGTAATGATGGCGAGACAGTACTCGACGCCGCCTATCGCCATCAAGTGAAACTGCCAATGGACTGCTCTGATGGTGTTTGTGGAACCTGTAAAGGTAGCTGCAAGCAAGGTACTTACGAATTAGGTGATGAATATATCGATGAAGCGTTAACCGACGATGAAGCTGCTGATGGGCTAATTCTTACCTGTCAGATGCAACCTCAATCAGATGTGGTGATTTCTATTCCTGCATCCTCTTCACTCTGCGCATCAGGCCCGCAAAGCATTACAAGCACCATTACCAGTGTAAATGCATTGTCAGATACCACCATTGAATTAAATGTCGCTTTGTCTGCGCCACTTGATTTCTTGCCTGGTCAATATATTAACTTGGGGCTGCCAAACTCAGATGAGACCCGAGCGTATTCATTTAGCTCTTGCCCGGGAAGCAAAGATGCAAGCTTCCTTATCCGCAATGTGCCTAATGGCCTAATGAGTACTTACTTGAGCAAAGACGCAAGTGCTGGAGATGTGCTTCCCGTAACCGGTCCACTAGGTAGCTTTTACTTGCGCGCAGTAGAGCGCCCAGTACTTATGCTAGCAGGCGGAACAGGGCTTGCACCTATTCTTTCTATGCTTGCGTCGCTTGTGCAGGCTCCAACAAGTCAACCTGTGTATTTACTCTACGGTGTGACTAATGTGGATGACTTGGTGAAGCTTGAAGCCTTACAAGAATATGCCGAGGCATTAGACAACTTTAGCTACGCCACTGTCGTCGTTAACCCAGATAGCGCACATGAGAAGTTGGGTTTTGTTACTGATCATATGGAAAGTGTTCCATTTGCACTTGCTGATGCCGATGCATATTTATGTGGACCTCCGCCGATGGTTGATGCCGTGCGTCAATACTTTAAAGATGCGGGCACAAATCCATATTCGTTCCACTACGAAAAATTTAACCCCAGCCAGCCTAAAGAGGAAGCCGCATGAGTTTGCGCTTCGATGAGCAGGTCATCGTAGTTACTGGCGCAGCGCAAGGCATTGGCCTTCGCGTTGCACAACGAGCCTCTATTGAGGGAGCTAAGTTGGTATTGGTTGACCGCTCAGCGCATGTTCAACAGATTGCCCAGTCACTCAATGAAAACGGTGCGGATGTTATTGCTGTAGAGGCTGATTTAGAAACCTATGAAGGTGCGCTTAATGCTATGAATACGGCATCGGCGCATTTTGGGCGAATCGATAAGCTTATCAATAATGTGGGGGGGACCATTTGGGCCAAACCCTACGAGCATTATCAAGCTGACGAAATTGAAAAAGAAGTTCGTCGCTCGTTGTTCCCCACGTTGTGGTGTTGTCGCGCAGTATTACCGGCCATGTTAGACAACGGAAAAGGCGCCATAGTGAACGTGTCTTCGGTTGCAACTCGTGGTGTAAACCGCGCGCCTTATGCCGCGGCAAAAGGGGGCGTGAATGCACTGACAGTGTCACTTGCCTTTGAGTACGCGCAGCACAATATTCGTGTGAATGCCACGGCACCAGGTGGAACCGACGCGCCTCAGCGCATTATTCCGCGCAACGAGTCTACACAAAGTGAGCAGGAAAAAATTTGGTATCAGCAAATTGTCGATCAGACCATTGATACCAGTTTTATGTCTCGTTACGGCACCCTAGATGAACAGGCATCTGCCATTTTGTATTTAGCTTCAGATGAAGCCAGCTATATTACAGGAACTATTTTGCCTGTTGCTGGTGGAGATTGTGGGTAAAAAACAAGAATAAAAAGCCGCTTTTAAGCGGCTTTCTTTATGAGAAAAGAGTTATGAGTAATGCATTAACCGCATTAATAAACAATGCAAAATTTAACCGCTTTCATTTGCGCACGTTACTGCTGTGCGCACTGATTATTATATTCGACGGCTACGACTTAGTTGTGTACGGCGTAGTGCTACCTGTATTAATGGAACAGTGGTCATTAACACCTGTACAGGCAGGCGCGTTGGGTAGCTATGCGTTATTTGGAATGATGATTGGGGCAATTGTTTTTGGACAATTGGCAGATCGCATCGGGCGTCGCTTGTCTATTGCTATCTGTATTGCACTGTTTAGTGGTTTTACCTTCATCAATGCTTTTGCGTCCAATGTGACCGAGTTTGGTATATGCCGCTTTATTGCCGGGCTAGGCATTGGTGGAGTTATGCCTAATGTAGTTGCGCTTATGAACGAGTATTCGCCTAAAAAAATGCGCGGAACTCTGGTGGCCATTATGTTTAGTGGCTATTCTGTCGGTGGTATGATGGCGGCTTGGTTAGGCATGCAAATGATTCCACAGTGGGGGTGGCAATCGGTTTTCTATGTGGCTATTTTACCCCTCGTGTTACTTCCTTTAATTCTTGCCTTTCTACCTGAATCACTGGCGTTTCTCATTCGTCAGGGAAAAAGAGACACCGCCAAGAAAATCATCTCGCGAATTGCACCTTCAAATACAGATGTGCCTCTCAAGGGCGAGGAAGACGATAGTGTAGTAGCACCAAGCCATTTTGGCGTTAAGCAACTCTTTAACGGTCAAAATGCGTTGCCTTCTATTTTGTTGTGGTGTGCGTTCTTTTGCTGCTTACTGATGGTATACGCATTAACGTCTTGGTTACCTAAACTGATGAATAATGCAGGGTTCTCGTTGGGGTCTAGTTTACAATTCTTACTAGTGCTTAACGTTGGTGCTATTGCTGGTGCTATTTATGGCGGGTGGCTTGGCGATCGTTCTAATTTGCCTAAAGTACTCACCTTCTTCTTTATTGCTGCTGCGGTATCAATCACCCTTATGGGCTTAGATATACCAAGCTTTGTGCGCTATTTGGCTATTGCTGTGGCGGGTGCTGCAACAATAGGTAGTCAAATACTCTTATATGCCTGTGCAGCGCAGTACTATCCGTTACACATTCGTTCTACCGGCCTTGGTTGGGCATCGGGGATTGGCAGAAACGGCGCTATCGTAGGACCCTTACTGGGTGGCTATTTATTGTCAGAACAGCTTGAACTACACCTTAATTTCATGGTGTTTGCTATTCCAGGCATTATTTGTGCGCTTGCCATGGGGATATTTTATTTTCACCAACATCGCGCCAGTAGCGCAAAACATATAAGCGATGTACAACCTAACGTTGTTGAAAACGCTTAATTTACAAAGCGTGTAACATCACTGTTTACTCGTTCTGTTATACCTACTACACGCATCTCAAACGGAAATATGTAGTTTAAGTAAACCGCGTTCCCAAGCTGTGCTATTCGCAGGCAATTTCTTGCGGGTAGCACGGCAACCAATGGAGTGACTTATGCAAAATCAGCCTACTTTCATTTCTTTTCCACCGTTAAAAGACTGGTCGTTGTCTGCCGCAGTAGCGGGGATCCTTGCTTCGACAATGGGCTATGCAGGTCCACTGGTTATCTTGTTTCAAGTTGCCGAATCGGCGAATTTGAGCAGTGAGGTACTGACTTCTTGGATTTGGGGGATGTCTATTGCTAGCGGTTTACTATGTGGTTGGTTTAGCTTGCGCTATCGCATGCCCTTGCTTTTTGCATGGAATGCACCGGGTTCTGCCTTGCTCGTCACCTTAGTGCCGGGTATGCCGTGGAGCGATGTGATAGGCGCGTACATTATGTCTGGTGGCATTTTGTTGTTATTGGGAGTAACAGGGGCATTTGAGCGACTAGTGAACCGATTGCCTTTGGCCTTAGCTGCGGCATTGTTGGCAGGAATACTGGTTAACTTCTCTCTGGATCTCTTCTCTAAAATGACACAAGCGCCTTTACTGGGGCTAGTGATGTTCGCAGGCTATATTTTATTGCGTCACTTGCTGCCGCGTTACGCCATCATGCTTACCGTTGCTATTGGGGTAGGGGTACTGGCCTTAAACTATGACTTGTCATTTCAACAAGTTGACTGGCAAATATCAACACCCAATTGGTACATGCCTAGCTTCTCACTCACTGCATTATTTAGTATTTCAATACCGCTTATGCTAGTTGCTGTGAGCGGCCAATTTATTACTGGTATCGCCATACTAAAGCAAGACAAGTATTCACCACCGTCAAATCAGATTGTTGCAGGTAGTGGGCTTATGAGTATCTTGTTTGCGCCAACGGCATGTCATGGGGTGAATTTATCTGCAATAACCGCTGCCATTTGCACTGGCCCAGATGCCAACCCCGACCCTAAAAAACGCTATTTTGGCCCTGCTGTCGCCATGCTGTGGTACATTATGTTTGGGCTATTTAGTGCCGCGCTAGTGAGTGTGATTCAAGCGTTTCCTGCTGCGTTTATCGCAATGGTGGCCGGTATTGCACTTTTGGGGGCGCTGGAAGGGTCACTTTCTACAGCATTAAGCCAACCTGCAGATCGAGAAGCGGCGTTGTGTACCTTTCTTATTACCGCATCGGATTTGTCGTTATTAGGGCTTTCCTCCGCGTTTTGGGGGCTAGTCATTGGCGGCACTATCATTGTTGTTCAGCGCTATCTTAAAAAGTAACACCAGCAACAAAAGTAACACCGCTCCCAAGCAATTTGGACCCGCCTAATGGCGGGTTTTTTATTTATTTTTTTTTCCTTTATGTTTGCTCATTTTTAATTATTGGTGAATTAATTTATAAATAATGAACAAGTTGTGGCGTGTAATTTTTGTCTATAAGAGCTATCAATGCTCTTCCAAATCTGCTTGTAATTATCAATTAATAACAATGGTTTATATGTTTTTCAATGCATTGTTGTTCAACCTATATACCGCAAAGCCATACCCGTTAAGTATTGCGAGCCACTCATTTGGTATTGGTTTGTGATTTATCTTCACAGTAAGTTCCCTGTTTAGAAACAATTGCATAACACAAAATTTACAAAGATGGGTTGCCTTAACGTCAGTTGTTTCTGTTTATCACACACATGCTTGGCACATTTACAACGGAGAACTGAATGAATACTTTAAAACAAAAAACACTCATCAAGCCCCTACTTGCCTCGTCACTATCGGTTGGTTTAGCGCTTGCTAATGGCGCAGAGGCAGCGAACCTAGCTGACACCGAGGTGAAATTCTCTGGTTATATCAAAGTTGACGCAATGTATAGCGACTACTCAAACGGTGAAGGTGTTGGCCCTGGACGTGATATTTACGTACCGTCTTTGGTACAAACGGGCGCCACAGACGATGGGCTAGGTGGCCGATTTGATGCGCACGCGAAACAGTCTCGTTTCAGATTTACTACCAATACGCCAGTAGACGGTGAAGACGTCATAACCGGTGTGTTTGAATTTGACTTTCTATTGACATCTGGTGGTGATGAGCGAGTGAGCAACTCCTATACGCCACGTATGCGACATGCTTACTTGAAATACAACAACTGGCTAATTGGTCAAACTTGGTCAACTATCATGGACCTAGGCGCTTTGGTTGAATCAGTAGATTTTATTGGTACAACAGACGGTGTGGCTTTTACTCGTCAACCACAAATTCGTTATTCAAATAACGGTTTTGAAGTGGCGCTGGAAAACCCTGAGACAACCGTTGGCACTACCACTACCGCGCAAATTACGACAGATGACAATTCTGTACCTGATCTCATTGGTACTTATACGATGAAAGCCAGCTGGGGTCATGTGAAAGTGGGCGGTATCTTGCGTCAGCTTGCTTATGAAACACAAGGCGAAGATTACTCAGACACGGGTATTGCACTATCGCTTTCATCGCGCATTAACTTGAGCAATGGCGATGATATTCGCATTCAAGTAGCTAGTGGTTCGGGCTTAGGTCGTTATGTTGGCGTAAATGCTGCCAATGGTGCCTTCCTAGACGATGAAGGTAACTTTGATGCCATTGATGCAACCGCGGTTACTGTAGCTTATCGCCACTTGTGGAGCGAAAGCGCTCGTACCAATCTTATCTTCTCTTCATTAGATGTAGACACCGTCGAAGGCATGGTGGGCTCGCGCACACATGACGTTTACAGCACGCGCATTAACTACATCTACAACATTACTAAGCCGCTATCGGTTGGCTTGGAATATACCTACGCAAAGCGTGAAACTGTTGACGGTTTCGACGGCGATATGAGCCGCGTTCAAGCAATGGCGAAATACGCTTTTTAACATTCACCTACCACAATACGAGTAACTTACCATGATATTTAAAAATAAAACGCTCAGAAAAGTCGTCTTGGCCAGTAGTGTGATGGCGACAAGTGTGTTGTCAGGTATGTCTGCACATGCCGACGAATCGCCCATAAAAATTGGCGTAATGCTGCCATACAGTGGTGTTTATGCTGGGTTGGGTGAGGCTGCTACTAACGGCCTGAAACAAGCCCTAAAAGAAAAGGGCAATACTATTGCCGGTCGCCCTGTTGAATTCATCATTAGCGACACTGAAGCAAAGCCAGCACGCGCTCCAGAGTTAACCTCTGCAATGACCGATAAAGACGATGCCGATTTCATTATTGGCCCAGTTCACTCAGGGGTAGCAATGGGCATGATCAAATCGGTTAGAAACAAAGACTCTATCATGATCATTCCCAATGCAGGTGCTAACGCTGCAACAGGAGCATTCTGTCAGCCGAATGTGTTCCGCACGTCGTTTTCGTCTTGGCAAACTGCTTATCCAATGGGTAACCAAGCCATTGAAATGGGCTATAAAAAGGTGGTGACACTAAGCTGGAACTACGGGTTTGGTAAAGAGTCGCTTGCCGCGTTTTCAGAATCATTTGAAGCAGCTGGTGGCGAAGTGGTTAAGGAAATTTTCGTACCGTTTCCAAAAACAGAGTTTCAGTCTTACCTAACTGAAATTGCCTCAATAAAGCCTGATGCTGTATTTGTGTTCTTTGCCGGTGGTGGCTCGGTTAAGTTTGTTAAAGACTACGATGCCATGGGGCTTAAAAGCAAAATTCCACTTATCGGTTCTGGTTTCCTAACCGAAGGCACCATTGAAGCGCAAGGTGAAGCCGCTGACGGCCTATTCACCACACTACACTATGCCGACACCTTGGATAACCCTAAGAACAAAGCGTTCAGAGCCGAGTATTTGTCATTGTACAACAAGCCTGCTGACTTATACGCCGTTCAAGGGTATGACGCCGGTCAATTGATTATTCAAGCCGTGGAAGCAACCAAGGGTAATACCGCTGACAAAAAAGCTCTGATAAAGGCAATGGAAGGTATTGAAATTGATAGCCCGCGCGGCAGCTTCCATTTCTCTAAGGCGCACAATCCAATTCAAAACATCTATTTAAGAAAGGTTGAGAACGGAGAAAACGTGGTGGTTAAAACCGCTGCAGCGAACCTGAATGACCCAGCACGTGGTTGTCGTTTATAAGTTATTGCAAGTAGGGAAGCCCACGGGCTTCCCCATAGAGGTATAAAAATGGAAATGTCGCTTTTCCTCGTGCAATTACTAAACGGTATTCAGTATGGGCTGTTACTGTTTTTGGTTGCATCAGGTCTCACATTAGTTTTTGGCGTTATGGGTATCTTGAACCTTGCTCATGGCTCTATGTATATGATTGGCGCTTATTTGGTGTATTACTTTGCCGCCATGACAGACAGCTTTTGGTTAGCTGTGGTCATTGCTTGCAGTATTGCTATGGTCATAGGCGTAATTATTGAGCGCTTTCTAATAGTGCATTTATACAAGCGCGACCACCTTGATCAGGTACTGCTAACGGTTGGTTTAATCTTTATTTTTAACGCGGCACAAAGCTTCATTTGGGGTAACGACCCTCTGGGGGTTGATGTACCTGAGCTGCTGTCATCGTCTATTCAAGTTACCGATATCGTTGAATATCCGGTTTATCGCTTGTTCCTGTCGGTATTGTGTGTGGGTATTGCCATAGGCATGTATTACGTCATCAACAATACTAAGCTTGGCATGATGATCCGCGCCGGTGAGTCTAACCGAGAAATGGTTGAGAACTTGGGCGTGAATATCGGCACATTATTTACCGTCGTTTTCGCCGTTGGCGTTACCTTATCTGCCTTGGCCGGTATTGTTTCTGCGCCTGTGGTGAGTTTAGTACCTGGTATGGGCGAACGCGTACTCATTTCATGCTTTGTTGTGGTGGTGATTGGGGGAATGGGCTCAATAAAAGGGGCTTTTGTGGCGGCCTTGCTAGTAGGCATTGTTGATACGTTCGCATCTGTGCTGTTGCCCGGCATGTCGAGTATGACAATTTACTTGCTAATGGCACTTATCCTTATTTTTAAACCACAAGGGCTTTTCAAAAGTTAAGGTTGTACGATGTCTGTATTTTCTAGCAAAGCTGAAAAAGTATTTATTTTTGCGTTTTTCTTTATTGCCTTGGGTATCCCCTTATTTTTCAATGAGAACACGTTTTACGTAAACAAAATCTCCACCATGCTGATTTTGTCTATTTTTGTTATGTCTTTGGACTACTTGGTGGGAAGAACTGGCCTTATCACCCTTGGTCACGCCATGTTCTACGGCTTAGGCGGATACTTATTTGCCATTATGCTCCCCGAATACGAAGTGGTTAACTTTTGGTTGTATACCTTTTATGTCATGGCCGCTAGTGGTGCTATTGCACTTATTGTTGGCTTAATTGTGCTAAGAACTAGCGGTATTTATATGATCATGATAACGCTGGCATTGGCGCAAATGACATTCTATTTCTTTGCCGACTCAACGGAATACGGCGGCTTAGACGGGTTATTTATTTATCTAAAACCCGAAACCAGCATTTTTGGTTTAAATTTCTTAGATTTAGATAACGAGAACCACTTCTATTACCTGTGCTTGCTATCGCTATTTAACTGCTACGTGTTTTGTAAAGTTAGTTTGCATTCTCGGTTTGGGCGTGTGATTGACGCAATAAAAGAAAACCCTGAGCGTGCCACTGCACTTGGCTACAACATCTTTCACTTCCGTTTAGTGTCGTATGTATTGTCTTCATCACTTGCCGCTTACGCAGGCTACTTGTTCTCGCTTCAATACGGTTTTGTTAATCCAACCATGATGGGTTGGGAAGTCTCTGCTTCTGCATTAGTAATGGCTATTTTAGGTGGTCTAGGCACTATTTTTGGGGCAATTCTAGGTGTATTCGTTTATGAGAGCTTGCACTACGGCATTGAACACATGACCCAGTATTGGATGTTTTGGATGGGCTCGCTCATCATCTTAATGGTACTGCTACTAAAAAGTGGTATTGCCGGGCTAATTGAGCAGTTAGTCGGAGGGAAACGCAAATGAGTGAATGTATCTTACAAGCTGAAAACCTTTCAAAGCACTGGGGCGGATTAAAAGCGCTCAACGAATTTAATATTAAGTTTTACGACAAATCGCTGCATAGTATTGTGGGCCCTAATGGCGCGGGAAAAAGCACCCTGCTGAATATATTGTGCGGTACGTATCCGGCAACTAAGGGTGTGATTTTGTATCGAGGTGAAAATATTACGGGCCTGAAAAGTTATCAGTTCTGCCGCAAAGGAATAGGGCGAAGTTTTCAGAAAACCAATATTTTCAAAGATGCCACATGCTTGGAAAACTGTTGCATTGCCGCCCAGCAACGAGTGGGTAGCAGCTTTAATATGTTTAAGTCGAAGCATTCAAGTAAGCATGTAACTGCGATTGCCCAAGATGCCCTTGAACAGGTAGGGCTATTGAAGCAAGCCAATATCAAAGCCAGCGCCATTAGTTATGGTGAGCAGCGTCAGCTAGAAATTGCCATGGTATTGGCGACCGCCCCCCAAGTACTTTTACTTGATGAACCAATGGCGGGTATGGGCCATGAAGAGTCGCTTATCATTATTGACCTGCTTAAGTCGCTGAAAAAGCGCTACTGCATTGTGCTGGTAGAGCACGATATGGATGCCGTTTTTGAGCTATCTGACCTAATGACCGTGATGGTGGACGGGCAGCATTTGATCACCGATGTGGTAGATAACATTCGAGCAAACCCTTTAGTTCAAGAAGCCTATCTAGGCAACGATGACGAGGTATTTTAACGTGACAGACAACATTCTAGAGGTAAAAGGCATTCATACCTTATACGGAGAAAGCCATATTCTGCACGGAATATCTTTTGCCATTAAAAAAGGGCAGACCGTAAGTATTATGGGTCGCAACGGCATGGGTAAGTCCACAACATTGAAATCTATTTTGGGTATCGTAAAGCCGCGTAGTGGCGCTGTTTTGTACAAGGGCAAAGAAATTGGTGCTCTTCCCACGTGGAAACGCATGCGCAACGATATTGCCTATGTGCCAGAAGGACGGGGCATGTTTCACAACTTAACTGTGAAAGAGCACTTACAAATGGCCGCGCGAAAAAACTCGCGAGGTGAAGCGCATTGGACTTATGCGAAGGTGCTTGAGGTGTTCCCTCGTTTAAAAGAGCGCTTAACCAATAAAGGCACTCAACTCTCTGGCGGTGAGCAGCAAATGCTAGCTATAGGTAGGGCGCTTTTGACCAACCCAGATTTACTGATACTCGATGAAGCCACAGAAGGCTTAGCACCACTTATTCGCAGAGAAATTTGGGATGTTATTCGCAAAATTAAAGAAACCGGTGTGTCGACCATTATTGTGGATAAAAACATTAAGGTATTGCAGACGCTGTGCGATCAGCACATTCTTATTGTGAAAGGGAAAGTGCAATTTTACGGTGACTCGCAAGCCCTTGAGGAAAATCGCGCATTTATTGAAACCAATCTTGCGGTTTAATTACGCTGTAATGCGGTGAGAAGCTGGGGTAGCATGACGCCCACTTGGATGAAGAGGCAGCAACACAATGGATGACGACAAAGCAATTGCAACCCGAAAGGGTATTGGCTCTCTAGAACTAGGGCTTGAGGTTTTAGAGTTAATCTCTGAGCACAGCGGCCCTATCTCGCTAACTAAGTTATCTGAGCTGGCAGAAATGAGCCCCAGTCGACTTCACAAATACTTGGTTAGCTTGACCAAGCTTGGTTATGTGTCGCAATTAGACAATGCCAAATACATGCTTTCAAACAGCAGTATTCGCTTAGGTATGTCGGCACTAAAACATTCAAACCCCGTTCAGGTGGCCTTTGAATATGCAGATAAGCTTCACCAAGAATTAGATAAAACCATTACTGTAACCATTTGGAATGGTGATGTACCGCTAGTGATAAAGTGGTTAGACTCCAGTCACTTTTTGGCGGTGAATATCCGTTTGGGCTCAGAGCTGTCGCCGTTTACCTCTGCCGCTGGGCGTATTTTCTTATCCCACCTACCTAAACTGCGATGCAAGACGCTAGTTGAACACTACTACGATTCCCCTGCACCTATGCCACGCTACATGGGTAAGCCTATAAAAAAAGCGATGTTCTACGAATTGCTAGAAGAAATAAAAAAAAGCAACTTGTGTTGTTTTAAAGAAGATTTCTTGCCAGACATTAATGTTGTAAGTGCACCTATTTTTAGTTTAGATGGTTCGGTAAGCACTGTTATTAGCTTGGTGGGCAACAGCAAGGAAACCCCAGTTAATGCAAAAAGTATATATGTACAAGCCGTGAAAAAGGCTAGTAATGAAGCTACCCGTAAGATATCTGGACAGCTTAGAGCAACCTCAGAATGTTACTCTTTTTAAGTTCAGCCTTTAATGATAAAAAAACGGCTTTACTCCCAATTTGGCTTTTTTAGACATGAAGTTATGCATGTGTGACTTTGTAGAAGTGGTGTACACTAATACTCCAACTACATTTATTCAATGCGCTAATAATACTGCTCTTAAAATTAGCATTTGTCCTAGAAGGTAGATATCTGAGCCAAAAGGAGCATGCAAACGAAAAAGCTAAAGGGACTTAAAACTTGGGTTCAGTTATGAGATGAGTTTGATAAATTATCATTCATTGAAACTAGTGAAATCAAAAAATAAAAACCGACTCAAAAGTCGGTTTCAGTATCTACTTCTAAAAGAAGAAGATGGTACCAGTGGGCGGACTTGAACCGCCACGCTATCGCTAGCAACGGATTTTGAATCCGTCATGTCTACCAATTCCATCACACTGGCATTGTGTATGGTTATCAACGTGGTGTTGATGCATGGCATTATAGCGATGCGGCGCGCCTATACAACAACTTTTTAAGCTTTTTGTGATTAAGTGCCGAAAGATTGTTCAAAAGCGTATTTTGCTTTATCTATTTCTTATTAATCAACAGAACGCACACTTTTACCAACGCTGAAGCGTCCAATTAATCGCTACTACCGCGATTGCTGACGATGCAATTGGCATTATGGCTTTTGAATATAACCTTACGTTTCTAAGTAAGATGAGTAAGGGCAATAGCAGCGTAACTATGGCAAGTTGGCCCAGCTCTACCCCTATATTAAAAGCGAATACATTCATTACCAAGCTGCCCGACTGGGCGTTAAGGTCGCCAAACACGCTCGCAAATCCCATTCCATGGAGTAGGCCGAACCCAAAGGTAATAAATCCTAAACGCATGATGATAGGGTACACATTGTTAAGCGCAGTTATAGCCACTGATATAGCAATGCCTAGCTCAACAATACGGCTATCTAGCGTAATAAAATCCAGTGCTGTGGCAGTTAATGTAATCGAGTGCGCTAACGTAAACGTGCTTACCAATATCACCGTACTTTTTATAATGTGCCTTTTGCTTTGCTCTTTCACCCAGCTCTTATTTTCCCTGTAAAGATTAACGGTGAGCAACGTAGCAACCAAAAACAGTATATGGTCTAGCCCAATGAAAATGTGCCAAACTCCCTGATAAACCATCTCCCCAAACTGCGAAATCCAGCTGTTTCCTGTAGCAGTAGCAGTGATAAAAGAGCGTTCATCGCTTAGTACATAAACACTTGTGTGATCGTTTAACGTTACCGTTGTGAGGAGCTTGTGGGTGGGAAAATCGCTAACTATGCCAGTGTATTGTATCGATACTTCGTTTACATATACGCAATTCACCGACAGCGGGAATACCAGTAATGACTCTGCAGATATATCTCTTATAGAAGGGGGAGCAATATTAACCGTACATCGCGTTTCGCTACCTCGAATCACTAGGTGGTTTTGGATATAGTCGTTCGCCATGGTGTGGTTTCTGTTGACTTCACCCCAGGTCAAATTACCGTCATTATTGCTATCTAGCCCTGCTGCTTGCCCTATATCTTCAGGCTTTAGCAAAAGCTCGCCAGACAAAGTGTTATTTGAATCGTTTTTAAGCGTTAAGTAGCCGTTACTCAGTTCGTGTGAATGCGTGAAAACGCTGAAGGCGGCGAAGATGAAAAATGTGATAAATTTAATCATGACTCGTTTACTGAAGGGGGGGAGAACATTAAGCATTGGTCGATACTTCATTAGCCTGTCGAGCGCGCTCTAGGAGGTTTTTGTCATCTAATGACTGTGCGTATTGCCAGTTGATTTCGGCAAATTTAAGCGCCAGTGGGTAATCAGGTTCAATCTCTAAAAAGTAAGTGGCGACCTGTGCGGCGTGAGAACTGTCTTCTCGCCACACTCGAATTTCCATGTTCTTAGCAAGTTGAGTTTGCACTTCAGAGCGCACAATACCTTGCGCTCGTTCGGCAATCGTCCATTTAAGTAGCAAGCCATCGTCGGCTGTCAACATATCGGGTACGGAGTTGCTAAACCCAGAACTCACTGCCTTATAGTTATTCAACGCAAAATGTGCGTCGGCCCAAACTAACATTGCGCTTATAGGTAGCTTTTCGAATTCTGTTTGTGACAAATGCTCAAGCGCGGCTTCAGCGTTACCAAGTTGAAGCGACATGTCTGCAAGTACTTCATAAAACCACTGGCGCTCCGCAGGCCTCACTGTACTCGTGTAGGCCTCAAAAGCACTAAGCTTTTTCAAAAATTTTACGTCTTTATTTTGTGAAAAATCAGCGTTAACCATACACGTGAAAGCGATTAAAAAACTTGTTTGCCCTACCAGCTTTTCGCAGTTTTCTTTCGCCTCTTTAGCGTTACCTTGCTGAACGTTTATGTCTGCCAACAATAACTGTGCAGCTGGAGAGCGAAAGCGGGCTATTTGATTAAGGTGTTGCTTGGCTTGTTCGAACTTATGAATGCCTTGAAGTAGTCGAGCTTCTAAAACAACTAAACGCTCCTTTTGACCCGCGTTCAATGAATCGAATTTTTGTCGCATTATGTTCGTGAACCTAACAATACGCTCTCTTTCATCACCTTTTGCTTGAAGGTATCTACTTGAAGTTAAAATTTTTTCCGCTTCGTCGATACTTGCTATGGATAGCTGTTGAGGCTGCCACGTTGCGATGACGGTATCATAATTGAGTTTTTCAGCCTGAGCAGATACCGAACAGACTGTTAGGGCTGACAATACGCTCATTATAGAGAGTATGAGAGTACTGCTTCTCATCAACTTCATCAGAACTTCCTTTAAAAAAGCCGTCCTTGGCTTTACGGTTGACACTGTGTACTGACCGTTCGTTATTGACCAATCAATAAATCATCGAACGTGGTGTCGTCAGCATCTTGGGTGAACTCGCGCCCGTTAATTGGCAGCGGTTCATCGGTTGGTGCTTGATTAAAGGCGTCACGGGTATAGCTAGAGAACGATACCTGCTGTGCCTCAATCGTAACGCTAACAGTAGCGGTAACTTCTGGATTTACGCCGTCAGAAACGGTGAATGTGAAGCTATCGCTACCTGTTACCTGAGCGTTAGGTGTGTAGGTAAAGCTGCCATCAGCATTAACTTCTGCATTACCTAACGTACCGTTTTCACCAAGCCCGAAGGTAAGTGCATCACCATCGGCATCGGTTGCTGTCAACGTGCCATCAAACGCAATATCTGCTTGTGTCGTTAGCATTTCATCAACGGCTACGGGCGCTGCATTTTCTTCTGGCGCTTGATAATCGTTATCGTCATCACTATCGAAACAACCAGTTAGCGCTAGCACCAATCCAGAAATGACCCACAACTTATGTTTCTGCAAAGGGGCTTGAGCCGACCTAACAAACGCGGGTGCATTTGGATTCTTGTTAAATAACCTAATCTTCATAGACATGATGGATCTCCTTATTCAGAGCCAGCAAGTGGTGTTTTTAGGTAAGGAAACGATGAATCAATCATGCTTGCATCTACAGGTGCACCATCAGTGAAAGGTACATTACCTACGCTGGCGTCCTCTGGTGTACAAAGGCCAAGGTCTGTATCTTCACCTGCTACCGGGATGGGATAACACAAACGGCCCATAACAACGCGAAGGGCAATATCAACAACGTCATCACCTGGGCGGCGACCGTTAGGGAAACCCGCTAAGTCATCGCCTGCCACACCAAATGCTGACTGTGATTCGGCTGGTGTTGCTGGGATCCCAGTGTTTAGGCGCAGCATTTCTGATGCTGTTACAGTTGCTTGCTGGTTAACGCCTGGGAAACCTGTAAGAAACGCTGTTACTAAGTCCATACGCGGGAAGTTAGTCGGCGCAAGGGTCTCAATATCCGTACCCAGCGTAGTATTCACTGCATCTTTAAACAGAATGTTCAGTAGTTCTGGCAAAGAAGGGTGGGTTACATAATCAGCGAATTGACCGTCTGCACTTGGGTGAGAAGTAGAGAATTTGTCTTTATCGCCAATACCGATAACAAGCTCATTTACTAGCGGGCTACCTAAACGAGACACTTGAGTCATCGCGCCACCATTAGTCTCAGGTTTCGCAAAAGTAGCATCTGGGTTTAGGATACGCGCTTGCGGCAAGCTTGCCGTGGTCCAGCTACCAATTACGCCATTACCTTCACCGGTAACACACGCCTTGGGTACTTCAATAGATAACGCTGTCACGTTTTTATCGGCTAAGTCATCATTCATGGCACTTTGCGTTATACCGCCAGGAAAACCTTCACCATCGCCTGCGCCCGGTGCGCTGTCGCCCTCAACAGGTACATAATTTACCAAGTCGAATGTTTTGCCTAAGTTAACAACGAAGGGGTCTTTACGCTGACCAACAAACACTTTGGCCATGTCATCACACCCAGGGATACTGAACGAATAAATGAAGCTTTCAGCATAACGTGCGTATTCCGCTTCACTGGTAAAGGTTTTATTACCAATGTAATCAAGCGGCTTTTTAAACATATCGCCCATGGAAGGAGTGAGAGTAGTGCGCGTGCCTGTCTGCATGTCGCCACTCACCATAGTAAGGCTGTACATTTCCGAGAAGTTTGCTGCGCTTGAATCGTCTGCGCTGATACCGCCTACATTTTTAAGCGGTACTTTCACCATTTTCTGTTCGCCTTCAGGGCCTATAGGCAAGGCGATACCTTCGTTATCGGCAGCAAGCATATTGTTAAACTTAAAAACAAAGCTTAAGTCTTCAACCGCGTCGCCATCGCTATCAATATGAATGGCGTAGTGCGCATTTGGGTCCATTGCAAAGTAGTTAGGGCCACCATAAGCATCTTGCAGTGGAATATAGTTTGCTATGAAAGTCACATAATCTTCACGGCCTTGTTCATAGCTATTGAAAGCATAAAAGTCGGTGCTATCTAACGCTGGGTGGCGAGTGATATTCGGTGCTTCTCGGTGACTTGACGCTATTGCGCCAGCAGTTACGGCTGCACATGTCACGGCGACAGCCAGTGACAAAGTTTTGCGTTTGAATTGGATCATGTCGAGTCTCTCTGTTTTTTTATGAGTTCAAGAGACCAAACGACTGAGGTTTCACCTTAGATGCAAAAATGTTTAAAAAATTAAAATAAATTTTTTATAAAAAGTAAAAGGCCACGTTTCGTGGCCTTTTGGTGTGCCGCTTAGTGCGTAAAATTACACGGAAACAATCGGCGCTATATATAGCACTTCCGTTGGTGCGCCCGTTACCGAGCCGCCTGGCGCTTCTAAGCTTACTGCTAACGCCGCGATACTTTGATCTAGCAAGATATCTGGTGTCGCGCGCGTGTCGCCATTAACTTCAGGCATTAAGCCGAGAGAAATTGGTGCTTCACCGTTTGCCGGCACCATCCAAAGCTCATAGTCTTTGTCTGCTAACGCCACAAATGCATCGGTTACCTTAACATTCATCGTCGTGTCAGAAACTTCTATCACCCACAATGGCGTGTTATCAGCATTATTGACCACGGCAATATGGGAAACCTCTGGGGTAGGCACAGGTTGCATCATGAAAAGCAATACGGCTAGCACCAATGCAGCAGCTGTGGATATGAACGATAAGTTCTTCCAGCGTTTCTGCTTTTCTTTTTCAAGATCAACTACATTGTCGCTACTGGGTATACTATTAGTAGTCTGACCGACAAACTCTGTATCATTGGCCGCTTTGTGGCCAAGCTTCACTTGTATGCTCTCCCACACGCTGTCAGGTGGTGTCACCGGAGGCAAGGTTTCAGCAAATCCAGTAAGGTATTGCTCCCATTGTGCGGTTGCATCACTAACAGCCTGATACTGCATCATTAACTTTTGATAGCGCGTACGCGCTTTGCCGCGCAGCGTTCCAACTACATACTCAGCGGCGAGGGCGTTTAATCGCTCTTCTTTTAAATAATTCATAGTGATAGGCACCTCTGCAAGCTTTGCAAGCCTCGTCTTATCCAGCTTTTAATGGTTCCAAGTGGTGACGCCAAGTGAGTTACCACCTCTTGATGCGACATACCATTCACATAGGCTAAATGGATAGCCTGACGCTGCGGTCCATCAAGTTCATCTAAACAAGAGGCCAACTTTGCTTGCTCTGCCTCTAACTTTATTGATTGTGTGGTTTCCATACCTGACGGTGCGTCATCATTTAATTCGACTTCATTTCTTACGTTGTGATAGCGGATTAAATCGAGCGCACGATAGCGAGCTATACTGACCATCCAGGTAAGTACCGTACCTTTGCCTCGTTGATAATTACCGGCGTTATGCCAAATTTTTATATAGGCGTCTTGTGTGGCTTCGTCAGCGAGTTCAGGGCGTTTCAAAAGCCTCAAAGCAACAGCGTAGAGCTGTGGACTTGTTATCTTATAAAGCTCTGCGAACGCTTTTTTGTCGCCGTCTGCGGTTTTACACAGCAGAGGAAACAGAGTTTCGTGTTCCATTGTTGCTCCTATTTTTATCGTTGTAGTGCGGCCATTTGTTTATTGCTCTAACTATTTGGCGGCTACTTCTTAAAGTAGCATGTTTTATATACAACTGCCTGAATGGTTACCTAATCAATAGACAGCCCCCCAAACAGTAAAGCGTTTATGTATTAATACTTTATTGAAAAGGTAAGGCGAACATTTCTTGGCTCTACAGGGTGATAATGCAAATCCTCAATCCCTTCCTCTGGCTCTCCAGGCAGCCTAGATGCGTAAAAATAATCAATATCGTGATCGTCACTGTCTAGGGCATTGAGTACTTCTAGCGTTACGTCCCAAGTTGGCTGGCGATAGGCAACTTGAGCATTAATTAAGAATGTTGATGGCGGTGAAATTTCATCGAAACTTTCTACTGTGCGAGAGCTTAGGTAGCGGCCTCGTAGAGTATAGCTGAACCCTAGTTGATTACTTCTTTGATAGTAGGTCAGCCCTACACTCACCACACCTGGCACGGTGCCATCAATGTGACGGCCTTCGCCTTCAACGCTGTCGCTAAATCGTGCCTTGGTCCACGCAGCTTCAATGTCTGTTGTTAGGTGATGGCTTATCCAGTAGTAGGCACTCACTTCAATGCCGTGTCTCTCGGAGGGGCGACTGGCTTCAGTAAAGCCTGCATCACCAACATATACCAGCTCGCTATCAAGCTCTAGGCGCCACAGGGCAGCAGACAGGTTATAGGTTTTGTTATCGGTATAGTTAACGCCCGCTTCATAGCCAAGGCTCTTTACCAATAAGGGAGCTGCTTCGGTAGCGTCACCACTTACCGGGTCTATGCTAATTGTTGCTCCTCGCGCATCGTTAGAGTGAAAGCCCTGCCCAATGTTGGCAAATGCGGTGAGTTGGTCTGATACACTGTACTTCAAGCCTGCTTTAAGGGTAAATAAACCGTCACTTTCGCTTCCTGAATTAGCACCAAGACTGCTGGTAACGTCCACATCTAAGTAATCGTATCGACCACCTAATGACAGGCTTAGTGCGTCGCTTAATACGATGTTTGATTGAGCAAAAAGTGCATAGCTGTTGCTGTCTATTTCGTCTTCTCGAATAGTGCCAAAGCGGGTTAAGTTTTGGGTGCGATACAAACCCACGTTTTCAATATCGTCGAAACGCCACTGGCCGCCTAAGGTAATACTGCTTCCATCCGTAAGCGCCATGGGAAGGGTAGTGAATATTTCACCACCGTAAATTTTTCGGTCGTCGGCCTGTTCGAATTGATCGCCAGTCGTAGGGCTATCAAGGAAGTAAGTAAAGTTGGAAAAAAGGCTCAGCGTTGTATCTATGGCATACAGTGAGGCATTCCATGTATCACTCGTATAGTTTGCGGAGAGACTATAGCGAGACGAATCGCCGCCAACTTGGGTGTCGATAGAGCCAAGACGGTCTATTAAGCCGCTTTCAATAGCGCGCTCAGGTACTTGGTCAGCACCGTTCCAGCTATTATCGTAGGCCATTCCTGTAATGGCGAGTTGTCCGTCTAACAAAGGCGTAATATAACGAATATGGGCGTTTTTCTTTTTTACATCTTCGTCAACGTCAGTCCACGGGCCGTCATAGGTTTGATATTCCAGCGCTGTAACAACGCGGCTCTCTCCTGCTTCAAAGTGATTTAATGCAACAGCGCGCTTGAACCCATATTCTCCTAAACCTAAGAACAACTGTTTTTGCTCAAGTGAATCTCTTAAATTGAAGAACGCCCCGCCAGCGCTAGAAAAATCGCCGATGTTGGCATAATAGGTGCCTTTGAAGTAACTTAGATTGTCGATAAATTCGGGGATAATAAAGTTAAGATCACTGTAGCCTTGGCCATGTCCGTGGCTTCGCATGTTCACCGGCATACCGTCTACACTCACCGTAAAATCCGTGCCATGGTCGAGGTTAAAACCGCGCAGGAAGTACTGGTTGGCTTTTCCCGAACCGCTGTGTTGGGTCACCATCATGCCCGGGATGAATTCGAGTATTTCACCGGCGCGCAACATTGGGCGTTCAATCAAGGTGTCACCAGACACCCATCCCTGCGAAGCCGAGATAAACTCTCCGTCTTTTACAGATGAGTCACCACGTACTCGAATATGCTCAATATCACCTTCGGGGTCGTCTAACGCCATTGCAGCGCCCATACCAAGCGAAAATGAGCTAGCGATAAGTGTTGTTACCAGAATTTTTGCTGTCACCGTATTTACGTCCATTATCCGTTTGTAATACCAATAACGATTAATGATGGTTAATGGATGCAAAAAGGTGGAAATCATTTTTCTTTGCTTATTGCGCTATTAAATGCCGTTAACTAAGGCTTATGTTGTTTAAGCGTTGTGGCGCTTGTGTCAAAATAAACGCTGTTGTTAATGAAGTGAAGAGAAGCCCGTGGCGAGACACGACAGAAAAGCCAAGAAGAAGTCCCCATCATCAAATCCTCTAAAAACGAAGGATGATAAAAACACGCCCAACTCAGAATCAGACAGTTCATCGCTTGAGCGAGCTGGATTCGTTAGGCGTTTGTTGGCAATGATTTACGACACGCTCGTGGCTACTGCCGTAGGGATGTGTGCGGCCATGGTCATGATCGTAACGCTGGTGGTCATGCTGAAAAACGGTGCCCTTGACCTGCAAGGCTATGCTGAACCTGCCGATCTTATTCAGGCTTCTTTCGGTTATAAACTGCTTATTCAAACGTGGGTGGGTTTGTGGATAGCTGGGTTTTTCTTGTGGTTCTGGAGAAGAGGTGGGCAAACCCTAGGCATGCGTGCATGGCGTTTACGAATTTATAGCACGGTTGAAGAACCAATGACCTGGCCGCGATTGTTCATTCGCCTAATAGCATCGTTAGGTGGTTTAGGCACCTTACTTGTTTTGTTTGATTTTAAAAATAAACAATCATTGCAAGATCGACTGGCAAAAACCGAAGTGCTGAAATTGACCAAAGAAGCGAACGACCACAAGAGCTGGTAAAGATGCGTTGTAAGGCGCTAAAAAATCGCAAAAAAAGAGGCTGTATGGCCTCTTTTTTAATTAGTTTTGACTATTGAATTAGATGAATGCTGATAGCTTGATCAACGCCTCAACATTACCCCTGCAATGGCCGCAAACAGTAAGCTAGGCAGTAAGGCGCCAAGGAATGGTGGCAGCTGATAGACTAAACTCACTGGCCCAAATACTTCGTTAAGAATAAAGAAACCGAAGCCTGTCAGTACGCCCATGATCACGCGAGCGCCCATTGTAACGCTACGCAGCGGGCCAAAGATGAACGACAATGCCATTAACAGCATTACGCCTACCGAAATAGGTTGGAATACCTTGCGCCACAAGGCGAGTTGATAACGAGAAGGGTCTTGATCGTTATTTTCTAGGTAGTTCACGTAATCCAGCAGCCCAGTAATAGATAAAGCCTCTGGCTTAACCGCAACAATGCCTAATTTGTCTGGTGTCAGTGTTGAATTCCAACGCATGCGGTTATTTTCATCTACCGTAACATTCGTTTCAGTAAACTTGGTTACTTCAACGTCGCTTAGCCACCAACCGTCGCCGTCGAAGGCCCCATTTTTAGCGTGAGTAATGCTCTCTAGCGACAAGTCAGGGTTAAAGCTAAATATGCTCACATCTTTGAGAGAGTCTTGGCTTAACACCTGACCTATGCTTACAAATCGGTCGCCATCTTTTGCCCACACCAGCTTATCGGAAGAAAATAAACTACCGCCTGAAATGGCTTCAGTTCTTATCTGTTTTGCCTTGGTTTCACTGTACGGGGTTACCCACTCGCCAACGGCCATCACTAATAAGATCATTACAAGGGTCGACTTCATGGCTGAGTTTATGATGTTCCAGCGGCTCATACCTGCGGCCTGCATCACTACCAATTCGCTATTGCTAGCCAGTACGCCCATACCAATAAGGCCGCCCAGCAATGTTGCCATTGGGAAGAACTGCTCTAAGTCGCGAGGCAAGCTTAGCAATACGTAGATAAAAGCGACCAGCATGTCATAGTCGCCTTCGCCAATTTTTCGCAGCTGTTCTACAAATTTAATAAGCGCGCTTAAGCCAATAAGTACACTAAGCGTAACGGTAATAGTGCCTAACAGCGTACGGGCGATATATAAATCGAGGATCTTAAACATCTACTTTTTCCCCAATATCCAAGCGCGCAGCTCTGTGCCGGTTTTTCTGTCTCGCACAATCAACATAACACCAATGATCAGCATGATGGTATGCACCCACCATAAGCCAAGTTGAGGTGGCATTTTGCCGTCTTCTAACACTCGTCTACTTGCCAGTAGCAGCAAGAAGTATCCCAAGTAAAGCAGGATGGCAGGGAACATTTTACCAAAGCGCCCCTGACGCGGGTCGACTGCGCTTAGCGGCACAGCAATTAGTACTAAAAACGGAATGGAAAGCGGGATGGCAATACGCCACTGAAGCTCGGCTCTGGCTTCAATACTGTCGTCTTCCCACAGTTCGTTAGTAGGCAGTACGCTTACCTTACGACGAGTTTCGTCGGCGGGTTTGTCGGCAATCTGAATTTGGTATTCGTCAAATTCTACTTTGCGGAAAGCCTTTTCAGATTGCTTTCCTTCGTACTGTACTCCTTCTTTCAGTACAAGGTTTCGCGTGCCGTCAGGGTTATTAGCCACTTCACCAGTTTGCGCATACACAACGCGCACGTCGCCTTCGCTATCGTCTGTTTGATTTTGCGATAAAAACACACGTTGTAGCTTATCGTTGTTGTCTACATCGTGCACAAAAATAACCGCTTTTTCGTTGCCGGTTTGCTGGAATCTACCTGGCATTAGCGCCGATATTCCCGCCTCATTTCTGGCTTTTTCTCGCAGCTGATATTCGTTCTCTGCAGCCAATGGCGCGAAATAAAGGGTGATCGCGCCTGTGACTATCATGATAAGTACAGATAAGAACAGCATTACCCGCGTAACGTACCATTCACTGATGCCGCAGGCCCGCATTACGGTCATTTCACTGTCTACATACAGCCTGCCATGTGCCAGCATAATGCCCAAATAGGCGCTGATAGGCAGCACTAATGAAGAGAGGATAGGGGCATATAAACCTAGAAAGCCAAGCACTAGCCCAGCGGGAATATCACCGTCTGAGGCGTCGCCCAAAACGCGCACAAATCGTAAGGTGACAAAAATTGCCATTAGGATAAAGAAAATCGCTAACTGAGATTTCAGCGTTTCCTTAAGTAAATAGCGGAATATCAGCATCTCAGCCCTTCCGGAAAATTAGGAATTTTAGTGAAAGAAAGCACAATTTTGTTTAAACTTACCGTTTTTACAAGTTTTGCCTGCAATCATAAACCGTTTGCATGGTGTTTTGACGCAAATTTAACCTATATTCAATAGGTCTTTAAGCGTGAATTGCAGCGAACTAAAAAGTTATGCTGCGTATTAAAACATAAAGCAGCGCGAAACGTTACGTGATTTTAGTCATCGTGCAAACCATAAACGACGAAAAGCGAGGTGATATCGTGGAGTTTAGTGTAAAAAGTGGCAGTCCTGAAAAACAACGCAGCGCATGTATTGTTGTGGGTGTCTTCGAGCCGCGCCGCCTAACGGCAGTGGCTGAACAACTAGACGAAATCAGTGAAGGTTATATCAGCAACTTGTTACGCCGTGGCGACCTTGAAGGTAAAGCCGGCCAAATGTTGTTGCTACACAACGTGCCAAATGTACTAAGCGAGCGCGTGCTTCTAGTCGGTTGTGGTAAAGAGCGCGAATTAGACGAGCGTCAGTACAAAAACATTATTGCCAAAACCATACAAACATTGAATGAAACAGGCTCAATGGAAGCGGTATGTTTCCTTACCGAACTTCACGTTAAAGGTCGTGATACCTACTGGAAAGTACGTCAGGCAGTAGAAGCAACTGAAGACACGCTTTACACCTTTATGCAGCTTAAAACCAAGAAAGGCGAACCACGTCGCCCACTGCGTAAAATTGTATTTAACGTACCTACACGCCGTGAACTTACGGTGGGTGAGCGTGCAGTTGAGCACGGTTTAGCGGTTGCTCGCGGTGCGAAAGTGACCAAAGACGTGGCTAACATGCCGCCAAACATCTGTAACCCAGCGTACCTGTGGCAGCAGGCGCAAGAGCTTGCCAGCCAGTACGACAGCGTAACCGCTGAAGTCGTTGATGAAACCCAAATGGCTGAGCTTGGTATGCAAGCGTATTTGGCTGTAGGTCGTGGTTCAGACAACGAAAGCATGATGAGTATTATGCATCACCGCGGTGGCCCAGCTGATCAAGCCCCAATTGTACTCGTAGGTAAAGGCCTTACGTTCGATTCAGGCGGCATTTCAATTAAGCCAGGCGAAGCCATGGATGAAATGAAGTACGACATGGGTGGTGCTGCCGGCGTACTTGGTACTATGCACACTATCGCGGCGCTGAATCTGCCAATTAACGTTATTGGTGTATTGGCAGGCTGTGAAAACATGCCAGATGGCAAAGCGTACCGTCCGGGTGACATTCTAACGACTATGTCGGGTCAAACCGTTGAAGTGCTAAACACTGATGCCGAAGGCCGTTTAGTATTGTGCGACGCGCTAACCTATGTAGAGCGCTTCGACCCAGAGCTAGTGATTGACGTAGCCACGCTAACTGGCGCAGCGATTATCGCACTTGGTCACCATGCAACAGCTGTAATGAGCACGCACAACCCGCTTGCTCATGAACTACTTAATGCGTCAGAGCAAAGCTCAGATCGCGCATGGCGTTTACCGCTATGGGACGATTACCAAGAGCAGCTTGAAAGCCCGTTTGCCGACATGACGAACCTAGGTGGTCGCCCAGCAGGGTCAATTACGGCGGGTTGTTTCTTGTCGCGCTTCACTAAGAAATACAACTGGGCTCACCTTGATATTGCCGGTACGGCATGGCGCAGTGGTAAGAACAAAGGCGCAACAGGCCGTCCAGTGCCTATGCTGTCTCAGTTCCTAATGAACCGCGCTGATATCAAGCTAGAGGACTAATCATTCATGCCACAAGTGATATTTTATCAACTTACCAGCAGTGACAATGGCGTGGCAGGTCGCGCTAGTGAAGTCATTGCCTCAGCGTTTGCTAATAAGCAGAAAATTAGCGTTCTGTGTGACACACAGTCGCAAGCTGAAGAAGTTGATGAATTGTTATGGCAACTGCCGGCCGACCGCTTTGTGCCTCATAATCTTTATGGTGAAGGGCCACAATCGGGAACGCCGGTGGAAATTTGTTGGCGGCCAGAGCAGGTAGCCAGACGACAAATGGTGGTTAATGTGGGTTCCGGTATGGTGCCTTCACCCAACCAGCATCGTCAAATCATCGATTTTGTACCCGAGGACGAGAACGCCAAACAGGCCGCGCGGGTAAGATACAAAAACTATCAGCAAGCTGGATGCAACATGCAGTTCAAATCTGCATAAGTCATTCGCGTTTAGCTTCAATTTGAGAGTGTGTAATGGATAAAACCTTCGAACCGCAGTCCATCGAGCAGCAATGCTACAAGTCATGGGAAGAGGCGGGTTTATTTAAAGCTTCAGGTAGCGGCGACCCTTATTGTATTTTGCTTCCGCCACCAAACGTTACCGGTAGCCTTCACATGGGCCATGGTTTCCAGCAAACCATTATGGACGCCTTAACCCGTTATCACCGCATGAAGGGCGACAATACGCTATGGCAAGTGGGTACTGACCACGCCGGTATTGCTACCCAAATGGTGGTAGAACGCCAACTTAACGCACAAGGCAAGACGCGCCACGATTTAGGTCGCGAAGACTTCATCAAGAAAGTATGGGAATGGAAAGAGCACAGCGGCGGAACGATCACCGGTCAAATGCGCCGTCTAGGTACGTCTCCTGACTGGTCTCGTGAAGTGTTCACCATGGACGAAGACTTGTCCAAAGCCGTAACTGAAGTGTTCGTTAAGCTACACGAAGAAGGCCTTATTTACCGCGGTAAGCGTTTGGTTAACTGGGATCCAGTGCTTCACACTGCAGTATCTGATCTTGAAGTACTGAACGAAGAAGAAGACGGCCACATGTGGCACATGCGCTACCCACTTGCAGATGGTAGCGGTGAGCTAGTGGTTGCGACAACGCGTCCTGAAACTATGCTAGGTGACACTGCCGTTGCGGTACACCCAGATGACGAGCGTTACCAAGGCTTTATCGGCAAAGAGATTAAGCTACCGATTACTGGCCGTTTAATTCCGGTTATCGCCGATGACTATGTCGATCAAGAATTCGGTACAGGCTGCGTGAAAATTACGCCTGCTCACGACTTCAACGACTACGATATGGGTAAGCGTCATAACTTGCCTATGATCAACATTCTTACCGACGATGCGAAAATTAACGACGAAGCGCCAGAAGCGTATCGTGGTTTAGATCGCTTCGACGCCCGTAAGCAAATTGTTGCTGATTTAGACGCACAAGGCGCATTGGTTAAGATTGAGCCGCACAAGCTTAAAGTTCCACGTGGCGACAGAACAGGTGCGGTAATTGAACCGTACCTAACTGACCAGTGGTATGTAGCCGTTGAGTCTCTTGCTAAACCTGCAATTGAAGCGGTTGAAAGCGGCGAAATTCGTTTTGTGCCAGAGAACTGGAACAAGACTTACTACCAGTGGATGCACAACATTCAAGACTGGTGTATTTCACGTCAGCTGTGGTGGGGACACCGCATTCCGGCGTGGTACGACGAAAACGGTAACGTTTTTGTTGGCCGCACCGAAGAAGAAGTGCGCGAAAAGCACGGCCTTGGCAGTGACGTAACCCTTTCTCAAGACGACGATGTACTAGATACCTGGTTCTCAAGTGCACTATGGCCGTTCGCCACCATGGGCTGGCCAGAAGAAACGCCAGATCTAGAAACCTTTGTACCGTCTTCAGTGCTAGTTACAGGCTTTGACATCATCTTCTTCTGGGTTGCCAGAATGATAATGATGACCAAGAAGTTCACGGGCAAAATTCCGTTTAAAGACATCTACATTACTGGTCTTATCCGCGATGAGAACGGCGATAAAATGTCAAAGTCGAAGGGCAACGTGCTTGACCCAATCGACTTGATTGACGGTATTGATATTGAGTCGCTAGTCACTAAACGCACCGCGGGCATGATGCAGCCTCAGCTTGCTGAAAAGATTGCCAAGCGTACCCGTAAACAGTTCCCTGATGGTATTCAGGCCTACGGTACAGACGCATTGCGCTTTACCTTTGCCGCTATGGCGTCAACCAGCCGCGATATCAACTTTGATATGGCCCGTGTTGAAGGCTACCGCAACTTCTGTAACAAAATTTGGAATGCATCGCGTTTCGTATTGATGAACACAGAAGAGCACGATACAGGTCGCGACGGTGGTGAAATGGTGCTTAGCATGGCCGATCGCTGGATTTGGGCGAAGTTCCAACAAACGCTGGTTGAGTTTGAAAAAGCGCTTGAAGACTATCGTTTCGACATTGCGGCGCAAACCGTTTACGAGTTCACCTGGAACCAGTTCTGTGACTGGTATCTAGAGCTTACTAAGCCAGTGCTTAATAATGACGCCAGCACCGAGGCTGAAAAGCGCGGTACACGTCATACCCTTATCAACGTGCTTGAAAGCCTGCTTCGCTTGTTGCATCCGCTAATGCCATTTATCACCGACACAATTTGGCAGCGCGTTGTGCCACTAAGTGCGCTTAAGGTGGAAGAGAGCGCAAGCATTATGGTTCAGGCATTCCCTGAAGTTGATGCAGCGAAACAAGACGACAAAGTACTTGCCGATATCGAGTGGGTGAAGAAGTTTATCGTGGGTATTCGTAATATCCGTGGTGAAATGGATATCTCACCAAACAAACCGCTAAATGCGCTACTTAAAAACGTAAGCGACGAAGACGCGCGTCGTCTTGATGCGGCTAAGGCATTCCTAGATAAGCTTTCTAAGCTTGAAACCGTAACTATTTTGAAAGACGGTGAAGAAGCGCCAGCCAGTGCGACAGCGCTAGTGGGCGAGATGGAAATTCTTATCCCAATGGCTGGGCTTATCGACAAAGACGCAGAGCTTGCCCGTATTACTAAAGCCATGGAGAAAATCGAGAAAGACGTATCTCGTACTCGTGGCAAGTTGGGTAACGAGAAGTTCGTAAGTAATGCGCCAGAAGCAGTAATTGAAAAGGAACGCGCTAAGTTGAAAGAGGGTGAAAAAGCCCTAGCCAAACTTAAAGAGCAGTTCGAGACCATTAAAGCGCTTTAAGTGCAGCCCCTAGAACGGGGGGTATCGATACAAATTAGAAGGGTTGCCGAAAGGTGGCCCTTTTTTATTCGCGATTAAACCGGCCCTAAACATAGCGGGTTTGTTCGAAAGCCGTTCCTGCATTCTCACACTTCGCTATGAAGCTTGCCAGCGCCTACTGAGCGGGCAATTATTTATGCGAATTGGTATACGAACCTATCTTTACGTTGGCGTTTAGAGCTGTTTGCCTAAGTACTGTTTTAACATGCCTATCAATGATTTTTGCTTTATTGGCTTAGTGAGGTAGTCGTTCATACCCGCGTCTATCGCGCTTTGTTTATCTTCCTTCATTGCATTAGCCGAAAGGCCGATAATAGGTACGCCAGTAAAGCCTTTTTCGCGGAGTTGTTTGGTTGCCTCATAACCGTCCATCACCGGCATTTGTACATCCATCAATATTAGGTCGTACTGCGGGGCATTTTCTACTTTTTGCACGGCTTGCTTGCCGTCTTCTGCAATATCGAAAGTAAGCCCAAGATTGGTAAGCATTTCTCCGGTGACGAGTTGATTTATATTATTGTCTTCTACTAAAAGCACGTGGCCTTCTAGTGATGTTGCTTCCGCTTCTTCACTGAAATGATGTCCGTCATAACTTGCATCTTTAGATATCACCTGATGAACAAAACGCTCAAATTGCGCAGGTGTGAATGGATGCATGATAAGTGGGCCTTTCCATAGCGTGTCATATTTAGCCTGTAGCGCGCTGCCTGCACTTTCCATCACTAGGCCTACCGACTTCCCTTTTTCTAATAAGGCGTTTAACCAAGCAATATTCTGTCTGAATTCACTGAACTCATGGATATCTACAATGATATGTTCAGGTAAAGCGGCGGTATTTTTGGCATCTTCTATTGATAGCGTTGATTTAGTTGGCAGCTGTATCTGGTTGCAATAAGCCGCAGGCAGCAATGCTGCTTCAGTAACATAAAGGCTATCAACAGGTAGCTGGGGTGTTTGTTCAAGCACGCCAGGTTGGTTTTTAAATGCTTTCAGCGGCAGTTCAACTTCAAACGTACTGCCTTTTCCCATAGTAGAAGTGGCATCAAGGCGGCCGTTCATAAGTTCAGTAAGCTGGCTTACAATCGCAAGGCCTAGGCCGGTACCGCCGTATTTTCTATTGGTTGAACCGTCTGCTTGAGTGAAAGGCTTAAATATTCTATCTAGCTGGGCTGCACTCATACCTATGCCGGAATCGGTGATTCGCATGGTAAGGTTTAACACGTTCCCTTTTTCATTCAGGCTGCCATCAAACTCAATATCTATACGCCCTTGCTCGGTGAACTTCACAGCATTGTTGCCTATGTTCATAATTATTTGGGCAATACGCAGTGGGTCGCCAATTACTTGCGGAGGTATCTTTGGATTTACCGTAAAGTGCACCGATAAGTTCTTTTCTTTTGCGCGTAGTGCAATAACTGCAATGAGGTTGTCAAACAGTGAATGCAAAGAAAAGCTCACTTCCTCAATCTTCAATTTACCCGCTTCAATTTTTGAGAAGTCGAGAATATCGTTAATTACGCTCAGTAATATTTGCCCAGAATACGCTGCCTTGTCGAGATACCCTTTAACAGTAGTGGACAGCTCTTGCTGTTGCGCCAGTTCTATTAGCCCGATAATGCCATTCATCGGCGTGCGGATTTCATGACTCATATTGGCTAAAAACATACTCTTTGACGCGGTTGCTTGCTCCGCTTTTATTTTCGCCTCAGTAATCGCTTTATTTAAGCTTTCAAGCTGAGAGTTCATGGTTCTTGCTTCATCTAGCAGTTTTTCTGTCTCTCGGTTTTTATCACTAAAAACAAGCGCCGCTTTTGCTAGCTTGCCAATCTCATCTTTTCGACTGCTGCCAGGAATATTGGAAATTTGTACGCCTTGGGCAAGTTTATTGAAAACTTGAGTGATAGAACGAATAGGGCCCAATATTCGAAACATGGCAAACAGCGCGGCTGAGAGGGCGAGTAGAATGGCAAAAAGAGAAAATAATTCTCCGTTACGCTGCGTACTTTCAGCCAGTGTGTAGGTGCGTTGAGTCGCGATTTCAGAGTCTGAGGTTACTTTTTTGGCTAGCTCACCGCTCAAATAGAGGAATTCATTGGCAGAACCCGCCATCACTACGTTAACCAAGAATAAATTACCTTGGGTTATCTGGGTTAGCTTAACGAAATCGGCTTTAATTTTTTCCGACAATCGCTCCACTCTTTCCTGAAGGGATGTATTTTTCGTTAGCGTTAATTTTCGTAGTGAATCTGCGGCTTCGTTGAATGCTCGAATAAAACCCATGTCGGGTTTCATCAGATATTTCAGCATCGCATTTTCTGCCCGAATAAGAAGCGTCTTTGCCTGTTCTTCAGAGGCAGCAGAGATATCTCCGTTTGTTTTAGCGTCACTCAGTATCTTTTCCAGTAACGTAATATCAGATAGGGTGCCTCTTGCTATAAGGTTATCTCTTTCAGAGCGCGCATCGACAACTTGGGTAAAATTCTCCTGATAGGCGTTAAGGTGCTCCTTCATTCTTGAAAGGATATGGTTGTCTTCCTGTATTTCCTTGTCTTCGTCTACCAGGGCTAACTTGTCGAGTTTGGTGTTAATAGTCACCATGAGTCGACTGAAGCGAGTAATGGCTGATTTGCTCGCGTTCTCTTTGAATATGAGCACGTTGCGCTGTAAGTCCACTACATCCCGTTCAAGTTCCTTAACAAGTGCAACATCAACTACTGCCTTTGACGCTGATGCCACGCCTTTGTTTAGGACTTCTTGGTTTTCTCTAGCAATAAACCCCTGTGCCAATATAAGCGCTATAAGAGCGAGTAGCACGGTGATAAGCTGAATTCGAATTGACGATAACATGTGAACTAAAAAAGCCTTATTCCATTAACGTTATGGTTTTTTACTTAACGCAACATTATGCAGTGATGAATTCGTACCACTTCTGCAAACTGTATTCGTAGGTTGGCATAACGGTATTCCATACGGCAACATTACTAAAACGCTCTTCATAACTCCCACCAGTGCGCTGGGCGCCTTGTCTAACACTAATATTTCCGTCGGGCCCTTTTAGCGGCTCTGATGCTACTTGCCCTTTGTACCAGTAATTCCATTCGGCGTCTGAAAGATATTGAGCTGAACGTTTAGGGTTGGAAATATAGTAGCCTTGTCTGGCAATAAATGCGCCAGGCCACCCCGACAGCCACCAATTCATATACTCATAAGCCACGTCCTTTATTCTACCTTGTGTGGCAGAGGACATGCACATTACACCGTGCCATCCGCGGTAGCCTTCTTTCGGTGCTGCAAACGTAACCGGAATATCTTGACCGTTCAGCGCAGAGACCGCAGGCGAGAACATGCTTTCGATTGCAACCCGTCCACTTTTCATGAACTCAACAGACTCAGGGACCGAGGTCCAGAATCCATTGAAATGGTTTAACTGAGTCAACTCTATAAGTAAGCTAAACAAATCATCAAGTTCATACTCGGTCATGGCACCGATGTCTTGGAATTGAATGAACCCTTTAGCTTGTGCGGCAAGTGCTAAATCGAAAAGTCCGATAGTGGGGTCGTTAACTATGCCCACTTTTCCTGAATAGCGACTGTCTAAAAGCCAGCCCCAGCTTTCTTCTTGCCCTTGCAGTTCGTTGGGTAACTTTGATGTGTCATAGCCAAAAGAGTCAACATTGTGCACATAAGGTAAAAAACTAATTGTGTCAGTATGGTTGGCGCCTAGTGTGCCGTCGTCCTGAACATTAATAATTTTATGCGGTGCGTCGCCAGCGCCCATTCGCGCGTTCTCGGTAAGCTTTCCGGTTTTGCTTAAATCGTTTATTTCTTCCCAATACTGAAGGCGTTTCTTCTCTATGGGCTGAATAGCATGAGCGCGCCACAATACATTAATGCTATTAGACCACTGCTCATAAAGGTCGAATGACGAGGGGGTCATCGACGCCTTTTGAAGAACGGTTGCACTGCCACCTGGCTCGAACTCAATATTAATGCCTAAGTCTTCCATGGCGCGCTGACGAATGGCTTCCTGAAGCGTGACATGGGTGCCTAATACGCGCAGCGTCGGTTTTTCTTTTCCGATTGAAAAAGGGGTAATGCCCGCAGTAAGACCAAAGGCGAGACCGCCCTTTAACAAGGTACGGCGCTGGAAAGAAGAAGCGACGTTTTTATCTGAGTTTGAAGGCATTAACGTACGTCCATAGTAAACGATGACCCTCCATTATTCTGGCATCTATTTCATAGAGTTACCAAAAAATGTTACCCCATAGTTAAAAATAAAATGTTGCTTTGACATATTTGGTAACACATCAAAATTAGCGAGTAGTTAAATTTTGTATTATAAAGATATCAAAATGATATCAAAGGTGAGTGGTATGAAAGAAAAGAAAGGGTTTTCGGTAAACGGTTATTTGATGATCTGTGTTTTGCTAGTCGCACAGGTTGCTACGTTTTTCTATGCAGTGTCGGGTAACCCCGAAGCTGGTGTAATTCTAAGCGTTTTAGTGGGAAGTTTGTGGTTGGGCTATTTCATGGTGCAACCCAACCAAGCTAAGGTCATGACGTTTTTCGGCAGCTATGTAGGTACTGTCTCTGATGTTGGATTGCGCTGGACAATTCCTTTGTTCCGTAGAGCTAATATTTCTTTGCGCATAAGAAACTTTGAAAGTGCCAGAATTAAAGTTAACGACAATCAAGGAAACCCCATTGAAATCGCCTCTATTGTCGTGTGGAAAGTGAGCGATACTGCTGAAGCAATGTTTGACGTAGACGATTACGAAAGTTTTGTGCGAATTCAAAGTGAGTCCGCGATCCGCAATATGGCAAGTAGCTTTCCTTACGATCCTCGTGACGACGAGCAAGCGGAAGTCGCACTTCGTAGCCACCCAATAGAGATATCAGCGCGTTTACAAGAAGAGATCCAAGCTCGCCTTGCGAAAGCTGGGATCACAATTTTGGAGTCTCGTATCAGCCACCTTGCCTACGCGCAAGAAATCGCAAGTGCCATGCTTCAGCGTCAACAAGCATCAGCTATTGTGGCTGCCCGGAAGCAAATTGTAGATGGTGCTGTGGGAACCGTAGAAATGGCACTTCAGCGATTAAATGAAAAGGGTGTAGTAGAGCTTGATGAAGAGCGTAAGGCGACGATGATCAGTAATTTATTAGTTGTGCTGTGTGGTGATAAGTCGACGCAACCGGTTATTAATACAGGTACAATCTACTAGCTCGTTTTTTTAATTTAAGTTTGCAATTGTAGTGCCGCAGCAATGCACTGCGGCACATAAGGTTTGTAATTTTGGCAAAGAAAAAAGCGTATCCACTTAGGATAAATGAAAATGTACTTGCCGCCATGGAGCGATGGGCTGCCGATGACTTGCGCAGTGTAAATGCGCAAATAGAGTATGTATTAAGACAAGCGCTAGTGAAGCAGGGAAGAGTGAAGCTGGTAGAAAAAGTGGTAGTAGAGGTTGAAGGTATTGAGCCGCCTGACGGGGGAGAAAACTGAGCAACGTGGCTGGACAGCCAAATCGATGCTGAGCTGATAAGCTAACGATTTAGGTTATTAAAGGTGAGCCGTAGTGAACAATATGCTCATGTAGCGTTACCACGAATCAATATTAGCTTTTACGTAACATGATGAGGTTTAGAATGATACTCTGTGCCAGCTCTACCATCTTCACAGGTTTCTAACCCTTCGTTATCGATATCGTCATAACATTCGCACTCTATGGTATTGCGACCTTTATTTTTGGCTCTATAAAGGGCTTCATCTGCATCGCAAAGTAGTTGCTTTATGCTTGCCTCTTTTAAGTCGCTTACATATACCGCTCCCAAACTAAGGGTAACTTGTCTTCCTTTCAACGGAGGATGGGTTTCATGGAGAATGCTGACTTTCTCGCGAAACCTGTCTAATAGTTGGCGAGGGGAGACTGGACTTGTTAGTACCATACAGAACGCAAACTCTTCGCCACCTATGCGCCCAATGGCATCTTCTTGACGAAAAAATTGCTGCATTGTCTGAGCAACGATGGTTAATACGTCATCGCCAAATCCGTGGCCATAACTATCATTAATAGCCTTAAAGTGATCTACATCGGCGATGCCAATCAACATTGCATGTCCATTGCGTTTTGCGAAGTTTAAAGACTTTGCAAATGCGTCTAGAAATGCCCGTCTATTTGGAATGTTCGTAAGCGCGTCATAATATGCCAGTTTCTCTAATTTATGATTGGCTGAACGAAGCTCGCTGGTTCGATGGTTAACCAAGCTTTCTAAGTTCTGCTTTATTTTCTTAAGTTCTGAATTGCGCTTATCTAGCTGTTCAGATTGGAACTTCATTTCGCTAACGTTACGCTGAACAGCTGCAAAGTGGGTTACTTCACCAAATTCATTGGTAAGCGGGAATATGTTCATTTGAACCCAGAAAGGTGTGCCAGACTTCGTATAATTTAAAAGTGTTTCGGTACATGGGCGTTGATCAATAAGTGACTGCCGAATACGCAGCGTAGAGGCTTTGTCGGTTAGGGCACCTTGAAAAATGCGAGGTGTCTCACCCAATAACTCCTCAAGACTATATTCAGTATGTTTACACAATGCTTCATTTGCATAGATGATTTTAGGAGAAAGCGGGGCATCGATATTCTGAGCTTCCGTTACCAAAATCATATCTTGTGAATGTTGAACAATATCTTTGTAAGAGAAATCACTAATCTTTGCCGTGATATCAGTGAAATAAACCACTACAAAAGACGGTGAACTGCCATTGACCTTGTACTTTTCGGGATATGCGTTGACATTAAACCACGTTATTTTATCGGTATCTTTATTTATCGTTCCCAATATTCGGTTATTTATAGCGGTGCTAGTAGCAAGCACCTGGGCAATGGGAAGTTCGTGGTAAGGTACTTTTCTGTTTTGCTTGTCAATGAACTCCCAGGAGTCCACGTCTAAGCTTTTCTCTTTAAGTTTATCTATACTCAATCGAAGTAGCGTTAACGCAGCGGGATTGGCATACTCTACAACGCCAGTAGCATTGTGAATGACTACGCCAATTTGCGTATTTTCTAATAGATTGAACAAGTTAACATTGTCGATGCTCATTGCACTACACCAATTGAAAGCGTCAGTATGTACTGTTTTCCTTGGTACATTAGCGAATCAACGTTAATTGGAAAAGAAGGTTTATATTATATAATAGACTTTAGTATAAAAAATAGCCAAAAGCTGCAGGTGCATGCAGCTTTTAGCTGATTAACTTTCCAAGATAGTTAGCAGTGTCGGCGTCTAACAGTTCGTCTAACAAGTACAATGCCACCTAATAGACACAGTGGGAGTAAAGACCATGCTCCGCCATGCTCTTCTACTATGACTACCGTATCTTCAACCACATATTCATTATTTTCACTTTCAAGGGGAAGATAGGCGAGTGCACTGTCATCATAGGCATCGGTATACGCCACAAGCATTTCGGTATCTGCATCATAAAGCTCTAATAGAATGTCGTACTCACCGGGCGGATAGCCAGAAACTAATGTGCTTTCAATGGTAAAGGTATCTGTTGAGTCTTCTGAGTAAATGTAAAATTCAGACGACACGTGAATAGACTCGTACACGTCGTTTTTGCCCAAATACAAGACCGCGTATACTGGCGCGCGAGTGAAAATGGTGTCGGCGTCAAACTCAATCGAAAACGTAGAGTGATAACCATCGTAATCAATGTCTTGCTCAAGCGTTACCCAGCTTTCATAAATCCAAAACTCATTAATACTGCTGACTACGATATCGCTAGAGGACTTACTCACGGCTAAATGCTGTTGATGCTTACCCGCCTTGGCAAGGGACTGTTGATCAGTCTCAACGTCATCAACAGATTGAGAGATTGTTTCTTCGCTTGTCAATGCACCTGAGGTTTTAGGCAGCAGCGATTCAGCTGCAACAAATGGTTTGTTGTAACGGTATTCGTTAGAGGTAACGTTTTTGTTTTGTGCGCTATTTTCGGTACTGGCATGCACAGGTGACATAAGCGCAAGCTGTAATGTTGCAATAGCAGAATATGTAGTAAGTGAGAAAAGTAGCTTTTTCATCTGTCCATCCTTTTCCAATCGATAATGACAGTGTCATTGTTGACGGAAAAAGATGAACAAAAGCTGAAGGGTAACTTAACGCCTTCTCAGTTAAAACGGTGAGGGTGCCTTAGAGATCAGTCGTCGAAGTAGTGATCTTCTTCTTCGTATTCACCTTCTTCACGCGGCTCGAAGTAAGTACCCCAACCGTCGTAGGTTACATCATGCTTGTCGGCAATTTTAAGCAAGGTGTCAGAGTCCGCATTAAGTTTTTCAATATCTAGCTTTCGCTCTGCAACCGCGTCGAAGCAGAAAATGGTTTCGCCATCATCAAGAATAAGCTCTTCTGCGTCGGTGACTTCAAAACCAGCTTTAAACGCATCAACAGCTGCCTTTTCTAGCACGTCGAAGTCAGTGCTGGCGAAGTGGTGCTCAATGGTATAGTCGGCATCGGCTTGGCTGCCGTCTTCTAGAAGGGCATCAATAGTTTCTTGGTTAAACTCGTACCACTCTTCTCTTTCATCGAACTGGGTCATAATAAACACTCGTTAGCAATTTTGACGCAAGTTTACCTGCTTTTTTCCAGTTCATCGACCTGTGTATTAAGCGCATCAAACTTTTGTTTCATTTCATCGTTAAAATGCACCATCCACTCTTTAATTGTCTTGTCTTCGCTCAAAGCCTGAGGGGCAGCTATATCAATAAGCACAATGCCGTTATTCCAACGGTTCCATTTTACTTTATTGTGCAAATTGCTGGCGGTTACCATGACAACCGGTTCGTTGGTGGTCTTAGCTAGGCGAAACGCACCTTGTTTGAAAGGTAATATGCCTCTGCCATAGCTTCGTGTACCTTCTGGGAATAGCCATACCGACGTTTTCTTTTTCGCAATGCGTTTTGCAGCAATGTCGAGTGTATTACGGGCTTTACCGGAATTCTTTCTATCAATCATGATATTGCCCGACAACCAATAGATTTGGCCGAAAATAGGGATCCACTTTAAGCTCTTTTTGCCAATGGTTACCACGCCAGGCAGTGCAGCTTTACAGATAGTGATAACGTCGAAACTGTTTTGATGATTGGCGATGTAAACGTAGGGCTCGTTTATTTTAACCGCAGGATCTTTCTTTATAATAATTTTGAGACCTACGACCTTAGCCATAAGTGAATACATACTACCCGCAATATGCACGTTATCTTTGTGAAAAGGTCGTGCGATACAAACAATTAGCAGAACGATGTTAATGAGTAAAAAAGCGATAAAAAGCGCCGGAATGCGGAATAAAGCGATCAAAACAACTCCTAGATACAATTGACGCGCGCAGTATAGATGAAGTTTCAGCGTACACTTGTCCGATGAGTTTTTACAGTGCGGAAGGTATAGTTGAGCAATAAGTTGGAAAAGTGGCTATGTTTCTCACCTTTAGTATGAGGAAATTTTGCCGATACCCAATTACAATAATAAAAAGCGCAATCGAACCTAACTCGGTAACCACTATATGCAGACATTTACTCCAGACGACCTAGAAGAAGATATTCTTGCTGACCTTATGGAGGAAATAAACGAACTCTATGAATCAAGTGAACAAACCTTGATTGAACTAGAGCTTCGTCCGGAAGACAACGAATTGCAGCGTGCTCTGTTTCGCTCAATCCACACCATTAAAGGTGATTTAGGCCTGGTTAACTTCTCTCCCATGATCCCGCTTTTGCAGCATGTAGAAGACTTGCTAGATTATTTGCGCAAAGGGCAGGTGGCGTACACAAGTACTATGAGTGACTTGGTATTGCTTACTATGGACAGAGTAAAAGCCTTTGTAGAGGCTGTAATGGCCAATGGCAAAGCCGAGTACGATGACAATCTTCACAATCAGCTGGTTTTAGCTATCGGTCGTGTGACACCTGAAAATACTGCTGAGCATGAAAAACGCCTTACCGAAGCGGTCTTATTACTTAACCCAGCGTTAGATATTGTTGCGGATGAAGACGACCCACAAAACGTTCAGATAAAGCCCCCTACGTTAGCGGCTACAGGTATCCCTAAAGATATTAGTAGTGAAAAGAAGCAAGATATTCTATTTTTCCGCGACTTAATGCAAACCATTGAACGCCGCTCTAACTACTGGTCTGGTCGTGGTGATCGCATTGCCAAACTCGCTATGTATATTAACGATGTGGCCGAAAACCCTATCGACGAAGATCAGCTTGCCGTAGCCAGCTATGTACATGACTTCGGAATGGCCTTCATGCCATTGAAGCTTCTGCACAAAGGCGATGCGCTAAGCGATATCGAATTTAATCTTATGCGCTCTCATGTGTATAAAAGTGCCCGTTTGTTAGAGCACCTAGACCAATGGGATATGGCGCGCAAAATTGTGATGCAGCACCATGAACGCACTGATGGAACAGGTTATCCATTGGGGCTAAAAGAAGACGATATCTGTGAAGGTGCGAAGTTATTAGCCATTGTTGATACCTACGATGCAATGACACACCCAAGAGCGCACAATGAAGATAACGTACTTTCTAAAAAAGAGGCGGTGATAGAAATAAATCGAAGCGCCAAAGGCCAGTTTAGTATGAAGTGGGTAAGGCATTTCAATCAGGGAATGACGGCGCTACTGACGAAAGGACATTAGGTCGCAAGCCGCTCATAAGCTAGCAGTGAGTTCCCTGCTAGCTTACGGCGTAATCACTAGGGTTAGTTCACGCCTAATTCTTTTAACTTTCTTGTTAGGGTATTTCTTCCCCAACCCAAGCGTTTAGCCGCATCTTGTTTGTGGCCATGAGTGTGCTGAAGTGCTCGCTCAAGCATAATACGCTCAAACGTCAGCATCGCGTCGTTAAGAATGTTGTGATGGCCGTCGCGAAGCTGTTTATCGGTCCAGCTTGCCAACAAATCTGGCCATTCACCCGATTCAGCGCTAGGTTTTTCAATACTGCTATCGCTGTGAATTTCCGGTGGCAGATCGCTGGGCAGCACTTCTTGACCACTCGCCATTACCGTTAACCAGCGACACACGTTTTCTAGCTGCCTTACGTTTCCAGGCCATGGTAGCTGAGACATTACGCGCTCAGCGTCTTTCGATATGCTTTTAGCTTCTACATCAAGTTCTTTGGCTGCTCGGCGCAAGAAATGACGGGTTAGTAATGGAATATCTTCGCGGCGCTCGTTAAGTGAAGGAAGGTGCACTCGGATAACGTTTAAGCGGTGGAACAAATCTTCCCTAAACTTACCTTCAGCAACCCTTTGTTCTAAATTCTGGTGAGTTGCAGCGATGATGCGTACGTCCACACTCACTGATTGATGGCCACCGACACGATAAAACTGGCCGTCTGCAAGCACACGTAAAAGGCGGGTTTGTACATCTAACGGCATATCGCCTATTTCATCTAAGAACAATGTTCCGCCGTCGGCTTGTTCGAAGCGGCCTTGGCGAGCTGCCTGGGCTCCGGTAAACGCGCCCTTCTCATGGCCAAATAGTTCTGATTCTACAAGGTCGGCAGGAATGGCGGCCATATTAAGGGCGATGAAAGGTTTACTTGCTCTTGGGCTGTGCCTATGAAGGGCGTGCGCCACAAGTTCTTTACCCGTTCCTGATTGCCCGTTAATTAGCACGCTAATTGAAGAGCGAGACAAGCGACCTATGGCACGAAACACTTCCTGCATGGCAGGTGCTTCGCCAATAATTTCCGTTACTACGTCTTCAACTTGCGCTTTTGATACGGTGGACTGCTCTCTGGCATGTGCCAGCGCCCGCTGGGTTAAGGTTACTGCCTCGTCGATATCAAATGGCTTTGGCAAATATTCAAAGGCGCCTTTTTGATATGCGTTAACTGCGCTGTCTAAATCCGAATGCGCCGTCATAATGATAACGGGGAGCATAGGGTGCGAGGCATGCACTTCGTTCAGTAACGTCATGCCGTCCATTTGTGGCATTCTTATGTCTGAAATGATGACTTCAGGGGCTTGGCCGCTTTGAAGTTGAAGCAATAAATCTTCAGGGTTTTCAAAACTTAAGCAGCTGATATCTGCTGCTTGTAAGGCCTTTTGCAGCACCCAACGAATAGAACTGTCATCATCGACAATCCACACAGACTCATTCGTCATCGTCTGTCTCCTTACGATCTATTGGTATGTAAATTACGAACTCAGTGTGACCAGGGTAGCTATCTACATCTATTTTGCCGCCGTGGTGGTTTATAAGGGTCTGTGAAATAGACAAACCCAACCCAGAGCCATTTTGCTTGCTTGTGACCATGGGGTAGAAAAGTGTGTCTTTTACTTCAGCCGGAATACCCGGGCCGTTATCAATAATTTTTATTTTAGCTACCAGCGCGTGACGCTTCGTTTGAATTGTCATTTGGCGCTCTATTCGCGTAATTAACCTAATTTGTGGGTTGGGGGTTTGGCTCTCGGTTAATGCCTGAACGCTGTTGCGCACAATATTGAGCACCGCTTGCTGAATCATGTCAGGGTCTAACATAAGCGGTGGAATGCTGGGGTCATAGTCGCGAACTATGGTAATGGGATTGTCTGAGTCAAAGCGCATTAAGCTGCGTATTTTTTCAAGCGCTTGATGCACGTTGCTTTCTTCAAATCGAGGTAGTGAATTAGGTCCAAGCAATCGATCAACTAAGTTTCGTAGACGATCAGACTGCTCAATGATCATGCTTGTAAATTCTTTATGCTCGTCAATCAGCTCTTTTTCTAATAGCTGTGCTGCACCGCGAATACCACCAAGAGGATTTTTGATTTCGTGTGCAAGGCCGCGAACCAATTCCCGTGCTGCGTAATGTTGCGCGTTTTGTAAAGTTTCTCGAGAAATTCGCTTTTGCTGGTCAATCTTTTTAACTTCAAATAGCAGTCGTGGGCCGTCTTCGAAGTGCAAGTTGGTAACGGTTAGGTCGGCAGATACATAGCGGTTATCTCGAAAAGCCAACTTAATTTCGTTTTCGGTGAAATCTTCCCCCTTTCTGATGGCAGCTTTAAGTCGGGTGGTTTCTATTGTGCCCGGCAAGAAAAAATCTTGAAGTGGATGCCCAATAAGTTGTTTTAATCCAGTCTCAAACAAAGCTTCACCAGCGTGGTTGGCATAAACAATCGTAAGTTTGTTGTCTACCATTACCAGTGCGGTATTTAGGCTATTGATTAGCTGTTGTGTTTCTAACTCGGTGGAATGCATCCGAGCTCGTCTCCTTTGCACCATAATTGTGCATTGTAGCTTGCAATGATGCGTTGCGCGAATAAAGAGCTCAAGAAGAAATGTTCACTGAACCTCTATGGTGCGCATACATAACAATGGTTGCACGCTATTAGTTATTAATTAACGCCGATGCCTGATGCAGGTAAAGGGTTTGTAATGGAGACGATGCAAGAGTCTTGCCCGTATTGTTAGTGAGTTCAACTTTATAAGTATGTGCCCCACGATGGATACCAGAAAGCTTAAAGACGCCTGAACTATTGCTAGCTAATGGGGCGTCGTCAAAGATTAATCGGTAGATTGGCGCTTTGGGTGCACCAGGTTGTGCGGCAGAGATAGTGAATTCACCCAAGTTATTGCGAATTGTCGCTTCTGGTGCAGGTGACTTAATGACTACGCGATAGTTGGGCATGGGGGCAGCCGGCTTCGCAGGGGGAGGTGGGGTAACCTTTGCCGCGGTTACTACGTTTTGCGTTTTTACATCGAACGCTAAGGGTTCTGCGTTTTGCTGCGGCTTGTCGGTGTAAGTCACAGAGCCGTCTTTACCTACCACCTTGTATATGGTCATTGGAGAGGTAGCTGCGGCTGATGTTGCATTGCTGCTTTGTCCGGTTTCGCTTTCTTGTGCTTCTTGCTGGGTACTTTCTTGGCTCAGCATTTCCGCTTGCACAGGCAGTAAGCCATTGCCGCTACTTAGTAATAGCGAAATTAAGCAAATGTGTCGCGTCATGTAGTGCACGTGTCGTTACCTAATCAATGTGGTTTTGGCTAGCTGGCTAATTCATATAGCTTGCTATGTTTGGCTTATGGATAACCTTTCTAGTTGTATGCAGATGCAAGCGGGCAAAGCCCTGTGCGCAGTTGATACAGCATGAAAGAGTATTTATTAGCATAGCTATAAAAACATAGTAGATAAATCGTACGCATAAAAAAAGCCCGCAGAGCGGGCTTTAGTATAAATTGCTATACAGTGCGAAATTACACGCTGTAGTACATGTCGAACTCAACAGGGTGAGTAGTCATGTTAAGTTTCGTTACTTCTTCAGACTTAAGATCGATGTATGCATCAATCATGTCGTCAGTCATAACGCCACCAGCTTTAAGGAAGTCACGGTCGTTATCAAGAGCTTCAAGTGCCATTTCTAGCGAGCTTGCAACTGTTGGAATTTCAGCAGCTTCTTCTGGAGGTAGGTCGTACAAGTCTTTATCCATTGAATCGCCAGGGTGGATCTTGTTCTTAATACCGTCGATACCCGCCATAAGCATAGCAGTGAACGCTAGGTATGGGTTAGCTGTTGGGTCAGGGAAACGTACTTCAATACGACGTGCTTTATCGCTAGTTACGTGAGGAATACGAATAGATGCAGAACGGTTACGTGCAGAGTATGCAAGCATTACCGGTGCTTCGAATCCAGGAACTAGACGCTTGTATGAGTTAGTAGAAGCGTTAGCAAACGCGTTGATTGCGCGCGCGTGCTTGATGATACCACCAATGTAGTAAAGTGCTTCCTCAGAAAGACCTGCGTACTTGTCACCTGCAAAGATGTTTACGCCATCTTTAGAGATAGATTGGTGACAGTGCATACCAGAACCATTATCGCCAACAAGCGGCTTAGGCATAAAGGTAGCTGTTTGACCGTATGCGTGTGCAACGTTGTGAACAACATACTTGTAAACTTGAATTTCGTCAGCTTTCTTAACTAGCGTATTGAATTGGCAAGCAATTTCGTTTTGGCCAGCAGTTGCTACTTCGTGGTGGTGCGCTTCGATAACAAGGCCCATCTCTTCCATAACTAGACACATTGCAGCACGGATATCGTGAGCAGAGTCCACTGGTGGTACTGGGAAGTAACCGCCTTTAACGCCAGGGCGGTGTGCCATGTTGCCGCCTTCAAACTCTTCGCCAGAGTTCCACTTTGCTTCAGAAGAGTCAATCTTGTAGAAAGAACCCGCCATGTCAGTGTGGAAGCGTACGTCATCAAAAAGGAAAAACTCTGGCTCTGGGCCGAAGAAACATGTGTCACCGATGCCAGTTGATTTTAGGAATTCTTCTGCACGACGAGCAACTGAACGAGGGTCACGCTCATAACCTTCCATTGTTGAAGGTTCAACGATGTCACAACGGATGTTTACTTGTGTCTCTTCAGCGAAAGGGTCAACTACGCAGCTTGTTGCGTCTGGAAGAAGAACCATGTCTGATTCGTTGATGCCTTTCCAGCCAGCGATAGAAGAACCATCGAACATTTTACCTTCTTCGAAAAACTCTTCATCAACAACGCTCGCAGGAATAGATACGTGTTGTTCTTTACCCTTTGTATCGGTAAAACGTAAATCTACAAACTTCGCTTCACTTTCTTTAATCAGCTCTAATGCCTTTTCTACTGACATCGTGTCCTCCAGGTTTAATGTAAAAATGCGGAATGATCAGCTTCACTCCAACAGTGGCAAAAGTGAAAGCGATTATCATGCCATCTATATGTATACCGATTTCTGTGGCATAGACGGGCATCTATCACTTCCGTTTGAATTAAATTGCATTATATTGGTGCAATGTTGCACCAATATGGCGTTTTATGCTCATTTGTACGTCAATCAGCCTAGATTACTTTGTAGCGTATAGCCACCAAATATGATCAATTAGGTGCAACGGGGCTGGTTATTTGTTGAACAAGTGTTTGAAAACCAATAAAACTCGTTTCCATCAAAAAAAAGATGCGCAAACGTCGTGGTTTTTCTGTACAATCCGCGCAAATTTTTCTATCTGCATTTTTTTGCAACAAATCTAACGCATACTCCTTTCCACTGAATTGAAGTAGACGTTGATTTACACAGGCTCTATATAAGCATGAATACCACTGATATTAATAAATTGCGTAACATCGCAATCATCGCCCACGTTGACCACGGTAAGACCACCCTGGTAGACAAACTGTTACAGCAGTCTGGCACCCTTGAATCTCGAGGCGAGCAAGAAGAGCGCGTAATGGACTCGAACGACATCGAGAAAGAACGTGGCATTACCATCCTAGCTAAGAACACAGCGATTAACTGGAACGACTACCGTATCAACATCGTAGACACTCCAGGACACGCTGACTTCGGTGGTGAAGTAGAGCGTGTAATGTCGATGGCTGACTCTGTACTTCTACTTGTAGATGCACAAGAAGGCCCGATGCCACAAACCCGTTTCGTTACGCAAAAGGCATTTGCTCAAGGTCTTAAGCCAATTGTTGTTATTAACAAAATCGACAAGCCTGGTGCGCGTCCTGATTGGGTTATGGATCAAGTTTTCGACCTATTCGACAACCTAGGTGCAACTGACGAACAGCTAGACTTCCAAGTTGTTTATGCGTCTGCACTTAACGGTTGGGCATCACTAGATGCAGATACTAAAGAAGACGATATGACGGCATTGTTCCAAACTATCGTTGACCAAGTTTCTCCTCCTGATGCAGATATCGACGGCGCATTCCAAATGCAGATTTCTCAGCTTGACTACAACTCATACGTGGGTGTTATCGGCGTAGGTCGTGTTAAGCGTGGTTCTGTTAAGCCAAACCAACAAGTAACGGTCGTTACTGCTGATGGCAAAAAGCGCAACGGCAAAGTTGGCTTAGTTTACGGCTACCTTGGCCTTGCTCGTCACGAAGTTGAATCTGCTCACGCGGGCGACATCATTGCAATCACAGGTCTTGGCGAACTTAAGATCTCTGACACCATTTGTGACATCAACACTGTAGAAGCACTTCCTCCACTTACGGTTGACGAGCCTACAGTAACCATGACGTTCCAGGTAAACACCTCGCCGTTTGCAGGTAAAGAAGGTAAGTATGTAACGTCACGTAACATTCTAGAGCGCCTTAAAGACGAACTAGTACACAACGTTGCACTGCGCGTTGAAGAAATGCCTGATCCGGACAAGTTCCGCGTATCTGGTCGTGGTGAACTTCACCTAGGTATTCTTATCGAAAACATGCGTCGTGAAGGTTATGAGCTTGCAGTGTCGCGTCCAGAAGTAATTCTGAAAGAAGTTGACGGCGCAACGCAAGAACCATACGAAACCTTGACTATTGACTGTGAAGAACAGCACCAGGGTTCAATCATGGAACAGCTTGGTCTGCGTAAAGCAGAAATGACTGACATGTCTCCAGATGGTAAAGGTCGTGTACGTATCGACTTTATCATTCCAAGCCGTGGCCTAATTGGTTTTCAAACAGAGTTCATGACGTTAACGTCGGGTTCTGGCTTGCTATATCACACGTTCGATCACTATGGTCCGTACAAAGGCGGTATCATTGGTAAGCGTAAGAACGGTGTTCTAATCGCTAATGCAAACGGTAAAGCACTAACTAACGCCCTGTTTAACCTTCAAGAACGCGGTCGCCTATTCATCGGTCACGGTGTTGAAGTGTACGAAGGTATGGTTATCGGTATTCACAGCCGTGACAACGACCTTACTGTTAACGCGCTTAAAGGTAAGCAGCTTACTAACGTTCGTGCATCAGGAACTGATGAAGCGCAAACACTTGTTCCGCCTATCAGAATGTCACTTGAGCAAGCGCTTGAGTTCATCGATGACGACGAACTAGTAGAAGTAACGCCTGAATCTATCCGTATTCGTAAGAAGCTTCTTACAGAAAACGAGCGTAAGCGTGCATCACGTGCACCTAAGTCTTAATAGCTTCTAAGACTTACATTGATTTTGAAAATGCCAGCGTCAGCTGGCATTTTTTTCCATTTTGCCGATGAGTTTGGCCTGCAATCGTTCAAATCGTGTCTCAACTTACACACCGTCACTTCCCATCAGAAAAGCTGCTTTCTAGCATTATCACTAAAACGTTAGAAAAAGTTTAAATATCGACCAAAGGTTAGTGGTCAAAAGCGTTCAGAGATTCTATCCTTGAAAATATCAGTCCGCATAGATCAATACCCAGCGAGCATTTATCTATGCGGATTGGTACAATTGACTGACGTCTTAACACGTGAGCTAAGTCGTTGTAATATTTACGGCTAATGACCTAACAAAAAGGGGAAGGGTAGTGTTTTCTGTAGCAGTAGTTGAAGATGATCCTATCACGCTTGACCTTATCACTGACGCGTTGGAAACGCAGTTAGACGCCACCGTGTATCCATTTACACGTAGTAAATTTGCAAGGGATTTTTTGCTGCAACAAACCGCAGAATCTATCAGCTTGATCATCAGTGACCAAGTAATGCCGGATTATGATGGACTAAGTCTTCTAAAAACCTGCCAGTCTTCGGGTTTGGACGTTCCATTTTTACTCATTACTGCAGACCCTAACAAAGAGTTAGTGATAGAAGCGCGTAAGCTTCAGGTTACCGGTTTCCTTGCTAAGCCACTCAATATGGAAGAGCTAGTTCAAAAATCGAGAGAGGCGGTGTCGCAGGCCAGCTAAGCCTGTAGGTTGTATTTCATTTTATGCATCGCACGCTAAAGGTGTGCATGCGGGCCAAAGATCTACTTCGTGGTTAACGATGACAATGTAAAACAGGTTAGGACAGCAAAGCGCAATTTACCTTTGGCTTTAACGTGTTAATTTATCTCTATTAAAGTACATTTCGATATAGAAAATTCGGGTTAATTCATCTCACGCCCCTAGTTTATGAGGCGCTAAAATTCTACACTGTTGGCATAAGTTTTTATGCAACAGGATGTAATGTGAGCGCCTTATTCGATAATACCCCTCCCAGAAAAGACACATTTTCGTTTAAATGGCAAAAGTACAAAGGGAAAGACATCATTCCTGCGTGGGTTGCCGATACTGAGTTTCGTTGCGCGCAGCCAATTCTAGACGCCATTTCGGGTCAGGTTGAGCATGGCAACATGGGTTACATACTGCCTGCACATCACGAAGGCGCTATTCAGGCTGTAGTGAGATGGCTTAAAGATAAGCATAATTGGGAAATTCAACCCGAGTGGCTAGTGTGGACACCAGGCGTTGTGCCAGCGTTTAACGTAGCGTGTAAAGCCTATTGTGAACCCGGTGATAAAGTACTTATTCAAACACCTAATTATCCGCCTCTACTGGCTGCCCCAAAACTAAATGGTCTCGAACGGGTAGATATAGGCACGGTAGTGCAAAATGACGACGGCACAAGTTCTGAAACTATCTCGAGTGTTGAAGGTGCGCGCTATACGTTAGATTTTGAAGCATTAGAAAGAGAAGCGGCTGATCCTAAATGTAAGCTGTTTATTCTTTGTAACCCAATGAACCCGGTAGGTTCGGTGCTTACTAAAGCTGAATTAGATCGCATTGCTGAGATCTGTAACGCGAACAACGTTAAGCTATGTTCTGATGAAATCCACTGCGACCTTATTCTAGAAGAAGGCAAACAGCACATACCGGCGGGCCGCGAGTCGAACCTTGCTGAGAATAGCGTTACGCTAATGGCTGCCAGTAAAACATTTAATATTGCTGGTTTGGGAACGTCTTTTGCCATCATCCCTAATCGCCAACTGCGTCAGGCATTTACCAATGCCGCAGCGGGCATCGTACCTTGGGTTACTGTATTGGGCTTAGCGGCTACAGAAGCAGCATTCACTCAATGTGACGAGTGGCATCAGCAGCAACTTACCTACTTGCGTGAAAACAGAGATATGGTGTTTAACACAGTAAACAGCATTGACGGGCTTAAAATGCTCAAAGCCGATGCGACGTTCCTTGCGTGGGTAGACGCCAGTGGACTAGGTGTAGAGAACGTCCAGCAGTGGGCCGAAGAGAAAGGCGTAGGCCCGTCACCAGGCATCGATTTTCACAAGGCGGATCATTTCAGAATTAACTTTGGCTGCAGTAAAGCGATGCTTCAAGATATTCTGCAACGCCTCGCCAGCTAAAAATAGGGGTCAGAGTACTTTTTCAGCCCCAAAATGGGGTCAGAGTACTTTTTGCAGCTACGCTTTCTATTAAAAAGGGCCAAAGTATTACTTTGGCCCTTCTCATATGCAGTAAGTTTGTTAGTCACGTAATTTCATTGCTATCTGCGAGTGCACACTACAACGACATACAAAGGGAGAAAATTACTCTGACCCCATTTTTGCAGCTAGCTAAATACGCCGATTAGTTTATACAGGCCTAAACCAATCACAGTACCCACTACTAGAAAGCCTGCCAGGTTACTTTTCCATGTGTTTCTAAACTCCCCCAGTGCGGTGCTTTTATTCATAACGACCAATAGAAATATGGCAATAATTGGCAGTAAAAGAGCATTAGTCGCTTGAGCAAACAGGATGGCGGGTAGGGGCTTAAAGCCAAGTGCTGCAACGCTGACACCCACTACAATGATGATAAACCATACCGCTTTAAAGCTCTTGCTTTGCATATCGTCAGAAAGCCCTAGTGCTCCTGTTACCGCATAAGCGGCTGCTAGCGGCGCAGTGATAGCACTGGTTAAGCCTGCGGCGAATAACCCTAGTGCAAAGAACCACTGAGCTTTGTCACCTAAAACCGGTTTAAGCTGTTCGCCCATGTTTGAAGCGTCCATAGTGGCAGCTTGATTGAAGAACGCCATCATTGCTGTTGCCATTACGATAAGCGTAATAAGCCCACCCATACTAATAGCTCTAGCAGACTGGTTTCGGCACGCAACGACCGCGTCTTGTTTATCTTGGCCTTTCGATGATTTTGCAACTAGGCTCGCGTGAAGAAACAAGTTGTAAGGCACGATGGTGGTACCAATAAGCGCCAGCACCGTGGTAATGGCGTCAGCGTCCAGCCGCGGAGACATTAACTGACTAAACATCGCGGCGATATCAGGTTTGGCTACCAACAGCGTGATAAGAAATACGCCAGCCATAATAAAGACGAGATAAACCAGTACTGTCTCTATCCACTTGTAGCTGCCCGACCAGAGTAAAACTATAGCGATCGTGCCCAAAATACTGGCCCAGGGGCCAATGCCTATACTGATAAATGCGTCTAGCCCGATTGCAGCGCCGGTTAGGTTGCCCGATTCATAGGCTGCGTTGCCAATGCCGATAGCACTGACAATAAGCACGATAAAAAGATTCTTTAGCCATGGCTTGTAAGCCATGTTTTTCATTGCACTGGCTAGGCCTTGGCCGCTGGCCACACCTAAACGCGCAGCCATGTCTTGCAATACTATGGTTGCGAATATGGAGAAAAGGAGCGCCCATACTAGGTGAAAGCCAAAGTTTGCACCTGCCAGACTTGCCGTAGTTACTGTTCCAGGGCCAATAAAGGCGGCCGCGATGATGTATCCTGATTTATCTTTTGCCATTGCAACGACTCTTAGTTAAGTTTTGCTATCATGACAATAGGTAGGCGAGCACGCAACAGTACCGCTAAACCAATACAGTAACAGATTGGTTTTAAACCTATTGTCGCGTACCCAGTGTAGAAGTTTGTTGTTTACTCTTTACCTTATTTCCCATTATTTTGGGTAGATAAAAGGTTACAAAACATGCCCTCTACAAAGTGGCCGCGCAGACTACCGTTTCATAAAAGAGAACGCAAATTAAAATAGGATTGTAATGGTGAAAGATGGGTTTCCAATAAACACAATCAGCGATATTGTTTCGCTTCCCAGTTTCGAAAATGTGCTTCCGGATGCTTATTACGTAGATGGAATGATCTTTGCCGTTGCCTCCGCACCAGAAATTCCCATGCCCGAAGAGTGGATGCCGTGGCTCATACAGTCTAGTGACAGCCACCTTGTAGACAAAGATGTAGATAAGCTTGCTGATACATTAATGAATGGCCTGCGGGCGCATTTGGATTTTATGCGTCAGGAAAAGTCGCCCATGCCTAATGAATTAATCGTTGCGATAGAGGTGCAAGGAGCGACGAGGCCTTCGAAAGAGCTCGAAAGCTGGCTAAACGGACTTTTACACGTGCACAAGCAATTAGAACCTGTGTGGCAAAATGCGTGGAACCATTGGGAGAAGCATCTAGAAAAAAGTAAGGCGAATAAGGAAAACTGTGACAGTAAAGAGCCTGAGGAAAAAGAACCCGCAGAAGCTCGTCTGTCTCGATGTTTAAAGCTTTTTTCAACGCTTGCTAATATTGAATTAGCCTTGTCTTACAGAAACGACAAACAAGCTGCTCAGCTTGAAAGTAATATAAATATGCTTGTTAAACAGCTTCCTTCGGTGCTGGCAGATTACACCAAGTTGTCAGGGGAGCTAGCAGCCGCGTTACCCAATCAATTTGAAACCTTTAACAAAATAACCTAGGGGCAAATTTGATAACTGGGAGCTGCAGGAGAAGCAAAAAACAAACAACGCCAATTCAAAATTAGCGCTGTCTTTGTTGTTGATGCCGTTGATTCAACGTGTGTTTAAGCGAAGCGGTATAGCTGTCTAGTTCAAGCTTCGCCTTTTCGTATTGCTCGTTAAGAAGCCGTGAAGCAGGCTCCCTCATAAGCGCCTTAAAGGCAATGTCTGTCTGTTTGAGCAAATGCTTGAGGTGTTGATTACTGTCATCCATGTATAGCATTCCGATAAAAACAATTCGTTAAACCCGAGAAACAGCAGGTTCTGGGCGACTATGTGCAATGCTTACAACACTCTCAACAACAAGCTTAAAATTACTTCTCACACTACACAGCAGTACTGGTTCCTTGAGTACTGACTTTTCAATACTTTGTACGTGCGCCTTTACTATTTAGTTTGGCTGAAACTTTTATAAAGGTTTTACCACAGCCAGGCAAACGATGGCGAGAATGATAAGCACCGGCGCTTCATTTAAAAAGCGATAAAAGCGCGGAGAGTGTCTATTTTCGTCGCGTGCAAATTGCTTCATTAACTTAAACAAATAGAAGTGATAGCCGTAAATAGCAAGAAGCAGCAGCAACTTTATATGAAGCCACCCCGACATTTTAAACCAAGTTCCACCATAGCTGACAATAAGCGCAACGCCGAATGCCAGAGTTAACAAGGCGAATGGAGTAACAAAGAACCACAGGCGGCGCTCCATGACCTTAAATTCGTCTTTTACCACTTGAGATTTCGTTGTCGCGTGATACACGAAAAGTCGCGGTAAATAGAAAAGTCCTGCCATCCAAGCCAGCATGAAAAAGATGTGCAGCGCTTTAAACCATAAAATGTACATACTAATAATGAGCCTTTTGTAAGAAGCTTTGTAAGATATTCCACGTTACTACGCCAATAATATCGTTTAGCTCCTGATCGTAAATATAAACTGCGCCAGAGCGCGAGTTTTTAAGGTGTTCGTATACTTCGTGCAGCGTAGACTGCGCGCTAATACCTTCCATTTCGTAATAGTTTAACGCTGTTGCATCGTGTTCCAAACTCACATTGTATTGGACCAGCTTATACTGCACATCTATTTCAAATTTTAACTTCTGAATGACAATTTTTGTTGGATCGCTTTCTAAGTAGTTAATTAACGCTTGCTCTGGCGCATCGTGAAATAGCTTGTACTCAGTATTCATCGCTGCAAGTACGCCCGTTTTCTCAAGTGCTTCACGAATAGACGAGATAGCGTAAGGGAGATTTTGATAATCAAGCTGGCGTATGAAAATAGAGCGGTTGCCAAAGAACTGCGTAGAAGTCACGTAAGCAGGCACAATTACCAACATGGCTGGTAGAATAATTTGCGGGCTGTACGATAGTTCCATAACCGCGGAAAGCGCTGCAAGAGGCGCGTGCAATACTGCGGTCAACATGCCTGCTATGCCTAACAGGGCGAAGCTGTTGGTAAATTCGGGTACGTCAATAAAGTACGACAGTGGCAATAAAAGTACGGCGCCAGCGAGCATGCCAATAACCATCACTGGGCCAATGATCCCTCCTGGAATACCGAGGCCAATAGCAAATACCGCCAAGATAACTTTAAACACCAAAGTAGAAACCAACAGCAGCGCGCCGGGGGAGCTATCAAATAAGTGCTCAACATCGATAAAGTTGGCGCCAAGGGCTTCAGGTATAAACATACCAATGGTACCGGTAATTAGCGCAGCAAGTATTAAACGCCACACCATGGAAACCGGCCTGAACCACGTCATCACCCGCATAAGCTGGCTATTGAATAAAACGGCCAGCATGCCCAACAGAATGCCTAGCAGCACCAAGTAAAAATACATCCACTGGCTAAATGCATTAAACGATAAAAACGAAAGCTCGTTTACTTCTCCAAATACAATGCGAGTGAGCACCGAGCCACAGGCAGCAGCCAGCATGACAGGAACAAAAATATGTATTTTGTATTCCCTAAGTACCACTTCCATCACGAATATTACGGCAGCAAACGGGGTGTTGAAGGATGCGGAGATCCCTGCCGCAATGCCGCAGCCTGCAAGTATTCGAATACTGTTGTAGGGCAAGCGAAGCCATTGCCCTAAGAAACTACTGCCTGACGCGCCTAAATGAACGGAAGGGCCTTCTCGACCGACAACGAAACCGCCGGCCAGGGCTAGCATGCCCCCAAAGAACTGGTTAATGGTGGTTCTAAATGGAATATGACCGTAATAGTACTTCACTCGATGAATAACGAAGGGAATACCTAAACGGTAGTGCTTGAAGCCCGTAAGAAAGGCGATAAATAGAATTAACCCTACACTGATAAATGGCATGATAAGCCAAACCAACCAGTCATAGGTAAGCACCGACTGAAGCGACGAAACGCCTGTTTCTTGTAGCCATTCTACGCACAGCCGAAACAGTATAATGATAAGCGCCGCGCAGGTTCCCCCTACAATGCCCAGCATGCACAACTGAATGGATGTGCGTGGATGAGCTACTTCCTCTCTTAAAGCCTGCAAGCGCATGTTGTGGTACAGTAGATTAACGTAAAAAGAAGCTTACCATAAACACCTAAAATTCATAATGTTTAGAGCGCCTTAGCGCACGGTGTTTTTTGTTGATGTAGATATCATGACGACAGATCAGTTAAAAGAAGTTTTAGGCAACTACAAGTGGACACTGTTAGTGGCGCTTATTATGTTTGCCATGGTTGGGTTCGGCTATAAGCTAGCGCGAATTATTGACGAAGGCGACAGCAAGAAAGTACAGGCTCAGCAAGAAACTATTGCTATTTTGTCTGAAGAAAACCATGCGCTTACTACCAAAGTGAATCAGCTGGAAGTCGCCATGGAGCTTGCCACGCTCGAGACGGAGAGCATTACCAATACGTTAAGCGAACAGAAAAAAGAACTAGAGGCACAACAAGAATTACTGAGTTTCTATGAACGCGTCGTGGCGCCTGAGAAAACCGACGAAGGTTTTGCCATTGAAGGGGTAGAAGTTTTTAAGTTAAGTGACAATACCTATCAACTTAGGTTGGTTCTGCTGCAGTCTAAACAGCAAAAAGCAGTGATAAATGGCAGTTTAGATATTGCCGTAGTCGGTCAGCGAAACGGTGAAGTGATCACGCTGAAATCGGGCGAATCGAGCCTGCTGGCAGAAGATATCAAATATCGCTTTCGCTTTTTCCAAGCCGTTAACGTAACTCTCACTATTGAGGAAGATATAAATCCCGAAACCATTAGTTTTTCTACAACGGTCTATCAATACAAAACCCGTAAAGGCAACTATGAGATAAGCGTGCCGTGGAATGAAGCGCTTTCTGTCGAAATAGAGTAATCGCTGTGGGGCAGCGCTAGCCTATCCGTTAATTCAACCTTTTAACGCATCGAAAGCTTTATTCAAACAAATACCAGTAGCCATAACCCACAAGAAATGCAGGAATAGCAGAGTACACTGTGGCAATAAGCGCTGCTTTGGGTGAGAGCGCAATGGCGGGAAACAACGCGTCGCCGTCATTACTTATTGCATTGCCAAGTTGTGCTGAAAACGGAACTGCGCCATTAAGGTATAAGCTGGTTACCAATATCTGCGGACCGCAACCAGGTAAGAACCCGATGATGATCGCCAGGCCAACTAAGCCGGGGCCCATGGATTGAAGCAGCCCTGTAATGTCTAGCCCAAACCAGACAACAGACAGCTCGAACATAAGAAACGCGAGTACTACCCATGCCAATACAAACTGTGTGTCTAGTGCGGCTTTCTCTTGCCATTTAGGCGGAGGCGGAATTAAATCCTCTTTCGTAATCGAAGCGTATCCGCTTCCCGAACCACACAAAGACCATAGTCCAAGGCTCGAAATACATAACGCGGCACCAATCAGCGTTAGTGTACTTTCACTGATAGCAAGGTAACTGTGTACGGGAAGTTGAAAGGCCAAACCAAGCGCAATCGCCAACGAGGGTAAGCTCGCAATCATCCAGAATACTTTAGAAAGTGATATGGCTTTGTGGCTTACTGTTTTGGGTTTATCACAGTTTTGCGATTGTTGGAGCGCACCATCGGCTTCAGGAGCTTGGTAATTATGAAATTTATTGACCACTAGCCCCGTCATTGCACCCACCGAGACGCTGACGGCCATTACGGTTAAGGCATCTAACGGTGCTTGGGCGAGTAACAGAAATGCGGCATCGCCCATAGTGCTGGTTAGCACTGCTACCACGGCTCCAAAGCTTGTCACACCTCGCGTGTACTGAGTGACAACGATGATAGCACCACCGCAGCCTGGCAGAGCACCAAGTAGAGCAGATAATCCTACCTCATGCACAGGGTGCGCTTTCATATAATTACCAATGGCTTCGGCCGAAACGCGCAACGTGGCGACGTAATAAAGCGCAAGCGATGCATATACAAACGCTGCCACTTGAAAAAATGCATCTGACAACACCGATAAAGTAACCGCACGGGTGCTGTTATAAGTAAGAAGAATGGCTATAAACAGCGGCATCAACAGCCGTTTATTGGTTAAGTGAGGAAAAAAAACGTTTTTTAATAGGGCGCTAGTAAAAGAAGGTAAGTGTTTATACCGGACCACCGCCTTAGCGCTTTTTGATGTGTGAGACGCCGTATCCATTACAACTACACCCTCGACCTATTGTTATCCATGTTTAAGGCGTGCCTAGTTAAGCACGCCTAGTTTTCGCAACGCCTTAGCTCGAAAGCGTAACTGTGCCTTTCATGATGCCGATGTGACCAGGGAACGAGCAGAAAAACATGTATTCTTCATCTTTGCTTAACCCTTCAACAGAAAAGGTCGTTGAAGTTTGTTCACCGCCGCCAATAATGTCAGTCGCGCCAATTACGCGCTCATCGTCTGGCTTAACGTAATTGTTGTCTAAACCCGCACTCATACCGTCTGTTGCCACTGCTTGTCCGTTGGCTTTTGTTGTCATCACCCAGTTATGGCCCATGGCTTGTTTAGGTAACTGACCTGTGTGCTTCAAAGTCACGGTAAACTCGCTACAACTCGCCGGGATAACAACGTTCGACGTATTGAATTGCATGGCGTCGTTTGATTCCACAGTCACTTCGCATTCGTTAGCAAATGCACCAGAGGCCATAAGAAAAAGGGCTGTGCCACCAAGTAACTTCTTGATCATAAATAATGTCCTTTGAATTTTGGTTAACTTCACCTATCGGTGGAATTGGAAGATTCAATTTTCTTTACGAAAAAGAATAGCACTGGATCATTGTAAATGCTAACGATTATCATTTATATTGGGTGGTATATAAAGAAAGCTTATTTATGTTTATCGAGCTTTTTTGTTTTTTCACGCACAAGGGATGCACATGTCTTCGATACGAAATGCAGTTCAACACGTTCGATTTGGATACAACGACAATGAGCTGAACTCAACGCTTTTAAGAAACTATCTCGATGGCGTAACTTTCGTTGCCAACTTATTGCCAAGTAATAGAGACAAATTTTCTATCTATAAAAATGCGGTTGAGGTGCTTTATGAAACCCTGTGCGATCCGCAGGTCAGTCAGCAATGGCGGCATAGTTGTTTAGAGCATTTGTACAAGCCGTTACTTAAAGCTGAGCGCTACGCGTGTAACGAGAGTGATCGAATTGCGCTTGCGAGAATAAAAATAGACATGAACACCAGAGAGCCTGTTGATCTTTGATGCACAGCAAAGGTCTGCAAGCGCTAGTGCACCATTTTTTATAATTCACTTACCAGGGCCTAGTTTTCTAATGCCATTAGCCCTAATAGGATTCTGATAAAAACGTGGCAACCACGCCGAAAAACTAGCTATATCAACACAAGGATACGAGTCATGACAGCAACACGCACAGAACGCGACAGTATGGGCGAGCTACAGGTCCCCGAAAATGCACTCTACGGCGCGCAAACTCAGCGTGCCATTCAAAACTTCCCTGTAAGCGGGCAGCGCATGCCCGAAGCCTTCGTACGCGCGTTGATTACAGTAAAAAAAGCCGCAGCACAAGCCAACATGAAACTCAAAGTGCTGGATAAAGATCGCGGCCAAGCGATAGTTAAAGCCTGTGATGAGCTGTTGGCACTTGATGATGTGATGCAGCATTTTCCCGTTGATATATTTCAGACTGGTTCAGGCACCAGCACAAACATGAACGCCAACGAGGTCATTGCTCGCTTAGCCTCTCGTTATTCTAGCGAAGAGGTTCATCCTAATGATCATGTGAATTACGGGCAAAGTTCAAATGACGTCATTCCTACCACCATTCACGTTAGCGCAGCTATTGTATTGTCAAATGAGCTTATACCGGCCATTGAAGGTTTGGTTAGTATTATTGAAGTTAAGGCAAAGTCGGTAGCGCAATTTTGTAAAACGGGGCGCACTCACCTTATGGATGCTATGCCTGTGGGCATGGATCAAAGTTTACTGGCATGGGCATCTCAGCTTAAGCAGCAGCTAAAAAACCTACGTGCTGTGCAGCCAGCTATTCAAACCCTTGCCCAAGGGGGCACTGCGGTGGGAACAGGTGTAAACGCCCATGCAAATTTTGCTACGACATTTTCAGATACACTAGGGGATCTGACCGACATTGGGTTTAAGCCCGCTGACAATTTCTTTGCATTGATTGGCTCTCAAGACACAGCTGTGACGCTTTCCGGTGCGACAAAAAGTTTAGCCGTCACCCTTATGAAAATTGCTAATGACTTGCGCTGGATGAATTCTGGGCCTTTAGCCGGTTTAGGTGAGATTGCGCTGCCTGCGCTGCAGCCAGGTTCATCGATTATGCCCGGCAAGGTAAACCCGGTTATTCCAGAAGCAGTAGCGATGGCTTCAGCACAGGTAATAGGTAACGATACGGCCATTACCGTAGGTGGGCAGTCTGGGAATTTTGAGTTAAATGTAATGCTACCAATGATTGCCAGCAATTTGCTTTCAAGTCTGTCGCTAATGACCAACAGTGCGACGCTAATCGGCGAGCAGGCGATCGAGGGCTTTACTGTGAATCAAGACAACATTGAAGCTGCGCTTTACAGAAACCCTGTACTTGTCACTGCACTTAATCCTGTCATTGGCTATGCAAAAGCCTCGGAAATCGCAAAAGCCGCTTACAAAGAAAACAAGCCCGTTATAGATGTGGCCGAAGCCATGACAGATATCCCCAGAGGCGAGCTAGAATCACTACTAGACCCGAAAAAACTTACCACGCCTTAAACGCCGTGAGAAAACCAATATGAAGAAAAAGTGCGATCTACGATCGCACTTTTTTTGTTTTGAAAGAGGCGGATGAAAATCAATATGGCTCACCTAGTGCGTTTACAATTCAGACTTGATTAAAAACCACTCAACGATTGGCACGTTCTTGGCTTATTCTGGGTCTATTATCAGAGTAAAACGTGTTTTAACCGGTATACAGTTGCTGTATGCGAACGGGATTTTTGATACAGTGACACAATAAATAAATTGTATAGCTGCGTAAGACAGCAACAGACACTAGCGCTAATAGGTTTTGCTTATTGTCATGGCTAATTGCTATGAGGAAAGTGACGCCTTTTCGGGAAGAAAAAATGACAGAAACTTGCTTTCGCATGAAGGGCACTACGCTCACCAGTATTGTGTTAGAAGTAATAGATTTTGAGCCAGATAATTTTGAAGCTCAGTTATCTCAGAAGGTCGCGAGCGCGCCGCAGTTCTTTACCCGTTCCTCACTGATTTTACATTTGATAAAGCCTTTATCTGCTACAGAGTTCGAGCTGCTGGTGGCGCTATGTCGTCGACTGCAATTGCAGCCCATGGCCGTGAAAGGTGAGGTGGCAGAGCTGAAGCCTACCATCAATGATTTGGGGTTAGCCGATGTAAGCCAAAGCAAATTTACAGACAGCGCCCTTCGTTCGCACAAAGCGAATGGTAGTGAAAACAATAACGGAAGCGGCGAAAACCCTTCTCAAACCGCACAACAAGATCAAACCGTTTCTGCGCCGCCAAAAAGTGAACCGGCTCCTGCAGCCACAACCACGCTCAAACCTGCCAAAGTAATTAACCGACCGGTACGTTCTGGTCAGCAAGTCTATGCCGAAGGCGGAGACTTGGTGGTAACGGCTTCTGTAAGCGAGGGGGCTGAGCTGCTTGCCGATGGTAATATTCATGTTTACGGCACCCTGCGCGGCCGCGCGTTGGCAGGCGTAAAAGGCAATACGGGAGCCCGTGTATTTTGCCAGTCGTTGGACGCGGAACTTATTTCAATTGCGGGGCAATTCATTATGCACGAAACCGTGAAAGGTGAATGTTGGAAGAAACCTGCACAAGTATATTTAGAAGACGAAACATTACGTATAGAGCCGTTGGCTTAATGCTTTGTACGCACTAATAGGAAAGAATAGATGGCAAAGATTATCGTAGTAACCTCAGGAAAAGGTGGTGTAGGCAAAACTACATCGAGTGCAGCAATAAGTACGGGACTTGCGTTAGCAGGCCATAAAACGGTAGTGATCGACTTCGATGTGGGCTTGCGAAACCTTGACCTTATCATGGGATGTGAACGCCGCGTTGTTTACGATTTTGTAAACGTCATTAATAAAGAGGCCTCACTTAAACAGGCACTAATTAAAGACAAAAGAACGGAAAACCTTTTCATTCTTCCGGCATCACAAACTCGCGATAAAGACGCGCTTACCGTTGATGGTGTGCAGGCCGTATTAGATGAGCTTAAGAAAGACTTTGAGTTTATTATCTGTGATTCGCCAGCGGGGATTGAGCAAGGCGCACAGATGGCGTTGTATTTCGCTGATGAAGCCATTGTGGTTACTAACCCTGAAGTATCGTCTGTACGTGATTCAGATCGTATTTTGGGTATTCTTCAAAGTAAATCGATGCGCGCAGAAAAGGGCGAACCGGTTAAAGAACACCTTTTATTAACCCGATACAACCCAAGTCGTGTTGAAAGTGCTGAAATGCTAAGTGTTGCAGACGTTGAAGAAATTTTGGCGATTCCACTATTGGGTGTTATTCCAGAATCTGAATCGGTGCTGAAAGCATCTAACCAAGGTCAGCCGGTTATTCTTGACGAAGAAGCTAATGCAGGACAAGCTTATGCTGACGCTGTAAAACGTCTGCTAGGCGAAACTGTTCCACATCGCTTCCTAGAAGCAGAGAAGAAAGGGTTCTTTAAGCGTCTGCTAGGAGGGAAGTAATGGGAATTTTCGACCTGCTCAAAAAGAAGCAAAAGCCAAGCACCGCAGCGGTCGCCAAAGAGCGGTTACAAATCATTGTTGCGCACGAACGTAAAAAGCGGACAGAGCCTGATTACTTGCCAATGATGCAGCAGGAAATTATTCAGGTAATTCGCAAATACGTGACGATTGCTGACGATCAAGTATCAGTACAGCTAGACAATAACGATGATTGCAGCGTACTTGAATTGAACGTGACTTTGCCAGACAGCAATAACTAAGGCTTAATCGCTTTATTAGTTATGGCTGCCTGCCAGCGTTCTTTCACCTTAGTCGCTCATTAGATCTTCATCGACATCTAGTTGTTTGGAGGCTAGCGCGATTAAACGCTCATCAAGTGGAGGCGGAGAGATATCTACGCCTTCACTGAGTTTGTCGATAACGGCATCAAGTACGTTAACCCTTGCTTGCCACTTAAACTCGCCGTTAATTACATGCCATGGCGCATAACGCGTGTGGGTGTGCTTGAACATGTCATTTGTAGCTTCTACGTAGGCGTTTCGCATCTTGCGGTTATGCAAGTCTTCTTCGGTTAACTTCCAGCGCTTGAAAGGATTGTGCAGCCGCTCTTCAAACCGCTCGCGCTGCTCGCTTGACGAAATATGCATAAAGAGTTTGATAATACGAACCCCGCTGTCACTGAGCGTTTTCTCAAATGCGTTTATTTCTTCATAACCGCGCTGCCATACCTCTTCATCAACCAACTTATCTACTCTTTCTACAAGCACTCTTCCGTAGTGTGAGCGGTCAAATATTTTAAGTGTGCCAGGGGAGGGGATGTGTTGCCAAAAGCGATAGAGAAAGTGTTTGTCTTGGTCTTCTTTTGCGGGCTTTGCCACAGGAAATACACTCACGCCACGAGGGTCCAATTTCTCTGTTATACGCCTTATAGCGCCGCCTTTCCCTGACGCATCCCATCCTTCAAACACAATGAGTGCTCGTTTTTTCTGATGAAAGTAAGATTGCTGAACGTGAAAGAGTTTTTCTTGCTGTTTTACTAACGCGTCTTTGTATTCTTCTTTGCTCGTAAAGCGAGACTGTCCGAAATCGTCAAACAGCACTGGGGTAGAAGAAGGTAACTGGGAGTTGTCGGTTGTACTCATATGCCGCCCCTTTATTCGTGTATCGTCAATATTTTAGTTACGTTGACCACACTGCTATTTTCTATCTGTTAGTGTTAACTAGTTTACTTAACTTTTCTATCTCAACGTGTCACTTAACAGAAATGCCGTTAATGTGCAGTAACTTGAATCGTTAAGTTTTGCCCCAATAATTGCTAACTATCCGCAAGTATTAGATAATTGCGACCAAGCACAAAGTGCGAAAGCACGAGGTTAATGTAGAGGTGGGTATGTCTGTAGAAACGGCGTTGCCAATTGAGTTTTCAGACGCTGCAGCAGCGAAAGTGAAAGCCCTTGTTTCAGAAGAAGAAAATCCTGATTTGAAATTACGTGTATACGTAACAGGTGGTGGTTGTTCTGGCTTCCAATATGGTTTCACGTTTGATGAGAAGGTGAACGAAGGCGATATGACCATTGAAAAAGACAGCGTAACTATGGTTGTCGACCCGATGAGCTTACAATACTTGGTCGGTGGCATTGTCGATTATGTAGATGGTCTGGAAGGTTCACGGTTTTTAGTTCAAAACCCAAATGCCACGACGACTTGTGGCTGTGGTGCAAGCTTTAGCGTTTAAGGGCTTAAGCTATACACTACTATGCTTTTTAAGCGTTGAACGTTCAGCTTTGAGCGCTTGATGTTAAACGATAGGCATACATCGCATCATTTTGTATGCCTGTCGGTTGTCTTGTTCTCAACACTTCCTTTTATTTTCAAATTCCGGCTACACTGATTTCATAGAACGACTACGGTTTAGGACAGCGTTTATGAAATTATATGGCTCCACCACTTCTCCCTACGTGCGCCGCATTCGCATCGTACTTGCGTCTACAGAACATGAATTTCTTAATCTTCAAATTTTTTCAGGTGAAGATCGCGAGTTGCTCGCCTCTCGCAACCCTACGCTTAAAGTGCCTTGTCTTGAACATGACGGCCAAATGATTTTCGACTCTCGCATTATTTATAACTACCTTGCCGATAAGCTTGATCACGAAGGGTTAAGTTGGGAAGAAGAGAATCAACTGACCCTGATTGATGCAGCTAACGACTCCTTTGTTCAGCTTATGCTGCTGAAACGTTCAGACTTTGATATTAGCGAAGACAAAATGTATTACCGTCTTCAAAACGAGCGAATTGAAGCTGTGTTAGATGCGCTGTCAAACCAGCTTGATGCGGGTGGATTTAGTGGTTGGACTTATCCCGAAATCTGTTTGTACAGCATGATTGACTGGGTACTTTTCCGTGAGCTACACAGCATGAAGGATTATCCTCAGCTGTTATCGTTTCATGAAAAGCACCATGATCGCATTGAGATAACGGCAACTGACCCTAGAATTTAAGCGTCAGCGTAACCAGCTACAGACAGGCTGTATTTTAGCCTTGAATGGATGACGAGAAGGGCTATTTAAACACTAATAGCCCTTTGCAAAATCAAACTGGTAATTAAGCGATTCACCGTTGATGTAACGCAGCGCATTCTCTAAAAACACGTCGGCTACGTCGCTTGGCTGTGATTCCGCTGCAGTGTGAGCGGTTACTGAAATACTAGGGTGCTGCCAAAACGAATGAGCTGGGTCGAGAGGCTCGTTACGAAAGACGTCCAATACTGCATGGGCCAATGCGCCGTTGTCTAAAGCTTGCAAGAGCGCATCGTCGTCAACCGCACTGCCTCGCCCTGCGTTAATAAATACACTATGGGGTTTCAGCGCACTAAAGAATTCGTGAGAAAGCATGTTTTGCGTAGATGGCGTGTCGGGCATTAAATTCACCACGTGGTCACATGCTCTGGCAAATGCTTCGATAGTGTTGGGTGTATAAACAGCATCGGCACCTTCCACTGCTTGCCCGCTTCGGGTTAAACCCACAACGCTCATACCCAATGCGTGAGCAACGGGGACCAATGCTTGCCCAATACTGCCCAGTCCAGCAATGCCAAGCGTTTGTCCATTTAGCGGCATTCGCTTTGATGCTTCCCAAATTGGCTGAGCGGCACGCTGGTTTTGCTCAAAAGCCTTTACGTTTCTGGCATGCCCAAGCAAGTAAGCAAAAACATACTCTCTCATGAGTTTACCGAAAATTCCCTTTAGTCCGGTAAGTATGTAGTTCTTCTTATCGGCATTTAGAAGGGGAGCATTGCCTGCCCAGGTAGACTGACACCAGGTGAGTGCTGAACATGTATCAATAATTCGAGACGCAAGGTCGGGGTCTGCAAGCAGTACCGTAACGGCTTCTGAATTTACATCTTCAGGGCATTGAGCAATTTGTTTAAGCGTTAAAAGCGGGTGGCCATCAGCGCCTATGAAGTCGTTATTATCTGCTATTCTTTGGCGAATCGCTTCGGCAATATCATTCGCCTCATCGCTTAAAATAGTCAGTTCAATCCTCTTTGAACTCCTTGCTGTCATTTGCTTAACACTCCTAAAGTAAACTTTTCTTTCCTCTGTCTGACTGCACAATCGTAATGCCAATTGTTCTAAAAATGTGATTTAAGTTTTACATTTTTGTAAACAGTGTTGGTGTCATGTACATGCACCTGAAGTCAATTTGCAACGGAATCGCTATGCAGTCAGAAAACAAATTCCAAAACTCAACAGATGTTGATGTAACGCACGCTAAGGTGCTTTCACCTAAGCGTAACACGACCCAAGCCGAAACAACGCAGGCTTTAGTTGAGGAACAATTATCTCATTTCGGTATAAATGCTGAGAGCGACTACGGTAGGGCACTCGCCAACACCGCTCATCACTTATATGGTGCTCAAGCAAGCGTTATGCAGCTATGGGATATTACGAGTAATACGCTACAAGGACTTGATAAAGAAGACAGACTGGCTTATTTCAACGCTAAAAAGTTTCTCTCTTTTCAAATTGCGAAGATACTGGATACGTTGCAAAACCCATTCCGTGCCACGTACCAAAGTTTGTCGAGTGGCAATGGCTCGCAAGGGCACTATCCACTGTTCGACAATGTCACGGCACTTTTTTCTGCAACACCCGTGGTGGTAAGAACAGCGACTTATGTTTATGCCTGTACTGAATGGGTCGACGACGCGTTTCAAGGCAAAGAATTTACTCACCAAATTTATTCACGTCTGTTAAACCCAACGAATATTTCACTTGCTAACGCCATTGTGGATATGGAAGCGGGTCCTTACGCTGCCGAATATCTAGCCTGGAACTTCAACTCGGGCATGGCTGCCATTGACGCGTGTTTATCAAATGTTCTTAGTCATGGCGATGTACTGATTGTTTCGAGGAACGTGTACGGCGGAGTGTACCAGCTACTTCATGATTATTTCGCCCGCAGCAACCGAATGGACATACAGATTGCGTGGTTTGACGGTTATGACGCACAGAGCTTTGCAGAGTTCATGCAGCAAACTAAAACTGAACATGCGTCGCGTTTAAGCAATGGTGCGAAAATGCACGTGTATTTAGAGTCGCCTTGTAACCCACATGGTTACGTATTGGATGTGCCTGGGATCTGTGAATTAGCGCATGCACAAGATGCGTTGGTAATGTTGGACTCCACCCTTGCTACACCTGTACTGCACCAGCCACTTCAGCATAAAAACAAAGCTGCGCGACCCGACTATGTCATTCACAGCTACACCAAAGATTTGTGTGGTAGCGGTGCTACCACAGCAGGCGTAGTTATTGGCGAAGGGCACCGTATGTTCCAGCCAAAAGGCAGTTCAGCAAATGGTGTTGATTGGTCACAGACCATGTTTTGGGATGTGTACTACATCAAAGGTGCGTTCTTAGACTCTGAAAAGGCCTTTGACGTATTAAACGGCATGAAGACCTTAGAGCAGCGGATGATGACCAAGGTCATCAATACGCAAGTGTTTACTGCATTTTTGAATGCCCACGATCAAATTCGCGTTAACTGTCACGCACTGCCTGAACACAGTAATGCCGGTTTGCGTGAAAAGCAGCATACACACGGCTGGCCGTGTACTTTATTCACGGTTGATATGGCGCCGGCAAACCTGCCTCGCGATGTATTTGTGCGGTTCTTCGATGCCCTAGAGCCTGCATTCAGCCACCAAGTGAGTATTGGCCAGAATAATACGATAATTTTATGCCCGGCGCTGACCTCTCACTCTGAGCTCAGCTCAGACGAGCAGAAGAAAGCAGGGATAGAACTGACCACTATGCGTATTGCCATGGGTACCGACAACGTTAAACAGCTCATTGCCCACTTTATGCTAGCCGCCAAACATTTTATCGAGCCTCATGCTCCAGGATTTTGTGAGAAGTTTATGGCAAATGCCGACATCGACAATCTGTATTTGTCGGTAAGTGAAAGAGTAAGTTCACAGCACTTTGGCAGCAAGGCCAGTATGGATTCACTGATGAAAGGTGCATAGGTTCATTTTTTAGCTCAAGAAGTTGCTTTGAGCTGTCGATAAAAAATATTGAGGATGTTCTCCTTCTCCCGGGCCTTTCCTTACGCGGGCTCGGGATTTTTTTATTTATAGCAAAGGTAAATGACGCTAGAGCGCCTAACTTTTGTTATAAGGTAAGATAGACACAGATCTTTAACGTCAAAGAATATCTAAGGCAGCCTTATGCACGAGTTTAAAATTGATGTAACGCTAGATGCATCATTGCCCTTTGTTTTTGCAGCATTTCACGAGCCTGAATATCTTAGTGAGTGGTTTGCGCCGGGCGATTGTTCGGTCACACAAATCATGAGTGATTTCAAGGAAGGCGGTCGCTATCGCATAAAGATGATGGATCCCAGCGGTATTGAAATGTCATTGACTGGTGAGTACGTGACTATTTTAGCGAACGAGCAGCTGTCGTTCTCTTGGGCGTGGGAAGATGATATGGAAGAGTCGGTGATGACATCAGTGGACATTCACTTCGAAAAGACTGAAGAGGGGAATGTAAGGTTGGTTCTCATTCAGCAAGGCTTTCTCAATAAGCAAGAGTGCGATCAGCACAACTACGCGTGGATGTCGTGCCTAGAAAAACTTGCCGTATTAGCCGCTAAGAAAAAGTCGTTTAACTAAGGCCATATTTAAATAGTGAGAACGCGTTAGCATTACGCATCGTGTTATTTCAAATAACGCTTTTGAAAAGGGCAGAGCGCTAGGCTCTGCCCAAAGACAATCAGGTCAGCGAAGTCATCGCGTCCTTCCCACTCTTCTCGCGGTAGGTTTCAAAATCGTTGTAGCCTTCAACACCACCTCCGTACCACGACGATGGATCGTCAAAGGACTCGAGAGGGTAATTATGCTTAAATCGTGTCGGAAGATCTGGATTCGTGATCCAAGGTCTTCCAAACGCAATCATGTCACCATCGCCATCAGATAAACGTTTCTCGGCTTCTTCTTTGGTGTAGCCACAGTTTCCAATGACCATACCGTCGAATAGTGCTCTAAATTCAGCAAGGGTCATGGCTTCGCCTCGTTCATGGAAGCCAAAGGCCAAGCCATCCATTACGTGTAAATAACCTATCTCCAATTTGTTTAGCTGTTGGGCAACAAAGGTAAAGGTTTCACGAAAATCATCGGCCCCCATATCGTTAAATACACCGTTTGGCGATAATCTCACGCCAACGTGCTCTTTATCCCACACGCTCAACACTGCGTCCATCACCTCGGCCAAAAAGCGGTAGCGGTTATCGACACTACCACCATAATTATCGGTGCGCTGATTGCTGCGGCTATCCAAAAATTGATTGATGAGATAGCCATTTGCAGCATGAACTTCCACACCGTCGAATCCGGCTGCCTTGGCGTTAACGGCCGCTTTTTTGTAGTCTTGCACTGTGCGTTTTATATCGTCAAAGGTCATCGCCTTCGGCACTTCGTAGGGCTTCTTGCCTTTAGGCGTGTGAATTTCGTCCCCTTCAATTTTTATTGCTGATGCAGACAGGGGCAAATTTCCATTGTGGAAATCGCTGTGTGATGCGCGTCCAGTATGCCAGAGCTGCAAAACGATTTTTCCCCCTGCCTCGTGCACTCTATTGACCACCGAGCGCCAGCCCTCGACCATTTTGTCGGTATAAATTCCAGGGGTATCAACCCAGCCTATGCCTTCTTCTGAAATGGCCGTTGCTTCAGTAATAATGAGCCCTGCATCTGCGCGTTGTACATAGTGATCGCCCATAATTTTATTGGGTATGCGGTCGGCGCCAGCTCTACCTCTCGTCATAGGGGCTAATACCATGCGGTTTTGCAATGTATTCTCTGCCCAATCAAACGAGCTAAAAAGTACTGAGTCTGTCATTCTTATTCCTTATTCAACGTAGAATAGATTGATGTTGAAGCGCTAAGCGTATTGGTGCTCAAAACGCTATAAGATAGTAGTGAATACAGAGATAGCGAGAAGTTGGATTTGTGGAAAGTTGTCCTTGAAACTAATTAAACACAACGGCAGGGAATGGCATCGGTTTGAAAAAAAGCGCCCGAAGGCGCTGTAAAGTGTATTGCAGGGAGATTTAAAGTATCAAAGCCGCTAGGTTTACGTCGAACCTAAGGCCCAGAACAATCGCATCATCAAGTGCCATGGCTCTGTCGCGCTGTGCGAATTGGTCGGGGTTGATAATGTAGTGAACGTTCGGCTGAATTCTTACGTGGTTATTGAGTTGATAACCATAACTTAGCTCTAACATGGTTTGGCTGCTTGCTGGTGTACCAACCCCGCCGTTTATGCTTCTTAATATACGCTGATCCTCTAGCGCTTCGTCACTGTACTGTTGACGGGTAAATACGAAGCCAATGGTATCGTCAGGGCGTGAGGCCAGTGTGCCTCGCAATACAAAGCCCGCTTTTATATAGTAGTCTTCAATCAGCTCGCCCGATGTACCGGTTAGCACGGCGCCGAATAGTGTTAACCCTTCTTTCGTTAGTGGGTTAGGACGAGTAACAGTTTGTTCAAAACGTGCGAATATACCCGAGCGACCGTTTCTAACAGCGTAATCATTGCCTGACTGCGCCGCATAGTTGCCCTCCTCATCAAAGACGGGGTCGGTGTAGTCTGCGCCATCGTACCAACCGCCAATTTCGTAGCGTCTTGGAAGTTCGTCATTGTCCCACGTAGTTTGATATCCCAGAGTGAAGGGCACAACAACACCTGTAGCCTCATTAGTCGCCCAATCGAAGCCGTGATCGCCTAAGTCTTGATGACTGGTGTTATCTTCATAGATGCCGGTATGAAAGTATGTTTTTGGCGAAAGCCAGTATTTCGCATGGCCACCCCAACTCGAAACCGGCCACCAAGTAAAGTTACTGGTTCTAAATACAAAGGTTGGGTTCCCACAAGCAGCATTGGTTTGAAAGTACTGACAAAGTTCAGAGCCTAAAAAACTGATATTCGCTACTGTACGGCCACCTTCCAGTTCTAAATCGCCATCTAAAAACGAGGAAGAAATCGTAAACCGTGCAAGACGGGTATTTTGGCCGCCAAAGATTTCTTGTACGGACGTACTGTTACCAATGTAGTGCTCGGCTAAGTTTTTGCCGTGTCGGTTTGTCATGGCAATATGAATTTTGGTGTCTTTCCAGCCCGCTAGCGTATTTAAATCTAATTCCCCACCTACAAAGAGCTGACCAGCATAGGCACTGCCTCTGCGTTCACCACCGTCAATATTGGTGGCTGACTCACCCGTATAACTTGCTTGAAAGTCAAACGCGTCTTGAAACTTACTTTGTGATGCTGACGCAGTGGCGGCAACAATGGCGGTGCTTGCGAGGAGCGCTGTTTGCAAGCCTGTCTTACATCCAGAAAAGCGACGGGTAACTGTAGGTGTTTTCATCATTATTCTCTCAATTAAAAATGTTTATCAACCGCAGCTTGTTATAAGCGTGTGACTGATGACATCTACGCATTTGTTGCTAACTCCTTGTTGACGCGAGATAAATCAGAGTTAGCTAACGTTACAACGCGTTAACATATGCTTGTTTTGAACGAAATCTAACTAACCTTTGTTATTAAATCAACCTTGTTTATTTATTTCTTTTGCTACATTTGTGTGTTTTTCGTTAATAGTTGGGGGATGCGATGGCGATATTTCAAGGTGAGTAGAAAGCGTTCAGTGAGGCGTGCTATCTAGGTTATGTCATTGTCTATTAAGAAATTTTCAAAGGTGCTTTTATCCGTTTAATAACAGTCACGCATTGTCTGTTAACGGTCGTCTACATATAAAGTCTAATTTTTAACGCAATTTGAAATAAGTAAATCAAATTGATTTATTGACAGAGGTAAAGAGCAATGCTTAAATTGGTTAACTAATTTTTTACAAGCGAAAGGCCGTTCTCATGAAAAACAACGCCCCTTTGGTTTCCAAAGACACATTGATTCCCTTTGTATTGTTAACGATTTGCTTTGCTGCATGGGGTGTGGCTGCGAACATGACAGACCCTTTGGTAAAGGTATTTAGTAAAATATTTACCATGTCGTCTTTGCAATCGGCATTGGTTCAATTTGCCTATTATGGCGCGTATTTTTGCTTAGCCATTCCTGCTGCTTTTATCAACAAGCGCTTTTCTTATAAAACAGGTGTATTGACCGGACTGGGCTGCGCGGCCGCGGGGGCATTTCTGTTTTATCCAGCCAGTCAAACCATGACTTACGGTTTTTTCCTTGCTGCACTTTTTGTATTGGCTGGTGGATTATCCATTCTGGAAACGTCGGCGAACCCTTACGTCATGGCGATGGGAAATCAAAAAAGTGCGACACGCCGTTTAAATCTAGCTCAAGCATTTAATCCCGTTGGTACTAATTTAGGTGTGTTTTTGGCTGCAACACTTATATTGCCAAACCTGAATCAGGCATCCGCACAAGAGCGTGCCGCCATGTCGGTAAGCGAGCTTAAAAACGTGATAGGGGCTGAGCTTGATGCGGTAATGCTTCCTTATGTAGGTATGGCATGTGTACTCGTTTTGGTTTGGGTTGCAATCTTCCTGATCAAAGCGCCAATTCAAGAATCGGTTGAGTCTAGTGTGGAAGACGTTAAGTTGGGCGCTTCGCTTAAGCGGTTAGTAGCCAACAAGCATTATCGGTTTGGCGTTTTGGCTCAGTTTTTTAATGTCGGAGCACAAACGTGCGTGTGGACCTTCACCATCCAATATGCAATGAAAGCGACAGGTGGCAACGAAGTGAGTGGTGGTGAAATTTTACAATACAGCATGATTGTATTTCTAATTTCTCGCTTCGTGATGACGTGGGTTATGCAGTACCTCTATCCAGCTAGACTGCTAATGATCATGTCACTGATTGCCATGGCGCTATGTATCTTCATGACACAGTCTCCTAATTTAGCAGGCGTAATCGCATTGGTATCTATCTCTGCCTGTTTGTCACTCATGTTTCCAACGATTTACGGCATTGCGCTTGAAGGTCTGGGGGAAGACACTAAGCTAGGCGCAGCAGGCCTTGTAATGGCCATTCTTGGTGGAGCTATTATGCCGCTGTTCCAAGCCGCCATTATTGATAGCGCAGGTGTTGTTGTGTCATATATTGTTCCAGCTATTTGCTTCTTGCTAGTAGGTGGCTATGGCTACTTCGACATGCGCGCCAAAAAGAGCAGCGCTAAGCCTCAGTCCGAAATAGACGCAGATGCCCTTAAAAAGATGGAAATGGGAATAGCTAAATAGTATTTCTTCAGAAACGTGTACGGGCCAGTGATTCTATCACTGGCCTTTTTTGTATATTGAATACGTTATGTATTCCACTTTTTTGAGGAATGCACTCAATTAGTTAACAGCATTTTTTCACCGTATTTTCATCAGTTTAGTGCATGTTGAATATAACTGATTTTTCCCCTTGTATAGCGCAGAACACCTGCTAAAGCATGAACAGCAATCGTATAATTCACCCCTGACAATTTGGGAGTAAAACGTATGCTGGACTATGTGCTCATTGGCATAGCGGTAATGGCATTATTGGGTGTGGTATTTGAAGAAGTGCTTCACGTGAATAAGGCCAAAACCACATTATTTTTCGGAACATTCGCATGGATCCTTCTTTTCATAGATGCGAATAGGGGCCCTCACCTAGCAGAGCTCAATGAACACCTCATAGAAAACATAAGTGAAATATCCACCCTCTGGTTATTCCTTGTAGCGGCAATGACTTTCGTTGCTTACCTTAACCGCAAAGGCATGATTGAAAACATGTTAAACATTATCATGCCGCAAAAAATAACCCTCAAAAAACTCATATTCTTTACCGCTATTTTTAGTTTTTGCTTCTCCTCGCTAGCTGACAACATCACAGCGACCTTGGTGTCTATTGCCATGGTTTTATCCTTGGGTTTGCCCTTTAACCAAACCATGCGATTTGCCGTGCTAGTGGTATTTGCGGTGAACTCTGGGGGCGTGTCGCTAATAACCGGGGATGTCACCACTCTTATGATTTTCTTGGATGATAAGGTCACTATAACTCAGCTGCTCTTACTCATTATTCCTTCACTCACAGCAGTACTATTTCTAGCGTTACTGTTGAGTATAGGTATGAAGGGGGAAGTTAAAATAAAAAAAACACGTCATGAACTTAGGCCGGTTGATTACGTAATTGCGGGAATATTTCTGTCCACTATTGTACTGACGTTAATTGCCAATGTGCTTTTTGCTATTCCACCTATGCTTTCGTTTTTAGCGGGTATGGCGGTTATGTTTCTAGTGGCAACCTTTATGGGAGAAGAAAAATATGATGATCCTATCTTGGACTATATTCGCCTAATAGAATTCGACACGCTTCTGTTTTTCCTTGGGGTGTTGCTGCTTGTCGGTATGCTCGATCACATTGACGCATTGGGCGCACTTTTACATGTATATAGCGTAATGCCTTCAACAGGGGCCAACTTTGTGATGGGGGTGTTGTCTTCCATGATAGATAATGTGCCATTAACAGCTGCGTTGTTAAAAGCGGACATTGCCATGTCGACAGCTGAGTGGATGGCGTTCACGTATGCAGTAGGTGTGGGGGGCTCGTTACTTATTATTGGCTCATCAGCAGGTATTGTTACCATGAGTAAGGTTAAGGGCCTGACGTTCGCCAAATACGGCAAGTTCGTGTTGCTTCTTCTTGCAGCGTATAGCGTGGGTTACGCGTTGGTATTGGTAATGGCGAATATGTTTGTTACGGCAAGTTAAGGTGGTGACGTTGCTTTTATAAACAGAACCAATAAAGCGTTTGAGGGTGATAGCCTGTCGCCCTTATGCTTTTTTATATAACGCTCCGAGTACCGTGGCTTTCGAAGCCCCTGTGACTTCAGGCACGTTGCCTGGAATATCATTCATATACGCATGTGCAAACCACGCAAATGCTGCGCCTTCAACGTGCTGTGGATGGATGCCCAGAGCATGGCTGTCTGTTACTACATAATCACTTAAAGCATTGCTCAAGTTATGCATTAATGCTTTATTGAAAGCGCCACCGCCACACACTATAACTTCGCTTTTTGCGCCTTCTTTATTTGTTTTAGGAAAATGCTTCACAATTTCCTGAGCGATAGTGCTACCTGTTAGCGAAAGTAAGGATGCTTGCACGTCTTTAGGGGCTAAATTATTGTTCTTTTCTTCGCTTTGCAGCTCTGCACTAGAAGGGAAGTAATCGGCGAGCGCATTGCTTAACCAATTAATATTGAAATACTCTCTGCCAGTACTTTTAGGCGCAGGCAAAGCGAAGTAATCATCCAGTAAGAGCCTGTCTAACAGACCTGAGTGACAATGCCCTGACGCAGCCCATGCTCCATCTTTATCAAAGCTTTTATTTAAATGAAGACTTATCCACTGATCCATCAAGGTGTTACCGGGTCCGGTATCAAACCCTTTAGGTGGCGAAGCATCTTGTTTTGGCGCAAGCAGTGAAACGTTTGCTATACCGCCAATGTTAACGAGTGCTCGGTGTTTATCATCACTGGCAAATACTGCATTGTGAAAAGCGGGCACTAAGGGAGCTCCTTGACCACCAAGGGCAATATCTTTGCGCCTAAAGTCGGCAATAACATCAATGCCGGTAAGAACAGCGATGGTATTAGGATCGCCTATTTGACAGGTGAAGCCGCGTATGGATGATTCTGCAAAGTGTGCTGACAATACATCGGAATTCGGATGATGACGTACGGTTTGGCCGTGCGAGCCAATAGCCGTAATATCCGAAGGATGTAGGTTGTTTTTCTCAAGCAGCGCTAAGGTGACCTTTGCAAAGGTTTCAGCAACCAGTCTATCAGCGATGGCCAAACTGTTAAGTTCATCAGGACCTTCACTACAAAGTGCATTGAGTGCAGTAAGTAATTCGGCAGAATAAGGAATTGAATGGGCGGCGAGGGTGGTGCAAGACGTTTGCGAGATGTCGCACAGGACGGCGTCGACGCCGTCCATGCTAGTACCTGACATCAGGCCAATATATTTTGCCATTTAGTCGTCGCTATTTCATTGCAAGCATAATGCGCTTGTTATTATCTAGCTGCTCTTGGCGTATTGCGGCAATTTCCATAAACCTTTCTTTCTCTTCCTTAGCAATAGGAAGCGCCTTCGGTAGTTCTACCGTTCGTGGGTTTCGGTGAACACCATCCACTAAAAACTCATAGTGAAGATGGGCGCCAGTAACCATACCTGAACTACCTAAATAGCCCACGGTTTGGCCTTGTTTAACCGTATCTCCCACTTTCACTGCACGCTTTTTAAAGTGAAGATATTTGGTTGTGTATTTCTCGCCATGCTGAATGAAAACATGGTGACCGTTATATTTATCGTATCCGGCTTTAATTACCTTACCGTCACCCGCAGCCATAATTGGCGTACCAACCGCAGCAACGTAATCTGTACCGCGGTGCGCTTTCCAACGCTTTTGCACGGGGTGGAAGCGAGCTTTTGTGAAGTTAGAGCTTACATATCTAAAATTCACCGGCGCACGTAAGAAGCTCTTACGCATACTGCGCCCTTCAGGCGTGTAGTATGTGCCATCTTCGTGAAGAATAGCGCTAAAATGCTCGCCTTGGTTGGTAAACTCCGCTGCAACGATGTCGCCGTAACCGACAAATTCACCGTCGATGTATTGCTCTTCGAATACTACGTTGAACGTATCGCCAGAACGGATCTCAATGGCGAAGTCGATATCCCAGCCGAAAATACCCGCCAAATTCATAATTTGGTTGCTGGTTAAGCCTGCATCACTGGCGGCGTTCCAAAAGCTTGAGTGAATTTCACCTTGGGCGAAGTTGTAGCGAATGTCTACATCTCGCTTTTCAAGCTCAGCGGTTAAGGCGCTGTTCTCATCCGACGATTCTGGACGTACAAACAGGGTTTCAGTCGAAGACAATTTGTACTTTAGCTCGCCGAAGCTGCCGTCTTTATTCGCTTTAAACGATAGTTCATCGCCGGGCAATAAAGTAACCAGCGTTTTTGTTAGCTCTCCTGCCTGCGTTACGTTATATACGTCACGCGAAGTGAAGCCAGCACGCTTAAATAGCTTTGCTAATGTATCGCCACTGCGCACCTTGTACGTCTGCCATGAAGATTCTTCTTCACCAGAAAATACGTTGGTTGACGGCGCAATATGAAGCTCCACCGGATAGCGGACACCCGCATCCAGAATGTGTGCTTCTTGATGGCGACTGGCTTCTACTGGTTCACTTGGAAAAAGAATAAGCCCACCCAGAAATAAGCTAGCTACTGCTAACCCAGTTCTGTGCTGTTTCGGTAATTTTTTAAATAAATTGAGCGCTTTAGAAGCGTCTAATTTCTTTCTCATACTACTGCCCACCTGAGAAATGTTATGTGCACAACACTATTTCACATACGTTGCTTAAAAATGCAACTTTTCTCATTATATTGTTAGCGCAAATTGTTACACCCAATAGCTCTTATCATGAAGACTATTTCTTGAGTTTACTGAATACAGTCCACGTTAATTCAGCACTCTATTTCCACGTTAAAAGCTGTTGGGTTTAACAACATGACTGTTTGTAATCCGTTTTTTGACGCGCAAACCTTTTAATGGTTCCGTTGTACGCGTAAAATGCCCGCCAATATTGAATATACAGTTTTTTTAAGAGTGTGACGTACAAATGAAAGATTGGCAAACAGCGCTAGCTGAGATTAAACGGGGCGTTGATGAAATACTCCCCGAAGAGGATTTAATTGAAAAACTAAAATCCGGCAAAACCCTTACTATCAAAGCGGGTTTTGATCCAACTGCGCCTGATCTGCATCTTGGTCACACTGTGTTGATCAACAAGTTGCGTACATTCCAGCAACTAGGCCACAAAGTTGTTTTTCTTATTGGCGATTTTACTGGCCTAATTGGCGATCCTACAGGTAAAAATGTAACACGCAAGCCTTTAAGTAAAGAACAGGTATTAGAGAACGCGAAAACGTATCAAGAACAGGTGTTCAAGATCCTTGATGAAGATAAAACGGAAATACGTTTTAACTCAGAGTGGATGGATGGCCTTGGCGCAGCAGGCATGATCAAACTTGCGGCTAGTCAGACCGTTGCACGTATGCTTGAGCGTGACGACTTTAAAAAGCGTTATAACAACGGTCAGCCAATTGCTATTCACGAGTTTCTGTATCCGTTAGTGCAAGGTTGGGATTCTGTTGCGCTAGAGTCAGACGTTGAATTAGGTGGTACTGATCAGCGCTTTAACTTGCTAATGGGTCGTGAGCTTCAAAAAGAGCAAGGCCAAAAGCAGCAATCTATTGTAATGGTTCCGCTTCTAGAAGGTCTAGACGGCGTTCAGAAGATGTCTAAGTCTTTGAACAACTACATTGGTATTACAGATGCGCCAAACGATATGTTTGGTAAAGTGATGTCTATTTCTGATGATTTGATGTGGCGTTACTATGACCTTCTAAGCTTCCGACCGCTAGAAGAGATTGCTGAGCTTAAAACTCGCGTTGCTAACGGTGAAAACCCACGTGATATTAAAATCATGCTGGCGAAAGAAATTATTGCACGCTTCCATGACGACGCAGCGGCAGAAGGCGCGCATCAGGACTTTATTCAACGTTTCCAGAAAAACGCTATTCCTGACGACATGCCCGAGCTTGAAATTGTATTGAGCGATGAAGGTATTGCCATTGGTAATTTATTGAAAGAAGCTAACCTTGTAGGTTCGACTTCAGATGCTATGCGCATGATTAAGCAAGGCGCAGTTAAAATTAACGGCGATAAAGTGGAAGACACCCGCTTAGTAATCACCGAAAAAGGTGAAAATGTGTATCAGGTGGGTAAACGCAAGTTTGCGCGTATTACGCTAGCCTAATGTTTTTCTGATAGTTTTTGAAAGCCCGCTTAGTTAAGCGGGCTTTTTTTTGCCTGAAATATAAGTACTAGTGGATAGTAGGGCGATTATTTTTTTAGAAGGCCCTAACTACTCATACAAAGTTAAGCATCAAGCCAAATTTGAAAGTGGGGGATATTGGCTTTAACGTTTATAAGTAATTGTCGTTAAACGTTTTTTTATTTTTCTTACTTTTTTTTGAAAAAGTTTGTCAGGATTTTGCAATCGCTATCGTCTATAGGGGAAAAATCAATCAATGAACCCAACTGTACGATAAGCAGTTAACGCGTAGCAGGCTGGGATGAAAAAACAGTGAAACTCAATACTAACGCTTACGCAATGCAAAGGATAAAAACATGACAACGGTAACTTCAACTCGTGCAACATACCATCAAGCTAACAAGAGCCTTCCTGCGAAGGAAGCGTTCACATGGCTGAAAGAGGGGGGGCAGCTTTTTATAAAAGCACCTTTCAAATTATTGGGGCTTTCTTTTGTTACTTTATTTGCCGCGGGGCTCATTCAAGCGCTTGCAGGGCCAATTGGCTTAGGCATATCGAAATGGGTAGGTCCGCTTCTGGCTACCGTAATGTGGTTGGCCATTGCCAACTTAGCAGAGAATAACAAGCTGAGATTGTCGGGCGGTACCCTGCGCTCATGGACAAATGTCGCTTTGTGGAGTTGCACCGGGCCAGTGATCGCATGGATCCAATTTCAAATTGGCGCTATGTTAATGGGCGCAGATTCAGTGGCGGCGTTAGCAAATGGTGTTGTAGTAGATGTACCCGCTTGGAAGGTCGGGCTAATGATGGGCTCGGCAACACCAATAAATTTACTGCTTTTATTTGTACCTATGTTGCTTATTTTAAAACATCGCTCAATCCCAGCATCTTTTACAAATAGTATTGCTGCAGTAGTGGGCGCTTATAAGCCGATGTTGATAATAGGTGCCCTGATTTTCTTAACAGTTGCACTTGCGCCCTATACTTTCGCATTGTCGGGATTAGTGTTTGGCCCTATTGTTTCATGTATGTGCTTTGTTGCCTATCAGCGCTTATTTCGCTAATCAGCTAGGAAGCGTAATTCAACTGCTCACTTAAAGCGTGGAATTAAAAAATAATAAAAATGGAAATGCAGTGAAAGAAACCATTCAAATAGAAAAACTGCTTAGTGAATACGCGCCGCTCATGGCGCGTATTGCGGCAACATTTGAGGCTAATAAATCACTTCAAGATGAGCTGATACAAGAAATGTCACTGGCGGTTTGGCGCGCTTTTGAAGGAGCTTCAAAAGGCAGTGATAGTGGCTTTCGCGGTGAGGCAAGTGTGAAAACGTTTGTGGCCAAAGTAGCGCACAACAAGGCGGTCGATCACGTGATTAAAGAGCAGCGGCGTAAAGAGTGTACCCATGACGGCGAGTTCGATTCTTCTCACACAACCAGCGCCAGCTTATCTCGGGATGCCACGTTACAAGAAAATGCGATGGATCTCATGACAGGCTTACGTCAGCTAGAAATAAAGTACAGACAGGTACTGGCATTGCTTTTAGAAGGTTTCAGTCAGCTGGAAATAGCTAATATGTTAGGTATTAAAGAGACTGCCGTCGCTAAGCGGGTAAGCCGCGCCCGCCAACAGCTAACGCAGATAATGGAGCAACAGCCTTGAGCGATAACAAAAAAGCCTTGAGCGAAGATAAAAAAGCCCTGAGCGATAATAAAAGAGCCTTGAGCGAAGAAAAATTAAGTATGGCCGAGAACAGCACGCAAATGAACGAATTAGATAAGCAACTCGCTCAGTGGCAAAGTGCCTACAAGGATGCAACCCCTTCAGTAGATACAGATTCACTGATTAAAGAAACCAAGAGCGCAAGATTTAAACTTAAACTAAAAGGTGCCGTTGATTTGGTGCTCGGGCTAGCGGTTTCTGTGTGGTGTTTAACTTTGGTGTTGTTCGAGCCACTTAGCACATATCAATTTTTGCTTTTCATGGTACTTACACCTATTCCCGCCGCCTTCGGGGCATGGGGATATTGGGTAAGGCAAAAACAGTGGAAGGTCCAGACGTTAGACGTTCAGTCAATGTTGGCGTTTAAACAAAACCAATTAAAACAACAATTACATTACTGGAAAATCAGCCTCTATGGATGCTTAGCTTTGTGGTGTGGATTGCTGGCACTCGCCGTTTTTAATGTACTGATGTTTAATGCCTTCACACTGTGGGGAACACAGCTTTTGATAAACAGTGTGGTCGTTTTTATTGTATACCGCCGGTACAAAAAGTTAGCCGCCGACTTGCCGTCGGCGCTAAAGAAAATAGACGATATAAAATAGCTGAAACTAATAGTCTTATAATTCCAGCATTGGTACGAAGCCCCCATAAATAAGGCGCTTACCGTCGAAAGGCATGGGGTTTTCGTTTTCCTGCATTCTGGGATCTTCCATCACCTTTTTCCATGCAGTATCTCGTACTTCTTTTGAAGGCCAAAATGCAATGGAAAACACCACGGTTTCATTTTCTTTGGCTTTAACAGCCATCGGGAAAGACGTGACTTCCCCTTCAGGGACATCGTCACCCCAAGCTTCAAGTATTTTAGTCGCACCATACTCTTTAAAAATATCGCCGGCGAGTTTGGCGTGCTCAATGTATAACGCTTTATTTTCAGTGGGAACGGCTACAGCAAAGGCATCGATATATGACATGAGGTGACTCCGTCAAAGAATAGATATCTAAAATAGCCTAATTTATAGACAGTATGCAATGCTTAACATTAAGGTGAATCGTAAATTATAACCATTACTAGCGTTCTGCTATTTTCGCCCATTGGTACAAGCCATGCAGTGCCAGCCTTCTTGCTTTTGCAAAGGGGTAGGTTTTCAAAGGAGAACGATAAAGGGGAAGCGATAAATCGACGTCATTGCTACCCATCATACGTTGAGCGAGTCGCTGCCCTGCAAATGCGGCAAAAGATACGCCCGAACCGCAATACCCCATGGCGTAACCGATATTACCGCTAGAGCGGTTAGAATTGTTGCCGCTAACCTCATTGTCGATAAAAATCCGCGGCATGCTGTCTAACGATACACTTACCCAACCACTCCAAAAGTAATCCATGGCTATACCGCTAAGTGAAGGGAAGCTTTTCACCATAGCGCGGTACAAGCGCTGTTTCTCTGACGCGTTATCTGCATCTTTACCTTTTACGGCACCACGACCGCCGAATAATAATCTGCCATCTGGCAGCACACGGTAGTAATACTTCATCATCCGCGTATCCATGAAGCTCATTGGTGCGGTTAGGCCAGACTTTGCACGCTGTTCGCTACTCAATGGCGCAGTGACAAAAATGCTCGATTGAACAGGAAATTGCTTATTGTCTACGCTGTCATGAAAGCGCTTAGGGGTATAAGCATTAGTAGCAATGAGTATGTGTTTGGCCGAAACTGACCCGCTTGGTGTTGCGACAACATATCCGGTCTTGTGCTTTTCAATGCGAATGGCTGGCGAGTCGTAAAAAAGCGTTGCTCCAAGCTCCTTTGCTACTCTTGCATATTCGCTTACTAATTTTAGTGGGTGTAAGCATGCACCCTTTAGCTCAACGCCACCATACGCCCCTTCAATATCAAAGCGCGCAGTAAGGTCTTTTTCACTAAGTGGAGAGCTCGGTACATTGAAGTGTGACTCAAGATGCTTAGCACTGGCACAGAGTAGTTCGGCTTGCTTTGGGTTATGCGCCAGTTTTAAATAGGGTCCTTCTACCAAATCGACCTGCATATCAAAGTCTGCAATACGTTGTTTAAGCAGGTGTACCGCGCCATCAAACTCGCCCTGCATAGCTTTGGCGGTGTCACGACCCCACTTGTCCTCTATGGCGCTTAAGCTTAATCGGCCGCTACCCGAGAGGATAAAGCCCCCGTTACGGCCCGCACAGCCAAATCCCGGTGAATTCGCATCAAGTAGCGTGACTTCTTGTTTAGCTTGAGCAAGTGTGATGGCAGCTGAAAGACCGGTATAACCACCACCAATGACGAGGTACTCAGTGTTTACCTTTTTGTTTAAAGGCGGCATTGTCGGTGGTTTATGTGTGGCATGCCAGTAGCTGTTTGCCGCGGGTAACATTGAAGAAACGCCGCGTGAAATAAGAGGATCGTAGGTCATAGAATGAAAACGTTATTAACTGTGTCGTACTTATGGGGCTTGAAATTGAAGTAGCATTTCCGCACCTTCACACTCGCAATAACCCTCGCATACAGGGCAATCGTAGCCTTCATGAATAGATGCGTAGCGCCACTTATTAGGGTGCTTCTTTATAAGCTGCCCCCCATTTTTAGTGAAGTACTTAAATGCGCTGTTGCCCGGACTTGCCAACCAAATATGTGCTAAACCCGCTTCTGCGCCTTGAGTTTGCGCACATTCAATCGATTTACTTAATAGTCTGCTGCCAATTCCACAGCCCTGCATTGCGGGGTCTACCGTATTACATTTGAAATAGCATACGGTATTTGGATCTACTGGCCAAAGGGAAGGGCTGCACCACTCATCTGCTTCCCATTGCGTATGCGCAAAGGTGAGCCTGAAACCAACAACTTTTTGTTTGTATAGGGCTACCCAGCTAGCATTAGTATTGCCAACAAAGCTCTTTGCATAGTAATCAGCAAGTAGCTCATTGGTTAGGTAGTTATCTCCGTGCACGTGATTGCCAAGAGCAATCACCCCTGCAAAAAACTCAGGCGCTAGAGACTCGTAGCTGATATCACTTTGAATTATGTGGCTCAAATGATTTGTGGGCTTCATACTTTTTCTTTACGCGGGGCGTTTTTCATCCCGTCAAGGTGCACATCCAAGGCTTCAACTGATATCAATATTTCTCTTACTGACATCCAAAGTGAATACAGAAGTGATACTAAACTTGCAGCAAACACCCAGTTTCCTACCTGTTGATAGGTGAGGTATATCGCTAGCATGGATACTACACAAAGAAAAAAACTACCCACACCTGCTATTTGCATTCGCTTAATAAGTTGAATACGTAATCGAAGGTTTTTTATTTGTGCTTGAGTATTCTCATCTCTCTCTTCTTTTGAAAAGTTTCGGATAATAGTTGCAAGCGTCAAAAAGCGATTGGTATAGGCTAGAAGCAATAAAGAAATCGCCGGAAATAACATGGCCGGAGTAGCAATATCTATTTTCATGGGTGTTTCATACAATCGTCGAGTAAAAAGAGTGTATCACAGGGGCTCAGTTACACACAGTAATCAGCCAAGAGGTTGAACTTACAACATCTTTAGTGCCAAAGACTAATACGAAGGAGAAGGCGGAATATTGAGTCTACATTCGGTCAACTGTCATGCCAGCGGCACTCCAGCCTAACATATCGCCTTCTAAATGCATGACTTCAGAAAAATCGAGTTCTTCCAATACTTTCATTGCCAGTTTGGCTCTTCTGCCTGAACGACAATAAATGATAATAGGCTTGTTTTTGTGGCCTTCTAATTCGCTAAGGTAGTCATTGATATTTTCATGGGGCATATTTACTGCTCCAGGAATGTGACCATCGGCGAATTCTTGCGGAGAGCGAACATCAATAAGGAGCCAGTCGTTGTTCGCAACTCGCTCGATAAGATATGGTGATGCGGCAACAGAGGCTTGCGCGGTCGCTTTCGCTGTGCACTGAAGCGACACAAACAATGCAACACTGATAACAACTAGAAAACCCGCAACAACAATCCGCATGAATAAAAACTCTTACCTTTTTATAGAAGATTAGAACCTGCTCTTATTCTGTTACACAAAGGCGCTTAAATTGGGCCAAGTCGGTGTGTATCAATTGAAAACAGCCCAGCAGGTCTAGACTTAAGTATAACGCTTATGCGCGTTCTTTAATACCTTTACAGAGTACTTTTAGTTCATTTATTAATCGCAATGAAAACCGACTGGTGACGTCTGGATCCACAACAATTAAGGGGGATTTGAGGAAAGAGCGATGATCACGCCAGAATACCTCAAGTTCTGAATGCGTACTTTTAGATGCCGCAATGAGTGCATGAGGTTGGCGAGTGAGTACATCTTTTAATGCGACTTGAGGATAGTCTACAGGACTGTCTGCAAATAATGTTTGAGCACCACACACATTCAGCAGTTGGTTACCCCACGCGTTGGGACCGATGGTCATAAGTGGAGCAGTCCACGAATAATAAAATACTGGTATAAGCGAGGATTTGGCGTATTTACTTCGAAGTTCGGCTAGTTCGTTGAGAAAATCATTGGAGAGCTGGGTTGCCTGCTTTTGCGTATTTGTAAGTGCCCCAAGCCTTTTAATTTCGCTGGCTATATCAGTGATATTTTCGACCTTACTGCTAAATACGTTTAGACCCATCGAGGAAAGCTTATGGATATCTTGCGGCTTATTGCCTCCATCCCATGCAAGAATTAAATCAGGTTCTAACGCCACAATGGTAGCGATATCGGCACCTTGAAAATCCGCCACCCGCTTAATATTTTTCGCGGCGTCAGGATAGTCGCTATAGTCGCTTACACCTACAAGGTTAGGGCCTAAGCCCAAACTAAATGCCCATTCGGTAAGGTGGGGCGCAAGGCTGACTATCTTTAGCTCGACGGAATTTGATAAGGCGCTTGATTCCGAGCTTGGTGCAACATCGGCAGAAGCAAATTGATCTGAATGAGCTAGGTGCTTTGTCTCGGCATCTGATTCTGAGTTAGCAAATGTGAGAAGAGGTAAATAGCTTAAAATTACAAAAAAAATGGTTTTCATCATAACTGCTGTTTTCATTAGGCTACGGCCATTGCCAGCATAGCTAACGATGCGAAGGCGCTAACCGCAATCATGGCATGAGTAACCGTATTTTTGGCTGTCAACATGTGAGAGTACTTTACCTCGTTAGCGCCTCCCACGCGGGTGTATCGAATCTTCTTGTTGGCATAAATTGCTGGGCCGCCGAGTTTAATATCAAGCACACCGCCCATAAGCGCAAGCAGTAGCGACGTTTTATCTTTCACTGGGGAGCGCTTTATGGCGCGAAACCCTTTAATAGGATGGCTGACCAGTAGTGTTGCTAGACCACCAATGACCGCGGGCGGCATATTAAGTAAGTAAACAAGATTGCGTACGGGTTTGGCAAAGAAAGTCATTGCAGGGGTTCGGTAATGCCACTGCCAAGATGTGAGCAAAAGCAATCGATAAATGAGTGCGCCTATGGGGCCTGCCACTACAAAGTAGAAAATGACGCCGCAATAAAGATAAAGAAACTTCAGCCATAGCGATTCTATCGCGGCTTTGGCAATTCCTATATCGGAAAGTGAATCGCATTGACGTGCAGTAATGGTTTGCGCCATTTCACGTGCGAGGGATTTTTTATTTCTTCCCACACTCGCCAGCACTTTTTTGTACTGTTGACGCTGGTAACCGTAGTCGAGCAGTGCGACAAGAATAATCGCCTCAAAGAATACGGGGTATTGGGCCATGTACACCAAGATGGCAACACATACTACCAATGGCGCAAGAAGAACTAGGGCGGCTAATGAGCCTGAAATATAGTGCTGAGACCTACCGTATTCGCGAGAGGGCACCACTTTGCGCCCCATTTGCTGAACGAGGTAGCGCATGAGCGTTAATGGATGAGTACTTTGGGGCCAGCGCCATAATGCGTCAACGGCGATAGCCAGCCAAAGTACGAATAGCGACTGGTATTGCGGGTCGCTAATTACCTCTGTCATCTTATTTTGCGAGGGCCTTAATCATTGCCATAACTAATTGTGCTGAGTGTTTAGCGGCAGTGTCTAGATACTCTTTAAAGCTCACTGACGACGTTTTTCCTGCAATATCCGACAATGAACGAATGACAAGGAAAGGCGTGTCGAGCATATGGCAAGTTTGACCTATAGCTGCACCTTCCATCTCAACCGCTTTCATGTCTGGGAAGTTTTCACGCAGTTCTGCTACAGCTTCGTCGCTACCGATAAACGCATCGCCCGTACAGATTAAACCTGTTGTCGACTGAAGCGACGTAATGCCCGTGGCAGCACTACGAGCGGCTTCCATTAACCTTGTATCGCAACGGAAATCTTCAGGCATACCTGCGCATTGACCGAGCTTGTAGCCAAAATGGGTTAAATCGGCATCATGGTGAATAACGTGACTGGCGATCACTAAATCACCGATGTTTAGATTCTTGTCGAAACCTCCGGCAGAACCAGTATTGACAACAGCATCAGGGGCGTACTGTTCGATAAGTACAGTAGTAGCAATTGCTGCAGCCACTTTACCAATACCGCATTTTACTAGCACCACTTCTATGTCGTTAAGTGTACCTTCGTAAAACGTCAGGTGCTTCCACTGGGTTTCTTTTACATTCCAAAGTGACGCTTTAAGTAGCGCAACTTCTTCGTCCATTGCACCTAAAATACCAATTTTTTTCATAACTTTACCGACGGTGTTGAGGGAGTTTAACGCGTGAATACGCTGTTGAAAGCGTTAATTGTATAAGGAAAATAGAGAAACTGACAGAAAAATGCCTCTGTTACCGCTATTTGAGAGTAAGAAAATAGCAAAGCAACAAAGGCCAGGGGAAGTGGGCTTATGTCTTAAGCTGCAGCTGGTCTGCTTGAACGCACTGGGCGAGTCGGGCGCTTTGGTGGCTCTGGATTATGCGTTGGCAGCTGTGCCATTTTTTGCTGTAAACGGCGATATGGAATGAGTTTGTTTTCCAAACACTCGCGAATATCGTCAACGGTATAACCAGATTTCACTTTAATTCTTGCATGAGGAAGGCCGGCAGCATCAAGTGCTCCGGTTACAAACCAGTCTTTTTGTGATTTATAACCATCTTTGCCTTGGCTATGAACTAAGTCGATAGCAAGAACAGGACTCATGTCGTGTTTATCTACTAATACAAAGTCGAGCTGTCTGCTAGAAGCTCTGCTGATGGCTTGGCTTGCCGTCTTTTTATTTGCAGACTGGCGAACCGCCACTAAATCGTTAAGACGCACACGGCACACTATGCGAAACTCTCTTCCCATAGCCTGTTCGATAAGGTTTAAAAAAGAGTGCTCAACGGGGGTGAACAATTGCGGCTTTCGCCTAAATGGAAATGCGACACCGCCGTCTGACAACTTTATGGCACCCAGTGCAACGACAATAAGTAACATCATTAGAATAATTGCCAATTCCATCGTAACCCTCGCAAATATCAATAGTTAAAGCCCACGGAATGCGTAATAAAGAAGCCCGCTAAAGTGTTTATATCGAAAAAAGCTTGGGCTCCGTTTGCAGTTTGAGCGTCATAAAAATGACACTAACTGTTACCGTGGAGTAGTTATTGATGATTTTGCAAAGCAGATGCCAACATGAGTAGATTTCGTAGTTGTCTTGCTAAAAGGGCTTATTTCGTTGTGGATGTAACAAGAATATCCACTTGAGAGCCAGTATTATCTGGGCTGATTATTACTCTGACCCCTTTATCTTCTGAGGATAACAACGTGCGGCCGCTAACAGGCGTGTGAGTTTTTAAAGCGGGGTGCGCCGTTTGGTAAACATTCAGTAATTCACTCGGGGAGCGAGGAGAGTGGTAAACCATTACTGCTGTCTTGCTTTCGTCAAATGCTTGGCATTGTCTTGCATCATCAGAAATCTTAACTTGCTGAAAATCAGAAGGGCAAGACATGATGCTTGGCTTACTAGGTGAAGAGTTGACGCTTTGTTTCTTAGTTTGGTTGTTAACTTGCGCATTTAATGAAGCGTCAACAGCAATGGTATCAGCTAAGCTGGCATTGCTCGCTGCTATCGCCAGTGTTAGACAAAATGTAAGTTTCTTAATGTTTAAATGCTGCATAGATAGATTCTTCACCCGATGTGCGATGTCTTTAATTGCTTAAACGATAGTAGAGTCGTAACTCTCGCGCTTCAACTAAACCTTGGTCTATTAACGTATATTAGTGAGGTTTTCCGTATAGGTTTTGGTTTAAAGCATCACTTCATCACTACAACTCTATTACTGGTCATAAGGCGTGGTCAGTAATTGATACAGCGCATTTGTTCCACTGTAAAAGTTCCCTATACGTAAGTTTTCATTAGGGGCGTGTTGATTGTTATCAGCATTGACTAATGGAATAAGAATTACCGGCTTCTCTATACTGTTTACTAGCGGTGCGGTTGGAACAGTACCCCCCATCATTGGAATAACTACAACCTTCTCATCGCTTACAGACTCTAGTGCCTTTTGCGCCCATAGACCAACTGGCTCATCGAGGGACGTTTGTAGTGCTGCAGTGCCGGAGCTAACTTCTATAAGAATGAGTTTTTCATGCTTTAGACGGGTTTCTTTTGATGGCAATTCGTCCACAATGTGATATCCCTTAGCTGTTATATAGTCTTTTAACAGCTTAACTTGTCTGGACGAGTGAGCCTCTTTTGTAGTTCTAATATCGATGGACGCTGTAGCGCTAGCCGGAATGATTGTCCTTACTGCTGTTGTGCTTGCAGCGCTCAATCCATTGATATTTAAAGACGGAAGACTAATGGATTCATAGTAGTTGCCACCTACAGACTCTGACTTTGCTACCCCAAGGCGTGCCAATAGTGCAGTTTCATCAATAGGAATGTCTCGAAGCACCTGTTTTGTTTCTTCTGACAAAGGAGCGTCTCCGTAATAATTAGGAATAGTCACCTTGCCATTTTCATTTTTCATTCCTGCTAAAAGTGTTGAGAGCATAAAAGCGGGGTTTTGAATGTAGTTGCCAAAGTGCCCACTATGGCTATCAGAGTTTGGTCCGAAAACAGTGAGCTTAACCAGTGTCGCACCGCGATGACCGAAAACCACGGTAGAAGCGTTGGATGGATGCATGGGACCGTCTAACATTACTACGGCATCTGCAGAAAGCTGCGCTTTGTTTTTTTCTATCACTTTTGCGAGGGTAGGAGAGCCACCTTCCTCGTTTGAATCAAGGAGCACTTTGATATTAACTGATGGCGTCACCTTATTCGTCGAAAGTGAGTTTATGGCTGCTAGTAACATCATAATTGGGGCTTTGTCGTCAGATGCCGAGCGCGCAAAAATACGCCAATTAGGGTCATAGTCTTTATCGAGTAAAGAGAGTGGTTTTTCAACCCAGCTGTCATTTTCTTCGATTTTTAGAACGGGCTGCCAAGGGCTGTCTTGTTCCCACAACTCAGCGTTAACCGGTTGACCATCCATATGTGCATAAAAAAGCAGGGTAGGGGCATTTTTCCCAGCTAGCATGTAATCAGCATACAGCATCGGCATGCCGTTGTTTTCCAGCAGCTGAGTATTAAAACCATACTCGCTGTATTTCGTTGCCGTCCAACGCGCAACCTTTTCTATATCAGTTGCTGATTGCGTTGCAACGTTGGGTAGCGTGAGATATTCCAAGTAGTCTGCGAACACTGCTTTAGCCGAGCGAGTGGTAAGTGCGTTACTTTCCTCTGCCTGGGCGCAATATGAAACGGAAACTAAAAATAACCCGTAAAGTAGCCATGTCCGCAATCTCATGATGTCATCTCTTTATTCAATTATTCTATCTAATGTAAATCGTATCTCTTTCGTTTTAAATAAAAAAAGCTCGATAGCAGAACTATCGAGCTTTTCGTGAATGGACAATAGGCCTTAGTTAGCGAAGGTTAAACGCCAATATAGTCCATAATCCCTTCTGCGGCTTTACGGCCTTCGTCGATAGCAGTAACAACCAAGTCACTACCACGTACCATATCGCCACCGGCAAAGACTTGCGGGTGAGAGGTCTGGTAAGCAAATTTGCCAGCAGATGGCGCGCGTACGCGACCTTTTTCATCAAGCATAATGCCGAAGTCAGCAAACCATGGCGCAGGGCTGGGCTGGAAGCCGAAGGCGATAATTACCGCGTCTGCTTCTAGTACGTGCTCTGAACCTTCCACTTCAACAGGGCGGCGGCGACCATTGGCATCCGGTGGCCCCATTTCGGTTTTAACCAGCTTAACACCACATGCCTTACCGTTTTCATCTACTGCAATGTCTAGCGGCTGAAGATTGAATTTAAACTCAACCCCTTCTTCTTTCGCATTAACAACTTCGCGGCGAGAGCCTGGCATGCTTTCTTCGTCACGGCGGTATGCACAGGTAACTTGGGCAGCGCCTTGGCGAATTGACGTACGAACACAGTCCATCGTGGTATCACCACCACCTAGTACTACTACGCGCTTGCCTTTCATATCAATGTAATCAGCAGGATCTTTTTCAAGGCCCATTACGCGATTGGTGTTGGCGATAAGGAAAGGTAAGGCTTCGTGAACGCCTTCAACTTCTTCGTTATCGAAACCACCTTGCATCGACTTGTACGTACCCATGCCTAAGAAAACAGCATCGTATTTATCAAGCAAATCCTGGAACTGTATGTCTTTACCAATTTCAGTGTTAAGTACGAACTCAACACCCATCTCAGTAAAGATTTGGCGGCGTAGCTTGATCACGTCTTTCTCTAATTTAAAAGACGGGATACCAAATGTAAGTAGGCCACCAATTTCTTCGTATTTGTCGTAAACAACAGGTTTAACGCCGTTACGAACCAGAATATCAGCACATGCAAGACCAGCTGGGCCTGCACCTACAATCGCCACTTTCTTATCGGTCCATACCACGTCAGACATATCTGGGCGCCAGCCCATTTTGAATGCTGTATCGGTAATGTATTTTTCAATACTACCAATGGTCACTGCGCCAAAATCATCATTCAGCGTACATGCACCTTCGCACAGTCTGTCCTGTGGACATACGCGACCGCATACTTCCGGCAAACTGTTGGTTTTATGAGAGAGTTCCGCAGCTTCCAAAATACGGCCTTCGTTCGCCAGGCTTAACCATTGTGGAATATAGTTGTGTACAGGACACTTCCATTCACAGTATGGGTTACCGCAGTCCAAGCAGCGATCTGCTTGGCCTTCGGTTTGAGATTGGCTCAGCGGTTGATAAATTTCCGCGAACTCTTGTTTACGTACCATGATCGGCTTTTTCGGCGGATCGATACGTTCAACATCGACAAATTGATATACGTTCTTTGCCATAAACTAAATCCTCCTACTGAGCCTGAATGCGTAATTCAGCACTTGAACGACTGATGTGACCAAGCAAGTTTTTCACATCACTGGTTTTTGGCTTAATAAGCTTGAAGCGTTTCAGCGTTGCGGCGAAATCAGTAAGCAACGACAACGAGTGCTCGCTTCCTGTTTCTTCGTAATGCTGATTAATTAAGCCACGTAAGTGCTCAGCAAGAATCGCTTTATCTTCAATTGGCATTACATCGACCAGTTCGGCATTTACACGGTTATCAAGGTCGTCGCCATCATCCATAAGATAAGCAAAACCACCAGTCATACCTGCACCGAAGTTAACACCAACCGGACCAAGTACAGCCACAATACCGCCTGTCATATATTCACAGCCGTTATCGCCAATGCCTTCAACTACCGCAATAGCACCAGAGTTACGTACGCCAAAGCGCTCGCCAGCACGGCCAGCAGCAAACAGCTTACCGCCTGTTGCACCGTAAAGGCAGGTGTTACCCATAATGGCGCTGTCGTGGGCGTCGTAAGAGATATTGCGAGGTGGGTGAATAACAAGCTTACCGCCGGTCATCCCTTTACCTACATAATCATTGGCATCACCTTCAAGGTGCATATGCAGGCCGCCAGCGTTCCACACACCGAAGCTCTGACCCGCTGTACCGGTAAGTTCAACTTTGATAGGTGTATCTTCAAAGTCGTGGTTACCGTGGTGTTTAGCGATTTCACCTGATAGCAATGCGCCGACAGAGCGATCCGTATTGCGGATTGGGTATTTAAGGGTAATAGATTTACCTTCAACAACCGCTTGCTGGCCGTCTTTAAGCATCTGCGCGTTCAATTCACCTTTATCGATAGGTGCGTTGGTCGTTTGTGAGCAGAATAAGCGCGTATGGTCGCCTGCTTTAGGCTGCGCTAGCAACGGAGACAAATCTAAACGGTTTTGCTTAGCGGTAATGCCATCTAAAACTTTAAGTAGTTCTGTGCGACCAACAAGGTCGTCGAACTTAGCAATACCCATAGACGCCATGATTTCACGCACTTCTTGAGCAATAAACTTGAAGTAGTTCATTACCATATCAGGTAAGCCAATGAAGTGGTCGTCACGCAGTTTTTGATCCTGCGTTGCAACACCGGTCGCACAGTTGTTCAAGTGGCAAATACGTAGATATTTACAGCCTAAAGCCACCATTGGACCTGTACCAAAACCAAAGCTCTCAGCGCCTAAAATACCGGCTTTTACTACGTCTAAGCCTGTTTTCAAACCACCGTCGGTTTGAACGCGTACTTTGTGACGTAAGCCGTTTTCAATAAGCGCTTGCTGAGTTTCAGATAAACCAAGCTCAAATGGGCTACCCGCATACTTAACTGATGTTAGCGGGCTTGCACCTGTACCGCCGTCGTAACCTGAAACGGTGATAAGGTCGGCATAGGCTTTCGCTACACCTGTTGCAATGGTGCCAACACCCGGCTCAGATACTAGCTTAACGGATATAAGTGCCGTTGGATTAACCTGTTTCAAATCGAAAATTAGCTGTGCCAAATCTTCAATTGAGTAAATATCGTGGTGTGGAGGTGGTGAAATAAGGGTTACACCCGGCACAGAGAAACGTAGCTGTGCGATGTATTTATTTACCTTATCGCCGGGAAGCTGACCGCCTTCACCCGGTTTTGCACCCTGCGCCACTTTAATTTGAATAACGTTTGCGTTAACCAAATAGTGAGGCGTTACACCAAAGCGACCTGAAGCCACCTGCTTAATTTTAGAGTTCTTTTCAGTTCCAAAGCGAGAAGGGTGTTCGCCACCTTCCCCAGAGTTAGACTGACCGCCCAGGCGGTTCATGGCAATAGCTAGCGCTTCATGCGCTTCAGGGCTTAGTGCACCAATTGACATTGCCGCAGTATCAAAGCGTGGGAATAAGTTTTCCGGTGCTTCTACTTCGCTAATATCAATAGGGTCGCAATCAGGGTTTATTGCTAGCAAGTCGCGAATGTGCGCAGGCGCACGTTCGTTAACAAGCTTCGCATATTGCTGGTAGTCGTCGTAGTTACCAGACACCACAGCCTTTTGAAGCGTACTGACTACGTCTGGGTTATAGGCGTGATATTCGCCACCGTGCACGTATTTAAGCAAGCCGCCGTGATCGACAGATTTACGCTTAAGCCAAGCAATACGGTTTAGGTTGATAAGATCTTGCTGGAAATCATCGAAGCCCGCACCTTGAATGCGTGAGGTCACACCTTTAAAGCATAACTTCATCACTTCGTTGTTAATACCCACTGCTTCAAACAGTTTAGAGCTACGGTAGCTAGCAACAGTGCTAATACCCATTTTCGACATGATCTTGTACAAGCCTTTGTTGATACCCTTACGGTAGTTCAACGTGGCCTGCATAGGAGAAATATCTAGCTCGCCTTTTTCACAAAGCTGCTCAATAGTTTCATATGCTAGGAATGGGTAAACCGCAGTGGCACCTAAGCCAATCAACACCGCGAAATGGTGTGGATCGCGGGCACTTGCTGTCTCAACAACAACGTTAGCATCGCAGCGCAATGACTTTTCAACTAAGCGGCGTTGTACCGCACCAACTGCCATTGCAGCAGGGATAACCAAGCGATTTTGTTTAATGTTTCTGTCAGACAGAATAACGAATGCAGCACGCTTGTTTTTAACCAGCATTTCTACTTCGTTACAAACGCGCTCGATGGCTTTCTTCAAACCTTCTTGCGGCGCATACTGAAGCTCGACGACTTCTGAGTAGTAGTTGTCTGGGTTAAATTCGCGCAATTGTTTAAGGTCGGTATACATTAGTACTGGCGAGTCGAACAATACGCGGTCGGCGTAACCTGAGGTTTCGCTAAATACGTTTTGCTCGCGGCCAATACAGGTTGCCAACGACATAACGTGGTTTTCACGTAGCGGGTCGATTGGCGGGTTAGTTACCTGTGCAAATTGCTGACGGAAGTAGTCGTAAACCGTACGCTGACGAGATGACATAACCGCCATTGGCGTGTCATCACCCATAGAGCCAACGGCTTCTTGACCGTCTTTCGCAAGTACTTTTACAACTTGTTGAATTTCTTCATAGCTGTAGGCGTGTAGCTTGTGGTACACCGCCATGGCATCGTCGTCAAACACGCGTTTACCAATTAATGACGCATCAAGCTTTTCAATTGGTGTAAGTCGACGAATATGCTTATCTAGCCACTCTTTATAAGGGTGACGTGCTTTTAAGTCTTCATCAATTTCAGTAGAGCGCCAGATTTTGCCTGTGTATGTGTCTACAGCAAGCATTTCACCTGGGCCTACACGGCCTTTTTCAATTACGTCAGCTTGCTCGTAATCCCAGATACCTACTTCTGAGGCTAGGGTAATGAAACCGTTCTTAGTAATAACGTAACGAGCAGGACGTAGACCATTTCTATCAAGGTTACAGGCAACGTGGCGACCGTTAGTTAAAACGATACCCGCTGGGCCGTCCCATGGTTCCATGTGCATAGAGTTGAACTCGTAAAATGCACGAAGATCATCGTCCATGGTCTTGTTGTTTTGATAGGCGGGTGGAACAAGTAACCGCATAGCACGGAATAAATCCATACCGCCGGCTAAGAATAGCTCCAGCATGTTATCCAGCGAGGATGAGTCTGATCCTTCAGTATTAACGAAAGGGGCTGCATCTTTAAGATCTGGAATAAGTGGCGTTGCGAATTTAGCAGCACGTGCCATGGCCCAGTCGCGGTTTCCTTTAATGGTGTTAATCTCACCGTTGTGCGCAAGGAAGCGGAAAGGCTGAGCAAGCGGCCAGCGTGGTAGAGTATTTGTTGAAAAGCGTTGGTGGAAAACGCAAATTGCGCTTTGCATACGCTCATCGGCAAGGTCGTGATAAAAGGCGGGTAAATCTTTTGGCATTACCAAGCCTTTGTAGATCGTTACCAAGCCCGACAAACAAGCTACGTAAAAATCGGGATCTTTCTCAAGACGTTTTTCAGCGCGGCGGCGGATCATATACAAACGACGCTCAAGGTCGCGTTTTCTCCAGCCTGCTGGCGCGTTCACAAATACCTGTTCAATTTGTGGAACACCCGTTAGCGCTAATTCACCCAGTACTGAGTGGTCGACAGGCACTTCGCGCCAACCCACTACTGAAAGTGTTTCTTTTTCTAGTTCTTCATTAAGTACTTCACGCGCGGCTTGCGCAAGTACCGGGTCCTGACTTAAGAAAATCATGCCCACGCCGTATTTTTTGCTGAGTTTCCAGCCATTTTCTTCGGCGATTGCATGGAAGAACGCATCCGGTTTCTGTAGTAATAAACCACAGCCGTCACCGGTTTTCCCGTCGGCGGCGATACCGCCACGATGCTGCATACGGTCAAGACCGTGTATTGCAGTAGTTACCAATTCATGACTGGCTTCCCCATGAGTGTGAGCGATTAAGCCAAACCCACAGTTGTCCCGGGAATCATTGGGATTATATAAACTCATCTCTTAACTCCTTCAACCTTTTGACTGGGCAAGGTATGCGTTGCGTGTAGATGCGCCTAGGTTTGCGTATCACAACATTATTAGACGTCTTTTATGCCTGCGAGCGGTATTGCTCGCGGCGTGCGCCTTTCTTGTCGTTATTTTATTATTAGAGGATTCCAGTCGTTTCCGCATTTTTATGCATTATTGCGATGCGGGCCGTACAAAATACCCACATTAAAAACTAAAATCAAACGCTAAAAGTATAAGCTTTATAGTGAATTAGTATAAATATAATTAAATATATATTAATCAGCTGCTTACGTGTCGTCATTTATGTTTGTAACAAAAATGTTATCAGTATTGCAAAGTGAATAACTCACCCCTTATAAATGATATTACTTCTCATTTGCGTTTTATTAATGAATAAATATGCTTTGAAATTGATGTTTTATGTTGTCAATAGCGGTTTGCGGTGTATTTTTATTAATTTGTAAAGCTATGGTTCCACTAATATAAGTAGTTTGCTATATTGGTTGAAAATTAACCACAGGTAAGGCTCGTGGTGCGCTGAAGGATGTTGATAGAGAGCCCTGTGTGTGAATTGAGTGTACGCTTATGTGGAAGGCGAAGAATAAAAATTCACTGTGGTGGCGTGCTGTTAAGACAATAAGGATTATTGTATGAATACACTACATGCTTCACCACTGCCTTTATTTAGTATAGATGATCATATTCTAACTGGCGACAATATCACCTTCAGGCTTTCTCCTAACACATCTGGGCGTTTTCAATCTGGATCTCCCGATACTATTGTTATTCATTTTACCGCCGGTAGTAGCCTTTCATCTTCGGTGAATGTCTTGACCAATGCCGATAGCGGTGTGTCAGCTCACTTTGCCGTTGGACGCAATGGTGACATTGTTCAAATGCTTCCGACTAATAAAATAGCGTGGCACGCAGGAGAAAGTTATTACGAAGGGCGTAGTGGCTTGAATCAGTACTCTATCGGCATTGAATTAGACAATGCCGGCCAGCTTAAGGCTAGAGGAGACGGCACCTTTGAAAGTTGGTTTGGCGAAATTTTTGGCGAGAATGAAGTATTAGCTGCCCAGCACATTAACCAACAGTCTATGGGCTATTGGCACAAGTACACCGACATACAAATTGTTAGGACGCTATCGCTGTGTAAAGCGTTGTGTAGTCACTACAACATCTCTACTATCGTCGGGCACGAAGAAATAGCGCCGTCACGAAAGGTCGATCCTGGCCCCGCTTTTCCCCTTCAAAGACTCAAAGCCGCTGTTTTGCAAAGTGATAGTGAAAGGTGGGCAACTGAGTCAAGTGATTCGAATTCACAGCGAGAGGCGCATGATCAAATTCAGCGGGATCTCGCTAGCCCTGTAAAGCGGGTGGCCAATGTAAGTGCCAATTCGCTGAATGTGAGAAAAGGGCCAGATGTTTCGTACCCAACTGTCGAGAACGGTTTGAATAAGGGCGAAGTGCTAAAAATACTGGAAAAGCGAGGGGAGTGGGCGAAAGTGTCTTACACGAAGGTGGGATGGGTGAATACCAAATACATTAATGAAATTACTGAAAAGTCGCCTTTCAAATCCTAATTCTGAGCAGGGCCACAGAGTTATGCTTTGACAAACCGCATTCCCGAAAAGAGGAAAGCCTGATAGGATAACCGCAAAATAAGCTTAAATTAGACGTACATGCATTCAGATTCACCAAACGATTCTTGGGCAATTCGCTTTGCCCAATTTGTTCAGCGTTTTGGCACTCTAAAGCTCAGCATATTGTTTGTTGTTCTTTCGCTTGTGTTTACGCTAGGGGGCTCATACGTAATTCGCGTGAGCATGGGAAGCCAGGTTCAGCCCGATGACTTCATCAGTGCTGTAGTACTGACCATGTTATCTGCGCCTTGGGTACTTTATTTCTTTAGTGAGTTAATCAAGCAATTAGAAAACTCACGTACCAACTTAAAGGAAGTGGTAAGCCAGTTGGAAAGTTTGCGTGAAGAAGATGTCTTTCTTAACCGCGAACTTCAAAGCAACATCAGACAGCTTAATCACGAGATAGAGCAGCGCAAGCAAGCACAAGAAGAGCGTGAGGCGCTGTTTAAAGACTTAGAAAAAGAAATTCAGGATAAATCAGAACAAGAAGCACAAGCACGCCGCTTATCAACCTTGTTACGTTCAATCATCGATGCCTCACCAGACTTAATATATTACCGAAATGAAGAAGGCAGGTTTGCTGGTTGTAACCGTATAGCGGAGCTTATGACGGGCAAAACCGAGCAAGAGCTGCTTGGCTTAACGCCAAAAGACGTATATGAGGAAGAGCTTGCCCGCCAAATTGTAGCGAGTGATCACGAAGTTCTAGAAACCAACGCCAGTATCACAGAAGAGCTGTGGCTTCGCTTTGCTGATGGACGTCGTCGTTACTTCGAAATGAAGCGTGTACCTTTCTTCGATAAAGACGGTAATCGCCTTGGCTTGTTGTCGTTCGGTCGAGACATGACTGAGCGTAAGCAGGCTGAAAATGCTGCTGCAAAAGCAAGTACCGACAAAACTCGCTTTATCGCAACCATAAGTCATGAGCTACGCACACCGCTAAACGGTATTGTGGGCTTAAGCCGTATGCTGCGTGATACCGAGTTGAGTGAAGAACAATTTAACTGGGTAAGTACGATATACGCCAGCGCTATAACATTAGGTAATATTTTTAACGATATTATCGACCTTGATAAGTTAGACAGAGATAAGCTTGAGCTGAGTCTAAAAACCATATCGTTGAAAGACTTTACCGAAGAACTTAGCAGCATTATTCGTCTACTTGCAGCCGACAAACAGCTAGAGCTTAAAACGACAATTAACGAGCCGCTTCCCCGTCTTGTTGAAATAGATGGTACGCGCCTTCGTCAGATATTATGGAACATCCTGTTTAACGCAGTGAAGTTCACACAAAAAGGTCACGTAAGTTTAACGGTTTCATCGACGAAACCTGATGGTGATAAGGCGTATGTGACATTTGTGATTGAAGACACGGGCGTAGGTATTCCTGAAAGCGAAATTGATAAGATTTTTGCCATGTACTATCAGGTTGATCACCCTGACCACCAATCGGCCACAGGTACCGGTATTGGATTGGCAATTTGTAAGCAAATGGTCGACTTGATGAAAGGTGAAATTCACGTTTCAAGTAAAGTGGGTAAAGGCACCCGTTTTGAAATTGTGTTGCCTGTTCAAATTTCTAATAGCCCGATGAAAGTCGCGCAGCTTCAAGTGACAGGGCTCAATATCTTGTTAGTAGAAGATATTGAATTGAACGTAATGGTCGCTAAAGCCTTGCTCGAGAAGCTTGGCCAGAAAGTCGATGTAGCAATGACCGGTCAAGAAGCCATAGACAAAGTCAGGGAAAACCAATACGACCTTATCTTGCTTGATATTCAATTGCCTGACATGACAGGATTCGATGTGGCAAGTACGATTATTGAAGAAGATCTGGTTATGCAAACGCCTATCGTGGCGCTAACGGCAAACGTCATTAAAAAGCGTGATGAATACTTAGAAAACGGTATGGATGACGTTATTGCGAAGCCGATTAAAAAATCTCGCGTTATCGAGGTGTTTAACGAGCTGTTCCATGCACCACCTGCACCGCTTGAAATTGATGGCGAAGTAGAGCGCCCCGAACCTAACAAAACATTAAGTAACATTTTAGATATGGACTTGTTACAGATGTTAGTTGATACCATAGGGGATGAAATGGTGCGCGCTAGCGTTAAAGTATTCCAAGAAAAAATGCCTGAATACATGGAAATACTGCAGCTAAGCTTAAGTGCGGACGAAAAGTCAGAAGTGTGCTCACAGGCTCACAAAATTAAAGGCGCCGCTGGCTCTGTTGGTTTGGCTCGTGTACAGCGTATTGCTAATCAAATTCAACAGGGCGACCACCCTACATGGTGGGAGAACGTGCATGATTGGGTGGAAGAGCTACAAATGGCGGTTCAGCACGACATGAAGGCACTACACGATTGGCTGAATGAACAGCAGGTTGATGACTAGTTAGCATAACGCGCTCTTTAATAGGAAACGTAAAAAAGAGGGCTTGCCCTCTTTTTTGTTATAAAAACTGCGCTAGAGAAAGCGTTCAGAGCAGCGTTGCTAAGTAGCTAAGCCTCTCCTTAAAAAAAGCGGCAGGCTGATCTTATTTATACAGTGGTAAAAGGAATTAATGCGATGACAATTAGCGCACAACAAGAAACCGTGTTTTCAAATAATCAGCTCAGTGTTGAGGAAATTCCCTCACTTCAAACGCTCGCATTACTTCCTATATCCAAAAAGTACCGGACACTAAATATCCTCTCCATTGGATTGATAGCCTTAGTGCTAATCGGTATTGCTTCTGCGTTACGATTCCAAAGCTTTTGGTCATTGCCAGAAGGACTGCTGCAAGCCTACCCGTATGTTGTTGCTGGTATCGTCGCTGTAGGCTCTCTATGGGCGCTGTACCACTTTTTTGCTGATGTACGCATATTTTATGCGATTCGAGAGCAAGACATCAGTAAGCAGTCAGGGCTAATTTTTAGAAAACTTTCGTGCCAACCTATTTTGCGTGTTCAGCATGTAGAGGTTAATCGCGGTCCATTGGACAGGTGGGCGGGTCTTGCCTCACTTCAGGTGTTTTCGGCTGGTGGTGAAATGCACACGTTTGAGATACCTGGGTTAAGCATTGAAAGGGCAGAGCAGTTGCGTGAGTTCATTCTTGCTCATAAAGATATAGGTGCACGCTAATGACGGTATCAGAAACGCCCTCACACCAAGCGCCTACACTTAATCAGTCAAAAGAGCTGAAAGAAGATACTGCGCTCAAGTCCCATGGGCAAGATGCTAATATGGAAGAACCGAAACTTAAAGTAGAAACGGGTGATGAGTGGCAGCGCCTCTCTCTAATTTCTATTTTGTACTTTACTATTCGCAATTTTACCAACTCGGCTCAAGTGCTTATTTATACCATTCCCGCCTTAGCCATATCGTTCAATATTTGGGATAACCTGCTGTCGCCTGAAGTACTAATCGGTGCTGGAATCCTCTTTCTATCTACCAGTGTCAGCGGCGTAATAAGCTTTTTAATGTACAAGTTTCGCGTGCACAACCAGCACGTTGAGATTCATCATGGCGTGTTTCAACGCCGCTATACCAACTTGCCCTTGTGGCGTATTCAAAACGTTAAGATAGAACGCCCTTTTTATTACCGACCTTTTGGGTACGCGCTAGTGGTGCTTGATACCGCAGGAAGTGGGAAAGAAGAAGCTAAAATTGTAGCGGTTCCTGAAGATTATGCTGAAGCGCTAAAAAAGCAGGTGTTGTATGAAAAAGCGCTGCACGATGAGGGTGACCTGGATTGTTTGCCAAATGAAGATTTATCCGACGAGCAGACTTCGTCTTTTCCCACGCCACGACCACGCGCTAAAGCGGTAGATTCTTCCCATTCAAATGAAGAAGTATTAAATCGACGGTCCGTGAAAGACATTATTATTCACGGCATCACCAACAATCGCGTGTGGATCATACTGGGTGCTGCGGCGCCTTTCTATGACGATGTGTTCGGTCTGGTTTCAGAGTGGTTAGCCGATAAAGGCTTGCAGCTTAATCAGCTGGTTGGTGAACAAACGGTTGCGTGGTGGCAATTTGGATTGTATGCCTTTGTCATTCTCATGATGCTTATGGCGTTAGTGGCACTGCTGAGTGTTGGTGGCGCGCTTTTCACTTTTTACGGCTACACACTTTCACGAACAGGTGATCGCTATATCCGTCGCAGCGGCTTGCTTAATAAACTGGAAGTCAGCATGCGAGCTTCACGCATCCAAATGATTACGGCGAAGCAAGACTGGCTGGATAAAATACTAAAGCGGGTGAATTTGTATTTTGAGCAGAACTCAACGGCTGGGCAGCAAATGCAAGAACTGATGTCGCCAAATAAGCTTATTGTGCCATCGGTAACCGAAGATGAAGCCTTCGCGCTTAGTCAAGAAGTAATGCCTGAATGCGACTTGCGAGGCCAAGAATATCATCCCATTAGCAAGCGATTCATTACTTTTTGGTTGTTTGCGGGTTGGACATTGCCATTGGCGATCTTTTTCACCATAGGCGCTGTGTCGTCCCATCTAGATATTATGCTAGGTTCACTCGTTGTCTTTAGTGCGGTATCGCTGTTACTCACGCTTAGGTGGTGGCGATGGGGTATAGCCTACGACAGTAAGTACGTTTATATAAGGCGAGGTAGAATAGGCATCGACTATCAATGCTTTGAGCCTTATAAAGCGCAGCAAGTTATCGTTAAGCAAAGCGTGTTTATGAAGCGAAGAAAACAGGCCACCGTTAAGTTTGTAATGGCTTCGGGGGCGGTGACTGTGCCGTTTCTACCAGAAGACTACGTTAATAAACTAGCAGATAGTGTGCTATTCGAGGTGGAGTCAACCAGAAGGTCTTGGATGTAACGTACACTATTTCTATGAACGCTGCTTTTTTATACGTTTTTTATGCAAATAGACCGAGTTTATGTAATGGTAGGTATTTAGTTGCTTAACCTTGCGTCTATATGGATATTCTTGATTACAGTGTCATCGCGATTTACCTCATCACTTTACTCGTCATCGGCTTTAGCTTGCGTGGACAGCAGTCAAAGAAAGATTATTTTCTAGCTGGAAGAAGCTTAAGTTGGAAACCGCTGTTACTTTCAGTGATGGCGACGCAACTCTCGGCGGTCAGTTTCATTTCCGCTCCTGCATTTGTCGGCTTCCGTGAGGGTGGAGGGCTGATTTGGCTCTCTTATGAACTAGCAGTTCCGTTAGCCATGCTTTTACTCATTAGCACCGTGTTGCCTACATTATACCGAAGCGGTGTGGTGAGTATTTATGACTATCTTGAGCGACGTTTCTCTACCTCTACCCGTATTTGTATCAGTGTTGTATTTCAATTTAGCAGGGCCTTCGCTACCGGCATAATGGTTTACGCGCTATCCATTATATTGCAAGGAACCATGCAGGTTTCATCCACGCAGGCAATATTACTCATTGGTGTGATTACCGTTTTGTACTCCTTACAAGGAGGCATGAAAGCAGTTGTATATGGTGACGCGGTACAAATGGTTGTCATCGTTTTGGGCACAGCTATCTGCATTGCTTTTGGTCTTAACGCATTAGGCGGTTGGGAGCACTTTTTACAGTTACTTCCAAGCGAGCGGGTCTCTACCCTTAATTTTTCATCTCTGGGTTTTGATGGTGACGGCTTCGGCTTTTTTCCTATGGTGCTAGGTGGCGTGATCCTTTACGCCTCATACTACGGTTGTGATCAATCAGAAGCACAGAGGGCATTGTCAGCGAAATCGGAAAGCGATCTTAAAAAGATGATGTTAGCCAATGGCATTTTTAGGTTCCCTATAACACTTCTATATTGTTTAGCAGGCTTGGTGGTCGGCACACTAGCGTTTAACGACACCAACTTGCTATCGCAAATTCCTAAAGATAATCCGGACTGGCTTATGCCGGTCTTTATTCTTAATTATTTACCTCATGGGCTTATCGGCTTGCTTGTGGTCGCTATTCTTGCGGCAGCCATGTCATCACTGAGCTCAGCAATAAACTCTCTTGCCGCTGTTTCGCTTGAAGATTATTTCAAACTCACTCGGAAACGCGCAAAACCTGAAGGCTACCTGAATCATGCTAAGTTTGCGGGCTTGCTTTGGGGAGGGATTATTTTGCTGCTTTCGCTCAATGCTGGCGATATAGCGCCTACCGTAATAGAAGCGGTGAACAAAGTGGGCTCTGTTTTTTTTGGTCCTGTCTTGGCTGTGTTTCTACTTGGCATGCTAACGAAGAAGATAAATGCCACACAGGTCAATACCGGCCTGATGTGTGGCGTGCTGACTAATTTGTCGTTCGCATTTTTTGTCGAGGACGTGTTTTGGTTTTGGTGGAATGTAACGGGGTTCGCGAGCACAGTGATACCCGCTATTATCTTGTCTGTTTTGTCAGCTAATGATGAAAACGATACAGCGACGATCACCACCTCTGGTCAACGACGCTTACTGATTGATAAGCCGATTGCCACCCTATTGCTTGGCTATTTTTGCTTATTGGTCGTGGTTTGCTACTTAATGCCGCGTTGGCTGCAGTAGACTCAGTGATTTAGGCCTCTACTGTTTTGGCGACTGAGTCTCTCAGAATAATCTGATCTTTGCCCGCGTGCTTAGCTTCGTATAAGCGCGCATCAGCCACTTCTAACTGCGACTCCAAGCACTTGTGTTCCTCGGTACATACGCCGATACTGCACGTGATATTGAACTTGTGATTGGTAAAAATAGTAGAGCGCACTGCATCCATAAACGCTGAAAGCGCAGATAGATACACTTTAGGCGGCCTTACTGATACCACCGTAAATTCTTCACCCCCATAGCGCACAATAAGATCGTCGGGGAAGTAATCTTTTAACAATGCTGCAAATTCCTGCAATAACATGTCACCCGTTTTATGGCCGTAGGTATCGTTTACACTTTTGAAGTTGTCAGCATCGATCATAGACACAATGACATCCTTTCTCGACGCTTTATTGGCAAATAACTCCTCTGCTTTTTCGTAGAGAAAACGGCGATTGTATACCTTGGTTAGCGGGTCTAAGTTTGCTGAATTTCTAATGGTTTGAATCATTTCTTGTGATTCAAGGTTTTGCATAATTCTGCAGTAGAATTCTTCGTGATAAAACGGTTTGGACAGGAAGTCATTGGCGCCGCTTTTAATGAATTTCGAGGTCAACACGCTATCGCCGTTTGCCGATAAACCGATAAATACCAAGTCTTGCATGCGTTTTTCGTGGCGTATTGCTTTAACCAGTTCATAGCCGTCCATGTTGGGCATACGGTGATCGGCAATAACCATTTTAATATCGCGGTGATTATCAAGCTCTTCCAACGCTTCTAAGCCATCGTTCGCTTCATGTACCTGAAATTGGAATTTGCGAAGTAATGAGCAAATGTGATTTCGGCTCGTTCTAGAATCTTCCACTACCAATACTTTGGTAGTGAGGTTCTTTCTTAAGCGGTCTACAAGTTTAGACACTTGAAGGTATGAATAGCGAGACTCTTTTGTGATGTAATCCAGTACGCCCTGATCGAGTAACTGAGCACGGGTAAATTCGTCGAAATTCCCAGTAAGTACGATTGTTGGAACGTTGTAGGAAAGTGCAAGCTCAACGCTCTCGCCGTTGGGCGCGTCGGGAAGGTTTAAGTCGACGATGGCTGCCAAGTATTCGGTGTCACTCTCGAGGGCACTTTTAGCTTCCGCAAGATCTTCGCACAGATCACACGTAAAGTGAGGATTATCCTCAATAAGTTTGTTTACAATCTTTCGGACAGTGAGACTGTCTTCTACTACAAGAACTTTATACATGTGATCTACTCTCGGCACTTAGGCTTCGATAATAACCAATTATAGACAAAAAAGCCCTCAAAGAGAGGGCGTTTTATACTTATGTCTAAATAATTTTATTCTTATATAACATTGCGTTGTACTAACTTTGTTCAGCGGGAACACGCACGGAGCCTTCCATCAAAATACGTGCGCTTCTGCTCATTACAGCTTGCTTAATTTGCCACTTGTCGTCTTCAAACGTAGCTCTTGCTCCTACTCTAAGCGTTCCAGATGGATGCCCAAAAGTAACCGAGTCTCTTTCGTCGCCGCCAGCTGCGATATTTACAAGAGTGCCGGGTATCGCCGCAGCCGCTGCGATCGCGACTGCTGCCGTGCCCATCATAGCATGATGAAGTTTCCCCATAGACAGTGCGCGAACCAATACATCAATGTCCGAACCCAAAATATCTTTGCCACTGGAAGCTTGGTAACCTCTTGGAGGTGCAACGAACGCGACTTTTGGTGTGTGCTGCCTGTTTGCAGCTTCACCCACATCATTGATGAGCCCCATCTGAACCGCGCCGTGTGCACGAATTGCTTCGAACTTGGACAGCGCCTCGGAGTCGCTGTTTATATCATCCTGCAGTTCAGTGCCTGTGTAGCCAATATCTTCTGCGTTGATGAAAATAGTTGGAATACCCGCGTTTATCATGGTCGCCTGAAGTGAGCCTACGCCTGGGACTTCAAGTGTGTCGACTAATCGTCCTGTCGGGAAGATTGCCCCTTCACCGTCAGCTGGGTCAACAAAGGCTACTTCTACTTCTGCGGCAGGGAAGGTGACACCGTCTAGTTCAAAATCGCCAGTTTCCTGTACTTCCCCGTTAGTCATTGGCACCTTAGCGATAATGGCTTTGTTGATATTGGCTTGCCAAATGTTGACGGTGGCAATGCCGTTTTCTGGTATTTTACTTCTATCCACTAGCCCATTGGTTATCGCAAATGCGCCTACGGCTGCCGTTAGGTTTCCGCAGTTTCCACTCCAGTCTACGAATGGCTTGTCTATGGCTACTTGACCAAATAGGTAGTCGACATCGTAACCTTCACGTTCACTTTTGCTTAAGATAACGGTTTTGCTGGTACTTGATGTAGCACCGCCCATACCGTCGGTTTGTTTACCGTAAGGATCGGGGCTGCCAATTACGCGCAGAAGCAGGGCATCGCGCGCCGGACCTGGCTTTTGCGCGGCTTCTGGCAAATCGGTTAAATTGAAAAACACACCCTTACTGGTACCGCCACGCATGTAGGTAGCCGGTACTCGAAGTTGTGGCGCATACTTTGTCATGTTTTTTCCTTTCGTCGGTATGAGTGCGTTGAGGCACAGTTGAAACACGCCGCAAATACATCCTTGTAGGCTCTCGGGGCGCGTCCATGCGCCCCGAAGGTTTCAACCGTGCCTCAACGCACTCTTAAACTAAAAACCATTTTATCTGGAGAGAAGTAAGGTTGTTCGTGATTTGAAACACGCTGTGAACACATCCATGTGCGCTCCCCAGCCGCATCCTTGCGGCTGGAGGGTTTCAAATCACAAACAGCTTCCAAACAAACTAGCTGATACTAGCTACGAAGGAGGTGGATTAGTTTCAGGGCCTTCAACTCGCAAGTATGCGAGTTGGGAGCCTATAGGGACGTATTCACGGCGTGCCCTGTAACTGATTCACCTCCTCCCACTGAAAGGTCTTCCTATCACAATCAGCTAGCTTCAGCTTCTAAGAAGTCCTTGGCGAAGCGCTGTAATACCCCGCCTGCGCTGTAAATAGAGACTTCTTCTGCTGTGTCTAAGCGACAGGTTACCGGTACTTCTAATTGCTCGCCGTTTTGACGGTTCACTACCAGTGTTAGCGTTGCACCTGGTGACGGTTCGCCGCTTACGTCGTACGTTTCTGTGCCATCTAGCTCAAGGGTTTTACGCGTAGTGCCCGGCTTAAACTCAAGGGGTAATACGCCCATACCAATAAGATTAGTACGGTGAATACGTTCGAAACCTTCAGCCACAATGACTTCAACACCGGCAAGACGTACGCCTTTAGCTGCCCAGTCACGTGACGAGCCCTGACCGTAGTCAGCGCCGGCTACAATAATCAGCGGCTGTCTGCGGTTCATGTAGGTTTCAATAGCTTCCCACATGCGCATAACTTGTCCTTCTGGCTCAACGCGCGCCAGTGAACCTTGCTTCACTTCACCGTTTTCAAGCACCATCTCGTTGAACACTTTCGGGTTTGCAAGGGTAGCGCGCTGTGCGGTTAAGTGGTCACCACGGTGTGTGGCATACGAGTTAAAGTCTTCTTCCGGTAAGCCCATTTTATGCAGGTATTCACCTGCGGCACTGCTGGCTAAAATAGCATTAGACGGCGATAAGTGATCGGTGGTGATGTTGTCACCCAAAATAGCAAGCGGACGCATACCTTTCATGGTGCGCTCGGCATCCATCGCGCCTTCCCAATAGGGTGGGCGGCGAATATAGGTGCTCATTTCACGCCAGTCATAAAGCGGGTTAATGTCTTTTCCGTAGTCAACGCTAAGGTCGAACATTGGCTCGTACACTTTTCTGAAGTGCTCTGGCTTCACCGATTTCGCTACAATAGCGTCAATTTCTTCGTCGCTTGGCCAAATGTCTTTAAGCGTTACTGGGTTGCCTTCTTTGTCGGTGCCCAATACGTCTTTTTCAATATCAAAGCGCACGGTACCGGCGATGGCGTAAGCTACAACCAGTGGTGGCGATGCTAAGAATGCTTGTTTTGCGTAAGGGTGAATACGGCCGTCGAAGTTACGGTTACCCGACAATACTGCTGTTGAGTAAAGATCGCGGTCGATGATCTCTTGCTGAATTTTAGGGTCTAGCGCGCCGCTCATACCGTTACAGGTAGTACACGCAAAGGCAACCACGCCAAAGCCTAAATCTTCCAGCTCGCTCATCAGGTTAGCTTCTTCAAGATACAGCTTAACGGCCTTAGAGCCTGGTGCTAGTGAGCTCTTAACCCACGGCTTACGGGTTAAACCGCGCGCGTTGGCATTTCGAGCAAGTAAGCCTGCAGCAATTACATTGCGTGGGTTAGATGTATTGGTACAACTTGTGATAGCCGCGATAATAACCGCGCCATCAGGCATTTTGCCTTCCTCCTCGGTCCACTTCGCTGCTATACCGCGACTTTCTAAATCGCTGGTAGGTAAACGTGCGTGTGGGTTAGAAGGGCCAGCCATGTTACGGCCAACAGCAGAAAGGTCGAACGTAAGCACCCGCTCATACTCGGCAGTTTCTAAATCATCAGCCCATAAACCTGTGTGCTTAGCATATTGCTCAACTAGCGCAATTTGCTTTTCCTCACGTCCTGTTAGGCGTAAGTAATCAATAGTTTGCTGGTCAATGTAGAACATGGCTGCAGTGGCGCCGTATTCCGGTGTCATGTTCGAAATGGTTGCGCGGTCGCCAAGCGTCAGGTGCGACGCTCCTTCGCCGTAAAATTCCAAATACGCAGATACTACGCGCTCTTTACGTAAGAACTCAGTTAGTGCTAGTACGATGTCGGTCGCAGTAATGCCTGGCTGTGGTTTACCCGTTAGCTCAACACCTACAATGTCTGGCAGACGCATGTAAGATGCACGGCCCAGCATAACGCTTTCCGCTTCAAGGCCGCCAACGCCTACTGCAATTACACCAAGTGCATCAACGTGCGGTGTGTGGCTGTCGGTGCCTACTAACGTGTCAGGGAAGGCTACGCCATCGCGAGCTTGAATAACCGGCGACATACGCTCTAAGTTAATTTGGTGCATAATGCCGTTACCCGGGGGGATAACATCCACGTTCTTAAATGCCGTTTTTGTCCAGTTGATAAAGTGGAAACGGTCGTCGTTACGTCTGTCTTCAATTGCACGGTTTTTTTCAAACGCGTCTTTCTCAAAACCAGCATGCTCTACAGCTAATGAGTGATCCACAATCAACTGTGTTGGAACTACTGGGTTAACCTTCGCCGGATCGCCGCCTTTTGCGGCAATAGCATCGCGAAGCCCCGCTAAGTCTACCAGTGCCGTTTGACCCAAAATGTCATGACACACTACGCGAGCAGGAAACCACGGAAAGTCCAAGTCGCGCTTGCGATAAATAAGCTGTTTAAGTGAGTCGGTAAGCATTTCAGGGGCGCATTTGCGCACCAAGTTCTCAGCCAGTACACGTGAGGTGTAAGGCAGCTTGGCGTAGGCGCCAGGCTCAATAGCATCTACCGCTTCACGGGTATCGAAAAAATCGATACCCGCGTTAGGAAGCGGTTTACGGTAATCAATATTCATAAAACCCCAACCTTAATCTTAAGCGCGTTCGCTAATAGCTGGCACTGGGCGTAGTTCTTCGCCGGTATATTCTGCTGACGGACGAATAATACGGTTGTCAGCGCGCTGTTCCATAACGTGTGCCGCCCAACCAGTTAGACGAGACATTACGAAGATTGGCGTAAATAGCGGTGTAGGAATACCCATGAAGTTATACGCAGAGGCGTGGAAGAAATCGGCGTTACAGAAAAGCTTCTTCTCGCGCCACATCACTTCTTCACAGCGAACAGACACAGGGTAAAGTACGTCGTCGCCCACATCGGCAGCGAGTTTTTCAGACCATTGCTTAATGATCTCATTACGCGGGTCAGAGTCTGAGTAAATAGCATGGCCAAAGCCCATGATCTTTTCTTTGCGCTCAAGCATGCCCATCATTTTTTCTTCTGCGTCATCAGCAGAGGTAAAGCCCTCGATCATTTCCATGGCGGCTTCGTTAGCACCACCGTGAAGCGGGCCGCGAAGTGAGCCGATAGCACCCGTTACACAAGAATGCATATCAGATAAGGTTGAAGCGCAAACACGTGCAGTGAAGGTAGACGCGTTAAATTCATGCTCTGCATAAAGAATTAACGATACATGCATAACCTGTTCATGAAGTTCACGTGGCTTTTCGCCATGAAGCATATGAAGGAAGTGACCTCCAATTGAGTCGTCATCGGTTTCAACGTCTACGCGCACGCCGTCGTGCGAGAAGCGGTACCAGTAACAAATGATACTTGGGAAGCAAGCTAACATGCGATCCGTAACATCTTGTTGCTGGTCGAAGCTGGTTTCCATTTCAAGGTTACCTAGCATTGAACAGCCCGTGCGAAGTACGTCCATTGGGTGGGCATTTTTTGGAATGCGCTCTAGCACTTCTTTAAGTGCTGATGGAAGGCCGCGCATGCCGCGAAGTTTTGTTTTATAAGCGTCTAGCTCAGACTGATTAGGTAGCTTGCCCTTAAGAATAAGATACGCCACTTCTTCAAATTGACAGTTTTGCGCTAAGTCTTTTACGTCGTAGCCACGATACGTTAAACCAGAACCTGATTTACCTACGGTTGATAATGCTGTTTTACCTGCAACTTGGCCGCGTAAACCCGCGCCACTTAACTGTTTAGCCATCTTGTTGTCTCCGGTCTTGTAAAATTTGTAAGGTACTTTTTTTAAAATTTAGAAATAAAAACTATATTGAACTCATCAGGCGAGTGGAGTGCGAGGCACCGAGAGAGTGGGGGCGGTGCACAGGGCGTTACCCCTTTGAGGCATGGATGCCGAAACGGAGCCCCCATGGATGGGTTCACGGCGTGGTAACGCGCTGTGTACCGTTTCAACTTCAATGGTGCCTCGCACCTCACTCGCTTCCTGCTGTTTCGTATTCGTGTTAGTTTTTACCTTCTGCGAATAGAGCATCTAGTTTTTGCTCGTACTCGTGGTAGCCAAGATAATCGTACAGTTCCATGCGTGTCTGCATGCTGTCGACAACGGCTTTTTGGTCGCCGTTTTCAAGTATAGATTTGTAAACCATTTCTGCTGCTTTATTCATCGCACGGAATGCACTTAGTGGGTAAAGCACCATGTCGGCACCCCATTCACCAAGCTCTTCTTTATTCCATAGTTCGGTTTTGCCGAACTCAGTGATATTGGCAAGGATCGGAACGTCTAGCGCTTCAGCAAATGCACGGTAATGTTCTTCGGTTTGCACTGCTTCGGCGAATATGCCGTCAGCTCCCGCTGCAACATAGGCTTTTGCACGTTCAATGGCTTTGTCTAAACCTTCTTGTGCGAACGCGTCGGTGCGCGCCATAATGAAAAAGTCTGGGTCAGTTCTGGCGTCAACTGCAGCTTTTATGCGGTCTACCATTTCTTCTGTGCTAACAATTTCTTTGTTAGGACGGTGACCACAGCGCTTTTGCGCAACCTGGTCTTCCATATGAACTGCCGCCGCGCCTGCTTTTTCCATGTCGCGAATAGTTTTGGCAATGTTAAATGCGCCGCCCCAACCGGTGTCGATGTCTACCATGAGCGGAAGATCGCACGCGCTGGTAATGCGCTGAACGTCTGCAATCACATCATTAAGTGACGTCATGCCTAAGTCCGGTAGGCCGTAAGACGCATTCGCTACGCCGCCACCTGATAGATAAATCGCTTGGTGCCCAATAGCCTTTGCCATCATTGCAGTATAGGCGTTAATGGTGCCGACAATTTGTAGCGGTTTGTTGTTCTCTAATGCGGTTCTGAATTTCTTTCCTGCACTCATGATAATCACTCGCTTATTTGAAAGTAGGGTAGAGGTGAATTAGGTATGAAGAAGACTGAGTGGTGTTAACCATGATTAAGCTTCTTCTCAATATTATTTTTTGAATAAAGAATATGGCGACGCATTAGCATTTCAGCCAGTTCCTCGTCGCGATTGGCAATAGCGTTAACGATGTGTCTGTGTTCATCAAACGCGGTACTTACGCGAGGGCCAGCCATACCGAGCTGTACGCGATACATACGAACAAGATGGTAAAGCCCGTCTACAAGTACGCTGATGAGATGATCGTTTTTACTGCCGGTTACAATTCTGTAGTGAAAGTCTACATCGCCGGCTTCTTGATAATAGCTTTGACCGTCTTTTACTTTATCGAAGTGGCTATCAAGCAACGCCTGCATGTCGGCAATTTCTTCATCGCTCATGTAGCGTGCAGCCAAGCGGGCGGCCATACCCTCTAATGCTTCGCGCACTTGGTATAGCTGAATAAGGCCTTCGGGGGACAGTGCAACCACACGGGCACCCACGTTAGCTTTACGTTCCACCAAGTGACAGGTAGCGAGACGATTGATGGCTTCACGAATAACGGCGCGACTGACTTCATACTTTGTCGACAATTCCATTTCACTCAGCTTACTGCCTGCTGGAATGATACCCTCAACAATATCCTTTCTTAATTGAAAGAAAGTGCGGTCGGCATTGGTGATGGCTTGTTCGCTTTTTACTAACACTGTATAGAATCTTAAAATGACTAATGTCGACAATATATGCCCATTTTGGCGTTTTTTCAACCTTAAAAGGTTTGGATTGTCGACAACGAGAGTAAGATATTAGTCTGATAGTCTTGTTTAGAGGCCTGTGTTGACAGTTGTGCAATGGTTTAATGCGATACGCAAACAGAGCCATGTGTCAGCTTACGTCTATTAAGCGAACCTTGCGCAACCATATTGATAGCTACTGCCCGGATGGAGGAGGGAATTTGGTAACGAAAGTTACATACAGAGGTTCTGAGCTAAAGAATGATTCAAGCCAATGGTGATTTGTTTAAAGTTTGTCCATTTGGTCTAGGTCTTCTTTACTTTATTCGCTTAGGTGTTGTGAAGAGATAGAGTAAATTATCTTTATGGTATCTAATTGTTTTTATGGGATTTATACATGCTTTTTGTTTGATGCTTAACCTAACCAATTAGTCTAATTTTGAAGTCTTATTTTAGTAAAAGTGTAACATTTTACTTTGCAAGATCGTAATCTAACGGTAACATATCGTTCCAGTCTTCAAGCCTAAATTCTTCGTACTGAATTTTAGAGGGCTGGAAAAGTAAGTTCTACTTTTAAAGCAGAGTTTCATTGAAAGTAAGTTTGTAATGTTTTATTGCGACTTACTTTTTTATTGCCTGTAATCCAGTATAAGCACAAGGTTATGTGCGCCTCTTAAATTAGTGAGTTTAGTCTTTCAAAGTTCCAAAGAAGAACTTGAAGCGGCCTAAAAATATTATTACACCTAACACTCACGCAAAGGGGTTATACCATGAAAACCAATACTGACGTGTCTAAGGCACTCGCCAGTAAGCTTTCACCTGTCGCACTAGCAGTAGCGATGACCGTTCCAGCAATTTCAAATATTGCCGTTGCCCAAGAAGCAGAAGCAACTGAAGAGCAACAATTTGAAGCCATTACCGTTACCGCAACAAAACGCCCTCAAGTTATCTATGAAGTTCCAATTGCTATTAGCGCCTTCGATGGCGACAAGTTAGCTGACCAAGGTATTACTGACCTGACTGACGTTGGTAAATTCGTTCCAAACCTAAATGTTACTGGTTTCTCTGCCGGCCACACATCGTCTGTAAACCCATTTATTCGTGGTATTGGTCTTCAAGATCACCTAATCACAACCGATCCGGGTGTGAGTGTTTATGTAGACGGTGTTTATCTGGGCCGTCAGGTTGGTCAAAACTGGAGCCTAAATAATATTGAGCGTATTGAGGTACTTCGTGGCCCTCAAGGTACGCTATATGGTCGTAACTCGATTGGTGGTGCAATTAACATCATCACAAAAGAGCCAGACCAAGGTGATGTAACCAAAATCAACACTGAATTTGGTACACGTGGTCGCGTTAAAGCTGATCTTTTTGTTAACCACGGTCTTTCAGAAACCGTAGCGTTTAACATGAACCTGTCATTTAACAAGCGCGATGGTCTTGGTGAGTTCATCAACGTGCCTAACGCCGAGTACGATGTTGGTGAGACTGAAGATGTTTCTGGCCGCGTTTCTCTTAAGTGGGAGCCATCAAATGACTTCCGCATGGTATTAACTGCAGATGCTAACAATGGTGACGGCGGTCTGCGTCCTTACACTGTGCTAATTGATGAAGTGGGTTCAGATCGCTACTTCGGTGGTCAGAATGGTGTTGGCGTACCGTTACGTAACACAGATGTGACACCTGAAGGCGCTGATATCTACGACAATGCAACAGGTACTGAAGCAGTAACTGGCGTGTCGAACGAAGCGCGTGGTCTTTCACTCACTACTGAGTGGGACATTAACGAAGACTACACTGCAAAGGTTGTTGCAAGCCAGCGTACATCTAAGTACAAAGCAGGTCTTGATGATGACGGTACAATTTACTCGTTAGATCAGTTCCCTGAGCGTGGCGAAGCCGATCAAACATCAATCGAACTTCAGCTTAACGGCTATATCAACGAATACACTGACTTTGTTGCTGGTGTTTACTACTTCAATGAAGAAGGTAGCAACCGTCAAGGTGACGACTCTAGTTTTGACGGTGGGGCTAACCTGCTAGAACTTGATCAAGAAACCACTTCAAAAGCGGTTTACGTTAACGTTCGCCGTGACTTAACTGATGAGCTTAGCCTTTCTGGTGGCCTTCGTTACACGAAAGATGAAAAAGAAGCATCAGCGAACGTATTTTCAGCACTTGGTACTATCTATGATTCAAATGATTGGGACGAAGTGACGTGGGAACTCGCCACTAACTACACATTTGAAAATGGCATGACAGGCTATGCGACAATTCAGTCTGGCTACCAGTCGGGTCAATTCCCAGCACGTCCTTACTGCCTAATTGGTGAGTTCTTCGGTGCAGGTGGCTTTGATGATATCGAAGGCGCTCAAGCGGCGGTTCGCGCAAATAACTGTTTTACGGCGTCTGACAATATTACTGCTACTAACTATGAAGTAGGTATTAAAGGTCGTGTGAATGATTACTTCGACATTAGCGTTGCAGTATTTAACACTGAGTTTGAAGATCTTCCTTACCAAGTAAGTCGCGTGAGCGAAGGTGGCTTCGACACCGCAAACCTTGTGGTAGAGCAAACATCTCGTGGTGTTGAAGCTGATGCTACGTTTACCTATGGCAACTTCAGCATGATGACCAGCGTTGGTTATATGGATGTTGATGTTGAAGAGCAAGATGGATTCAATCCTGTAGCGCCACTTACTCCAGACCTAACCCTTGCAATTGGTCCGCAGTATACCTTTGAGCTTGATGGTGGTGATTCAATTCGCGTACGTGCAGATTACTCATATCGTGCAGAAATGTATGGTGAGCCTACTTCAGCACCTGAGCGTATGACTAAACTTGATAGCCGTGAGCTTGTTAACTTCGACATCGCTTATACGCCAGCGAATGATGCGTATACTGTTGCACTTTACGGTCGCAATATTTTTGATGAGCGTTACGACAATGCACGCTTGAATACAGGTGACTACATCCTGCAAATTCTAAGCAACGACGCAAGCGAGTTTGGTGTTAGATTCTCAACTGAATTCTAATAGCTACAACGAGTTACAATTATAAAGCCAGTCTAAAGACTGGCTTTTTTTTGCTTATTTTTTCTTGTTTTATCTTCATTATTAGCATAGTTTTAAAACTGTTCTAAAAATGCCCAGCAACTATTTATGAAAGTGAAAGCACTTTACGGTATTGGTTTTCTTGTTGTTAATATGCTTTTGTCAGGGTGTACCTACACGGTGTATTTACCCGACGATGAAGATATAAACGCGAAGAAAAACGGCAAGGTTGCAGTTGCTAAACCTGAATTTGGTAACCAATGTCGTTATAGCGGAAACGGTGAGTATGGCGCGTGCCCAACGTCAAATAGTGAAATGGTTGGAACATCGTGTTCTTGTCCAACACCTTCAGGGCAGATTATGGGAACGGTGTCGAAATAGAAGACGTGCTTTTGTAGTAAGTAGGGCCTTTCAATCATACGGAGATGGAGCGTGGGATTGTTTACCAGTTTTAAAAAATCGCGGTTAGAAAAAAAGTTTAAGAAAAACGAATGGGTAATCATTCAACCTATTCCGTTCGCTCAATTTGAACAACTTATCGTAGACCATGTAGACGGAGGTTGGGAAATAGAAGATGACTATGAACGGCTCGCTGAAACGACCGCTAAGTGGCAGTGTGAATTACGCAAAGGTACGAGTATTTTAACCTGCGTATGGACCGCTAAACAGCAAGGTATCGTATACGGTCCCGAACGCGTGCTTACCGGTTTGTCTGAAAAGCTAAATATACCGACGTCTACAGCAATTGCTACGACGTGGTTTTAAGCCTTTATTAGAGCCAACCTTTTTGTTTAGCTATGCGAGCAGCATCTACGCGGTTGGTCGCATCGAGCTTTGAAATAGCCTCTGAGAGGTAGTTTCTTACCGTACCTTCAGATAAAAACAGCGATTGAGCAATGCCTTGGGTTTTAAGCCCTTCTGAAGCAAGTTTTAGTGCGGACATTTCTTTTTGCGACAGTGGATTGTTGTCGTCAAGAGCCATGATGGCGAGCTCAGTCGAAATTACCTTTTCTCCCGCAGAGACTTTGTGAATGGCATCTATCAGGTAGTCGCTGTCAGACTCTTTCAATATAAAACCCTTAACCCCTAAACTTAATGCACGCTTGATGTAGCCTGGTTTAGAAAAGGTAGTCATTAACACCACCTTGGTATTGAGACTTTGCTTTGCAATGTGGGCGGCTAGATCTAGCCCTGAAACCAGCGGCATTTCAATATCGCTCAAAATAATGTGTGGTGCAGGGTTATCATTTAAATAATCAATGGCTTCCTTTCCATTACTGCACTTTTCAACAATGGTTAAGTCGTCTTCTAATGACAGAAGCATGGCAATGGCATCGCGAACCAGCGACTGATCTTCAACAATCAAAATAGTAGTTGGCGCTTTTGAGTTCATAGGGAAGCCTTATGTGACAAAGCTTGCTCGGTAGTAAGCTGAACCCTGACAATAGGGTGAGGAAGGAAAGAAATGTCCACATCCGCATGAATAGAAGCCGCGCGTTCTCTAATTCCCATTAATCCGTTTCCTTCTTTAATTGATGCGGTGTTCTCAACTACGCCATGATCTTTATAGGTCATTTTCACGGTTTGCTCATTAACTTCAAGACCAAGGGATACCGCGTTACCGTTTGAATAGCGCAAGGTATTGGTTGTCAGCTCTTTGATAATAAGCGCAAGCTGGCTTTCTTGTTTAGCGCTTAAACGTGCTTCAGCGCCGCCTTCAATATCGGTTGTAACATTAAAGCCGTTTTCTTCTAACAGTGATTTGTCTTTTGCTATTTCATCGCTAAGAGAAAGCTGCTTGATATCTGACACTGCTTGACGAATATCACTCAGTAGCGCTTGAGAAAGCTGTGCCAGCGCTTTTACCTCGCGATGCGCGTCTTCAATCTTATCTTTGCTTATAAGTTTATCGGCCAGTTGTGCCTTTAACGAAATAGAGCTGAGTGCGTGACCCGCAACATCATGTAAGTCTCTGCCTATTCGCTCACGTTCAGCGATCGCAGACAATACTCGTAGCGCTTCGGCCTGCTGGCTTTCTTTCAGACTATGGAGTGTTTCTTTGCGCTCCATAACACCAAACCCGAATAGCACTAAGCTGTTGAGCAACGAAGCACTTAAAAGAAAATGTGCGTTATTAAATACGGTAATGTGCAGTGACACGAGTACCAGCATCATCACGCCTATGCTCATTATGCCTGTCTTGAGCGAATTGTAATAACCTACGATAAAAGCAATAAAGCCGATAATGGTTGCGCCACCAGGGTTTTGAAAGCTGCATGCTACCGAAAGTAGAAACATGAGTAGCAAATAAGTGGGCAGTGTTTTAACAGGCTGGTTTATGGCTTTAATGTAAAGAATGACAAAGCTAAGGTATCCTAGGGTTTGAAGCACCCATGTTTCGATGGGAAGAGGACGGGAAATAATAAGCGGAACAAAAAAGAACAGTGAAAAAAACAAGCTTCCGTGAGACCAGCGCTTTTTCCGTCCACTTGCCAAAAGGGGCATGTCAGGCGCGGTGCTCTCGTTTTTGACGGCAGGCACCGCGCTGTTACTATCTTGTATGCTTTTATTGCTGAGCATTGTGAGTACTTCGTCCCTACTGAAATACAACGGCAGACTTGCTAGTAATTAGCAGCGTACCAGAGATAATCAACATAATACCCAGCACGGCATAAATGTCGAAAGTTTGTTTCCAAAATACCACCGAAGCAGCGGTGATAAGTGCGATTCCCATGCCCGACCAAATGGCGTAGGCGACCCCAATTCCCATATTCTTTAAGACCATGGCAAACAGCATTCCAGATATCGCGTAGAAAAAGATAGCGCCGTACCCAAAAGCCCACTTCTCCCATCCGTTCGACATTTTAAGCAGCATGGTAGCGGTAACTTCGGTGATAACTGCAACTGCCAAAAGTAAATAAGTCATAGTGCATTCCTTCTTAATTAAAGTGAAATTAGTTAGATTTGATTGATTGAAAACGACGTTCAAGGGTAATTAATGACACAATGTAGACAGCGACAATCACAGCCGATATTGCCTCTACCCTTGCATCGGGAAACAAGTACCAGGCGGCGACAATGCCGAAGGTTCTGGTTAGCGTGTGAAAGTAGCCTATCCAGTGTTCGATAGCCCATGATAAAGGCATCCACATCAGGCCTGCGAGAATGCCAATACTCAATGGAACGGTGGTGTGGTCGATGGCTGCAACGGGAAGCGCAATGGCAAATACCATTAGGCTCATGATTATGCCAACGAAGAAAAGACGGTCAAAACTGTTCTTTGCCGGCTTTTTGGCAAAAAATCGCTCACCGGTGAGGTAGGAGAGACCTGCACCGAGGTAGAAGATGGCACCTGTGCCGATATACAGCAACCAGGTTATGGTTAATTCAGATACAAAGGGAGCGCTGATACCAAGTAGAGCCCAAACAACAGTGCCTGCCAGCGGCATGGCAATGAATCGGTTCTTTTTAAAATCTTCCCGCTGCTGTTCCAATGGGATGGAAGCATTTTGAACGGGAGTTATTGATGAAGCGTGAGATACTTGTTCCATGAGCTTTACCTGATGTAGTAATGTCTATAGGTAAAGTATGCCGAGGTACCTCAGATTGCGTTAGTCACAAACGTCACCAATCGCGTATGACAATTGTCATCAGTTCACTTAATGAAGCCTATTAACTAAGTCTGTCGTGCTTTTTTCGCTTTTCGTTTGTTTAACACTGAATCGCCATCTTCCTTCGACAGCATTAAGCTATCGTAAATGCTGACAAGTGCTACTGCGGCCATAAACATCATAGATAGCGTAAACGTTTGTAGGTTTGGCATATTGGCACTTTGTCCAAGAATGAATGCTGCAGCAGCGATAGCAAGCGCAGAAAGGGTAATGCCAAGACCGCGGTTCATTTGCATTAAAATGGCGCCTAGCGTGTTTGCGTCTCGCATTTTATTGGGGGGGACGTCGGCAAAAGCAATGGTGTTTATTAGCGTTAAGTGCATTGAGCGAGTAATACCGTTAACAAATAAAATAACGGCAATAGTAAATGACGATGTGGAGTGATTTATCATCGCGAGCGCCACAAAACCAAGGGCGATGAGCACGCCGTTTACTACAAGCACGCGTTTGAAGCCGAAGGTATTCATGATCCACGTTGTCGCTGGCTTTATCGCTAAGTTTCCAGCAAACAGCCACAGCAACAGTGAGCCGGCTTCTACAGGTGAGTAACCTAATCCAAGCTGGAGCATGAGTGGTACAAGAAACGGTGCACTGCCAAGTGCGACACGCATAACAGAGCCGCCAAACACAGTAAGCCGGAAGGTTTTGTGTTGCATCGCATCGAAAGAAAATAGTGGATTCTTGGCCGTTTTTACGTGTTTGACTGCCAATACCATGAGTACTAAGCCAATAGCGATGATGCCAAGTGGTCGAATAAGCTTGTCGCTGGTACTCGCTAAAAACTCGATCCCCGCCATAAATAGCGCAAAGCCGATACCGGTGAGCAAAAAGCCTTTAATATCGAATTTACCTACATTGCCTTTAATGTTTTTAAGGAGATACAGTGACGCGATGATAGCGATTATGCCCAGTGGAATATTCATATAAAAAATCCACTGCCAGCTGAAATGAGTGGCGATGTAACCGCCTAGCACAGGACCTAGTAGCGGTGCGCTTAACGCAGGCCAGGTTATAATGGCCACGGTTTTTACCAGCTTTTCCTTTGGCAAGTCCCGCAGAACCACTAATCTTCCCACGGGAACCATCATTGCCCCGCCTAAACCTTGAAGAATGCGAGATAAGGTAAATTCGAATAAGCTAGTACTCAGGCCACAAAGCACCGAGGCAAAAGTGAATACGGCAATCGCTGCTACAAATATAGTGCGTGCGCCAAATTTATCGGCTGCGTAACCACTCAATGGAATAAAGAGTGTTACGGCTACTAAGTATGCCGATACACCAATAGATAGGTGGGCTGCCGGCACATTGAAGTCGGCAGCAATAACAGGTAACGCCGTGGTGATAACCGTGGCGTCTAAAATTTCCATAAAGAGTGCCCCTGCAACCAAAAGGGCAGTGGCGAACTCTCTATTGAACAATTTCAAAGGCTCTAACTACGCGCGCGACACCCGTAATATTACGAGCAATATCTACAGCGGCTGTGGCTTCTAAATTGGTTAACCGACCCATCAGGAATACTTCTGAATCTTGAACCACTACCTTAACTTGTAGAGCAGGCACTCGTTCGTCTGCCACAATTTTAGTACGCACTTTTGACGCTAACCACAGGTCGTTGGCTTGTGTGCCTGCACCTATCGCCTCGCCAATTCTAATTTGGTTGTGAATTTTTTTGATATAGCTTACTTCTTGGGCGCGGCGCACAGCTTCGTCAACTAAGCCTTGGTTTGGCGCTTGCCCGGTTAGCAACGCTACACCGTTATAAACATCCACTTGCAGGTTAGCCTGCTCTTTAAGCGCATCGCTTTTCGACCATTGATACGACACCGCAGCATCGGCATTTTGGTCATCAAGCTGCGTGCCCACAGTACGTCTGTCATTAGCCACTTTTGCAGCCATAGCGCCTGCAGCTCCAACGGCCACTACACACCCTTGCAATGTAAGAATTAGGGCTAATAAAGAACCCAGTAGTCCCAAATTTTTCACTTGTGTCCTCTTTACTACTCGTCGCCGTGATCGGCAGGGAATAAGCTGTCGTCAATGCATTCACATAAATTGTGAATTACCAGTAAATGAACTTCTTGAATACGCGAAGTGCGGTTTGACGGTACGCGAATTTCAACATCATGTTCACTTAAGAAGCCCGCCATTTCACCGCCGTCTTTGCCAGTAAGCGCGACAATGGTCATATCGCGAGATAATGCCGCTTCCATCGCTGCTATGACGTTACGAGAGTTACCGCTGGTTGAAATAGCCAACAGTATATCTCCGGGTTGGCCGAGCGCCCGTACTTGCTTCGCAAATATTTCTTCGAAGTTATAGTCATTCGCAATAGACGTCAGGGTTGAGGTGTCTGTGCTTAATGCGATTGCCGGTAAGCTGGGACGGTCGCGCTCGTAGCGATTGAGCATGTTGGAAGCAAAATGTTGCGCATCACCTGCAGACCCGCCATTACCACAGCTCAGTACTTTATTACCTCTAATTAAGGCTTCAACGATCATGTACGCCGCTTTCTCAATATGCTCTGGCAATATTTCCGATGCCGCTATTTTGGTTTGTATGCTCTCGGTAAAATTCGCTTTTATCTGTTCAATCATGTGTCATCTCTTTGTTTTCACCAAATGGCAGACCATTTAGTGAAATTTTTTGCGCTGCATTACAGCGCCTTGATTTTTGTAATGGCCAGTATCTGAAAGTCAGAGGTTTAAACTGTGGCCTCAGCGCGAGAGAAAAAGGCCTAACGTTTATCGCTCGCGATAATCAACCCGCATTTTCTATTGAAGCGTGCGAAAAAACTCAACCAAGTTTCTTGCTTCATCTTCAACTTTAAAATTTTTCACAACGTGTTCGCGCCCGGCTTTGCCCATTTCTGCAAGTTTGTCCATATCCGAAAGCAGCAAATCCATCTTTTCTGTGACAGCTTGCTGATCTTTGGTAGGTACAATATACCCATCAACGCCTGGCCTGATGATGTCTTCCCATGCGCCCGCCTGAGTAGCTAATACCGCAGCTCCAGCACTCATGGCTTCAGGTACAGTTAATCCAAACCCTTCGTTATAGCTAAGTGCACTTACTAATGACAGTGCACTGAAGATTCTAGGAATTTGCTCAAACGGCAATTCACCGGTGAAAACAATTCGGTCAGTTAACCCGGCTTTAGAAATTTTTTCTTTAAGCTCGTTTACAAATTCTTGGTTACTCGAGGATATGGCACCTACAACTACTGCGTTCACGTCAGGGTATTTGGGCAATACTTTGATGCACGCTTCAACAAATAGATGAACGCCTTTTTGCTCTCTAACTCTGCCCAGAATACCAATGCCGTACTTGCCGCCGTAGCCTAATGCTTGCCAAGCTTCTTGCTTGTTTTCTGCTGGCGTGTAGTTGTCTATTTGCACACCGTGTAGATTTATCTTGGCGGGGGGCTTATTTAGATATTTTGCAGAGCGATTACTCATTGCAATAACCGCATCCATTTTATTGCTTAACCACACCGTAGAAGCCGAACGCTTTCGCTGAGCGGCAGAGCTAAATACAAGCTTTATCTTGGCGCGAAACACGTATTTGAGGATCACACCCTGAATCATCTCGTCAACGCGACGTGCATGAAAAATTCGCCACTTACCATTACTAAGCGGGCGTCGACACATTTTGGCGACCTCCCAAAAAGTAATAGTCATTGATGGGTCTGGAACAAAATGCTTGCCCATTATCCGCAAATTAATCATATGCTTCTGTAGCGATGTTACTTGCAGCATCGTAGACGTTACGCCAGAAAAATTAGAGCTGGAGTTGCCGACTATTAGCTCTATTTCTTGGTTATCAACGCTGCTGGACGAAACCTTGTTGTTGGGATGACTCATTATTTGTGGGAACCTAAGAAACTTTCATCAAACCGATGAAGGGTTGCAAATCATAAGATAAAACAAACGGAATACTTCTGACATAAAGACATTTTCATCAATATCGGCCGCGCTCATCGTTGGCGCACGCTTCTAGTCCTCTTTGGGGAACATCAGTTTAAAAGCTGGATATTGTCAGTCTTTAGCCCACGTTCTTCAACCACTGAAGGTTGTCTCCGTCTATGGCAACAACGTCTATTCGCAGAGAAGTAGACGCTGGATTTAAGCCATTATCTAACAAATAGAAATCAAACGCAGCCTGAATTCGCTGGAGCTTTTTGGCAGTCACAAAATCTAGAGCACAGCCAAACTGATTTCGTCTTCGGTATTTAACTTCAACGCACACTATGGTGCTGCCGTCTTGCATTACAATGTCGAGCTCGCCACGCCGAGTGTGGTAATTTCGACATCGAAGTATAAGGCCTTGTTCCATCAGATATTTACAGGCCTTGTCTTCTGCTGCACTCCCTTGCAGTGTTGACATAATTTTACTCCGAAAGCATTTGAACTTTTTCGTTACGAATAATTGCCTGAGGCTGTTTGCGTATTACTTCACCTTGTTGATTAAGGGAAAGTGTACCCGTTAACCCTTCGTGTGAAAGATACTTCAGCGTGTTAAGCATGCCTAGCTGAGGCAACAACTGATAGGCATCAAAACCGAACGCAAATAAACGTTTTTGCATAGTATTTTGATTTTGCCAAGCCTGTTCAACCTCCTGCTGAAGAGGTTGCCAACTATGTGAAGGCATTAACCAAGGCATGTCGATAAAGTGCACATTCTGCAGGTCACGCCATTGGTTTTTCCCGCTGTCGTAATCCATTGAACGAGAGGTGGCATACACGGGGACTTGTTTGCCATCGTATGGGTTTAAGCTCGCTTCGATAATGGGGTTAAGCAGTTCTGTGTCTTGAGGTGAGGCAAATGCAACAATGGCATCAATATCACGCCTACTGCGAGGCATGTTGTACACTTCATCATTTGTCATGTACTCAATTTGATTGATACGCTCGTTGCTTTGCGCCACATCTAGCGCCTGTGTAATTCCCTCTCGAAGTGAATTACTGTCGTTAAACGATACCGACGTTATGTTGGCGCGCTGCTTGTTTTCCTGATTGTTGAGTATTCGCCAGTGCTTTTTAAAGGTGTCGTCCATTCGCTGGTACAGACTGCTTTGTGCGGCAATAACGATAGGCGCACGATATCCTTTATTAAAGATAAATTCAGCAAGCTGCTTTGCTTCATCTTCTGGTGCTAGCCCGTAATAATTCAACGAGGTAGGCAAGCCTAATGAGTGGAGTTCATTTTGTGTGTCATCACCTGCGAGACCTGTACCAGAGGCAAGAGCATCATCGGCTACCGCCGGATTTGACGATCCTGTTGCCAACCCTTTAGCAGACGCATTGTATGGCAATTCGTCAGGCCTGTTTAATGCAAGTACGTTCACACCAAGCGGCAAACTGGGAATTAAACGTTCAACAGTGTCTTTTAAAAGAGGGCCAATGATGAACTTGGTATCGCCAATTTCGCTGAGTAAATGCTGTGTATCTACTTCGTTGGTGTCGATAAAACGAAGACGAGGTAGAAGGTGTTCATCTTGGCGCTTTTCAACATCGGTGTAATAAGCCGCCATGATGCCATTTTTAACGACTTGTCCTGTGCGAGCTAACCTGCCAGAAAGTGGTAGTAAAACCGCAATATCGTTGGCGCCAGCATCGGTAAGCTGGGTTGCTTCAATTACGTTTTCAGGCAAAGCGTTTTCTAATACATGACCGCGATAAACCTGCTTAAATTGCTGCAGGCTTTTGGCTAATTTTTCCGGTGACGACGCGTTTTCTTCGGTTAGTTCGCGAAGAGTAATGAAAGGAGACAGGTCGGGATAAGCACTGCCTACTGAATCTAGTGACGATGCAGGAATGGAGGTAATCCACTGCCAAACTTGTTGCACTTTTTCATCGTCAGTAAGATTGGTCTTTAATACGCTATTCGCTGCCGCAGCCAGGTTGCCTTGCTGCGTGAAGAGCTGGGTTTGAAGCTCCGCTTTTTGGAATGCGGTTTCGCCTGTACCGGTTACGCCATCCAACATAGCCAGCAATTCTTCTGCCGAGGCATCAGGCATTCCCGCATAGGCTTTGGTTACCAGAAGGGAGTAATAAGATTGATTTACACCTGAAATACCGTCTTCTTTTACCTCATATAGCACTTGCTGAGCCAAAACGGGCTGTTGATTTTGAAGGTACAGGTCAGCCGCTTGCAGCAACAGCGTATCGCGCTGTTCTTTGTTGCGGGTGCGCTCCCATACTTTTTTTGCTTCAAGGAGTTTGTGCTCAGGTGTGACGTTATCTTCAACCTGTGTGGTTTCAATTGGGGTAGGTTCCACTACCACAGGCTTTGACTGGGTTTTAGGTGTACTTCCACAGCCCGTTAGCACCAATACAGAAGCGACGGCTGATAGCGTAAAGATTTTTCCAGCTTGTCCAATATGACGCACAGTTTCATTCCTTTTACATCGTTATAGGCCAAGTTTATCTTAACCAGTGTGAAAATCTACGCTTGCCAGCATAATCTGGACTAATGGCGTGATACACTTATCGCATATTCTTCAAAATTAACGTAAGACTTAATCACTGTTATGACAGACACCGCCACCTTATATATTGTTCCAACACCTATCGGTAATTTAGACGACATAAGTGCCAGAGCAATACGCGTATTAAGTGAAGTAAGCTGGATCGCTGCCGAGGACACCCGTCACAGCGCTCGACTCTTACAGCACTTTAGCATTGGAACGAAAACTCTTTCTCTGCACGAGCATAACGAAGATAAGCGCACAGCAATGCTTTGTGAGCGTTTAAAGGGCGGCGAGTCGGTAGCATTAATAAGTGATGCTGGAACGCCGTTAATCAGCGACCCGGGCTTTGTTTTGGTACGCAAGTGCCGTGAGCAAGGTATTCCAGTTAGCGCTCTGCCGGGCCCATGTGCTGCAATTACAGCATTAAGCGCGTCGGGACTGCCGACAGACAAGTTTATTTTTGAAGGATTCCTACCGGTTAAAGTGCAGGCACGTGAAAGCGTGTTGTCAGCGCTAATAGATCGAACGTTCACCACAGTTTACTATGAAGCCCCACGACGAATTTTAGACACCGTTACTGATATACAGCGCGTTTTAGGCGAACGCCAGATTGTTGTAGCGAAAGAGCTATCCAAAACCTTCGAAACCTACGTGAGTGGCAGCGCGCAAGATGTAATTGATTATCTCAATGCGGATGTTGCGCACCAGAAAGGCGAATTCGTCGTCATGATTGGCCCCGCGAAGGTAAGTGACCAGGCCATACCTAGTGAGGCAATGTCGTTGCTAAGTGTTTTGTGTGAGCACATGCCGCTTAAAAAAGCCGCGGCGGTGGTCGCCACTCACTATGACTTGAAAAAGAATGCGCTTTATCAAGCTGGGCTAGACGCAAAAGCGTAAACACGTTGTTGATCTTAAGGGCCTTGGAATAAATACAAAGGAGTGTAATTCACGTCAACTGCCCAGTTCAAAAAGGACTGAGGTTTATGGAGGCTCATATGACAAAAACACTCAAAATCACCATGTCAGAAGGAAAATGGTTAGTTGATATATTTTCTCAAGCTAACGACTCAGGTGTTTACGACTTAATCCACCCTAAAACCTTTGCGGAAGTTTCTCTTAATGAAGGCGAAATGTACGGCTTTCGTTATAGCCTGCATGGAAAAGCAGGAACGTCATTTAAAATTGAGTTAGATGATGAAGTGTTGGCTGAAGGTGAGATAGACAAATCTGAGGCGGCGTCGGGAAGTGGAGTTGTATAGCCAGTAACCCCATCGCGCCGCCATAAAAATCAATGCGCGATGAATTCCTACGTTGTTTACTTGAATGCTAAGGCCTCGCTCTGACCTGAAATCAATTCAGTTTTTCCTTTTTCAGGAAATAATGTGAGCGAATTAACGTTTTGTGGGTCTTAGTTAACAAAGAAAAAGAAAAAATTTCGTAAAAGAATAGTTTTTATTGGTATTATTTCAATATTCCTTTTGCATTCTTTTTCTTTGTAAATTCATTTTCTTATATTCAACGGCATTATCATGTTTCAGCATTTCATATTAACGCGCTTTAATCTTCGAAAAAAAGGTTGGGATGAGACCAAATCTCAATCCAAAGTTTTAACTGATAGCTGGATGGAAAACAGATTGAAGCTGTTTGAGCAGTACTGTTATTCGTCTATAAAATCTCAAACGGTAAAAAACTTTGAATGGCTAGTATTTTTCGATACGAATACACCAGAAATTTATCGCGAAAAAATAAACGAGCTAGCTTCAAAATTCTCCAATTTTATCCCTATTTACGCAGACGGAATGGAAAACTTTTACCCGTCTATAAAAAAAGAAATAGCGTCCAGATTAACAGCCCCCTTTCTTATTACGACGAGGCTTGATAACGATGATAGCCTTCACCAAGACTTCGTTAAAGAAGTACAGAATCAATTTTCAGAGCAATCTTTTATGGCAATTGACTTTGTTGACGGATATACGCTGCAGGTAGCGCCTCGTGTAAGGCTAGGCCTGCACTCACATGTGCATAATCCGTTTATGAGTTTAATTGAAAAAAGTGAAGATTTTAAAACCATCTGGTGTCAAGAAAGGCACGGATATTGGAGTGGTGTAAAAGAACTGACGCCTGTCAGAGGAAAGCGAATGTGGATGTCGATTATTCATTTTGAAAACAAGGTGAATGAATATAAGGGCTATGGAAATGTTCCCAAAGAAAGGGTTGAAGATTTTAATTTACACCCTGCAGCCCTTGAAGACGTTATTGCAAACGTTGAAGATCCCAAAGTCAGTAGAAAAAGCGCGCTAAAGCATAAAATTAAGACAAATTGGAAGGTGAATTTTAAGCTGATGAAGAGGGCGTTATTTTCTTAAGTAGTTATCTAAAACTACTTAGTGTTCGCATCAGTCTTCTCTGGTGACTATTAACTCATATTTGGGTTTAATATTAACCTGAGAAAAATGAGGGGTTCATTGATTAAGGTGAATCAGATAGTAGGGAATTTACTGTGTGAGCCGTGTAAATTAGCAAGCTGTTTGTTTAATCAAACAGCTTGCCCGTAAAAAGGCTCATTAACAATTAGCCAATTACAAAAAAGCTAATTAAGACAAACGACCTTTAAAGTCTTCGTAGCTGAATTCGCGAACCAGCTCAAAGTCGCCGTTAGAACGCAGAATGCCGATAGCAGGATGTTCTACACCGTTGAAGAACGTGGTTTTTACCATGGTGTAATGCATCATATCCTCAAACTGTAATCGATCGCCGGTCTTAAGCGGCGCATCGAATGAGTAGGTATCAATGACATCGCCTGCAAGGCACGAATTGCCACCTAGCTTCACATTATATGCTTTTTCATTAGGCATACCCGCGCCCAAAATTGTAGGTCGATAAGGCATTTCCAGCACATCTGGCATATGTGCAGTAGCTGAAATGTCTAGAATAGCGATATCACCGTCATTTTCTACCATATCAACCACTTCGCAAATTAATGGCCCTGTCTGCCATGCTACCGCAGACCCTGGTTCAAGAATTACGTCTAGATGTGGGTAACGGGCTTTAAAGTCTTTTAGTGTGTTGATGAGGTGATCAACATCATACCCTTCACGGGTCATCAGGTGTCCGCCACCTAGGTTTAACCACTTTAATTGACCAAGCCATTTGCCAAAACGCTTTTCAATGGCCTCAAGCGTGCGTGCAGTAGCAAAAGAATCACACTCACAAAGGTTGTGGCAGTGAAAACCTTCAATACCCGATAAGTCTACGCCTTCTAGCTCACTAGCGCGTATGCCTAAGCGCGAACCTGGTGCAGCTGGGTCGTACAGTGGTGTATCTGCTTCTTGATGCTCAGGGTTTATGCGAAGGCCTAACGACACGCCTGCTAGCACGTCTTTATGCGCGTTCCACTGGGTCAAACTATTAAAAGACAGGTGATTAACAAGACCCGCCAATTCCTTTGCGTCATTAACCTTGTACGCAGGAGAATATGCGTGAACTTCTTTACCCATCTCTGCAGCAAGTTTCGCTTCCCAAACCGAACTGGCCGTTGCTCCGTGTAAGTACTGTTTGATGATGTCGAAGCAAGACCACATAGAAAAGCCTTTAAGCGCCAAGATAATACGCGCGCCAGATTCGTCTTGAACCCGTTTCATCAGCTCAAGGTTTTTAATTAATTTTGCTTCTTCCAGCACGTAGCAAGGAGAGGGAATATCAGTACGTTGAGTTAAATCGGTCAATGGGATAAAGCTCCAAAAAATAAAACGGCTTTCAACATTTATCAAACGCCTAATGTATTACATTACAGGTCGTAGCTCAAAACTACTCTGTATCCTACATTCCAGTAATCTGATCTAGATTTAAATAGTGGCGTTAATAAAAAAGGGCGCTTGAATTAAGCGCCCCGATATTTCAATTATTTAGTGAAAGGGCTACCTTCACATTCGAGTACGTGCCATGGCAGACCATGCTCGTTAAGCATATCCATGAATGGGTCTGGATCGAATTGTTCCATGTTCCAGACACCTGCTTCTTTCCATGTGCCGTTAAGCATAAGCGCTGCGCCAATCATCGCAGGAACACCTGTGGTGTAAGATACTGCTTGCGCGCCTACCTCTTCGTTACATTTCGCGTGGTCACAGTTGTTATAGATAAAGATAGTTTTTTCTTTGCCATCTTTAATACCTGTGATGTAAGTGCCAATGCACGTCATACCGCTATAACCTTCAGCAAGTGAGCCTGGGTTAGGAAGTACTGCTTTCAAGAACTCTAGTGGTACAATCTTCTGGCCTTGGAATTCAACTGGCTCAATGCTAGTCATACCAATACCTTCAAGTACACGCAGGTGGTTAAGGTAAGCATCGCCAAAGGTCATCCAGAAGCGTGCACGCTTAAGAGTAGGGAAGTGCTTAACAATAGACTCTAGCTCTTCGTGGAACATCAGGTAAGATGCGCGAACACCAATGTTTTGATAGTCCAGATCTTCACGTACGCTTAACGGATCGGTTTCTTTCCACTCGCCGTTTTCCCAATAGCGACCGCGTTGGGTAATCTCACGAATGTTGATTTCAGGGTTGAAGTTAGTCGCGAAAGCCTGGCCGTGATCGCCGCCATTACAGTCTACGATATCAAGATAGTGGATTTCGTCGAAGTAATGCTTAGCTGCATATGCTGTGTAAACGTTAGTTACACCTGGATCAAAGCCACTGCCAAGAAGGGCCATAATGCCCGCGTCTTTAAACTTGTCTTGGTAAGCCCACTGCCACGAGTATTCAAACTTCGCTTCGTCTTTAGGCTCGTAATTGGCGGTGTCTAGGTAATCAGTATTAGTTGCAAGACATGCATCCATGATTGGAAGGTCTTGATATGGCAACGCAAGGTTGATTACTAGGTCTGGCTTTACTTCGTTGATAAGTGCTTCCACTTCTTTTGCGTTGTCGGCATCAACAGCGAAAACACCCTTAACGCGATCTGCACCTACTTCTTGCTGTAGCGCTTCACACTTAGATACCGTGCGGCTTGCTAAGTAAATTTCGTCGAAATGTTGCGGTAAACGTGCACATTTTTTCACAGTTACCGACGCAACACCGCCAGCACCAATAATTAAAACGCGAGACATAATAACTAATCCCTAATTTTGCTAATGAATTTTGGGCTGAATGCTAGCAGACCAATGGGATTTGGCAAGCAAAGACAGCCCATGACAGTACAAAAAATTTTAATCGTAACAACGAATGTAAAAGGTATTGCACACCTACTAGCGGCCTACCTTTCAAAGGCCTCATTATTGACCGTTTATGGTCTACGCCGAGATACGTCGTTCAATAGAAGTTTGAGCTGATACGAAAGCAGACTTGTTCTTAAAATTAATAACGTGTCTGCAATTCTGCTCGGTTTAAAATATAAAGTCGCTCGAATTTCAGCGGGTAACCGTATCAATTGGTGGCGATATGACTACCTTATCATCAACTTTGTAATAAGGGTAAAGAATCAAACGCTCTTCATGATTTGGTGTAGCAGTGGCTATGGCAATGGCGTCGAGGGTTTTACTGTCTTGGGTATTAACCGCCGCAGCATAAACCAATACGCTGTAGCTGTTTGTGTCGGTGGTGGTATCGATAATTCGCCATTGAAGCTGCTCGATAAGCTGTGACTCTCGCTTTTGACCTTGTGTTTCGTCGTTGAAAATACAACCTACTCGGCCGTTTTCATAGATGGCCGCAAAGGGGTAAAACACATCGCATACGGGTAACATAAGCTCACATAAGCTTAGTGACTTCGACACGAGTACGTTTAATGGCGTTGGCAATGTAACTGGACGGTCGATCATAGCGCATCTCCTGTGAGTTAGCGTTGCTGGACACTTGCTAATACCTACGCTTACTACGTCACATTAGTTTAATAATCACTATTGCGATAGCTAAACATTACCATTTCATACTAAAAGATTAAGAGACTAATCCTAGAGCGATTGCTTTTTATCGGTTGTTTTTCAACGCGACTTAATAGTTCGGCGATAAGGAAGTGGACATTAGCTTTAAGGCGCTAAAAGTTGTTTTTGGTATTTCAGTGGTGTTGTTGAGTACCATTTTTTAAAGGCGTGGGTAAATGATGATTGTTCCTGAAACCCCAATAAATCTGCGGTATCAGCGATGGAGTGATGTTTCAGCAAATCATCTAAGCGGGCTTTGCGTTCGCTATTGAGAATTTGTTGAAAACTAGTGCCACTTTGCTTCAATTTTCGCTGTAAGGTGCGCGGACTGATAAAAAGTGCATTGGCTACGCGTTGCTGATCGCAGCCTTTTAAGGTTGGATTGGCTTTTAAAAGCGCAACGACTCTATGACTTATGTCTTCATGCTGATTGGCGTAGAACTGGCTATTGGCAAATTGAACACGGTCGCCGCCTTTGCTCGCCATTAGTTCTTCTTCGGATACTTTTACAAGCGCACTAAACATCGCTTTGTTCTCGCTGGTAAATGGAATATGTAAAAGGTGCTGAGGAAAAATAATGGCGTTGGTGTTGGCGTTATCAACCACCTCACAATTGAACCACATCGCTAGCATGGCTTTTTCCGAATCGCTCAAAGGAAACGTAAAGGTGACGGCATTCAGTTTACAGGCAGAACCTAATATCTTGTAGACGGTTGCTACCCAGGCTGTGGTGTTGCGCAATACCATCTGCTTGCAATCGGCGCTTTTGGGTACCCACTCAACGCGGGTATTGTCAGGTTCGAAAAACACGCTGGTGGTGCCGATGTCAGCAACTAAAGCGTCAAAGCGGGTAAGCGCATTTATGGCTTGAACCAAGTTTTCGCAGCTTTCAACAAGGTAACCCAGCACCCCGTAATCTTTCGCCTGAATATGTTTACCTAATTCAAAACCAAATAACGAATTGTTGGTTAATGCGACCCCTTGGTTTAACAGCTCAACGTATACATCCATATCAACACGTGAAGAGCCAGACAGTGAGTCATGCTTTTGGGTAGTTAACGAAACATTGTCGGCATTAACGCCTAAGCTAACTAAATAGCTCACCGTACTTTGGATATAGGCTGAGGAAACTGATGGCATATGCTTGTCGCAAAATAACAAAAACACTGTCGCATTAACGCAAGATAAAATAGAAATGTCAATTTATGCTAGGAGCCGTCAAAAAAGGAAATAACGTAGATGGTTGACGTTTACTACCAAAAAAATATTGCTGCAACGCCCAAAGAACTGCGCGATACGCTGCTTGATCACCAGAATTTAAGCGATTTTTTCAACGCGTCGTTTAAGGTATTGAAAGCAGAAAATGATAATGAGATTAGCGGCGGAAAGGGCTGCGTAAGAGAAGTCACTATTCTTAGTGTACGTTTTAAAGAAGAGATTATTCACGCAGATACCAACGGCATTGAATATAGAGTGGTTGATGACTTTCCAGTCAAAGCTCACAGGGGCGTTATTGCGTTCACGCAGCAGGAAAATTCAACAAACGTTTCTTATCGCATTACCTGTCGGGCGCCTTGGTATATACCAAACTGGTTACTGACGCGCCTGTTGCAAAACGATATTGAGAAATGTCTAGATAAGTTAGGAGCACGCTTTGATCCCCGTTGAACTTATTTTGCTAGGGTTAAGCCCCGTATTTCTACTGTGTGTTTTTGTTGAATTTAAGAAAGCGCGACAGTTTTACAATGTAAAAGACAGTGTAAACAATGCCTTACTTGCACTATTGCATCAGAGCTCTGATGCATTGGTCTTGCTTCTACTAATGCCTTTTTTTATTTGGTTACACCAGTTTTCACTATTTAAAATAGAGCTTAGTGCACTGTCACTTTTTGCAGGTTTTATCCTTCAAGACTTTTTATACTACTGGTTTCATCGTGCTTCACACAACATACACTGGTTTTGGCTAGCGCATGTGGTACATCACAGCTCGACAAAAATGAATTTCACAACGGCCTTCAGACAAAGCGTTTTGTACCCTTTTGTCGGCATGTGGCTGTTCTGGGTACCAATGATTCTTATTGGTTTTTCGCCAAGTCTGGTTTTTGCCATTGTCGCTATCAATCTGGCTTATCAGTTTTTTGTACACACTCAGACAATTGGAAACCTAGGCTGGGTAGAGCGTATCTTCAACACGCCTACGCATCACCGTATTCATCACGCAACGAATAAACCATACATCGATAAGAATTACGGTGGCGTACTTATTATATGGGATAAGTTATTCGGCACTTTCGCTAAAGAAGACAAAACGATAACGATAAAGTACGGCATTATAGGAAAAATGCCTAAGGACAATCCTCTTAGCGCTAACTTTAGTCAAATAGGTGTGCTTCGTGAACAGCTTCAGCACGCAAAAGGGATAAAAGCAAAGTTAAAGAGGTTGTTTGGCTATCCTGTCGCAGATTGATACTAATGGTCTTACACAATCAAAGTACTAGATGGATTGCTAGCGCTACCTAGAGAAGCGCTAGCCTTGGTATGGCACTATTCTTTACTAGCAATTTTCTGAAGGTTGCTGTGAATTTTGAAAAGTACGATAAGCAGTTCGCACCAGATTCTTGCGCCAATACAGCCAGACACGATAATAAATAGGCCGTATACAAAACTCGCGTCGTACCCTACAAACATCGTCGTTACGCCACTTACCACAGATCCTAAAAGCAATAGCCAGTACACGAAAGTGATAATCTTAGGGGTTAACATTGAGTCGAAGAAGAAAATATCTTTCATAATCATTCCTTGATGAAGTCTGCAGGTAGCAAGCGCTAATGTTATGCCGCATCCTGCGACAAACTTCTTGTTGTTATCGTTGTTTAGTGTTTAAAAGAATTGTGAGCAAGCTCACAGGGATAGTTGTAACACCGAAAGGTAGTGATCGCAACACTCTGTTATAAAAGGGGTTTATCTTGCGCCTTGCAAGCCGCCTGTGTGCAGTACAACAATGCGTGACCCGTCTTCAAACATACCTTTGGCCAGCATATCTTTAACTGCCCAAAAGGCTTTGCCGGAATAAACAGGCTCGATATCAAAATCGAAAGTATTATTAAAATCGTTGCAGAAGGTTTGAAGCTCATTTGGCGCTTTGGCGTAACCACCGAAGTGGTAGTTGTGTTCAATATGCCAATTTGATCGCCCAAGCGAGGCTGGAAGAAATTGTTCGACTAATCCTTCTAAGTAGTCTTCACCCTTCAGCACGCCAACACCGACAGCGTTGCAACCAGTGTGATGGAGAGTGTCTTTCGCATTATTTTCATTACGTTTATTTAATGCACTGACTATTCCCGCCAAAGTGGCTCCACTAGCGACAGGAGCGACAATAAAATCAAAGTCTATGTCGATTTCATCAACCATGTCCTTTATCCCTTGAAGCGCTTGTGCTTGGCTTCCGCCCTCAGGAATGATCATCGCGTCAGGTTGCTGCTGCTTAAGATGAAGTAGATATGCGCTATCGTTTCGCTTTTTGTAAGTGACTCGGTCTACATAGTCGATACGGGTGCCCCAACTTTTCAAATCCTCAATCATGGGTGTAGGTGCAGCGCTGTAGTCACCGCGAATAACGGCGTTAAAAGGAATGCCCAATTTATAACAAACAAAGCCTAGTGCATGCAGGTGGTTAGAAAAACCGCCGCCGAAACTCACTATCGTTTTTGGCAACGGGCTGGTGAGCGCATGACTTAGCTTTCGCCATTTATTACCTGACATTACAGGGTGAATAGCATCATCACGCTTAACAAATAGCGATACCTTGCTGGCACCTTCCCAATTTGGCTTAAATGGGATTAGCGGTGAGGGCAGGGTTAATGACGATTTAAATGCATCAAGGGGAAGCACAACGAGAGCCTAGTGTCAGTTGATCAAATGTGTGAAGGCAAGAGTATAACCAGATAGAAATACAATAAAAGACCTGTAATGTTTATTACGCTAATAAGAGCATAGTTATGGTTATCAAAATGTATGGCCTATTTCGCCAGTTGAGAGCTAAATCCTTACCAATGCGCCCAGAAAGTGCCAGTGGTGTGTGGGGATATTCGATGTATAGCGCTAGCATGGCTGCGAAGATGTTTTCCATCATGCTTTTTGTTTCGATATCAACAAGCGGGCTAATCATGTCAAAGAATGCGGTTGCGCAAGAGCCAGATGTTAAGTACATCAGTAATTATGTTCCCAATGCAAAGCTCGTTGGAAAAGGCATGTTCTCTTACTACTTTTGGGATGTGTATACCGGTGAGCTTTATGCGCCTGAAGGTGAATACGCCAACCAGCCCCCCTTTGCACTAAAGTTAACGTACCAGCGAGACTTGGAAGGCAAGAAAATTGCCCAGCGTTCTATTGATGAAATGAAAAAGCAAGGAGACCTATCGGCTGATGATTCAGACAAGTGGCTTTCCCTAATGAATAGTATATTTCCTGACGTCAGCGAGGGCGACGTCATTACCGGTATCGCTACGAAAGATGGCACGAGTGTGTTTTACGTGAACGGTGAAAAGGCTGATGAAATTGAAGACAAAGTATTTACACAGCGTTTTTTTGATATCTGGCTAAGCGATAAAACGTCTGAGCCAAAATTTAGAAAGAAGTTATTGGGAAACGGATAAGGGCAACGCTTTATTAGCATTACGCCAAGTCTATCTCGTCAATTGATTAAGGTTGCGAAAGTGATAAAGAATACGGTGAAGTTTGTTTTAGGAATCGGAATTGCCGCTTTAACGGTGGCAGGGCTATCCGGATGCTCTGTTTCAGTCGATGGTGAAGACTACAGGTCTGTATCGCCTGTTTTCGATATTGAGCAATTTTTTGATGGGAACGTTAAAGCCTGGGGCATTGTTCAGAACCGCTCGGGCGAGGTGGTGCAAAGGTTCGTAGTAGACATCGATGGTTCAGTAGATGGCGATACGTTAACCCTTGATGAATCCTTTAATTACGGTGTGGGCGACGGTCCAACGTCCCGTACTTGGACCATCGTAAAGCAGAGTGATAATAGCTATGTGGGTCGCGCGAGTGACATTGATGGTCCAGCCAAAGGCACAAGCTTTGGCAACGCATTTAACTTTCATTATGAGATGGATTTGCCGGTGGATGACACTAGCTATTCGGTGACGTTTGACGATTGGTTTTGGGCATTTGACGACAGTGCTATGATGAACCGTTCGTATATTCGTAAGTTTGGTATTGTGATGGCAGAAGTCACCATATTTATGCAAAAACAAACAGACTAATACGCCATTAACCTCGTTTTTTGAAAAATGCTGGCCAGTAGATTTACTGGTCAGTGACTTGTTACTCGTCGGCCCTCCATCTTTATATATTTCCGTTTTCGTTTCACATTTGAAACTAATCGACATTTACTTTGGCATTACCCGTGAGGTGGCATTTCGTTCCATGCTAATGTAAGCGTTTAATTCTTTATTTTTCTTTGCTTAGGAGCGTTCATGAAAGTTGCATTGATGATGGAAAACAGTCAGGCGGCTAAGAATCCGGTAATATTAAATGAGCTCACAAGCGTGGCGGACTCACTGGGACACGCTGTATTCAATGTGGGTATGAACAGCGAAACTGATCACCATCTTACCTATGTGCACTTAGGCATAATGGGAGCTATTCTACTCAACTCGAAAGCTGTCGATTTTGTGATTTCAGGCTGTGGTACGGGTCAAGGGGCTATGATGTCGTTGAATGCTCATCCAGGCGTATTTTGCGGTTATTGTATCGACCCTTCAGATGCATTTTTGTTTAACCAAGTTAACAATGGAAATGCGTTAGCGTTACCTTTTGCAAAAGGCTTTGGATGGGGCGCTGAACTTAATGCGCGTTATATCTTTGAGAAAGCGTTAACAGGCGAGCGTGGCGCGGGCTATCCCGTTGAACGTAAAGAACCTCAAGTACGAAACGCTGGTATTCTCGCAGATTTGAAACGTGCGTTGGCTCCAGAGAGCTACGTCGATTCACTGAAAAAAATGGACGTTGAACTGGTTAAAACAGCCGTATCTGGAGAGCGTTTCCAGCAGTGTCTATTTGACCACGGTCAAGATGAAGAGATTAAAGCGTACGTGAAGTCGCTGTTAGCGTAAGCGACTGGCACAAATCACAACGTTGAAAATGTAGGATAAAAACGCTGATGCTAAGAAAAAAGCGTCAGCGTTTTTTTATTTTTTGTCGACAAAAGCAATAGTCCAAAGTTTAACGCTTAAACGTAAATACCACACCTAACCCGTGCCCTTTAACTAGCGGGTCGTGAATAAACCAAATGTGGCCGTCGTGTAGCTTCACAATGGCAGACACGAGCGATAAGCCCAACCCATTTCCCTTACTGGTTCTACTGCCGTCTGCCCGATAAAATCGGCGCTCCAGATTCACAATTTCATGTTCACCCACGCCAATTCCCGCATCGTTCACGGCAATCACTATATGACTTGCTGTGGTAGAGAGCTGTACGGTGACCACACTTTTTTCGTTAGAGTACTTTATGGCGTTGTCTAACACGTTAGCTACAGCTTGAAATAGCAGGTTGGGATCGGCAAGCATTGTAACTGCATCGAGCTCGCTCGATAGGGTAATGTCGCGCTCTTCTGCAAGGGGGTGATACAGGTCAACCACGTCCTCTACGATGGCGCGTACGTCAGTGGAACAAAAGCCTTCTTTCTTATTGGTGGTTTCAAGCCCACTTATGCGTAACAAGCTGTTAAACATATTAAGCAGGTTATCGGCTTCTTGTGTTGTATCTTCCCTTAGTTGAGTGTCTTCGATTTTTTCTAGCGTGTTGCGAAGTCGAGATAATGGAGTGCGAAGGTCATGGGCGATGCTATCGGTCACTGACTTTATATTGTTGACTGAACTCTCGATAGTATCGAGCATTTGATTAAACACAAATGACAAACTGCTCAGGTCGTCCCAATTACTGTCAATTTCTAAACGCTCTTGCAGGTTACCCGTTTTGATAATCTTATCTGCCGTTTGCGACATGCGGTTAATTCGATTAACCACGTAAACGGCTATAGCGAAGCTCAGCACACTCAAGGTACAAAGCAACACCACAATGATCCAGCTGAACGTTTTACCAAACCACTGTGCGCTGTATAAATCGTCAATGCCGCGACCAACGTAAAGCACGTGATCGCCAAGGGTTACTTCTCTCATAAGTGCTTGGCGCAGCGTTTTTCTCGTTGTGCTATTGGGGCGGGTAATAACTATTTCTGCGGTAGCAAAACTGGCGCTTTTGTGGCGCTCAAGAACAAGGGGAATTGACGACAAATTGCCAGCCACTACTTGTTCATCTTTACTCAGTGCAACAAATGAACGTAGGTGGTCGGACGCTGAGGTGATTGTTGAGCCATTTGGCGAATGTTGGCCATTGTCTTTGGCTATCGCTAACTTAACCGCCTCAATACCGAGGTTTTCATAGAGAGTAATAAGCGCGTTTGTTTTGGCATTAACGGCAGCATTCGATTCCGAAATAAACAAGTCGCTGCTCGTTAATCGCCAAAAATAAACAATTAAAACAATGGCAATACAAGCTAGAGTAGTGAGCAATACGCCTACGCGAAAACTTGAACTACGCGTAAAGTCGCGTATTGCTATCATGCAAGCCCATCCGCTATTCGATATCCTGTGCCTCGCACAGTCTCTATAAGCGGGACATTAAACGCCTTATCCACTTTTTGACGCAAGCGGCTAATGTGAACATCTATCACATTCGTTTGCGGGTCAAAATGATAGTTCCAAACCTGCTCAAGCAGCATGCTTCGCGTCACGACTTTACCCTTGTGACGGAGCAGGCATTCAAGCAATTGAAATTCTTTAGACTGCAGGTCGATCTCTTGATCGCCGCGCAATACTTTGCGGTTAACCAGGTCTAGAGTGAGGTCGCCTACTTTTATCAGCGTCTTGTCTTCACCTTCTTTGTTACGACCTGCAAGGCCCTCAACGCGAGCAAGTAACTCTTCAAAGGCAAAAGGCTTAGTTAAATAATCATTAGCGCCTGTGCGAAGGCCTTTGACCTTGTCTTCAACCTGACTTTTTGCACTCAGTAATAAAACGGGCGTTGTGTTGCCTTCTTCGCGAAGTTTTTCTAAAACAGAAAAACCGTCGAGTTCGGGCAGCATCACATCCAGAATTACGGCGTCTAATTCGTTACTTGACGCCTGTTGGTAGCCTGATGTTCCATCACCTACAGTAATACATTCATGCCCTTCACCCAATAGTCCATTTGCAATGTGCGAGGCAACCTTTGGATCATCTTCTACAAGTAGCACTCTCATTATTACGCTTCTTTTGTTTATCAACATTCACACACTTGTTTGGCGTTGCTGTCGCCATTATGTGGCGATTAATCGTCAGCAAGCAAAATCAAGCAGTCGCAAAGCAGTATCGCTTTCACATGCTTTTACGAGTGTTAAGTAACGAAACGATCACTTTTAAGCTTTTTCGCATGTAGCGACAATTTGTTCAGGTGTCTAGTGCCCTAGAGGGCGCATGCACAGTGCTTTGGCTTGCTCTACACTATTGAACTACACTGGGGCCCCGGTCAACGTGCATCTTTATCAAACACTTAACTTAGTTAGCCTCTGTCAAAACGCATGCTGGCGTTGTAAGGCGTGAAGTGTTGAACATCGCCTCGTGCACATTTTTCCTGAACTTCGTGCCAATATTCAGGGGTCATCAAATCACCGTGCAACGATTTAAGTATATCTTTGAACTTGCGTTTACCTACAATGAAGTGCTCAAACTGCTCGGGGAATACGTCGTTAGGCGCTACCGAGAGCGTATCAATAGCATAAGGATCGTCAGATTTCGGCAGGGATCTAAAATTGCGCTCATTCATTAAACAAATTTCATCATAGTCGTAGAAAATAACACGGCCATGACGGGTAATACCGAAGTTTTTATGTAGCATGTCGCCAGGAAATATGTTGGCCATGGCAATTTGCTTAATGCACAGTCCAAGCTCATCTAGTGCACGGGTAATTTTCTCTTCATCTGTTTCTTCTTGTAGATACAGATTAAGCGGCGTCATTTTCCGTTCAATGTACATGTGTTTAATGATGAGTTCAGATTCAGTGAATTCTAGGCTCGATGCACACGTCTCTTTGAGTTCATCAATTAACTCAGGCTCAATTCTGTCTAGCGGAAACCTGAAGTTTACGTACTCGTGGGTATCTGCCATTCGACCCACACGGTCAGACATTTTCACTAACTTATAGCATTCTTTAACGTGTTCACGCGTGATTTTTTTACTCTCTGCAAACTCGTCTTTAATGATCTTAAACACCACGCCATAAGAGGGCAGATGAAAAACCATCATGACCAAGCCGCGGATACCGGGTGCAGCCTCAAATTTGTCGTCTGACTCGTCCATGTGCTGCAAGAAGTTGCGATAAAACACTGTTTTACCGTGCTTGTAGTGTCCCATTGCCATATACAGCTCAAAGTGCTTTTTATTGGGGAGAAGCTCTTGAAGAAAGGCGGCAACTTCCGCAGGATTTTGAGTGTCAGCCATAAAGTAGCTGCGAGCAAAACCGAAAATAACGCTTAAGTCTTTGCGATCAGTTAACAGCGCATCCACAAACATATGGGGTTCGTTATAGCGTCGCATGGCGATAACAAACGGAAGCGTTTCGTCGGGCATGCAAATTCGTCCAATCAGGTAAGCGGCTTTTCCTCTAAAAAACGTAGGCTTAAGGATTTCCACAGCTTGAACGCTGGCTAGCTGTTCCTTGTTCAACCGAGCGCGAAGCGCGCTTTCAAGGTTCTGTAGGTCTCGCTCGAAGTTTTCAAACGGAATGTTGTATCGATATATCTTAAAAATTGACTCGTACATTTCACGCACCGTGGTGGTGGTGTCGAAGCTGTTAATCACTTTGTCTCTGTCTTGCCCGGGTAAGAAACAGCGGCTGGGCAAGACAAACATCATATCGTTATCGATTTTTCTATGTTTAAACAAGCGGCCAATTACAGAGTTGTAAAAGGTTTCGGCTAGCTCAAACTGCGGGTGGCCTTCTAGCTGTAAAGCAAATACTTTCTTAAGCTCTTGCCAGAAAGCGTCGTCTTTTTGATGTACTTGAGTTAGCTGATAAATTTCGGCGACAGCGTCTGACAGGCTTTGCTCGTAAATGGTTATTCGCTCTTTAGAGGCAAGCTGAGTTTCTTTCCAATTTCCCTTTTCGAACCTTTCTTGAGCGCCACGAGTGATGCGGGTGAACCATCGATAACTCTTATCGAAATGAGACAAAATTTGATAGGCAACTTTTCTTACCAAACTCTTATCTTGGCTAGTAGCTAACTCTTGCATGGTCGTGTGTTCCTTATTTTGTTACTCGCTATATCTACCACAAAATAGATAGCTTGAAGAGTGAAGTTTGGCGCAGATAGCGATTAAGTTACCAATTATCAGACACTTTTTTGTTTTATTATACTTTCGTTTAATGTATTCTGTTGGCGGATTAATAACCAATTATAAGTTTGTATTTGATGGGTTTTAATATTCTTATTTGTGATGACTCGGCGCTGGCGCGAAAAATGGCGAGAAGCAATTTGCCAGATGGCTTTGCTGAAACTATTTACGAAGTGTCAAATGGTATGGACGCGTTGGAAGTATTGGCTCATCACACAATAGATTTGGTTTTACTGGACCTGACCATGCCTGTTCTTGGTGGTATCAGTGTGTTGAGTGAAATAAAACGCCGTCAGCTAGAAACGTTTGTTATCGTCGTGTCTGGCGATATTCAGCCAATGATGCAAGAAAAAGTGATGTCTTTAGGTGCACTGGGCTTTATAGAAAAGCCGATAAAACGGGACGTACTAACGTCAGTTTTGCAGCGCTTTGGCTTTATTCTTCCCGATACTTACAAACCAGCGATTGCGGTTTAAGATTTTAACGACTTATAAAGAGCGTTGTAAAAAGCGTTGATAAAGGTTGATGAGAAAAATTGATGAAAAGGGGCGAACTGCGGTTCGCCCTTTTTCATATGCGCTTAGTCAAACCAGTGGCGCGTTTTGTTCGCAAACCACACTAGCGAAAGCATAACGGGCACTTCAACTAATACACCCACCACAGTGGCAAGTGCTGCGCCGCTGTGTAAACCAAATAGCGAAATAGCGACGGCTACCGCCAATTCAAAAAAGTTAGACGTACCAATCATACATGCCGGTGCTGCAACATTATGCGGCAGTTTCATACGTTTTGCCGCAAAGTAAGCAATGGCAAAAATACCGTAAGTTTGTATTAGTAGTGGTATCGCGATAAGCACGATGTCTTGCGGCTGCGATAAAATAGTTTCGGCCTGAAGACCAAACAAAATAACAATAGTGAGTAGCAGGCCGATAACTGAAAAGGGTTTGAACTTGCTAACCAATGCGTCAACAGCGCCATTTCCTTGTGCGTTATTGCCTTTATTTTCCAAGTGACGGCGCGTGATATAACCCGCGACCAATGGCAATACAACATACAGTGCAACAGAAAGCAGCAGGGTATCCCATGGTACGGTTATATCTGTTACGCCCAGCAGCATGGCGGTAAGCGGTGCAAAGGCAACGACCATAATCAAGTCATTAATTGATACCTGGACTAACGTGTAGTTAGCATCCCCTTTGGTAAGGTGACTCCACACAAATACCATCGCTGTACATGGAGCGACGCCCAGTAGGATCATGCCTGCAATGTACTCAGTGGCCGTTTGCGGATCTACCCAGTCGGCAAAAATGCCCTTAAAAAATAGCCAACCCAATAGTGCCATAGTGAAGGGCTTTATCAGCCAGTTAATCACCAAGGTCAGTACAAGGCCTTTCGGCTTTTTACCAACGTCTTTAATTGAGCCAAAGTCTATTTGTACCATCATTGGGTAAATCATTAGCCAAATAAGTACTGCCACTATCAGGTTTACGTGCGCATATTCAAGCGCCGCAATAGACGCAAAGACATCCGGCATGGCATAGCCTAGGCCCACCCCTGCAACAATGCAAAGGCCAACCCACACTGATAAATAACGTTCAAAGAAACCCATTCTGATTCACCTTTGTCTTACTTTACAACGATTTTTGATTAACACGCTTACTCACTTCTTCTGCGCTTTCAACGCGCTCAGAATAGCGGTCAACGAGAAAGTCTTTGTTGTCGCGGGTGAGCAAAGTAAATTTCACCAACTCTTCAACTACGTCCACAATGCGGTTGTAGTAAGGTGACGGCTTCATGCGACCATCGTCTTCAAATTCTAGAAAGGCTTTTGCCACAGAAGACTGATTAGGGATGGTTAGCATGCGCATCCAGCGACCTAAAATGCGCATTTGGTTTACCGCATTGAACGATTGTGAACCGCCGGAAACCTGCATAATCGCCAACGTTTTACCTTGGGTTGGTCGAACGCCGCCAAGGCTAAGCGGTACCCAGTCAATCATGCTTTTCATAATGCCAGTCATGCTGCCGTGGCGCTCTGGTGAACACCAAATTTGCCCTTCAGACCACATCATAAGCTCACGCAGTTCTTTCACTTTTGGGTGTGAGTCATCTTCAGTATCTGGCTGCGGCAATCCACGAGGGTCAAAGATTTTGGCTTCAGCACCAAAGTACTCAAGCAATCTTGCCGACTCTTCAATTACTAGGCGGCTGTACGAGCGTTCTCTGAGCGAGCCGTAAAGTAGCAAAATACGCGGCTTGTGATCTGAGAACCTTGATGCAAAGTTAGCCATAATTGGCTTGTGCATTTGCGCCATTACCGCGTTATCAGATGGGCTTTGTGCTGTTGAGCTTTCTTGGTTGCTTGATATATCTTGGCTCATTGATTTACTGTTACCCATTACTGGGCTCCTAATTTTGATAGTGCCTCTTTAAGCGCTGTTTTATCTAAGTTTTTCTCAGCAAGCTCTGCTAATGCCGCTACACGCTTTTCAATAATATCGATAGTGTTGTTGAATGCCTCTGCTTTCTCTTGTTCGCTACCTTCTAACTTAGACGGGTCTTCTAAGCCCCAGTGCACCTTAAGAGATTTACCGAAATAAACAGGGCATGACTCACCCGCCGCTGAATCACAAACGGTGACAACAAGATCAGCATCGTAATCTTCAAATTCATCCCACGACTGGCTTTGAAGGCCGTCTGTACTAAACCCGCGCTCTGCAAGGTACTTAAGAGAAAGAGGGTGTACTTCCCCTACAGGCTGGCTGCCAGCACTACGTGCTTCAACATTGCCGTTCGAGGCGTTAGTGATGGCCTCGCAAAGAATGCTGCGGCAACGGTTGTGCGTACAAATATATAAAATCTTCATATAAAACCTTGTTTAATGGTCGAGGCTACTGTGGGTAGCTGTAATAAATAGAATAAGACTTCGAAAAAACAGATACTTGGCGACGTATTAAGCTGCAATTAACACCAGGGCCTGTTGACCTTTGCTGTGCATTTTTGCAGCGGTCTTTGTGCCATTCAGAAAGTTTGGAATCTAGCAATTCTCGCAGGACAAATTCGCTAACGCCTCGCTAATATATTCATTGTTGTGAATAGCGGTGTTCTTAATGACCTCCAGCGCCCAAGCGGGTAGGTCAGGATGGAGCTGGTAATACACCCATTTGCCCTTACGAGTATCGAGAACTAAACCGCACTTTCGTAAGTCAGCGAGATGGCGTGAAATTTTGGGCTGGCTTAATTGAAGCGCATCAGTAAGGTCGCACACGCATAGCTCACCTTTTTGACTGAGCATAAGCAGCGTCTTTAAGCGGGTGTCTTCCGACAAGCATTTGAAAAATGTTAAAGGCTGTAGCTGCGCAGAATCAGAACAAGTCGACATAAATTACATCACATATGAAATTTCGTATGTGATGTATCGTATATGAAATTCCGTATGTGTCAATAATAAATCTGAAATTTCATATATGTTTGGTAGGGACGAGAGGGTCTTAGACCGCTATTATTCTCGGTAAGCCAGAAATTTAGTGGTTTTCAGGAGCGGCAGCCTCGAACGACATCGCTACTTCTTTACCGTTTACCTCATTGTAGTGGGCAATTACCTCGTTCATGAAGGCGAACCATGTTGGATTCGGATGCCAAATAGCCATAAGGTCTTTTTGGGCGGCTTGTTCATTTTCACCAAGTACGTTAATTCTGTATAGATACGTAAAAGCAGCGCCTCGCCAATTCAGTTTACAGTGCGTGAGTACCTTGTCTTTTTTGATATCGACGGTTTGCATAAATGCAGCGTAATTTAAAAAGTTGGCTAATGTGGGACCTTCCCAATCCACGGGCACATTAAAGTAATCGAGTCCTAATTCTGAGGTAGTTGAGATTTCACTGGTTCTATCCCCTGGGATCAAATCTACAACGTGCGTCACCCCTTTTTCTTTTAGTAAAGAAAGGTGAGAGGCATCGGGTAAGCCCGAAGAGAACATATATGGCGCGTTTTCTTGGTAGTTGGTGAGCGTTTCAAGTGTCGGTTTGGTATTCATTTGCGCTTGGTCACTGGTTTGCGGTGTTGAATTGTCTTCATGATATGCGTTCGCATTTGCACTTAAACCTAGCCCTAAACCAATACAGGCCGCACTAACAGCGAGACTACGCTTAGACGTTTGAAATGACAGTGTATCTTTCAATATTTTAAGTGCTGCTGATTGGTGCTTTTTCATAATTTAGCGCTCGATGTTGACACTGGTTTATGGTGGCGTTATTGCCATTTCTTACGTTACACATTTGATGGCTTGTTGTCCAAGTGGCAATGCCACCGTTAAGTAAACAGGCCCTAACCGTGGCATTGATAACTACTGCTGAATTGAATTTTTCTATATCACTTTTAAGTTTAACTTTTCACTACCTTAGGTTTTAAAGAAGGCGTATTACGACCAGATAATTTGGGATTGTATTTACAGCTAAGCCAGATTGAAAAAGGAACGCCTATAAGGGCAGGTAGAACCCAACTGACAAGTTGTAGTAACGGCGAGCCTTCGAATAATGCGCGTCCTCCAAAGGCAAAAAATGCGGTATATGCACCAATACCAGAGCCAATGATATGCCCAATGTGCTCAGTTACCCACGAACCTGCAACGATGTCTTTTTGATGAACATAGCGCACAATACCAATGGCATTTAACAGTGCAATAGGGGCAAAGATACAAGTTAGCGTGATGCCGTACGTAATACCCTGATACAACGCAATGGAAGCGACGACAAAAAGCAGTACGGGTAGCCATAAATATTCAATTGTGCGCAGCTGCTCAAGATTTTGCTTCACTTTAAGCACCGCTACAGAATGTCTTACGTTGTTCCACACCAATAGGCTTAACATCAGCAAAAAGATATATTGACCTCTAAGGTACGCAGTGAAATAAGCAACAGACTCAAAGTGCTCGGGCATTGTTGGGTAGATGACTAGCGGAATAAACAACACCATTGTAGAGCTGACAACGCCACTAATAGACGTAAATAGCATCGCTTTTATGTAGTAACCACCAAATTGCTTGTGGGCTTTTCCGCCCTTTCTCGTAAAACTAGGCACCCAAAATAGTAAAAGTGACAATGCACCCGTTAAAACGTGAAGCGCTACTATAAAGCCATGAATTGTTTGCATCTTGCTTTCCTTTGGCAATGAACAAAATTGTAGGCTTATAGTGATAACTTCACGAGATTGACAATAGTGCCAGAAGTCATGAAATAAAAAGTGACTTATGGCCTATGCATTGAACCGTATTTTTTGTCAAAGTAGCGCTATAAGAACGAAAAGATATAGGTAGTCAGAAACGAATGAAAATCTCAATCCCTGCTCACTGGCGGGTGAGCATCGATATTGAGCGCGCGTCTGCATGCATTACGTGGTTGTTTGTAAGCGGCTCCGCACTTTACTTCTTGTATCTTCAATACTCATTCATGCATTGGCGAACCTTCTCCGCCATTACTATTTTTTGTATGCTAGCTGCGACTTTTGTGATTGTCAGTAGGCATGACCACAGTATGCCTTCGTTAAGGCTGCCAACGTTATGGGCGATGTTTCTATTAGCGGTACTGTGCCAGTTTTTGCTTCCCTATGCCTACCTTGCCATCTTCATTGTTATTTGGTCCGCCATTCTTCCTTACTATGTTAATTGGAAAAAGTGCGTCGTGCTTTCAATACCATTGGCTTTGCCCACCATCCTCATCCAAGGGTGGGTGTGGCAAGAGCAGCAAGCTGTCTTGACTGGAGCGCTGTTTTGGACATTCAATTTATTTGCCATGATCATGTCAAACACGGCCATTAAAGAATCGAAAGCGCGTGAAGAAGCTGACGCGCTTAATAGACAATTATTAAGTACTCAGCAACTAATGAAGCAGGCGCTTACTCAAGATGAACGCCTGCGTATAGCGCGAAACATTCATGATGTTTTAGGGCATCATTTGACGGCGCTTACTATCAACCTTCAAGTCGCGTCTAGAAAGGCGGATTTATTAGAGAGCACTGAATCGCAAGCCATAAAGCAACACGTTGAGCAGTCCCACAGTATCGCTAAGCTTTTGCTCTCTGATGTTAGAGAAGCGATTTCTGACATTCGGGAAAATGCGGCTATTAATTTTTCATTAGCAGTAAACGCACTAATTAAAGATTTGCCTAGGCCGATGGTAAATCTGCACATTGACGACAATTTAATGTTAACCAACGTGCGAATTGCCGATTGCCTTTTGCGAAGTATGCAGGAGGCGCTAACTAACGTGATACGCCATACACAGGCGCATTATTTTTCCCTATCACTGACGCAACACAACGGCGCTTACAACCTACTAATGCACGACAGTATGGTGCCGCATGCTGCAGATGAGAAACTCAGTGATGAGCAGCCAAGTAGCATACAGTTCTTCGACAAAGCACCATGTAGCCATTCAGAAGGCGCTTTTGCAGTAGGGGTTCGAAAGGAAGAGCGATCAAGCGAATCTGACACTTCAAGTCGTGTGGTGGCAGGCAATGGTCTAAAAGGAATGCAGGAACGGGTTCATGAGCTAAATGGAACTATCAGCTGGCAGCGAACCGAGCAGGGTTTTCGCATCGCAATTCACATACCGGAGGGCGAATGAAAACACGCCTTATATTAGTTGAAGATCAAATGCTGGTAAGGGAAGGCATCAAATCACTTTTAGGGCTTGATGATAGCGTTGAAGTTGTTGGCGAATACGAAAATGGTCAGCAGCTCATTGATAGTGAAAACGCTTTAAACTGTGATGTGATATTAATGGATATTCGCATGCCCAAATTATCGGGTATCGATACTTTGCTTGCACTGAGTGATAAAGGGATTAGTACGCCAGTGCTAATGCTTACTACGTTTGATGATCACGAGCTGGTAAACGGCGCTATGCGGGCTGGTGCAAAAGGGTACCTGCTTAAAGATGTATCGCTAGAAACCCTGGTTGACACTATTACACAAATAAAAAATGGCAAAACGCTGATTCAGCCCGCGGTAACCGAAAAAGTGTTGCAAGGCTTGAAAGGACTGAACGTAGAATTTGAGTCGTTTGAAAATCCAGAGCCACTTACTGAGAAAGAAGTCGAAATTCTCCGTTTGATCGCTGCGGGTTACAGTAATAAAGAAATTGCAGATGCGATGTTCAAATCAACAGGCACCATTAAGAACCAAGTTTCTTCAGTCATGGCTAAGCTTGGTGTACGAGATAGAACGAGGGCAGTGCTCAAGGCGTTAGAGCAGGGGATATTGTAATCGATAAAAGGAGAAGCAGAGCTTCTCCTAACGTGTTCCGAGCTAAGGCTTAAATTATTTATCCATATGCACAACAGAGCGGATACTTTCACCTTTATGCATTAAATCAAAGGCATTGTTAATGTCACCAAGACCCATGGTGTGAGTGATAAACTCTTGAAGACCAAAGTCACCATTTAAGTATTGCTCTACAATACCTGGTAGCTCTGAACGACCTTTAACACCGCCAAATGCAGAGCCGCGCCATACACGACCTGTCACTAACTGGAATGGGCGCGTTGAAATTTCTTGTCCTGCACCAGCTACACCAATGATCACAGATTCGCCCCAACCCTTGTGACAGCACTCAAGTGCAGAACGCATCACGTTGACGTTGCCGATACATTCAAACGAGTAGTCAACACCGCCGTCAGTCATTTCAACAATCACTTCCTGAATAGGCTTATCGAAATTCTGAGGGTTTACCACGTCAGTTGCACCAAGCTGTTTTGCTAGGTCAAACTTACTTTCATTAATATCAATACCAATAATGCGGCCGGCGCCTGCCATGCGTGCACCAATAATGGCAGATAGACCGATACCACCTAACCCAAAGATAGCAACCGTGTCGCCTTCTTGTACTTTCGCCGTTTTAAGCACGGCGCCCATACCGGTTGTCACACCACAGCCAAGTAAGCATACTTCTTCTAACGGGGCCGTTTTGTTTACTTTTGCTAGCGATATTTCTGGTAAAACCGTGTATTCAGAAAACGTTGAGCAGCCCATGTAATGATAAATTGGCTCACCATCTTTAGAGAAGCGGCTTGTGCCGTCTGGCATTAAGCCTTTACCTTGTGTTTCGCGCACTGCTTGGCAAAGGTTAGTTTTGCCTGACTTACAGAACTTACATTCGCCACATTCTGCGGTGTAAAGAGGAATAACGTGATCACCAACTTCTACGCTGGTTACACCTTCGCCCACCATTTCAACAATACCACCACCTTCGTGGCCTAGAATTGAAGGGAATACGCCTTCAGGATCATCACCGGACAGCGTAAATGCATCAGTGTGGCATACGCCAGTTGCAACGATGCGTACAAGTACTTCGCCTTTCTTAGGAAGCTCTACGTCAACTTCTTCCATCTTTAACGGCTCACCCGGGCCCCAAGCCACCGCAGCTTTTGACTTAATGTGCGTTTGACCTTCTTGCAACGAATCTTTGAATGACGCCATGTAATGACTCCTTAATCATAAATATTTGATGATGTTTTATAGGCCAAAGTATAGGAGACGGATTACTAATGATAAATACAGTTTTAGTAAATCACTTTTTCATAATTGTAATAATTGATTTAGCCAAATAGAATGTACTTAAATAAACCAGCGCTGTGTTGAACAACGCTAAACTAACGAGTGGCGATAATGAAATATCTAGAAGGCATAGCTGAGTTTTGTGCCGTAGCTGACGTTGGCAATTTTACCGGAGCTGCGAACAAGCTCGACACGTCAGTGGCGCAGATAAGCCGTAAAGTCGCATCACTTGAAAAGCAGCTAGGCGTTAAATTATTACAGCGCACTACGCGAAGTGTTTCACTTACTGAAGCGGGCACGCAGTATTTTCAGCAGGCAATGCCTGCATTAAAGGCGCTCGAAGATGCCCAGCTAGCGGTGAGCGCACTGCAAGCATCGCCGCAAGGGCTAATTAAACTTACCGCTCCCGTAGCGTTTGGCGAAGCCTTTATCGCGCCTTTGCTCAATACCTTTATGCAAAAGTACGCTGGCATTAGCGTGCAATGCACGTTCTCAAACGAAAAGCTCGATATTGTGGAGCAAGGCCTCGACCTTGCCATACGCATTGGCAAATTAGAAGACTCGACACTTGTTGCTAAAAAGCTGGCTACACGTCATTTGTTTGTATGCGGTAGCAAAGACTATTTTTCTCAACACTCGATGCCAAAATCTCTACAAGAGCTTAAGGAACATACTTTGTTGGTAGGCTCCCAACCCAACTGGAGGTTCGTTGTAAATAAAGAAGTGCAAACGTTGCCAGTGCAAGGACGTGTGCGATACAACAGTGGCAACGCACTCTGTAGCGCTGCTTTGGCAGGATTGGGGCTTACCCAGCTACCTGGGTTTTATGTGCGTGAAGCATTGGCACGTGGCGAATTGGTAGAGGTATTACCAGAATATAAAGACAAGCAAGAAGCTATTTGGGCAGTATTTCCTTCCAATAGAAATGTTGCGCCAAAGATTCGTTTACTGGTTGATTTCCTTGCCCAAAATATCATGGATGATCGCTAGGAAAACAAACAAAGTAAGCCTTGTGTGCCTTAATAAGCAATATTCCGTGTAGAGTGTTGCACTTTTTGCAACACAGTGTGGTGAAAACTGCGGTTGACATATAGACGTCTATACGGCAAATTGCTTGTATGAAAAAGATTCTACTTACTCGCACCACCATTATGTTAATTACCACCTTAAAAAGGGCGGTCGCTGACTAGTGCAAGTAAGCAAAAGACAACGAAAGCCCGCCTAACACAGAGCGGGCTTTTTTTTACACACGTTTTAGCATGCGTAACCTTAAGGAGCAGCATATGAAAGTCTTAAAGTTTGGGGGTTCTTCTCTAGCCGATGCACCGCGATACATGCGCGTTATGGAGATTAGCACGGCGACCCACCAAACCGACGGTGCTGCGGTTGTACTCTCTGCCCCAAAGGGGGTAACGAACGCGCTTTCACTACTATGTGAACAAGCAGCCGCGGGTGAAGATTTCCAGCCATTATTCAATAAGTTGAACGACACGGTTACCGGCATCGCCAACAACCTAAACGAAGAACTCGACGGGTTTGCACATGCAAGCGTGGTAGAATTCATTAATAGTCACCTTTCAGTACTAAAACAGCACCTTGAAGGTATTAAGCTGCTTGGTGTTGCACCTGATAATGTCGCTGCCGGTATTCTAAGTATTGGAGAGTACATCTCGGTGACGCTTTTTAGCGCTATGCTATCTGCTAAAGGTATCGCTAATCGCGTTATTGACCCGGTTAAGTATGTGCTGGCCGAAGGCGATTACCTAGACAGCATTGCCGATGTGTCGCTTAGTAAAGCGCGCTTTTCAGATGTGCCTACTGACGGCAGTGAATTTCTGGTCATGCCGGGGTTTGTTGCTGCTAACGAAGCGGGCGACAAAGTCACGCTTGGGCGTAACGGCTCAGACTATTCAGCGGCCATTTTAGCGGCGTGTATAGACGCAAATTGCTGTGAAATTTGGACAGACGTAGATGGTGTTTATAACGCTGACCCGAACCAAGTTGAAGGGGCAGTGCTGTTAGACAAGCTTACCTATCAAGAAGCGATGGAGCTGTCTTATTTCGGTGCCAAGGTACTTCATCCGAAAACTATCGGTCCTATTGCCCAACACCACATCCCTTGTTTGATCAGAAACACACTAAACCCAGCTGCGCCAGGTACGCTAATCAGCAATGAAAAAAGCGAGGTGTGGACGTCAGTTAAAGGTATTTCACAGCTTGATAACGTCACCATGTTTAACGTTGCAGGCCCTGGCCTTAAAGGCATGGTTGGTATGGCAAGTCGTGTGTTTGAGGTGATGTCGAACGCCAATATTTCAATAAGCCTTATTACCCAGTCTTCTTCAGAATACTCAATCAGTTTCTGTATCCAAAGCAAAGACGCCAGTCGAGCGTTAACGCTTCTTGAAGATGCATTCGCGCTAGAGCTTCAAAATCAATTGCTAGACCCCATTGAAGTGCGTCATGACCTAGCCATTGTTACTTTGGTTGGTGACGGTATGCGTCAAACCAAAGGCTTGGCAGCGCGTTTCTTTAACTCGCTTGCCCAAGCGCGGGTAAACAACGTAGCTATTGCTCAAGGCTCTTCAGAGCGCTCTATTTCAACGGTAATTGAAAGTAAGCGTGCTAAGAAAGCGGTAAAAGTCATTCACCAGAATTTTTTCTCTGACCGCCATACCATCGACGTATTCCTAGTAGGGTGTGGCAATGTGGGAACCGAACTGCTAGGTCAAATTGAAAAACAACAGCCTGCATTGTTAAAACGCAATGTTCAGCTGAGAGTTTATGGCATTGCAAATAGCCGGAAACTGCTGTTAAACAGTCAAGGTATTGATTTAAGCGGTGACTGGAAAGCGGCACTTGAATCGGCAAGCGAAGGATTAAGCGTAGAGCGCCTGCATCAGTTCGCTAACGACAATAGTCTGGTAAACCCGGTGATTGTTGACTGTACTAGTCACGAAGCGATTGCAGAGCAATATGTAGATATGATGGAAAGCGGTTTTCACGTGGTAACGCCAAATAAAAAGGCGAATACGAGCGCTATGTCTTACTACCGCAAGCTTCGCAAGACCGCGCAATCGACAAATCGTCAGTACCTTTACGAAACCACTGTCGGCGCAGGGCTACCGGTTATTGATAACTTGCAAAAGCTATTCAGCGCCGGCGACACCTTACACTGCTTTGAAGGAATTCTATCGGGCAGTTTGTCTTATGTATTTGGCAAACTTGAAGAGGGCATGAGCCTGTCGCAAGCGACACAAACAGCCAAAGACAACGGCTTCACAGAGCCTGATCCGCGCGATGACTTAAGCGGCATGGACGTAGCGCGCAAGCTGCTTATCATGGCTCGTGAAGCTGATTTAGCGTTAGAACTATCTGACATTGAAATTGAGTCTGTACTGCCAAAAGGTTTTGCCGAAGATTGTTCAATTGACGAGTTTATGCAGCAGCTGCCAGAGTTAGATGCGTCGTTTGGTGAAAAGGTTGAAGCGGCTAAAGCAGAAGGTAAAGTACTTCGTTATATCGGCAGCATTGAAGACGGAAAATGCAAAGTAAGCATTCAGGCTGTACCGGCAAGTAACCCTCTTTCGCAGGTAAAAGACGGTGAAAACGCGCTGGCGATTAACAGTGACTACTATAGCCCAATCCCTTATGTAATTAGAGGTTATGGTGCAGGTGGTACGGTAACGGCTGCAGGTGTGTTTGCTGACATTCTGCGTACTATGCCGTGGAAGCAAATGGCGCACTAAGGGCTAAATAACGCTTAGCTTGCTTAGCGTAGATAGGCGGCTAAAGTAAGATATTCGAAGGTGTGACTTAGGCCAGTAATGTTGTGGCATCGATTTAAAGCGCTAATTTATTGAGCTAATTTGAAGCGCTAATATAAAGAGTACGCCACAAGCGAAGTAAGAGTAATAATATGAAAGCATTCACGGCCTTCGCGCCGGCATCAATAGGAAATGTGAGCTTAGGCTTTGACGTACTGGGCGCAGCGCTTGCGCCTGTTGATGGCACTAAGCTAGGTGATGAAGTTGAAATAAAGGCGGCTGAGTCATTTTCATTAGAAACGGTGGGGCGCTTCGCTCACAAACTCCCGGGCGATGCAGACAGTAATATTGTAACTAAGTGCTATCACTATTTCTGTGAGCAAATGGAAAAGGCTGGAAAAACAACCTCTCCTGTTGCGCTTACGCTTCATAAAAACCTTCCAATAGGCAGCGGGTTGGGTTCAAGCGCAAGCTCTATAGTGGCAGCGTTTGCAGCGCTAAATGCTTACTTCGACACCCCGTTCGATGAAGATACTCTGCTTATAATGATGGGCGAATTAGAAGGCCAAATAAGCGGTAGTATTCACTATGATAATGTTGCTCCCTGTTACTTAGGTGGTATGACGTTAATGACAGGTAGCGATGCGCCGGTCACACTGTCGTTGCCTTTAAACGACGAATGGTACTATGCCGTCTGTTATTCAGGCATTAGCGTATCAACGGCGGCTGCTCGCGATATCTTGCCTAAACAGGTGGAAATGGCGAAGGCACTAACCTTTGGTCGACAGCTAGGTGTGTTTGTACATGCCTTACATGTAGGTAACTTTGATTTGGCAGCATCGGTAATGAACGATGTTATAGCCGAACCTTACAGAAAATCGCTACTGCCTGGCTTTGATGACGCTCGTGCGTTTAGTGAGCAAGCGGGTGCGCTCGCTTTTGGTATTTCTGGCTCGGGACCTACGGTTTTTGCCGTGTGTCCAAGTAAAGCGCAGGCGGAAAAAGTCGCCGCCTATTTAACAGAGAACTATATTCAAAATGAAGATGGCTTTAGCCATGTGTGCCAAATACCAAGCCAAGGCACCATTGTTTCTTAAGGTACATAGCTTTTTAAGGTACATAGTTTCTTAAAGGCAAATGATTTCCTAAAAGCACAATAATTTTTTAAAAGATTAAAAGGGCAGAGTACTTGCCCACATAAAAAGGTAACAGCAAGTGGAATTGGTAAATTTAAAAGATTCATCGGACACAGCAAATTTTGCTGAAGCCGTTAAGCGGGGCTTAGGTAAAAACCAAGGGCTTTATTTTCCAGAGCATATTCCTACCCTAGACAATATTGACGAATTGTTGGAAAAGCCGTTTGTAGAGCGCAGTATTGAAGTACTTCGCGCCCTTATCGGCGATGAGCTGAATAATGGCGAGCTAGAAGAAATTGTTCAGACCGCATTTGCTTTTGGTGCACCAGTTGAGCAGGTCAACGATAACGTATATTGCTTAGAGCTTTTCCATGGCCCAACGCTGGCGTTTAAAGATTTTGGCGGCCGCTTTATGGCGCAAACCCTGTCGCGTATTAGCGAAGGGAAGCCAGTTACCATTCTAACAGCGACTTCAGGTGATACCGGCGCAGCGGTCGCACATGCATTTCACGGCATCGACAATATTAACGTGGTTATTTTGTTTCCAAAGGGCAAGATTAGCGCGCTGCAGGAAAAGCTATTCACTACGCTAGGCGGTAACATTCATACCGTTGCTGTTGAGTCAGACTTTGACGCATGCCAATCACTAGTAAAAACCGCGTTTGACGACCCTGACGTACGTGAAGGCCTTCACCTGAACTCAGCAAACTCAATCAACATCAGCCGTTTACTAGCGCAGGTTTGCTATTACTTTGAAGCAGTAAGTCAGTTGCCAAAAGAGAAACGAGACCAACTCGTTATTTCAGTACCTAGCGGTAACTTTGGTAACCTTACGGCTGGCATGATTGCTAAATCGTTAGGTTTACCTATAAAGCGTTTTATCGCAGCAACTAACTTAAACGACACGGTACCTCGCTACCTTAAAACCGGCGAGTGGGAACCTAAGGCGACGGTTGCGACCATGTCTAACGCAATGGATGTGAGTCAGCCTAATAACTGGCCGCGAATAGAGGCGCTTATTGAGCGCGGCTATATCGATAAAGCGTGTCTTAAAGGTGAGATGGTTGACGAAGAATATACGCAGCTTGCTATGCGTCAATTAGCGCAACAAGGCTATACCAGCGAGCCACATGCCGCGATTGCCTATCGCGCAGTAAGTCATGACTTAGAAGACGGCGAAATTGGTTTGTTCTTAGGAACAGCGCACCCGGCTAAGTTCAGAGAAACCGTTGAAAACGTGCTAGGTAATCCAATCAGCTTACCGAAAGCGTTGGCCGATGTAGCAGGCGAAGACAGCTTAGCGGTAGACTTGCCAGCGTCTTACGATGCACTTAAGCAGCATATGATGGATTTGCTTAAATAATGACACCCTCGGCTACAACATGGCAAAGCGCGCTTAGTGATGAAAAGCAAAAAGACTATTTTGTTACGTTGCTTGAGCGCGTGAAGCACGCTCGTGAAGCGGGAAGCGTTATCTACCCGCCTCAGTCTGACGTATTCAATGCGCTTAAATACACGCCGCTAGACGAAGTAAAAGTCGTGATCTTAGGTCAAGATCCGTACCACGGTCCTAATCAAGCCCATGGACTTTGTTTTTCAGTAAAAGCTGGCGTTAAAACACCGCCATCGCTTAAAAATATGTACAAAGAGCTGTTGTCTGACATTGATGGTTTCACCGAGCCTAATCACGGCACGCTGACGTCGTGGGCGGAGCAGGGCGTATTGCTACTTAATACTGTATTGACCGTTGAGCAGGGCAAAGCACATAGCCACGCGAAATGGGGATGGGAAATCTTCACCGATAAGGTTATCGATGTAGTCAATGAGCACTGCCAAAACGTTGTGTTTCTTCTGTGGGGAAGCCATGCGCAAAAGAAAGGTAAGCACATTAACCGTCAAAAACACCACGTTTTACATGCGCCTCATCCGTCGCCACTCTCAGCACACAGAGGCTTTTTAGGTTGCAAACACTTCAGCCAAACAAACGAATACCTTATTGCTAAGGGCAAAGAACCCATTAATTGGCAGGTATAGTACTGGCATAAATAGCAGCTAGCCACACAGCAAGTGTGGTTGCCTTATTCAGGGCCTATCAATGACTCACTAGATAAATGCCTAAATAGCTATGAGACATGTTATGCGGTCTGGCCGCAATTAGGCACAGAGCATATTCCTTAGCTAATACGCTATTACATAGAGCCAGCGAAGAGACACCATGCTTGCAAGTGAAGCATTTACAGCACGCTAGAAAGTAAAAAGGCCGCCTGTGTAACAGGCGGCCTTCGTTTTATCTTTCCAGTGTCTCTAGCTCGTACTCGAAACCACAGTCGAGTTCGGCCAGTTCTTTTTCTAATTTGTAGCGATCTTGTAGCGCTTCGATTTCTCTCCACTTACGTTTTTTGCTTTTGGTTTTTGCTGGGCTTGCTTCGATGTCTAACATGGCAAATAGATCTGATTTATCCACTGGGATCTCCTTTTTATACCACTACAACTAATACAGAGTTTTTGTTTTTAATTCCCTCTGTACAATTTTGTATCACAGCCGCCACTAAAATAAAATAGTTTAATTTACCTTTTATTAACAAATTGTGACGATATGATGACAACGGTAAGGAAATGTCCAGTGTGTTTAAAGCGTGAACAATAACTGTATGTAATTGATCCTATTTGTTTTGTTAGTAATCAATTGTACAGTGTTACGGATATCAAAAATGTCTGTCGTATTGTCGATGAAAACCGCAACAAAAAACGGCTAGCTTTCGAAAAAGCTAGCCGTTCAGTTTGTTATTTGCACCAATTGGGTGATTTTAAATCACCTCGCATTCCTTATTTTGGTGCATTCGCTGCTCTGAATTTGGCAATCAATTGTTGTGTTGAAGCGTCGAAATTATCTTTGTCTGCCTCACCTTGAATGCCTGCAAGTACTTGGTTTCCTAGTACTTTACCTAACTCTACGCCCCATTGGTCGAATGAGTTAAGGTTCCAGATAACACCCTGAACGAATACCTTATGTTCATACATTGCAACCAGCGCGCCAAGTGTTTTAGGCGTAAGGCTATCAAACAAGAAAGTATTGCTAGGCTTGTTGCCAGGCATGGTTTTATGAGCGGCCAAGCGTTTGCGTTCAGCGTCGTCTAGGCCTTTACCGTCAAGGTCTGCATAACACTCTTCAAAGGTTTTACCCTGCATTAGTGCCTGGGTTTGACCAAAACAGTTAGACGCAAGCATAGCGTGATGCGTGTCGTCCTGGTTAGGAACGTTAAGTGGCAACATGAAATCTGCTGGGATAACGCCAGAGCCTTGGTGAATAAGCTGATGGAAGCTATGCTGGCCGTTTGTACCTTCACTGCCCCAAATAATTGGGCCAGTAGGGTAATCTACGTGCTCACCTTCTTGCGTCACTTCTTTACCATTACTTTCCATATCTAACTGCTGTACGTAAGCTGGTAAGCCGCGAAGATAGTGGTAATAAGGCAGCAACACATGAGACTGTGCATCGAAAAAGTTTCTGTACCATACGCCTAACAGTGCAAGTAGAACAGGCATGTTTTCTTCTAGCGGTGCGGTTGTGAAATGGGTGTCCATGTCAAACGCACCTTCAAGTAAGCCTTTGAAGTTTTCAAACCCAAGGGCTAGCGAGATAGGCAGGCCAATGGCAGACCACAGTGAGTAACGACCGCCTACCCAATCCCACATAGGGAAAATATTGTCGGCGCTAATACCAAAATCGGTGGCTGCTTTAACGTTTGAAGACACGGCTACAAAGTGTTTAGCAATATCTTCTTGTGTACCGCCAGACTTTAAGAACCAGTCTTTAGCCGTAAGTGTATTTTGAAGCGTCTCTTGGGTAGAGAAAGACTTTGACGACATGACCACCAAAGTTTCTTCAAAATCTACGCTAGATAGTACATCGTGAATGTGGCAACCATCAACGTTGGCAACAAAGTGAACCTTCACAGCATCGACTGTATGCGGCTTAAGTGCCTCGGTCATAATCTTAGGACCAAGGAACGAACCACCAATACCAATTGCCACAATGTGCTTGATAGGCTTGCCGGTATAACCTTTGTGTTCACCGCTGTGAACCGATGCGGTAAACGCTTCAATTTTTGCAAGCGTAGCATGCACTTCAGGCATTACGTCTTCGCCATCTACCAGTACTTTACGGTCTGAGAAATTACGAAGTGCGGTGTGAAGCACAGCGCGACCTTCTGTTGAGTTAATCTGCTCACCAGAAAACATCGCGTTGCGAAGGGTTTCTAGTTTGCAGGCTCGGGCAAGGTCGAAAAGTCCTTTAAGCGCGTCATCATTTACACGGTTTTTCGAGTAATCAAGAAAAATACCGCAGGCTTCAAGCTGCATCTTGTTCGCGCGATTTGCATCTTGTGCAAACCAGTCGCGCATGTGCGCATCTTTTACCGTTGCAGCAAGTTCAGACAGTTTTTTCCATTCAGGAAGAGAAGTTAAAACACTCATTGTTTCAATAGCCCTTACGCGCTTAGTTTTTCGCGAAGCATGGTTTCAAGTTTTTCCTGATCTGCGGCGAAGTTGCGGATGCCTTCAGATAGCTTTTCGGTTGCCATTGCATCTTCGTTCATTGCCCAGCGGAATTCGCTTTCTGTTAAGCGGTCACCTGGTGTTTTTGTAGCGCCGTTGTCTTTAAGTTTAACCTCTAGATCGCCAGGCTCGTTTGCCAGTTCTTCTAGCAGTGCTGGGCTAATGGTTAGACGATCACAACCTGCCAACGCTTGAATTTCACCAATGTTACGGAAGCTTGCGCCCATCACTACGGTATTGTAGCCGTGGTCTTTGTAGTAGTTATAAATTTTAGTTACAGATACTACGCCTGGATCTTCATCTGGTGCGTAAGACTCAGTACCGGTCGCTTTTTTGTACCAGTCTAAAATGCGCCCTACGAATGGAGAGATAAGATAAACACCGGCCTCTGCACAAGCTTGTGCTTGGGCGAAGCTAAATAGAAGCGTTAAGTTACACTGAATGCCTTTCTTCTCTAGCTCTTCTGCTGCCTGAATACCTTCCCAAGTAGACGCAATTTTAATAAGAATGCGTGACTTATCGATACCCGCATCTTCATATAGCTGAACCAAACGTTCCGCTTTTTCGATAGTGGCGGCAGTGTCGAACGATAGGCGAGCGTCTACTTCAGTTGAGATTCGCCCAGGAATAGTGGCAGAGATTTCTTTACCAATCGCTACCGCTAGTTTGTCTGCTGCATCAGTAAGCTGCTGGTCAGCGTCGTTTGACTGAAGTTTTGCCCATGCTACTGCATCATCAATTAGGCTTGCATATTGAGGAAGACCAGCCGCTTTTAAAAGTAGCGACGGGTTAGTTGTGGCATCGACTGGTTGATACTTTTTAATGGCATCGATGTCGCCCGTGTCGGCAACAACGGTAGTGATATCACGTAATGAAGCTAACTGATTGCTCATAATTCTCTCTGTTCTTTATCAAAATAAATTTGGACAACTCGCTGGAAAAGCCAGTTGAATAAAACGGTTCGCTTGCGCGTGTGTAGGGCTTCGCGCTTACGTTCATTTTTACCAGTTCTTAGTTCTTTAATAAGTACTGGTACATGCAGCGCTTTGGTAATTGAGGTACGTTCACGGAGGGTGTATCTCAATTATTGTTTGAATAATTATTTGTAACGCTATTTATATCAAACCCGTGTGACAATTCATACATTGAATAGCGACAAAATGGCTAATCGGATTTCTCTGTTAAGCCAATTTACGTCTTTCTTATGCCATTTTGCTTTTTGAAGCGTATCAGGTGGTACAATGTTGTTGAAAACCTAAGGAGTCGAAATGTTAGTTGTAGTATCCCCAGCAAAAAATTTAGATTTTGAAAGCGAAATTCCTGTGAGCCAGTTCACTCAGCCTGCCATGCTTGAAGACACTGAACGTTTGATGGAAGTTTGCCGCACCTTATCGCCTGCTGACTTATCATCGCTGATGAAGATAAGCGACAAGTTAGCAACGTTGAACGCCAACCGTTTTGTTGAGTTTTCTACGCCATTTTCGCCCGATAATGCACGCCAAGCAATGTATGCGTTTAATGGTGATGTGTATACTGGGTTAGATGCTTACTCGCTTGATAGCGAAACGGTAGAATATGCGCAAAAACATCTTCGAATTTTGTCTGGCCTATACGGATTGCTTCGTCCTCTAGACTTAATGCAGGCCTATCGTTTAGAAATGGGCACTAAATTAGCAAACCCTGAAGGTAAAGACCTGTATGCGTTTTGGGATGATCGCATTACTTATATGCTAAATAAGGCATTAGAAGAACAGGGTGACAATGTGTTGATCAACCTTGCTTCAAATGAGTACTTTAAAGCAGTGAAGAAAAAATCTTTAGATGGCATGATCATTACGCCAACATTTAAAGACTGCAAGAATGGTCAGTATAAAATTATCAGTTTCTTCGCGAAGAAAGCCCGTGGTTTAATGGCGCGTTATATTCTTGAAAACCGTGTAGAAGACGTAGAAGGTCTGAAAAACTTCGACGTAGATGGCTATGTGTTTAGCGAAGAACAAAGTTCATCAACGGAACTTGTGTTTCTGCGTAACCAGGAAAGTTAATAACACCCGTTCATCCATAATCACCTTAAAAGTAGGACATAAATTTGAGCATATTAGTTCGCAATTTACCTAAAACATTTACTCAGGAGAATCTTGAAGACTTGTTTTTCGAGTTTGGCACCATAGTGTCGTGCGACTTGGTGATGGATGAGGCTTCTGGCTTATCGAAAGGCTTTGGTTTCGTAGAAATGAGCACGCAAGAAGAAACCGATAAAGCCATTGAAAAACTTAACGCCAAAACTATCGACGGTAAGAAAATTCGTGTTAAGTGGTCAAATCAAGAGAAGAAGCAGGCTGAAGCGATAGCTAGTGCGCCAGCGCCCAAAAGAGACATTCCCGAAGATGTATGGGGAAGTGCTTCTCGCAATAACTCTGAGCGTGAAAACGACGCCGAGTAATACCGAGGGAATATAATTGACAAGCGCTGACAACGAAGGTTGTCAGCGCTCAACCTTCATTTAACCAGATACGGTTGCTGTTTGTACTTGAGTATTGCGAGCAGTCATAACAATGGCCAGCCACACCAGTACACCACCACCGGCAAGCGCTAGGCCTACCCAACCCGTTGATGTATAGCCATAACCCGCTGACAGTGTCATTCCTGCCAACCAAGGGCCAAGTGCATTAGCGGTGTTAAAAGCCGCATGGTTCATGGCACCGGCTAAAGTCTGAGCCTCGCCAGCGACGTCCATAAGCCTTGTTTGCAACGGCACCACCATGCCACCACCGATACCAATGAAAAACAGTGATGCTGCCATTAAGTATGGATTCCCCATCGACGCAGCGTAAGCTGCAGCTGATAGGCCCAGTAAAACCTGAAACGTAATCGCTGACGTCAGTAGCCTGCCTTCAGAATAGCGGCCTGCAATAATATTGCCCAAGGTTACGCCTATGCCATAGATAAGCAATGTGGCCGAGATTCCCCACTCAGGTGATGAGGTTGTATTGAGGTAAGAGGCGCTGAAATAAGAATAAACTGAGAACATACCACCAAAGCCAATCGCGCCCATAAGTAGTACCAGCAGCACGTCTTTGTTTTTCAGAGCTTTAAGCTCGGTTAGCGGTTTGGCATCTGGATTAAGGCCGCGGTACGGTGCGGTTTTCCAAACCATTAATGCAGTAACTAACGCAAAGGCTGAAATAATAAAGAAGCCAGTTCGCCATCCGAACATTTGCCCAATACCACTAATTGACGGCACACCAATAATATTGGCAATAGCCAAGCCTAAAATGACGTTACTGACCGCTTGCGCCCGTTTATTTTTACCGGCAATGTCTGCAGCAAAGAGCATGGCAATGCCGAAGTAAGCGCCATGAGGAAGGCCAGCAATAAAACGCGCTATATTCATTGTCCATTCTGACCACGCTAGTGCTGTTAGCAAGTTTCCGCCAGCATAAAATACCATCATTGAAATAAGCATGGTGCGTCTTGCAAGCCTGGAAAAAAAGATAGTGATAAGCGGCGCGCCCACTACAACACCAATGGCATAAGCACTAATTGCGTGACCTGCGACATTTTCAGTAATGCCAAAATCTTCTGCAAAGTAAGGTAATAAACCCATTGCCGCAAATTCACTGCAACCAATCACAAAGGTTCCGAAAGCCAGCCAAAAGGTTATAGTGGCCAGTGAGTATTCACCCAACGCTGAGTGCTGCTCTGAATAGGCCTGCTTTGAAGAGGCTTGGTCAGAAAGAATCTTGTCAGTTTGATTCGTCATAAACGTCCTTTTGTTCATTGAGTTCAATCACGTACTTAGTGGCTGTTTTAGCGAGGGTCTGTTGAGCTTTGCTGTGCATTTTTACAATGTCTGTGTGTCATCAAAGATAAAAGACACTCAGCAGACTAGCGCTTTGATGAAACGCAAAAACCGGCTCAACGGAATGTTTGCCGGTTCTCTTCGAATAGTCGCCCTTATCATCGATAATATTTAGCAATGATCAACAGCCCACAGGTTCGTGCTCTTCGTATTCGTTTAATGCAAGAGATCGTAGCATCGCTCAGATAGCAAGTAACGGTAACTGATAAGGTTTCTTAATCAATTCAGCGATTTAAATGTAGTGCTTTTGTTAATAAATTACGTCGGACCTTTTACGTTAGAAAGTCGAATGGGCGTTTAAGAAAATCGAAGGTGACTGTTTTCTGTGCACAAATATTGGTTACCTTTTAGTTCATCACTTTGTCATCTTTTAACATTTGTCACGTATTCCAGTCGTGGCGTGAGCACAACGCCGTATCTATCCCCCAATTTAAAACAAACTTCTTGACTTTGAGGCGTTCTATATATAGAACGTTCTTTAAATGGAACAACATTAAGTTGGTAAGGTGTGAATCAATCAACGCTCAACATCCTCGGAAGGCATTTGCAGAAACTCAGGCAAGACAAAGGTGTCTCGCTGTCGCAATTGGCAGCAGGGGCAGGTATCGCTAAATCTAACCTTTCAAGATTAGAGCAGGGCAACGGCAACCCGACGCTAGACACCATTTGGCGGTTAGCTAAACAACTAGACGTTCCCTTCGGTCAGCTAGTTCAGCCTCTTAGCGCAAGCGTTGGAGAAAAGGGGGTAGAAGTTCGTTTAATTGAGCAAGGACAAGGTATCCCGAACGTTGATGCTTATTGGATGTCGGTTGCACCCAATACTTTTCGAGAGGCAGAAGCTCACGCCACAGGAACAGAAGAAACGATTACCGTTGTTAGCGGCTCTCTAGAAGCTGGGAATAGTGGAAATACTCAAAGGCTGCATCCGGGTCAATGTCTAGCATTTAACGCTGATTTGCCTCACGTATACAAAACGCGAGACGAGTGGGCGACATGTCTTATTACAATCGTTTATCATAAAGAGGCAAAGGAATGAGCCAACTTTCATCAAAAAGCGGACTTAAGCAAGGGGTTATTGACGGGTTACCTTTGTTAGGTGGTTATATTCCTGTAGCTATTTCATTTGGCGTGATCGCAGTTCAAGCCGGGTTTTCTACGCTGGAAGCCACGCTAATTTCTATATTTATTTACGCAGGCGCGTCGCAGTTTCTTTTGGTAGCCATGGTGGCATCAGGTGCGCCACTTTGGCTAGCGGTTTGTATGACGTTATTAGTTAATGTACGTCATGTGGTTTATGCGCCCAACTTGGTGCCTTATTTACCGCAAAGTAAAGCTTGGCCCTATTTAATGCACGGCCTTACTGACCAGATTTTTGCGCTAGCCCATACTCGCTTGCCGCTAATGGACGATGCTAAAAAGGTAGATTGGTTTAAAGGTGTATCGATGGTGGCGTGGCTTAGTTGGATCGTAGGGACAGCGCTTGGCGGTATCGCAGGGGACTCCCTTACCCAACAATGGCCAATATTAGACAGCGTGATGCCCTTTGCTTTACCTGCACTTTTCCTTGTGCTACTCGCGCCTAAATTCTCAAGTAAACTGTGGAGCGCTACCTTGCTCATTACAATGACGGCGGCTCTCTTTTTGGCTCTCAGCGCCTTTAAAAACGCTGCAATTCCACTGGCAGCACTATGCGGTGCGATAACCTTTTATCTTCTTACCTCGCACGTTGAAAGGAAGCAATCTCATGCACGTTGATATCTGGATAGCTATTGTTGTAGCGGCCATCGGGACATATGCATTACGTGTAGGCCCGTTGCTGTGGACTCAGCGTCACTTTAATAAACACAAGGCCAATAATACTGAGGCGCGTTTACCTACGTGGCTAAGCGTGTTAGGGCCGTTGATGATTGCCGCTATGCTAGGAGCGTCACTTATTCCAAAAGCACCGTCAGCGGCGAGTTGGATTGCAACCGCAATAGGCACTGTTGTCACTGTGCTTGTTTGGCGCAAATTCAAAAGCTTAGGGCTGCCAGTGTTTTGCGGCGTGCTTTCTTTTGGTGTGGCTTTTGGTATCGCTTTGGTTTAGCGTTGGGCGTAGATGTTAAGTTGCTGGGCTAAGACTTATTCTTCCCCAAGGCTTTCTCGCCCCAAATTTCTTCCAAGCGCTGGTCACGCCCACAGTTCCATCGGTAGAACTTATAGCGAACGGGACTTTTTTTATAAAAATCTTGATGGCCAATTTCGTCGCCTTTTATCGGATAAAAGGTAGAAGCATCGAGTATGGGCGTTACCACCTTTTTATTGGGAAATTGGGCTACCACGTCAGCTTTTGTTTTTTCTGCTATAGCACGTTCTTTTTCGTTTGCTACAAAGATGGCGCTTAAGTAACTGGGTCCCTTATCACAAAACTGACCTCGGTCATCGAAAGGGTCAATGTTTACCCAAAAATGATCGAGAATATCATTATAAGAAAGCATATCGCCGTCGTAGGTGATCTTTACCGCCTCAAAGTGTCCCTTGTGATTGCCATTATAAGTCGGATTTGGCGCGCTCCCGCCAGTGAACCCCGACACCACATCAGTAACCCCTTCTAGCTTTTCAAAATCAGACTCCATGCACCAAAAGCAGCCCCCAGCTAGTATGGCCTCGTCGGCACTTGTTGATGGCGTAAAAACCGAAGCGCTTAACGCTGTGCTAATTAAAACTGCAGAAAGTGTTAATTTCATCACTCACCTTTTATGTGTTGGTTTAACGTTGAAGCGACCTTCGCGTTTAATTCTTCAGGCCCCAGTTTGCGAAGATATACGGTTAACAAATAAAGAACGGTTTAAGCTGAAATTAATTTCTTCGCGGTGCAGCGAGTTAATTCCATTTTTGTTTTACAAGCGTACATTTTTTCTAAGCGCACATTGCGAAGCTTGAGGCTTTGCGCGAAAGCATAGGTACTGAAAAAGACTAGGAGGAGGTAAGTAAAATTTTCATCTCACTCTGTAGTCTTCTTTCAAAAAGGGAACTGTCTTTGGTTCCACCATTTAAAAGACGGGGCTGTAAAGCCGCTATGACAAGGGATAGAGCGATTTCTTATGATCGGCAGAGCACTTGCATCTTATCCAACTACATGAAAACCGTTTAGTTAAAATGAAAGGAAAGATGATATGTCGATAGTCAAATCAGGTAGTGCAGTTTACAAACCGCTAGGTAAAAAGGGAAAGGGGAGCATTTCTACACAAACCGGTGCTTTATCGAACCAGCCTTATGGTTTTAACACGCGGTTTGAAGATGGAAAGGGAACCAACCCCGAGGAATTAATTGGTGCGGCGCATGCGAGTTGCTTCACCATGGCACTTTCTTTTGCGCTTTCAGATGCGGGATACAATGACGGCGAGTTAAATACCACTGCAAAAATCAGTTTAGAGAAAAACGATGACGGCTTTGAAATAACTCAATCGGCACTAAGCTTAGATGCTGAGGTTGAAGGGATTACCGAAGATGAGTTTGAGAAAATTGCACAGGAAGCAAAAGAAAATTGCCCTGTATCTCAACTTCTTAATGCCAACATTACATTGGAATACCGATTGAATATTGAATAAGAGATAAAGGCTATTACTACCCTTATCGAAAGATAGGACTCGCTTTGTTAGACACTCGCTTTGTTAGACAAGACCAGGCAAGTTGTTTTTATCAAGTGAAGTATAAAAAAGCGGCTTTAGAAGCCGCTTTTTTGTATAAAATGTTGATTGCATAACATGAGGTGGCGTTAGTTTATTTCCCAATTACGCCACATGCTACGCGGTCACCACCGCCACCTAACTTTTTAGGTGAATCAGAGTAATTGTCGCCACCTGCGTGAATCATTAAGGCGCGGCCTTCAATATCATCTAACTCAAGCTCTGGTGCAAAGATAGGCTGGGTTGCGTTTCCATTTTCATCAACATAAAGCACGGGTAGATCGCCCTCGTGACCCTTCTCAGACCAAGGAGCACGGTGTTTACCGGTATCTTCTGGATCGAAATGGCCGCCCGCTGCACCGCCCAACACTTTTTTTCCATCTTTCATTGCTGGTGAACAATCACCATTTTGATGAACATGAAAACCATGAATGCCCGGGGTTAACCCTGACAGATTTGGCGTAAATACTACACCGTCATCATCATAACTGCTCACCACTACTGAGCCCATGCTCATCCCTGTTTCCAGGTTATTCATTATCACTTCTTTTCCATCACTATCATGATGACCTGCGAAACTGCTCGCACTTAACATTAATGTCAGTGAACCTGCTAAGGTAGATAGTAAACGTTTCTTCATCGTGTTCTCCTTCACTCAATTATTAACGAATTTGTTAAAAGCATTGAAGTGAGATGAGCATAAAGTGAACCATTGTGGCGCATAACTCAGGGATACTACGAAAGACTAGGAATACTAGGGCGTTGAAGCGACAACCGAGTTGTGTGTTAGCGCATAGCTACTGGCATTTACGGAAATCATTATATTGGTTACGTGAAAAAGTTACCGACCATTACCTTATCTTTTTGGCTTTTCCTTATTATTTTCACTCTTTTTGAAGGTAGCCTCTTTATATAGTCTTTGGATATGGAGCCTCTCCATAAGTAGGCGGTACTGTCATACAGAAGTTACAGTGTTAAAACTCAGTAACAATATGGCAGTAGCACTTTTTTCCTATTCGACTTACAGTTAGCTCACATTACATAAGCAAGGGCATAGGTATGTATACACTTTACGGATATCCGAAAACTCGTTCGGTTCGCGTGGCATGGGCACTGGAAGAGCTAGGTTTACCTTTTGAGTACAGCTTAGTTGACTTAAAACAAGGGCAACACCTGTCAGAAGAATATAAAGCCATCAGTCCTGCCTCTAAAATCCCAGCGCTTTCGACGCCAGAAGGTACCTTGACGGAATCGGCGGCTATCGTCACTTTTTTAGCTGAACGTCACGGCATGCATGAATTCATTCCAGAGCCTGGTAGCTTCGAGCGAGCCAAATATGAAGAAATGATGTTGTTTCTTACCAATGAGTTAGAGCAACCGATTTGGAATTTAGCAAAGCACACCTTTGCGTTGCCTAAAGAGCAAAGGCTTGAACATATGCGTGATGTAGCGGTGTGGGAGTTTAAGCGCGTGTTGCCCGTTTTTTCTTCTATGCTGGGCGATAAAGAATTTGTATGCGGCACCATGTTTACCATGGCCGACATAATAGCCGGTCATATTTTGGCGTGGGCAAAGGGCAGTAAATTAGATATTACTTTGAACGGTAAAATAGACAATGTAGCCGCGTACGCTCAACGCGTGTTAGGCCGTGAAGCGTATGAAAGGGCGTGGCGAAAAGAGATGGCTCATTTGCCTGAATAAACAGTGCATCCTGAAAACCTTAAATGAATAGATACCGTGTGAAGATGTGGCTAATTAAGTAAACGTTGAATTGCATTGTACAGCCGGTATGCCTGATATCTGGCGTCAGGTACGCATTATTAGGTTTAAATGCGCTTGTCACGCGGTATATAGAATCAAGAAAACACATAACGACAGCGCTTTTTTTTGCGAAATATAAGCAAAAACAGCGAAGAAATAACAAGGGAACAAAAAATGAAAGCATTCAAAACACTACTTGTAAGTAGTGCAGTAACCATGGCTCTGGGACTAAGCTCAGCTGTGGCACATGAACACAATCATGCAAATATGCAGAGTTCATCAAAAAGTACTTCAGTTGCAAAAGAGGCGTCAGAGCACGAAAAGCTTTTTGCGCTTTTTGCCGCCGCTGACCAGCGTGATATTGAGCTAAACCCAATTATGGCCATTTTTCGTGGCGATATGCGTTATGCAGATAGAATGGGCGACTTCTTAACCGACTCCCACGCTTTAGCCGGGAAAACGGCAACCTTGCTTAATTTATCTGAACTTAAACAAATCGACCGCAGTAAGTTAAGCGACACCGACAAGCTTGCCTACGATGTATTTAAATACAACGAAGAGCGCTCGCTAAAAATGTCTACCGACGAGATTGAAGCGCTAACGGAAGTGCGTCCTGTTAATCACTTCAGTGGGTTCCACACCTTCTACCCGACCTTCGCGAGCGGAAAGGGCGCAGCGCCATTTAAAACAGTAGAAGATTACGAAAATAACTTATCTCGCCATAAGGATTACATTGCTATTTCTGACCGCGCTATCGGAAAGTTCCGCGAGGGCATGGAAAGCGGTGTTCTTGAAACTAAGCTGACAATCGATCGCGTGATCAAGCAGTTCGATACTCAGCTGGCTATCCCAATTAAAGAGTCACAGTTTTGGGGGCCAATTACTATGTTCCCAGAAAGTTTCTCTGACGAAGAAAAAGCCCGTTTAACCGCTGACTACGAGAAAGCGACGCAAGAGATTTACGATGCAACCACGCGTATGCGCGACTTCCTTCGCGATGAGTATTTGCCTATTGCACGTGAAAGCATTGGCCTTAGCGATATGAAAGGTGGTGCAAAGCTTTATCAATTGATGGTGGAAGGTTCAACGACACTACCAATGACGCCTGATGAACTGCATAACCTTGGTTTAAAAGAAGTTAAGCGTATCAAAAATGACATGCTTGAAATTAAGGACGAAGTGAAGTTTGAAGGGACATTAAACGAATTCTTCGACTATGTACGTACCGATCCTAAGTTCAAGCCTGAAAGCCGTGAAGCGCTAACACAGAGCTATTACGATATTGGCCGTGAAGTTGATGAGAAAATTGATCAGTATTTTTCACTGTTGCCGAAGTCTGAGCTAGAAATCAAACCCTACGACCCTGCTATCGAGCAATTCAGTGCAGGTGGATCATATCAGCCGGGCACGCCAGACGGCTCTCGTCCAGGTACTTTCTACTTTAATGCCTACGATTTGCCTAGCCGCTTAACCACCGGCAACGTTACCTTGTATCTACACGAAGGCGCTCCAGGTCACCATTTCCAAGTGAGTCTAGCGCAAGAAAATGAAGCGCTACCTTCATTCATGCGCTTTAGCTTCCTACCAGCCTTCGGTGAAGGTTGGGCGCTGTATTCTGAAACGCTAGGGTATGAAATGGGGTTCTTTGACGATCCATGGAATCGTTATGGAACGCTTCAAGATGAGCAGTTGCGCGCCATGCGTTTGGTGGTAGACACAGGTATTCACGCGAAAGGTTGGACCCGCGAACAAGCCATCGACTTTATGCTTGATAACTCAGGCATGACCCGCACAGAAGTTGTTGCCGAGGTAGAGCGTTATATTGCGATCCCGTCGCAAGCGCTATCTTACAAAGTGGGCGCGCTTAAAATTCAAGAATTGCGCGCGCGCGCGGAGAAGGCATTAGGTGATGATTTCGATATCCGTGAGTTCCACGCACAAGTGTTAAACACGGGCGGCATTCCACTTGCTATTCTTGAGCAGAAAATTGATCGCTGGATCGCTAGTCAAAAAAGTTAAGGAATAATATTTTTATTTAAACTTTTTACTGCGTAATCAGCGTTAGGTTAAGAACAGTAAAAAGCCGATATTTGACGTAAAGCCAGTAATATTCTGTATTACTGGCTTTTTTCTTTTTGCGACTAATGGCAGTGATAATGTTCAAAAGCTTCACTAGAGTAATAATACCAATCCGCATAGATTATTACCCACGCAGCGAGATTGAAAATGTTCGTTATCGCGGCGTGTTACCGCAGGTATAGTGGTACTACACCAAGGTGACACAACAAAGAGTACGGACATTTTAAACTCGCCCTTCGGGAAGGTCTGGCAAGCTTCCTAGCTTCATTCTGGGAATTTGAAAGGGAACAGCCATTCCTGCATTCCCACGCTTTGCTAGGAAACTTGCCAGCGCCTTCTGAGTGGGCAATTATCTATGCGGATTGGTATACGTGAACAATGGTTACGAAATTTAAGGGAGAATAAAGTGGAGTTAGGGCTATTTTCGTTAAGTTTAACGGTTAAAGACATCAGCAAGTCGAAGACGTTTTATGAGGCCTTGGGCTTTGAAGCCATGCCTTCATGCGGCTCGGTGGAAGATAAATGGTTAATGATGAAAAATGGCACCACCATGATTGGGTTATTCGAAGGGATGTTTGAAGATAACATTATGACCTTCAACCCAAGTGATGTTAGGGCACTTCAGGCAAATCTAGTTGAACAAGGCATCGCTTTAGACGTGCCTGTGAAAGGCGATAGCGGCCCCGGGCATCTAATTGTTAAAGACCCGGACGGCAACGCTATCATGTTCGATCAGTTTTAAATTCGCGCTGCCAGTTCAGCGCCCTGACGAATAGCGCGTTTAGCATCAAGTTCAGCCGCTACGTCAGCACCGCCGATAATGTGCACGGTAAATCCTGCCTCTTCTAGAGGTTGTTGCAGAGGCTTAAACGGCTCCTGACCAGCACATACAATGACGTTATCGACCGGCAATACTTTGGGCGTGTCGTTAATCAGCACGTGCAGGCCTTCATCATCTACTTTCTCGTAGCTCACACCATTTATCATTTGAACATTGTGGTGTTTCAATGATTGCCTGTGGATCCAGCCCGTAGTTTTGCCCAGCCCTTTGCCCACTTTAGACGTTTTACGTTGTAGCAGATACACCTCCCGCTCAGAAGGCTCTATGGCTTTTTCTTTTAGTGCGCCAGGAGCAGAATAATCTTTATCTATACCCCAGTGCGCTAGCCACTTTTCTTTATCTTTGGCTAGATTTTCGTGTTCTACCAGGAATTCCGCTACATCAAAACCAATGCCGCCGGCGCCAACAATAGCCACTTTCTTGCCTACTGGCTTGTGGTCGCGCAATACGTCTAAATAACTCATCACTTTAGGGTGGTCGTGCCCTTCAATTGTAAGCGTACGAGGATTAATACCGGTGGCTAGCACCACTTCATCAAACCCCTTGTTTGAGAGGTTCTCTACGTTTACTTGGGTGTTAAGGTGAACCGTAACGCCCACGCGAGCTAACTGATTGTCAAAGTAGCGTAGGGTTTCGTAAAACTCTTCTTTACCCGGCACTTGCTTGGCGTAATTAAATTGACCGCCAATTTCACTGGCTTTATCAAATAGATGTACCTCGTGACCGCGCTCTGCGGCATACATGGAAAACGCCAAACCCGCAGGCCCTGCACCTACTACCGCTAGTTTTTTCTTATTGTGAGTAGGGGGAAAGGTAAGTTCGGTCTCGTAGCACGCTTGCGGGTTTACCAAGCAACTTGCACGCTTTTGTTCGAATGCATGGTCTAGGCAAGCCTGGTTACAGGCAATACAAGTGTTGATTAGCTTAGACTCATTGCGCATAGCCTTCGCTACAAAGTGAGCGTCAGCCAAGAAAGGTCGCGCCATCGATACCATATCAGCATGGCCTTGTGCGAGTACCGATTCTGCAACTTCAGGCGTATTGATACGGTTAGTGGTAATAAGAGGGATAGACACCTCTTTTTTCATGCGTTCGGTTATCCAAGTAAACGCCGCGCGAGGTACGGATGTGGAGATAGTGGGTACCCTTGCTTCGTGCCATCCTATGCCGGTATTAATTAGCGTAGCGCCTGCTTTTTCGATTTCTTTGGCTAAATATACAACCTCGTCCCACTTAGCGCCGCCTTCGACTAAGTCCAGCATAGACAGGCGATAAATAATAATGAAGTTAGTGCCCACTTTCTCGCGTACACCTTTTACTATTTCTATTGCCAGACGAGCACGATTTTCTAGGCTGCCACCCCATTCATCATTTCTATGATTGGTGCGCTCACAGAAAAACTGATTTATGAGGTAGCCTTCAGAACCCATAATTTCCACGCCGTCATAGCCTGCTTGCTGGGCAAGGGCTGCACATTTTACGTAGTCTTTAATTGTGCTTCTTACGCCACGTGAGGACAGTTCGCGAGGCTTAAAAGGGGTAATAGGCGACTTCATAGGTGAAGCCGAAACAGCAAGTGGGTGATAACCGTAACGGCCTGAATGCAAAATTTGCATGCAAATTTTGCCGTCTTCCTTATGCACAGCGTCGGTAATAACACGGTGCTTTTTCGCGTGGCGAGAGCGGGTCATTCTGCCAGCAAAGGGCGCTACCCAACCTGAAATGTTCGGGCTAATACCACCTGTTACGATTAGCCCCGCACCACCTTTTGCTCGCTCAGCGTAAAACGCAGCAAGTTTGTCAAATCCGCCTTTCTCTTCTTCCAAACCTAAATGCATTGAACCCATTAGGGTACGGTTGCGAAGTTGAGTAAAACCCAAATCCAACGGAGCTAATAAGTTAGGGAAGTAAGGTGAGAGTTGTTCTGAATTGTGGGCAGACTGCGGTGTAGCTGTCTGAGACGAGGGCGTATTCATAATTGTTCTCTTTTTATTTGCTATGAAGGCAGTTAGTGCATGTCGCTCTTTGCTGCGGCGCAGTGCTCATCTGTCTTTCATGATTTAAGTGCTAATGATTACACATAATCCGATCACACTAACTTGCCCGACCAGTTGCTTTGATTATTTACCACCACATTCAATTGGTAAAGTGCAGTTACCCTATTTTTAACATAATAAAAAAGCGAGATACCGGGCTAACGGATATCTCGCTTCGTTAATCAGTGCTTTTCATCACAAGCATGAATGCGTTACAGGTGAGCGCTTACTTATGATGTTGGCATTATTAAAGCAGTGCTCGCCTTATAAATTACTCGTCAACGTACATTTTTTGCTGAAACTTCAGCGTTTGTTTGCTGCTATCTTTTTGAACGTCAATCTCAAACCTAAAGGTTTCCTGATCGCGAAATGGCAGCACGGCAAGGTAATAGATAGCATCACCTTCTTCCACCTTTTTGAAAGTCAGCTTACGCGAGTTACCTAACAGATTCTTAGCCGTACCTGTGACATCTGCCCGTTGCGCTTCACCGGAGACTTTGTCTAACACCGAAATGTTAACCAGCGCATTAAACTTACTTCTCACAATGCCGTAGCTAGCCGCCACTTCAGGTGTGAGAAATGGCGTACTCACCACCATATAGTGAACATCCCATTCACCAAGCGTTTGCTTCTGCTCGGCAAATGCGGAAAAGCTTAAGCATGACATAGCCATCACAAGAAGTGCTACGTAAGCTTTTTTGATTTGATTTATTCTACCCATGATAGAAACTACCTCTGCCTTCATCTTATTTTCAATTCTTACCCATTACAGCTTGTTTTGCTCTATGAACCAAACTGCAAGACCAATGCTTTCCCTAACAGTGTCTTGAACTGACATTAGTTACATAGGGAAAGTGTCTTGGATCAGAAGCTGTAAAAACTGTAATGCGATGATGGCAATAAGCACTGATAAGTCCAACCCGCCCAATGGTGGAATGACTTTGCGTATTGGCGCTAAAAACGGCTCGGTTAGTTGATACAGAACATAGTCAACCGGAGACTGACCTTGTGACACCCAGCTCAAAATAGCGCGTAGTAGCAACACCCAGAACATTAACGACAGGGTTTCTTTTATCACCCCAATTACTGACAAAATCGCAATGCCGACTGGGTTTAGACTACCGCCAAACATTAACCCTAGGGTTATTAGCTTAAGCGCGCATACCGCTACCGCTAACACAAAGGTAGCGGTGTCGAACCTGCCGATTGACGGAATAATACGGCGCAACGGCCCCACGATAGGGTGGGTTGCTTTTACTACAAATTGACTGAGTGGGTTATAAAAATCTGCCTGAACCATTTGTAACCAAAGGCGCAGAATAACCACCATCAAATAAAGGCTAAATAAGGTATCAACCAAAAATACCGTTGCATTCATGTTGTGTTTTTCCTAAAACGTTATAGCTGTTTTGCCATTTCTTCAGCACGTGCTACGGCGGCGCGCATCGACTTGCTGACAATATCTTTTAAACCTTCATTAATGAAAGTGTTAACGGCTTCTGCGGTAGTGCCGCCCTTAGACGTAACTTGGGCACGAAGCTCGCTTAATTCAAGGTCTGGGTTGTTACAAACCATTTCGGCTGCGCCTAACATGGCTTGTTGGACCATTAAGCGAGATTGCGCTTTGTCAAAGCCCATGTTCATGGCTTCTTCCTGCATATTTTGTAAGAACAAGAAGAAATAAGCTGGGCTGCTGCCCGCTGCGGCGATAACACCGTTAATACCCTCTTCTTTATCTACCCAAACGGTTTCGCCAACGCTGTTCATTACATCGTCAACGTATTGCCTGTCTGACTCAGAAACCGTGTCGTCGGCATACATCCCAGACATGCCTTTGCCTAACAAGCTCGGGGTGTTTGGCATAATACGAACAACAGGGTATTCACCACCTAGCATTTCTTGCAATCTAGCTACCGGCAGCCCAGCTGCAATGCTCATAAACAACTTGCCCGAAAGGTCATTGTTTTTCTGAAGCTCGCCGCACATATCGCCCATTATTTGTGGTTTTACCGCAAGGACTATGGCATCAGCGAATTGGCAGGCTTCATCATTAGATTGTGTGGTGTGAATACCAAACTCGGCCTTCAGGCCGTCTAACTTTGGTGTGGAAGGGTTTGCCGCAAGGATGTTTTCTTTCGCGTACCCAGATTTGATAAGACCACTGATGATGCTGCGGCTCATGTTACCCGCGCCAATAAATGCTAATTTTTTCTGTTGCATGTAAATCCTATTTGTTGGTTGCGTTTAAGTCTGTGTAGCGAGGCGAAGCGCTACCCGTTGGGTTAGCGCGCTAGTTTCGTTTACCGAAAATAGCGGTGCCGATGCGCACCATAGTCGACCCGTGTTGAATCGCTTCTGTCATATCACTACTCATTCCTACGGATAGGGTATCAAAATTGCTCAATGATGTATGGTAGTGGTCGAATAATTCTTTTAGCTTAGACAGTGTGGCGCGCTGTTGTTCTTCACTAGGATCTGCTTTGGGAATGGCCATTAGTCCACGCAAGGTCAGGTGCTTTTGAGAGTTAATAAACTCCACTAGCGCATCTAATTCACTTAGGGCTACCCCTGACTTACTCTCTTCGTCATCAATATTAACCTGAATGCACACGTTTAACGGCGGCATTGAGTCAGGTCGCTGTTCGTTTAAGCGGCGGGCAATTTTTTCTCTGTCTACAGACTGAACCCAATCAAAGTGTTCGGCGACTACCTTGGTTTTATTCGACTGAATTGGACCAATCATGTGCCACTCTATATCGCTTAAGTGAGAAAGTTCCTGAACCTTTTCAACACCTTCCTGCACGTAATTTTCGCCGAACATACGTTGTCCGGCTTCATACGCTTCCATAATATCTGATACGGGTTTTGTTTTGCTAACCGCTAGCAATTTAACGGAATTTGGTGGACGATGTGCACTGGTAGCGGCTTGGTCTATTCCTTTTCGTGCGGAATCTAGTCTTTCTGCTATTGTTTGCATTATTCACCTTGTTTTGGAGAAGTGGTTGTGGATATTACCGAACTTTTGGCTTTCAGTGTTAAGAATAACGCCTCAGATTTACACTTATCAGCGGGCCTACCACCAATAATTCGTGTAGATGGCGAAATGCGTAAACTGAATGTGCCAGCCCTCGATCACAAGCAAGTACATGGTCTCGTTTATGAGATTATGAATGACATGCAGCGCAAAGAATACGAAGAAAACCTGGAAACCGATTTTTCTTTCGAAGTTAATGGCTTGTCGCGCTTTCGTGTTAACGCGTTTGTGCAAAACCGAGGCGCCGCGGCAGTATTACGTACTATCCCCAGTAAAGTATTAACCTTAGACGACCTTGGCGCGCCTGAAATTTTCAAGGAAATTATAAATCAGCCTACTGGCATTGTACTTGTGACAGGTGCCACCGGCTCGGGTAAAAGTACCACGCTTGCGGCCATGGTCGACCATATCAACACCCACAAGCGTGAACATATTCTTACCATTGAAGACCCTATCGAATTCGTGCACGACAACAAGCTTAGCTTGGTAAACCAGCGGGAAGTACACCGCGATACGCACTCGTTTAATAACGCACTGCGCTCGGCGCTTCGTGAAGACCCAGACGTAATTCTAGTCGGTGAGCTACGTGACTTAGAAACCATACGCCTTGCCATTTCAGCTGCCGAAACCGGCCATTTAGTATTCGGCACTCTTCACACCAACTCTGCACCAAAAACCATTGACCGTATTATCGATGTTTTCCCGGCAGAAGAAAAAGCCATGGTGCGTTCTATGTTGTCGGAATCATTGCGTGCGGTTATTTCACAGACACTGCTTAAGAAAGTAGGCGGGGGCCGAGTTGCGGCTCATGAAATCATGGTGGGGATCCCCGCTATTCGTAACCTTATTCGAGAAGATAAAGTGCCGCAAATGTACTCGGTTATTCAAACGGGTCAGGCTCACGGTATGCAAACCATGGATCAGTGTCTTCAGCGCTTAGTGGCGATGGGGGTTATTACCAAACAAGACGCCGCAGCAAAGTCAGTTGATAAACAGTCGATGAACAGTTTCTAGAGGCCAATATGTTAGATTCACTACTACAAAAAATGGTCGATACCAACGCATCGGATTTATTCGTAACGGCGGGGTTTCCGGTAAGTGCCAAAATTAACGGCAAACTTACGCCAGTGACGGAAAGCGCGACCTCGGAAGAGGCATCGCTGGCGCTAGTTCACGAAGCGATGACTGAAAAACAGCAGAATGAGTTTCACACGACCAAAGAATGTAATTTCGCCATAGTACGAGAGGGCATTGGTCGTTTCCGCTGCTCTGCATTTTGGCAGCGTGACCAAGCGGGCATGGTGATTCGCCGCATCGTTACTCAAATTCCGAAAGCTGATGATTTGGGTCTGCCGCGAGTATTAAAAGAAATTATTATGGCTAAACGCGGTCTTGTTCTATTTGTAGGTGGAACAGGCACGGGTAAGTCCACGTCATTGGCTGCGCTTATTGGGCATAGAAATGAAAATTCGCACGGGCATATACTGACTATTGAAGACCCCATTGAATTTGTGCACGAGCATAAAAACTGTGTTATTACCCAGCGCGAGGTGGGCATAGATACTCAGTCTTTCGACGACGCCCTTAAAAGTTCGCTACGTCAGGCGCCTGATGTCATTCTTATTGGTGAAATTCGTTCAATGGAAACCATGGAATATGCCATGTCGTTTGCTGATACAGGGCATTTGTGTGTGGCTACGCTGCACGCTAACAACGCGAACCAAGCTATTGAACGTATTATGCATTTAGCGCCGAAAGATCAGCACGATAAGTTGCGCTTTGACTTAAGCTTAAACATCCGCGCCATTGTTGCGCAGCAACTAGTACCTACGCCAGACGGCAAGGGTAGGGTTGCGGCAATAGAAATATTGCTAAACTCGCCGCTAGTGCGCGACCTAATACAGCGCAATGAAATAGGCGCGTTAAAAGAAGCAATGAAAAAAGGCAAAGAGCAGGGCATGCAGAGCTTTGATATGGCGCTGTATGATTTGTACAAAGCGGGTAAGATTGATATGGACCAAGCGCTGCACCACGCCGACTCGCCCAACGATTTGCGCTTAATGATCAAGCTTGATACCAGCGACGGTTCTAGCTTAGGTACACTGTCAAATGTATCTATTGATATGGATGACTAATTGCTTTCGCTTTATGCTGAAATCCCTTTAGGGGGAGCTGCATTTGAAACGCTTACTGAAATAAAGCAGTAGAGAGACACGTTTTTCTCGCATGATGAGCAGCCCACGGGCTGCTTTTGTGTTTAACAAGAGGGTAGCCATTGAAAAAACTCTTCACTTCACAAGACGCTTTTGAACTTCAAGCGGTTCGCAGCGAGCTTGATGCTTTATCTATTCCTTATATGGTAAAAAATGAGTTTGCCAGTGGCGCAATCGGAGAGCTGCCTTGGCAAGATTCTCAGCAGGAAGTGTGGCTTGTTGACGACAGCTGGTATGCAAGAGCGTCGAAAGTTATTGAGCTCTTCATTCAGAAATCAAACGATAAGGCATTATCTAGTGAAGACTGGATTTGTGGTGAGTGCAGTGAACAAAACGGCGCTGCTTTTGATGTCTGCTGGCAGTGTGGGGCAGAAAAGTAATAATAGCAAGAGCCAGCAGCATACAAAGGTCAACAGGCCCTAACAATTATTCGTACTGACTCTCGCTCCAGCTAGCGAATATTACACAGGCCGACACACTATCAACCTTATCTTTAGTCAGTTTCTTATAGCCACCTAACTCAAACAGCATGGCTTTAGCGTCTGTGGTAGTCAGTCGCTCATCACAGGTGTCAACGGCCACTTTAAAACGCCCATGTAGACGGTTTGCAAATTTGCGGGCGCGTTGAGTCATCTCCTGCTCAGTACCATCCATATTAAGCGGTAAACCCACCACCACGATATGCGGTTGCCATTCTTCGTAAAGCTTTTCTATTAACGTCCAGTCAGGAATACCGTCTCGTGCCTTCAGCGCTGCAAGAGGGGAAGCCGTACCGGTAATTTCCTGACCTACCGCCACGCCAATGCTTTTGGTACCAAAATCAAACGCAAGTACCGTACGATTTCCTATATCAGGCATGTCCCGCTCCCGGTGCTAGCTGCCATACATCCACACCGAGTTTATTTACTGTTGCTTGCCATTTCTTGTGCATAGGCGTGTTAAACAGAATTTCTTCGTCAGCTTCGATGGTGAGCCATGCGTTTTCCTGCATTTCCTTCTCAAGCTGACCGGCTGTCCAGCCCGCGTACCCCAAAGCAATCAAAACGTCTTCAGGGCCTTCATCATTGGCAATAGCAGTCAAAATGTCCTTGGAGGTGGTCACCATAACCCCTGGTGCAAGCTTTAAGCTAGATGCCCACTCTCTTTGCGACGAGTGCAGCACAAATCCTCGCTCTTGGCTTACAGGACCGCCAGCCAGCACGATTTGCTCTGCTTTGTCGTCAGACACAGTGAGTTCTTTGTCAGTCTGTTCAAGAAGCTGCTTCACGTTCATGGTGGAGGGTTGATTTACTACAATACCCATAGCACCTTCAGCGTTGTGTTCACAAATATAAATGAGTGAGCGAGAAAAATACGGATCGTCCAAACTAGGCATCGCGACCAGAAAATGATTTTGTAGGCTTTTTAATTCCGTCATAGTTTGTCTTTTATCTACTATCTTTTGCTCTGTGAGGGCCTTTACACTATTGAAGCTAAAGGCGCTCTATCCACTCATATTTGCTTTTTACGATACGAACTGCACTGTGTTACCAATACAACCTTACTTTATTTACTGGCCAAGCGCTTTTCAATGGCGTCAAACAGCGCACCCATTATATTAACATCGTAAGCTGCTTCTATTTCTCTTACGCAAGTTGGGCTAGTAATGTTTATTTCAGTAATTTTGCTGCCAATAACATCAAGTCCTACGAATAAAATGTTATTTTCCTTGAGCGTTGGAGCGATGGCTTCGGCTAGGGCGCGGTCAGAATCTGAGATTGGCTGAGGGCGTCCTGTACCGCCAGCGGCTAGGTTACCTCTGGTTTCCCCTTTTGTAGGCAGTCGCGCTAAGCAGTACGGCATGACTTCACCATCAACGATGAGTACGCGCTTGTCGCCGTCTTTAATCTCTGGAAGGTACTCTTGCACCATCATGTAGCGCGTGCCTAACTTGGTTAGGGTTTCAATAATAACGCCTAAGTTATTGCCATCAGGCTTCACTCTAAAGATAGACGCGCCACCCATACCGTCTAAGGGTTTGCAAATAATGTCTTGGTGCTTGGCGTGAAACTCACGGATAAGCGCTTGGTTGTTCGTGACTAAGGTATTGGGAATGTGTTCTGGGAAGTACGACGTAAACAGCTTCTCGTTGTAGTCGCGAAGCGCTTGAGGGTTATTTACAACTAGCGCTCCCGCGTCCTGCGCAAGCGACAGCACCTGAGTCGCATACAAAAACTCGCTGTCAAAGGGTGGATCTTTGCGCATGAGTAACACATCAATGTCGCCTAAATGCAAGGTCGACTCGTCTTCAATGGTGTAGAAATCTGTAGCTTGATCCTTGACCGATACGGTTTTACCTAAACCCATAGGCTTACCATTGTCTAAATACAGGTCTTTTAATTCAAAATATACAACCTTTGCACCGCGGCGCTGAGCTTCAAGCATCATCGCAAAACTTGTATCTTTATGTGGCTTAATGCTCGCGATGGGGTCCATAATTACGCCAACGGTATATTGCATAATGTTTTCACCTTGAATGTTGATAAAATGCCGGCTCAGATGGCCCAGCTGATTGTAAACATATATGGGGGCACACCTGAATTCTTCAAGTTACTGAGCTAGCACTATGCTTGCTATATAGCTGCCTAAAATACTGACTTAGAAGTCGCCGTGCTGAGCTTGAAGAATACTTAGGCTTGTAATCGCTGCTGTCTCGGTGCGCAAAATACGTGGGCCCAAACTTACTGACTGATAGCCGTTTTCGTTTGCCTGATGAATTTCTGTTTCAGATAACCCACCTTCAGGGCCAATAAGCAAACGAAAGCCTTGAGCATTATAAGGTTGTCTTGCCAAGCTTTGCTCTGCGCCAGGTGCGAGAACTAATCTTGTGGTATTGGTTGAAGACGACAACCATTGATTAAGACTAACCGGGGCGTTGAGCGCGGGAATAATGTTGCGACCGCTTTGTTCACAGGCGCCAATAATAATCTTCTGCCATTGCTGAATTTTCTTTTCCCAGCGCGACTCGTCGAGTTTAACCGTACAGCGTTCAGTGATGACGGGCGTTATTTCTGATACGCCAAGTTCCACGCTTTTTTGTAGCACGGTATCCATTCTATCGCCTTTAGATACCCCTTGACCTAAGTGCAAATGAAGCGGGGATTCTTTCGCTAGCGATAAACAAGCGTCGGCTTCAACCGTCACTTTTTTTCTTTGAACGCTAATAATTTGCGCACTGTATTCATTGCCGTCGCCATTAAAAAGCACAATAGGGCGATTGGGCTTTATGCGCAGTACCGTCGCGATGTGATGACCGGCGTCTTCAGTTAACTCAAACTCTTGTTCTAACGGGATTGGATTGGGGTAATAAACTCTTGGTATACGCATAGCAAATCAGATGTGTAGTTTTAACGCGTATAATACGTGTGTGGATACAGGTTGCAATGCTGTCGACAACATCGCGTAAGTAAATATGCAAAAACTTACGCAAACGACAGCATGCTGCCTATTTAAGAATCACATGACTCACTCTCTAGGCCGCGGAAGGCGAAGAGTTTCTCGAAGTAGATTTCAACACGTTGGATGAAGACTTCGATTGGGCTGCTGGGCGGTAGTCCGCTCTTGCGTACTTAGTATGTTTTCCTTTATCGGTGCGCAGTGAATATAAAAATAAACACAAAACCACCGAAAACAGGGTTATGAGAAGCAACATGCGTTAATCCTTTACGTGACATAGTTTGCTAAAGCTCCTTCATGAAGTTGCTCAACACACACTGATGAGGCGTAGTGAACAGTCAACTTTCATGAGACTTTAGTCTAAAACTTTGAGGCTAAAAAATCATCAAAAAAAATGTCTTATAACTCGGTAACTTCCAAAAAATGGAAAAGAAACACAAAGCGCATTTAAGCTTCGTGATGAAGGATGCGCTTGTTGAGTGACAAGCGTGTGACAAGCGAATAAAAAGCGTTCATTTTTTGTTTTTTCATTCTAGCGCCTGTGTGCCACCTATACGGCATAGAAACTTGTCGATTTAGAACCACTACACCGTCAAACATCCGCCTTGCCTAGATGGCCAACAAACCGCGGCAAAAATGTACAGAAAAGGACAGAAGATCCTAAAGTAAAACAAATAAATTTCCTCTACTTTTGTATAATACTAACGCTCTTAAACACCCATGTAGCTTAGACTTTAGAGCAAATTTACTGTGTTTGAGCCCATATTATATTGGTCTTAAATCAAATAGCTGCTACCGTATTTGAGCGATTATCAACTAACCATGACAAGGACCATATTATGGAAGAAAAACTTTCGCTTTTTTCTGCAAGCGATGTTGAAAGGTACATAAACGATTACGCCATCCCGTGGGGGATTAACATTCTGATGGCAATTGCGATTTATGTAATAGGTAGGATCGTAGTTGGATTCATTTTATCTGTATTTAGACGCCTAATGGCCAAGTCTAAATACGACAACATGCTAGTGGACTTCCTGGAAGCTATCCTTAGCGCCATTCTAATGCTGTTTGTTATTGTCGCTTCGCTTGATCAGCTAGGCGTAGATACAACGTCATTAGTTGCTATATTAGGTGCTGCTGGTTTAGCTATTGGTTTGTCATTGCAAGACTCGCTTAAGAACTTTGCAGCTGGCGTAATGCTTCTAGTTTTCAAACCATTTAAAGCGGGTGACTTTGTCGAAGCTGCAGGTACTGCTGGTTCTATTGTTAAGATTGGTATTTTCACCACAACAATGAACACACCAGACAATAAAGAAATTATTGTTCCTAATGGCAACATCTACGGTGGCAACATCACTAACTATTCAGCAAGAGACACGCGTCGTGTGGACATGGTTGTTGGTATTGGTTACGACGCTGACCTTCTTAAAGCGAAAAGAATTCTTGAAGAAATGGTGGCGGCTGATGAGCGTATTCTTGCAGAGCCAGCGCCTAAAATTGCAGTATCTGAACTGGCCGACAGCAGCGTGAACTTTATTGTTCGTCCATGGGTGAATTCTGCCGATTTCTGGGGTGTTAAATTCGACTTCACTGAAAACGTTAAACTGCGTTTTGATGAAGAGGGTATTTCAATTCCATTCCCACAAATGGATGTACATCTTCACAAAGCAGACAGCGAATAATTTCGTTGGTTTCAAACAAAAAACGCTGCATTTCGCAGCGTTTTTTTTATCCTAAGATTAAGAGCGACGTAACACGCCGCGATTACGAACATTTTAACTCTCGCTGAGCGGGTAATGACATATACGAAATGGTATTACTTACTTTTAGCGACAGTTCGGGCGGTAAGCAGTAGCTTGATAGTCTGCATAGGCGTTAGGCATGTTCGCTTGTAAATTATCAATTCTGGTTTGAGGTGCTGGGTGAGTCGACAAAAGTTCCATTGGGCGGTTGCCGCCGCTTGCTGCGTCCATGTTTTGCCACAAGTTTACAGATTGTCTTGGGTCAAACCCAGACTTTGCCATTAGCTGAAGACCAATGACATCGGCTTCAGATTCATGAGTTCGGCTAAAAGGAAGTTGGACACCGACTTGAACACCTAATCCGATCGCAGCCATGATGGGACCCGACTGAGGCACTTCATTCGCGGCTAAAACTTGGCCTACCGCCTGACTGCCCATATTTATCAATGTTGACTGCGACATTCTCTCATTACCATGCTCTGCAATAACATGACCTACTTCATGGCCAATGACAGCAGCAAGTTGATGCTGGTTTTCTGCAACGTTGAGCAAGCCTGTATAGACACCAATTTTTCCACCGGGTAGCGCAAATGCGTTAACTTGTTCATCGTCGAATACAACGACTTCCCATTGACCATTGAATACCGTGGCTGGTACTTGAGCAGTGATGGCATTTGCAACGCATTCTACGTAAGAATTTTGAACCGCTTTATTCGAAATTTTTAATTCTTCTTTCATGCCCGTGAATGCCTGATCACCCATTTGCGCGAGCTGAGTTTCAGAATAGAGCAACACTTGATTTCTACCCGTAGGAGATGTTGCACAGGCTGTTAAAGTAAGCGCTGCGGCAATAACTGCCGAAGCTGTGAATTTCAATTTCATGGTTAATCCTTTTTTATCACTGAATGTTCTCGCTTCGCTCACTTTTGCGCGCTAAAGCACAATCCCATTCAGTTTATACGTCTATTTGGCAATATTAGTATCAGATAGTGCTTATAAATAAAACTATACCTTTGAAAAAGCGAAGCGTGTTCCGCTGTTAAGCTAAACCGTTTTTCCTTACACGCATTAGGATATTTGAAATATATGCTTACAATTGCATGAACGAAGTGTGATTACTTTGAGCCTACTGCTCCGTGCTGTCCATATTTAAAGCGGCGTGTGTGCCATCTATTGTTATAGAAAAGTTACGCGCTTTTGCCTATTTAATATTTGTGTCATAAACTGATTCTAATTTATACATAGAAGTTACATAAAATTTCTGGTGTACTAAGGTTAGGGATCCCTGTTTTCTTCCTTCGCTTTGCGAGAACAAGGTGGAAAAATCCTTGGGTTTCTCGAGCCTCATAACGTACGACAAAAATACAAATAAAAAGGAAATCAAATGGCAGTGCGTAATAAGTTTAAATACGGGTTACTTGCATTTTTAGTATCAGCGGCGCTCACGGGATGTGGCCTTGATGGTGACGACGGTGCGCAGGGCGAAACAGGAGCTCAAGGACCTCAAGGGGAACAAGGTGACCCAGGGACAGACGGAAGTGATGGTACCGATGCGTCAATCGGCATTGCAATGGATATCGTTGGTCGTGCTTTCTTAGGCAATCAAACGGCCGCAGAAATTGTTCAGTACCATGCTGAGACCAATACGATTTACGCGACAAACGGCGAGACGAATACAATAGCAGTTATTGATGCCTCTAGCGTAAGCACGGCTACTATGGCTGATCCGATAAACACCACTACGCTAACGCTTACCACTATCGCACTGCCTGCCGATATAAATGGTGTGACTTTAGGTAGCTTAACAAGTATTGCGGTTAGCGGTGACCTTATGGCTGTAGCTGTACCTGCAGACGTTAAAACTGATAACGGTTATGTGTTGTTCTACAACGGGCTAGACAGTTCTGCTCCAGCCTTTTTGGATTCTGTCGAGGTTGGCGCACTACCGGATATGGTCACTTTTACGCCAGATGGTGGCAAAGTGTTGGTAGCGAACGAGGGTGAGCCTTCTGATGACTATACCATTGACCCTGAAGGATCTGTTAGCGTCATTAATATTCTAGCAAGTGGTGAGCCAGAAGAAACGGGGACGACCGTTGGCTTTACTGCTCTAAACGGTACTGAAGCAGATTTGATGGCGCAGGGAATGATGTTTCCTAACCCAGCAGGACGCACGATTAACGGCACAGCTATTACCTCAACGGTAGCGAAAGATCTGGAACCAGAATACATCACCGCTACTAACGACGTTGCATACGTTAGCCTTCAGGAAAACAATGGCCTTGCGATTATTGACTTGGAAGAGTTAACGGTAGATGTCGTCGGCCTAGGAACTAAGTCTTGGGCTGGACTTAATATTGATATCCAAGAAAATGATGCGGTGAGTTTTGGTCAGTACACAGGTATTTATGGTGTATACCAGCCTGATACCATTGCTAATTTTACGTGGAAGGATGCGACTTTCATTCTTACCGCTAACGAAGGCGATGCCCGTGAGTATTTCTTTGACGCTGCTGATGAGGCGGCATGTACTGCTGCAGGTGGTGTTGATTTTGACGAAGATGATGGCTGTCTAGCTTATACAGACGAAGTTAAAGTAGAAGATCTTACCGCTGCCGCCAACTCTGAATTAGCTATGCTACAGGCGACAGGTGAAGCGGACGACTTACGTGTAACTTCAGCTATGGGTGATGCTGACGGAAACGGAGAGTACGATGCAGCGTACGCTTACGGTGCACGTTCATTCACAATCTGGGATCAAAACGGTTTAGTGGTTTATGACTCGGGTGATGATTTTGAACGTATTACAGCGTCGGTTCATGGGGCGCAGTTCAACAATGGTGACGATGAAAATGCAAGCGACTCGCGCTCGGAGAATAAAGGTCCTGAGCCAGAAGCGTTAACCGTGGGTCAAGTTGGCGATCGCACTTACGCGTTTATCGGCACAGAGCGCATGGGCGGTATTTTCGTATACGACGTTACTAACCCTTATGACGTTCAATTTGCAGAATATGTAATTAACCGTGACCTAACCGAAGGTTTGACAAGCGACGATGTCATTGGTGACTTAGCACCAGAAAGCCTGGTTTTTGTTAGCGCTGAAGACAGCCCAAGCGGTGTGCCTCTTCTTGTTGTAGGCAACGAAGTTAGCGGCACAGTAACGGTGTGGCAAATCAACCAGCTGTAAGCTCCCGCATTGATTACATGAAACCCCGCTTTGAAGCGGGGTTTTTTATTGGTAGCTTGCCAGACCTTCCCGAAGGCCGAGTTTAAAGTCTCCTTACTCTTTTTTGTGTCACCTTGATGTAGAGCCACTATACCTGCGAAAACACGCCACGGTTACGAACATTTTAAGTCTCGCTGAGTGGGTAATTATCTATGCGGGCTGGTATTAAACGGAGGAATAGAGCTTTCCTTGCGTTCACTATGGTTACACCGTTTAAGGATTAGGGTAAGCTATAACCCATAAAACGCAGTCGTATTTTTAAAGGTAAATACGATTAGGCTCAATTGCACTGGTATAGATGCGTTTAGGACACAGAGTAACGCAATGCTCAATACCACCGTAGTGCTATCAAATAATAGAGAATGCCTATGTCTCAGCAAGTTGTGATTAGTGGTGTGGGTGTATGGCACCCTAAAGACAGTATAACTAACGAAGAGCTCGTAGATAGCTACAATGCTTACGTAGATGCTTTTAACGAAGAAAATAAAGCGCAAATCGAATCAGGTGATGTAGCAGCAATGCCTTATTCAAGTGCAGAGTTCATCGAAAAAGCATCAGGAATTAAAAGTCGCTACATCTATCAAAAAGAGGGTGCGCTAGACATCACTCGAATGAAGCCTAAGATTGCCCCTCGAGCAGATGACGAACTTTCTCACCAAGCTGAAATTGCCGTCGAAGCAGCCAAGTTAGCTCTGGCATCCGCCAATGTTACGGCCGATGAAATTGATGCTGTGATTGTGTCGTGTGCATACACCCAGCGTGCTTATCCTGCGATTGCAATTGAAGTACAAGAAGCTCTTAATATTGAAGGGTTTGGTTTCGATATGCTAGTTGCTTGTTCTGCAGCAACGTTCGGTATGCATCGCGCCTATGAAATGCTGAGCGCGAAAAATGCGACTCGCGTGTTGGTTATTAACCCTGAGTTGGTCTCACCGCAAATTAACTACGCTGATCGCGACAGTCACTTTATTTTTGGCGATGTGGCTACGGCGACGGTGCTTGAGCTTGCTGAAACCGCCAAAAGTGAGCACGTGTACGACGTGCTAAGCACCAAAGCATTGACGAAATTCTCAAACAATATTCGTTCTAATTTTGGTTACATGACACGTGCCGAAGACGTTGATCCGTATGGACCTGATAAGCTGTTCCATCAAGCGGGTCGCAAAGTTTTCAAGGAAGTGTGTCCATTGGCAGCAGCGCATATTGAAGCGCATTTAGCGAGTCACGACATTACGCCAGAAGGCGTCAAGCGTTGGTGGCTTCACCAAGCTAATATCAATATGAACACCTTGATTTGCAAACGCCTGTTAGGTCGCGATGCTGACCGTACCGAAGCGCCAATTGTGTTGGACGAGTATGCCAACACGGCTTCTGCGGGTTCTGTGATTGCGTTTGGTTTAAACCATGAAGACCTGGTTGCCGGTGACGTGGGAGTACTTTGCTCTTTCGGTGCAGGGTATTCAATTGGCTCACTAGTGATCCGTAAACGATAGTTTTTATCATAGCGCGGGCGATGCCTGCGCACCGTACCTAGCTGAAAACGTTATGTGCTGTATATCGAAGGTTTCAGGGACGTTGCATCAATGCGCCTCCCTGTATTTCATCTCCTAAATAATGATAATAAAGGTGAGATAAAAGGATGATTTCAGATGTAGGCTATGGGTTAAATAGTCTGGCGCACTTAGCCCTTTTATTGCTGTTGTTAACGGTACGCAAACCCGGCGTAGCCAAGCATTTATTGGTGTTGGCGACCGCAGCCACCTTTTTATGGTCTACAACCTTAATCACTTCGCTATTTGGACCTATCTCGCTAAGCTGGTTACTCAGCGCTGACGTGCTTAAGCAGCTCGCATGGCTACTCTTTTTGGCTGGCTGTATACAGACCAGCTTTAGTAATATCTTCGACGTTCTAAAACGACCTGTAACGTTAATTATTATTGCCCCCGCACTAGCAGCATTGCTAGCCCCTTATCTATTGGTAGTAAATCCCGCGTGGAGCTTTCTTGTACTGATCGTGCTGTCATTAGAAGTGCTTGTTCTTCTGGAAGTTGTGTATCGACAGGCGGGGCGTGAGCAGTGGGCGTTTAAACCCATTATTATTTATCTGGGAGCAACCAACCTGTTTGAGTTCGTTACCTATGCAAACGCTACCATGGTAAACCAGGTTGAAATTGGCTACATAGCGGCACGAGGCTATATTTACTTCTTGTTAATGCCCTTACTCGTCATATCGATTCGACGAATTCATCACTGGGGCATTGATATCTTTATCTCGCGGGACGTGGTATTGCACAGCTCTCTACTCTTAGTGGCGGGCGGTTATCTTTTTGTGATGGCTGTTGTCGGCTACGCCATAAATTATATGGGAGGCAACTGGGGAGCGACGGTTCAAATCATATTGGTTGTGATGTCATTCGCATTGCTCGCCACTGTATTCTTGTCCAACGGCTTTCGCACTAAGATAAAAGTATTTATCACTAAACATTTCTTTGCGAATCAGTTCGACTACCGCGTTGAATGGGTGAAATTAACGCAGTGGTTAACACGTGCAGGGGATACCTCATCAGATGTTTACCACGCTGGCCTAACAGGAATGCTTAACGCCATTCAATATGAGTCAGGTCTGCTGTTTAAAGTAACGCAGAATGGCTATGAATGCGTGGCTAAGGCATCACCTATTACAAACACTGCGTTAACAGATAACAATGAATCGTCAACTGGTTCGAAAGAAAACAACGCTACCTGTACAACGTTGGAAACGCTTGCAAGTTACAGCGACAAAAATGGCTGGATCATTGATACGGACGCCTACCTCGTCAAACCATTCGATTACGAGGGGTTAAAGCTAGATAGAGAGGCACTAAAAGCATGGGGCTACCAACTCTTCGTGCCTTTCTTAAAAGAGGGTAAACTGTGGGGATTTGCTGTTCTCGCGTCAGGAGACAATGAAAAAATCACTTTAAATTGGGAAGTGAAAGACTATCTAACCGCCGTATCTGAGCAAGTAGGCACGTACATGCAGCACCACGAGGCCGCTCAAGTGGTAGCAGAAAACGCCCAATTTGCGGCATTCAATCGAATGTCTGCGTTCGTTTTACATGACTTAAAAAATGTACTAGCTCAAGTCGACCTTATTCTTGCCAATGCTCAACAGCATAAACACAACCCTGAATTTATCGAAGACACCTTCGAAACCTTGGAGCATACTAAGGCAAGAATGGAAAAAATGCTCAAGCAGCTGACTGATAAGAAGGCCGTTGAAGAAGGTGTAAACTCAGAATTTTTGATTTCGGAGCTGGCCAAAGATGTGGTCAACAACCGCTGTTCAGGTTTACGTCCGCTACCAACAGTTCATGTGCTAAAAGAAACGGCCGTGACGGTTGATAAGGATAAGGTGGCAAACGTGCTTTATCACCTAATCAGCAACGCTCAGCAGGCAACCGCAGATGACGGAGAAGTCGACGTGGTGATTACTGGAAATTCTGACAACAAAACGCAGCTAGTTTTGATAGAAGATACAGGGTCAGGTATGGATAAAGCGTTTATTGAAGAGCGACTATTCAAGCCATTTGATACCACGAAAGGCAATGCTGGTATGGGGATTGGTGCATATGATGCAAAAACATATATCGAGTCTATCGGTGGCAAACTAACTGTTCAAAGTGAACCTGGACGCGGTAGCTGTTTTACGCTGTATTTTCCGATAGGATAGGGTGTATAACTAAAAAGTGGATATTATCAAATCCACTCCCTTTCGATGGATGAAGTAGAATAATAGGATGATGAAATGACCGATACCATTTTGGTAGTAGATGATGATTTAGGTATCCAAAAGCAACTTAAATGGAGTCTTACCGATTACAACGTTGTTTTTGCGGACGATCACACATCTGCCATAGCCCAGCTCCGTCGTTTTGAACCTAAGGTTGTTACCCTAGATTTAGGGCTTCCGCCAGATCCAGCGAATGCGTCGGAAGGTTTGCGTATTCTTCACGACATCATTGCGCTAGCGCCTAGAACCAAAGTTATCGTTGTTACAGGTAATAACGATAAACAACACGCATTAAAAGCAATCGATTTTGGGGCATACGATTTTTATCAGAAGCCTATCGATTCAGATACCATCAAATTATTGGTGCACCGTGCGCTTAACCTGTCTAAGTTAGAGCATGAGAATAGCATTCTTGCCCGCACCCGTTCTGGCATGTCCAGAATAGTGGGTAACAGCGAAGCTATTCAAAAAGTGGTACGTCGCGCTGAGAAAATTGCCAATACCGACATAAGCACTCTGTTACTTGGTGAAAGTGGCACAGGTAAAGAAGTTTTCGCGCGCAGTATTCACGAACACAGCCCTAGAAAAGACAAACCTTTTGTTGCTATTAACTGTGCGTCTATCCCAGAGAACTTACTAGAAAGTGAGTTGTTCGGTTACGAAAAAGGGGCGTTTACTGGCGCGAACAAAACCACCGTCGGCAAGATAGAAACAGCACAAGGCGGAACACTGTTTTTAGATGAGATTGGTGATATGCCCATTGGTCTGCAAGCTAAGATGCTTCGGTTTTTGCAGGAGCGCGTGATCGAGCGCGTTGGTGGACGCAATGAAATTCCCGTTGATATACGCGTAATTTGTGCAACGCACCGCGATTTACAGGCTATGGTGGCGCAAGAAACGTTCAGGGAAGATTTATATTACCGTGTGGGGGAAATGCCGATCATGATCCCTCCTTTACGTGAACGAGACCAAGACATTATTTTACTTGCACGTACGTTCTTGAATATTTATCGCGAAGAATTCAAAGCTAAAGCGAAGAGCTTTTCAGAAACTGCAGTTAACGCCATGCTAGCCCATAAGTGGCCGGGCAACATTCGAGAAATGCAAAACAAGCTAAAGTCGGCGGTTATTATGGCTGAAGGTACGGTAATTCAACCTGACGATTTAGGCTTGATGCCTGTAGATGCTCATGATGAGCCTGAAACGTTGAATCTGCGTGAAGTGCGAGAAATTGCTGAAAGTCGAGCTATTCGCAGGGCCTATCAAAAAGCAGATAAGAATATGTCGAAAACGGCAGAATTACTTGGCGTCACTCGTCCCACGTTGTATTCGCTCATTGATAAATACCATATGGAAGACATCAAAAATAGCGACTAGGGTAGACATGACTACCAAACAGGAGAGAAATGTACTTCTCACCTGTTGGTATCTGGGCGAACTCGCAGTTCGCCTTTATCCTTGTGTACCCACCTAAAAGACAAACTGGCAGTGAGACTCTGCTAAGACGTCATGACCGCTGAAGGTCACCTCAACCGACACTTGGTTAGAGCCACGCTCAACAAAGATAACGCTCCCACAAGTGTTACACACGTGGTGGGTTTCGTTATTAGCCTCGTGTAGTTCCGCTAGCGCTGACGGTGCACAGTCAATAACCAGCTGCTCTTTTTCAATTGTAACGCGCAGTTCACTGGTATCTGAATGGCTTAGCGTTTCGTCATCGGCGTCAAGCTCTCCGATATGATCAATTTCATATTGAATTGCTTGGCAGCTGCAGCTTCCTCTGTACATATCTCTATTCCTCTACTGCTATTTCTCGAGGGTCTCCGGCCATTTGATACTTGCCACGTTGTTGAACGATGTGGCAATTCTCGAACCAGGAAAATTAAACTTCGTATCTAGTGGAGTGGGGTATTCCCTTGGAGTTTTAAGCGTTTCGATTACGCCAACCCATCCATTTCTCCCTGATAATTTGGTGGCATACAGCGCGTAATCGATAACGGCGAATGTGCGTTTCCACGCGGTATCAAAGTCTTCCTCTCTATCTGGAGGAAGCAGCGAAAAGCCAATGCTACAAGTAATATTGATTGGTTTTTCTAAGCCGATATCAAAAGGAGTGTTTGCGACCATTTCTCGGCAGCGCTCGGCAACCTCAGGGAGCTCTTCACGAGTAGATTGGCGACAAACCACCAAAAACTCCTCGCCTCCCCATCGAATAATTAAATCCGTTTGTCTGAACACCTCTTTGAGGACATTGGCAAACGCTGATAGCACTTTATCGCCGGCAATATGCCCATAGTCGTCGTTGATGCGCTTAAAGTGGTCGATATCAATAAGTAAGCAAAGTAAGTCTTGTTTCGTCTTTCCTGTACTGGGGCTTTGTTTTGCCGAGAACTGGCTGCGCCTTATTTCACCGGGAAGCTGCGATTCGAGGTAGTGCCTATTGTACAAACCCGTTAACGGATCGCGCAGGCTTACCTCTTCTAGCGTTTTATAGGCTCTTTCCAGTTCTTGATTTTTTTCTTGAAGATTGAGTGTTTGCTGGCGTACTTCTCGGCGCAAAATAATCGTTTGCTGACGTTGTTTGTAGCGACTCCACACTAAAAACGTCAAGAGTAACGCTGCTAATGATATACTCCAAAAAAGAGTTGTCTGCAGGTTTTCTCGCTCAGCTTGCGCTAACGCCAGCTGCTTGGACTCTTCCAGTTTCTCCAACGTCCTAGATTGCCTCACAAGCTCAATCTCAGCCTGCAGACCTTCAATGGCAGACTTGTTTTCTGAATCAAGTAGTACCTCACGCAGCTGCTGCATAACAGATTGAATATCTAGGGCTTTTTTGAATTCGCCTAGTGATACAAAGGCGCTTAGCTGTAACGAAAGAAAACTAAGCTGTCCTCTAAGGTCTCTATTTTTTCTCGCGTCAATGGTACCCGTGCGGGCCTCTTCTAAGGCTAATTCGAAACTCTGCTCTTTCATATAGGCTTGCGCTAAAGCGAGTCTGCCTTCTTTGACCAATTTTGCCTGACCCGATGAATCGGCAAATTGCATGGCTTCTTGCAATAACTCTCGCCCTTTAGCTGTATCGCCGTTTTCAACCAGTGCTCTTCCCAATAGCATTTTTGCTTCGGCTATGGCCCCTACATCAGAGGTGGATAGCAGGAGTTCAAGACCTTCGTTAATTGCTCTTATCGCTTGGTCTACAGAGCCTGTTTTGAGAGACAGGGCACCAATACGAGTTTTGATCACACCAAGTAATCGGGTCTCCTGTGTTTCCTCGATACTGTCGAAAGCGTCTTGGTAGTAGGTATGAGCCAACGTAGCTTGGTTGAGCAAACTGTATATCTCACCGATGCGCAGCAACGTAACACTCATTTCACTGGCCATGTTATTTTCACGAAAGTAACGTAGCGCTTGCTTTAACGGTTCCAAAGCGGTTTCAATTTCGCCTTGTTCTTGTTGAATTATGCCTAGCTCAAGGTTCAATTGAGCCTTAAGTAATTCATTACGCTCAATTTGAGCAATAGACATAGCGCGACGCACATAAGTCAGTGCAATGGCATAATTTGAGAGGTGTCTTTCTGAGGTGGCTAGTTGTAATAGCGTTGACGCCATTTTGTTTAATTCACCATCTGTGGTGTAGCGCTCTAAGGCGGCATTAAAAATGGCTTTTGACACCTCAAAACGCGATGCGTTTTGAAGTAAGAGTCCGAGGGCAGAAAATGTATCAGCAGACATTTGTTGCTGTTGTAGCGCTTGCTCTAAAAGCAACAGTGCCTTGCTATCGGCGTCAGCATATTGCTTGGCATTTAAAAGGTTTTCGACATCAGCAATTTCGGTATTGAAAAGCTCGAACGCTTCTACCGTTTTTACCTGTGCGCCATGCACAGCAATTAGCAGGGCACACACCAGCACGCGCACTGTGCTAAATCCTTCACGGCCCATTCGATTGTATCTCCTATACGCTGTCAGAACATGCTGTCGGTGAGTATCCCAGTAGGCTAACGCCAAGGCAACATTATTATTGTGAAGGATAAAACGAATGAAATACGTATTTGGATTTATACTTTAGTCTAATTTATGCTGTTATCTTCAATCCACTCTCGAATCAGTGCAGACTTGGCTTTACCTGTCTTTTGGGCAATGTTTGCAAGTTTTTCAATACATTGCGGTGTTAACGTGAAGGTAGCATGTCGCATACCTTCTGATTTTACAGGCTTTCTTATCGGCACAACGCGCTCTGTACGAACGTCTTTTAAATCGTTTTTTGCCGCCGATGGTTGCTTTTTATCCACTTTACCTTGGGCATAAAGCAGCGCATCGTCGATAAAATCTTCTACAGTTCGTAGATTGGGCTTAGCTAACGGCTTCGACTTTTTGAGGTTGAGTAAACTCATAAGCATCCTCCACTTTGCCAGCTAGTAGCTCTTCAAACAAGGTTCTTATTTCTGTGGCCGCTTTACCTTCTGGTTCACTCTCAATAACTGACTGCCCTGACTCTTCTGAATCGTCATACATGTTTCTACTAAAAGTAACAGAGTTTAGGACGGGAATACCAAATGAGCGACACACTTCTTTTGCCTCTAGAATACGGTTTGCCAGGCTAGGTAGAGAAGGGCACTGTGTGATAACGAACGCGGCGTTCATTTTCGGGTTAACCATTTTACAGGTAGATAAAATATCTTCCATGTGAGGTACCGTTTTGAGATCGCGACGTTTGGGTCTAAGTGGAATCAGTATATGGTCAGCAACCGCCATTGACGAGCGAAGCGCTAGGTTATCTTGTCCACCACAGTCTATTACAACGTAATCGTAATACTGACGCAGGCTAAGTAATTCGTTACGTATTTTACCGTATAACTGAACACAGTTAATTTCAGCGAGACGAGGGTTAGCTTTACGCTCTTGGATCCAGTCTGAGGTCGTTCGCTGCGGGTCACAGTCGACCATTAACACCTTGGCACCTTTTTCAGTGCGAAGATACACTGCAATGTTTTGCGCCAGGCAGCTCTTTCCGCTACCGCCTTTTTCTCCACCAACCAAAATAATCATGGTGATAACCCTCGAATATCGCTTATGTTAAAATACTGAGCGTTACGGTGGGTCGTGAATGGTGTCACGACCGTACCTAACCTCCACTCAAAGCATAGGCAGGCTATCAGCTAGGTTCAGCATCAAAATCGATATTAACGAATGTAAGGCAATACCTATTGATTTGTGCAAAAACTCATTCTAGTCTTCTTACTTTATAATTGAGATTACCGATAAGAGGTTGTTATGTCAGAAAGTCGCTTCACTTCCAAAGAAGGCCAAAAAGTACCTAGCGTTTCATTTCCGTGCAGAGAAGGTGAGACGTGGGTAACGAAAACGACAGATGAATTATTTTCTGGCAAAAATGTCGTGGTGTTCTCACTTCCAGGTGCTTTTACACCAACCTGTTCTTCTACCCACTTGCCTCGCTATAACGCTTTAGCGAAAAAGTTTGCGAAACACGGCATTGATGAGATTGTTTGTGTATCGGTAAACGATACTTTTGTTATGAATGCATGGGCCGCAGATCAAGAAGCCGCTAACATAACCGTTATTCCCGACGGTAACGGAGAATTTACCGATGGCATGGGTATGCTAGTCGATAAAGCGGATTTGGGTTTCGGCAAAAGAAGTTGGCGTTACTCGATGCTAGTGAAAGATGGCGTGGTAGACAAAATGTTTATTGAACCTGATGTAGCTGGCGACCCGTTTGAGGTGTCGGATGCAGATACCATGCTGGCTTACATTGCGCCAGAGGAGCAAACTAACGCACCTGTTTCTATTATCACAAAACCGGGTTGTCCTTTCTGTGCTAAAGCGAAAAAACTGCTTGATGAAAAAGGCTACGAGTACGAAGAAATAGTGTTGGGCAAAGATGCATCACTAACCAGCTTAACGGCGATTAGCGGTCGAGAAACTGTGCCGCAGGTCTTTATCGGTGGTAAACATATCGGTGGTTCTGACGATCTAGAGGTTTACTTTAGCTAACGTAATATACGTATTAATCGTCACAAGAAACGGGAGCATGGTAAACTGCTCCCGTTTTTTATTAATTATCCGTAGCGGAGAATAATAGTGTCATCGAAGTTTTTTGTAAAAATGCTCATAGGTATTGTTGCGCTTTTAGGTGTAAATATGGCTATAGCCGCAAATTTATCTATACCCGATACGAGCGAAATGAAAAGCAGAAGTTTTTCAGACCTTCAAAATCAGTTCAAAGCATTTTACGAAAAAGAGTGGGGCCAAACCCAGCCGTGTAGAGAAACGGCACTCAATCGTTTTTCGGTATGCAGCAACGTATTGCGCAATGAAGGCAATTCGCCTTTCATGCTGACCAACAAATCAAGCAGCAAGGTGGCAGTGCTTATCCACGGCTTAAGCGACTCACCTTTCTTCATGCGTGAAATCGCCAACATCTTATTTGAACAGGGTTTCACTGTAGTCGTGCCGCTTTTGCCTGGGCATGGTAAACGAGATGCCGACGATGACATGTCTGACTGGGATTTAGCTGAGCGCTGGCAGGGGCATGTTGATGAAGTCATTAAATTGGCTGATAGCATGGGTGATACTTTGCTTGTAGGTGGCTTCTCTACAGGTGGTGCGCTGGCGGTTGAACATTATCTGGATAGTGCAGGAAACGAAGTAAATAATATTGATGGTCTTATGCTATTTTCTGGCGCGCTGGCGCTGTCTGATAATGCTGAAAGTATGTCTCGAATTTGGGGCATTAAACTTTTAGCCAGAATTATTGATGGAACCTATCAAACTCATGGCCCCAACCCTTATAAGTATCCAAATGTGGCAGGTTTAGCAGGGTTGGAATTGATGGATTTAATAAACATCATTCGGGACAAAGTCGAGGAAGGACAGCAAATTGAAGTGCCGCTATTTGCCGCTCATTCTCAAGCTGATGTAACCACGCCAATTCGCGGCATAGAGCAGTTAATGGACGCAAGTAAAGGTCCGAATACCTTTTTCGTTATCGATGAATCGTACGGGTTGTGCCATGCAGATTTAGTTGTGAATACAAGCTTGCTCAATAAAATGAATTTCAACGCAAGCATGGTTAATCAGCAAGAAGAGTGTGCGGTACCTAAAGCAAACCCGCTATTTTCAACCATGGGCCTTATGTTGCGAGATTACCTGTCTCAGTTTGAATAAGTTACTGGGGCCTGTTGACCTCTGGTGTACAACAAAGGTCAACAGGCCCTAGCTTAGCGACATTAACGGCTAGCTTTACTGCTTGGTTACATCACGCTATTATTTCGTTGCACAATAGACAGCAATATTTTGAGTACAGTATTTGAGAAAGTTTCGGATTAGGTTAACGCGCAAACGGTATAGGTCGGCGAATGCAAGTTCGTTTATCCTTACACTGTTTTTAATGGTGGCTCTCGTGTCGTCAGGTAGCGCTGTATCTATCGAACATTCATACGAGCATGCCCATTCAATGTCGGTGATGACAGCGCAGTCGGATGCTGCTCATGCTAACCATCAGGTTCGAATGCCTGAGTCTGCTAATACACATTGTCAGCACCAAGAATCGTCATCACAACATGCGGATTTAAGTGCTAAAAACAGCAAGAGCAAACCCGCTCAGTTCGACGGCGTCCAAGTTAGCGATGCAGGCGTGAATAGCGTGAAAGCATCACAGATGAGCGACATGTCTTGCTGCAAGGATGAATGTAATTGCCCAGCCGATCACTGTTTTAATCTTAGCGCGAGTGCGCTCATTCAGCCTACCGTTGAAACCGAAATATCGGTAGCCAGAATGGCTGCCACTGCACCTATACTGGGGCAGCGCTCATCTCCTCACTTCGGGCAGTTTCGCCCACCTAAGTCACTTTTCACAGCATAGATCTATCTCGCGGATTTGTTTCGCAGCAGAGACGTTTTTATGTCACGACGTCGTCTTGTCGTTTTGAGATGTCTCTAATCTTTTATCTATGTAACGCGTGGTAAGCCTTTTTGCTAATCCCCTTTGTCGAATTTAGCGAAGAGCGGGGCAACGTCAACACGCCTTACACCTGAAAAGTGATGTTATACATGAGCAACTATTCGGTACCCAAAAAAGTGAACGAAAGCGCTAACAGACCTTGTAAAGTAAGCGCTTTGTTCGCCTTAATTTTTGTGCTTTCTTCTTTTTTGATGGCTAATAAGCCCGTTGTCGCGCAGACCCTAAGCCTGGAACAAGCGCTGCAGTTAGCTATTCAATACGACCCTTTGCTTAAAGGGAATGCGCATCGAAAGGATCGCTTTAATGCAGAAGCTGAAGCGTCATCATATTGGGCAAATCCTCAGGTTTCAGCTTCTGTACAAAACTTGCCTACCGACGGCTTCGCATTTGACCAAGAGCCTATGACGCAATTTAAAGTTGGTTTGAAGCAGCAGTTACCGCGAGGCGATGAAAACCTCTACAGCCAGCAAAAGTATCAGGTTATGGCTGATCAAATGTCGGTAGAGAGCCAAGCGAGAAAGGCGTGGCTTAAACGTGAGGTTACCCTTACCTGGTTAGATTGGGTCTATGCAACACGTCGCATTGGATTATTGGACAAAGAGAAATCATTGCTTACACAGCTACTCGATTTTACTGGCTCCAGATACAGCCAAGGCGTTGGTGCAGCGGCCCAGCAAGACATACTGCAAGTGCGCTTGGCATTGTTGTCACTAGACGACAAATATGTGCAGGCCTACCAGCAAAAAAATGAAGCGAGATCGGCACTTTCAAAATGGTTTGGTGCGCCGCTAGATGACTCTGTAAGCGCACCGCTGGCTCAATCAACGCCTTCTTATCCAACGCGTATCGAGCTCGATGCTATCTTAAACGACAGCAACCTCAGCCTTTCTTCGTTCTTAACGGTTATTGAGAACAGTGAGCCTTTTTCAATACTACAGCATCATCCTGAGGCTATGCTGCTTCAAATTCAGACCCAGATAGAAGCGCAAAATGTGAACATAGCGCGAGAGCAAACTAAGTCTCAGTGGGCATTTGAAGCAAGTTATGGATACAGACAAGATGCGCAAAATGGCGCAAGCCGAGCTGATTTTGTGTCATTGGGTGTTCAAGTAGACCTTCCGTTTTTCAATAAATCTCGTCAAGACGCTTCAATAGCCGCGGCGGCCTCCAAAATGAGTGCGTCTGAAACGGACTTCCGCTTGAAAGTGAACGAGCTTGCCGCGAATGCAGAGGTGCTTAAATCACGCTTGTCAGCGCTAAGTGAGCGCAAAGCGCTTTATGAAACGGCGTTAATTGGAGAAACACAGCAACTTTCTGAAGCTGAGCTAACAGCTTACACCACAGACACAGGTGATATCGGTGATGTTGTCAATGCCAACCTCAAGCAAGTACAAGTGCAGGATGATTTACTCAAAATCGACATCGAGCGCGCCAGAACACTGGCGTCACTTGCTTACTTGTACCTGCCCACTCACGCCCATTTTTCGAATAAAGAGTAGTTAATATGACATCTTCAACTCACCCTGCGCCAGATACAAAGAGCACGCTAATAAAAGGTTTGCTAGTAGGTCTGCTATTTGGCGGCCTGATAGCGTTCGGCTTGGCCTCACTATTGTTGTCTGATTCATCAAAACACGGAAATAGTGAAAGTGCCCACAGCGGAGTAAACACCCACAGCGACGAAACTGATAATAAAGCCCCTTTATATTGGGTAGCGCCTATGGATGACAGCTATCGCCGTGACAAACCGGGAAAGTCACCGATGGGAATGGACTTGGTGCCGGTATACGCCAATGACGACGCAACATCTGCGAAAAGTAATGAGCGTACGCCTGGTACCGTAATGATTCCGCCAAATGTACAGCACAATATAGGTGTTAAAGTCGCGCCCGTTACCATTGGAGCACTTCAACAGACCGTAACGGCGGTGGGCAACGTTGCTTACGATGAAGATAGCATTGTGCACATCCACCCTAGAGTATCAGGTTGGGTCGACAGGCTTTTCATTAAATCTCAAGGTGAGCAAGTAGAAGAAGGACAGGCACTTTATACCCTGTATTCGCCAGAATTAGTTAGCGCACAAGAAGAATACGTTTTAGCCCTTAAGCGAGGAGACGCACGTTTAATTCAGGGCGCAGCCGAGCGCCTAAGAACACTGGGGCTATCAAAGAGCGTTATTGAAGCATTGCAAAAAACTAGACGAGTAACACAAACCGTCACATTTAACGCGCCGCAAAGCGGTGTGGTAGAAGCTCTGAATATTCGGGAGGGGTTTTACGTTCAGCCCGGGACAACCTTGATGAGCATCGCACAGCTAGATACGGTGTGGGTGATTGCAGAGGTGCCTGAAAAGTACGCGCAAATCATAGCGCCTCATAATGGCGCTGTGATTACCCTCGACGAAATGGACCATGGGTCCGATGCTAAATGGGAAAGTCACGTAGAGTATATTTATCCGTCTTTGTCGGAAACAACGCGAACCCTGAAAGTGCGCATACCGCTAAACAATAACAACCACACGTTAAAGCCCAATATGTTTGCCCACGTTGGAATAAAGCCTACTCAACGCAAGGCAGCGTTACTGGTTCCTCGCAGTGCCGTTATTCGCACGGCTGAGGGCGCAAAAGTGGTACTCAGTGATGGCGATGGCAACTTTAAGTCGGTACGGGTAACGCTGGGGCAAAGCGATAGTACACATTTTGAAGTCGTCGAAGGCTTGCTGCCAGAGGATGATGTGGTGGTATCAGCACAATTTTTGATTGATTCAGAGTCGTCGAAAAGCAGTGACTTTGAGCGAATGAAAGCGCCCGATCATCAGGCCACGACAACAGGTACTATTGAGGCAATTGAATTGCCAGCTGACACCGAAAAGAATGGTGCTTCGAATAACGCAAAGTTAGTGATCGCTCGCGGCCCGATTGAAAAATGGGGGAGGGGACCTGCGACAATGTCATTTTCGGTATCAAAGCATATTGACTTATCTCAGTTCAAAGAAGGTGACAACATCATGTTCACCTTTGTGACTGGCGAAGAATTCACGGTTATCGATATGCGTAAACATAGTGAACATGCCATGGACAAGGGCATGGTGCATGACTCAGGTTACAGCAATCATAAACATGATACGAGCAACCTGAAGGGCGATGGAGAGCAAAGCGATGCTCACGAGTCACTGGTTCACAAGTCGGCAGAACAAAAATCGATAAATCATAAGGAGCATATGCACCATGATTGAATCGGTAATTCGCTGGTCGGTAAACAATAGAATACTGGTATTGCTGAGCGCTATTATGCTCAGTATTGCGGGTGTCTGGGCGGTGAAAAACACCCCCGTTGATGCTATCCCTGATTTATCTGATGTCCAGGTCATAGTGAAAGTAAACTATCCCGGTCAGTCGCCGCAAGTGGTGGAAGATCAGGTGACGTTTCCTCTCACCTCTGCGCTAATGTCAGTGCCTGGCGCACAGACGGTGCGAGGGTATTCATTCTTCGGCGATGCCTACGTATATATAATCTTTGATGACGATACAGACATGTACTGGGCTCGAAGCCGCGTTCTGGAATACCTAAGCCAGGCGTCTTCGCAACTTCCAGAAGGCGTGACACCCCAGCTAGGTCCAGATGCGACAGGGGTAGGTTGGGTTTACATTTATGCGTTGGAAAACGATGCTAGTCAGCCAAATGCGCTAGATGCTGGTGAGTTAAGGGCGTTGCAAGACTGGTTCTTGAAGTTTGAGCTTCAGTCAGTTGAAGGCGTATCTGAAGTGGCGTCTATTGGAGGGATGGTTAAACAATACCAAGTTATTGTCGACCCTGAAAAATTACGTGCCTACAACATTCAGCTATCCATGATAGAAATTGCCCTTAAACGGGGTAACCGCGCGTCAGGCGCTTCGGTTATTGAAATGGCCGAGGCAGAGTACATGGTTAGTGCGCAAAGCTATATTCAGGACATTGACGACATACTGGCGTTGCCCACAGGTGTTATCAAGGACGGCGTTAGCATAACGATTAACGATGTAGCACAAGTGGTAGAAAGCCCGTTGATGCGCCGCGGTATTGCTGAACTAAACGGGAATGGCGAAACCGTGGGTGGCATTATAGTGATGCGCTATGGCGAAAACGCAAAAGCCACTATCGATGCGGTCAAAGCTAAGCTGGATTCATTAAAAGCGAGCTTGCCGAAAGGTGTGAATATCGTCCCCGTTTACGACCGCTCCACCCTTATTGATAAGTCCGTCGATACCCTCACCGATAAGCTAGTTGAGGAATTGCTGGTTGTTGGTTTGGTATGCGCTATCTTCTTGTTTCACATACGTTCATCTATGGTTGCGCTAATCAGTTTGCCTATTGGTATTCTCGCCGCGTTTATCGTAATGAAGCTGCAGGGACTTAATGCCAACATCATGTCTTTAGGTGGCATTGCTATCGCTATTGGTGCAATGGTGGATGGCGCTATTGTTGTGGTTGAAAATTTACACAAGCACATTCATCAGCATGCTGTTTCATCAAGTCAGGGAGCCTCAGCGAGTCAAAGGGATTCAGCGAGTCAAAGGGATTCAGCAAGTCAGGTTGGGTCAGGGAGTGCCCAGTCGCAAACATCTATACCAACTTCTGCAAAGCTTTCGGCAGCCAAACGTTGGGAACTGGTGATTAAGTCGACCACCGAAGTTGGTCCAGCTTTATTCTTTGCGCTCCTAATTATAACCGTATCCTTTATTCCTGTTTTTGCATTGGAAGCGCAAGAAGGTCGTCTTTTTGCGCCTCTTGCCTTTACCAAAACCTATGCCATGGCAGCAGCTGCGGCGCTGGCAATTACTTTAGTTCCTGTGCTGGCGGGTTATTTCGTACGCGGAAAAATACGATCTGAAGCCCAGAACCCGGTAAATCGAGCTTTAGAACGTGTGTATCAGCCATTGCTAACGCGGCTGCTTAACTACCCACTGCTCACCTTGGCGGGGGCATTTTGCTTATTGCTTTCCATGTACTGGCCGTTAAACCAACTAGGTAGCGAATTTATGCCCGAACTGGACGAAGGCGATTTGATGTATATGCCTACTACCTATCCGGGTATTTCAGTGGGTAAAGCCAGAGAGCTTTTACAGCAGACGGACAAGCTTATTGCAACCTTGCCCGAGGTTGAAACGGTATTCGGGAAAATTGGACGCGCAGATACGGCCACAGACCCTGCACCATTGACGATGATTGAAACCTTCATTCAGCTTAAACCGAAAGCCCAGTGGAGGGCGGGCATGACCACTGAAAAGCTCAAAGAAGAGCTTAACGCTCTGGTGCAATTTCCAGGGCTGACCAATGCGTGGGTAATGCCAATTAAAACCCGTATCGACATGTTGGCAACCGGGATAAAAACCCCTGTTGGGATCAAGATTGCGGGGCCTGACCTAGCAGGCATTGAAGCCATAGGAAAGGATATTGAGATACTGCTTAAAGACCTGCCCAATACAGCATCAGTATACGCTGAGCGTGTGGTGGGTGGCCGTTACGTTTATATCGATATCGACAGGCAGTTGGCGGCGCGCTACGGCATGACGATAGACGATGTTCACAGTATTGTAGGCTCGGCAGTGGGCGGCAAAGTGGTTACACAATCAGTGGAAGGGCGTGAGCGTTTTCCTATTGCCATGCGCTTTTTACAGCACTACCGCGATACGCCTGAATCTTTAGCATCCATGCCTTTCGTCACACCAAGCGGTGTTCACATTACCCTTGGCGATGTGGCGACCGTGCGTATTGACGACGGGCCGGCTGGGATTAAAAGTGAAAATGCCCGATTAAACGGATGGGTATACATTGATATCTCGTCAGACTCAGCCACGGGTATTGACTTAGGGGGTTATGTAGATAGCGCAAAACGTCATTTGTCAGAGCAACTTGATTTACCCACTGGATACTCCATTACGTGGGCGGGGCAGTTTGCTTACCTTGAGCGCGCGAAAGCAAAACTGTCGGTGGTTATACCGCTAACGTTAGCCATTATCTGCCTTTTGCTTTATCTGGCATTTAAACGCCTTCGCGATGTGGCACTCATACTCGCGACCTTACCGTTGGCGCTGGTGGGCAGTGTATGGTTGCTTTACCTTCTTAACTTCAATCTGTCGGTGGCGGTAGGTGTTGGGTTTATTGCCTTAGCAGGTGTAGCGGTAGAAATAGGCGTTATCATGCTGGTCTATCTAAACCAATATGTATCAGATGCACTTACTAAGCACGCAACAGAAAATGGCAACATTAAAAAAGATGAGCTTGTTAAAACGGCTATTGTCCATGCCGCCTCGGCAAGGCTTCGCCCTGTAATGATGACATCGCTTTCAATTATTGTGGGCTTATTACCTGTGCTTTATGCCACTGGAACCGGTAGTGAGTTGATGCAGCGAATTGCGGCGCCTATGGTAGGCGGTATGGCGAGTGCACTGGTATTAACGCTGTTGGTATTGCCAAGCGCGTTTTACTTAATTGTGTCACGCAAAAAATAATAGAATTGAAAGTGCAGTAGAGTAGATAAAGCATGGGGAAGCGATAACACGCTTCCCTACGCTTCATTTTTAAAGCATTGCGCGACTAGTGCTCTGCCGCGTGATCTTCCGAATAACCTTCCGCGTGATCTTCCGCATGCTCTTCCGCATATTCCTCAACTTGTTGCCATACGCGCAAAAGGTTTCCGCTCAATATCTTTTCGATGTCGGTACGGCTGTATCCTCTATCCAACAATCCTTGTACTAAGTTTGGAAAACTCGCCACGTCTTTAAGGCCAATGGGTAATGAGTCACCTACACCGTCATAGTCCGAACCAATACCTACATGATCAACACCAATCAGTTTTACCACGTGATCGATATGGTCAAGCACTTCATCAAGGGTTGAATAAGGGTATGGCACTTCTTTGCGATAATTCTCTTCAAAGTTCTCTAGCTTAGGGCTGTCTTCGCCTTCTTTTTCAACCAAGGCTTTGCGCGCTGCAGTAAGGCCACTACGCCACTTGCCAGCCTCTTTAGATACAAAACTAGAACCAAAGTTAATCATAATAACACCGCCATTTTCGCCGAGTTTTTTGATCATCTCGTCGTCCATGTTGCGCTCAAAACCAGGGGTAAAGCGGCGCAGTGAAGAATGTGATGCTATGACTGGCACCTTTGTTAACTCAATAACCTGATAAAAGGCGTCGTCAGACACATGGGAAATATCTAGCATGATGCCGATGTTGTTCATCTCGCCCACTAAAGTTTTGCCAAACGGGCTAAGGCCTTTCCATTTTCTGCGCAGGTCATACGAAGAGTCAGAAATGTGGTTAGCTTGACTATGAGCAAGGGTGATGTAGCGAATCCCGCGCTCGTAAAAAGCCGTTAGATTCGCCAAGTCACCTTGAATAGGAGAACCATTTTCCATGCCCATTGGCAGTGAAATTAACCCTTTTTCAAATTGGGCTTTTACGTCAGAAGGGCTTTTAGCAATGGCAAATTTATCAGGTGCGCGGGCAACAATGGCTTCTACTGAATCGATGAGCTCATGGGCAAGCTGCGTAGATTCTGGAGAGTTGTCTAAACTAGCAGGCACGTAAATACTCATAAAAGGGGCGTTCAAACCACCAGATACTGCACGAGGGTAGTCAAAGTCGCCGTCCTGCGTGGCTTTAGTGACATCAACCCACTTTTCCTTGACGCGATAAGGAACATCAATGTGTCCATCAACAATAATAGTTTCTTGTGCGATCTTGATAGCTTTTTCAGATGCTGAGTAAGTAGAGGTCTCAGCAAGTACATAGTGTGAAGCAAAAAGCGCAGAGATAAGTAATGCGCAAGATGAGAGTGGGAAGCGCCCCTTCATAGAAAATCCTTATTTTGTTTTTTTATCGCTTAGGTCAACAACCGCTAACTTAATAGCAATACGAGACTAAAGGATAATGCGCACTGCGACAATAGGCTTTTACTTGCTATGCATTTACCCCAGATTGCTCTCGCTAAGCCCTAAATTAGTCGATATTGCTCATTTTTAGAGCGCTTGTGCTTGTTTACTTCAAGTTTACATTGCAATAAAAATTTAAAACTTGTTATGGTGAAGACTGCGTGACTTCATTGCGCGAATACGGGATACTCCCAAGCGCTCCGCCAATTATCGATGACTACTATGCATCAGCGCGGCCGACGTAATTTTTTAGTGGCACCCGCTCTTCTCACATAATCAAGCCGGGGCCACAGCTAACAAGTATGAGAAATAAATATGGCTATTAATTTTGTACCGCTAGATAAAGAAAAGCATAAAGACCTAAAGGTTGCGGTAAATACATCTTTCAGCTTTGCGAAAAATACACACCTTGCAGCAGCAACGATCCGTGAATTTGCACAACTAGCTGCGACAATGCCGCTAGTGTTCATTGAAGACACTACATCAAAGCGTCACCACGTTGTGACTATGCTTGGTATGGAACAAGGTCAAAACCTTTTTCTAACTGGCGACAGCTGGAAAGGCCCTCACGTTCCAATGAACATCCTTCGCTATCCATTCGACGTGCGTCCAGACGGCGACAAGCTTGGCGTTTACATTGATGAAAACTCTGACCTTATTTCTGACGAAGGCCAAGCGCTATTCACCGAAGCTGGTGAAGCAAGCGAGTTCCTAGATAACCGTCAGAAATTCCTAGCAGACCTTGCGAATAGCGAAATGCTAACTCAGCGTTTTGTTGCGAAAGTCGTTGAACTGGACCTTCTTGATCCAATTCAAATTCGCCTTACTTACCAAGATGGTAAACAGCGCAATGTTACCGGCATGATGAGCATCAACGAGAAGAAGCTTCTTGAGTTGCCAGAAGAGCAGGTGCTTGAGCTACACAAGCAAGGCTTCCTAGGTGCTATCTACGCAGTAATGATGTCTGTTGGTCAGCTAAACCGCCTTGTTGAGCTTTCTAACGACACAGAAAACCCAATTCGCAGCATGCAGCTTTCTGCGGTTAAAGCAGAAGAAGCAGCACCCGAAGCGGCGCCAAACGCGTAATCGCTCCCTCATTTTGAAGTTTAAAAGCCCGCAAAGTTGCGGGTTTTTTTGTACCTAAAATTCACGTTCAGACTTCGTCATGTTTCGTTCAGAAACCGTTAAGTTTTAATGTCTTATCTTACACCTCGTTCCCAACACATTTTTTAAGGACAAAAGACATGAACACTAACACTAATAAGCTAAAAACTACGCTAACTGCACTATCACTTATCACGGCTTCAGTATTTACAGTCTCAGCAGCACATGCAGCTACACAAAACGAAGTACAGGTAACTGCTGTCGATTTTGAAGGGGTAGATGACAACCTCTACGGTGCAAGATATGTGCGCTACCTTGAAGAAGTTAGCGGAAACAGCGGCGCTTACCTTATCAACCCTTATCTTCAGCGTGTATCGAGTTTATCTGGTGGTTACGCCAATTTAGATGGTATTGACGTATTTAATTTAGGCAGCACTTTTTACCTAGACGATACGTGGATGCTTGCCATAGAAGGCGCTCACAGTAAATTTGACGACGAATTCAGTGAAGAGGATTACACAAATATTGATTTAAAAGTCGGATTTAACTTATCCCGTCAATGGCAAATTGGTGCAGGTGTCATCTATCAGCGTGCCACTTACGACATTAATACTGGTACAGATAATTACAGCGAAAGTGAGAATGAGACTTCACCACTTGTATTTACACGTTATACCACGGTAGGGAATGCGGGAACAGGCTGGGACTTTACCGCTCAGTACGTAGCAGACGATATTGACGTTCTATCAGGCAGCGCCAGATATTTCTTCACTCCAGGTTTGAGCGTTCAGGGAAGCTACAGCTATACCAACGCACCTGATGGGTTCGATAATGTAAAAACCGCAGGTGTTGCGCTTGATTACTGGGTAAATGAACAGTTTTCAATATCAGCAAGCTATGAAACGGATATTGATGGGGAAGAAAGCAGTGACGTTGCTTCACTTTCAGCATCCTATCGTTTCTAAGTAAGAACTCCCTGATTATTGCTATGCGTTAGCACGCGTTGATGTAAATGCAGTGAGTTAGCACTAGTCGTGTTAACTCACTCGTTTTTTAACGTGCTGATGTGGCGCAGCTGTTTGAATTACGACTCAGCATACGCGCAACACCGCTTAAAACAGGGTTAAACATAATCGTGAGATCCCGCCGCTTATTTACAGTCAAAAACAGCAGTTCATCGATTAATTACACCTTTATTTTTTCTCACCTGAATATTTTTTAATCTTTTTTACACGCCTAATCATACACTTCCTAAAAATACTGTATATCCAACCAGTTTAAACCCAGTGTTTATGCGGCCTTCACGCCTTTTTTCTACTTGACAGTGGGGATCATTGATACCTAAACTGTATCTCAGTGGGTAAATGTGGCGAATTGTGGATCAAATCATCATCACTTTGCAGATTAGTACTCAAAAAACAAGAAAACCAAGAGCAAATAATAAAAGGCTAGGGGAATGTTCCGCGGCGCTAACGCAATCAATCTGGATACAAAAGGCAGACTGGCTATACCGACGAAGTATCGTCAGTCGCTGCTGGATGATTGTCAGGGACAACTGGTCTGCACAGTCGATACACAACAAAGTTGTTTGCTACTTTACCCACTTCCCGAATGGGAAGAGATTGAGCTTAAACTCTCTAAACTTTCAAGCATGATCCCAGCCGAGCGTCGCTTGCAGCGATTGCTACTAGGTTATGCTTCTGAAGGTGAGATGGATAAAAGCGGGCGCATTCTTGTACCTACTCCACTGCGAAGTTTCGCAAAACTCTCAAAAGAAGTCATGTTAGTTGGTCAGTTAAACAAATTCGAAATTTGGGATGCCGATATTTGGGCACAACAAGTTGAAGCTGATATAGACACCGAACGCAAAGGCGAATTTGAACTTACCGAACGATTACAGGACTTTTCTCTATGACGCAGCCTAGCGAATTTAAACATATTTCAGTATTGCTTGATGAATGCATTGAAGCCCTAGCGATTAAACCGAACGGTATCTACATTGACGCCACTTTCGGCCGTGGGGGGCACTCAGCACATATTTTGGATGCATTGGGCGAACACGGGCGTCTCATCGCCTTTGACCGTGATCCGCAAGCAATCAAAGCGGCAGAACGTTTCGCCGATGATAAGCGTTTTAGCATTATCCACTCACCATTTGGTGATATGGCAGAAGAAATCGAAGCGCTGGGACTAACCGGTAAGATTGACGGTGTGCTTATGGATTTGGGGGTGTCTTCACCTCAGCTAGATGATGCCGAGCGTGGTTTTAGCTTCCTTCGTGACGGCCCGCTGGATATGCGTATGGACACCTCACGTGGACAAAGTGCTGCAGACTGGTTGGCTAACGCCGAAGAACAAGACATTACGCAGGTTATTAAAGAGTTTGGCGAAGAGAAGTTCGGCAAACGCATAGCCCATGCCATTGTAAACACGCGAAAAGAAACACCCATTACGCGCACAGCTCAGCTAGCCAAAATTATCGACGAAGCGGTTCCTGTAAAGGATAAGTTTAAACATCCGGCAACCCGTGCATTCCAAGGTATTCGCATTTATATCAATGCGGAACTTGAGCAACTTCGTGTTGGCCTTAAAGCCGCGACACAGGTGTTGGCGAAAGAAGGACGTCTTGCCGTTATTTCGTTTCACTCTCTTGAAGACCGTTTAGTAAAACGCTTCATTAAGGATCAAAGTAAAGGGAAATCAGTACCGCACAACTTACCGATTACTCAGGCTGAAATAGATGCAGATAAAGTGTTAAAAGCCTTGGGCAAAGCGATAAAACCTTCAGAACAGGAGATTGCGAACAACGTTCGCTCTCGCAGTTCGGTATTACGTGTGGCAGAAAAGTTATGACCAAAGCCGCGCCAGACAAGGCCAGCACTAATTTTAAATTACTGCTAATAATTGTATCAGATTTGACCCGCAACAAGTTGCGGGTTTTGTTGTATTTAATGGTTATCACAAGTGCCATGGCAGTGACACTAAGCAGTCATCACAACAGACAGCAGGTCATTGCCCTTGAAGACCTTATGCAAGAGAAAGATGAGCTTGATGTCGAGTGGCGTAACCTCGTGCTTGAGCAACGCGCGTTGACCGAGCATAACCGCATAGAAAACCTGGTTGAAAAACAGTTAGAAATGTACCGTCCAACCGCAGACGATGAAGTAGTGGTGAAGTTAAAATGAGTACAACAGCACTTTCTCGCCAACGTAAAAAAACCGGTGCAAAACAAAATGTCACGCCAAGCTTAGTGCACTGGCGCTTTGTCGTTGTGCTTGTTGTTATTATGCTAGTTTTCAGCGTGCTCGCCGCCCGTGCAGCCTATATTCAAGTTATTGAGCCAGACGAGCTAATACAACAGGGCGACAACCGCACACTAAGAACCCGTGATATGCCAACCTATCGCGGGCTCATTACCGATAGAAATGGTGTTGAGCTGGCGGTGAGTGTGCCTGTTCGGGCCATATACGCAGACCCTAAGGTTATCCATGAAAACAACGGCTTCGAGGAAGAGCGTCGTTGGGAAGCGCTGGCAGATGTACTGCGCCAAGACGTCAATGAACTCAAAGAAAAAGTGGCAAACCCCAAACGCCGCTTTGTTTACTTGCAGCGTCAGGTGTCGCCTGCCATGGCAGAGTACGTTGATAAACTGGACATTCCAGGCATTTATCTTCGCCGTGAAAGCCGCCGCTACTATCCTACAGGTGAAGTTTCAGCGCAGTTAATCGGCGTAACCGATGTTGACGACACGGGCGTTGAAGGCTTGGAACGCATGTATAACGAGTGGCTAACGGGCACGCCGGGTTCTCGTAAAATACGCCGCGATGCGAAAGGCCGTCAGGTAGAGATCTTAGAAACAAAATCAGGCGAAAAAGCTGGCGACCTGCAGCTGACTATTGATCAGCGTATTCAGGCACTTGCTTATAAAGAAATTAAAGAAGCCATGATTTATTACCAATCAAGCTCGGCTTCCGCCATTGTCATCGATGTAAAAAGCGGTGATGTGTTAGCCATGGTGAATGCACCGTCATTCAATCCGAATGACAGAAGCGATATTTCTGCGCACAGAATGCGTAACAGGGTTATTACCGATGCGTTCGAACCAGGCTCGGCGCTAAAACCGCTGGCCGTCCTTACTGCATTAGAGTTCGGTGAAGTGGAGCCTGAAGACTCAGTAAACACTCATCCAGGATGGATGCGATTAGGCGGCAGCCTAGTAAAAGATTCGCGCAACTACGGCGAACTAACGCTAGAAGAAATTATTCAGCATTCCTCAAATATGGGGACGTCGAAGCTGGCGCTTTCTGTGCCTAAACAGTTCCTGCTGGATACCTATTACAATATGGGCTTAATGAGCGATACCGGGCTTAATATGGCGGGTGAGAGTAGCGGTATCTTTCATGAGCGCAGCCGCTGGTCTGAATTTGAGCTAGCCACGCTGTCATTTGGATACGGCATTTCGGTTACCACTGCACAGTTGGGGCGTCTTTACGCAACGTTGGCGAACGGCGGTATTAAAACACCGCTTAATGTCATCAAGTCGCCAGAGCAACCTTCATGGCAGGCTCAATCTGAGCGGGTGATCAGCGAAGAAAACGCTAACGCTATTGTTCAAATGATGGAAAGCGTAACCCAGCGTGGCGGCACAGCAACAAAAGCGTCGGTACCAGGTTATCGCGTTGCTGGAAAAACAGGAACAAGCCGAAAAGCGGTGGCCGGCGGGTACGGCGAAGAGTACGTCAACATTTTCGCCGGTATCGCACCTGTGTCTGACCCCAGGCTAGTAACTATTGTATTGATCAACGAACCTGGCGGTGATTTGTATCACGCGGGGGATACCGCTGCACCTGTCTTTTCATCAATTATGGGTGGCGCATTGCACATGTTAAACGTTACGCCCGATGACAAGCAGGTTACATCTAGCCGCTTATTGAAAGGAGGTCAAAGTGGTAGTTAGTGCCTTTATTCAAAGTATAAAAGCTTTATTGGCGAAATTTGGTGTAGACGCCCCAGATATCCGCATTGAAGGTTTAACGCTAGACAGCCGAGAAGTGAATACACGCTTAGCGTTCTTGGCAATTAAGGGCCACGAACGCGATGGTCGAGATTTTATACCCCAGGCAATAAGTTTAGGGGCTCGTGTAATTCTGGCGCAAACTGAAGACAGTAGTGCCCATGGTCAGATGGAAATGCGTGACCACAGCGTCATTATCTCGCTGTATGAATTACCACAAATGCTCTCTGCATTAGCAGCTGCATTTTACGACTACCCTGCTCAGAAAATGACGACGGTAGCAGTGACAGGGACAAACGGAAAAACCTCTACAGTTCAATTGCTTACCCAGCTTAAGGATGCGTTAGGTACACGTAGTGCAAGCATCGGAACTCTAGGGAGCAGTGTGTTTGAAGGCGATGAAACCCAGTGGTCGAACACGCCGGCAGCAAACACTACGCCCGATGCCATACGTATGCAGTATTTGTTGGCAGACTTTGTGCAAAGTGAAGTGCGCCATACGGCCTTCGAAGCAAGTTCTCACGCATTGGTTCAAGGGCGGCTTGGTACAGTAAAAACCGATATCGCTGTTTTCACCAACCTTACTCGAGATCATCTCGATTATCACGGCACCATGGAAGAGTACGGCAAAGCCAAGCGCTTGCTGCTTCAGCAACCAGGTTTAAAGGCTGTGGTATTAAACGCTAATGATAATGAAAGTAAGAAGTGGGATGGTGCAGCAGATAAGTCGATTACACGCATCTGGACAGGTATAGACGAAAGTGGTCAGGATGGAAGCGGTGAAAGTGAGTACTTGCGAGAGCATAACAATCCTCAAAGTCGCCATTGTTTCGCCACAAATGCTTCTTATCATGCAGGTGGATGTAGCTTTGAACTGGTGAGTTCGTGGGGAAGCGCTGCTATTTCGCTGCCACTATTCGGAAAGTTCAATATCAGTAATGTATTGAGTGCTATAGGTACGTTACTCGCTGAAGGTGAGCGTTTTGATGACGTGGTTAACGCGGTAAATGCAATCACGTCTGTACCCGGGCGAATGGAAGTTTTCCCTGTAACGGGTGCGGCGAACCTAGTGGTGGACTACGCGCATACGCCAGACGCTCTGGAGAAAGTGCTGTTAAGCGCCAAATTCCATACAACGGGCAAAGTGTGGTGTGTGTTTGGCTGCGGCGGGGACAGAGACAAAGGCAAGCGACCGTTAATGGGGCAGGCTGCCGAGGTTGGTGCTGACGCTATTGTGATCACCACAGATAACAGTCGCAGTGAAAGCCCTGAATCTATCGCCGAGGATATCATTGCGGGTTTGAAAAACCGTGAGCTGGCAGTGTCTATTCCCGATCGCGAGCAAGCTATTCGTCATTGCCTTGAGCATGCGCATGAAAGCGACATCATCATCGTGGCCGGAAAAGGCCATGAAGATTACCAAATTATCGGTGACAAAAAGACTAACTATAACGAACGTGCAGTTGTGGCGCGACTGCAACAGGAGTACAGCAAATGATAACAACAACGCTGTCATGGATAGCCGAAAAGGTTAATGGAAAATTATTGAAAGGCGCTGCTGACGTTGAAGTGTCTGCAATAAGTACCGATACCCGCACCCTTGAAGATGGCGCAGTGTATCTAGCCTTGAAAGGCCCGAATTTTAATGGCCACGATTTTGTCTCAACGGCCGAAAAAGCGGGAGCAAGCGCGGTTATTGCCAGTGAAGACGTAGCAACCACGTTACCTGTCATCATGGTTGATGATACCAAAGAAGCGCTTGGCCTGTTAGGTGCGGCAGTAAAAGCTTATGTGGCGCCCAAAACAATTGCGATTACCGGAAGCAGTGGCAAAACCACCGTAAAGGAAATGTGTGCCGCTATTTTGGAGCGAAGAGGAAATGTATTAGCCACAAACGGTAACTTCAATAATGATATCGGTGTGCCGCTAACCCTTCTACGTCTTGAACCTCAGCATGAATATGCAGTGATGGAGTTAGGCGCAAATCACATTGGTGAAATCGCCTATACCACGAACCTTGTTAAGCCGGACGTCGCGACTATCGTAAACGCCGCCGCTTCTCATCTAGAAGGCTTTGGAAGTTTGCTAGGTGTAGCGCGCGCCAAAAGTGAAATTTTTAAAGGCTTAGGCAGTGACGGCGTGGCGGTAGTCAATGTTGATAGCCAGTTTTCTGAATTTTGGCAAGGCAAACTTAAACAGACCAAAACGCTAACGTTTTCGCCCCAGCAGAAAAACGATGCTGATTTTAGAGCAGAAGATATCACTATTGGGCTAGATGGGTGCGCCGCATTCCACTTGGTTTGCCCGCAAGGAGATATGTCTATTCAGCTTACTATTCCTGGCGTTCACAACGTGGGGAATGCCCTTGTCGCTGCGGCATTAACGCTGCAAGTTGGCGCCACACTAGAAAACGTGCGCGACGGCTTACTTGCCATGAAGCAAGTTAGCGGCCGCTTGAATGTAAAGCAGCTTACCGAACAGGTTCGGCTGTTAGATGACACCTACAACGCCAACGTGGCGTCTGTAAATGCGGCAATTGATACGCTAAGTAGCTTTTCAGGTATCCGCGTTCTTGTTCTAGGCGACATGAAAGAGTTGGGTGAAAAAGCGCGTTTTTACCACGAGCAGGTGGGGGAATACGCTAAACAAAAAGGAATTAATTACCTGTATACCATGGGTGTTTTGAGTCAATCAGCTAGTGCTGTGTTTAATGAAAATGGTGGCCATTTCAGCGATGTTGAAAGTTTGTTGGCCGCAATGGAGAGTGATTTGTTAGTGCAGCAGCGCGATATTTCAATTTTAGTTAAAGGTTCACGCAGTTCCAGAATGGAACGTGTGGTAGAGGCGGTAGAGGCCTCTGCGCTGGGAAAGCACGATAGCCGTCGGGAGCGAATAGCATGTTAATTTGGCTAGCCGACTGGCTGACACAATTCGATTCAGGGTTTAACGTATTTTCATACCTTACCCTTCGTGCAATCTTAAGCACGCTGACCGCATTACTTATTGCCATTCTTATTGGCCCTAAGATGATTCGTTATTTGCAGCGTATGCAAATTGGTCAAACTGTACGAGACGATGGCCCGCAAAGCCATTTGTCAAAATCAGGCACACCCACTATGGGCGGGTTACTTATACTCGCAGCAATTGTAGTAAGCGGCCTGCTTTGGGCTGACCTGACTAACCGTTATGTGTTGGTAACCCTTACCGTGGTTGTGGCTTACGGTATTATTGGGTTTGTTGACGACTACAGAAAAGTGATCCGCAAAGATTCGAAGGGGCTTATCGCCCGTTGGAAATATTTCTGGCAATCTGTGGTTGCGTTAGGCGTCGCATTCTATTTATACAGCAGTGCAACAATAAGCGCTGAAACCTCACTACTGGTGCCTTTCTTCAAAGAAGTGTTCCCGCAGTTAGGTGCGTTCTTCATCATTATTACCTACTTTGCCATTGTAGGCACAAGTAACGCGGTAAACCTTACCGATGGATTGGATGGGCTTGCCATTGTGCCCACTATATTGGTGGCAGGCGCATTTGCCATTTTCGCCTATGTGACAGGTAATGCGAACTTTGCTGAATACCTGAATATTCCTCATATTCCGCTTACCAGCGAACTGGTGATTGTGTGTACCGCCATGGTCGGTGCAGGCTTAGGCTTTTTATGGTTTAACACGTATCCGGCACAAGTATTTATGGGTGACGTTGGCTCACTAGCGCTAGGCGGCACACTAGGTGTGTTAGCTGTATTAGTGCGCCAAGAACTCGTGTTAATCATCATGGGTGGTGTTTTTGTTATGGAAACCCTGTCGGTCATCCTTCAGGTAGGTTCTTACAAATTGCGTGGCCAGCGTATTTTTCGTATGGCGCCTATTCACCATCACTATGAATTGAAGGGCTGGCCAGAGCCGCGCGTAATAGTGCGTTTTTGGATCATTTCAATCATTTTGGTGTTGGTGGGTCTTGCTACCCTCAAACTTAGATAAGCGGTAAAGAGATAAATCGTAATGTCGTATAACGTACGTGAGCATAGTTATGTAGTCGGTGGCCTAGGTGTTACAGGTCAGGCTTGCGTGCGCTTTTTGTTGCAAAAGCAGGCAACGGTTAAAGCATTTGATACCCGTGCTAATTTTACTCTAGTTACCGACCCTGATTCTGATCTTGATACCGACATGCAAGCGTTTATGGCAGACAAGGTCACTTGCACTGCTCTAAGCGAAGATTACTTTGATGGTGTAGACACCTTGGTGTTAAGCCCGGGGCTTGCTCTGAATATTGAACAAGTGGCTTTAGCGCAAAAGTGTGGTGTTGAGGTGATCGGCGACGTGGAATTGTTCGCCCGTTTAAATGCCTCCACGAGTGGTGCTACGCCAGCTAAGCGCGTAGTAGGTATAACCGGCTCTAACGGTAAAACCACGGTTACTTTATTAGTGAACCATCTGCTCAAAAACTGCGGCGTAAAAAGTATTGAAGCGGGTAACGTAGGTCGCCCTGTGCTTGAAGCGCTTCAAAGTGATGCAGATGTAGTGGTGATGGAGTTATCAAGTTTTCAACTTGAAACAACGTCTAGCTTGGTGCTCGAAGCTGCTACTGTCCTTAATATTTCCGATGATCACCTAGACCGTCACGGTACCCTTGAAGCCTATATCGATGCCAAGCATCGCATTTTTGATAACGCGAAATCTGCGGTTGTGTGGCGAGACGGTGAGTTTGTAGCACCTTACGAGCAGATTATTGCTGACGCTAAGGGTAATGCTGCATCAAATGCAGTATCTGATGGCGAATCTAATGCCGCGTCTAATGAAGAGTCGCTAGCGTCAAAAAATATCGTTGAATATGGACTGGGAGAGTCGACCACAGGGTTTGCGATTGCGTCTTTTGACGGTGACGATAGGGCTCGTGACGATGAACAAAGTCTATATATAACGTTTAAAGGCGAAAAGCTTATTGCCCTTAGCGATATTCATTTGGCGGGCATGCACAACGTGCTTAACATCATGGCTGCATTAGGCATATGCCAACAGCTAGGTGTTTCGCCAGTGCTCGCGGTTAAACATCTACACAGTTTTAAAGCTGCACCACATCGTTGTGTGGAAATAGCCTGTGTAAACGACATCCGATATATCGACGACTCCAAAGCAACCAACATTGGCGCCACTATAGCTGCCCTTGAAGGGTTAGCCCCGACTATACAAGGGAAGCTCATTCTTATTGCAGGTGGTGACGCTAAAGGCGCTGATATAGCCAGCCTCTCGCCTTATCTAACTAAATATGTATCGCACGTGTTTGCTTTGGGCAAAGATGCACACCTGTTTGAAAAGAGTTTTGCGCATACAACTCGTGTGGCAACGATGAAAGACGCCGTAAAAGCAGCAACAAGACTTGCTGCCCCTGGTGATGTTGTGCTGCTTTCGCCTGCGTGTGCAAGTTTAGATATGTTTAAGAACTATATGCATCGCGGTGACGTGTTTAAACAAGATGTACACGACCTACTTAATCTACACAGTAAGAACGACGACGCTGTGGAGGCCACATCATGATTGCTGCCTCTACCAAACTTAGCGCGTTATTTGCCGCGAAGCATGACGGACAACCTTCGGCAACGCACCCCTATGACGTGACGCTTATCTTAATTGCGCTCGCGCTAATGAGTATTGGCATTATTATCGTCACCTCGGCGTCGATGCCGGTGGCCGATAGGCTGCACGACAACCCCTTCTATTTTGCTATTCGCCACGGTATTTACATTGTTGGGGCGATCGTTGCCGCTATGGTAGTGCTGAATTTGCCCATGCAGTTTTGGCGCATGACCAATCCCTATCTTCTGCTCGCGGCCATCGCGCTATTGTTAGCAGTTCTGGTAGTGGGAAGAACTGTAAACGGGAGTACCCGTTGGTTGGCGATTGGGCCTATAACCATTCAAGCTGCCGAGCCTGCTAAGCTCTTTTTCTTTGCTTATTTGGCGGGTTATCTGGTTCGCCGCTACGAAGAAGTGACCGAAAATCTAAAAGGATTTATTAAACCCCTTGTCGTGTTCTTTGCGTTAGCGATGCTATTACTGCTACAGCCAGACTTAGGTACCGTCGTTGTGATGTTTGCAACCACGATTGGTTTGCTGTTTTTAGCGGGTGCACGACTTTGGCAGTTCTTCGCACTGGTGTTTGCAGGCATATTGGCGGTTGTAGCGCTTATCGTGTTTGAAGAATACCGAATGAAACGGGTTACCTCCTTTTTAGACCCTTGGGCTGATCCGTTTGGCGCTGGTTATCAGCTAACCCAGTCTTTAATGGCCTATGGCCGCGGTAACTGGTTTGGGCAAGGCCTAGGCAATAGTTTGCAAAAACTGGAATTCTTACCCGAAGCACACACTGACTTCGTTATGGCCATCCTAGCGGAAGAGCTAGGTTTCGTTGGTGTGCTTGCCGTACTCGGCCTTATTTTGTGGATGGTGTTGCGTGCACTGAGCATTGGAAATAAGGCACTTGAAAAAGGGCGAGCGTTTGATGGTTACATGGCTTACAGCATAGGCATCTGGTTCAGTTTCCAAACGGCGGTAAATATTGGTGCAAGCGCAGGTATTCTGCCAACAAAAGGGTTAACACTGCCGTTAGTTAGCTACGGCGGCTCGTCACTTATCATCATGTCAGTAGCAGTAGCCATATTACTTCGTATCGATTTTGAATTACGGGTTGATGGCGTACAGGCGATTGGCCGAGGCGACAGCAAGTCCGGAAAGAGCAAGGCCCGCCGTAAAAAGCCTATTCCTACAAGCGCGTCGCAAACTAAAGCGTCACAAGCTGAAGGTGAGGCAAGTGTAGAGAGCGGGGCCGATGAAGCGGATTTTTCTACAGCGACGGTTGAAGCTAAACCTAGCGCCAAAACATCAAGTGCAGAAGATGAAGGAAAAGCCGGCATTAAAGCTATACTCGCGCGGGTATCGCAGGAGGCTGATAATGGCTAAGCGTTGCTTAATTATGGCTGGCGGTACAGGTGGGCATGTTTTCCCTGGCCTTGCAGTGGCAAACGCGCTTCGAAATGAAGGTTGGGACATTCATTGGCTTGGCACCGCCGAGCGGATGGAAGCGCAAGTTGTGCCTAAGCACGACATACCTATTCACTTTATTCCGGTAAAAGGGCTTCGTGGCAAAGGTGTTTCGGCACGTCTTCAAGGTGCTGTTGCGTTAGTTAAAAGCTTATTTTCTGCAAGACGAATTATAAAGCGCCTTCAACCTGATATCGTTGTTGGGTTTGGCGGTTACGCTAGCGGCCCTGGTGGGGTTGCTGCAAAAAGCTTAGGTATTCCCGTTATTGTGCATGAACAAAATGCAGCGGCAGGCATGACCAATAAGCTTCTTAGTAAATTCGCAAGTCGCGTGCTTCTGGGCTTTGACGATGCCAAAGAACAATTTTCAGGTGGCGCTACTAAGGTGCATACTGTGGGCAATCCTGTTCGTGACGAAATTTGGCAGGTGAAGCCCAAGCCTGTAGACATTGACGCAGACCTTCGTGCAAACACGCTTGAAAGCCGTTTTGAAAACACTAGTGAGCATAAGCAAGGTCTTAATATGCTTGTTGTAGGCGGCAGTTTAGGTGCACAAATTCTCAATGAAACCGTGCCGGAGACTTGCGGGGTGCTAGAAGGTTTATCAATCAAACACCAATGTGGAAAAGGCAACAGTGAAGGTGTCATTAAAGCCTACACGTCGGTGGGCGCAGATATGTCGAAAATCGATGTCAGTGATTTTATTGATGACATGGCCGCAGCTTATGAATGGGCAGACTTTGTTGTCTGTAGAGCCGGTGCGCTTACGGTAAGTGAAGTTGCAGCTGCCGGACGCGCGGCGATTTTCGTACCGCTACCTTTTGCGGTAGACGATCACCAAACAAAAAATGCGCAGTCGTTAGTTAAGCAAAATGCGGCACTGATGATTGCTCAATCTGTATTAAAAGAAAATTTAGGGCAGGCGGTGCGTCAGTGGTTACAACACCCTGAAGGCTGCTTAAAGATGGGTGCTGTTGCGAAAACATGTGCAAGCACTCATGCCACGGAAAATGTAGTAAGCCACGTTAAAAGCGTGGTAGGAGTAGGGGACTAATGGTTTTTAAAACCCCATTTGAAAGCCCGCAAATGCGCAGGGTTAAAAATATATTCTTTATTGGTATCGGCGGTGCCGGTATGGGTGGTATTGCCGAAGTATTATTAAACGAAGGTTATGCTATTGCTGGCTCTGACATTCAAGAAGGGCCAATGACACAGCGCTTAAGCGAATTAGGTGCTGATGTGAAAATAGGCCACCGTGCGGAAAATGTTGAAGGCATGGACGTTATTGTGGTGTCTAGCGCTATCAATGAGCAAAATCCAGAGATTATCGTTGCTCGTGAAAAGCGCATTCCAATTATTCGCCGTGCAGAAATGCTGGCAGAATTGATGCGATTCCGCCACGGTATTGCGGTGGCGGGTACCCACGGCAAAACGACCACAACCAGTTTAATTTCAACGATTTTCGCAGAAGCGGAGTATGACCCTACGTTTGTTATCGGCGGTTTGCTTAATAGTGCTGGTACGAATGCGCGTTTGGGTAAAAGCCGTTATCTAATCGCAGAGGCTGACGAGAGCGATGCGTCCTTCCTTCACTTGCAGCCGATGGTTTCCGTGGTGACCAATATTGAAGCCGACCATATGGATACTTATGGTGGCGATTTCTCAAAGGTGAAAGATACCTTTGTTGATTTCTTGTCGAACCTACCCTTTTACGGGCAGGCCATCGTGTGCGGTGACGATGCAAATATTCAAGAGATTCGCCCTCGTATAGGCCGAAGTATTCTGACCTACGGTTTTGAATCTCACAATGACTATCGCGCAGAAAATGTTTCACTGTCATTCGGTAAAGCGAATTTTACGGTTATTCGCCCAGAACGCGAACCGTTAGATATAACGCTGAACCTCACCGGTAACCACAATGTGCTTAATGCGCTTGCCGCTATCGCCGTAGCAACGGATGAAGGTGTAGATGACGACGCTATCATTCGCGCACTAGCTAGTTTTGGCGGCATAGGTCGTCGTTTCGAGCAGCTAGGTACGTTTACTACCAGTATGGGCGAGGTGTGTTTGGTGGATGACTATGGTCACCACCCAACGGAAGTAAGAGCGACTATCGCTGCGGCTCGTGCAAACTGGCCTGATAAACGCTTGGTTATGGTTTATCAACCACATCGCTTTACGCGAACCCGCGACCTTTACGAAGACTTTGTTGAAGTACTGTCGAGCGTTGATGCCTTGTTGCTTCTGGATGTTTACGCAGCCAGTGAACAACCTATTGAAGGCGCTGACAGTAAAGCGTTGTGTCGCTCCATTCGTCAGCGTGGTCAAATCGAGCCTGTATACGTAGGTGACAAAGACGCCTTACCAGCTATTTTGGCGAATATCATGCAAGATGGCGACATCGTCATGACACAAGGGGCGGGCAACATCGGACAAATTGCTAAGCTCTTAGCTCGTCACGCGCTAGAGCCGATCACACTTGCAAAGGAAGGGGAATAAGATGTTTACACCTTCAGTAAGTATTCACTCACAGAAAACCCACTCGCCGAACGAGTATGGCAAAGTAGCTGTGCTGCTCGGCGGTGACTCTGCCGAACGGGAAGTATCGCTTAATTCGGGCAATGCGGTGTTAAATGCATTGTTACGACAAGGCGTAGATGCGTTTGCGTTTGACCCAGCAGAGCGACCTCTGACCGACCTTATCGACCTTAACGTCGATAGAGCGCTCATTATGCTGCACGGTCGCGGTGGTGAAGATGGCTCTATGCAAGGAGCCCTTCAGTTCCTAAAAATCCCCTACACGGGAAGCCGAGTTTTAGGTTCTGCGCTGGCAATGGACAAAATTCATACTAAGCAAGTGTGGCAAAGTTTAGGCTTACCCACTGCAAAATATGAAATTGCTGATAAAAGGCACTTTGAAGCTGGTAAGTGCAGCGCTATAATGGATAAATTGGGGAATGAAGTCATGGTAAAACCGGCCAGAGAAGGGTCGAGTATTGGCATGGCGAGAGTGACAAGCGCTAAACAGCTCGAAACTGCCATTCAGGACGCCTTTAAATACGATAATCAAGTCCTGTTAGAGCAGTATATAGATGGCCCCGAATTCACTGTTTCTGTATTGCAGGGACAGGCGTTGCCGTCTATTCGCATGTCTACTCCACATACATTCTATGATTATGCTGCGAAATATCAGGATAATACAACAGAATACTATTGCCCAAGCGGCTTGTCTGAAGAGCAAGAAGCACAGCTAGCAAAACTAGCATCCCGTGCTTTTGATGCTATTTCTGGCAGCGGCTGGGGTAGAATTGACGTTATGCAGGACAACCAAAGGCAGTTTTATTTGCTAGAGGCGAACACAGTGCCTGGCATGACAGAAAAAAGTTTGGTGCCTAAGGCAGCCAAAGTTGCAGGATTAACTTTTGATGAACTGGTATTAAGTATTCTTTCTACCAGTTTTGATGACGTTGCAAACAAGGCGTAAACGTGGCTGATACCAACACTAATCAAGGTAAGCCCGCTTCTGCAAAGAGCGGCAAAAGTAAAACGGCAGTGTGGGGCGGCGTCGCTTTCTTACTGTTTGTTATTGCTGGATTAGTGTTTGGTGGGCTTAAAGCAAACCAGTATTTGCAGGATGAACAGCAAATGCCGGTACAGGTTATCGATTTTTCTGGTGATTATCAGCACATCGATATTACCAAGCTAGAGCGGTTAATACGCAAGGCGCAGCCTGGAAGTTTTTTCGCGCTTGACGTCAACGAAGTATTTGAGCTTGTTGAAGCGCAGCCTTGGGTTTATCGCGCGTCAGTAAGAAAGAAGTGGCCAAATACGTTAAAAATTTATTTGGTTGAGCAGCAGCCGGTTGCACAATGGAATGAAGATTTGTTGTTAAACCCTTATGGCGATACGTTTAACGACGAAGGCGTGAAGTTAGACTTACCGCGCCTTTACGGCCCGGGTGGCAGCGAAAAAACCGCCCTTGAAGGCTACAACGCCATGCACGCGTTGATAGCGACGACGGATATGACGTTAGACGAGCTGTCCTTAAGCGAGCGATTTGCATGGCAAGTGCAGTTGAAAAACGGCATTAAATTGAATTTAGGACGTCAGGAGTTTATCGATAGGCTACAACGCTTTATTGATGTTTATCCACTTCTGGCGCAACAAGAGAAGGCGGTGAAATACGTCGACCTTCGCTATGACACGGGCGTAGCAGTCGGATGGAAAGACGACAGCGCCACAGATGAAGAGAGTTAAGGAAACCATGTCAAAACCTGCTGAACGCAATTTGATTGTAGGACTAGATATCGGCACCAGCCAAGTAAAAGCTGTTGTGGGTGAATTACTAGAAGATGATCAAATCAGTATTGTTGGCGTGGGCACCCATGCATCGAAAGGCATGGATAAGGGCGGCGTTAACGATTTGAACCTGGTGGTGAAATCGGTCCAGCGTGCAGTAAACGAGATGGAGTTAATGGCAGATTGCCGAGTGTCTTCAGTTTTTATGTCTATCTCGGGACGACACGTTAAGTGCCAAAATGAAAATGGCATGGTACCGATTAACAATCAGGAAGTAACACAAGAAGACGTAGATAACGTTATTCATGCAGCGCGCAGTGTGCCAATTGCAGCGGAACGTCGTCTACTACACGTGTTACCACAAGAATTTACTATTGATGTGCAGGAAGGGATTAAGAACCCTATTGGCATGTCGGGAGTAAGAATGGAAGCGGATGCTCACATTATTACCTGTGCCGACGATATGGCGAAAAACATGGTGAAATGTGTTGAGCGTTGTGAACTTAATGCCGATCAGCTGATCTTTTCAGCGTTGGCATCAAGTTATGCGGTACTGACTGACGACGAGCGCGAGCTTGGCGTATGTGTGGTTGATATCGGTGGTGGTACTATGGATATGGTTATCTACACCGATGGCGCTATTCGTCACACGGCGGTAATACCGGTTGCGGGTAATCAAATTACCAGCGACATTGCTAAAATATTTAGAACACCTATTAGCAATGCAGAAGAAATTAAGGTGAATTACGCCTGTGCATTGAAAGATATGGTGAGTATGGAAGACAGCATTGAAGTACCTAGCGTAGGCGGACGCCCAGCTAGAGTGATGTCTCGTCATACGTTAGCCGAGGTGATTGAACCTCGCTATCAAGAGCTTTTTGAGCTGGTACATGATGAAATTCGTGCCAGCGGTCTGGAAGAGCAAATCGCTGCAGGCCTTGTGCTTACAGGCGGTACCGCTAAGATGGAAGGTGCCGTGGAATTTGCCGAAGAACTTTTCCAGATGCCCGTGCGCGTGGGCAAACCCATCAACGTAAAAGGCTTGTCCGAATATGTTGATGACGCTGGATTTGCGACAGTCGTAGGACTGCTGCAATATGGCAAAGTACAATCTGACAATAAGAAGTCCAGTACGCAGAAGACCGGTGAAAGCTTATTTCATCGAGTGCAAAGCTGGTTTAAAGGTGAATTTTAATTTTATTTTGGGGGCGCTATAGCTACGGCATCAAGGCTAGCAGGAAGCAATTAGCCTAAGGGAATGACCTGGCGTAGTGTTTAAAAGACGTACAACCGGAGAGTAAGTATGTTCGAATTAATGGATAGTCACGGCGAAGAAGCCGTAATCAAAGTCATCGGTGTCGGTGGCGGCGGCGGCAATGCCGTTGAGCACATGGTGTCTCAAAGCATTGAAGGCGTAGAATTTATTGCAGTTAACACCGATGCACAGGTGCTTCGCAGCTCAAGTGCAGACGTTACACTTCAAATTGGCTCAAGTGTAACAAAAGGGTTAGGTGCGGGTGCTGATCCGAACATTGGCCGAGAAGCAGCACAAGAAGACAGAGAAACCATTCGTCAGGCGCTAGACGGTGCAGATATGGTTTTCATCACTGCCGGTATGGGGGGTGGTACAGGAACGGGCGCAGCGCCAGAAGTGGCAAAGATTGCTCGTGAAATGGGCATCCTTACGGTAGCGGTAGTTACCAAGCCATTCCCATTTGAAGGTAAGAAACGCACCTCGTTTGCGGAACAGGGCATTGTTGAGTTGTCTAACAACGTTGACTCGCTAATTACCATTCCTAATGAAAAGTTGTTAAAAGTAATGGGGCCAGGCACGCCGCTTCTTCAAGCGTTTAGCGCTGCAAATGACGTATTACGTGGTGCAGTTCAAGGTATTGCTGAACTGATTACCCGTCCTGGTCTAATCAACGTTGACTTCGCAGACGTACGTACCGTTATGTCTGAGATGGGTAAAGCGATGATGGGTAGTGGCGCTGCAAGCGGTCCAGACCGTGCTGAAGAAGCTGCTGAAGCCGCGATTGCCAGCCCGCTTCTTGAAGATATCGATTTGTCAGGCGCGCGCGGTATTCTTGTGAATATCACTGCGGGTCCAGATTTCGCCATCGACGAGTTTGAGACCGTTGGTAACGCCGTTAAAGCGTTTGCCTCAGAGAACGCCACAGTGGTTGTGGGTACAGTGATCGATATGGAAATGACAGACGAGCTTCGCGTAACGGTTGTTGCAACCGGTATTGGCGCAGAGCGCAAGCCTGACATTTCGCTAGTAAGCTCTGAAGGCTCTCGTCTAACACAGCCTGCAAAAGAATACGGTAACACGCAATCAAGTGAACCACGTTCTGCAGTAGGCGGTACAGAGGGCAATCAGGCGCTGAAGGCCGACGACAGTGCACAGCCAGAAAATGATTTGGAATATTTAGATATTCCTGCATTTCTTCGTAAGCAGGCAGACTAATTTAGCTGCCTGAAACGGAAGGGAATTATTTCGCGTTTGTGATGTCTCACCTAGTAAGGTGTATTTATACAACGTGAAAAATTTCGCGTGGATAGGTCGATTAAATACGTAATCTGACAGAGTTAAATCCGTCAGAACGGGTGTTTTTTGACATGTGAGTAATAACTCACTATAATTCGCGCCCGCTTTTTTTAATAGGTAAAAGCTTAAGCAGATGATTAGACAACGTACAATCAAGCAATCGGTACAAGAGACCGGAATTGGGCTTCATAAAGGGGAAAAGGTCACAATGACTCTCCGACCTGCGCCAGCAAACACGGGTATCGTGTTTAGGCGTGTTGACCTTGAACCACATGTTGACATACCTTCGCGTGCGAATGCGGTAGGTAATACCATGCTGTGTACGTGCCTGAATAACGAAGACGGTGTGACTATCCAAACGGTAGAACACTTAGCGTCTGCGCTTGCAGGTTTAGGTATCGACAATATTATTGTTGAAGTAGACAGTAACGAGCTGCCAATTATGGACGGAAGTGCTAGCCCGTTCGTATTCTTGCTTCAATCTGCCGGTATCGAAGAGCTAAACGCGCCTAAGCAATTTATTCGTATTAAAAAGCCAGTTCGTGTAGAAGATGGCGATAAGTGGGCCGAATTAGTGCCTTATGACGGTTTCCGCGTTGATTTCCAAATTGACTTTGATCATCCTGTGATCAGTCAAACTCGTCAGCATATGGTGATGGATTTTGATTCATGCTCATATGTAAGCGAAGTTAGCCGTGCACGAACTTTTGGTTTTATGCGCGACTTAGAGTACATGAATGCTAACAACCTAGCGTTGGGTGGCAGCATGGAAAACGCAGTGGCGTTGGACGAATTCCGCGTACTCAACCCTGAAGGGTTGCGCTATGACGATGAGTTCTTAAAGCATAAGATTTTGGATGCTATCGGTGACTTATACCTTGGCGGCCATAGTCTAATTGGTGAATTGCGTGCGTACAAAACAGGCCATGGTCTGAATAACAAGCTATTAAATGCAGTACTTGCGCAAAAAGAGTGTTGGGAGTTCGTAACCTACGACTCGCAGGAAACAGCACCAATTCGTTATGCTCAGCCCGCATTAGCGTAAGAATTTTAAAAAGCCGCCTTACGGGCGGCTTTTTTTCGTATGGCAATTACTGAAATAAATGATACAGTAGCCGAATAATTAATATAAATTTCACCCATGTGACATAAAAACGATAGGTCGAAGGTTGTCGCCTTTGGCTAAAAACACATTCATCGTGGTATGAAGTGGTATGAAAAGAGTGGCGTGAAACAGCAATTTTCTTCGTGGTATGAAACTAACAATTACACTCGCTGGTAAAAATAAACGCTATAGGCACAGTATTAGTGTCCGTACGCTTGTGAGCGCAACCGTGCTCTCGTCTATTTTTATGCTAGTGTCGAGCCGTTCAACAGAATCGGTATCGGAAGATATTGCACGAGTTCGTTTGGCACAGACTGAAGTCAACGAACGACAAAAAGACGTTGAAGCGTTAAAACAGCAAACAACGGTCAAATTACAAGCTTTGCTTTCTCACGTCGCAGAGTTATCTGCGCAGGCTACATTGCTGGACGAGAAAGGTAAGCAAATCGCAACAGAATTAGGTATGTCAGCGGCTGACCTGGACGCTTTCGTACCGGTATCGATACCGGATAACCTTCAAGACGATCCCATCCTTCACGAAATAGCCAAACTAGAGCAATCACTCGATTTGAAGTCTCAACAGTTGTCTATGCTTGAAAGTTTGGTCAGGGGTCACCATATCCACGAACAGAGCCAATTATCTGGTCGTCCGATAGAGTCAGGGTGGTTGTCTTCTTATTATGGTATGCGGGCCGACCCGTTTACCGGCGAACCAACTATGCACAAAGGGCTAGATTTCGCTGGTAAGGCAGGGGAAAACGTAGTGGCAACTGCCGCAGGTATTGTGACCTGGGCTGGTGATCGCTACGGCTATGGCCAACTTGTAGAAATTGATCACGGTGATGGTTTTGTTACCCGCTATGGGCATAACGACACCCTTACTGTCTCAATAGGCGACGTGGTAACCAAAGGGGAACCTATCGCTAAAATGGGCAATACGGGGCGCTCAACGGGCGTTCATGTTCACTACGAAGTAATAAGAAACGGAAAACAAGTCGATCCTCTGCCTTTTGTCTACAAAAAGTAGCATAGGTAGCAGCCAGGTAATTCTCGTAGACGGTGCCTTTATTAATTAAAAGTCATCTAAAACGAAGAAGCATAATTTTAGAACATCGCAAAACACAACGTGGTTACCGTTGTGTTTTATACGTTTAATTTAGCTGTGCACATTGTGCGGCGCCTCGACAAGTAGTGGAATAATAAAGCTAATGTTTTCAAGCATCCTTCGAAAAGTATTCGGTAGTAGAAACGACCGACTATTAAAAAAATTACGCAAAAACGTAGATGCCATCAATGCACTGGAAGCAGAATTTGAAAAGCTTTCCGATGAGGCGCTAAAGGCTAAGACAGACGAATTTAAAGCGCGTATTGAAAAGGGTGAAACCCTTGACGATATTCTTGTAGAAGCCTTCGCTACTGTGCGTGAAGCAAGTAAACGCGTATACGGCATGCGTCACTTCGACGTTCAGATGCTAGGTGGTCAAGTACTTCACCAAGGTAAAATTTCAGAAATGCGCACGGGTGAAGGTAAGACGCTAACTGCTACCTTGCCAACTTACCTTAATGCTTTGTCTGGCAAAGGGGTTCACGTTGTTACTGTGAATGATTACCTTGCTCGTCGTGATGCTGAGTGGAGTAACCAGTTATTTACTTACCTAGGTATGCGTGTGGGCTGTAACGTGCCTGGTATGTCGCCGCAGCAAAAGCGTGAAGCTTATCAAGCTGACGTAACCTATGGTACGAACAACGAATTTGGTTTTGACTACCTTCGTGACAATATGGCATTTAGCCCACAAGACCGCGTACAGCGCCCGCTTAACTATGCGGTAGTGGATGAGGTTGACTCAATTCTTATCGACGAAGCCCGTACACCACTTATTATTTCTGGTCAGGCCGAAGATAGCTCAGAGCTGTATCGCCGCATCAACACCATTATTCCTAAACTTGTTCAGCAAGAAAAAGAGGATGAAGAAGGCCAAGAGGGCGATGGTGACTACACGATTGACCTTAAGGCAAAACAAATTCATCTTACCGAGCGCGGTCAAATTCACGTTGAGGAAATTCTTCAACAAGAGGGCATGCTGCCTGAAGGCGAGTCGCTGTTTGCTGCAGGTAATATTTCACTGCTTCATCATATTAACGCTGCGCTTCGTGCACACAAGTTGTTTGCTAAAGACGTAGACTACATCGTTAAAGAAGACCAAATCGTTATTGTTGACGAGCATACGGGTCGTACGATGGAAGGCCGTCGCTGGTCTGAAGGTTTACACCAAGCTGTAGAAGCGAAAGAAGGGGTTCGTATTCAAAACGAAAACCAAACCCTTGCGTCAATTACCTTCCAGAATTATTTCCGCTTGTATAACAAGCTTGCGGGTATGACAGGTACAGCAGATACAGAAGCCTTCGAATTTAACCATATTTACGGCTTAGAAACGGTAGTTATCCCAACAAACCGTCCTATGCAGCGTAAAGATATGGCTGACCTCATCTACCTAACGGCAGAAGAAAAATACGAAGCCATTGTTGAAGACATTAAAGAGTGCGTTAAACGCGGTCAACCTACGCTTGTGGGTACTGTGTCTATCGAGAATTCAGAACTCATTTCTCGCATTCTTAAGAAGTCGAAAATTCCTCATAAAGTGCTTAACGCTAAGTTCCACGAACACGAAGCAGATATCGTCGCTCAGGCTGGTAAGCCAGGCGCGGTTACGATTGCGACTAACATGGCAGGTCGTGGTACCGATATCGTGTTAGGTGGTAACTGGCAGGCAGAAGTAGAAAAGATTGAAAATCCAACTGAAGCGCAAATCGAGAAGATCAAAGCCGAATGGAAAGAAAGCCATGACGCTGTGCTTGCCTCAGGTGGTTTACACATTATTGGTACAGAGCGTCACGAGTCTCGCCGTATTGATAACCAGCTTCGCGGTCGTTCAGGCCGTCAGGGTGACCCCGGTTCAAGCCGTTTCTACCTGTCATTAGACGATGCACTTATGCGTATCTTTGCCTCTGAAAAAATGGGCAACATGATGAAGCGTTTAGGTATGGAGCGCGGTGAAGCCATTGAGCATCCGTGGGTAACTCGCGCCATCGAGAATGCACAGCGCAAAGTAGAAGGTCGTAACTTCGACATTCGTAAGCAGTTGCTTGAATACGATGATGTGGCTAACGATCAGCGTAAAGTCATCTACGAGCAGCGCAATGAGCTTCTTGATGAAGGCGATATTAGCGAGACTATCGCGGCTATTCGTGAAGACGTTATTTCAAGTGTTGTCGATGAGTACATTCCGCCACAGTCTCTAGAAGAAATGTGGGATGTAAGCGGACTTGAAGAGCGCATGCGTGCCGATTTCGCCGTAGACTTGCCAATCAAGACTTGGCTTGAAAATGACGACAAACTTTACGAAGAGAAGCTTCGCGAGCGTATTCTTGGCGAAGTCGTTGATGCTTATAAGCAGAAAGAAGCGGTAGTGGGCGAGCAGGTACTGCGCCAGTTTGAAAAAGCGGTAATGCTTCAAAACCTAGACAGCCATTGGAAAGAGCATTTGGCGGCAATGGATCACCTGCGCCAGGGTATTCATTTACGCGGCTATGCGCAGAAAAATCCTAAGCAAGAATACAAGCGTGAGTCGTTTGCTTTGTTCTCACAAATGTTAGAAGCGCTTAAAGTTGAAGTGATCACTATTCTTGCGCGTGTAAAAGTACAAGCTGAAGAAGACGTGCAAAAAGTAGAAGAACAACGTCGTCAAGCTGACGATGTGCCAAAGAACTTCGAGCACGAAGAAGCGAACGCAACGCCAGAAGAGGCAAGTGACAAAGTACGTACGCAAGTTCGCGAAGGTGCGAAAGTGGGCCGTAATGACCCATGTCCTTGTGGCTCTGGTAAAAAGTATAAGCAGTGTCACGGCAAGCTCAAGTAATGAAAGTAGTACATGTTGCTGTGGGCGTTATCGCCCGCGGCGATGAAATATTCATTACTCTTCGCCCTGACAATGTTCATCAGGGCGGAAAATGGGAATTTCCCGGCGGCAAAGTAGAAGACGGTGAGACCGTTCTACAGGCGCTGAAGCGAGAGCTTGCTGAAGAAGTTGGGATTATTGTGAACCGCAGCGAGCCTGTGATTGTGATCACCCATGATTACGGCGACAAGCAAGTTAAACTAGATGTTCATCGCGTGTGTGATTTTACCGGCGAGCCGCACGGCAAAGAAGGCCAACAGTCGCGGTGGGTCAAGGTAACGTCACTAAACGCCTCTGACTTTCCTAAAGCAAACGTTCCCATAATTAACGCTTTACAATAGTTCTGCGTTATCCACCGTACAAAGTGAAGCGGCGTTCAGCCGCTTTTTTCTTATACCTAAGTATAAGTTGCTAATTCCTCAGTAATTTTTTTGAAAATTAATCTCAATCCTCAGAAGCGCATTAGACTATTGTACTTTGACAAAGTCGCTAGCATCATCTTTCTAGAACACGCGTATATAAGTTTTTGATTTTATATTGATATGTAAAAAAGTGTCATTTACGACATTTGCGCCATTTTGCCGTTGAATTATGTTTCTACGGAAACAACGTACCCCTCTCCATACAAACGTATTTCGTTTAATACATTAATGCGCCCGGTTCTCAACGATATTTGAATAGTGTTTTTACAGCCATTCACATATCGAGGTTACTTATGGCGCTCAAAAAATCTACCGAACAAACAGTCGCACCAGCAGTGCGAGTTGATGCAAAGATGCGTAAAGAAGCGGAAGAGGAGCGCCGCAAAGCAAGAACACTCGCGAGGCAGCAGCAAGCCGCAGAGCGCGTTGCTTCCGCCACGACTGAATTAGCAAGTGGTATAAATCAGGCCTCAAGCGCAACCGATCAGTTATCCACTGCAGTTAACGAAATTGCAGCAGGCGCCGAGGAATCGAGCAGTGCAAGCCAAGAAAGCTTAGCGGCTATCACTCAGATTTCAGGTGGCCTTGTTGCACAGCTTGAACTGGCAGGCTCGACAATGGACAAAACCAACGAGCTTCAAACCTATCTTGAACGCGTTGTCGGTGATTTAAGCACCATGATGACCAGCGTTAAAACCGCATCTGAGCATCAATCACGCTCAGTGGTCATGATGAGCGAGTTAGAGCAACAAGCATCAAACATCGGCGAAGCTGTCAAACAAGTGACCCGCATTGCCGATCAGACGAACTTGCTAGCGCTTAACGCTGCTATTGAAGCGGGACGGGCTGGTAAGCACGGAAAGGGATTTGCTGTAGTCGCCGATACGGTTCGCGCGCTCGCAGAAGTGTCAGACAAAAGTGCTGCAGATATAGCTAAGCAGATAGAGCGTATTCAACAGCAATCTAACAGTGTCTCTGATGCCGTTAAATCATCATCGCAAGCGGCGCTTGAGGAAGTGACCAAAGGCCAAGCGGTTACCGAGCAACTTATCACCATAAAATCAGACATGCAGAGCATTGCTGACGGTGCGGGTGAACTACAGGCACAAGTCAAATCGATGGATGCAGCGGCTAAAGAAATTCAAACTGGTTCAGAAGCAATATCGTGTGCTGCCGACGAGCAATCTACCGCAGCCCAAGAAGTGTCGTCTAATGTTTCTGAGCAGAGCGTGGCCTTGTCTCAAGCTGAACAGGCTGCGCAGTCATTAGAAATAATTACTGAAGAGCTGAAAAACAGCACAGACATTAACAAGAGTGCAGAAGAAGTGGCGTCTTCTGCAGAAGAGTTGTCAGCAACCCTTGAAGAAATCAATCGCTCATCAAGTGAAATCATGACGGCATTGACTCAAGTGAATAACGGTTCGCAGCAGGCAGCAAGCTCTGTCGACCAAGCCGTCGGAAATATCGACCTGTTAAGAGAAGGTGTTGATAAAGCCTCTGCGCAGTGTGATGTAGCGTTAGAGAAAGGCAATGCTATTACTGGATTACTTAAAGAAAACCGTGCGCTGATTGAGGGAATGGTTAGCGGCATAAATCTGGCGCTTGAAACTAGCAAAGAAAATGTTAGTGCTATCAGTGAGATGGAAGTTATGACGCGCCAAATAGACAAGGTTATCGACACTATTACCACGGTATCAGTGAAAACCAGCATGTTGGCAGTAAACGGCGCAGTAGAAGCGGCGCGAGCAGGTGAGTATGGCAAAGGTTTTGCGGTTGTGTCTGCAGATATTCAAAGCCTAGCAGATGAAGCTGCTGAAAATGTAGAGCAGATAAAAGACCTCATCAAAGCCATTCAAGACCAGACAATGAGCGTAAAAACAGACTTAACTAATGTTGCTGAAAGTGCATCTAGAGAGGTCATGAAAGCGAAGCAAACTACGCAAGATGTCGAGCAAATTGCGACTGATATCGACGAAGTTGTGCAATATAACCAGGCAATGAAAGAGCGGGGTGAAGAAATTGCCGCGGGTGTTACACAGGCCCAGCGGGGACTAGAGCAAATTGCGACGGCAAATGAGCAAGCGAGCAGTAACTGTCAGCAGGCACTTAACGCAGCAGACCAGCAAAGTAAAGGCATGGAAGTGTTGGCCAAGTCCATTGAAGAAATTGCTTCAGTGGCTGACGAAATGCAAAACGGCTAATCCATAGCGCTTGTGTCTAATAGAGGAGCTTGCCTCATGAGTAACGAAAATACGAATAACGAGACCGCAAACGAAACTGAGCCAATGTCAGGTGGTGAACAACAGTTCGTGTCCTTCATGGTCAACGAGGAGCGTTTCACTTTTCCTATGCTTGCGGTGGGCGAAATCATTCGCGTACCGACTATGGTGTCTGTCCCCCTTGGTCCCGCACAAATGATTGGCTTAGCAAACTTACGTGGGAACGTATTGCCCGTGTATGACTTAAGCACAATCTTACTTGGAGCGAAGTCACAAGAGAGTGACGTTACCCGCGTAGTTGTAGTGGAGTCTGAGCTCGGTAGCGTAGGATTTCTGGTAGACAGAGTACTGCGCGTCTACAGTGTTAGCAGCGATGCTGTTATCGATAAAACTTCAATGACGGATTCTATCGCCTACGACTATATGCAGGGCATCATTAAACAAAGCGACCAGCCTGTAGAGCAAATCCTTGATGTTTCTGCGCTTGCAAAAGCACAGGCAGTCATCAAGCAAGATGGCAATACTATGCAGCTATCGGGAATGCAGCATATTGATAACGATGCGCCTGAAGACTCTCAAGAGGACGAGAATTTACAGCAGTTAGTGTGCTTCTCACTAGAGGAACAAGAGTTCGCATTTCACCTTCAAGATGTAGAAGAAATTGTGCGTGTTCCCGCTGAGATATCGCAACTTCCGGATAGTGCACCTTCTGTTTTGGGGCTGGTCAATCTGCGCGGCCGCATCATTCCCATTGTCGACTTGTCGAACTCCATTGGCATGATGCGCACTGAAATTAACGAAGCATCGCGCATTGTAGTAACGCAAAACAGCGAGTTTGGTAGCGTTGGCTTTGTGGTAGCCAAAGTCAGTAATGTGGTGTCTATTTCTGAAGCTGAACTGGAATCTGTTCCTTCGGTATGTAATGACGGCGCGGAATCGGGGCTGCTTGAAGCGGTCTACCGCAGCGATGGCGGCAAACGTCTGGTGTCTATTATCAACCTTTCTAACATCTACAGCCGTGCGCTGATGAGCGCTTTAACCAGTCTTGATGCCGATATTCAGCAGGAGTCTCAAATGAATGATGGCAACGATTTAGCAATTGATGAAGATGACTGCGAGCAATACGTCATCTTTTGGATTAATGGGCAAGAATACGGTGTAAGCATTGACGATACGCAAGAGATTACGCGAGTACCTGAAAAGCTTGAAAGTGTGCCGAGTACGCCAGATTACCTGAAAGGCATTGTTAACCTTCGCGGTACGGTGTTGCCGGTTATCGATTTGCGCAGCCGCTTAGGTATGCCGTGCAGCGAAACGTCAGAACGTCAGCGCATCGTTGTTCTTACTAAAGATAAACAGCGTACTGGGTTCATCGTTGATGGTGTTGCCGAAGTGAAGACCGTCGTTAGACAGACTATTGAAGAAGCGCCTTCTCTTTCTGAGATGCAATCTGAGTTCTTAAACCGCCTGATTAAGCTGAATGATGAAAAACGCATTATTCAAATTATCGAGCCCAAAGTCTTGCTCGATGACAATGCGGTATCTAAAGCTCAAGAGCAATGCTAGCTAATATTCGAGGTTATTTATGACAGTAAAAGTACTTATCGTCGACGATTCCGCGTTAATGCGAAAGCTGTTCACGCAACTCTTCGAGAAAGAGGGCTTTATTGTTCAAGTAGCACGTAACGGCGAAGAAGCGCTAACTAAAGCTGTAGAGTTCGAGCCAGACTGTATAACACTGGACATTAATATGCCGGTAATGGATGGCATGACGTGTCTGGCGATGCTCAAGAAACTTTATCCTTGTCCTATTATCATGGTGTCTTCGCTCACGCAAAAGGGAGCCACCATTACCCTAGAGGCACTCGCGCTTGGCGCAAGTGACTTTGTGTTAAAAACAGGGGGCACTGTTTCGCGGGATATTTCAGATTTAGAGGCGCCTTTAATAAACAAAATTCACGCCCTAGCCAAAACTGGCAAACCACAGCGTCCTACAATTAAACCGCCCCCAGTCGTGACACAAAAAGTTGTTCGCCACAAAACGAGCGTACCCTTTGAAGTCGTGCTGGTAGGTGTTTCCACTGGTGGTCCCAAAAAGCTTGAACACCTGGTAGCTAACTTAAGCCCCGCATTTCCGGTTCCTATCGTTATTTCACAGCACATGCCAGCCTCTTTCACCAGTGCGCTGGCTAAGCGCTTGGACGGAATCAGTCCGCTCAACGTGGTTGAGGTGAATGCGAAGATGCCCATAAAGGCTGGCAATGTTTATCTTGCAAAAGGGGATGCTGATCTTGCCTTCTCAAAAGTCGGCGGTGAAGTCTCAGCGCGCCCTGTGCCATCAAGCCCAAGTTTTCTGTGGCATCCAAGTGTGGATCGTATGGTAGACAGCGCACTTAACTGCTACAAGCCACTTTCTATGCTGTGCGTACAGCTGACCGGAATGGGGTGTGATGGTGTTGCCGCTATGAGCAAAGCGTTTAAAGAAGGTGCGACAACGATCGCAGAGAGTGAGGCGACCTCAGTTGTCTTCGGTATGCCGAAAGAGCTTATTGAAGCGGGTTGCGCCAGCTTCGTACTAGATAGTCCCAAAGTCGCATCTAAATTGAATGCGCTTTGTCGTTAAGAGGAGAAGTAATTATGGGTCTCAAGAAGAAAGTAGAACCTATTGCCGATGTTTCCGATGACTTTGAGGAAAAGCGCGAACACCCTCGAACGAAAGAGCAACTCATTAGCGACCTAAACTCGAGCGACAGTGATGTGCGCCGGTGGGCAGTAAGAGATTTGAGTGGCCAAAAAGATGCGCACGACGCCTTTATATATCGATTGCCACAAGAAGATGACCCAACAGTGATCGAGGCCTTATTTAGCGCGCTCGAGCATGATATGACTCAAAGTCATGCCTCGCAGGTTATTACCATGCTTAAAAGCGAACACGTGCAATTGCGAAATGGGGCTATTGAGCTTATGCAGCAAAACCCTGATATTTTTGCTGCGAATGTCAATTTACTCATGCACGACGAGGATCCTGACACCCGTATTTTCTGCGTAGACATTATAGGTGCGGTTGCTCACATAGATGCAGTGAACTGGCTGCACCAATTCGCTCTAAATGACGACAATGAAAACGTTGTGGGTACTGCACTGGACAAACTGGCTGAAATTGCTGATGTGTCTACTTTGGATATTTTGCAAACTGTTGAAAGCCGATTTCCGAATCATAACTACATTCAGTTTGTTATTTCACTAATTCGTAATCAAGTGAGAAACGCCGATGAATAGTGTAGCACTAGACAAAATAGGTGCTGCCGATTTCGAACGGTTTCGCTCTATGTTTTACCGAAAAACCGGGATTCACTTCGAAGACTCGAAGCGCTATTTTGTAGACAAACGTCTCCATGAACGCATGAAGGCTACAGGTCATACGAGCTTTAAAGGTTACTTCACTTACATGCGATTCCAAGCGTCAGGTGAAGAATTTCAAAACCTCGTGAATTCAATGACTGTCAACGAAACGTATTTCTTTCGCGAAGAATATCAATTTGAAGCGATGACAAGAGAAATAATGGATGAGTTAGACGGTTATCGTCCTGCCGGAGAAGATTTACGCATTTGGTCAGTACCCTCGAGTACGGGCGAAGAGCCTTACTCAATAGCGATATATCTTATCGAGTATTGGAAAGGGTTGGCGCACAGAGATGTAGAGCTCATCTCTTCTGATATTGACAGCAACGTGCTGGCATCAGCAAAAAAAGGGCTTTATTCCAAGCGCTCTGTTCAGAACATTCCGCTCCCACTGGTGAAGAAATATTTCAAAGAAATCAATGGGCAATTCCAGCTTAGTGATGACATACGTGAGTCCGTATCCTTTACGCTCGCGAATATTTTATCCGCAAATAATATGAAGCAGTTTAGGCATTTTGACCTCATTTTTTGCCGAAACTTGCTCATTTATTTTGATGATGAATCGCGTAAGAAGGCGGCGCAGGTACTCTTTGATGCGATGAAACCAGGTGGATACATTTTTTTAGGGCACAGCGAATCTATGAGCCGTATTTCGTCTATGTTTAAAGTACGCAAATTCGGTGATGTGATTGCTTACCAGAAGCCACTTGCAGGAGGGGCATAACATGAAAACAGTAATGATTGTTGATGATGCCTCTACGGTAAGAATGTTCCACAAAATGCTGGTGACTTCGCCAGACAGAATTATCGAAGAGGCGGAGAATGGCGTAGAAGCGCTTGAGAAAGCTATAGGTACAAATGTGGACTTGTTCCTTGTTGATGTGAACATGCCAAAGATGGACGGTTATAGGCTATGTAAGGAAATACGGCTCAATGAGGCACTACGTGCGGTCCCCATTATCATGATAAGTACTGAGTCGGCTAATCAAGATGCTGAGCGAGCTTATCAATGTGGAGCAAACTATTACATGACGAAGCCTGTGGATGCAGACACGTTGAAGTCAGTAGTAAGTGCAGTGATTGGGGGGGAAGCCAATGAGTGAATTACTTGATGTGTTTATTGGCGAGTCCCGCGAGAATTTAGAGTCAGCGAGCCAAGAGCTTTTAGAAATTCAGTCGTCGGGCCCTGCTTCTGAGCGTGTGGACAAAATTTTTCGCGACCTGCACACCATTAAAGGTTCTTCTGATTTATTTGATATTAAACCTTTGACTCGCTTGGCTCACGCAGCAGAGGATTTGCTTGATAGTGTAAGGTCTAACGAGGTTACCTACAGCGATGATATAGGCGATTTGTTGCTTGAAGCCTTAGACCAAATTTCAATATGGTTCGACGAGCTCGAAGTAGGTTCTCAGAATGTAGAGCAATGGAAACCAATATCGACACAGCTTAGTGCTCAATTAAGACACTTTATCGACCCGACAGCATCGAGTGAAGTCGATGAAAGCAGCGCCACCGTTAACAACGAAAGCCCAATAGCCGACCCGCAAACGCTAAGCGAAGAGCACATAGCACTGATCGCCAATTTTGGTAGAAACGCCGACTTAGACCTACTTTGTAAAGCGACTGGCCCAGACTGCTATTTCATTCAGTACACGCCCGACGAAGGCTGCTTCTTTCGCGGAGAAGACCCAATAAATGTCACCGTAGCCTTACCTGGAATAAAGGCGTTTAATATTGAAATGCCCGAATTAGGCGAAGATGCAGATATCTATAACTGTTTCACTTCAATCAAAGCGCTTGGCGTTGCCGGCGAAGATGAAATTAAACAGCATATGGCGTATTACGAGGGGCAGTACTCTTGCGTTAGTTTTTCCACTCAAGCCTTAAAAGCTGCATGCACCGGTAAAATTCAAAAGTGCGTCGAGACTATCGACGACGAAACCTTAAACAGTGCCCTGAATAACACAGATATAGAGCAAGTGCATGCTAGCGCTGGACTACTGCTTGCCTCACTGAACTTTGACGACAGCGAAGATGATAGCGCTAATAGGGCTGTGCTGAGCCTGCTATCTTCAATCGACGATTTGAGTTTTCTTAATAACGAGATTCGAGAGGATGGATGCTCAGGTAAAGACACCAGTACGAATGCGTCTCCTGAAGTCAGTAATAGTTCGGCAAGCGAATCAGGCGACTCGAAGAGAGAAGCGCCTAAGCCAAAAAACTTAGCGTTGCATGAACGAGCAATGCTGACACAACAGCTCACGCTACTAAATTCGGATAACTATAAATCTGAGTTCATGTTTCCTTCTATCGCAGGGCTGGTGGGTAATATTCTGGGCGCTGAGTTTGAAAATGAGGACGCGCTGGCGGTTGCCATTAGTAACGCGTTAGATGAGGAAACAATTCAAGCGCAAGCAAATGACGAGCAAGCGCAACAAACGTCGAATAACGTGACAGCTGAGGCTACACAGCCAGCTAATACACAGTCAGCTAACGCACTAGAAACGACAGAAGACACAGCTGCTCCTGTAAAAGCTGAACGCCAAGCGGTGAAAATGCTCAAGGTCGACCAGTCAAAAATAGATTACTTAATGGACATTGTTGGCGAGCTAACCGTTGCCAAAAATTCTCTGCCTTATCTTGCAAAGCAGGCAGAAGAAGAGGGAGGCAGTAGAAAGCTCAGTAAGCAAATCAAAGCCCATTTTTCCATTGTTAACCGATTAACAGAATCGCTCCAAAGTGCAGTGCTTCAGATTCGTATGGTGCCTGTTTCCCACGTATTTCAACGCTACCCTCGCTTAGTGCGGGATTTAGCCAGAAAGCTCGATAAAAAAATCGAGTTGTGTATGCAGGGGGAAGATACCGAGTTTGACAAAAATTTAATTGAATCCTTATCTGAACCGCTTATTCACTTGCTAAGAAATAGCATAGATCACGGCATAGAGTCTCCTGCAGAGCGACTTGCAGCAGGAAAACCTGAAGTAGGTCGTATCGACCTAATCGCAACGCCGCTTGATGATAGCGTAATCATAGAGATTCGCGATGATGGTAAAGGCATTGACCCTCAAAAAATAAAGCTTTTGGCATTTCAAAAAGGGGTTATCAGCGAAACGCAGCTTGAAAACTTGGATGATAATGAAGCGCTACAGTTAATCTTTGCCGCTGGTTTTTCAACGTCTGAGCAAGTGTCAGATTTATCTGGGCGCGGCGTTGGAATGGATGCGGTAAAAACAATGGTTAGCCAGGCCGGCGGCACAATCGAAATGCAAAGCGAAGTGGGAGTAGGAAGTACTTTCAAACTATTGCTGCCCCAAACTATGTCAGTGAACCGAGTAATGATGTTCGAAGTGAATGATCAAATGTTTGGTGTTGGAATGGATGCCGTTGTTGAGACTGTCAAAGTGCCTACTGCCGATATCCAGCGTATTCGCAACGAACACGTACTGGTTATCCGCGAAAAGCTCATACCTCTTTGTGACTTGCGTGAAGCGTTAGGTTTCGAAGCAGCCGAAGAAAGGGAAGAGCATTCAATTCTTGTGGTATCAACGCCTCAGGGAGAGTTTGGATTAATCATTGATAAATTTCACGAAGGGATTGACGTTATTCAAAAACCCCTTGAAGGCGTGTTGGCCGGATACGCTCACTTCTCGGGAACGGCGCTGCTTGGCGACGGGCGTGTGTTATTGATTATCAACGTTCAAGAGGTATTAGCAAAATGCCTATAGCTTACAAAAAGAAAGTCGCGGTCATGACCGGGCACTGTGAAATAGAAGAAGCTGAAGCGCTCTTTGCTTGGTTGAATGAAGAGACTTCCCGACAAGTTAATTTAAAAGCCTTAGGCAGCGCACATACCGCTGTGTACCAGGTATTGCTAGCTAAGAAGCCAAAAGTGAGCGTGTGGCCTGAAGCTGATGCACTATATTGGCTGACTGAAATGATGCAAAACAAGCAGAGTAAAGTGTGGTTCGAATGAGAGTGATCACGGTAGCTAATCGCAAAGGCGGTACGGCGAAAACCACCACGGTGGTAAATCTCGCTTATGGCTTCGCACAAGCGAATAAACGGGTCATTGTGTTGGATCTTGATAATCAAGGTCATGTTATGCATGGCTTAAAAGCACTAGGGTGCGTACAACAAAGCGATATAACAGAACTGCCTCTCAACACCTTCTTTACCTCTATTGTGAAGTGCGCTGACAACATTTATGCCACCGATGTTGATACTTGTAATGCGAATACAAATGAAGAAATCACGCTAGATGTATTGCGTAACTGGTGCGACTCGGAAGCGGTAACAAAACATTTCGATATTGTTCTTATTGATACACCGCCAACATTGAGCCCGCAGCTTATGGCTGCGCTATCGGCAGCGACCGACATTATTATTCCAGCAACACCCCTTCCACTGGCAAGTGACGGTGTTCAGAAGCTGCTCAATGCCTGCAGAAATGCAATGGCAGAGCGAAAATTTAGAGCAACCAAACTCACTATTTTACCCGTCATGGTAGAACAAAATCTAAAGCTGCACAGACAGGAGTTAAGTAACTGGTACGGGCGCTATGGACGAAGCAAAGTGCTTAATCCCATTAGAAAGAGCATCAAACTCGCCGAGGCATTTGCAGAGAATAAGCCTGTATTTGCCTATGCTCCTAACAGTCGTGGCGCACATGACTATACTGAATTATGTAAACAATTAATTGGCTAACACGAGAGGTAATGCAATGAGCGCAATACACTTAGTAGATGACTCGGCCACCATGTTAATGAGCATGGAAATGTTATTAAAACGAGCGGGCTATACGGTCACAAAATCAGAGAGTGCGGAAGCGGCTATGACAGCCCTTGAATCAATCAATCCTAAACTAATTATCACAGACTTAAACATGCCTGGTATGAACGGCATAGAGCTTATTAAAACGTTGAAACAGCAGTCTAAGTTCAGGTTCACCCCTATGTTGATGTTAACCACTGAATCACAACAGAGTCGTCGCGAAGAAGCGAAAGCGGCGGGCGCGACAGGTTGGCTTGTTAAGCCTGTTGAGCCAGAGCAGTTATTAGGTGTAGTAAAGCAGTTGGTGCCAACTGCATAAGGTTAGATTATGAAAGTACTTGAAAAAACAAAGCAGTATTATGAGTTGGTACTCGCTGAGAAGTTTAAAGTGCTTAAGGATAAGACGAACAAAGTTCAGGACTCACTTTTACTTTGGAGCGGTTTGGTTGGTGTGTCTATATTGAGCATGGCAATTTCGTTGAATATATCGCCACAGCTATTAAATGGGCAAGCAGGTACCGTTGCCACAATACTGGGTTTCTTGAGTTTTATTACATGGTATTCGCATAGGCAAACAAGCGTATTCAAAGCCAGTCTTAATAAACAGGAGAGTTACTTACAAGAAACCTCTGATCAACTCAACGAAACACATGCTCAAGTCAGTGAATATGTAGCCATCCTCAAAGGCCAAATGGACGGCATAAGCGCCATCACAGAAGATGCATCGATGGAATTGATGAAGGCGCTGTACGAAATTGAAAGTAGCATTCAAGACAGTATAGATAACGTTGAGTTAGGGCAGAAGAACGCGCTTAGCTGCAAAGAAAAAAGCGCCGATGAGTTTGAGCTGGCTGCAAAGCGCTTATCGAGTATTAAAGCCATGATAAGCACCCAGCGGGAACAGCAAATTGCAGATACAGAAGCGATTCAAGGGGTAATGCGTGAAGTTGAGAACCTCAAAGAACTTACGGAACTGGTTAAGAATATTGCTTCACAAACCAACTTATTAGCGCTAAATGCGGCTATCGAGGCAGCTAGAGCTGGAGAATACGGAAGGGGATTTGCGGTAGTAGCAGAACAAGTACGTATATTGTCTTCCCAGTCTTCAGAAGCGGCTGAAAAAATAGAATCAGGTATAAAGTCCGCTCTTGATGCCGCGCATCATCAGGGAGAGAAAATGCTTAATTCAACGCGTGCTAACGACACGTGTGAACTATTAACGGGGTTTTCTGAATCGTTAGAAAACATTACGAGCCACTATCGGGTGTTAGAAGAACTTAATCCCAAAATGCTGGCATGTTTTTCACAAAGCGCGACGGAAGTGGCGTCTAAAGTGAGTGGTGCAATAGCCAAGATTCAATTCCAAGATATTATTCGCCAGCGCACCGAACACGTGAAGTTAGAGCAAGATGCCATTGTTAGCCTGTTCGGACAATTCTCGTCTTACATCAATAATCGCGAACATTTTGACGAGTCTTTTAATTTAAGCACGAAAGAAATGTTTGAAAAATACGTTATGGAAGATCAGCGTAAAATCCACTTTGACATCAATGAATCTTCACCAGAAGAGAAAAATGAGTTTGAAGAGGCGCGAGAGCCAAAAATAGAACTCTTTTAGCTAAGGGCCCATCAGGGCCCAATAGCCTTTCTGACTGTGCTTTTGTTATTCTCTTGCTGGTAAGTCAAATAACAAGATAACTTACGCTTAAAGCATTATTCGTTCAGCGGTGGCAAATGCCACATCCAGTTTGAAATAAGCGGCTTCATTAATAAAGTGCGGGTAGGTTTCAGTTTCGTTTTCCCACACGATATCTTTGCCGTCAAACGTCCGAAATACAGGTGCCCCAGGTATGAGAGGTTTGAAATCGTTATCTTGCAGTGAATGATGGATCATGGCGGTACGTTTTCCATTAGCATCTAACGGAAAAGACACATTATCGCCTAAACGAAAAGCTTCACAGGCAGGCAAAGCGTCAGTATTAATTTGCCCTTTATTATACGCGGCACAAAAATCCAATATTGCTTCAGCCATGGTTTGTGTTAGAAGGTAAACATCTTCTCTTAACACGCCCTGTGGCTGCCCACCCACTTCTATCATTACACCTTTCTTACCAGTGGTGCACAGGTAACCATGTTCAAGGTAGGGCTTTTCGTCTTCTACCAAAATGTTGGCTTCTGGCATTTGTTGCTTTACGTATCGCGCCAGCTGAATATGAAATTCATCCGCTTCCAAAATGATAAGCGTAGCACCCATTTCGCTGGTGGTGTTGTGAATATCAATCACAAAATCTGTGTTCGAATCACCCTTAGGCCCTAACTGTTGGTTAAGAGCCTTAGCAAGCTCAGCTTCTTTCGCAGAATTGTTATTCGATAAACGTTCAAAGGTAAACTGACGGTTTAAGTCTTCGTCTACGAAACGAACGTTTGCCGCAATGGCCGCTTCATTGGCGATGCTTAACGAAACATTTAGCTCATTAAATCGCGAAGGTAGCCCAAACTGTTGCCAGTTTCGAATAAGCTGTATACCACTGGTTTCATTTCCATGAGTACCACCAACAAGCGCGATAGAATTAAACATTCATGTTCCTTTTTGTATAGGTTGAGGATGAGGAAGGCTGCGCAGCGAGCTATTGATTAATATTGTGACGAATTAATACGTTCGATTGCTGAGCATCTACCTACGACTTGGAGACCAAGTAAACCGATACTACACCACTGCGCTTTGTACGAGAATACGTCTTAGTGGAATTTACCTAAATACTGATGTTTGCCAAATTGTGTGGGAATGACATCGCGTATTAGTGCTTAAAGAAGTCATCTGATTGCTGTGCTAGCATCGCCTCTATCTCTTCAACATCGATATGCTTGGGCGTTGCGTCTTCTGCAGGCTTGCCGGCTATTTTTCTGTCTTCAGCGGCCCATTCACCTAAATCGATAAGTTGGCATTTTTTACTGCAAAAAGGGCGATATTCGCTTGTTGGTGCCCAAACAACCTGCTTGGCACAAATAGGACATTTCACTTCCATTATTTACTCCAGTGAAATACGTCTAAACGGCGAAGTTTGCGATTTGCTATCACCACCGCAGACGGGAAATAATAAATTAAAGACTCGGGCCTGCTGATCTTTGCGGTACATCAAACATCAACAGGTCTTAAGTTTAACAGGCAGCTAAACGAAACTGAATACTGCTTTCCACTGCGCCAGATTGGCCCTCTTGAGGAGAAAATAGCATGAAGCGGAGTGCGTAACGGTATTTATTGCCGCTAAGCGTAGGGTAATACCCTTCATCAACGCTACATTTAACGCGAATTAGCTCGTTTTTATCTTCTGCAGCGCCTTGGTAAAAACCGTTGTCAGCAACCACGTTGACAAATTGACCTCGTTCGCGAATGAACGACAGGCTAACAGCAATAGCATCATCGAGTAAGGCTAACGTTTCAAGCCATTGCGCTATTTCAGCGAGGCGTTGTTCAAGGGGTTGTTGTAACCAAAAATGAAGATTGGGCAAATCGAAGCTGCACGCGCCACCTGGAATGGCAAAGCGCTGCCTGATTGCGCTTAGCAGTTTATCTTCTTTCAAAGCACTACCAAAACGGCGGTCTGTTTTTAGCTTTTGTTTTAGGGTAAGCACGGTTTTTAGTGCTTGCTCTAAGGCGGTGCTGTCAATTTTCGGGTGCTTAGACCAATACACCAAGTTCTTTTCATGGGCTTCGAGGTCTTTGGTAAGATCGGAGCGAAGATCAAGTCTTTCAATGAGATCAAGTAATTCGAAAAGCTGTTCAAAGAACACCAGCTGCAGATGAGTATGTTCTGATTTAGCCGTAATTTTAAGTTGTCCAAGCAGCTGCTCAACACGTAAATAGTTACGTACTTTTTCCTTTAGTGGAAATTCGAAAACAGCGTGACCCATGGAACCCCTTAAAACACATAGACTTAGAGAAATGTCGCTAAAAATTTAGCTGAACAATGAAAGGCAACAAGCCTAAAGCATCAAAGCGTTTAAGCCAAGTATACTTGTTCGCCAAATCTTTACTTTGACGTTAATTGGTCAAAAAAGTTTCAAAAAAATCAATCCGTAAGGCTGCAACGCCCTGCTTTTAGATGGTGAATTTAGTTATTAGGGATGTGTTTTTGCGTTAACTCCGTCTATCAACTTCACGCTTTAGATAGCAAAAGTAAGTGTTCATGCAAGGCCGAAACTTGCGAAGAGAGGGCGTTTAGGCTGGTGCTATTGTCTAGTACATGGTCTGCAGCGCTCAGCCGTTCTTTACGGCTAGCTTGTGACGCCATAATACTTTTTATCGTTGCTTCAGAGCTACCATCTCGCTTTAAGGCGCGTTCAAGCTGAAGCGCTTCAGGACAGTCAACCACTACTACGTGGTTACACATTTCAGTAAGCTTGTTTTCAACCAATAGTGGAACAGACAAGATGCAATAGGGGGAAGTCGATTCCATGATTAGCTGTTGCATGCGAGAACGAATAAGCGGGTGGAGAAGGCTGTTCAGCCAGGTTTTTTCATCTGGGTTAGCAAAAACCTTCTCTCGAAGTGTGGCGCGATCAAGGCTACCGTCTTCAAGCAAAATATGCTCGCCAAAATGCTCAGCTATTTGAAGTAACCCTTGTGAGCCCACGGCAACCACATCCCTTGCGACCTCATCGGCATCCACGATGTCTATGCCTAACGACGCAAAAATATCAGTGGCAGCAGATTTACCGCTACCTATCCCGCCAGTAAGGCCTACTACAAAGGGAGTCTGCTTATTCATAATGCCGGCACCTTCTAACTAAAGTACGTAATCAAGATAGGTGGTAATAATGGCATCTTTAAAAAGCAGTGTCAGCCAACCCGCCACTGCGAGATAGGGACCAAAAGGAATTGCCAGCGACTTACCTTTGTTTTGAATCACCATTATGAGTATGCCTGCAATTGCACCAACAAACGAAGAGAGCAAAATAATAATGGGCAAACCTTGCCAGCCCGTATAAGCGCCAAGTGCGGCGAGCAGCTTGAAATCGCCATAGCCCATACCTTCTTTGCCAGTGGCAAGTTTAAATAGCCAATAAACAGACCATAAACTTAAATAACCCGCCGCTGCGCCAATAATAGCGTCGGTGGTGCCTACAAAAATGTGTTGCGTGCTCAACAATAACCCTAACCACAGTAGAGGCAGTGTCAACTGGTCAGGTAATAGCATCTTATCTAAGTCAATAAACAGCAGAGCAACGAGTATGTAAGTAAACAATACGGCCCATAGTGCTTGCGATGTGACACCAAATTGATAGGCCGCAAACGTACAGGCTAAAGCAGTAAACAATTCAACCAGCGGGTATCGAACTGATATTCCAACTTTGCACTTAGCGCATTTACCATTAAGGAACAGGTAGCTAATAACAGGAACATTTTCCCATGCGCGAATTTTGTGGCCGCAGCTAGGGCATGTGCTGTCTGGTTTTACAAGGTTAAATACTTCTTCTTTCGCTGATGAGTTTTTATCATTAGGTGTCGGCTCACCCTCGCTAAAATAGCTTTGGTACTCTTGCTGCCAGCTGCGTTCCATCATAATAGGCAAGCGGTAAATCACCACATTCAAGAAACTGCCAACCATTAAACTTACAAAAAAGACTAGGGAATAGAATACAGCAGGGTAAAGCTGACTAAGCGTAATTATCGCGTCCATGGTATGTGGTTCTTATAATTGTTGATTTTCGTTCTTTTGGTGCTGAGCCACGTTATACCACGTTACCCATCTGGAATATAGGGAGGTACATAGCCACAATCAAGCCGCCGATTACCACGCCAAGTACGGCCATGATCATAGGTTCAAGTAGGCTAGTTAAACCGTCTACCATATCATCGACTTCAGCTTCATATATGGTGGCAATTTTGCTGAGCATTTCATCAACCGCGCCCGACTCCTCACCAATGGCAATCATCTGCGTCACCATGTCAGGGAATACTTGTGTAGCGCGCATTGCAACGTGCATAGGCATACCGCCTGCCACTTCTTTACGCATGTACAAAATGGCATCGCGGTATACTGCGTTGCCCGAAGCTCCGGCAGCGGATTCTAGTGCGCCAATAAGCGGCACACCTGCTGCGAAGGTCGTGGCTAGGGTTCGGGTAAAGCGCGCAATGCTGGCTTTTTTTAATATTTCGCCAATGACGGGAATTTTTAAAATGTTGCGGTCCACCGCGTCACGTAGCTTCTGGCTTCGCTTATAGGTGCGCATAAACATAAACCCAGCACCGCCAATACCTATGGCGATAAAAATACCGTAGTCTTGGACGAACCGTGAAATAGCCAATACGAACTGGGTGAAGGCAGGGAGTTCTGCGCCAAAGCTGCTGAAAATCTCTTCAAACTGCGGCACAACAAATATAAGAAGGATGGTCGTAACAATAAAAGCAACAACCAAAACTGCGATAGGGTAAAACATCGCTTTTTTGATTTTTGATTTTAGTGCTTCGGCCTTTTCTTTGTAGGTCGCAATGCGGTCATAAATGGTTTCAAGTGCACCCGACTGCTCACCGGTGTAAACCAAATCGCAATATAAATCGTCAAAATAAAGGGGGTGCTTTCTAAGCGCTGATGAAAGTGGATTACCCGCTTTTACCTCATCGGTTATTTCGCCAAGAAGTTTGCGCATTGAAGAATTGGCGTGACCTTGGGAAATCATTTCTAACGATTGAATAAGGGTAACACCGGCGGCGAGCATGGTGGCGATTTGACGAGAAATGACAGAGATGTCTGCAGCAGTAATTTTCTGGCTTCCGCCAAAAAGAGGCTTAGATAGCTTTTTAACTTTGTTTGCTGAGATTCCTTGGCGTCGAAGTAGGTTTTTTGCTTCTGATAAAGAGGCTGCGGATATTTCACCTTTCCTTGACTGACCTCGGCGGTCTTTCCCTTGCCACACAAAAGTTATAAGTGCTTTTGCCAAAATAAGTCCTCTATCGTTTTTATAACAAAAAAGGCCCGTTCACTGGACCTTTTTTGTAACAACATGGTTTATTAACATAGTGTTGCAGGAGTACATACAGTATTCCAAGTAACACGACGAGTCGCCACGTCTACTGTTGGAGTCATTACATAAGTTCCGGCACCAGTAATAGATGAGTCAGTAGGCTTTGTTGCAGTGATCACACCGTCAGCAACAGCTAAACCGACCACACCATCTGCTGCGGTTACTACTGCAGCTATGCCCTTCGCGTTGCTGTCACAAGCGTCTAGTATAGCAGCCGCATCAGCGCCTGACTCAGTTTGCGCACAAACTTCAACTGCAGATTTAGCTGCCGCTGTAGCGTTTACAACCTCTGTAAAGCGAGCTTTCTCTGTGTAGTTTTGGTAAGCAGGAAGTGCGATTGCTGCAAGGATACCGATGATTGCAACAACAATCATTAGTTCGATTAGGGTGAAACCTTTTTGGTTTTTAGTATTCATGTTCATCATGGTTTTTCTCCGGGACGTGTATAACACGTAAAGTTTAAATCTAATTCAAATTGACGTTTATACCCGAGTCGTCCATTTAACGCCCCTGGTACTTGATACTCAGTATAGAATTTTATTTGTTACTGACAAGTATAGGCAAATATACCTATGTCTAGCTTTTTCAGTATGACACGGTTCGCCGCGCCTTGGCAGGCTTTATCACTTGAACTTTCGTATAAAAGTTAATGACTTAAGTGCGTATGCCTATCTATACACAAAAAGCATTATCGAGAAATGACTGAACAGAATGACGAGTAATCGTATTGTAAATTATACATCTACTCGGTGATTTAAAATCACTGTGCAACCTCAATCATTAAGGTCTCAGTAATTAAAGCCACAGTATAGGGAAGTGATAATTGCGATAACGTAAATTTCACTGAAACACTGTAGCTTTATAATAAAACACGTGCAACAAAGAAGCCGCGTTATAAAGGTGGAAGTACAAGGGGATAAGCAACACATTCGCTTACCTAATGTTAAATCCACCTTTACAGCTTTTAATTTGGCTCTTTATCTTTCTTGCTCTGCTATGACAAATTAATGCGCAGCGACAAATCAATGGCCTGAACGTGTTTGGTTAAAGCTCCAGATGAAATGTAATCTACGCCTAGCTTAGCGAGAGAAGCCAGTCGTTCATCAGTAATGTTTCCTGATACTTCCAGTTTACATTGACCTTTGTTGAGTGCTACTGCCTGTTGGATCTGTTCGTTAGAAAAATTATCCAGCATGACAATGTCGGCACCTGCACCAAGGGCTTGTTCAAGCTCGGCTAAATTCTCTACCTCTACTTCAACGGGCTTGCCCGGCATCATTGTTTTCGCTCGGCTTACGGCTTTTTCGATGTTTCCGCAAGAAAATATGTGGTTTTCCTTAATTAAGAATGCATCGAACAAACCCACACGATGGTTTTGACCACCACCACAACGCACCGCGTATTTCTGCGCGTGCCGCAAACCTGGCAACGTTTTGCGGGTATCGAGAATTTTGGTGTTGGAGCCATCTAAATACTTAGCGTAAAAGGCAGTAACAGTGGCGGTTGCCGACAGGGTTTGTAGGAAGTTAAGCGCCGTACGTTCTGCCGTCAATATCGCGCGAGCAGAGCCTTCCAAACTAACCAGTACGGTGTTGGCATCAACCTTGTCACCATCTTTTACATGCCACGTTAGCGATACCGACTCGTCGATTAGTGCAAATGCTTGGTTTGCCCATGCGATTCCACAAACCACGCAAGGCTCTCGCGTAATAATAGTGGCTTTTGCATTAACGCTTTCATCTATCAGATTCGCCGTAATGTCGTTTGCAGCATTTAATTCGCCGCCAAGATCTTCAATAAGCGCGTTCGATACTTGCTCTCGAATCGCTTGCATGTCTGGTGATGTCATCTTCATCGCTATGATCTATGCTATCTGTGTATTTAAAGGGTACGCAATATTAACCATTCTCCGCGCTGAGTAAACTCTAATTGGCGAAGAACACTCATTCCCAGCAATATATGGTCATCTTGCATACCGGGGTTTAAGTTTGCTTTTACATCGCGCACCACAATTTCACCAATGCGCAAAGTTTCAATGGTCGATTCGGCGACTCTTACAACGCCGTTAGCTGTGCTGGCTAACCCTTCTCGACCAGCTTTGAGTTGAAGCTTATTAGCCAAATGAGCGGGAACGGCTACGTCAGTTGCACCCGTATCAACAAGAAATACGACTTCCTCACCATTAATATAACCTGTTGTCACATAGTGACCTTGGCGATTTTGCTTAAGTCGGACTTCGGTCTGTGAACCAATACGCTCTGATGTTGGTTCGCTATTTGGGTTAATTTGTTTTTCTAGAAGATCTGAGAAAATAAAAACCAGTAGACCAAAACCGCAAATCCAAGCAAGCGCAACCATCCATTTACCCGTTGACGCTGTCGGGTCTTGTTGTTCATTCATGCTTCTACCTTTCTTATAATAGTGGTGCACCGCTTTTCGTATCGCTAAATACTCGGCGTGATCTCTTAAGCAAAGGACTAACGTGCTGATTAGCTTGCTAGAATGCAATGTATAGCCCTATACACTTATATCCATATACAATGTAGGCTATTACCCAGAAAATCAATTATCGAAGCAAATACTATGGTGCTTTACAACGAAGCAAAGTACACAGAAAGTCCGCATTATGATGCTCGTCCTGACAGCACAGACGTTAGCCTGTTAGTGATTCACAATATTTCACTACCTCCTTCACAGTTTGGTACGCCGGGCATTCGCCAATTGTTTACCGGCACCCTCAATCCTGATGAACATCCTTTCTATAGAGAAATTGCTGGGTTACGGGTCTCTGCTCATTGTGTAATTTATCGAACGGGTGAAATAGAGCAATTTGTGCCCTTTGAACAGCGGGCATGGCACGCGGGCCTGTCTTCATTTCAAGGCCGCAGCCGCTGTAACGACTATGCTATAGGCATTGAACTTGAAGGTACTGATACGTTGCCTTACACCGATGCACAGTACCAATCCCTTGGCGAACTCACTGATTTTATTACGAGATACTATCCTCGGATCACTTTAGGGCGTATCGTAGGCCATAATGATATAGCACCAGGGCGAAAAACTGACCCTGGTGCAGCTTTCGATTGGGCAAGATATAGAATGCGCGTTGCTGGGTTTAAATAATTTAACTAATCCGCACTGCAGAAAAAAGGAAACTCAATACCTATGATGTTAATGAGCTTGCTATTAGTTCTCAGCCTCGAGCGGTTGATAACAAAAACACCTAATTGGCATATTGAACAGTATGCCGCTCAATATCGTGCTTTTCTTCAAGATAAAGGGTTGATTAAGTTTCAAGAAGGAAATGAAGGTGAGGAGGGGAGTAAAAAGGTCTCATCCACAGCACTTTATTTCTATCTTTTACTTCCCGCAGTAGTGCTGGGAGCAATTGAATACTGGGTACTCGACGCATTTCTTACGTTTATAGAGCAAAGCATAATTTTGTTCATCTGTATTGGCTGCCCCGCATTGCGAGCCGTCTACAAGAGTTTTTTGAATGCTGCAGACCGAGGTGACCTTCAGGCGTGCAGTATGTACACCGACCAATTAGGGCATTGTGCAAGTCAAACAGACAGTGACGGAAGTGCAGGTACAGAAGGCAAAACTTTTGGCCAACACCTTACCTGGCTTAACTATCAACACTATGCCGCTGTGATGCTGTGGTTTATTGCTTTTGGTGCACCCGGCGCGCTGTTTTATAGCTTGAGTCGAAGCACAACCGAGGCATTGTGTGATGCAAATCACCCTTTAAAAGCCGCAGCGGGAAGATTGATGTTTGCGCTTGATTATATCCCTGTTCGCGTTACCGCTTTTGGCATGCTGATGATGGGACATTTCTCACGAGCGTTGCCTGAGTGGATTAAGTATGCACTTCAGTTCGATGTACCTGCATACGATGTGCTTACACAAATTTCTTCGAAAGCTGAGATTCTAACGCCTGATGAACAGCAGTTGCAGGCTGAAAATGCAGCAATAGAACCGAAGGTGCTTGTAAAGTTAGCAAAACGTAATGTTATTTTTCTTCTTGTAATAACATCAGCGCTCACGCTTGTAGGCAGTCTTGCATAGTCATTATTTTTAACATTTACTAGTCTACTCGGCTTAGAAGGGCGTTTGGTCTATTTATTAATTGTATGTAGATCAGGCGCTTTGCCCCAATTACCGTATTCTCCCTTCCTCATCAGACCAGTTTACGGTTACTGATTTTTCTTAACAAATTCAACAATAAAGCTTAACACCCAGCAAAAGGTAAATGCTTTGCTATGCTTGTGAGTATTTACCTCGAAATCGATCTGCCTTAAACTAGATAGGTAAAATGGTATTACCAATTGTGTTTGTGATTAAATATTCCACGATTATTTTTTACATTCACCGCTCTTATAACGTCGCTATTGTTATAGAGCACGGTTTAAATAGAAGGATACGTAGCGCGCATGCGGCAGCAGCGAAAAAAACTCTCTGATGTGATTACCGAGCAACTCGAGTCAATGATACTCGACGGTACGTTATTGGCTGGTCAGAAATTACCGCCAGAGAGAGAGCTTGCGCTTGAATTTGATGTATCGCGACCTTCGCTTAGGGAAGCCATTGGTAATTTACAGGCACGTGGGTTGGTAGAACGCAAGCAAGGCGGCGGTACGTTTGTTAATCGCAACCTTAATTCTGCCATGACAGACCCCCTAATGGACTTAGTTAGCCAGCGTCCTGAAACTCAATTTGATTTGCTTGAATTTCGTCATGCGCTTGAAGGGATGGCGGCGTACTACGCGGCACTTCGTGGTCAACCTGAAGATTACAACGCATTGAAGCAAGCATTGAACGACGTACCTACGCCTAAAGCGCACGAAAGCAAGCGTGCCCAAGCTGAGGCGCTAGGACAGTTTTATATCATTATGGCAAGAGCATCACACAATATGGTGTTGTTGCACGTAATGAGCACCATGCAAAGCATGCTGGTGGACAATATTGAACGAAACTTTGACATGCTGGCAGCGCACCCTGAAGCGGTGGAAGACATTGCTAAGCAGCGTCGTGAAATTGTAGAAGCCATTGCTTCTCGCGACCCTGAAGCTGCGCGTCAGGCATGTAATACGCATTTGGCGTTTATTGAAAAAACGCTATTAACCATTAATCAACGCGATACCCGCGTACAGCGCGCATTGCGACGATTAGAGATTTAGTTACTAGTCTGACTTTTTATAAGATAAGGGCTAGATAGCTATTCATTCGCAGAGGCCGGTCAGGTTTTTCCTGTGCCACTGCAAAAGCAGGTGAGCCAGATTGGGTCACTGTGAGTACAACGTAATTTAGTTTTCCTTCTTTTAGCGCCTTTAAGAGTATAGGCAATGCTAAGGGAGGATTTTCTATATAAGCAAAAAATAGGATGGCACCATGTCTGATATGATGCACCAAGATGTAGATCCTCAAGAAACTAAAGAGTGGATTGATGCGCTTGAGTCGGTTTTAGAAGAGGAAGGCGTAGAACGCGCCCACTATTTACTCGAAAAACTTATTGATAAAGCTCGTCGCAGCGGAGCGCATCTACCGTATGACGCAACTACTGCCTACATCAATACTATCCCAGCAGCGCAAGAGCCAAAAATGCCTGGTGACTTGACCATCGAAGCGCGCATCCGTGCGGCAATTCGTTGGAACGCATTGATGATTGTATTGCGTGCATCTAAGAAAGACCTAGAGCTTGGTGGTCACATTGGTAGCTTCGCATCATCGGCTATGCTTTACGATGTTGGCTTTAACCACTTCTTCAAAGCGCCTAACGAGAACCAAGGCGGCGACTTTATTTTCGCTCAGGGCCATATTTCTCCAGGTATTTATGCGCGCTCATATATGGAAGGCAACTTAACTGAAGAGCAGTTAAACAACTTCCGTCAAGAGTGTGCTGGCGATGGTCTGTCGTCTTACCCACACCCTCACTTGATGAAAGACTACTGGCAGTTCCCAACCGTATCTATGGGTCTTGGTCCACTTCAAGCTATCTACACAGCGCGCTTCCTTAAGTACCTAACTAACCGTGGTATCAAAGACTGTTCAGGTCAGCGCGTTTACTGCTACATGGGTGACGGTGAGTGTGATGAGCCAGAAAGCTTGGGTGCAATTGGTCTTGCTTCTCGTGAAGGCCTAGACAACCTAACGTTTGTTATCAACTGTAACCTTCAACGTCTAGACGGCCCGGTACGTGGTAACGGCAAAATTATCCAAGAACTTGAAGGCACATTCCGCGGCGCTGGCTGGGAAGTTGTGAAAGTTATTTGGGGTAGCTACTGGGATGAGCTATTAGCTCGTGATAAATCTGGCAAGCTAATTCAGCTTATGGGTGAAACGGTAGACGGTGAATACCAGAACTGTAAAGCCAAAGGCGGCAAGTACACCCGTGAAAACTTCTTCAACAAGTATCCTGAAACAGCGGCACTTGTAGCGAACATGTCTGACGACGACATCTGGCGCTTGAACCGTGGTGGTCACGATCCAGTTAAAGTATTCGCGGCTTACCAAAAAGCCATTGATACGAAAGGTCGTCCAACGGTAATCCTTGCTAAAACGGTTAAAGGTTTCGGTCTAGGTGCATCAGGCGAAGCACAAAACGTAGCGCACAACGTTAAGAAAATGGACGTTGATTCAATCAAAGCGTTCCGCGATCGTTTCAATATTCCTGTAGCAGACGAGAAAATTGCTGACCTGCCATACTTCAAGTTCGACGAAGACAGCGAAGAAATGAAGTACCTTCGCGAGCGTCGTGAAGCACTAGGCGGTTACTTGCCTTCTCGCCGTGAACAGGCTGAAGAACAGCTTGAAATTCCTGAGCTAAGTGCATTCGACGCTATCTTAAAAGGGTCAGGTGACCGTCAAGTATCGTCAACCATGACGTTTGTACGTGTACTTAACGCGCTATTGAAAGATAAGAAAATTGGTAAGCGTATTGTGCCAATTATTCCTGATGAAGCCCGAACATTTGGTATGGAAGGCTTGTTCCGTCAGGTAGGTATTTACGCCAATGAAGGCCAGAAATACGTACCGCAAGATGCCGACCAAGTCGCTTACTATCGCGAAGATAAGAAAGGTCAGGTATTACAAGAAGGTATTAACGAGCTAGGTGCAATGGCATCGTGGGTTGCGTCGGGTACGTCTTACTCAACGTGTAACGCTACCACTATTCCGTTCTACATTTACTACTCAATGTTTGGTTTCCAACGTGTTGGTGACCTTGCATGGGCGGCAGGCGATAGCCAAGCGCGTGGTTTCCTTTTAGGCGCAACTGCGGGTAGAACCACACTTAACGGTGAAGGTCTACAGCACCAAGACGGCCACTCACATGTTCAAGCGAACCTAATTCCTAACTGTATTACTTACGACCCAACGTATGGTTACGAAGTAGCAGTTATCGTTCAAGACGGTCTACGTCGCATGTACGGTAATAACGAGAATATTTTCTATTACCTAACGTTGATGAACGAAAACTATCAACACCCAGAAATGCCTGAAGGCGATGATATTGCTGAGCAAATCATCAAAGGCATTTACAAGCTAGAGCGCGTTGAAAATGACAAGTCTAAGCTGAATGTTCAGTTGATGGGCTCAGGCACTATCTTGAACGAAGTACGTAAAGCGGCACAGATTCTTTGTGACGACTACAACGTATCTTCTGACGTTTACTCAGTGACCTCGTTCAACGAGCTAGCACGTGAAGGTCAAGACGTAGCACGCTGGAACATGCTAAACCCAGAAGCTGAGCAAAAAGTACCTTACATTGGTCAGGTAATTACGAAAGACGCAGGTCCTGCGATTTCTGCCACTGACTATGTGAAGAACTACTCAGACCAAGTACGTGCGTTCATCGAAACTGAATACCGCTGCCTAGGTACAGACGGTTTCGGTCGAAGCGATAGCCGTGAAAACTTGCGTACTCACTTTGAAGTTAATGCGTCATACATTGTGGTGGCATCACTTTACGAATTGGCTCAGCGCGGTGACGTTGAGAAGAAAGTGGTAGCAGAAGCCATTAAGCGTTTTGAAATTAACGCTGAAAAACTTAACCCACTTTACGCGTAAGCCAGATAAGGTATTTTACATATGTCAGATATTCAAAAGATTATCGTACCCGACGTAGGCGGTGACGAAGTTGAAGTTATCGAGCTATGTGTTGCCGTAGGCGACAACATTGAGGCTGATGAAGGCGTTGTTACTGTTGAAAGTGACAAGGCGTCAATGGACATCCCAGCACCGTTTGAAGGTGAGATTGTTAGCCTGTCTGTATCAGTAGGCGATAAAATCAAAGAAGGCGATGTGATTGGTGAAATGAAAGTTGCCAATGGTGACAGTGCCGATGAAGGCGCGTCTGAAGAAAACGCTTCAGATGAATCTTCTAAAGAAGATGCACCTAAGCAAGAAGCACCAAAAGACGAAAGCAAGTCAGAAGCAGCGCCAGCTGCGTCTGGCAGCAGCGAAGTGATTGAAGTTGCAGTTCCGGATATCGGTTCTGACGACGAAGTAGACGTAATCGACGTATTGGTTTCAGTGGGCGACACCATCGAAAAAGAAGATGGGCTAATTACTCTTGAAACCGATAAAGCAACCATGGATGTTCCTTCAACACACGCAGGTACGGTGAAAGAAGTATTCATCAGTACTGGCGATAAAGTGAAAGAAGGCACAGTTGTTATTAAGCTTGAAGTAGCGGGTTCAGGCTCGTCTTCAAGTGAATCGGCGTCTAGCGATGCTTCTTCTGAAGCGTCTGCACAGGAAAGTGCAAAGCAAGAATCAGCGCCAGCGGCGTCTGCAAGTAGCGAGACTATCGAAGTTGCTGTACCAGACATTGGTGAAGACGGTGAAGTTGACGTTATCGACGTACTTGTATCAGCTGGCGATACCGTTGAAAAAGAAGACGGCCTAATTACGCTAGAAACTGATAAAGCGACCATGGATGTGCCTTCAACACATGCAGGTACGATTAAAGAAGTCTTTATCAAAGCGGGTGACAAAGTTAAGCAAGGCACCTTGGTTGTTAAGCTTGAGACCAGCGGTGGTTCGTCTTCAAGTGCAGCTGAAAAGCCTGCTGAAGCGCCTAAGCAAGAAGAGACTAAACAAGACTCACAGCAAGACGAGACTCAACAAGCGTCACAGCAGGAAGCCTCGCAAGGTCGCTCTCCAGTGCCTCCAGCGCCAGAAGCCAAGAATACAGGTAAAGCACATGCTTCTCCTTCGGTTCGCCGTATTGCTCGTGAGTTTGGTGTAGACCTCACTCAAGTTAACGGCTCTGGCCCTAAAAACCGTATCTTGAAAGAAGACGTTCAAGCCTATGTGAAAGCTGAGCTTGCGAAACCTCGCACAGCAGCAGCTTCAGGCAGTGCGCCTGTGGGCGACAACGTACTTCAAATCGTGCCAGTTAAACCTGTTGATCACAGCAAGTTTGGTGAGATTGAAGAACAAAAGCTTTCTCGAATTCAAAAGATCTCTGGACCATTCTTACACCGTAACTGGGCGACTATCCCGCACGTTACGCAGTTCGACGAAGCAGATATCACTGAAGTTGAAGAATTCCGTAAAGAGCAAAACGCTTACCACGCGAAAATTAAGTCTGGTCTTAAGATCACACCACTAGTATTCGTTATGAAAGCGGTAGCGAAAGCGCTTGAGAAATACGAAGTATTCAACTCATCACTGTCTGATGATGGCGAGAGCTTAATCATTAAGAAATTTATCAACATTGGTATTGCGGTTGAAACACCGGGAGGCCTTGTTGTACCTGTTATTCGTGACGTGAATAAGAAAGGTATTGAGCAGCTGTCTCAAGAACTTATCGAAACATCTAAGAAAGCCCGTGAAGGCAAGCTTAAAGCGGCCGACATGCAGGGTGGAACGTTCACTATCTCTAGTCTAGGTGGTATTGGTGGCACGGCGTTTACGCCTATTGTAAATGCACCAGAAGTCGCCATATTAGGTGTGTCTAAGTCTGAGATGAAGCCTAAGTGGAATGGTAAAGAGTTTGAGCCGCGCTTAATGGTGCCGCTAAGCCTGTCATACGACCACCGAGTAATCGATGGTGCGGTAGGTGCAAGATTCTCTACTGAGGTTGCTGCAAACCTAACTGACTTACGCAGAATCATACTTTAAATAAAAGGTCGAAAAAGTTTACAATATCAGTAACATTTTCGACGATTTTATAAGCCCATTTGGTGGCATTTAGGTTATGCTATTACACAAAAGTAATAGCATGACCCTACAAGAACAGGATTGAGGTTCACAATGAGCGAAATTAAAACGCAATTGGTGGTACTGGGCGGCGGCCCTGGCGGTTATTCAGCAGCATTCCGTGCGGCTGACTTAGGTATTGAAACAGTTGTCGTAGACTCTCGCGACACGCTTGGTGGTGTTTGTCTTAACGTTGGCTGTATCCCTTCAAAAGCCCTTCTTCACGTTGCTAAAGTGATGAAAGAAGCGAAGCACCTTGCTAGCCACGGTGTATCGTTTGGCGAGCCTACCATCGATTTAGATAAAATCCGCGAATACAAAGACGGCGTTGTTAAGCAATTGACAAATGGCCTTAGCGGTATGTCTAAAATGCGTAAAACCAAGCATGTACAAGGCTTCGGTAAATTTACAGGCGCAAACACCCTAGAAGTAAAAAATGGTGACGACGTTACTACTATTACTTTCGAGAAAGCAATTATCGCTGCGGGTTCTGAGCCAGTAAGCCTACCGTTCATCCCAGAAGATGATCGTGTAATCGACTCAACTGGCGCACTGGAAATGAAAGACATTCCAGAGAAAATGCTAGTACTAGGCGGTGGTATCATCGGTCTAGAAATGGGTACTGTGTACGAAGCACTTGGCTCGAACATTGATGTAGTTGAATTCTTAGATCAGCTAATTCCAGCCGCTGACAAAGACATCATGAAAGTGTTCATGAAAGACTACAAAGACAAGTTTAACATCATGCTTGAAACCAAAGTGACTGCGGTTGAAGCAAAAGACGATGGCTTGTACGTAACATTTGAAGGTAAGAACGCACCTGCTGAGCCAGTGCGCTACGACAAAGTACTTGTTGCTGTTGGTCGTAAGCCAAACGGTAAGCTAGTTGGCGCAGATGCAGCTGGCGTAAACGTTGACGAGCGTGGCTTCATCAACGTTGATAAGCAAATGCGTACTAACGTTGACCACATCTTCGCAATCGGTGACCTTGTAGGTCAGCCAATGCTTGCGCACAAAGCGGTTCACGAAGGTCACGTTGCTGCAGAAGTTATTGCTGGACAGAAGCATTACTTCGACCCACGTGCTATTCCTTCAGTAGCGTACACTGAGCCAGAAGTTGCTTGGGTTGGTCTAACTGAAAAAGAAGCGAAAGAGCAGGGCGTAAGCTATGAAACAGCAACGTTCCCATGGGCTGCTTCAGGCCGTGCAATTGCATCTGATGCAACTAACGGTATGACTAAGATGATTTTCGAAAAAGAAACGGGCCGCGTAATCGGTGGTGCTATGGTAGGTACCAACGCGGGCGAAATGCTTGGCGAAATCGGCCTAGCTATTGAGATGGGTGCTGACGCTGAAGACGTAGCATTGACTATCCACGCTCACCCAACGCTTAACGAATCAATTGGTCTTGCGTCTGAAATCTTCGAAGGAAGTATTACTGACCTGCCAAACCCGAAAGCAAAGAAAAAGAAGTAAATTAGCTTCTTTGTTCGAACTACGAAAAAACCGCTCTTTGAGCGGTTTTTTTATTAGGGCTTTGAATGTTTTAGAAGCACTTTACTTGCGGTAACACGACGCGATGACGAACATGTTAAGTCTCGCTGAGTGGTTAGTTATCTAAGCAGACTGGTATTAAGCCGTTTCTTTTCCAACCACTACAGTGTCGCGTTCTTCTTCCATTTCATCATTGCTGGGTGTTTTCAAATGCGCTGGCGTAAATTCTTCACAGTCCATATTGCGCTGGTCCATAAAGCGTTTAACCGTTTCGGCGCAATAGGCTTTTCTACAGCATTGAGAGAGCAGCATTTCATGACGTTGTACGCGCTCGCGAATAAATCTGACTACGAGACCTCTAAGCCACTGTAAGCCCGCGTCTTGATCCTGACGTTTGTGCCACATTACAGATAGCGGAGAGCTGACAATTTCTATTGGTGTTTCAAATACGGCCAATTCCCCTGAGAAAATCTCTTTTTCCATTACCAAAGACGGTGCTACACAAATAAGGTTGCTCTCTTTTAGTAATGGTGTAGCGTTATAAAACTGGTTTACTGACATTGCCACGCGGCGTTTAAGGCCTAAATTCGCCAGTACCTGATCCGTAGGGCCAGTCACATCACCCGTAACAGAAACTAGAAGGTGGTCAGCCGCAACAAAGTCTTCCAAGGTCAATTGAGATTTTGCTAATGGATGATCGGGGCGCATTACCACAACCCAGCTTGGGTCGAGAACATGTTCGGCACGAATAACAGAGCCAGGCTCCTGATATTTAGAGAAAGTGAGCTCTGCTTCAGCATCTTTGAGTATTTTATCGGTTTCCATGTCGTAATTAGGAATGGCATGGATGTTAATACCAGGCGCTTCATTCTCAATAACTTTGCGGAGCGGCCCCCACACCATAGAAACGATGCTGTCAGTTGCAGCTATACGAAAGGTACGCTTAGCTGTTGCAGGGTTAAAGTCAGTTGGGTTAACGGCGACTTCGAGCTCGCCTAAAGGGCCCTGAATCTGGCTCCATAAATTTTTAGCAAATGAGGTAGGTTGAATACCACGGCCGTCTTTAACGAACAGTTCATCTTTCCAGGCTGTGCGCATACGAGAGAGTGCGTTAGATACCGCAGGTTGCGTCATCGACAGCCTGTCAGCTGCGCGGGTAATTGCACCTTCGGTCATGATGGCATCAAAAATCATCAATAAATTTAAATCATGTGGACGCATGGTTGTCTCCGGTGTCTATTGCGGACAATCTACTTTCATCTACCGAACGATGAAAAAAGCTGCCGTTTACTTCTTTTTTGGCTATGTAATTTAACTGACATAGTTTAGTTATAGGTTATAGCTAAAAGCATTTATTTTCCAAATGAATGCGACGAGCGACACTGGTACACTATATCGCTGTAACCGTTGATTTCCCTAAGCTCTCGCTTTTTATACGGTTATTCTCATTTTCTCTGCAAAACCATTCTTCTAAATCTTTAAAAGCAGTTGTCTCTGTCAGCCCGATCTTCAATATATAACATCATGTGATGTGTTGCATATAAAAAGATAATTATTTTTATTGTTGGTGGCGATGCATAATGCACAGCATCAAACTTTAGTTTAATTTTTAAGAGAATCTTGCAATGAAAACTTTTACCCGTTTATTGGCAATAGTAAGCCTAACTGCGCTTGTCGCTGCATGCGGTGGTGACGAGCAGGATCCAAGTCAATCAATGAGCGCTGGCGCAAATGCTGGTGTTCCTGTTGATGTGGCAACGGTAGTGTCTCAGCGTTTAACCGAGTGGGATAATTTTACAGGTCGTTTAGAGTCTCCGCAAATTGTTGCGCTTCGCCCTCGCGTGTCGGGCTATATTGACTTTGTTGCATTTGACGAAGGCGAATATGTCGAACAAGGGCAAACCTTATTCTTAATTGATAACCGCACGTTTAAAGCAGAAGTTGATCGATTGACTGCACAGCTTGAAGAAGCCAAAAGTCGCGTTCAGTTGGCTGAGCAAAACTATAGCCGTGCTTTTAAACTTCGTAAAACCCAGGCGGTTTCTGAAGAAGTTCTTGATGCCCGTTTAGCTGAGAAAAACCAAGCGCTTGCAAGCTTAAACCAAACGCAAGCCGCACTTGAAGTAGCGCGCCTGAATCGAGGCTTTGCTCGTGTTGAAGCTCCTATTTCTGGACGTATTTCTCGCGCAAACATTACTGAAGGTAACTTTGTTACCGCAGGACAAACAGAGTTGACTCGCATCGTATCGACCGACCGTTTATATGCGTATTTCGATATTGATGAGCAGACCTACCTAAACTATCTAACCGATAAATCAGCGGCTTCAACAGCAGTGAGCGAGCAGCCGGTAGCGATGCGCCTTGCTAACGAGTCTGATTATAACCACTGGGGTCAAATTGATTTCATCGACAACCAGGTTAACGGTAGCACCGGCACACTTCGCGTTCGTGCCGTATTTAATAACGAAGAAGGTCGTTTAATTCCGGGATTGTTTGCACACTTAAAATTGGCAGGTGACACCGATGAACAGGGCATTCTTATTAAAGAAAAAGCTATCGGCACAGATCTTAATAATAAGTTTGTACTGGTTGTAAACGACGAAAGTAAAGTGGAATACCGTGCGGTTAAGCTAGGCGACAAAGTGGGTAGCATGCGCATCATCACAAGCGGCTTGAATGTAAACGACACCATTGTGGTTGATGGCTTACAGCGCGTTCGCCCTGGTGCCCAAGTTGCTGCTAACGAAGTGCCTATGGGTGATGAAGATGCTTTGGCAAACTTATCTAGCTGGCAGTCACGTGTTGATAATGCAACACAAGTAACCCAAAACATGGCGCAGTATGAAGATGTTTTATCTGGTGGTTCATTTGCCACAGGTACAGCAACAGCAGGTCTTAAGTAATGAACATTTCGCAGTTTTTCATTAGCCGCCCGATTTTTGCGGGCGTGCTTTCCCTACTTATTTTTATAGGTGGTGCAATTGCTGTCTGGCAACTGCCTATCACTGAATACCCAGAAGTAGTGCCGCCTACCGTGGTGGTAACTGCGAATTATCCCGGTGCAAACCCAGAAGTTATCGCGGAAACAGTTGCAACGCCGCTAGAGCAAGAAATTAACGGTGTTGAAAACATGCTGTATATGTCATCACAGGCAACCAGTGATGGCCGTATGACACTAACAATTACGTTTGCCATTGGTACTGATCCTGATGAAGCCACAACGCTGGTACAAAACCGTGTAAATCGCGCGACACCGCGTTTACCTCAAGAAGTGCAGCGCTTAGGTGTGGTAACTGAAAAATCGTCACCAGATTTAACCATGGTAGTGCATTTAACGTCGCCTGATAATCGTTATGACATGCTGTATCTTTCAAACTATGCTGATCAGTTTGTTAAAGACGAGCTAGCGCGAATCAATGGCGTTGGGCAAGTGCGCCTGTTTGGTGCTGGTGAATTCAGCATGCGAGTATGGTTAGAGCCTAACAAACTGGCTGCGCTCCAGTTAAACCCTGGTGATGTGGCAGCAGCTATTGCCGACCAAAACCAGCAAGCGGCGGCAGGTAGCCTAGGTGCACAGCCTACGGGTACCAGCGAATTTCAGCTGCTTATCAATGTGCGCGGCCGTTTAAAAGATGAAGCCGAATTTGAAAATATTATTGTTAAGTCGGGTGAGAATGGTGAAATAACCCGTCTTAAAGACGTTGCGCGTATCGAACTAGGTTCAGAGTTTTATGCACTGCGTTCACTTATTAACAATAACCCTGCGGCAGCGGTTCCGGTTTTCCAAGCACCAGGCTCTAATGCAATCCAAATTTCAGATGACGTTCGCGCTCGTATGGCGGAACTGTCTAAGGCGTTCCCTGAAGGCCTTGAATACGAAATTGCCTACGATCCTACCGTATTTGTTCGCGGTTCGATTGAAGCGGTAATTAGTACACTTCTTGAAGCTGTATTGTTAGTTGTACTTGTTGTTGTACTGTTCTTACAAACATGGCGTGCGTCTATTATCCCACTCGTTGCAGTGCCTATTTCACTAGTGGGAACGTTCGCCTTTATGCAGCTAATGGGCTTCTCGCTGAATGCACTGTCGCTGTTTGGTCTAGTGTTGGCAATCGGTATTGTAGTAGACGACGCCATCGTTGTTGTCGAAAACGTAGAGCGTAATATCTCTGAAGGCAAAGCGCCGTTTGAAGCCACCGTACAGGCAATGAAAGAAGTAACCGGTCCTATTATTGCCACAACATTGGTACTTGCTGCGGTATTCGTACCTACTGCTTTCATGAGCGGTCTTACCGGGCAGTTCTATAAGCAGTTTGCGCTAACAATTACTATCTCTACGGTAATTTCTGCAATTAACTCGTTAACGCTTAGCCCTGCATTATCTGCATTACTGTTGAAACCTCACGGTAAAGCGAATGATTGGTTAACCCGTTTAATGGATAAAGTGTTTGGCCGCTTTGTATTTTCACCGTTTAACCGTTTCTTTGACCGCAACTCAAAGCGCTACACTGGTGCTGTGGGTGGGCTTATCCGCAAGAGCAGTATCATCATGGTGCTTTACGCGGGTCTGCTAGGACTCACGTACTTCCAGTTTGCCAATACACCAACAGGCTACGTTCCACCGCAGGATAAGCAGTATTTGGTCGCCTTTGCTCAACTGCCTAATGCAGCAAGCTTAGACAGAACTGAAGAAGTGATCCGTGAAATGTCTCGTATTGCTATGGAACACCCTGGTGTTGAAGATGCAATTGCATTCCCTGGCTTGAATATTAACGGGTTTACCAATAGTCCAAGCTCAGGCGTGTTGTTTGCAACGCTGACTGACTTTGATAAAAGAACGACGCCTGATCTATCTGGTGGCGCTATTGCTGCACAGCTTAACCAGAACTTTGGGTCTATAAAAGGTGCCTTTGTGGCAATATTCCCGCCGCCACCAGTAATGGGGTTAGGCACGATTGGTGGTTTCCGTTTACAGGTCGAAGACAGAGGGAACCTAGGCTTTGAAGAACTTGAGCGCGTAACGCAAGAAGTGATTGGCAAAGCGTGGGCACACCCAGCGCTTACCGATGCATTTACCAGCTTCACTGTTGCTGTACCTCAGCTCGATGTGGATGTAGACCGTGAAAAAGCGGTAAGCCAAGGTGTAAACATCGATACCTTGTTTACCACCATGCAGGGCTACTTAGGTTCGTTATACGTGAACGACTTCAACTTGTTCGGTAGAACTTACCAAGTAAATGTACAAGCTGATGCCCAATACCGTCAGGATATTGAGAACATTACGCAGTTTAAAGTGCGTAATGCACAAGGTGAGATGATCCCGCTTGGCTCATTCTTGAACATTGAGCACAGTGCAGGCCCTGACCGTGTTATGCACTATAACGGATACGTCACCGCTGAAATAAACGGTGCAGCAGCGCCAGGCTATTCGTCTGACCAAGCGAAGGCAGCTATTGAAGAAATACTGGCTGAAACGTTACCACTTGGCATGACTTACGAGTGGACTGAGATCACCTATCAGCAAATATTAGCGGGTAATGCATCAGCGTTTGTATTTCCATTGGTAGTGCTTTTAGTGTTCTTGGTACTGGCCGCGCAATACGAAAGCCTGCGTTTGCCACTGGCAATCATATTGATTGTTCCCATGACCTTGCTGAGCGCGCTTATTGGTGTGCAAGTTTATGGCGGCGACAACAATATTTTTACCCAAATAGGTTTGATTGTACTGGTTGGCCTTGCAACGAAGAACGCCATTCTTATTGTCGAGTTTGCAAAAGAGCTACAAGACAAGGGGATGGACGCGCTTTCAGCTATTAAAGAAGCAAGTCGCTTACGTCTTCGTCCAATACTAATGACGTCCATTGCTTTCATCATGGGTGTACTGCCAATGGCGGTATCAACCGGTGCCGGCTCTGAAATGCGTCAGGCCATGGGTGTAGCAGTATTCTCAGGCATGATTGGTGTTACCGTATTTGGACTTATCTTAACTCCGGTATTTTATTACCTGATACAGCGTAAAGGTTAACTCTCCCGTCTACCCAAGCGTTGCCCTCTTAAGGGGCTCTTTAGGCCACTCATTTGAGTGGCCTTTTTTTTGCCACCATTGGTCAGCTTTTATCTCGTTTTGTGAAACCGAAAAGCTTATATTCGCTTGTATCCTGTTGAAAACAGAAAGAATGGAGATTCGAATGAAAATAGGTGCGGCGATAGTAATGGCGATGGGCATGGTGGTTGCTGTGTCTTTGCTTGGTGTTCAGGTGTCTTCTGCCATGAACGATATGCAAACGTGGGATAGAGTAGTAACCGTAAAAGGATTGTCAGAGCGAGAATACATTGCTGATCAGGTTATTTGGCCTATTCAATTTGTCGACGCGGGCAATGACTTACCTCAACTGTATGAACATATTGAAAAGAATAGCCTTCAGGTGGCTAGCTTTTTAGAAGAGAAGGGCATTTCAGCAGAAAGCATTACTATTGGAAAGCCTGAAATAAATGACAAATTGGCGCAACAATACGGAAGTAGTGAAAAAGCGCCATTTCGCTACAGTGCCATTCAAACCGTTACTGTCTTTTCAAATGATGTTGAAAAGGTGCGAGCGCTTATGCAACAAATTGGGGAGTTAATTAAAACTGGTATTGTATTATCAGACCAAAGCTACCGCGCTCAGCCCGACTATGTATTTACCCGCTTAAACGAAGTAAAGCCGGAAATGATTGAAGAAGCTACGCTCAATGCGAGAGAGGTTGCGGAAAAATTTGCCAAAGATTCAAAAAGTACGTTGGGCAAAATTAAGCGCGCTAACCAAGGGCAGTTCAGTATTTCTAGTCGCGATAGTCATCATCCACATATAAAGAAAGTGCGCGTGGTTTCTACTATCGAATACACACTTATCGACTAGCGCATCAGGCTTTCGAACATGGTGTAGCAGTCAACAGGCCGTATTTCGTGCTATGCTTTGTCATATCGAAAAGGCCTGCGAGTCGAATTGCTTAGTTTTAAAGCAGCGTGGCTTAGATGATTGGAATGCCTTACTGCTAATGTCTAGTGGCTAGATGTTGGAGTATGCGTTTTAATTTATATTGATAAAGCTAAAGCGTGGCCACTGTTGCTTGCTTGAAAATGCAGCCTAAGTGGTATTCGTTTCACCTTTTGAAGGTTATGCCACTGACATGACGGAACAAAAATCACAATCCCAACAGCTGGAGTTTTTTGAAATTCCAAGCCCATGCATTGGTGTGTGTGAGTCAGGTCCAAGGGGTTTCTGTAAAGGGTGCTATCGAAGTCGCGACGAGCGCCTGTACTGGCTTAAGGTTGATGATGCAACTAAACGTAAAATAATCAGCGCCTGTGCTCGGCGCAAAAAAGCGGTGCTGACGCGCGCTCGCAAGCAACAGCAAAAAGAGCTGGGGGAATCAATTGGGCAGTTCACGCTGTTTGATGATCCGCCAAGTTCAGAATAAGCGGCCTTGAGTTTGTAAAAAGTAGACTGAGAGTTTCTAGATGTCGTTAGATAAGTATGTTTCGTATGCCGCGAAATCATTTACGTTACCGGATATTTGCGTGCGCCTGCGTTCAACATTAGACGATCCCCGTTCCAGCGCCGAGGATATTGGCGAGCTTATAAGTGCTGATCCCTCTCTTACCGCGAAGGTACTAAGGCTGGCGAATAGCTCGCTGTTTCGGTTTCCTTCTCAAGTAGAATCTGTTGCCAAAGCAATCAGTGTGATTGGAGGCGAGGCCCTGTATAACTTGGTAATTGCAGAAACAGCCAGCACCGCATTTAAACGCTTTGATACTAAGTTAATAAATTTAGACAAACATTGGTATGCATCAGTGTATTGCGGCATGGTGGCCAAAAGTCTTGCGATGAGACTTAACGTGCGCGGAGCAGAACGCTTCTTTGTAATGGGTATATTGCAAAACTTAAGTGAACTGGTAGTGGCCAAGAAAGAAACTAAACGCTATCAGTCATACCTGAATGCTGAGACGAACGCGTTACCGCACGTTAATCAGTTGGAGCATTTCGGTTTTACGTTTGCTCAATGCAGCGGTATCATACTAGAAAATTGGCACTTACCTATTGGGTTGTACTATCCGGTAACGTTCATGAATGATGAAGCTAAACATAAATCTGATGTAGATATCTGCGTCCTGTGTTTAGCAAATCGAATTACGGTAAGTCAGTTAAATAAAGAAAGTTACGCTGACATTGAACTTTTTACCCCTGAGATAGCCAATACAGTAAGTCTCAACATGGAAGTGATAAGTAATTCAATTGAATACGCCGAACAAGAAACGGCAAAAATTGTGTCGCTTATTCACTGAGCTTTCGGTGCAACAACTCCGTTACTTTACTGATAATTAGCAAAATGTAGTAAAGCTCATCCAGAGGATTGGTATAACAAGCGTCGTACTAAGACGTAATCTAAAAACTATAAAGCTCAACGTAAATCAGATTATGTTCAAAAAAATCTTCCGGCCAAGCATTGTTGTTGGCATTGTTTGTTGCTGCGTGTGTGTGCACGCAAGTGCGAGGGATCTTATACAAACCCTCTATCACGCAGACTTCACGCCCGACACCGATGACGAAATCCCTCGTTTTACGCTAGACGGTGAACTAGGTGTACTTGTAAACACCGGAAACACCTCAGCTGCTAGTGTGAAAGCCGCGGTCAATGCGGACCATGAAACAGAAAATTGGAGCAGTATCTACTTCGCAGAGTTGCTCTATAAAGAAAGCGGTACGCCAACAACAGAGCGGGACATCAGCGCCCAGCGCTTTTTCACTAGCGCGCAGTTCGACTATAAACTAATGACGCCTGGTCGCCGTCTTTTTATGTACGGTGATTACGAAGACGATCAATTTACCGGTTACGATCACCGTGCTTCGCTGGCAGCAGGCTGGTCTCAGCGCCTCTGGCGCAGTGAAGACAGTGAGTTTCGCTATAGCATTGGTCCTGGCTACAGTTTTATTGAAGCTGAAGAAGATAATGAAAGCGTAGTCAACGATGGCATCATTGTAAGAGCGTCCGCCGAATACAAATACCACTGGAGCTCAGGCGCCAAGTTAAGGCAGTTTGTTAGCACTGAGGCGGGTGAAGAAAATATGAAATCGCGGTCAGAAACTTCGCTTTCAGCCAACGTATTCGGTTCACTGGCGATGAAGTTATCCTTCATACTAAACCATGAAACAGACACCGCCGAAGATGTTGCAGCCTTAAGCACAGAGACCTCCGTGGCGCTGGTCTATCAGTTTTTTTAGTCAATTAGTGTAAATTAACGGCTTATCTTTGGCTTTTTACCGTGTTCGCATTGACTGAGAGCTTTGAAAATGTACACTGCGCACCATTGTTTGCAGTGCTTGCCGCCTCGCGGCACTGTCTAGCAGATCTCTTTAAAAACTCGTGTTGTACCGCCTTGCAGTTCAAAAGGTATCGAGTACAACGAATGGACCGATAATCAATAGGATTGTTCAATGAAAAAGCAAGTGCTTGCATCTTTAGTTGCAATTTCTCTTTCTCCAGCCGCTTTCGCTCAAGACGATGAAGTTAAGCCTTTTACAATGGAAGGCGAACTAGGTTTTATTTCGACTTCAGGTAACACTGAAACCACGTCAATCAGTGCGGGTATACAGGCTCACCAAGAGCTTGAAAAATGGAGTAACGACTACGTTTTAAAAGGTCTGTACAAACAGGAAACTGTTCAACAAGAAAATGATGCAGGCGAGCAAGAAGATATCGAGTTTACTTCTGCACAGAAGTTCTTTGGTTCAGCCCAGGGTAACTACAAACTAGAAAATCCTGATAACCGTTTATTCGGCTTCGCTTCATATGAAGACGACCGCTTTAGTAACTTTAATTACCAATCAACTATTGCGGCGGGTTGGAACCAAAAAGTACTTGAGAACAAGCGCCACACCCTTGAATATTCAATTGGTCCTGGTTACTCATTCATCGAAACTCAGGATGGCGAAGATCTTGACAGCGTAATCGTTCGTGCGTCATCAGCTTATTCTTGGAAAATTTCTGATACGGCTAAATTTACGCAAACAGTAAGTACCGAAGTGGGTTCTGACAACACGAAATCTCGTGCTGAGTCTGCACTTACAGCTACAATCAGCGGTAACCTTTCAATGCGTCTTTCTTTCAAACTTGATCACAACACCAATGTTGACGACGACGTTGAAAAACTAGACACAGAAACTGCAGTTAGCTTAGTTTACAACTTCTTCTAAGCCTACCTTATATGCTCAGCGCACTGAAGTAGGGCTGGGCACTTCAACGCATTGAAGTAAAATCACAGGCATAAAAAAACGCTGCACATTGTGCAGCGTTTTTATTTAGTCTTAAAACAACTCTTCTTAGTGAAGAATACGTGTCTTAATTGTGCCATCAATTTGCTGAAGCTCTGCAAGTGCTTCATAACCACGGTCTTCTTTAACATCAACTACTACATAACCAATTTCTGCGTTAGTTTGTAGGTACTGGGCTTCGATGTTGATGCCTTTTTCTGCAAACGCTTGGTTAATCTGAGTAAGAATACCTGGCTGGTTTTTGTGTACGTGAAGTAGGCGTGAACGACCAGTATGTTCTGGCAGTGACACTTCAGGGAAGTTAACGGCTGACAGCGTTGAACCGTTATCGCTGTACTTCGCGAGTTTACCCGCCACTTCAATACCAATATTTTCTTGCGCTTCTTGCGTGCTGCCGCCCACATGCGGGGTCAGAATGACATTATCGAACGCGCGAAGCGGCGACTCGAATTCTTCAGTATTAGATTTAGGCTCAACCGGGAATACATCAATAGCAGCGCCGTTTAGTTGGCCGCTTTCCAATGCCTTCGCAAGCGCATCGATATCTACCACAGTACCGCGAGACGCGTTAATCAAAATGCTGCCTTTCTTCATTTGAGACAGTTCTTTTTCACCAATCATATCTTGAGTTTGTGGTGTTTCAGGAACGTGAAGTGAAACAACGTCAGAGGTATTAAGCAGCTTTTCAAGCGATTTTACTTGGGCAGAATTACCTAGCACAAGCTTGTCTTCGATGTCGAAAAATTGAACGCGCATACCTAGGTGTTCAGCAAGAATACTCAGCTGTGTGCCTATATGACCATAACCAATGATACCAAGTGTCTTACCACGGGCTTCATATGAGCCGACTGCCGTTTTTTCCCACTCACCGCGGTGAGCCTTGGCATTTTTACTCGGCACCTGGCGAAGCAAAAGGATAATTTGGCCAAGTACAAGTTCTGCAACCGAACGAGTGTTGGAAAATGGCGCGTTAAACACGGGAATGCCGCGGCGTTGGGTGGCTTCAAGATCAACTTGGTTGGTGCCAATACAGAAACAACCGATGGCCACAAGCTTTTGTGCTGCTTCAACTACCTTCTCTGTAATTTGAGTACGCGAGCGAATACCAACAAAGTGGGCGTCTTTAATTTTCTCAATTAACTCGTCTTCAGGAAGAGAGGTCTTGAGAAATTCAATATTGCTATACCCATTGCTTTTTAGTGTCTCCAAAGCACTTTGGTGAACACCTTCCAACAACAAAATTCGGATCTTATCCTTCTCTAATGAAACTTTGCTCATGAACTCGCTATCTCTCACTGATGTAATTTTGGTTTGCTTGCACCGCCAATCCAAGACTCTCAGAAACCTGCCATTATTAAACATAAGGCTGCGTATAACCTGCGCTGCAACGACATCGCTTTGCAACTCTGAAAGCCTTGCTTGGGCATTATTGCTACCAAGCTTTTATAATTACGTTGATTGCTTTCGTTATTAAGGAATTGGCCTTAACTAACGTAAAAGTTAAGACGCTTAGTGAACTTCTTTCAAGGACATCTAGACGTCTAAACGGAAACTAACAGAAAACGCGTTAAGTTGAAAGTAGTATTTTGTATAGCTTTTCACCGCACTATACGTCTTACTCAGTTATCACTTAAAGGTTTCAACACCACTATCTGTAGCACTTAGCACTATGTCCGCGCCTCGTAGTGCGAAAATGCCGTTCGTGACCACGCCAGGTATGTTGTTTATTTTTTGTTCTAGCTCACGAGGATTCAGAATCTCAAGGTTGTGAACATCTAAAATAACGTTGCCGTTATCGGTGACAACACCTTGTCTATATTCAGGATCGCCACCAAGTTTTACTAGCTCTCGTGCTACGAAAGAACGAGCCATGGGAATAACTTCAACGGGAAGGGGGAACGAGCCCAACACAGGAACGCGCTTACTTTCATCAACAATACACACAAACGTGGTCGCCGCACCGGCTACAATTTTCTCGCGAGTGAGTGCTGCGCCTCCGCCTTTAATCATATGCTTGTGTTCGGTCACTTCATCGGCACCGTCGATATAAACCGATAGGTTGCTGACTTCGTTTAACTCGAATACCTCAATGCCTAAGGCTTTTAAACGCTCGGTAGAGGCTTCTGAACTTGATACTGCACCTTCAATTTTGTGCTTAATTTTACCGAGTTCTTCAATAAAGAAATTTACGGTAGAACCTGTGCCCACACCGACAATGCTGTCTGCTTCAACATATTCGATGGCTGCTTTGGCTACGGCTTGTTTTTTTGCGTTCTGATCCATGGTCATTCTCCGACTTATTGTGTTCGCAAGTGTAACTTATAAGCGCACGTGAACCCACAAGTTCGTATGTTCAATTTGTTATAATGACTATCACGGTTTAGTGAATTGCAGTGTGCGCGAGGGCGTCACGATGGCATCAAGGGGGACATCCCATGGTGCAACGGGCAGAGCATCTACTTCTTGAATGTCGTGGGCAATACCCACTAACTTAGGCGTTTTACTAACCGAAAATGAATGTGAATCTGGCGCGCGTTGGGTAAAACTCAAAGTTCGGTCGTAGTAGCCGCCCCCCATACCCAGGCGATTGCCGTTTACATCAAACCCTACAAGCGGCATAAGAATAACGTCGCATTGCCTAACAGGAACGACGTTTTCACACGACAATACTGGCTCTTCAATGTTGTACTTATTCTTCACCAATTGAGAGTGCTGGGTATAAGACAAAAATAACAAATGTCCTTTACATACGGGGTGTAATACAGGTAGAGCGAATTTTTTATCATGTGAAGACTGCCAAATAGACTCGATAAAATAGGTTAAATTGACCTCGCCATCGTTAACCAAATATCCGGCTATGGTCGTGCTGTTATCAAGAAAGGGCAGTGTACGTAGTCGTGAAGAAATACGCTTAGCGGCGTCCGTATGTTGCTGGTTAGTTAACCCTCGGCGTGCCTCGCGAAGCTTTTTTCTAAGCTGAGCGCGGGCCTGCATGTCTTCTTTAGAAACGCTTGTTTGTATGGATTGCGACGGCGCAATCTGCGTTAGTTTCATTGCTAAAGCTGGTGCTGAAGCCGTTTCCGTTGAATTAACCTTGTTAGACGTCAACGATCTAGAAGTACCGCTTCCTGAAGATGAGGGGGACATGGTAGAGGAGTTCTCCTGTCTTACAATTGAGTTAGCTTATACTACCACGGCTGTTAAAAAAGGTTTGTTGGGCTAGGTAAAGATGACTCAGGTAAAATTACTGTGGTAAAACTACTTAGATAAAGCTACCTAAATAAAACAAATAGAATCATTGGTCTGGATGCCCTAAATAGTGATTGAGCACACGCACCAATTCACTACTATCTATCGGTTTAGTGAGTACGTCATCAAGACCTTGTTCTCGCAAATATTCAGGCTGGGTAATGACATCGGCCGTCAATGCAACAATAGGTAAGTTTGGCTTAAACCCCTTTATTTTTACTGTTGCTTCATCGCCTTGAATACCTGGTAAATTAAGATCCATAAGAACTAAGTCGACTGGATTAGACTTGGCGTATTCAACGCCTTCCTCGCCAGTGCTTACTACAGAAAGCGACACGCCCAGTTTTTCAAACAAAGTTTGAATAACCACTTGGTTTATATAGTGATCTTCAACTACCAATACATTTACTGAGTTATCTATGTTTACTTGGGCAACAAAGCTACGCGGTTGTGCCTCAACGAACTGGTTTGCGCTTAGGGCGTCGGCAGGTAAGGTCACACTTATTCGGGTACCGTGATTCAACTTACTACTAACTTTAATAGACCCGTCCATGAGCTCGACAAGGCGCTTCGATATATTCAAGCCTAAGCCGGTTCCACTTATCTGACGGGCGTTTTCCATTCGCTCGAAAGGTGTAAAAAGCCGCTTTTGATCGTCATCGCTCATACCAATGCCTTGATCAATGACATTAAATATTACCTTGCCGCTTTTGTATTTTACCTGCGCTTTTACTGACTTGCCGTGATTAGTGAACTTAATCGCATTCGATAGCAAGTTAAGCGCAACTTGACCAAATTTGGTGTCATCGAAAAACAACGAGTCGGGCACAGCGTCATCAATACTAGTGCTAAATACGATACCGCTGTCTTCAGCGCGGATCTTAGTAAGCGAAAATAAGTGGGTGAAAAAGTCTTTGGTATTCACCGCGCGTGGCATCACACGCATTTTCCCCGCTTCTATCTGCTTTATATCTAAAACAGAATTTACTATTTCTAAAAGCCTTTCACCGCTTTGGCTTACATGAGAAAGCGGGGTGGTAAATGACGAGGGTAAATTTAACTTTTGGGCTTCGCCTTCAAGCAACTGACTAAACGTATTAATGGCATTAAGCGGTGTTCTAATTTCGTGGCTTACGTAAGAAAGAAAGTCAGACTTGAATTGACTGGTGCGCTCAAGCTCTCGGTTTTTCCGCTTTAACTCTAAATGTGCTACTACCGATTTACTTAAGGTTTGGAGCGAGGCTTTTTGTGTTTCGGTTAGCTTGCGTGGTTTGCTATCAATGGCGCACAGCGTGCCAATTGCATGGCCAGACGGGGTAATCAGTGGTGCGCCGGCGTAAAACCGAATATCAGGCGCGCCAGTCACCAGCGGGTTATCGTGAAACCGGGGGTCTAACTTAGCGTTAGGTATTTCAAACACATCGCTTTGCAAAATAGCATGTGAGCAAAACGCGATGTCTCGTGATGTTTCTTCTGCGTCTAAACCTACTCTTGATTTAAACCATTGGCGGTTTGGATCAATGAGGCTGATAAGCGCAATAGGGGTTTCACAAATTTGAGAGGCCAGGGCTGTAAGGTCATCAAAGAGTTGTTCAGCTTCAGTATCGAGTACGTCGTAGCTGAGCAGTTCGGCAAGACGTTCATCTTCATTTTGAGGGAGGGGCGCCGCTTTCATAACCGTTGAGTTTAAACCTAGCTGTAAATAAAAAAGGGATTGTGTATTAACAATCCCTTAAACATATCATAGAGCGTAGGTGTCTATGAATAGTTGTTCCAGCTTTTTGTGGTCAACTTTGGTCGCTACCTTTATGGTATTTGCTTCATTCCATAGTGGACTCGGTGTTGTACCTTTAGGCGCAACTACAGTTTGCCCTCTATCTAGTGTCCCTGTTCCAACGCGAACGTGACCTTCAGTTAGTTCAAATAGCTCAGGGTGGCGAAGGTGAGCAATCGGGAATGCATCGTGGAAGAAACACACGCGATCTTCACGGTTTTGCGAGTAGAAATCCATGTAGAACTGGGCGCTTTCTTTCACAAAACCACCAAGGGTATTGTTTTTCTCTTCAAGCTTTTCAACAAAGGCTGGTGAGAACGGCGTGAAGTTTGTTACGTCCAAACCAAACATGGTCAGTTCCCAGTCTGCTGCGAAAACGATTTCTGCAGCATGTGCATCGTTCCAAATGTTCGCTTCAGCTACCGGCGTAACGTTACCTGGTACAAACGCTGCACCACCCATTATGCTAACGCCTTTTACCAACTTAGGAAGTTCTGGCTCAAGACGAAGCGCAAGGGCCAAGTTACCTAGTGGGCCAATAGCAACAATAGTAACTTCGCCAGGGTACTTACGTGCCATATCAACGATAAACTGCGCAGAGCTGCGTGGGTCAAGCTCGGTTTTAGGCGCTTCAGGTTTAATATGACCGAAGCCGTGCTCACCGTGTACGAAGTGTGCGTACGTTGACTCTGGGCCAACCCATGGCATGCCAACACCTTTAGTTACAGGGATATCTTTACCTGCAATTTCACAAAGTGTTAGTGCGTTTTGCGCTGCCATTGTTACTGGAACGTTACCGTAAACGGTCGTTAAGCCAAGTACTTCAATGTCTGGAGACTGAAAGGCGAAAAAGATCGCCATTGCATCATCAATCCCCGGATCCGTATCTAATATGATCTTATGTGCCATCAATTTATCTCAATGCGTCTTGCTAGTTGGCGTGTTTCGCTAAGAAACGATCCACTTCTTTTTGTGTTGGAATACTCTGTGCTGCGCCCTCGCGTGTTACCGCAATGGCTGAAGCTGCACACCCGCGACGCAATGCTTGTTTAGCATCGGTGTGGTTGCTGTATGCAGACAGGAAATAACCGATAAAGGTGTCACCGGCTGCGGTGGTATCTACCGCGTCTACAGAGAATGCTTTTACTTCTACAACATCGTTTTTGCGCAGCATCATTACACCCGCTTTACCCAGTGTAATAATAACTTCGCTGTGTGACCACTGCTCTTTGAACACTGTCACAATATCTTCAAGTTCTTCTTTACCGGTGATCGCAGCAGCTTCGGTTTCATTTACAATAAGTAAATCTACACAGTCTAACGGAAGCTGTTTAACCGACTCGCTCATAGGCGCTGGGTTAAAGGCTACTTTAAGCTGCTTTTCTTTCGCTTGGCGAAGTACTTCTTCAATGCTGCTTGTTTCATTTTGGGTTAGTACCCAATCTGAAGGACGCGTATCGTCTAACGCTTGCATTACGGTTTTTGCGGTAATGGTTTGGTTAGCACCACCAAATAATACAATGGCGTTTTCACCGCTAGGCGTGACTTGGATAATCGCGTGACCTGAAGGAACTTCTGAGCACTTTACGCCACGACAATCAACACCCTTCTTAATAAGAGCTTGTTTAAATGAAGCGTCGTTTTCGTGAATGCTGCCGACGTGTCTTACGTCTGCACCTGCTTGCGCTAAAGCAATAGACTGGTTTGCACCCTTACCACCTAATAAGGTTTGATAATGGGTAGAGGCCAACGTCTCACCAGGTTGTACAAAGTGATCTACCTGATAAACGTGGTCAATATTTATAGAGCCAAAATTTATTATTGCCATTTCTTCTTCCGTCGAAAGAGGGCGCTTCCCAGAATGCCGCTGTCCATGTTTCGCCCGTGAACCGAAAAGTTCAGGGCGGAAGTATCACAATTGCCGTAGGCTTCTCGATACGCGTCGAGCTTGCACAATAGCAGCTGTTTCAACTTCCTTGGTTTAAAGCATCGGCCAGGGACATGAATGAACTAGCAAACATCCCAGGAAACATTGTTGTTGTATTAACGCAACAGGGTATAACAAACGCGAGATCCAGTGAAGAGGATCACCTAAAGCGCTTTATAACTATTTTGCGTGGTGATTATAAAAGCGGTAAAAAAATATTACTTTTCTTGACCAATTGGTCAGCAATTATACACGCATATAAGAGAAGCTCAATAATAACCAATCAGCTATTCAGGCATTAAAGGCTAATGAACGTTGTCACGCTGTTGCTAAAGGAATTCCGTATCCAACACCAGCGATCTTAGATGAATTCTGACGATGTTGCTAGCCGTCCGGCAACGAATTTAGCTAAATAGCCGCAAATTAAATATCGTTTGAACAGTGAGTAAACAACGTTTAAGTACCGTTGTGTAAAGTGTGTACGACACAGTGTTATTAGACCTTGAATGTACTTTTGCTGTTTGTTCAAAGTTAGAGCAGTGGCAGGGCAAAATGAGGCGTTACACATTGATTTTTGCTAGTATTAACTCCATCAAGAGATGACAGTGACGTAAGTCGCCGCCAAAATAGACGGTAATTAAACGCTTTATAAAAGTGGCGCCTGTATCTCAAACTATTCAAAACAAAAGAGAACAATTCGTGGAAAAACAGCTCGATTACGATAGCGTAAGTAATAAATTGTCTCAGCAAGGCGTAATTGTTGATGCTGCAGAAGTGCATGGCATTCTGTGCGGTATGCTTTGCGGAGGCATGTCGCTTACCGACCAAAAATGGCTAGAAGCGTTAAGTGAAACCATTAATCAGGGTGATGCGTTTAGCGACCCTACCCAGCACCTTTTAAATAGCCTTTTCAATCAAACCTGTCAGCAGCTTCTTGAGCCTGAATTCGCGCTCAATTTGTTACTTCCTGATGATCAAGCGCCTATCAACGATCGCGGGGCTGCACTAATAAACTGGGTGCAAGGTTTCATGCTTGGGTTTGGTCTACACCAGCAAGACCTTATGCAATGTTCTGACGACGTAAAAGAGGCACTTGAAGACTTTTCAGATATTTCACGTATGGAAGAGCCAATGGACGCGGACGAAGAGTCTGAAAAGGCGCTGTTAGAGGTTGAAGAATACGTGAAAATTTCAGCAATTTTATGCTTCAGCGAACTGGGCCAATCACTTCTAGATGATCAACAAGACACGCCATCCGTACACTAGTAATTAACTGAAGATATTAAAAGTGGCCGTAAGTCGCCATTCGTTTTAACGAGATTTTTTAGGGTTTTCTCTTTTATGATTAGTGCGCAAGAGTTTATCGCCAGGCAGGACCGACTGCTTGCACAGTGCGAGCCGAATAGTGTGTGTATTGTGCCAGCAGCAGGTATGGTAACCCGAAGTCGCGATACCGAATATACATTCAGGCAAGATAGCGACTTTTGGTATTTGACAGGATTTGAAGAGCCTAATGCTTGGTTGATATTGTCTAACCACCCTCGTTACGGTGAAAGTTATCGTGCAATGGTGGTACAAGAGAAAGACAAAAGTGCAGAAATTTGGCACGGCAAACGCTTAGGAGCCGAAGCTGCACTTGCCCGATTTAGTCTAGATGAAGCGTTTGAGTTGCAAGAACTTGAAGAAGCGCTGTTAGCGTCAATTCAAGGTCAAGACAATGTGTACTTTTCGTTGGGTCACAAGAAAGACAATGACCTGTTATTTTCTGAAGCGCTAAACACCTTGCGCGATGCGCCTAAAGAATCACTGGCACCAAGGGCGATTCACGACTTACAGCCTATTTTACACGAAATGCGTTTATTCAAATCAGCGTGTGAAGTGGCCATGATGAAAGCGGCGGGTGAGATAAGCGCACGTGCGCACAAGCGAGCTATGCAGTTCGCCGCGCCTGGTTGTTACGAGTACCAGCTAGAAGCTGAAATTCACCACGAATTTGCCATGGCGGGAGCCCGTTCACCTGCTTATAGCACTATTGTTGGAAGCGGCGACAATGCGTGTATTTTGCATTACACGCAAAATAACGCGCAGGTAAATGACGGTGACTTGATCTTGATCGATGCAGGTGCTGAATATCAAGGTTATGCTGCGGATATCACGCGAACGTTTCCTGCAAATGGAAAGTTCACGCATGCTCAGCGCGAAATTTACACCGTTGTATTAAAAGCGCAAAAAAGCGTGTTAGACATGTTAGCGCCCGGCGTTACCTTGTCACAAGCCATGTTACATAGCGTAGAAATTATTACTCAAGGTTTAGTTGACCTTGGCGTTCTTGAAGGTAGTGTGGCAGAAAACCTTGAAAATGAAACGTGGCGTCAGTTTTACATGCATGGTTTAGGGCACTATTTAGGTCTAGATGTGCATGATGTAGGCAACTATAAAATTGACGGTGAAGACCGTCCGTTAAAGCCTGGCATGGTGATCACTGTTGAGCCCGGCATTTACATTAGCCAAGACAGCAACGTGCCGGAAAAATACAAAGGCATTGGTGTAAGAATTGAAGATGATGTGGTGATTACTGCGACGGGTGTCGATATTCTTACCGCAGACGTGCCAAAAGACATTGATGAGATTGAAGCACTTATGGCTGAAAGCAGAGACTAGTTGTCAAAATTTGCTAGGTTTACCAAGGTTTGAAAAACTGCGATAAGTGTGAAATACGGAATTTTGGTTTAAGTTACCGGTTTAAACTACCAGTTTAAATTACGCTAAAAACTAGCCTTTAATATAAAGAAAAAAATCTCAGAATTAACGCTTTTAATAATTAGAGCCTCTGGACGACAGGAATATAAAAACAGTGGAATCGGCAGCAGCGATTGATGTAGTAATTATTGGTGGTGGTATTGTCGGTACTGTATTAGCCAAAGCACTCGCAGAGAAAGTATTTCCTGCAAACAGCTCTGGCTTATCTGTCACCCTAATTGATGCGGCTGACCCAGAGCAAACCAGTAAAAGCTTAGTCGACTTTAACCCTTTTACCGACACCCGAGTGATTGCCTTGGCAAGACGTACTGTTGAAGAACTGTCTCACATGGGGCTAAACCTTGATGATGTAGCTAAGCAGCACAACGGTGAGTTACCTCCTCAAATTAAGCATATTGAGGTTAGCGACAAAGGGCACTTGGGGCTATTAAACCTTCAAAGCAGTGACTACCACATTGACGCGTTTGGCCAGGTGGTGAGCTTAAGCGCACTAACGCGATTGGCGGCAGGTGCAACCTCAAGCTACCAATATATCGCACCTGCCAAGGTAACGAACGTAAAACAGCAGTGCAATTTTGTAGAGGTGCAGCTAGATAGTGGGCAATCGCTTACCACAAAGTTGCTGGTACTGGCAGATGGCGGTCGTTCAGGATTAGCTGACCAGGTAGGCATTTCAAAAACAGTCAATGATTATCATCAAACGGCCATTGTTTTTAACGTTCACACTCAGCTCCCTCATGAAAACAGAGCTTACGAGCGTTTCACCCAAAGTGGCCCGTTAGCGTTCCTGCCTTTCGACAGTGAAATCGATGATATCAAGGCTAGTGGAAACGGCTTTTCAGTTGTATGGACTGTAGATACTAACGCCGCAAAGTCGTTAATGGCATTAAATCAACGCGCATTTATCAAGGCCCTACAGGAAGCATTTGGCTATCGACAGGGCAAAGTACTGAGAGTCAGTGAGTTGGCAAGTTACCCGTTAGCGCTTACTAAAGCCCAGCAAGTTGCTAGTCATCGCACAGTGGTGGTAGGCAATGCGGCACAGGCGCTACATCCTATTGCAGGGCAAGGCTTCAATCTAGGCTTACGCGACTTAAGTACTTTAGTGTCTGTGCTGCAAGCGTCAGCGGAAAAGCACGGCGAGCAGGATTCATACGAAGAGAAAAACGATACAATCGCATCAGCTAATTTCGATGCAGGCGCTTTTAGCATTACTCAGAATTACGCCAATTCGCGTAAGAATGACAGGGATAACACGATAGCCCTGACAGATACGCTAGTTCGCACCTTTTCAAACCAGTATTTTCCAACAGTAATTGGGCGCAATGTGTCGTTATTGGCATTAAGCATGATGCCCCAGGCGAAAAAAGCGTTTGTTAAACACACGACGGGCTATGGCGAAACACCACTAAGAAAAAGAGATAACAATGCAGCATGTTGATATAGCGATAGTGGGCGGCGGAATTGTAGGGCTAACCCTTGCAGCGGCGCTTAAACACAGTGAATTGAGCATAGCAATAGTCGATAAAGCGGTGTGTTATCAGACTCTGGACGAGAAGCCAACGGCGAGAGTGAGTGCCATAAACCAGGCCAATATTAAAGCGCTGCAACAGTTTGATGTGTGGTCGCATTTGCAGCAAGATCGCGCCAACCCTTACACCGACATGCATGTATGGGACAAAGACAGTTTTGGCGACATTCACTTTTCATGCGATGAAATGGGCAGTGATGCGCTTGGCGTGATTGTAGAGAATCAGGCTTTAGTCAATGCACTGTCTAAATCTGTGGAAGCGCAGCCTAACGTGGAGTTGATTACCGCGGGTATTGATAGAGTATTAGCTGGCCCAAACCAAACCATGCTGATGCTTGATAATGATGACGTGCTAAGCTGCAGGTTATTAGTAGGCGCCGATGGCGCAAATTCGTTTGTGAGAAAGCAAGCTGGCTTGCCAATTACATTTAAAGACTACGAGCATACGGCGATTGTCGCTAATATCAAAACGGTAGAGCCGCATAATAATGTGGCGAGACAAGCGTTCACACCCACGGGACCGCTCGCGCTACTGCCTATGTCTGAGCCAAATGTATGTTCTATTGTATGGTCGCAAACGCCAGAGCAAGCGAACTTATTAATGGCATTGGATGACGCTGCGTTCTGTAATGCGTTAACTGCGGCTAGTAATAGCGTTCTTGGCACTATTTCGCTTGAAACTAAGCGCGCCGCTTTCCCGTTGACCATGCGTTATGCACGCCAGTGGGCGAAAGACGGTGTGGTGCTGGTAGGCGATGCAGCGCATACCATTCACCCGCTTGCAGGGCAGGGCGCTAACTTGGGAATGCAAGATGCGCTCGCATTGGCTGAAACCCTAAACAGCTTAAAGGCGTCGGGTAAAGACATAGGTTTGTACAAGCACTTACGCAGCTACGAACGAAGCCGTAAAACAGAAGCCACGAAAATGATTGCCGCAATGGACGGCTTTAAATTCTTATTCGACGGCGACGACCCCCTCAAAAAGTTGGTCAGAGGAATTGGTCTTTCAGCCACAGACAAACTCAGCACCATTAAAACCGCCTTCGTCAGCCACGCCATGGGCCTTTAAATCCAAAAAAATGGGGTCAGAGTACATTTAAATAATGGGGTCAGAGTACTTTTTTCGCCACCCTCGAATAGTGGGGTCAGAGTACATTATTGGCTTTCCCTATTACAAAACCGAATAAATGTACTCTGACCCCATTATTGAAGCTTGGAAGTGTACTTTTTCACACATCATAGAAAACAGGCGGCAAAGCTTTCTAATTATCTATCTCGCTCCAAAAGCAAAGAAATGTACTCTGACCCCATTCTTGTGGTTTAGTCTTTTCGGCGTTGAGATAGTCAGCGGTACAGGATACTCTTCGGTATCCTTTTTTATTTGTACCAATGGCTTATGCTTACTTATCTTTGCAAACCTTATCGCGCCTTTTCCTTTGTCTGCGCCGCTTCCGTACTTACTTCTACTTTAATTACTAGTTCGGCGAATGCCGACGCAGTGGTTTCCACTTTAGCCTCGGTTGAAGCGTCGGCGACAACAAAAAGCAAAAAGATGACGCTGAGTAATGCCTCTATCAATTTGGACGTTTATCGTCAGCACGTTAAAACGCTGGCAAGCGATGAGTTTGAAGGGCGAGGGCCTTTGTCGAAAGGTGAAGAGAAAACAGTCGATTACTTGGTAACCCAATACAAAAAGCTAGGGCTAAAGCCAGCCTTTGGCGATAGCTACACCCAAGCTGTGCCCTTAGCCAAAATAATGCCTAAGAACATTTCATCGTTAAAGATAGGCGGGCTTGATTTTAGCGCAGGCAGCGAGTTTACAGCCCGTACTCAGCGCATTGTTAATGACTACTCACTTGCTAATAGTGATGTAGTTTTTGTGGGTTACGGCATTAATGCCCCAGAGTACAATTGGAATGATTACGCAGGCCTGGATGTAAAAGGAAAAACCGTTGTAATGCTGGTAAACGACCCGGGTTTCGCTTCTAAAGATCCAGAGCTTTTTCAGGGCAACGCAATGACCTATTACGGTCGTTGGACATATAAGTACGAAGAAGCAGCCAGGCAGGGGGCAGAAGCGGTTTTCATTATTCATGAAACCATGCCTGCGGGTTACGGGTGGGGCGTAGTCGAAAACTCAAATTCCAATACCAAATTCAGTTTAGTCGACGACAACAACAATGCTTCACAAGTCGGTGTAATGGGTTGGCTTCATTTAAATGCCGCCAGACAGCTATTTGAAAAAGTGGGTTTGGACTATGGCGAGCTTAAAAACAAAGCTTCAAAGCCAGGATTTATGCCCATCGCGCTAAACACAAAAGCATCATTGGGCTTCACCAATACTATTGAGCGTGCCGAGTCGCAAAATGTTGCAGGCATTTTAGAAGGTACAGATAAGCCAGAAGAATGGGTAATGCTTCACGCTCACTGGGACCACCTAGGCAAAGTTGAGAAAAACGGCCAAACCACTATTTACAATGGTGCGGTAGACAACGCGTCAGGCGTAGCAGGTGTGCTTACGTTAGCAGATGCGCTTTCAAAACGCGAAGAGGGCTTTGCGCGTACACTAATGTTTAGTGCTTTTACCGCAGAGGAAACAGGGCTACTCGGTGCCGATTATTTTGCAAATAACCCGCCGGTACCAACATCGAACATGGTGGCTTTTTTAAACATCGACGGCATGAATGTAAACGATGATGTTGATTACATTTTGCAGTACGGCGAAGGTTATTTATCTATTGAAGACGATTTAGCAACAGCTGCCGCGCTACAAGGGCGAAACGTCAAAATGGATCCGAGACCTCAAAATGGACTGTTCTTCCGCTCAGATCACTTCGCGCTTGCTAAGCAGGGCGTGCCCTCAATTTTGTTCATGAGCTTAGGCGATACCGACCCTAGCTTCATCGCCAAACGCTATCATAAAGCAGATGATGACTACCTTCCAAGCTGGACATTAGGTGGTGTGCAACAAGACCTCTCACTTATCGGCTCTATGCTGAATTATTACGCCCAAGGCGATGTGTGGCCATACTGGAAACGTGACTCTGATTTTAAAGACAAGCGCACACAGGCAATGGAAGTGAAAAAGGCAAAGTAATTCACGCTTAACTGTAGGTAGCGATATAACAAGGTAAAGCGACGCTAATGAGTTGGATTTTATTTACGTTGGGCGCGGTTGTTATGCAAACCGTGCGCAATGCACTTCAGAGTAAGCTGAGCGGTGCAGTTAACACCTCTGGGGTGACGCTCTCTCGCTTTATTTTGGCTCCGCCAATAGCTCTCGTCTATTTACTCATTCTCTACAGCAGTAGCGCCAGTCAAGTGCCTGAGTTCTCAGGCTCTTTTATTACAGTGATATTGTGTGCTTCGCTACTTCAAATAGCGGCCACTTCTTTAATGGTGATTTTGTTCAAGCAGAAGAATTTTGCCATTGGCGCAGGTCTAGCGAAGAGTGAGGCCTTGGTGGCCGGCGTTGTAGGCATGCTCTTTTTCGGAAGTTATTTAACGCCCCTTGGGTGGGCGGGCATAGTAATAGGCGCAATAGCAGTATTTGTGTTAAGCAGTGGCAATCGGCTCCATGGGATTAGTGTGAAAACCATGGTAATAGGTCTTGCTTGCGGTACCTGTTTTGCGCTTACATCACTGTTGGTGCGCGAGGCTAGCCATATGCTAAATGTTCAGCATACAGTGGCTGCTGCTTGGGTGTTGTTATGGGTGCTATGTGTACAAACGATAAGTTTAAGTGGTTATATTGCGCTAACTAAACCCTTCGTGTTCAGACAGCTAACCAACGCTAAAAAGCAGGTGCTAGCGATTAGCACGGTAAGCTGTTTGGGCTCAATTTGTTGGTTCACCGCTATGGCATTGCAACATGTGGCGCTAGTAAAAACGCTTGGGCAGTTAGAGGTGTTACTTACCTTGATACTCTCACATTACTGGCTAAAAAATGCAGTCACAAAACGCGAAATTGCTGGCTTACTTCTTATTGGGCTTGCCGCAATCTTTGTTATGTGGGCGTAAAGTAATGACAATATTAAACACTGAAGTTTTTAGTACAACATCAACTGAATGTTATTTTCATAAAACAAAAAAGTGCTAAACAACCTTAATTAAAACGACAGGAAGGGAACATGGATAAGCGACATTTCTTAAAATTAGCGGGCGCTAGCTTTGCGCTTGCTCCTGTGGCTTCTATGGCTGCAATTAATCAAACCAATGCAACAGACATTAACGGTTTAAGCGGGCTAAGTGATATCACCGCAAATGCGAAGCCGATTACCGTAGAAGAACGCAAAGCGCGTATTGAAAAAGCGCAGTCGCTTATGAAAGCCCAAGACATTGCGGCGATTCTGGTCGAGCCTGGCGCAGCTATGGATTATTTTTCGGGGATTAAATGGTGGCGTAGTGAGCGCTTGACCGCGCTGGTTATCCCTCAAAAAGGTGACATGGCGGTGGTAACGCCATTTTTCGAAAAGCCAAGTGTGCTTGAGTCGTTAGCCATAGGCGATGATGTAAGAGTGTGGCAAGAGCATGAAAGCCCGTTTGATGTTGTAGCCAATATTTTAAAATCGCGCGGTATAACAAGCGGCAATATAGGCTTTGAAAGCAGCGTACGCTACTTTGTAGTTACCGGAGTCAGCCGATCGCTGCCAAACATTAATATCGTTCCCGCCGAGCCAATTACCCTTGGTTGTCGCATGTATAAAACTGCGAGTGAACTGGCACTTATGCATAAGGCCAATGAAGTTACTTTACGTGCTTACGAATTTGTTTTTAGCAACCTAAAGCTTGGCATGAGTCAGCAGGATGTAAAAAGTTTGATGAACACCGCACAGCAGCACTTAGGCGGCAGCGGTACATGGTGTTTGGCGCTGTTTAACGATGCAAGTGCTTATCCTCATGGCACAAACGCAGCACAAACTATCAAAGAAGGCTCGGTGATCTTGCTAGACAGCGGTTGCAGCGTGCACGGTTACCAAAGCGACATAAGCCGTACTTTGGTATTTGGCAAAGCGTCTCAGAAAGTTCAGGACGTATGGCATACAGTAAGGGAAGGGCAGAACGTAGCATTTGCCGCAGCTAAAATTGGTGAGCCAGCAGGCAAAGTGGACGACGCAGTGCGTCAATACTATGCTAGCAAGGGGTACAGCAAAGACTATGCATTGCCTGGGTTAAGTCACAGAACAGGTCACGGTATCGGCATGGAAGGACACGAGAGCGTTAACTTCGTGCGTGGTGAAAATACGCCACTTAGAAAAGGCATGTGCTTTTCTAATGAGCCAGGTATCTATATTCCGGGTGAATTTGGTGTGCGCTTAGAAGACTGTTTGTATATGACTGAAACGGGCCCCGCTTACTTTACCGAACCGCCAGAAAGTTTGGCGAAACCGCTGGGTAAATTACTGAATTTAAAAAGCTAAATAAGAAGTTAATAAACCTGTCTCTCAAAATTTTTATTAGCTGTTACACTTAAAATTATTACCTAAGTGAATGATGGATAAACTATGCCTGAAAGAAAATTTAGATTGGTTACGCGAAGTGATTTCGATGGACTGGTATGTGCGGTTTTATTGAAAGATTTAGACTTAATTGACGATATTTTGTTTGTTCATCCAAAAGACATGCAAGACGGTAAAATTGATATTACTGAGAATGATATCACTACTAACCTGCCTTACGTTGCGGGTTGCCATATTGCCTTCGACCATCACTTAAGCGAAACAGTGCGTAACTCAGGCGATATTGATAATCACATCATTGACCCGAAAGCGCCGTCGGCGGCGCGCGTTGTTTACGACTATTACGGTGGTGCAGATAAATTTCCTAATATCTCAGTAGATATGATGGATGCAGTAGATAAAGGAGACTCTGCACAGTTTAGCGAAGAAGAAATCCTTGAGCCCACAGATTGGGTGCTCATGAATTTCATCATGGATGCGCGAACTGGGCTTGGTCGTTTCAGAGATTTCAAAATCTCTAACTATCAGCTAATGATGAAGCTAATAGATGCGTGCAAAGACCACAGCATTGAAGAAATACTGCAAATGGAAGACGTGGCCGAGCGCGTGAGTTTGTATCACGAGCACAATGAAATGGCGAAGGCGCAAATTGCCAAGTGTTCTACTGTATACGACAACCTAGTAGTGCTTGATTTAACCGACCAAGAAACCATTTACGCGACAAACCGGTTTGTTATTTATGCCATGTACCCCGACTGCAATATCTCTATTCACAAGATGTGGGGGCTGAAAAAGCAAAACGTGGTATTTGCTATTGGTAAATCCATTACTAATCGTAGCTCAAAAACCAATGTGGGAGAGTTGTGCTTGAAGTATGGCGGCGGTGGTCACATGAACGCAGGTACATGTCAGGTTGAAACCAGCAAAGCCGAAACTGTACTCGGCGAGCTTATCGAAACCATCACGAGTGATGGCTAAAGCTAATTGTATAAGAACGGTGGGGCAGAAAAAGTACTCTGACCCCATTTTTTTTATTGGGTTAGCCTCACTTTAAAGAATTCGGCCAGGGTTTTACTGATCACTGGGTGCTGTGTATCTTGATTGAACAGGCAAATATTCACCTTGCCTAATTTGGGCAGGTGCGGGTGGTTTAGCGCTACAAGGTTTGCCGGTAAGCTAGATTTTGCTAGAGCTGTCACGCCTAGCCCCTGTTGAATGGCGGCAACCAATCCACCTAAATCTGCATTGGTATAGCTGATTTTCCATGCAAAGGTTTGCTGCTTTAACTGTTCAATAACGCGGCTTCGATACATACAACCGTCGGGAGCAAGCACCAAAGGAATATTGTTGCCAACCAACGGGTGAGCCGTGTCGCCAACCCAAACTACATCATCTTCTAACACTACTTCGCCTTCTGTCTGCTCACCCGGATTCACCAACGCCAAAATTAAATCGAAATGATCGCGCTGCGACGGATGCAGCAAATCACGGCTTAAGGCCGAGGTCACTTCAAGTGATACATCGGGATAGCGCTTTGAAAATTCGCCAATTAGGCCCGGCAATAATGTAGAAGCAAATTCATTGGGAATGCCAAGGCGCAAGCGACCGCTAAGCGGGGCAGGGGTTAAGCTGCGAAAGATGTTATCGTTAAGCTCTAGCAGTTCTTTCGCCTTTGGGTACAGCCAATTGCCGTCGGCGCTAGGTACATGCCGTTGCCCTACTTTGGTAAATAGCTTGCGGTCTAACTGCGACTCTAGCTTTTTAATTTGTAGGCTTATTGCCGGTTGAGAACGACCCAAAAAGTCGCCTGCTTTAGCGTAGCCACCAAGCTCAATAACGCTAACGAAGGTGCGTAAGGTATCAAGGGAAAGCTGCTTCATAGTTAATTACACTTTCTAATGAATTTGCCTGCTTTTATTATATTTTTAAATGTAAGCGGGCGAAAGGCGTAATTTTATATGTTTGTGCGTTCTAACCAAGTTAGGGTTGCCTTACTCGATAAGCGCCGTCTACCGATTGCTGCATAGTGCGAAGTGCAAGGATATTGGGCTGTGCAAGTGGCGTTGAGTTATTAGAAAAGCGCTTCATTCCCGCAAAAATGCAGTACCAAGAAGGTCGCAAATAAACCAGTTTGTTATCTACTTCATTAAGCGCTTGTTCAAAGCTGGCGCCTTTGTCCCACGCATTCAGCAAATAAGAAAGGGTATCCGGCACCTTTAAGTCTTCGCGACAGGCAACCCAGTAGGCAGAATCGTCGCGCGTATTTAAATAGTAATGAGCAGCAATGTAGTCCCGAATACCATCGAACATTCGGTTTATCTCAGAATTATAGCGCTCCTCTCTTCGCGGATTGTTACTTTGCCAGCAATCGATAAAGTGATGCAGTGCGTACTGCACCAGCATAAGTGCAGTGGCTTCCAATGGCTCAATAAAGCCCTGAGACAACCCTATGCATAAACAATTACCTTTCCAGTGTTCTTCTAGTCTGCCTACGGTCATTTTCAAATGTCGGGCTTGCTGATGGGATTGGTCTGGTTCTAATGCAAGTCTAAGTTCTTCTTCTGCTTGGGCTTCAGTGCAAAATTGTGAACTGTATACATAACCGTTGCCGGTGCGACTAGTTAGAGGAATGTGCCACTGCCAGCCGTGACTAAGCGCAATAGAGCGGGTTTGTAATGAAGTTTCTGGTGATGCTGTTGCGTCGCTGGCAATGGCTACGGCAGCATCGTTAAACAAGGTGTCGGCATAGCTTGTAAACCTTCGCGACAGAGCTTGCTTGCCAAGAAGCCCACGAAACCCCGAGCAATCAATAAAAAAGTCTGAGCTTAATGTACTTCCGTCATCCAGTTTTAGCGCGGTAATAGTGTGCTCATGACATTCTACATTTGCCACAGTGCCTATTTGATGGGACACCCCTTTATTCAGCGCGTATTCTTTTAAGAAGTCCCCCAAAAGCCCTGCATCAAAATGATAGGCGTAATCAATATTTGCAGAACTACAAATGGCGTCGGGCGTAATGCCTTTTTCTACCATGTGCGCAGCAGTAAAGTAGTGCGATGGATTAATGTCGTGCGAAGCGCCTTTTCTGTATTCATTTACCGCGCTGAAGTACATATCCGCGGTGGGAATATCTAAAGAAGAGAAGAACGGGTGAAAATAGCTGTCTGAATCGGTGAACAGGGGGCGCGTTGTTTTTGATTCAGCCGTTGTAGTCCAACGCTCAAAGCTAATGCCCATCTTATACGTGGCGCTGCATTTCAGCATCCACTCACTTTCGCTTATTCCTAGAAACTTAAAAAAGTGGCGCAGATAAGGCGTTGAACCTTCGCCTACGCCAACGGCGCTGATAACCGCTGACTCAAGAAGTGTTATTTTAGGGGCGGGGACAGGTACATTACTGTTATTGGCCATCAACTCGGCGGTTCTTGCCAAGTAGCACGCCGTCATCCAGCCTGCTGTTCCGCCACCCACAATCACGATTTCTTGAGGTAATTTGTTCATTACTGTTTCTCGGTTGACGCGCGCACTACCAGTTCCGGGATGAAAGTATGGTTAAGATTGTCGTGGGCAGCTTTGGCTTTCTTAGCTCGTAAATACTGAATTAACGACGCCGCAGCATGCTGCGCTATCTCATTAGTTGGCTGAGATGCCGTAGTTAACGGCGGAAAAGTCTGTCGGGAAAAGGGACTGTTCTCAAACCCAGCGATTGCGAGTTCTTGAGGAACATCTACCCCCTTCATTCGTGCACCAAACAACGTACCCGCTGCAATCTCATCGTTACACGCAAATACAGCGGTAGGATGCGGCGACATGGCAAGCAGCGTTTCAGAGCTTTTTACCCCAGTTTCAAATGAGTAGGTGCCTTTGATAATTAACGACTCATCAATTGCAATACCCGCTTTTTCTAACGCCGCTTTGTAGCCGTTCAAACGCTCAATGGTGGATTTGTGAATTTCTTCACCGGCAATAAACGCAATGTTTTTGTGACCCTGGCCAATAAGGTGCTGAGTAATATCGTATGCCGCTTTGAAGTCGTTCACCAACACGTAGGGGAGGGGCGATGGAAAGAGGCCGTCTCCAGATAAAATACGCACATAACTTATTTGGTTTTGATCAAGTTCCGATAATACCTCGGGCATTTCTGATAGCGGAGGCGAAAGGATAAGGCCAGCCAATTGAGCAGTGTCTACCATGTCCACCAGTTCTTTCGCTATGTTTTTAGAGCTTGCATCGCACGGGTGAATTAACAATTCGAAATTGTTTTTGCGACACACATCCAATATGCCTTTTTGCATATCGATTATGTAGTAGGCGTTGGGGTTGTCGTATACGTAACCCAGTACCGATGCTCCTTTGCTCGCTAAGTCTCGCGCTGCCTTGTTCGGCGTGTACTTTAAGGCCTTTATCGCCTCTTCAACACGTTGCAAGGTGTCGGGTTTTACTGTGCCTTCCTTGTTAATTACGCGCGAAACGGTCTTTATCGAAACACCCGCCATTTCGGCAACACTTTTGATGGTAGCAGCCAAATTCGATCTCACTCTAAAAATTGGTTTAATTTTCAACAATTAAGAAGCTTGTATTACTTTTTTGTTAAAAAATTAATTGCAGCCTTACATTGCGTCATGTAAGTTAACATTCAATGACAGCGTTGTCATCAAAAAGCTGTACCCCACAACAACGCCTGTCATTTTATTATTTCAATAAATGACAGCGTTGTCATTTTTGGCTGAGAGAAGGTAAATACAATGTTCAAAAACCAACAACATAAACTAACAAGAAGTGTTCGCCTCGCCATAGCTATGGGCGCATTAACAAGTATTTCAGCACCTATTGCGGTAGCACAGGAAGCAGGTGAAACTGAAATCATCGAAGTCACAGGGATCCGCGGAAGCCAAAAGGCCAACATCAATGCCAAGCGTTTTTCTAACGCCATTGTTGACGCTATCACTGCTGAAGACATCGGTAAGTTCCCCGATAAAAACGTGGCAGAAACACTAGCCCGTGTTCCGGGTATTACCATCGACCGCGATTTTGGTGAAGGGCAAGGCGTAACTATACGCGGCGTTCAGCCAGACCAAAACTTGACCCTAGTGAACGGTCAAGCCGTGGGAACCGGTCAGTGGTTTGTGTTATCAGACGCAACCCGTAACTTTAACTTCGAAATTTTAGCGTCGGAAATGATTGCGGGTTTAGAAGTGTACAAGTCGTCTCAGGCAGACATTGATGAAGGCGCATTGGGCGGAACGGTAATTCTAAAAACACGTAAGCCGTTCGACCTTGACGCTAATTCTGGACAAATCTCGGTAGAAGGCCAGTATGGTGATATCGCCGATTCACTCGACCCAACGCTATCTGGTTTGTACAGCTGGAAAAACGATGACGAAACCTTTGGTATTCTTTTCTCAGGCTCTTATCAAGAAAGAACGGTAGAGCGTGAAACTAACGAAGACTTCGGCTGGTTCGGCCCTAGCATTCCTCGTATCGACCCACTTATTGAAGCACCAGTTGGCGCTTCACAAAAAGGCGCTATTCCATGGGGTATGGGCTCAGCGTTGTTTAAGCAAGACCGTGAGCGCGTTGGTTTTGATGTTACTGCCCAATGGGCACCTACCGACGACTTCGATGTGTCTGTCCACTATCTATCGTCAACGCTTAAAGCTGACAACGTAAACTCTAACTTAATTGGTATTCCGTTTCGCGGTGTGGCGTACACAGGTACAGACACCAGTCCGGGTACGGTGAGCAGCGACAACGTAGTAGAGTCGCTTAGCATGATGGGCGTAGATAACCGCCCTGAGTGGGCGCGCTTTATGGCGTATGACAACATCTTCCGCGATGGTTCTGAAATGTCTACCGAGATTGTAGATATTGAGGGGCACTACCTTATGGGTGATGGCAAGTTGCACTTCCAGTTAGGTACAACCACGGGTGAAGGCGAAAACCGAGATTTCTTTACTGAATTTTGGGCTAGCGCAAACGACCCGCGTGCAGCCATCGATTTTTACAACCCAGGTGGCGACAACCCGTATATCGATTTTACAACGGCAAGCCCATGGCTAGCTAACCCAACGGATGAAATGTGGTTGGGAGGAATATTCGACCAGCTAAATGCAACGGAAGATAAAGAAAACTATATCCAATTTGATTACGAGCATTCAGTAGACTGGGGTGCAGTAACCGAAATCAAAACGGGTATTAAGCGTCGCGATCGTAGCTTTGCGCAATCTCGCTACAGAACTGACTTGGCCAACTTAGCGCCGGTGGGTGAAGGTAGCCTTGGGCCCGCGTCATCGTTTTGGAATGGCGACATGATTAACGTGTCTCACGACAACACCAACGGTGTGGCTGCCAGCTATTTCTTCCCTGACAAAGACAGTATGTACACCGCGCTATATAGCGTAGCCGAATGTGCTGATGACACTACTATACTTTGCCGCCGTACCGATGAATTCTTAGATGAATCTTCATTTGAGATAGAAGAAGATATTACTGCACTTTACGCCATGGCGAAATTTAGTGGCGATGGTTTCAGAGGTAATGTGGGTATGCGTTACGTTGAGACCGATTCAACTTCGAACGGTTACGACCTAACAACAGGCGAAGCGGTAGCGTTTGATGGTGGTTACAACGAATGGCTGCCAAGCATCAACTTATCGTACGACTTATCTGAAGATGTGTTACTACGTATGGCGGCAGCACGCGTGCTTACACGTCCAGCACCGTTTCAGTTAGCACCTGCGGTAAACTTAACGCCTGAAACTAGCTCTGGCTCTGCTGGTAACCCGCAGCTAAACCCGCTAACTGCTAACCAATTTGAAGTGGGTGCAGAATGGTATTTTAGCGAATCGTCGGTAGCCGCAGTAACAGTGTTCAAGAAAGATATTAACGACTTTATCTTTACCAAAACCGTATCTCGTGAAATTGATGGTCAGCAAATCAATCAGCTAAGAACGCCAGAGAATGGTGGTTCAACCTCTATCGACGGTATCGAAATGCAAATTCAGCATGTGTTCGACAACGGTTTCGGTGGCTACGCTAACTATACCTACACTGATGTGGCCGACGCACAAGTAGATGAAGCGGTTGCCGTTACAGACGATGACGGCAACATCATTGGTGCTACTATCGCAACGCGCTCAGTAAGCTTCCCGAACACGTCAAAAGACTCGTTTAACGTAGGTGTGTTCTACGAAACTGATCTTTACAGCGCGCGCTTAAACTACAACTACCGCTCTGAGTACTTTATTGCCCAAGCTGAAATTGGCGATCAGTACCGCGACGAACAGTCACAGCTAGATGCGCAGGTAAGCTGGAACGTGACAGAAACCATTACACTTAAAGCTGAAGCCCTTAACCTTACCGACGAAATCTGGGAGAACTACTATGTTCGAAGCAGTGACGGTAAGCGACTTGGTGGAACGCAAAGTGCCAATGGACGCCGTTTCTTCATTGGCGCTAGCATGAAGTTCTAGTTGCTAGTATGTGAAGATAGTTCGTGTGTTCACTATCTTCACATAGCATAGGGTAGGGCGTTTGCTTTACCCTTGTTTTACTCTGAAATTGTGATTTAAGGATGTGCGACGTGATCCGCAATTCGACGAATTTTGTCAAAGCGTGCTTGAGCTTATCGTTACTACTAGTGGGTAGCGCTTCGGCAATGGCTGAAACGCCTTCGCTACAGCAAGCCAGCTTGAATGCGCTAGGAGAAAGCCTCGATATACATTACGAAGTATTAAGTAATGTGGACGATAGTTTGTGCCGGGTACATATTCCAAAAGGCGACTGCTTTTCGTCAGAGCTTACGATAGCAACCATGGCAACCCCCATTGAAGCCTCTACGTCACTTTACTTTAGTCATATTGCGCCTATTCGCGGGTATGACTCAAAAAATGCAATTCGCATTGAGCATATAAACGGTGACCTGCACCGCCTTACGTTCGAAGAAAAGGTGAGCGCAAGTGAGCAAGTTAAGGTAACGCTATCTGCGCCCTTTTGGCACGCCTCTCGCTCGGACGCAATGCCGAACTATTACTTAACTTACCCTGCTTTATCACCGGTGGTGGTTGCCTCCACAACCCGTGTGAAAGAGCCGGGAAGTAATTTGCTAATCAATCAACACACTGGCTTATGGAGCAAACAAGCCCAGTACAAACGTACTGAAAACGACAATACACCGCTTATGGACAGCGCGTATTTATACAATAAGGGCGATTCAGCGCTAATTTCAGGTGATGCCCAGAACCGTGTTATTCCCAACGTAGGTCGAAGAGATGATTCGGGTAAATTTGTTTCTGCCGCGGGCATTAATATAGATAAGTCTGATCAAGACATGCTTGCTCCAGCCATTGAGCAAATGGCCTATTTTGGCCTCACTAACCAGAAAACAGGCTTACCACTTAAGGTTATTATTCGCAGCGCTAACAATGCGAACGCCCTTGCAAATGAAGCTGCAACAATAAACTCAAAAGAAGGCTATGCGCTTAGCATAACAGAGCAAAGCGCTACGATAATTGCCAACGATAACATTGGTGCTAACTACGGTCTGTTAACGCTAATGCAAGTATTTGATGCGCAGAAAGGCCGCTTTCCTATCACCGAAATTGCAGACTCGCCACGATTCGAATTTCGCGGAATGCACTTAGATATTGCTCGCCACTTTCCAGGAAAGGCAGCGATTGAATCCGTTGTTCGCCAAATGTTCACCTACAAGCTCAATAAGCTACACCTTCACCTAAGTGATGACGAGGGCTGGAGATTAGCTATCGATGCTTTGCCCGAGCTTACCGAAATTGGTGCGTTTCGATGCCACGATTTGTCTGAAACACAGTGCTTGCTGCCTCAGCTAGGGAGCGGGCCTTTTAAAAGTGCTACAGGTAACGGCTTTCTTACGCAGCAAGATTACATTGATATTTTAACAATGGCGCACGCGCGCGGTATTGAAGTTATTCCGTCGCTTGATATGCCTGGCCATGCCCGCGCAGCGATTGTTTCTATGAATACGCGCTACAAGCGGCTTATGGCAGAGGGCAACTCAGAGGCTGCAAATGAATTTTTGTTGGTAGATAAAGAAGATAAAACCCAATATGAAAGCGTTCAATTCTATTCAGATAACACCATAAACCCCTGTTTAGATAGCAGCTATCATTTTATCGAAACAGTACTTACTTCTGTGAAATCACTGCATGAAAAGGCCAACGTTCCGTTGACGCACTTCCATGTTGGCGCCGATGAAACCGCCGGTGCTTGGGTGAAATCCCCTGTATGCGCTGCGAAAAGTCAAAAGGCAGATGAAATACTGCCGGCTTTTGTTACCGAAGTGCAGAAAATTGCGCAAAAGCACAATATAGCAATTGGTGGCTGGAGCGATGGCATGGAAAAAGCCGTAAATACACTGGATAACAGCAGCGCGTATACCAACGTTTGGCATCTTCTTGCTGCGGGAGGAGAGAAAACAGTATCGCATTTCGCCAAGGAAAATATTCCGGTAGTACTTTCGTTTCCAGATGTGCTTTATTTCGACTTTCCTTACCAAAGTAATCCTTATGAGCCCGGCTATTACTGGGGTTCACGGGCAACCGATACCGAAAAAGTATTTTCGTTTATGCCCGAACAGCTGCCGCTTCATGCCGAGTTATGGACCGACCGTATGGGCCACAGTTACAGCAGATCTGCTGAGGCAGACACATCATCAGTAATCGGTATTCAGGGGCAGCTGTGGTCAGAAGTCACCGTGAATCAAGATGCCGTGGAATATATGGTATTCCCCAGACTATTGGCTTTGGCTGAACGGGCCTGGCACTACGCACCGTGGCAACAAAACGCGAAAGCACTTCATGAAAAAGGCGCTTTAGTAAACCAGCAGGCAAGCGACTGGCGAGCGTTTGAGTTAGCGTTATTTAACCGCCATGCACCCGCGCTAGTGCAGCAGGGAGTGAATGTGCGTGTACCTACGCCAGCAGCGGTAATTAACAATGGTATGTTACATATAAAGCCAGTGTCTGGTCTTACGATGGAGTACTTAACTTCAGGTAATAGGTGGGAAACCTTTACCGCTCCTGTTGAAGTGAAGGGGATGGTAACTGTTCGCGCTAGAATTGCGGGAACACAGCAAATGAGTCGACAGGTGCAGCTGTAAGCGCCTGTTTTTATTGGTTAAAATGACAGCGTTGTCATGTTTTTACCAAGTGCATCTATGCATTTATCTATACTGAGATGTTTAAATGAGCTCTGATTTATTTTTTATTGGCATAGACGGTGGTGGCACCAAGTGCCGAGCACGATTAGAAGACGTTGACGGAAATGTCTTGGGAGAGGGCGTAAGTGGCCCTGCCAATATTATGCGCGATAGCGATTTAGCTAAAGCGTCGATAGTAGATGCGATTAATATCGCTATTTCGAATGCGGGGAACGCCAACACATCTGAGCAAATTTCGCTGTCGCAGTGCGTGGTGGGCGCCGGTCTAGCTGGTGCAAATATTGAGTCTGCGAAGCAACAGTTTGAACAATGGCAGCACCCGTTTCATTCGCTACACGTGTTAAGCGATTTACACGCCGCATGCGTTGGCGCACATAACGGAAACCCGGGAGCAGCGATAATTATTGGTACGGGTTCATCGGGCACCATGTGGCAAGGTGAATCTTTTCAAGATGTTGGTGGGCACGGTTTTCCTATCGGCGACAAAGCCAGTGGGGCTTGGTTAGGCTTAAAGGCCGTTCAGCACACGCTATTGTGTTTAGATGAGTTGGAAGAAAAGGATGAACTTGCAGCAGAAGTGTGTAACGCCCTGCAATCATCATGTACCCAAGAAATTGTAGCGAAATGTGCGGAATTTAACACCCATCACTATGCCGCCTTGGTAGAACGTATGCTGCCTTTGCTATACACAAAGCAAAACAAGGTTACCGCACTTTTTGAAGAGGGTGCCGTTTACATTGAGCGTATGGCAAAGCGACTTCTTGCAGATCACAACCATTGTTTAGCCATGATAGGTGGGCTTAGCAATGTTTATTCAGCCTATTTTTCAGAATCCATCAAAGCGCGTTTAGTACCCTGCAAAGCTACGCCGCAGCAAGGTGCTATTTATCATGCAAAAGCCGCGTTTAATCACAAAGAAGGTGAGAAATGAGTTTATCTATAATGGCAAAAGAAGCCAGAGAGTTTCCGTCAGTTATTGCACAGCAGTTAGATAAGAATGATGAAGCGATCAGTCAGTTAGCGGGTAGATTACAGCAATTAAACCCTAACTTAATTTACATCATTGGTCGCGGTTCGTCAGATCATGCCGGCGTGTTTGGAAAGTATCTCTTTGAAACCGAAATGGGTATTCCAGTGTGCAGTGCCGCCCTTTCAATAGCAGGCATATTCAAACGCCAATTAAATTTGAAGGGGGCAGTAGCTTTTATCATCTCTCAATCTGGTCGCAGCCCAGACATACTAAAGCAAACCGAGTCGGCCAAAAACGGCGGGGCATTTACGGTTGCCTTCGTGAATGATGAAACGTCGCCATTAGCCGAGCTGGCTGATGCCGTTATTCCTTTATCTGCCGGGGAAGAAAAGGCGGTTGCGGCTACCAAAAGCTTTTTAGCAACGCTGTCGGCGCTTCTTCATTTGTGTGCTCGTTGGAGCGAAAATACCTCGCTATTTAATGCGCTAAAAGCCATGCCTTCGCAGCTAGAGGCAGTGATCAATGCGCCGTCTCAGCTAACAAAAGCCCATTTAGAAAATACGCGAAACACCATTGTTTTAGGGCGTGGCTTTGGCTATGCGGTTGGGCGAGAAGTAGCGCTCAAATTAAAAGAAGTATTGGGTATACATGCCGAAGCGTTTAGCAGTGCAGAGTTCATCCATGGCCCAGTGACGTTAGTTGAGAAAAAGCTGAAGCTTATTTCGTTAAACATAGAAGATGAGAGCGCACCTTTTCATCAAAACATGGTGCAAGATGTGAGATCCCGTGGCGGTGAATGTATTGATCTGCAAGGCGGAGTAACGTCTCCACACCCAAGGCTGGACGCACTTTTACTAATGCAACGCTTCTATCTGGATATAGAGAAAATTGCCGTTGAATTAGGTTTGAACCCAGATACGCCACCCGGATTAAACAAGGTAACGAAAACCCAATGAAGACCATTATTCTGGCTGAAAAGGTGCTGATGAACGGTGCCTGGCAGCATAATCAGGTGCTGAGCATTGAAAAGGGTGTGATAGTTGACATTGCACCTCTTTCTTATTTTAAGAAAGACGCAACGTCAGTTATCAACGAGCGCATACGTGGTGCAGTTATTCCAGGCTACATCGACACACAGGTAAATGGTGGTGGGGGCGCGATGTTTAATCATACTCCCACGATTGAAAGCATAAACGCGATGGCCGAAGCGCACTTGAAATACGGCACTACTACATTGTTTCCAACGCTCATTACCGACGATATAGACACCATTGAGCAAGCGGCAGATGCAGTAAGCGAGGCCATTGCACAGGCGCATCCCAGCGTTGAGGGGGTTCATTTTGAAGGGCCGCACCTTTCTGTTGAGAAAAAAGGCGTGCACTTGCCACGCTATATTCGCGCACTTTCAGATCGTGAACTGGCAACCTATACCCGAAGAGATATTGGGCAAGTTCTTATCACCGTTGCGCCTGAAAACGTGCCTTGCGACATCATCCGAGATTTGGTGGGGCAAGGAGTTATTGTTGCATTAGGGCACTCAAACGCACCGTTTGAAACCGTGCAGAATGCATTGGACGCTGGGGCATCAGGCTTTACCCACCTTTATAACGCCATGTCGCCACTGACTTCCAGAGAGCCTGGAATGGTGGGGGCGGCGCTACTTAACAACAGCGTGTGCGGGATAATTGTGGACCATCATCACATTCACCCGAAAGCGGTAGAGCTGGCTTATAAGGTGAAAGGGCCGCATCAATTAATGCTAGTGACTGACGCCATGGCCCACGTGGGCGCAAGCGACGATACCATCGCGTTCTTCGATACTCATATCACGCGCCAAGGTAACAAGTTAACCACGCCCGACGGGACGTTAGCCGGTAGCTGTTTAGATATGCACGGCGCAGTAACGAACAGCATTAACGACATCAATATCGCATTAGAACATGCCAGTACCATGGCAAGCGCAACGCCAGCACGCTTCACCAAAATACATGATAGGGTAGGTGAACTAGAGGTAGGAAAGCGCGCTAACTTTTTAGTGATAAACAACGACAATACTCTGTTAGAAGTGTGGCAGAACGGAAGTAAACGCCTTTGCGCTAACTAACAACATAATAATAAATAAGAGATCTTTGCTATGACAACACAAGCTCAGTCGCAAGTACCCAACGCAACAGGAATGGGGCGCTTTGTACCTATTCTAAGTATCGGTTTACTGTTTTTCATTTTCGGCTTCATTACATGGTTAAACGGGGCATTAATTCCGTTTTTGCAAATGGTGTGCGAGCTAACAGAAATGCAAGCGTTGCTTATCGCCTTTTGTTTTTACATCGCTTATGTAGTCATGGCGCTACCTATGGCAAAGATCCTCGAAAAAACAGGTTACCAGAAGGGCATGAGCCTAGGGCTTAGCATTATCGCTGTGGGATGTTTGTTGTTTGTACCTGCCGCGCTGAGCGCCATGTTCCCCGTGTTTTTGCTGGCACAATTTGTGGTAGGTAGCGGTTTGACCATACTTCAAACAGCATCAAACCCGTTTATTGTTCGCCTGGGTAACGAAGAAAGCGCTGCCGCTCGCATTGCCTTTATGGGCCTGCTTAATAAAGCGGCTGGCGTTCTGGCACCTATCGTTTTCACCAGCTTAGTGTTAAGTGGTTTGCCTGACGTAAATCAAGAGTCGTTAAACGCCATGCCACAAGAGGTAAAAGCCACGCTAATTAATGATATGTCTGTCTCACTTATTCAGCCTTATGTTGCAATGGCCATCGCATTGGGCGTACTGGCTCTGGTATTTATGCGCCTTGCATTGCCAGCCATTAATGATGAGCAAGCAGAAGGCGAAACTGCGGAAGCATCGCTTTCCTCAAATAAAGATAAAAAGATCCTGCATTTCCCACACTTAGTATTGGGCGCAATAAGCCTGTTCTTCTACGTTGGGGTAGAAGTTATTGCTGGCGACACCATTGGGTTGTATGGCTCTTCAATTGGCGTAGAAAACGCGACCACGCTAACGTCATTTACCATGATTGCTATGGTTATTGGATACGCAGTAGGCCTTATTTGTATTCCTCGATTTATTTCTCAGCAAACGGCGCTACTAAGCTCTGCGGTATTGGGCGTAGTTTTTACCACATGCATTCTAATGAGCTCAAACACTGATACTGGGATCTCTGAAGTGTTGTGGGGATGGACGGGTGTGCAATCGCTTCCTTTCTTACCTAACAGCGTGACGTGTATTGCGCTTCTTGGCTTGGCAAATGCCATGGTGTGGCCTGCAATTTGGCCGCTGGCGCTAAATAATTTAGGTAAATACACTGCACAAGGTTCGGCACTACTTATTATGGGTATTGCAGGTGGTGCCATTTTGCCCATGGTTTACGGCGGAGCTAGTGAGCTAGTAGGTGGTCAAAGTGCCTACGCGATTATGCTGCCTTGCTACTGCTTTATTGCTTATTACGCCGTATTGGGCTGTAAAAAACAACGCTGGTAAATACCAGTGTTTTACCGTGTGGCTCACGGTTCAACTGTTTAAAGAAATGCGCTTTTCAGCGCATTTTTTGTTGTTGGTCTGCGCTGCTGCATTAAAACTGGTGCTGTCGGGTTAAGTCGTCGCTGTCGTATAAGAAAAGACAAGTAGCTGCAGTAATTTGACGAGTCCTCACTAAGTCTTAACTTATACTGAATATTTGTATTTCTGATGTTCAGTGTTTAATACATTTGCTTTTTAAATGTATTGATAAAAATTTCCAATTTGTTGCATAAACGTTAGCTCACTATACTCAATTTCGTTTTCTACCTTTCAAATTAAAAAGAGTAAGTGGAATGTCTAGTACCACCGCCCTACACGCAAAGCACCTAGAAGCCGGTGCGAAAATGGTCGATTTCTTCGGCTGGGATATGCCAATTAACTATGGTTCACAAATTGAAGAGCATCACGCTGTGCGTCAAGACGCCGGTATGTTCGATGTGTCTCACATGACCATTGTTGACGTAAAAGGCGCACAAGCCAAAGCGTATCTTCAGTACCTTCTAGCCAACGATGTGGCAAAACTAAAAGACAAAGGCAAAGCGCTATACAGCGGCATGCTTAACGAAGAAGGCGGTGTTGTAGACGACCTTATTGTTTATCACTTCGACGAAACTAACTATCGCCTAGTAGTTAATTCAGCAACGCGCGAAAAAGACATGAACTGGTTAATGAGCAAAGCAGAGGGCTTTGACGTAACCATCACCGAGCGCCCTGAATTTGCCATGATTGCCGTTCAAGGCCCTAACGCAAAAGAAAAAGCAGCCACCTTGTTCAGCGCAGCGCAAAAAGAAGCGGTGGCGGGCATGAAGCCATTCTTTGGAGTACAAGCAGAAGACTTGTTCATCGCCACCACAGGTTATACCGGTGAAGCAGGCTACGAAATTATGGTGCCAGCTGAGCAAGCGGAAAGCTTCTGGCAAGCACTACTAGACGCGGGCGTTAAGCCATGCGGCCTAGGTGCTCGCGACACACTTCGCCTAGAAGCAGGCATGAACCTGTACGGCCAAGATATGGATGAAACCGTATCACCACTAGCGGCTAACATGGGCTGGACAATTACATGGGAACCGGCAGAACGTGACTTCGTAGGGCGTAAAGCACTAGAAGCGCAGCGCGAAGCGGGTACCGACAAGCTAGTAGGCTTGGTGATGACTGAAAAAGGCGTGCTGCGTCACGGTCTTAAAGTGAAAACAGAAAGCGGCGAAGGCGTTATCACTTCAGGTACGTTCTCTCCAACTCTAGGTCACTCAATTGCGATGGCACGAGTACCAAGTGATGTTGGTGAAACGGTAGAAGTGGAAATGCGCAAAAAGTGGGTTACAGTAAAAGTGGTTAAGCCCTCCTTTGTTCGCAATGGAAAAAGTGTTTTATAAGTTAACAGAGAATAACAGGAACGATTATGAGCAACATCCCAACTGATTTACGCTATGCCGCTACGCACGAATGGGTTCGCCCTGAAGGTGACGGTGTTTTCACTGTAGGTATTTCTGAGCACGCACAAGGCTTACTTGGCGACATGGTTTTCGTTGATTTGCCAGATGTTGGCGACGCAGTAAGCACTGGCGACGACGTATGTGTTGCTGAATCGGTAAAAGCAGCGTCTGACGTTTACGCGCCAATTTCAGGTGAAATTGTAGCGATTAACGAAGACCTAGAAGATTCACCAGAACTAGTTAACTCTGACCCATACGGCGACGGTTGGCTATTCAAAATTAAAGCTGACGATGCGGCAGAAGTAGAAGGTCTACTAGACGCTGAAGGCTACGAAAACAGCATCGACGAAGAGTAATTCGTTACGCAGTTTTAAAAGAACCATAATTTGAAAAGGGGCATGAAGATAATTCAGCCCCTTTTTAACTTAAAGATTTAACGCGCCCTTGCGGCAACCATTACGAGTGCTTAACAACGTTATGTCGAATACTTCCCCTACATTGGCTCAACTAGAGCAAAAAGATACATTTATCCGCCGTCACATTGGCCCGGGTAAAGGCGAAATTGAAGAAATGCTGTCTGCTATTGGTGCAAGCTCACTAGACGATTTAATTGAGCAAACTGTACCGGCAGGTATTGCGCTACCAGAGCCACTAAAATGTGGTGAAGGGGCGACAGAAGTTGAAGCATTAAGTGAACTTAAAGCCGTTGCGCAAAAGAACAAAATTAACCGTTCTTTCATTGGTATGGGTTACTACGATACCCACGTACCAAACGTTATTCTTCGCAACGTGCTAGAAAATCCAGGTTGGTACACAGCGTACACGCCTTACCAGCCAGAAATTGCGCAAGGTCGTTTGGAAGCCATTCTTAACTTCCAACAAGTGACCATTGACCTAACTGGCCTAGAGCTAGCATCTGCGTCATTACTTGATGAAGGTACAGCGGCAGCAGAAGCCATGGGCCTTGCTAAGCGTGTGTCTAAGAACAAAAAAGCGAATGCGTTCTTTATTGCAAACGACGTTCACCCGCAAACGGTTGACGTGGTAGAAACCCGCGCTGAAATGTTCGGTTTTGAAATCATCAAAGGTGCGGTAGAAGAAGCAGCAGAACACGACGTATTCGGTGCGCTACTTCAATACCCAACCTCTACCGGTGAAGTAAAAGACATCAGCGACATCATTGCAGCAGTACAAGAGAAAAAAGGCATTGTGGCAGTAGCCGCTGACCTAATGAGCTTGGTAATGCTTAAGTCGCCTGGTGAGCTAGGTGCAGACGTTGCACTTGGTAGTGCACAGCGCTTTGGTGTACCTATGGGCTACGGTGGCCCACACGCGGCATTCTTTGCTACACGCGACAGCTACAAGCGTTCACTACCTGGCCGTATTATTGGTGTAAGTAAAGACACCCGTGGACGCCCAGCACTTCGCATGGCGCTACAAACCCGTGAACAGCACATTCGCCGTGAAAAAGCGAACTCGAACATTTGTACAGCGCAGGTGCTCCTAGCCAACATGGCAAGCTTCTATGCGGTGTACCACGGCCCACAAGGCCTTAAAACTATTGCTGAGCGCATTCACCGCTTCGCCGACATTCTTGCTACTGGTTTAAACCAGAAAGGTGCAGAAAAAGGTGTAGCTCTTAAGCATAGCACGTACTTCGACACGCTAACCGTAATGGTAAGCAACAAAGAAGATGTACTAGAGAAAGCCTATGCAAAAGGCATGAACCTGCGCGCAGACCTTGACGGTGCGGTAGGTGTGTCGCTAGACGAAACTACCACACGTGAAGACATTGTTGCGCTATTCGACGTACTGCTTGGTGAAGAGCACGGCTTAACAGTGGAAGGTCTGGATGCAGAAGTAACCACGCAAGACGTAAAATCTATTCCTGAAGGTTTAGTACGTACTAGCGACTTCCTAACGCACGAAGTGTTTAACAAGTATCACTCTGAAACAGAGATGCTTCGCTACATCAAGAGCCTTGAAAACAAAGACTTGGCGCTTAACCACTCAATGATTTCATTGGGCTCGTGCACCATGAAACTAAACGCAACGGCTGAAATGATCCCTGTAACATGGGCTGAATTCGGTCAGCTTCACCCGTTTGCACCACTAGACCAAGCAGCGGGCTATCAAGAAATGATTGCCGAGTTAAGCGAGTGGCTAATTAACGTAACAGGTTACGATGCGCTTTCAATGCAGCCTAACTCAGGTGCACAAGGTGAATACGCAGGCCTATTGGCTATTCAGCGTTACCACGAAAGCCGTGGCGAAGGTCACAGAAACGTGTGCTTAATTCCAAGCTCTGCCCACGGTACTAACCCAGCGTCTGCGCAAATGGTTAGCCTTAAAGTGGTAGTAGTTGCGTGTGATAGTAAAGGTAACGTAGACCTTAACGACCTTCGCAAAAAAGCGGAAGAAGTGGGCGATAACCTATCGTGCGCCATGATCACATACCCGTCTACTCACGGTGTATATGAAGAAACCGTACGCGAGATTTGTGACATTGTTCACCAATACGGCGGTCAGGTTTACATGGACGGCGCGAACATGAACGCGCAGGTGGGCATTACGTCGCCTGGCTTCATTGGTTCAGACGTGTCGCACCTTAACCTACACAAAACCTTCTGTATTCCACACGGTGGCGGTGGCCCAGGTATGGGACCAATTGGTGTTAAGTCGCACCTTGCGCCATTCCTACCAAACCACACGGTTGTTAACGTAGAAACTGCAGGCAAAGACTGTGGTGCGGTATCGGCAGCGCCATGGGGCAGTGCATCAATTCTGCCTATCAGCTACATGTACATCAAAATGATGGGTAGCGCAGGCCTTCGCCGTGCAACCGAAGTAGCTATCCTTAACGCTAACTATGTGGCTAAGAAGCTAGAAGGGCACTTCCCAGTGCTTTACAAAGGCAACAACGGCCGCGTAGCGCACGAATGTATTATTGACCTTCGTCCGCTTAAAGAAGCAAGCGGTGTAACCGAGCTAGACATTGCGAAGCGCCTAAATGACTACGGTTTCCACGCGCCAACCATGAGCTTCCCAGTAGCGGGTACGCTTATGATTGAGCCAACCGAGTCAGAAGCGAAGTACGAACTAGACCGTTTCATCAACGCCATGGTTAGCATTCGCCAAGAAATTGCGAAAGTAGAAAGCGGTGAGTGGGATGCCACTGACAACCCGCTACACAATGCACCGCACACACTAGCGGATATCTGCGACAGCGACTGGAACCGCAGCTACGACCGCATGTTAGCGGCGTATCCAGCACCAGAAGTACACAGAAACAAGTTCTGGCCAACGGTTAACCGTATTGATGACGTTTACGGCGACCGTAACCTGATCTGTTCTTGCCCTAGTATTGAGAGCTATGTTGAGGAGTAGGCTGGATTGGCAGCTTTGCTGTTAGAGATTGATTGATTTAAAAGGCGAACCTTGGGGTTCGCCTTTTTTGTTTCAAGTTTTAGTGTTTAGAAGTCCGTTTTAGACAATTATCGGACGCTTATAGGTCTTTAATATAAGCCATTGCATTGGTGTTTTTCTTTTACAACCTTAATGATTTCGGTTGATAGATTGTAGTCTCCGCAAAATGAAAAAGTAGTCATTACTCAGTATATCAATCACGTTTAATAACGAAGCGGAAAATCATGGAATAACACTAGTAGTTTACATTACCACTCAATGTGTGTATAAAAAATAAACAGGCTGTGATAATCGCATTAGACACAAGAGCTTTGCTATCAATTTATTTAAGGGATTAATACTATGAATGGATATCAATTCAAAAAGTCATACGAAACTGCGAAGGCTCTATTAACCTTAACCACGTCAATATTTATTCTTTGCTCTTGTATGACTATCGATCCTTATCGAATAGACACCAGTTCCAAATGCGAGTACGTAAGCTCTAATGATTGTCCAGATAGTGCTATTACGACAGCGAAAACCTCATCAAATAACACTTATGATTTAAACTTTTTTGAGTTTGACGACCAAGGGTATCTACATAATTCAGAAAAGTTGGGACGACGAAAAACTAAAGACAAAGTCATTGACGACATAAAAAATGAAGCAAATAAACAAAACGTTTTTCTTCTAATTTTTGTACATGGGTGGCATCACAATGCTGATGGAAACCCAGAAGACGGTAATATTCGGAGTTTTAGAGAGGTGCTTTCCACCGCAGCGGATACTTTCGGAGAAAGTAGAAAAGTCATTGGGGTTTACATCGGGTGGAGAGGTGACTCTGTAAGAGTCCCTTTACTTGATAAAAAAAACTTAATAAACACTTTCACGTTTTGGGAAAGGAAGAAGACAGCACATGAAATAGGCGTTCAAGGAATGACAAGCTTAATGCTAGAATTAGAAGCCGCTGTTGCACCAAATGATAAATACAATCACCACCTAATGACCGTGGGTCACAGCTTTGGAGCTGCCGCTTTATATTCTGGAATTAGCCATATTTTACAAGAACGATTAATTTCGTCCAGAGTACTGGGGGCACAGGAAGAAGCGGATGGATTTGGAGACTTGGTTGTATTACTAAATCCTGCATTTGAAGGAATAAAGCATTCGTCTTTGTTTGAGTTAGCGCAGTCTAAGTGTAATAGTTATCCCACAACACAAAAGCCTAGGCTAGTGATAGTAAGTTCAAGCGCTGACTTAGCCGTTCGCTGGGCGTTTCCTACTGGCAGAAGAGTAAATGCATTTTTTGAAACGCATGGCAAGACATCAGCCACGCATTGCACTTCCGATGGGCGTATTGACATTCCCTTGAAAACTTCCCAAACGGATCGTTACGCCGTAGGGCACAATTGCAAATATATTACCCACGACTTGCACTTATATAATAATGGTAAATATGAACAGTCGAGATTAGATTGTGAAGGTAATAGAGTAGACCGAACTAACGTTGTACCAGTAATTTTTGGCAGAACGGTTTTAACATCTAGAGAAATAACTACGCTTAACAATCCTTTACTAAATATTTGGACAAACGGGGATGTTATTGATGGGCACAATGATATTTGGAATGATAATGTAAAGGAGCTTCTCTACCGGATGATTGCGGTTGCCAATCTATAAAAGACTTTATCCATTGTAGGAATTTGCTAAGTGATTCACGCACTTCGCTGTCTTACAGACAGTATTCATTGGCTCATGTGGAATTGTACGTGCACATAGTCTTTAAGTTGTTATTGGAGCTAAGGCTTGAAAAAAAAAATCAACCGCATATTGACCGTTACTTTTTTACTAGCGCTTATAAGTGGATGTTCAACATGGTCTCCACTGGAGGGCACTTATTACCAAGGTAAATACGGTAATAATAACAGTAATATTGGCGTTCGATTTATGGGAGTGTCTACGCTTACCATCACCGATGGGCAGTCGCATATTATGATAGATGGATTTTTTTCGCGACAATCACCGTTAGGCTACTGCAAAAACGGCATGGAAACACAAAAATCAAAAGTGCGACGACAGTTGGAAAAATTGAGTCTCCCTCACTTAGATGCATTATTTACAAGTCACGCTCACTTTGATCACATTTTAGATACGCCATTTGTTCTTGATTATTTCCACAAACGTACGAAGAATGAAAGAAATGCCCACACTGAAATATTTGGGACGCAGGCGAGCAAAGATTACATAAGTAGAAATTGGAAAAGTCAGTTCTCAAACTGTGAAAAGAACCAGTCTCAAGCTTGCTTTTCAATATTAGAAGATGGTGCAACTTATGGTGTTGGGAACTTTGTAGTAACAGCAATCGAAACACCACACGTCGAAAAAAAGTTTCCAGTTAATGTGTTCGAAAATATTTTTACTTGTTTTAAGCGAGATAAAGACTTAACTAAAGATTTTCCTAATTACAGTTTTCTCATTACCTTAAAAACCGATACTCAGCGTCAAACGCCGGATGATAAAACTAGGCCGCCAAAAATATTGATCATTCCAAGCGCGAACATTTCTGAAGATGACTTGGATGGAGTAAACGCAGACATCGTGTTTTTGGGGATTGGCTTACTCAAACCCAAAAACGTGGAACACTATTGGAATCAAACAATAGAAAAAGTTAATGCTAGCTTGGTTGTACCTATTCATTGGGATAATTTATACAGATCACTCGACGAACGATTGGTATCGGGCCCAAACATTTTTGTTAAAACTGATGAAGTTATTAAAGAGCTTGAGCGATTAGTTAAACAATCAAAACAGACAAAACTTTCCTACTTCAAAGTTTTTGATAAAGTGACTCTGCCGAGAATTGAGAATTGAGAATTGAGACAGAGAAAGCATGATTTGGTTGAAACTGATATTTCGATGGGCTCGATATATTAAGGATACTTTTTAAACTTTTTATCTCAATAATATTTGAGATGCTTCACACTAGTCGAACCACTCTGAACTCATTAAAGTCCACTACGTTAGAAAAATTGAGAATGAAAAATGCATTTTTCTTTATCTAGAAAATCTAATAGTCCCGTGACCGCTATGCACGATTTGTTGCCTTTACATTCTTAAGAGCTTGAAGGTCCGCAATACGTACGTAGCGGCCGTCTGACTCCAAATACGTCAACGACGTTGACTGGCACAAAAAGACTTGGGTCATATATCTGTTCTCTCCCTATAGTCTAATCTTTCCTAACACCCCGAATCCCCCCATCCATCACAAGCGCCTCAACCAACCCACTTTCATCATCACCCTCAAAACGAACACTGCTCCCATTCTTAGCAAAAAATCGTCCGCCACCCTCATAAAAATATTTTTCGTTTTCAACATAAGGTAAGGCGTTAAGCACAAATCCATTGGCTGTTTTTTCTAGCACCACATCAACACTCACAGGGTTAGTCACCACGTAGGTTCCAATGTATTGGCTTAGTTCCTCTTGGTTTATGGGTACTAACTTCCTAACCTCAGCTTCCGAGTAACCAACGTTCAACGCTTCTTTTAGCCGTATTTCTAGTTCAGTTATTAACTGCCTACCGTTGTTGCCGTTCGTCATAATGGCGTAGCCGTTGCCGGTATCTAGCTCAATGTATAGCTGCGACATAAACCCAGCATCAGCGCCGCCGTGGCCAAAGCCCAGAATTTCTCCATCGTCACTCATGTTGATAAAAAAGCCGATGCCAACATTAGGTGGCTCAATACTTGGCGTATTGTTGGTTAACATTTCTTGCGCGGTGGCTTGCGATATCCAGTCGGTTTTCTTCCCTAAATACGCGCTACGCAAGCCGTTTGCCATTTTTAACATGTCTGATGGTGTGCTCCACATGCCGGCTGCTGCAAGCGTAGCGTAGGTATGCGGGCCACCCTTAATTGGCGCGCCGTCGCCGTCATAAGGCGTAGCCATATTGTTCGATAGTTTTTTCGATATGGGCTGGTCGAAGCCAGAGCGCGTCATGCCTAACGGTTTAAACAAAAGCCGTTGTGACATGGTTGGCAAGGGCTCGTTAGCTACGTCTTGCAAGGTGAGTTGAGCAAGCGTAGTGCCGCCACCGGAATAATGCATTTGCGTGCCAGGTTGAATATCAACAACAACGGCATCGGTATTGGCGGGAAATACACCTTCTAGCACCTGCTGCAAAGTAGGCACGGGTTCGCCCGCTGCGTAACCAGGAAAGCCATGTACTGTGGTGCCTGCCGTGTGGCTTAATAATCTGCGTAAAGAAACAGCGTCTTGCCCTGTCCATTCATGTTCAGGCAACTGCCAGCTGGTGAGTAAGGTATTAACATCTGCATCTAAATCTAGTGGGTTATCTTCGCGGTACTTCATCAATACTGCCGCAAATGCGGGTTTTGAAATACTGCCTGCTTGGAATACCGTGTTTTCATCAATAGCCAATTCAGAAGTCAAATCTTTAACGCCGCTTTGCATGGTCCAAGCTAGTTGCCCATTTCTCATAAACGCAACAGATACCCCAGGCACATCATAATGCGCTTGTCTTTGCTCTAAAGATTGGTAATCAACCTCTTGCCCTTCAATTAGAATGCGTTCAGTTAGCCCAGTTTTTAAAAGGTTGGCTTCTTTTGATTCTGCGGCAGCAGAAGGGGAGGCGGGCAAGGTTTCAGGCTCTGTACAGCCCAATAACGAAGCTAAACAAAACGAAAGTGTTAAAGAGGAGAAGAGCTTGATTGATGTCATTATGTGTATTCCATTACGAGTGAGCGTACCAGAGTACGTTCCTACTATTATTCGGTCAATGCTGACGATTTTCTAGTTCAGGCACTTGATAGCTAGTCGCCTGTACCTTCCGCTATCTTCTTTCGCAAGTTTGCCAACCGCGTTTTAAAAGCACCATTTTCAACATTTTCTTCATAGCTCATTGCTAGTGCTTTCTCTCTCATTTCAAGCGCCATGGCTAAATCACCGTTAGCTTCATAACCGTCTGCCAGGCTGTCGTAGGCATCAGATTTGTTGGGGAAGCGAGCTATATTTGTCTTAAAAATTGCAATGGCAGAGTCAAAGTCTTGGTTGTTTAGCGCCGCATAACCCGCGTGGTTTACGGCTTTATATTCTGGCTTTGCTTCAAAAGCGTATTTTGCAGAAAGGTCTTTATAGTATTGCTCTACCGCAGGAATACCTTCTTGTATTATCGCACCTGTTGGGCGTAACGAATTTAGCTGCTTTTGAAGCGCCAAGCTCATACCTGCAAGCGCAGTCGTATTGTGGCTTTCAGATGTGTCTAGCTCCGTGTCAAAGGTAAACCCTTTTCGTTCGCTGCTATTTAGCAGTGCAGAGTAACGTTCGTATGCGCTTAGCATGTTTCCATCTTCGTTACCCATATTTATGTATAGATATTTGTTAAGGTCGCTATCTGACGCAAAGAACGCTTTTGCCTCTGGAAATATCACTTCGTCGTGCCACCACAAACTTGGGCTAAATGCGAAGTAAGCTTGAAACAGTTCAGGCCGCTCTTGCAGTGCGTATAAGGTAAAAAGGGCGCTTAATGAATGCCCAGAAACAATCGCGTAGTTATTGGTGCGATAGTTTGCCCCTACGTAAGGCTTTAGTTCTTTTTCTAGAAAGTCTAAAAAGTTGTCGGCACCACCAGATATTCCCCACTGGTTGTAGCTTTCATCATAGGTTGGTGTGAAGTCTCGCGTGCGCTCGGTGTTGTTAATACCGATAACAATCATTTCCTGCGCCATTCCAGACTGATTTAGCAGATCAAGCGTGCCTACGGTATGGGCAAAATTACGCTGTCCATCTAGCAAATATAAAACTGGGTAGGTGGTGTCTTTGTAGCGGGAATAGTTATTAGGTAAGTGAATAAGCAGTTCTCGTGACTCATTCAAAACTTCTGACTTTATTGTTGTAACTACGGCCTCGCCACGTACTTTTGCGTTTACGTGATAGCTAAGACTAATAGCAAGTAAGGCGCCGATAAAAACACAGGCAAGCTTTTGATACATTTGAAATTCCCTTTCCCGCTATCAGGCGCGAGTTTCTCTTTATAATTTAATTTACCTAAGCTGTCATAGTCACTCAAACTTGTCAAAAAATAACCAGGTCATTAATTGGACAGCATTAACTTTTCAATAGATTGCTCGATGATAGTTCGCAAATCTTGTTTGTCTTGAGCGGGCAAATAGCGCGTATGAGCATTTATAAACTCAGGTGTTAAATAGATGCGTTTTATTGCAGCGTTTATACGCTTTATGTGCTCTGCACCCTGAGGAGTATTGGGGCAGATAACGTGGCCTGATACATAGTCAGGGTTATCTGCAATAGAGTAACTGCGCACTTTAATAGGCATGTTCTCTCCAAAACTTCTGTATAAAGTTGCTGGAAAAATGAGTGCAAAATCAGACTTTCCTTTTGAAAACATTTCCATAAAGCGAGAGTAATAAATATTATTTGCTATACGAAGGATTTGCTCTCGATTAACTTGCTTTAGATCGTCGTCTATCCTTTCACCGAATGAGTATTCTTCTGGTAACACAATAAAAGAGTCTGGAAAGGCTTCTAATACGCGAGATATGCTTAGTATTCGGCCTTTTTCATCCAAAAATTCTTTTTCTATTGGTGGCAGTGAAGCCAGTTGGTAAAAACGCTGTGTCTGGAAAAAGCTAAGCGGTAGTGAGTAAAGATGATTTTTTTCGCGTTCAGGTGCTTTTATTTTATTAAGTACGCAAATGTTTTCGCCATGCTGCATATACGCAAAAGAACGCACAAGTGGAACATGAAGCACGGGATCTGTATACCCTATTTCATCAACTAGCATTTGTACCGTATCGACAGAAGTAGAATAGGGATTGCCTTGCAGATTTACCCTTTCAGTAAGAAATGCATTGTCTGCGTGAAACGCCAAAACATTATTCTGCTCATTGATGTCACTCGAACTTGCATGAGCAAATTTCACTAATGTTATTAAAATGAATAGTCCAACCCTGAACAACTTTTTACTCCTTGGCAAAAACTCAACGCTCGTCACCTTGTCTCGCGTTAAACGTACTTTTATTTTGTGACTCTATTAGAAAAGGTAACAGCGTTTAATTTACGTAGTTTTTAAGCGCGGCTTCTACGATTTAACCAATTTACCATCTTTTTGATTTGCTTTAATGAATATTAGAAAGGTTTTCACGTGTTGACGCGCGACTAACGAGAAATTTAGCCTTGTGTAATTAAATTCTGTAAAGGGAGTAAAAAAGCCGCAATCAGCAACGTGATGCGGCTTTCCGAGCTGGGCTGACTAGGCAGCCTTATAGAGCAATTGCGTAAAAGGGGTTAGCTAGAACGACCCTCACTCATAGCTGCCTGTTCAAATACCTTAACTCTAGACATATGATCACCTCCTTATCTTCGTTGCTAAAACTTCTTGGAAAATAACATAGGCGGAACTTAAGTAAAGTGTCGCTGCATTAAAGAAAGTTTAGGAAAAGCGAGCACGACTCAAAAACACGAATAGCGAAACCAAGTCGATAATATAAACCTGTTTAATTAAATCTACGTAACCAATGCTAACTGAAACCCTTTGCCCCGCCCGTTTACGTGCAACTAACGTCTTAACGTGCAACCAGCAGTACGCAAACCCTCAAAAAGGCTAGAACTTAATGCAAACAACAAGCACGCACAAAACCAGCAAGCGTCGGAAAGCCGCACTATTGGTTACGCTTTTTGCCACCTCTTTTTTTACCTTTGCTCAGTCGAACACATCTGAACAAATTGAAATGAAGGGCAGTAAGGGCACTGCTGTAACGGGTAATGTTCAGGCGTCCTTCGATAACCCCTGGGCCATGACATTTTTGCCAGACGGGCACAGCTTGGTAACGGAAAAAGCTGGCACTCTATGGCTACTTGATGAAAACCAGCAGAAGCGTTTTGCTGTTAGTAATGTGCCAAGTGTTACTGCGCGCGGGCAAGGCGGTTTAGGTGATGTCATTATTCACCCTGACTTTGCGTCGAATAACACCATTTATATTTCGTACATTGAACGAGATGAAAAAGACGATGCGTTCAGCGGTGCGGTGATAGAGCGAGCCACGCTTACCTTATCTGATAGTGGTGCGAAGCTGTCTGATAGAAAGCTAATTTGGCGTCAGTCGCCGAAGGTGACGGGGAATGGGCATTACTCTCACCGCATGGCGTTTTCACCTGATGGCCATTTATTTATCACCTCGGGCGAGCGCCAGAAATTCACGCCAGCACAAAATATGGCGATGAATTTAGGTAAGGTGCTGCGCTTAAACGACGACGGTAGCGTGCCTGAAGATAATCCGTTTTATGGTCAAGGCAACGTAACAGAACAAATCTGGACGTTAGGGCACCGCAATCCGCTAGGCATCGATTTTGATGAGAAAGGTAATTTATGGGCTCATGAAATGGGGCCGCGCCATGGCGACGAACTTAATATTATTGAACGAGGTCGCAACTATGGTTACCCAGCAGTGTCGCAGGGCGACCATTACTCAGGCGTGAAAATACCTAACCACGAAGACTACCCCATCTTTAAGTCGCCTGAATTGGCGTGGGTACCTGCCATTAGTCCTGCCGGTTTTATTATTTACAAAGGCGATAAGTTTAGCGACTGGAAGGGAAATGGTTTTATAGGCGGTTTGTCTTCAAAAGCGCTGGTTCGAGTTGCATTTAATAAAGACGATGAAGGCAACTGGAAGGTGGAAGAAGCAGAGCGCTACGAATGGGGTAAGCGAGTACGCGAGGTTGAGCAAGACAGTAAGGGCAATATCTATGTGCTTGAAGATAAAGAAGGCGGAAGGCTGATAAAACTCAATTCACTAAACTAGACGCCATGTAAGCAGAATAAGACTGAAACAGAAGCTTTGAGGGCACATAAATACACATCGATAAGTGATGAGAATGAGTGCTCTCAAGCTGCGATAGCTTCATCAGGTCTTGTTCTTGAGTGACTTTTTAAAGCCTTTTTCTTTTAAATGACGCTTTTTCTAAGTTGGGCCACATTTTTACACCCCAAAGGAAAAGTGTATTGCAAGAACAAGACGGTTTCGCAAATGGTTTAGGTGTATCTGCGAGCACCTTTACGCCATGAGCAATCAATGGAGGAGTTTAGTATCAACCCGTTGAGCGATGTGATACGTTGCTCTTTAGACGAAAGTATAATTTAACCTATTCGAACCTCAGGATCCTCATGTCACAGCCCCCCCAAAACATTAACTTTGAACGTTGCGAAGACGAGCCAATACATATTCCCGAAAGTATACAAAGTTATGGTTTTCTTATTGCGTTTAATTACAAGGACTTGAAGATTTCGATTGTCAGTGACAACTGCGAGTCAGTGTTCACTGAGCCTCTTATTGGTAAACACTTTTTAGAAATACTCTCATCAGATACGAATGAACGGGCATTTCTTGAAGAAACGTTTGATAGGGTTACAAAAACCAAGATTAGGCTGCCCATTAAGCTTCACTTAAAAGCCTCGATGTTAGAGGAAGGAGCGGCGATAGATTATTTGGCGGTGGTTTATGATTCCGGTCACAACTATGTTGTTGAGCTAGAGCCCGCTACCGAATTCAGAGATACCTATAGCGCAGAGCAATTTATCAAACTCTATGCTATGTCTATTGCTCCGCGCTTTAAAGAAATGACGTCACTAAGAGAGATGGCCCAAGAAATGGTCTCGACCATTCGGTATCTCACAAATATGGACAGGGTAGTACTTTACAAATTCAATGATGACTACTCAGGGAAGGTTATCGCAGAAGCTAAAGCCGATGATATGGACTCATATCAAGACTTGTACTTTCCTGCGTCAGATATTCCTGCACAGGCTAGAGCGCTTTACAAAACTAACTGGGTAAGACTAACCCCTGATACTGAGTTACCTCCTGCAAGGCTAGTTCCATCGACTGAAGCGTCAGGCAGAGAGCCGCTGGATCTCACTCGCTCGCTGCTGCGAACTTTTTCACCTATTCATCTTCAATACATTAGAAACCAAGGTTTGCGGGCTTCATTTTCGATCTCTTTAGTAACGGACGGCGAGCTTTACGGGCTAATTTCTTGCCACCATCGCGAGCCTAGTTATATTCCACAAGATGTTAGGCTTCAGTGCGAAAACCTGAGTCAGCTGTTTAGCTGGCATTTATTGGCGAAAGAAGAGGAAATTGCAAAGCATAAGAAGTATGCAACTGACGAAGCAGTTGATGCCATGCTAGACAGAATAGGTCCAGCAAATCCTATCAGTCGCGTAGTTAAAAGTGGTGAAAAAGCATTTTTGGAAGCGCTTAATAGTTCAGGGTTTGTTTATTATTCTCAGTACGAGACCATTACCCTCGGTTCTACTTTACCGATAGAACTCATCAAGGAAATCTTTTCCAAAGCAAGCAGCCAAGGTGGATTCCCATATACCAACGACGCGCTTTATGACGATTACCCAGAAGCACGACAGTACGGTATTGCTGGCATAATGATTATTCCACTGTTTGAAAAGAAGCAATACTTTACCGCCTGGTTCAGGAAGGAAACCCACCGCGTCCAAAAGTGGATAGGCGCTGAAGATGAAAAGTCTGAAGATGCACCAAAAGCTCAGCGGCTTAAACCCAGAGCTTCTTTCACAATCCATACCCGCACTATTAAAGGGCGCTCGACAAGTTTTGATAAGGCGGATGTTGATACTGCCAATCGCCTGAACAGGATGTTTCTTGTTTATGCACTTGATGTGCAAGAACGCATGCATATCAGTATTCAAGAGCTTGAAAAACAAGATAATTACAGAAATGAATTTCTTGCCACGTTAGCTCACGAATTGCGAAATCCGCTTGGGCCTATAATGTCTGGCGCAAGTATTTTAGAAACGGTTGACGATGATAAAACGCGTAAAAGAGTGACGGCTATTATTAATCGTCAAGCGGAATACATGTCAAAACTTATCAACGATTTGATGGATGTATCGCGTATTACGCGAGGTAAGGTCAAGCTTGAGTTTGAAAAACTGAGTATTCAAGACGTGCTGTCAGATTCCCTTGAAATTGTTGACCAGCAGGTAAAAGCGAAAAAGCATAATATAACCGTAAATTATCTTGAAAAAGATGTGACGGTTTATGGCGATAAAGCGCGTTTAAGTCAGATATTCTCAAACATTATTCACAACGCTGCTAAATATACGAGTGAGCAGGGAAGGATAACTGTAGATATCAGAGAGGAAGGTGTCATGGTTGTCGTTGCTGTTAAAGATAACGGCATGGGGATACCTGAAGACAGGCTTAAAGACGTATTTAATATGTTCACCCAAATTGAGGCGCACTCTACACACACTAAAGGCGGTTTGGGAATAGGGCTTACGTTGGTGAGTAAACTTGTAATGCTGCATCACGGTGATGTGTCGGTGATGAGTGAAGGATTAGGCCGGGGAAGTACCTTTGAAGTTAGACTTCCCATTTCTAAAATGGCTTATGAACAGTCTGACAATCAGGAAGTTGAGCCGACTATTCAAAGCCAAACCAAAGTTATGTTCGTTGACGACAATGCCGATCTTATCGATGCATACTGTTTATTAGCAGAATCCATGGGAGTGACTGCCTTAGGTATTACTTCTCCTAAAGAGGCTGTCGCTGAATTCAAGGCGTTTAAACCTAACTTCGTATTTCTTGATATCGGTATGCCAGATATTGACGGTTATGAGCTGGTTAAAATGCTGAAAGCCTTACCTGAATCAGAGAATGTTAAGTTTTATTCTCAAAGCGGGTGGGGCTCAGAGAAATATGTAGAGGACTCCCAAGCGGCAGGGTTCGATCAGCATTTCGTGAAGCCCTTGTCAAAAGACACAATTCAGTCGGTACTAAGCTAAAACATCTGTTAATAGGTTGAAGCTTACCGACTGAATGACTCAAATACTGTGAAACGCGTTATAATGCCGGACAAACGTAATTAGGAATAAATATGAAAGTCTGTGGTGTAGATTTAAAAGGTAATGAAGCAATTGTTAGTTTGGTGTCGCTGGCTGACGGCTTGTTTCATTTGCCTGATTGCCGTACGCGCCGTTTAACGCTTGCCGATACCAGTGCGAAGGGGCTAAAGAGCTTCCAAAGCACCTTCGCTAAACTTGTAGAAGACTACAAAATTGATGCAGTGATAATTCGTCAGCGCCAAAGCAAAGGTAAATTTGCAGGTAGTGCAATTGGCTTCAAGTTAGAGGCTGCCATTGAATTGATTGAAGGGCTTCAAGTTGTAGTATTTAGCCCAACGGATATTAAAGAATCACTACGTAGAAATCCGCTTGCAGTGCCATTTTCTGACACGGGTTTAAAACAGTTTCAGGAAACCGCTTTTACAACGGCGTATGCGTGGCTTATGAAAAATGAGTATGCGTCGCAAGAGTCAGACGAGTAATAATCGGGAGCGGTTGGCTCAATGTTTATACTACTGTGCCTGCATTTATTGTGCGGGCGCTAGTTATCTTCATTGTCAATTTCCGAGATTGATTTTTAGATGGAATATGGCAGACTTTAATTAGACGTAGTTATCAAAAGAACACGGAATGTCACAAGTCGTTTTTTCTCCAAAGCTGTCACCGCAGCTAAACTACACTACTCTGCTCTTATCTGTTTTCTCAATTTTCTTTGTTGCTAGGCTTATATTTCTTCTGGATATCGATGAAGACAAGCTATCCATCCCGGTTTTAGATTTTATAAACCTCTTCGCCAATCTAGAGTTTTTTGCTCTAGCTCGATTGCCTGAATTTTGGAATTTCAGTGATTTAACGGTTAGTAACCTATTAGCAAATTTACACACTACAGCAAACGTATACGCTGCCATTTCTTTAAGCATTTTCCTTATTGGGTTGCTGATTTTTCACCGTAACATGACGCAATTGCCATTTCGCTATTGTGGATTAATGTTGCTTGTTATGGGGTGGATGCATCTTCTAGCAGCAAAGCTCGTGTTGCTCTCATCATTACCTATATTACTTACAGGGCCTGTTTTAGCTGTGGGGTTAATCTCTGTCGTCTATTTTAGTATTCCTTGTTTTTTCATTGAAATTATTTATTTACTTAAGCGAAAAGGGCATCAGTGAAAAAGCTATCTTTCTTGGCTGTCTTGTTTTCTTCCTCTGCAGTAGAAGCAGTGTCAGATGCCGTCATTGAGTATCAAGAAGTCGCGGCTAATACCATCATGCTTTCTATTATATTGGCATTAAACCTATTGTTTTTCTTTTCACTTTTAACGATAGCCGGAATTTTGAGTAAAAAGCGAGTATCAGCTTTAAAAGCGGCTGAAACGTCTGCGAATCATGATCCGCTTACTGCATTACTTAATCGCAGAGGTTTTGAAGCTGCAATGAGTATAAAAGACAATGCCAGTGGCTTTCTTCTCATTGTAGATATCGACGACTTTAAGAAGATTAACGATACTTATGGACACTCTTATGGCGATAAAGTCCTTCAGGAAGTTTCCACACGTTTATCAAGTGTGGTTAGAAGCGGAGATGTTCTCGCTAGATTAGGAGGAGAAGAGTTCGTAATTTTTGTGTGCTCTGAAGATAAAATAGAAAAGTTAGCTGATAGGTTGGTAAAAAGCGTTTCTAGCGAATCTTTTTATTTAGATAATGGTGTGAATATCCAAGTTACAGTAAGCGTTGGAGTTGCACCAATTAACGATTTTTACGCACAGTATGAATCTGCTTATCAAAAGGCGGATAATTCTCTTTATGAAGCTAAAAAACAAGGAAAAAATCAGTTCGCGGTTTCATTATCTCATTGTGTAAGCCCACAATGATGACTAACGTTCATAGTGCGAGAATAAATGAACGTTCTTTGCGTCCTTCCTTTAAATTACCTTTTCTTAACTTTTTCTCTTAATTCTAATAAAGCGTTGTATAGCACTTCTAATTGATTACTGAATTTATCTGCTGTTTTGTGCTCGCTACGCTTTATGGTTAATTCTATTGAACTTGCCAATTCCGCAAGCGTATAAGCGCCGATGTACCGAAGAGCAGTTGTGAAAATATGCGCATTTCGCGCAATAGAAGGGAAATCACGATTATCTATGGCTTGTTTAAGCGCGTTAAGCTCATCTTCTAGCTCCAGAAAATCATTTAGTAGGTCATTATAAAGTTCATCATCACCCATTACCGCCTGTAATGCTTTAGGCTTGTCTATGGATGTCAATGATGATGCCTCTATTCTCGCCTCGCCGGTTACTTCAGTGGTCGCCGTCGACTTTCCCTTATTTAGCACTTCAACAAGCACGTCAAAGAAGCGGTTTGGGTCAACCGGTTTGTTGATGTGGCCGTCCATGCCCGCTGCCAGGCTCTTGTCAATGTCTTGCTGCATGGCGTGAGCCGTCATGGCAATAATCGGCAAAGTTAATTTCAGCTCATCTCTGATTTTTCTAGCTGCTGTTAACCCGTCCATAACGGGCATTTGGATATCCATCAATACCACGTCATAGCTGTTATCTTCACGTAAGGCTTTTATGGCTTCAAAGCCGTTGCTAACCACTTCAATATTTGCGTGGGTGTCGTTTAACAGACCAAGGGTTACTTTTTGATTAAGTGTATTGTCTTCTGCGAAAAGGATCTTCGTTCCGCGCAGATTAGGCACAGGCGCAGCATCTGCTGGTAGGGTTCTAGTGTTCACGTTTAAGCAAAGCTCTTGTAGCTTATCTACAAGCTCACTGGTGCTAAAAGGCTTTTTAATGAAGGTTCGAATACCTAGTTGGTTAGCCTGCTCTCGCATATGAGGCGACTCGAATGCATACAGCATTATCACCTTCGGTGGCTTAATTGAAAACTCCTGTTTCATGATGGCTGCGACTTCCAATCCATCAATGTCAGGCATATTCCAATCTAAAATAAGTACGTCGTAAGGCGCACTGTTTCCCACAGCAGCACGCATTTTGGCTACGGCTTCTTTACCGCCGGTCGCAACATCTGCTTTAATGTTAGCCACTGATAGCGACTCGATAATAGCGTCGCGCGACACGCCAATGTCATCAGCAATAAGTACCTTAAGTAACGAAAGTTGCTTAGACGGCGATACAATTTGTTGGGAAGCATCCTGTTTAACGGTTACGGTAAAATGAAAGCTTGCGCCTTTTCCAAGCTGGCTCTCAACCCAGATCTCTCCGCCCATTAATGTGACTAACTGCTTACATATTGCTAAGCCTAGGCCGGTGCCGCCGTATCGACGAGATATAGACTCATCACCTTGGTTAAATGGTTGAAATAGTAATGCCTTTTGCGTGCTGTTTAGCCCAATCCCTGTGTCTTTAACTTCAAATTCAAGCTGAATGTCTTCTACATTATGCGTGCATCTAACGCTTACCGAAATCAGTCCATCCTCGGTAAACTTAAGAGCGTTACTGACTAAATTGCTTAGAATTTGCTGTATGCGTAACGGGTCGCCGATAAGGTTTAACGGTACGTCACGTGATATGTGCTGAATAAGCTCTATGTGCTTTTCCTCAGCGCGCCCTAAATGCAATCTAATAGTTTGGTTTACTAGCGCGTCTAAATTGAATTGCGTCGATTCAATATCAAGCTTACCCGCTTCTATTTTCGAGAAGTCGAGTATGTCGTTAATTATACTTAGTAGGGTTTGCGACGCGCCTTCTATCTGAATAAGGTTCGTTTGTTGATCTTTATCTTCTGCAGCCCGCTGCGAAAGCTTGGTCAGGCCGATAATGGCGTTAAGCGGCGTGCGAATTTCGTGACTCATGCGTGCAAGAAAGTCAGATTTTGCTTTTGTTGCTTTCTGAAGGTCTTGAGTAAGTGCATCGAGCGCCTTACGTTGTTGGCGAGTTCTAAGCCATAGGCCAACGACTAAGCCTAATGAAAGGATCACAAAACCGATGAAATACAGCTGAAACGTGTTTTGCTTTTTCTGTATAAGGTTACGCTGCTCTTTTAGCTGGTTGTCTTTCTCTAGAAGCTTGATGGTTTCTTCTTTTTCGGAAATAGAAAGTCGCACGCGGTTAAGGGCTAACAATCTTGATTGCTGTTCATTAAAACTTTCTTCATAAGTTTTCGTGTATAGCTTTGAATATTCTAACGCGGCTTCAAAATTGTTGGTTGATTCAAGGAGTGAAATGAGCTTTTCCAACATGCTTAGCACCACGGATTTGTCGTTCTTTATGGCGTCTTTTTTTAATCCACCTTCAAGTTCGCTAATAGCCAAGTCTATTTGATTGCGTTTAATGTAGATGTCGACCAAGCGCAGTAGTCTAGACCCTTCGTTGTATTTAAAACCAACTTTGCGATCTGATTCCGCAGCGCGGTTCAACATGGTCAGCGCTTCAGTTAAATTGCCTTGGGCGATATGTAGCTCAGCCATTTTGGTATGAACAATGCCAATAAAGGGGTAGTGCACCTCTTTGAACAATTCTTCTGCTAGCAGAAGGCTTATTTTAGCGTCTTGATAGTCGCCCAGTTCCGTTTGCGCGTAACCTTGGAAAAAGTAAGCAATGGCTTTGTTTTCTTTATCATTTAAACGCTGAGCTGCGGCGAGGAAGTTTTGACCTAGCTGCAACATCATTTCGTAGTTTTGCAGCGACATGTACACATTGCCCATAGCGCTATATACAAGCAAGGCGTTATCGCTATTTACTTCAATGAAAGCAGCAAGGGATTTGTTGAGCGCTTCGAGTGCACGAGCATGCTCTCCTGACAAGTCCAAAATTAGCCCTTCTAAGCGAAAAGACTCTGCCAGCGCCATGGTGTTGCCGCCTTTTTTCGCAAGCTTGCGGGCTTCCAACAGAGTTTCGTACCCCGCAACAAGGTCTTGCTCAAGTATGTGCTTATAAGCTCTTAGATTGAATAAACGGGCTTGCTGAAAAGCGTTCGGGTGGGCGTCGAAGAAATAGCCTAGCTCGGTGAATGTGGTTTCTACAGACTCATCATTGTTTTGAATTCGCTGCTTCAGTTCGTCTAGCGTAGTGACTGATGATGTGGTGTTAAGTGGTTCTTTTAAAAACGCAAAAGTAGGAAGCGCCATCGTAAAACAAACGATAGCGAAAATGCATTTCAAACGGCGCTTCACTTTCTACTTCAGCTAGCTTAAAAAGATAACGACTAGTAGCTAATTACGCGGGTAGCCTTGCTAGTATCATCAAAGCGTTTGGCTACTTCGTCCCAGTCTTGATCCTTAATTAGCTGAAGATCTTCACCAGATAAACCGTGCTTTTCTGCAGTGCCCACAGGGTCCTTTTTATACGCATCCATTAGTTTGCTGTTGCTGTCTAGCTCAACCAAGAAATCTACAATTGTTTTCTTTGCCATGTCGTTTTTCCTTTTAGTTTACTTTTGGAGATCTAAAGTTAATAACTTGCTGCTCAGTTAAACCTAGCTTTGCCAAACGATCCTGACGGTATGCTGGCATGCCAAGTGAGGGTACAACTAGGGTCGAAATTAATGTTGGCTTGGCGAATTGTAATTCGCGAAGCAACACTTTTTGTATTTTGGGCTCGCAAAGGGGCAGGGTGGCTGCCTCGTAAATAATTAGCTCGTGATTTTCTGGGTAGTGCTCGGCCAGAATGTCAGCCAGCATGGCAAGCCCAGATCCACTGTGACTAGCATCTAACACGCTTAGCGTTGCTTCTCCGGCTAAACCTATTTGCCAGATGATTTGCGTCATGTGAGGGTCAATGCGGTAATCGCGAAACAAAAATTGAGTGGCTTCATAAGACTGACAGCCAAAGCGAGAGGGATCTATTCCCAAATCCGCAATTAAGCAGTCTTCTGCAGACACGCCGGGGAGCATTTGCGCATCTAGATCAAGTTCCCGCACTCTGCGAATAGCCTCATGAGAAGGCGTAACAAATACGCCTGGGTGACCATAAAAAGCCACGCATACTTTCTTACCTTCAACAACTGACTGCACGATGCGGTCGGCCATTTGGTCATAGGTGACAGCGCGAGATTTCCCTTCTTGATAAAGGTCGTCTAAAGACACACTGTTCGGGTTTATATTGGTGACCACGTGTTCACCAACTTTGTTCATGATCCCCATGTACACAATGTCAGCATTTTCGATGTGGCTTTTGGTCGCTATCGTCATTTGACCCGCAACACTGATTCCAGTGCCAACTACAACTAGCGATCCCTTAGGAGTATGTTCTTGTCCCTGAATTAGCGTCATATTTTCCTTTACCACTTGCTAATTGTGATTCACTCAACACTATAAATTAGATTTAGGGTATTTGCTACGTTCACTGATTTATAGCATCTACCATTGCTTTCACATCAGCGTATCGGCAGTTTTCACAAGAACCAAAGCCCTTTACTTGTCTCACTTTAAATCGAGTGAACAAAGGCATGGTCATGCCAGTTAGAAAACGACAGCAAATAGATGATGTGATTGGGCCATCAAATTTTCCGCTCAAATGGGCTCTTAGTGCTGCTATGGCCTCTGATATTTGGTCTGGGTTCGGTGTGGGAATTGGGTTTGAATAGCTGAGCTTAGCCACATTTCCCTGACATACACTGCAGTGCCCGCATTCATTGGGCGCTTGGGAATCGTCAAAATACGCCGATAAGTTATAGCTTAAGCAAGTATTAAGTTCGAAGAAGCCTACCAGCGCGGCGATACGTTCTATTTCTTTGCGCTCGTTTTCAGCGAAATAGCGAGCCAGATTATTGGCTAAGTAGGCATTTTGCAATTTTTCGTAGTCAACGCGGTATACATCAGTTATTAAGCGTGAGGCAAGCTCAATATGATTGTGTTCATGTAAATACTCTAGTGCGGCCACCACCCTGGCACGCTCTGCGCCGTAATGCTGATAAATACTGTCGAAATCTACAATGCCCCACACCTTTTTCATATTTGAATGAGTGAATACGGCGTCTAGAAAGCGAGCCCGTTCTTCTGAGAAAAGGCCGAGTATGGTGGTTTTCTCTGAAATGAAGCGAAATTTATATTCAGCAAAATAGGCATACAAAGGGCGAATAACGTTGGCAAGTTCGAGCTGTACCAGCAGGGTTTTAAGCGGAAGCTGTCGTATGTTGCTGGCACTCGATAAGCTATTTATTTGCGTTTCCCACTGGTAAACATTGTTTTCGCCGTTGGTAGGTGAATCATTGTTCGCCGCTGAATTTATGTGAGCGGGGGCCTGTGCGCTGATATCATCTACTACGCGTTGAATGGCGCTTTTATCTGGTGTATCGCCATAAACGAAGTTCTCTATGGTGACTAACCCGTCAAGGTTTGCTAATACCGTGCAGTTTGCGGCTTTACCGTCTCGTCCACCCCGGCCAATTTCTTGGCTGTAGTTTTCAATAGACTTTGGTAAGTCGTAATGAACAACAAAGCGAATATCCGACTTATCAATGCCCATGCCAAATGCAATGGTAGCCACAACAACTTGAAGCTTATTGTGCATAAAATCTTGCTGGATACCTTGTCTTATATCACTGTCGAGACCAGCGTGGTAAGCCTTTGCAGCAAACCCTTGTTGCTGTAAGAACCTGGCTACTTCTTCTGTGCTATTTTGAAGCGTGACATAAACAATACCCGCGCCTTGCTGTTTTTGAATTTCTTCAAGTAAGGCTTGGTTTTTATATGGTTCATGTACAGGGCGAACATGCAAATTCAAGTTGGGTCGATAAAACCCTGTTTGAATAATATTGGCTGGTGCAATATCAAAGCGCGCTGCCATATCTTCTTTTACTTTTTTAGTGGCAGTAGCTGTGAGCAGAAGTACTAACGGAATATTAAGCTCTTTCTGATATGCCGGAAGTTTTAAGTAGTCAGGGCGAAAGTTGTGGCCCCACTCGGAGATACAGTGTGCTTCATCGACAACTAGCATACTTACTTGAACAGACTCAATGAACTGACGAAAGCGTTCGTTCTTGAAGCGCTCCACCGATACCATCAGAATTTTACACTGGCCTGACCGCACGTCGTTCATCACTTGCTTGTTCTGCTCGGGCGTTAGCGTGGAGTCGATACTGGCCGCTGCAATGCCTTTGCTATGAAGAAACTCCAGCTGGTCTTTCATCAGCGCTAATAGTGGCGACACAACCAAGGTCAAGTGTGGCAATTGCGTAGCAACAAACTGATAGCACAATGATTTGCCCGAGCCAGTGGGAAAAATCGCTAGCGTTGAATTTCCACCAAGCAGTGATTCCACTGCCTCCTTCTGTCCCTCGCGAAACGCCGAAAAACCAAACAGCTGCTGCAAAATATTGGGGTCAGAGTACATTAATAAGCTTCCAAGTCGCGATTTAAAAATGGGGTCAGAGTACATTAACTTATTTCCAAACAGTTTGTGGTTAAGTGTTCGCAGGTTTGAGCTAGTTGAGCCAACGCGACGTTTTTAAAAATAAAGGGGTCAGAGTACATTAAGCTATTTCCGAGCAATCAGCGGTTAACTGCTCACTGATTTGCGGTGGCCTACCCAACGCTTCGTGTTTTAAGCGGTGCCCAGTCAGGCTTTCAATTTGCTGTTTAAATGTATCGCTTCCCAGTACTAGTCCTCTTCGAGTACCGCTTTGAATTTTATCTATGACAGTTTCAGAAAGTTCATCATCGAACAGAGCGCGGTAAGCGGCAAGACGCTGGTTTTCTGAAGCTCCTAAATTTAGGTATACAGGATGAGGACTGTGCAGTGACGAAGGTGTGCCTAACGCATTTATTCTGTAGCTTGACCATTTATATTCAACCGGCTTTTCGACCATGTTCGCTCTTACAGGGTTTAGCTCGATATATCTATAAACCGTGAGAAGATATTCGTCGTTAGAAACCAGACTGGAATGAAACCTTCCTTCCCACAACGTCCCAGAGCGCTCATATATGTGGTTAAAGTACCTCACATACATGCGGCCAAGCGCTTGCATCATTTTGCTTACGCCAAGGTTATCAAGCTTAGGAGTGCAAAGTAAATGAACATGATTGGTCATCAATACCCAAGCATGTATGCCTACATCAAATTTTGCAGAGAACTTTTTAAGCCAGCTAATATAGGCGATGTAGTCGCTTTCACACTTAAAGCATATTGAGCGATTGTTACCTCTTTGGATGACGTGTTGAGGATAGCCTGCGGGAGCCAAACGAGGTTTCCTTGCCATAATTTCACCAAATTCCTTTCTATATTCTCTCTACTAAAATGAGTGAATTGAGAAAAGGCTACAACCCTGTACCTATCAAAACTGGTCTAACGGGCAAGCTGAAAGAATGAAATGAATGGCTTGTTTGGCTCTCTTAAATTAGAAAATGTACTCTGACCCCATTATTCGTATCCCCAAGGGGCGCTTGGCGTTGCTATGGGGTTTTCGAGATCAAAATCTACCTGTACTTCGCGGGCAGGGCGAATTAGTCGATAGCTAAAGCGGCTAGGGTAGATCATCATTTGCCAGACGTTATCCGTTGATGCTGCAATTCCCGATTTTATAAATAACGCTTTTGAATATACATCTGTAGGAAACGACTGCACTTGGGGGAACCCTTCATCTACAGTGTGGCCGCCATACATGGTTGAAGTATGAAAACTGCCATCTTCATTTCTATGATCGTGCTTCAGCATAAGACCCGCGCCGGTTTTCGTTAGAATCCAAGTGCGGGATGCATCATCTCCCACGTGAAAAGGAATTTGAATTTCCGAGTCTGTACACTTTCGTACGTGCATAACAAGCTTCGCATTACCGAACGTATTACCCACATTGTCTTTGCTAACTTTGCCCTGAAATGCTTTACCGCAGTGGGCTTTTATCGCATTAAAAAATGCATCGTGAGTAGGAATCGAGACCAACGGTGCCTCTTTAGCAAGCGCAGCATTGCTTATTACAGCAAGCCCAAGTAAGACGTACGCACAATACTTTTTCATTTCTTAATTCATCATAGCAATTTGATACAGGCTTAGCAGTGTAACCCATCTAAGTAATGGGGTCAGAGTACTTTATTGATAAAGCTCATGGCGTGATGTGTGATTAGGAGAGCGGTGGTATCACTTGGTGTAGCCGTTGGGTTGCTAAGCAGAAACACTCGGAAAAAATGTACTCTGACCCCATTTTTTCTGAAGGGGCAGTTCAAAACTTGAAGTAATGGGGTCAGAGTACTTTATTGATAAAGACTGTGGCGTAATGTGAGATAGGAGAGTGGCTGTATTACTTGGTGTAGCCGTGGGGTTGCTACGCGGAAAAACTCGCAAAAATGTACTCTGACCCCATTTTTTTGGGTGTATAAGTGGTCGAAACGCATATGTATTCGCAATTTAAATATTGCTGATAGTTGCGGCGTGTTAGCTTAGCAATACATTCAGCGTTTAATTTTCAGGGCAAAATAATCACATGAATAAATCAAAACAACTGTTTACGCTAATTACCTCAGAAGGTGAACTTCAGGTATCGTTAAAAGAAGTTGATGTTCCAGAGCCGAAGCCGCACGAAGTGATTGTGCGTATGGAAGCATCTCCTATTAACCCGTCAGATATGTGGCCTATGTTTGGTCCAGCAAGCCTAGATAAAGCGACCTTCGATACAGATAAAAGTGCGTTGGTTGCGCCGGTGCATAAGCCTTTGTTAAATCGTATTAAGTCGCGTTTAGACCAGACTCTGCCTATCGGAAACGAAGGTGCAGGTACGGTTGTTAAGGCGGGTGATAGCCCGGAGGCACAAGCTTTAATGGGCAAAACCGTATCTATTCTTACTGGGGCAGCGTATACCGAGTATGCCTGTGTGCCTATGCAGGCATGTTTGCCTCATCTAGAAAGCACAACGCCACAACAAGCCGCATCGTCATTCGTTAACCCACTGACCGCGCTAGGTATGGTTGAAACAATGCGTATGGAAGGGCACAAAGCGCTAGTGCACACCGCAGCGGCATCAAACCTTGGGCAAATGCTGAACAAGATTTGTTTAGAGCAGGGCGTTGAGCTTGTAAATATTGTTCGCAGCCAAAAGCAGGTGGATATACTTAAAGAGATCGGCGCGAAAATTGTGCTCGACTCAAGTAGCGAGAATTTTAAAGCCGAACTTTATCAAGCCATCGACAGCACGGGTGCAACACTAGCGTTTGACGCCATTGGCGGCGGTGAGCTAGTTAGCGATATTCTTACTATGATGGAAGCGTCGGGCAGCAAAGATGCAAAAGGCTTCAACACTTACGGCTCTGACAGCAATAAACAAGTGTATATCTATGGTGGCTTAGATTTCTCGCCAACTATTTTGAATCGCGCTTACGGCATGACGTGGAGCATTGGTGGTTGGCTATTAATGCGTTTCTTAGGCAAGCTTGATAAGAAGCGTGTAGGCGAGCTATATCAAAAAGTGGCGACGGAAATTAACACTACCTTTGCATCGTCTTACACCAAAGAACTGAGTCTTGAGGAGGCACTACAGCCTGAGAATGTAGCGCTTTATAACGCTAAAAAGACCGGTGAAAAATACCTGATTGTGCCAAACAAGGGCTAATCAGCGCAGCGTTTAAATACGGCAATTTCAGCTAAATTTTGATTAATAAAAGGGTCTGTTGATCTTTGATGTACAAACTTCGGTTTAAAGTACATCAAAGGGCTACAGACCTTTTTTGTATTCGTTATGATTCAGCTGCAAAGAAGCTGAAAATGCTGCGAAGTAACCAGTAAACAGTAACCGAAATAAAAGGTATTTGAGACAACATGCCTGAAGGCCCAGAGATTCGTCGCGCTGCAGATAAAGTTGAAGCGGTGATAAAAGATATCCCCCTAGAAAAAGTAGAGTTTGGATTAGCTCAACTTAAACCCTACGCTAAGCAGTTAGAAGGCGAAAAAGTGCTGCGCATGGAAACTCGCGGCAAGGCGCTAATTACCCATTTTAGCAATGGGCTCTCTATATATTCACACAATCAACTCTATGGAGTGTGGCATACCTGTAAACGCAACGAAATACCGGGTACTACCCGCCAGCTAAGGGTAGGGCTTCATACCGAAACACACAGTGCTATTTTATATAGTGCGTCTGACATTAGCATTTGGCCAACACAAACTATTCATGAACACCCTTTTTTACAAAGAGTTGGGCCCGACGTACTCAACAATTCGGTGTCAGAAGAAATGGTATTAGAACGTTTACGTTCAAAAGCTTTTTATAACCGCGCACTAAGCGGCTTGTATTTGGATCAGCGTTTTATGGCGGGGCTGGGCAACTACCTTCGCAGCGAAATATTGTTTGCAGCAGGTGTTCATGCTTCACTCAAACCTTCTCAGTTAGATGATGAGCAGCTACGCAGCTTGGCACATCACACCTTAGCAATATGCAAACGTAGCTATGAAACCGGTGGCTATACCGTGTACACAGAACTACGCGAAGTGCTTGAAGCAAAAGGCGTTAACTTTGAAGGTACGCGGTTTATGGTGTTCGACAGGGAAGAGCAGCCTTGTAGAGTCTGCGCCACTACAATAAAACGCCAAACGTATAACGGGCGGCGCCTTTATTGGTGTAGCCAGTGCCAGGCGAAGTAATCTACCCCAATTTTTTATGATCAATAAATAATCTGTTTGACTTATTTCCAATTACAATTAATTATATCCGTAACTGGTTACGGAGTTTAGTGAAGTGAAGTCATTTAATGAATTGGGGCATATTGCATTAGGTACTGCCTTACGTCAGTTAGCCGCGCAGGTGTCAAAGGATGCAGAAAATACTTATGCGAAATTTGGATTTGCGATAGAGCCAAAGTGGTTCCCCGTATTTTATGTGCTCGCGTCAAAAGGTGCTGATTCCGTTGTGAATATCGCTAAAGAGATAAATCATTCTCACGTGTCGGTGAGTAAAATCGTAAAAGAAATGAAAGCACGCGACCTAATTGAAAGTTACAAGTCGAGCGACGACTCACGGGTTACGCTGGTGGCTTTAAACGATAAAGCGAAAGCGATGGTGCCCCAAATGGAAAAGCAGTGCGATGCCATAGACGCTGCTATGCGCGAACTAAAAGATGAAACGGGCATCGATTTATGGGAAGCGGTGAGCGTAGTTGAACGGCACCTTCGATATCGCCCAATTAGTGCAAGAGTGGACGGTGACTCGCCTGATATTAAGGTAGTCGATTATGCGCCAAAGTATCGCGAGGCATTTAAATCGCTCAATGTTGAATGGATAAGTAAATATTGGGAATTGGAAGAGCCCGACTTTAAAGCGCTCGACGACCCTGAAGGCTACATTTTGAATCAGTCGGGTGTGATATTGTTCGCGTTAGATAAGGGCGAACCCATAGGCTGCTGTGCACTTATTAAACAAGCTGACGATATGTTTGAACTTGCCAAAATGGCGGTGTCTCCCAAAGCTCAAGGCAAAGGGGTAGGGCTGCTGTTAGGTAAAAGTATTGTCGAAAGAGCGAAACTGATGGGGTTAAAGCGGCTTTATTTAGAGAGCAATTCGGTACTTAAGCCCGCAATACGTTTGTACGAAAAGATAGGGTTTAAGCATATTAAGGGGGCGTCATCGCCTTACGCGAGATGTGATGTGCAGATGGAGCTTTATTTAAATAAGTAATTGTTACCGTGAAGTGCAGCGATAAGTAAAGCCACACAACACCACGGTCACTGTCTTGGTTTAACTGGAGGTTCGATACTGTTGCCAAAACGGATAACTCTCAGCTTTCAATGTAAAATGATAAAAAGCTGAGACGCATTCAGTCCATTCTTGCCAAAAGACGAGTGTGCGCCTTGTTAACCGCACACTCACATTTTCACTTAAATATTCACTCAAAAGCTATCGGGCCGAAAGTATTATTACTTTCTTTGTGAGTAATAATGCTGCTCTCTGCCTTCGTTTACCATTTTCACATCGGCGCAATATTCAGAGACCGGCCTTATCAGTAACCTAGGAATGCCAATGGGTTCTCCGGTCTCCAAGCAGTATCCAAAAGACTTGTCTTTTATTCGTCGCAACGACTTATCGATTTTAGGAAGTAGCTTTCGCTCCCTGTCCAAAATTCGAAGAGAAAGCCTGGATTCTTCTTCATACTGCGCCCGATCAACTTCATCGTTTATCTCAGGAGGTTGGCTTAACGATGCCTTCATCTCTTCAATATGAGCCATGGTTTGCTGTTTTAAATCGTTGAGCAATGCCTGAAAAAATTCAAGCTGCTCATCGTTCATGTAGTCGTCTTCACTGGCGGCAAGAAGCGCTTCTTTAGTCAACGTTTTACTCATTTCAGCTCCACTAAGGCTTGATGAAACCAGCCTAAAACATGCTTAAAGTGTGCCTCGCCATACAAACGTAGAAATTGCTTTGTATGCTGATCCTTCATGTTCGAAAGCGCCGCTATCCGTGATTCTAAAAACGCTTTGTCTAACGTTATGCCACAATCGCGGACAATACAGTTTTGCCATTCAACGAAGTTAGACGGTATTACCGGTGAATTCATGAGGCCTCCTGTTAGTCGAGTTTGGTTTTAAGCCCTCTGCGAATAAGCAGAGCATCTGTTGTTGGCGCTTTTCCTCGAAATGCTTTATAAGACTCCATCGGGGGACGAGAATTGCCGGTAGATAAGATTTCCTTTCTATATTTCATACCGTTTTCTAACTTTAATCCGCCGAGTTCTTGCATATAGGCAAAGGCATCAGCGGCTAAAATTTCACTCCACATATAGGCATAGTAGCCAGCGGAATAGCCGCCACCCATTGAATGTGCAAAGAATGCTGACTTATAACGAGGCGGTACATAAGACAAGCCAACATTATGTTTCTCGAGAGCTTGGGCTTCAAAGGCTTGGATATCTTCAGGCGCCTGATCGGCAGAGATAGAATGCCACTCCATATCAAGCAGTGCTGCAGACATATATTCCAATGTGTCATAACCCATATTGAATGTACGTGAACGAATCACCTTTTCCAGCAGAGCCTCTGGAATAGGCTCGCCAGTTTCATAATGCTTGGCATAGTTTGCAATAACGTCAGGGTGGGCTGCCCAGTCTTCTTCGAAGGTAGAAGGGAACTCCACATAGTCTCGCGAGACAGATGTGCCGGCCAACGTTGGGTAATTCACGTCTGATAGCATGCCGTGAAGTCCGTGGCCCATTTCATGGAACATGGTAGTAACATGATCGTAACTGACTAATGTAGGCTCGCCATCAGGCGCTTTGTTTATGTTCATTACATTAACCACAACAGGCTTTTGCGAGAGCAATTTCGACTGTCCTACGAACGAACTCATCCAAGCTCCACCGCGTTTACCTTTGCGAGAAAAGTAGTCGGCATAAAAAATCGCTAAACTGTCACCATTTACATCGAACAGCTCGTAAGCCTTTACATCAGGGTGGTAAACCGGCAAATCTGGACGGAGCTTAAAGCGCACTCCGTACAATTTATTCATGGTGAAAAACACGCCATCTTCAAGCACGCGATTAAACTCGAAGTATTGTTTCACCTCGTTTTCATCTAGCTCGTATTTAGCTTGTCTTACCTTTTCTGCGTAGAAAGCCCAATCCCAAGGTTTTAGTTCGAAGTTATTACCTTCCGCTTCAATCATTGCTTTAATGTCAGCGGCTTCTTTTTCAACGTTTTTAAGCACAGCGGGCACCATACTGCCTAGCATGTCGTATACAGCACTTGGCGAACCGGCCATTTGTTTGTCCAGGCTGTAGGCCGCCCAGCTATCAAATCCAAGCAATGCTGCTTTTTGTGCGCGCAGTCCTGCCAATCGGCTAATAATTTTGGTGTTGTCGTATTCCCCAGACTGGTTTCGGTATGCTGATGCTTCCCACACTTGCTGGCGAAGTGCTCTATTTTCTAGTGAAGTAAGGATAGGTTGACGAGTAGTATTCGTGATACTTAGAAGATACTTGCCTTCTTTATCAGCAGCTTTAGCAGCATCTGATGCGGCCTTTATTTGGCGCTCTGACATCCCTGACAGCTGCTCTACGTCATCTACTACCACCGCAATTTCAGATGACTCTGCCAATAGGTTTTGAGAAAACTGCGTGGTTAACGTTGAATGTTCTTCGTTTATTTCACGTATCTTCTGTTTATCTGATTCATTGAGTTTAGCGCCAGCGCGAACAAAATCAGAGTAATACTCTTCGAGTAGTCGGGTTGATTCAGTATCTAACTCCAACGCGTCGCGCTGGTTGTATAGTGTTTCAATACGCTTAAAAAGCGCACTATTTAAATTAATGGTATCGCTGTGAGCCGCCAGCTTTGGCGCTAGAATTTTTTGGACCTCTCTGCGTTCAGGCGAGCTATCTGTTCCTACTAAGTTGAAAAATACTCGGCTAGTTCTGGTGAGTAAACTTCCACTTTTTTCAAGCGCTAGCAGCGTATTATCAAAGGTGGGGGCGTCAGGGTTAGACGCTATTTTTTCTACTTCTTGTAAGTGCTGTTCCATTCCTTTTTTAAATGCAGGAATGAAATGCTCGTCCTTTATCAAATCAAATTGCGGCGCGCCGTAAGTCAGTGAACTTGTCATAAATAAAGGGTTCGTCTGCTCTGCTTTTACTGAGTCAGTCTGCGTTGTAGCAGTCTTATTCATTGTTGACGCCTGTTCGGTGCAGCCTGTTGTCAAAAGTATAGAAGATATCGTGGCTGAAATAAGGAGCTTTTTCATACGGTTCCTAAATTTTTAGGGTAATTAACTGTTTGTGAGTGTAATGTTATATTGTAACAATTGTCAATTGTGAGAAAGTGCGAAGAAATTAAAGGAAGCGATAGAAGTGCTGCTGGGGTACGCCTTAACTAGCGATCTGCTAGTTTTCTTTGAATAAAACTTAACGTGCTTCTCGTTTTATAAACATGAACACTAACATTACGTTTAAGCCAAATATGGCAATGCACAACGACCCAATAGTGGCATCTCTGAAGCTAAAAAATTGAGCCACGGTGCCTGCGCCAATGGTGCCTAGCATCATACCCACCCGAGTGGCGTTTGAATAAAACGCTGAAGTAAAACCTGTCAAATCAGGCGCTTGTTGTTGCAGCAAGGTCAATCCAATACCAGCATATAAACCGTAGAACAGCGCGTTCAATATTTGAAGGGTCAATAACTCCCAACTCGACTGAGAAAAGTACACGCCAACGTAAAAGCAACAGCCGAAAATAAACGCCACTGCCATGATACCCGCAGGAGGGAAGCGTCGCGCTAATTTTGCTGCTAGCAGCATAGTAGGTATTTCAAGTGCGGCCACAACCCCCATCATTAGCCCAGGCAAATTTTCCGGCAACCCCAGTTCATTCATTACGTACAAAGGCATGGATGATAAATACATGACATTGCCTGCCATTCCGGCAAGTATGGCTAACCCCACAAGCCAAAACGGCAGTGATAGCGAGCCTTTAAGCGTTGTATTGAGAGACTGTTGATTGGCTTTTTGAGGCGGCACAACGTTCACCACAAACAGCGTTGCAACAATCACGCATGCAATGGCCACCGAGAAGGACGCTGCGAAGCCAAAATTGGCAACCAGCGTAAATGCTAGCGGCGGGCCTACCACCCAAGCGAGAGAGATGGCCGCGCGAACTTTTGAGTTAAATGCGGCTAAGTCGATGTCTTGGTTTTTTGCCCATAATCCCGAAACGGTCAACATTTGAGACACGGCTCCAGCGCCCACCGACATAAATAAGACGCCTGCAAGAAATACATGCCAAAACTGTTTGCTAAAGATAAAAGCGACCATGGCAATGCCCACGCAAATCATGGTTAGCCCGTAAAGGCGATTTGCGTTAAAACCTTTGTCTGCCAAGTGCCCGAGGTACTGACTGATCACCAACCCTGATAGCGTAACGGACACCATATAAATACTTATATAAATAGGCTCAACGTTGATCTCATCAATGAGGAAATAGCTCATCAGTGGCGTAACAAACGACGATGTTAGGCCAGTTAATAGACTTAACAGTAAAAAAGGAAGTTGTGGAGAGAATGCGTGACGCGATGACATGAGGATACGAGCTCCGAGGGACTGTTAAACGTGGTTGACCGAAATTCGTAAAGAAAAGGTCGCAGCCCTTAATAACGAGGGCGCATTATAAGTGCTGCGTATCTCATGTCTATGACAAAGCTTTTATTAGTTATGCCGCTTTAAATATTTGGTTTACTTCATATGCTCAAGCACTGCGCGCTTTTTAAATTTAAAGAAAGCTCGCAATTTCGCTAAGCGACTTTTTTTGCATGGCGTGTGCAGGAATTGTGGCGTTATCTGCCGGATAGCCCGCAATAATAAGCATATAAGCACGCTCGTTATCAGGCCGTTGACAGACTTCGGTTAAAAAGTTCATTGGCTTTGGTGTGTGGGTCAAGGTTGCCAAACCTGCGTTGTGGAGTGAAGTAATAAGCATACCCACTGCGATACCCACCGATTCGTGCACATAGTAGTTTTGGCTTTTTTCGCCCGTTTCTGTCTCTCCAAACTTTTGACTGAATACGGCAATAAGCCAAGGCGCGGTTTCCAGATAAGGTTTACTTGCGTCAGTGCCTAACGGCTTTAGGTCATCTAGCCACTGTTGCCCAGCACGCCCATTATAAAAGCCGCGCTCATGCGCTTCAGCCTGTTCGCGTATTTGTTGTTTTACTTCGGGCGACTGAATGGCGGCGAAATGCCAAGGCTGATGATTCGCTCCACTGGGTGCCGTGCCAGCAGTCAAAATACAGTTTTCAATTACCGCTTTATCAACGTGCTTGTCACTAAAGTGACGAATACTGTGGCGGCGCTGCATGGTTTTTAAAAAATCTTCGCTTCGGGAAAGCATTTGCTCTTCAGGGTACTCAATAAAATCACTGAGCGGAGAATGGTCGTGAGGCTGCATTTATAATCTCGTTTTTCTGCTTTTTTACTACTCTATCGTTAGTGACGGGTTATTAAAAATAAAAACGTGCTAACTAGGGCGTGTTATATACATCGAAATAGAAAATGGCGTAAACAAGTATGCACAATAAAAATGCGACTCACTCAGGCAAAAGTGAATCGCTTTGGTGCAGTTTGTTGGTAGTAGAAAACGCTGTTAGTGGCGTTTGAACGGCGGGCGAGTGCCGCGTTTTTGCGTGTCAGTTTGCTCTTCTAGCATTTCAAGTTGGGCAACGTCATACACAGGCATCATGGTTGTCACTCTGCGGTACGGTGGCTTACCGCGCATGATGACTTCTTTCACTTCTACGTATTCAATAGCTTCTTGCCCTACTGATTCCAATTGCGCTACATCGTTTACCGATAAGCTTACGATCTTGCGTTTAAATGGAGGCTTTCCTGAATAATCAACTACTTGTACATCAACCGTTTCATCAGTTGATGATGTCATAGCTTGCGCTGCGTTTGCAGAAAAACCAAGTGAAACAGCCGTAATTAATGAACCCAATACATAGCGTAATTTCATGTCGTGTCCTCTCGTTGACATACTTACCTTTCTACATTGTATGAGCGAAAAAGTTCTAAACAATGACGATTGGTGATAGGTGATAACTATCACCTAATTGGATATAGAGAATTTGAGTAATCAAGAGAATGGAGAACGATTGAAAGAGAAGCTACTGGGTTGAAAACGGAGTGTTTAACGATGGTGCGGAATGGATGGTTTTGTGCACTATTATGGTGCTTTGGCACCGCCTGGTATTGTAGAGTTTCGGTAAAATCAATCATTTACCCTTTGGTCTTTATCTTGCTGTCAACCAACACCTATGTAAAGAGTCGACAAAGGGTGTATGTGCGGTGAGTGTAAAATCTAAAATTCCCTTATTTGTTCTGCTAACTTTTTGGTTAGCGTGCACATCTGCCGTGTCAGCGATAGAGCAAAATATCCCTCTTTCACAAAGCAAAGGCGGAACACTGTATCTAGAAGCGACCCTAGAATCGAACATAAAGGCTTCGTTTCTATTAGACACGGGTTCAAGCTTGTTAACCCTCAATCAAGCTACGTTCGACGCGCTAACAAGAAATCAAAAGCTTTTTGCCACCAGAACCTCTGCTGCCAGAATGGCAAATGGAAAGATCGTTAAAATATCTCAGTATCAATTAAACTCGGTTCGTATAGGAAATACGTGCGAAGTGGGGCCAGTGGAAGTGGCCGTGCTTCCCAAAGGGAACAATATTTTAGGTATTAATACGTTGCTTAGGGTCGCACCTTTAACTATAACACCAGACGCTGTTATTTTAGCCGGGTGTGAATAGCGTGAATGATTCACTTTTGTTTGATTAAACAGCAATAAAAAAGCGAACCCGAAGGTTCGCTTTCAAATTTGTTTTTCGCTGGAAGATTAAATTAATCGTCGCACTCGCTAACGTCACCGCCCATTTGCTCTTTCATTTTTACGCAAGCTTCATAAGCTTTCTTCGCTGCGGCGTCTTTAAATTCGCCTGCTTTCTCAGCCGTTGCGTCGTATGCGTCAGAGGCCATTTTCTTGCCATCTTCGTATGCGTCTGAAGCCATCTCTTTGCCGTCATCAAAGGCATCAGAAGCCATTTCTTTACCTTCTTCGTAAGCTTCAGAGCTCGCGTCTTTGGTTTTATCCCATGAATCTGCAGCACTTTCTTTTGCGCTGTCATAGGCGTCTGCTGTCGCTTCGCCCGCTTTTTCCATCTCTTTTTTTACTTCGCTTTTCGTCTCTTCGCTAGACTCAGTACAGCCCATTAAAGACAGTAACAGTGCTAACGCCATTGCTTTAGTTTTCATTGTGAAGCTCCTTTTGCTGGGATAGTGGCTTGTTTCAAAGCCGGTCAACATGGTGTGTTCAAATATCCATTGTATACGTTCAAGACGCTTGCCGTTTTATTGTCATATTCGGCAAGCTGAATATTCGACGAGACCAGTCTAGCCTACTTATCTGATAAAGTGTAAGTAGACTTTATACCGAAAAATGAAAGGATTATAACCAAACATTTACCTGGCAAAACTGCATGTAGAATGCTGAGGTATTGTACAGCGAATTTGGACAAGGCTACGCTTCTGGGCCTTGTGTGGTGAATATAAGATGTCGACGCATATCTTTTAACACAACGCCTTTTTTAAGCAGCGCTGCGCTTAATTTTCGCTGCCACTTCTTTAGCTCGGGCTCAGCGTGTGACACCGCTTCTTCATTTTCGAATTGAAAGCGAAGCAGTAAAGAGCCGGGGAATTGGTGATACTGAACGTCAAACCAACACTGTTGCATACCTTTTAACTCTTCAAGCGCTTGTGCTTCAAGGCTATCGGCTACACTAAAAACCAGTGCTTGCTGTTTGAGTTGAACGGCAGAGAGTTTTTTCATTACAACTGCTTCTCTATAGACACTTCAACGCTCTCGGTGACATCTGCACCTTCAATGGTTAGCCACATTTGCCCATCTTGAATAGTAACCTGTATTTGCATAGAGCGATGAACAGCATTGGCCAAAGTAGCGGCAAGCGACTCTGGCAAGGTAAAAACTGATAAGTTCTTTTTGGTTTGTAGCTTGTTATGTTCTTTCTTCCACCACGCGTCGAAGCTGTTGTCGGCGTAGGAATAAATCATCATTTGTTGGCTTTGATTGCAGCCCTTTTTGATGCGCTGTTCAGAGGGTTGGCCTAACTCAATCCACAGCTCTATTTCATCGCTAAAACTCTTTTGCCATAAATCTGGAACGTCGTCGTCAGACAGTCCTTTGGTAAACTGTAGGCGTTCATGAGCATTAACAATAAACGCAACCACGCGCAGCATCATTCGCTCGTCATTTTCAGAAGGGTGACGGGCAATAGTAAGGTTGTGGTCGTTATAGTAATTGCGATCCATATCCGTTATGGATATGTCAGCTTTAAAAATGGTCGCTTTAAGAGCCATGGTGTTCCTGCTTTGTTCTTAGGAGGCTTGAAGTTAACCCCGTGTGCTATGTAAAAAAGTGGCATAGCAAGTTTTGGCGCTATAGTAGCAGTAAAAAGCAAATTTCGCTGTAGGTGAGTAGCGCCCATTACAAGTATTTGTCGGTTTATTTATTGGAGCGCGAAATTTCTAGTGAAGCTTCTCGGTCATATTGGACATCGCGCAAAGCGCGGATAACCAAAAACTAAACAAACAAAAATGATAACGGAGAGGGTTGATGAAGAGACTAGTGGCTATGGCGATGTTAATGTTCGGCTGTATAGCAGGCGCATCAAATGCGTATGCTTTGGATCGCGGGACTATTGCAGAAGATGCAGATTCAGTAACGCCGTTGCTTAATGGTCAAGTGGCGCCTAAAACAACGCTTAAAATGGCAGATGGCTCGCCGGTAAGCTTACAAGCGCTTACCATGCAAAAGCCCAGCATTGTACTTTTTTATCGCGGCGGGTGGTGCCCGTATTGTAATGAGCAGCTTGCCCAGCTTAAAGATATTGAAAAAGACTTGGTGGATATGGGCTATCAGATTTTGGCCATTTCACCTGAATCACCAGAGCGCTTGCAAGAGCAAAAGCTTGAAACAGAATTCTTGGTTACGCTTTTATCCGACGACAAACTAGACACTATTCGTGAGTTCGGCGTTGGATTCTATTTAGATACTGTGACTGAGTTAAAGTACAAAACCTATGGCATTAACTTAACAAAAGATGAAAGTGGTAATAGTGTTTTACCAGCACCCAGCATCTTCATGCTCAATAAAAAAGGGCAGGTTTTGTTTAGCTATGTTAACCCAGACTTCAAAGTTCGCCCGTCGGCAGACTTAGTTTTAGCGGTTGCGAAAACCCTTAAAGAAGAAATGTGATGCGAATAGCCTTACCAAGGCGTTGTTCTTGGTAAGGCATGCCAAAAGAACTTTATGATATCGAGCACTACATTTCATCGCGTCTTATAATGATTAAGTTAGATTCGCACGTATTTGACTGTCATAACGAGCTGTACTTAACCATTCACCAAGTCACCCTATCTCAAACTGTAAGGAGTAAGCAATTACACTGAGATCAATGAAGTGATGTGCGCGGCTAGACGTTTAGGTTCAATATAAGTGTCGCCTTTACAGTTGTTTACGACGCTTAATAGCTGAGTAAGTAAGTGTTTATTCGCTACGTTCCGCTGACATATAGCGTGAACGGTATTGAGTTCAAGTGTACTTGCTAACGCGTACACACCTTTCAAATTGCGATTTATTAGAAGCGTGTTTAACACGCGGTTAGCGGTGTATCGACGCCACGCCATATGATAGCTGTCGAAATCGCACGTTAAGTCAACACTTAACGCCACACGAAGCGCCCAAGAAAATGGGCGATAGTGTAAAAGATGTTCGGTTAGTAAGAATATTTCAAGTGCATGGTCAACAAACAGTGACGGCTTTGCAGTTTCACTTAGCTCAATAATGGGGAATAGCCCTTCGGCGGCGAACATAGACTCTACGAATTCAAAGGTGTAATACCCGTTACCATGAAGAGCAAGAAGGCATGTCTCAATTTCATCGAGAAGCGCTTCATCGAGGGTATTAGCAATGTCTTGAAGCGTTAGGTTATCTAAAAACTTCTCAACGTTCGGATAGAGGGCATTAATCTCAGCCCATTTACTTTCTTTTGAATGACGTAAGGCCCTCTGATATTTAAGAACGTCGTCATGCCGTGTTAAATCGATTTGGGTGTGCAATTCGTTTCTCGAATAAATCCATCCTGCCCAAGCTATCATTGGCGAGTCCGCTAATCCAAGTGCGTGGAGCTCATTGAGCGAAGAACCTAATGAGCATACCGCTTCCACCAAGCCATGGGCTGCCTTTACATCTTTCCCCATAAAATCGGGTTCTTCTTGCATATGTTCGAATGAATACACGCCATTACGCCAGCCTGCTAAATAGCAGCCTTCTATACATTTTCCGCACATGACTGTGCTCCTGTTAGTGTTTTTTGGTGATAATGAAGAGGCCTGTTGCTCTTTGGTGGTATTTAGCCTGTTGACAAGGCGCACGCCAACGAGCAACTGGCTCGTTGCTACTGAAAATTATGAAAAGTAATCAAGAAAAGCATCGATAGAGTGAAGTTAGATGCCAAGAGCGAACTTAAAACAAATTTTGTTTCAAAAAAAGCACTGTTTTGTCCCGCTATAAAAAAGTTATTTTCTGCAAGAATGCGAGGTTTACAGCGCCAAGTGGTATAGTAGGGCTTACGCCTTAACTCATCGTATTTCCATGATAAATAAAAACTTTCCATTACTTGATTTACATCGTCATTTAGATGGCAATGTACGTCTGCAAACCATTCTGGAGCTTGGTCAGCAATTTAACATTTGTTTGCCTGCTGATTCGTTAGAGGGCTTGCGACCCCATGTTCAAGTAATGGAAATCGCCCCCGATTTGGTGTCATTTTTAGATAAGCTTACTTGGGGCGTTAAGGTGTTAGGTAGTCTCGACGCCTGCAAAAGGGTAGCGATAGAGAATGTAGAAGATGCAGCTAAGCAGGGTATTGACTACACAGAGCTGCGTTTTAGTCCTTATTTTATGGGTGAAAGTCACGGGCTACCAACTCAAGGTGTGGTTGAGGCCGTGATAGACGGTGTAAAAAGCGCAACTAAAAATCACGATGTTAAAGTTAATCTCATCGGTATTTTGTCGCGTTCTTATGGCGCAAAAGTATGTCAGCATGAGCTAGATTCAATCTTGGCCTGTAAAGCGCATATAGCTGCAATTGATTTGGCGGGGGATGAAAAAGGCTTTCCTGGCAACATGTTCATAGAGCACTTTACAAAAGTACGCCGCGAAGAGCTGCCTATAACAATTCATGCAGGTGAAGCAGTAGGCCCGCAGAGTATTTGGCAAGCCATTAACGACTTAGGTGCTGTGCGTATAGGACACGGCGTTAATGCTGTTAATGATGCTAAGCTAATGGACTATTTGCGCGACAACCGTATTGGTATTGAAAGCTGTTTAACCAGCAACGTATTGACGAACACGGTCACATCATTAACTGAGCACCCGTTAACAACCTTTTTGGATCACGGCATACTCGCCTGCCTGAATACCGACGACCCGGCAGTTCAAGGTGTAGAGCTAGATCACGAATTCTCCGTTGCAGCTAAGCAAGCTGGCCTTATGCCTTCTCAAATTAAACAAGCGCAAGAGAATGCGCTGGCAATTGCTTTTTTAAGTGAAAGCGAAAAAGCCGCACTTAAGCGCAAAGTAAATTAATCCGAAAGATAAAAATCGTGCCGTGGTTAAACGGGCAGTAACATTATTTTGATTAATAATGCCACCGGTGGCATTATTGTCGTGATGTGAATATTTTGTTTCTTAAACGTAATCAGTTACGACTTAAATAATGGAGCTTTTATGCTGCGCTTTATACCTGATGTTGACCGTTCTATGAGTAGCTACCCCAGCCGTTTCACACACCGCCGGGCTTTGGGATGGGTGGCGTTTATTGTGACCCTTCTAACTTGTTCCTATGCGTCGGCATCTACTGGCGAAGACTGGAAAATTGCTGAGCAAATTGTAAATCAGATTCAGCTGCCGAATATTCCAAATGAAAAATTTATGGTTGATGTGAGTGATACTTCACTAAGCGCAGCGCGAGCGCCAATTCAACGTGTAATTGACAAGGCTTCTGCCAGCGGCGGCGGTATTGTTGTTGTGCCCAAAGGAACATGGCAAGTAGACGGTCCTATTCGTCTTAAAAGCAAAGTGAACTTGCACCTAGAGGAGGGCGCTACTCTGCTGTTTTCCGGCGACCCTTCGCACTACTTGCCCGTGGTTAAAACCCGTTGGGAGGGTACTGAGGTATATACCTATTCACCGCTAATTTATGCGCTAAATGTGGAAGATGTGGCAATTACAGGTAAAGGTACTATCGACGGAAATGCCCAATCGGCGTTCATTGGCTGGTATGAGAAACAAAATACAGATATGCACGCGCTTCGTAAAATGGGGTTTGATGGCGTTCCAGTAGAGAAGCGTCAGTTCGGCGAAGGGCATTACTTGCGCCCTCCGCTTATTCAGTTTTTCCACGCCAAGCGAGTGCTGCTCGAAGATTATACGGCCCTGAATTCCCCGTTTTGGGTTAATCATCTGGTTTATACGTCTCATGCTACGGTAAGACGAGTGAAGGTAGAAAGTCACCTGTACAACAACGACGGGTTAGACATTGAGTCGAGCCAGTTTGTGCTTGCTGAAGATAATCACTTTAGAACCGGTGATGACGGTATCGTTATTAAGTCTGGCAGAGACGCAGACGGTCGAAATATAGGTATACCTAGCACAGACATTGTTGCACGAAACAATGATTTAGGCGGGGAAGACGGCATTGGTCTTGGTTCGGAAATGTCTGGCGGCATTAAGCGCGTATTTTTCGAGAACAATGTCTTGCATGAGGGAGACTCAGCATATCGTTTTAAAAGCAACTTAGACAGAGGCGGGCGCGTAGAAATGGTTCGAATTAGAGGCAGTAAAGTGGCTTCGTTTAAGCACTTATTCTGGTTCCAGCTAAACTACCCAAGTAATTTACACGGTAATTTTCCGGCTACCTATACCGACATTATTATTGAAGATTTAACGGTAGAAAATGTAGGAACGGTTTTGGAAATTCACGCTCCAGACGCAGCTCCTGTGCATAACGTTAAGTTTAAAGACATTAAAATCAAGGAAGCAGAAGAAATTCTTATCCTAGAAAATGCCGACGATATTAGCTTTGAAAATGTCACCATAGGTGAGCAAATCTGGAACGGCACGTTTTCTTCGCTGCACATTGAATCTGTTACTCGCTAGAAAACAGGTTAAACGCGATAGGTTGTTCGCATTGGTCGTGTATTTTTGATAATTTACTGACGACTCCCTTAAGAGATATAGATTGTGAACCGAAACTTTGCTGTCAAAATACTGCTAATACTAGCGATTGTGTTGCAATCGTTTAATGCAGTGTCAGCTTTGTTAGACGCTCACCAAGTCGATGCACAGCATCTTGAGACGGTTCACGATCATGCCTCTGACACGAAAAGTGTTGCTGAAGATCAAGTCACAGACGTCGGTGATGATGATCACAACATAAACGATTGCCATCACTGTGGACATTGCAGCGGCAGTCATTTTTCTTGGGTTTTAGTAAAAGCCTATTCTCCAAACATTGCTTTTGTTAACTCGGGAAAAATTCTCAAAGAAGGGGCTTCTCCCTTTCGAATAAGTGGTTTCATTTACCGCCCTCCCATTGCTTAACGTTTGAACTAATTGGCCCTTTGGCGCCGTGGAAAAAATTTAGTTAAAACAAACGTTGAGATCATTATGAAGAACTCTAAAACGGTCGTAGGCGCAGTCCTGACGACATTGTTGTGCGTGCCTGTCAGCCGCGCAACTACAGCGATAGAAAACGACAAGAACATTGATGCACCTATTCAGTACTTCCTAGCACATGAAAGTGGCTCGCATCAGCACATGAAAGTGGCTCGCATCAGCATGAGAAAGCGCACGAGCCTGAGGAAAATCATAAGCCTGAGGTAAGTCATCAATCTGAGGTGAATCACCAGCCTGAGGAGGTAGCCCTTACTGAGCAGCAAAGGCAACTTGCAGGCGTTCAAACCTCCGTAATAGAACCTCGTATTTATAACCAACGCGTTTACGCGCCTGGTGAAGTAAAAGTAAATGGATACTCAAGCTCATTGGTGTCTCCTCGGACTGATTCGGTAGTGATTAGTCGACACGCGTCTCTTGGGGATGAAGTGGAAAAAGGGCAGGTGCTTGTCACCTTGTTCAGCGAAACCATTGCCCAGTCTCAAGCCGAATTTCTTATTGCTTCATCCAATTACAGTCGGGCAAAAAAGCTAGACAAAAACACCATAAGTGAAAGCGCGTTAGTTGAAGCTGAGAATCGTTACAAAGCGAGCTACGGAGAGCTAATTGCATTTGGACTTACTCCTAACGCGATTTCAAGCATCACTGCTTTAGACGTTGACGCTTTCGGTCAGTATGAGCTTGTCGCCGTGCGCGATGGCGTGGTGTTGCAAGACAACTTCATGCAAGGGCAAAGGGTGTTAGCTGGCGAAACAGTCATGTTGCTGGCAGACGAGAGCGATATTTGGATAGAGGCCAGCTTGCCAGCCACCAGCACGTTTCCTGTTCAGGTAGGCGATACGGCGCAAGTCATATTTAACGGTGAACATTTTACCGCGCAGGTTATTCAACAGTCGCACATTATCGATCCACTTACCCGCACTCGCACTGTCCGCTTAGCTATACGCAATACCACCCATAGCCTTCATGCCGGTATGTTCGTCGACGTACTGTTTAGTGTGCCCACTCCATCTCCTGTAATGGCAGTACCTGAAACTGCAATGGTGAGAAGTAACGACGGAGACTGGGTTATCTATGTAGAAAACGAAGTGTCGGGGGCATTTACCCCTGTTGAGGTTCAGCGAGGGGAAGCGCTAGGCGAATATCGACGTATAGAGGGCGTAGAAACTGGAACGCGGATTGTTACCCACGGTGCATTCTTTGTCGCCTCTGAACTAGCGAAAAGCGGATTTGATCCGCACAACCATTAGGAGGCCAATTATGTTTAATCGAATAATAGATTGGTCGGTAGCAATAATATTTTAGTGGTTGTGCTGCTGTTAGGCATAATTGCGGGGTCGGCGATGCTTTTGCCGTCGCTGAATTTGGACGCTTTCCCTGATGTAACCAATGTTCAGGTAAGCGTGAATACCGAAGCTCCGGGGCTTGCCGCAGAAGAGATTGAGCAACTTATTACCTACCCAATTGAAGCTGTAATGTATGCGTTGCCTGATGTTGAAGAAGTGCGCTCCATCTCTAAAACCGGGCTTTCAGCGATTACCGTTGTGTTTAAAGAGGGGACCGATATTTACTTTGCCCGTCAGCTTGTTTTCGAGCGCTTGCAAACAGCAAGAGCCTTCATTCCTGAAAACGTAGGAACGCCAGAAATGGGGCCAAATACGTCTGGGCTAGGTCAAATTTATCAATACTCCCTCATTGCAGATGACGGTGCGAAATATGATGCAATGGCGCTGAGAAGCCTTAACGACTGGGTAGTAAAGCTGCTACTTATGCCCATAGATGGCGTGACAGATGTGCTGTCTTTTGGTGGGGAAGTTCGCCAGTACCAAGTGAACGTAGATCCGTCAAAGTTACTTGCTTATGGGTTATCTCAACAGAACCTTGTTACAGCGTTGCAACGCAATAACACTAATGTTGGCGGGTGGTATCTTGAACGGGGGCAAGAACAACTTGTTGTGCGTGGAACGGGGTGGTTCGCAAGTGGTGAGCAGGGAATTCACGATATTGAGCAGGTGCCGGTAAAAACGGTAGATGGCGTGGTGGTAACGGTGTCTGATCTTGCTGATGTTAAAACAGGGCCTGAAATACGACAGGGCGCGGTCACTCTGTCTCAAAGGGCATCTGATGGCAAGGTAGAACAGTTTGGTGAAGTGGTAACAGGCATAGTATTAAAACGGATGGGGGCTAACACCAAAGCTACCATTGATGGCATAAATTCAAGAGTTGCGCTTATTAATCAAGCGTTACCCGAAGGGGTACGTTTCACGCCTTTTTATGATCAGGCAAACCTGATTGAAAAAGCAATTTCTACCGTAGTGAAGGCATTGACCATCGCCTTCGTTTTTATCACCATCGTTCTCGCCCTTTTCTTAATGAACGTGGGCGCTACGTTTCTTGTGCTCATCACTATTCCAATCGCGATAGCAATGGCGTTGGCCATCATGGCTTTCATGGGGCTGTCTGCAAATTTGATGTCGCTTGGCGGAATAGCGGTGGCTATTGGTATGTTAGTAGACGGTTCCGTTGTGATGGTTGAAAACATCTTTAAGCGATTAAATGCAAACACTTCGAGCTCGCATGAAGATGCCCAATCTTTCAAATCATCTGTAAAACTAGCGGGGAAGGAAGTCGCCAGACCTATCTTTTTCGCTGCATCGATAATTCTAGTGGTCTTTGCTCCTTTGTTTAGTTTTGAGGGAGTAGAAGCCAAGCTTTTTCAGCCTATGGCTATCAGTATTATGCTTGCTGTACTTTGTGCCACTGTCGTTGCGCTGTTCTTCGTTCCTGCCTTAGCCACATTTCTATTCAAGCGAACTAGGAATGTGAAGCCGAGTGCTTTGTTGATACCTGTTGAGCGCGCTTACCAACGGGCACTTTCTTTTACGTTGCTGCATACCAAGTGGCTAGTGTTACTGGTTGGTCTGCTTCTGGTTTCTGCTGTTGCCCTTGTGCCAAAAATTGGCACCGAGTTTGTTCCTGAGCTAGAAGAAGGAACAATAAACTTGCGTGTTACTTTGGCACCGTCTTCAAGCCTAGAGACTTCATTAGCGGTAGCCTCAACGTTAGAAGAAAAGCTGTTGGCGTTTCCCGAAGTAACTTATGCGCTAAGTCGAATAGGCCGTGCTGAAATAGGCGGCGACCCAGAACCGGTTAATAACATCGAAATTTACATCGGGTTGAAACCTGTTTCAGCGTGGGAAAGCGCGAGAAATCGCGATGAGCTACAGCAAAAAATGCAGGCTGAATTGTCGCAGTTCCCCGGCCTTCTACTTAACTTTTCTCAGCCTATCGCCACCCGTGTAGACGAACTGCTTTCCGGTGTGAAAGCACAGCTAGCCGTTAAATTATTTGGGCCAGACTTGGCTGTTCTAAGTGCTAAGGGACGAGAAATAGAGAGCGTTATTCAAAACGTAAAAGGAACAAGAGACGTGGCGATGGAACAAATTGTGGGGGAAGCTCAGCTGGTTATTGCTCCCGACAGACAAGCGTTGTCACGCTATGGCTTATCGGTGAGTGACATAATGGAAGTGGTACAAGACGGGGTAGGAGGTGTAGCCGCAGGTCAAATCATTAACGGAAATGAACGCTACGATATTTACGTTAGGTTAAAAGAAAGCGCACGAAAAAGCAGCGACACCATAGCAGATATTCGACTACAATCGCCCAGTGGTGCATGGCTTCGTATTGGCGATGTGGCATCGGTATCTTATGAATCCGGACCTCCGCAAATACGCCGAGATGACGTTCAGCGTCGCGTAGTGGTGCAAGCGAACGTCCAAGGAAGAGATATGGGCAGCCTGGTTCAAGAGATACAAAGCGCCATATCTTCAAGGGCGAATTTGCCCGCAGGGTATACGGTGCAAATAGGCGGGCAGTTTGAGAGCCAACAGCGTGCTCAGAAAAAATTGTCGCTCATCGTGCCGCTTTCTTTGATATTGATTGCCGTGCTGCTTTACCTCGCGTTTAATTCCCTGAGTCAAGCGATGTTAATACTTATTAATGTGCCACTTGCCATCATCGGAGGCGTGTTCTCTTTGTACTTTTCCGGCCAATACCTGTCAGTACCAAGTTCAGTCGGCTTCATAACACTATTCGGTGTTGCCGTATTAAATGGCGTAGTGATGGTGGAAAGTATTAACCAACGGGTGAAAGGGGGAATGGCTGTTGAAAGCGCTGTTTTCACTGGTGCTACATCCAGGCTAAGGCCGGTTCTGATGACGGCGGCAACGTCTGCATTAGGGTTGATACCCATGTTGATGTCAAACGGTGTCGGCGCTGAAATTCAGCGGCCGCTCGCAAGTGTTATCGTAGGTGGGCTGGTTACTGCAACGCTTTTAACACTCTTTGTGTTACCTGCCTTGTACAGCGTATTTTCGCCGAAACAAGCGGCTAATTAATTGTGGGCGAACCTATTTAGGTTCGCTGGGTTTCAGTTTCGACCAGCTCAACAACAAGGCGTAAATTACTTTGTGTTGATACCGCATTAAATGGGTAGCAGGTAACTAAATAGAGCTGCTGCCCATTTACATCTACTTTCATTGCCGAGGCGGCATCGACTATCGTCTTCGATACAACCCGATAGGTTACCCACTGTGAATTCGGCAACTGTAATTGCATAATATCTCTGGCTCTCACCTTCTTTAAGAACGTGAAGTGAGTATCTCTATGCCCGCCAATCACACTACCACCCTGTCCGAGTGGGGACGAGTCGGTATGATGACCTGGGCCAAATGCGAGGGCGTTTCCTTGTGCGCCTTCTAGTACATACAGCTGCGTCTCGCTTTTTGCATGAACCAGCTTGCCCACTGGCCAAGTATCAGACCAACGCCAAGGCTTCTGGTTAGCGCCAGTGGCTAGCGTTTCTTCCCACGAAGATTGAATTAAATATTGCGCCAGTTCAGCTTTCAATAATATCCAGCCAGCTTTGCCAAAACTGGCTGTGGCGATCAAGACTAAGATGATGGTAAAAGAGTATTTAATCATTGTTTGTCCAAGCCATATTAAGTCAAAAAATAAAGAAATGAGTTTAAGGTGCTAACCTCGTCCCCCCTTGTTTCGCAAAAAGGCGATGCTGTGAAAAAGCGACAATAAAAGCATGGCAATCATGCCTAATACGACATGTTCAGATACACCCGCTGCGGTTTGGGGGTAACTGATTTGTCTGAATTGCGCTCCCTGTGGCATTAGGTTTCTTACGTTTTCAGTGGAAGACGGTATGTGCTGTGTATTTGCTATTTTTTCTTCAATAGCAACGAAGCTGGTGAACTCTGTTATCAGTTTATGGGGCAGGGCTACAGCAAGTATGTCTTGTTTTACTTCATCTACATTTCGCCCTAATGCTTTTTCATCCATTAACGCCGCCACTTTCTTTCTTGCCCAAGCAGTCGCTACGCCAAGGTGTTGAGTAGAACCTGTCGACGTTGGTGCTATTGCTACCGAACGGGTCCACTCGCGAGTGGTGCCCTGCTTGTCTACTAGTGTACCTTGAAGGGTTATTTTTCCGCTTGTACCGGCGTTATGAGGCAGTTTTACATTCAAAAGCAAAGGTACTCCCGCGTATAAATCAGGGATTTTAGAAGGGTAAATCTCTGCTGACTGTGCATAGCCAGCTGGTAGAGTGAGGCTTAAATCACTCAACACAGGGCTTTCTAATTTATAAAGCAAGCTATTCATTTGCTGTTTAATATCTGCCGTATTGCTAACAAAAACATAGCTTCCGCGACCAAACTGAGCGGCTCGCGTCATGAAATAGCTATTAGGCGCGCTGCCTATGCCTACTGTAAAAAGGCGCGCATCACCCAGTTCGTTCTTTATTTGCGAGAACAATGCAGCTTCATTGCCTACCGCACCATCGGTAATAAAGACAACTTGTTTTATAAAATCTTTAGTTGTCGTGCGCTTAAGTGCGGCATTAAGCGCTGGCGCCATTTCAGTGCCGCCACCTGCATTAAGGTGCTTTACAAAGTCCCTCGCATATTGCTTGTTTCGTGTTGTTCCCTCTACAGAGTTTTCAAACAAACGCGTGGTGTCATTGTTGAATGCAACAACATTAAATCGGTCTTTCTCACTCAAGCGGTCTATCGCTAATTGTAAACTCTCTTTTGCGTCGACAATCGGGCGACCTCCCATAGAGCCTGACGTGTCGATAACGAAGGTGATATCGCGATCAAAATCCTGTAAATCTTGGCTCTTCACTTGTGGCGGCATTAGCATAACAAGGGCGTAGTCATGCTGACCTTTCGATTCAGTGAAAATAGCTGCTTGTGGTGCACTAGAGGGCGAAGGCTGCCACTCTAGCCAAATGTCTCGGTCCATTTTGATATTGCTTTGATTAAAGGTGACAAGATAATTACCTGTGGATTCTGACCAATTCACACGGTGATTTCTGCTAGTGACGCTATTAAGCGTTAAACCAGTATTTAGTGTTGCGTTGAACGTAAGTTGCGGGCCTTCATTGCCTTCTCTCATAAAAGGCGTGATAGCTCTGGCATCGGGTACCTGATCTGTGGGTTCTCCCCAACCTGTACCTGATATTTCAGCCTCTATATTCTCGTTAAACTGATTTAGCGGAATGCCGGGCGAATAGCGAGGAGTGAGCGTAGTAGGCAAGTGAAAAGTAAATTTTCCATCGCGGTAGTCTACCTGTTGTACATACTGAAGTGTCACCGTTATTTCCTCACCTGGCGCTATATTCGCGACCTGCTGGGTGAATAAATTTGGGCGTTGTTGCTCTGTTAAACTGGCTTTCTTTCCCGCTTTTTTGGCCGCTTCAAATGCTTCTTTCGCTTCTGCCTTCGGCTTAATTTGACCCCGGATTATTCTGTCTCCTATACGCATTTCCATACTGTTAATCGCCGCGTTTTCATTAAGCGGAAAGGTGTAAACGGCATGCTTCCATTCATTACTGGCGTTAGTGAATTTTTGAGAGTAGGTAACGTGCGCAATCATGCCATTCACCTGTAAATCCACGTCAGTTGAATGCAAAAGAGCGGGGGAAGACTCACCGTCTACGCTTTGCAGCATCAATTCGCCAGACTCAGCGCGACTTAGCGGGCTAACTACTATGCCAAGCAAAAAACAGAGGAAGGAAGTAAGGATAAGCAACCTGTGATTACGCGGCTGAGTTACATGTTGCCGTTCCCTAAACCAAGGTTTGTGAGTATTGGAAGGTGTTAAATAATCCCGTTTGGGTGTTTTGGAAAATAGCATGGTAGTGGCACTGAGTTAACGAACGGTAACTTCTATTTAAAAAAACAAATAGGGCGTTCATGGGCGAAACAATGGGGCAAGTTTGTGATGAATTGTGTCGTTGTTAATTTAATCAGACTATTCGTTGAATTGGCTGCGTTTTTTAAGGTGGAAGGTAACACGCCTTGTATTGCTAAATTCCAAAGTAACCGGTTCAGGCAACTAATGCGTCGTTTTAGGCAAGGTTCGCTATCTCCCAACACCTATACTTAATTCATGGTTTGACGAGGTAATCGTTAAGCAGGCAAGAACATCATTTTCACCTAACGACGAGTAGACATCATGAACAAAGTATCATTTCCAAATACCAACGGTTTAAACATTACTATGTCTGGTCTGATAAATTTTCCAGAGAATTTTGATTCAACTAAAACTTACCCAGCCATTGTGGTTTCACATCCGGGCGGTGGCGTTAAAGAGCAAACTGCTGGAACCTACGCAAAAAAACTAGCAGAAAAAGGCTATATCGCTCTTGCGTATGACGCATCGTATCAGGGCGAGAGTGGTGGCGAACCACGCCAACTGGAAAACCCTCATGTTAGAACAGAGGATGTAAGTGCAGCAACTGATTATCTGACAACCTTAGATTACGTCGACAATGAACGTATTGGCGCAATGGGTATTTGTGCGGGCGCTGGCTATACCGCAAACGCTGCCATCAACGATAGACGCATTAAAGCGGTGGGCACAGTAAGCATGGTCAACATTGGCCAAATGTTCAGAAATGGTTGGGACAACAATGTAAAAGACAGTGAGGCATTACCTTACTTAGAAGCGGGCTCTGCGTCTAGAACCTCTGATGCCAGCGGTAACGATACAGCGACTATGCCAATGGCGCCTTTAAAAGAAGAAGATGCTCCGAATGAAGAACTTCGCCAAGCGTGGGAATACTACCATACCGATCGCGCAGCATACTGCACAGCGCCAGGATTTGGTACTGCGAGAAGTTTAACGCAGCTTATTAGTTATGACGCCTTTTTTAAGGCAGAAGCTTTCCTTACCCAACCTTTGTTGACGGTGGTTGGAAGCAATGCAGGAAGCAAATGGATGAGTGACGACTTGATGGCGCGTGCTGCAACATCGGATAAAACCATGCATGTCATCGAAGGTGCAAACCACATGGATTTGTACGACGGCGAAGCAGAAATTACAAACGCAATGAGTGCGTTAGAAACCTTCTTTAATCGCACGCTATAAGCAGTTATTCCTAAACAACTTCTGTTGCCGACATTGCATTTGCGATGACGGCGCAAACAATGCTTGAGACAAGGAGCATAAAATGAAAAAGGTCAGTTTTAGAAACTCAGACATGGCATGGGATATTTCAGCCCTTATTCTAACTCCACCCGATTTTGACGAGGCTAAACAATACCCGACAGTCATTAGTGTACATCCATTTGGTAGTTGTAAAGAGCAGACATCAAGCGCTACTTATGGGAAGGCACTTGCAGAAGCAGGCTATGTGGTCATTGCGTATGACGCAAGTTTTCAAGGGGAGTCTGGAGGTGAACCTCGCTTTGTGGAAGATCCCACCCAACGGGTAGAGGATGTGAGTCGAGTCATTGATTATGCGGTTACCTTGCCTTACGTAGACGCGGAAAAAATTGCAGGCATCGGTGTGTGCGGTGGTGGTGGCTATGTTTTAAATGCTGCTTTAACCGAAAAGCGAATCAAAGCCGTAGTGGGGATCACACCTGTCAACATTGGTCGACTCTTTCGAGAAGGCTTTAGCATGTATAACCCCATTGGTGCGTTAGAGGGTATGGCTGCACAGCGAACGGCAGAAGCCCGAGGCGGTGAGCGACAAGTAAATGAACTGCTCCCTGCAAGTCTCGCTGAAGCCAAAGACAATGGAATGACGGAACGCGATGTTTATGAAGCAACTGAATACTACAAAACCCCGCGAGGCCAACAGCCGGGTGGCGCTACAAGAATGTTGTTTTCTCATGCGCAAAAGACACTGGCGTGGGACGCATTTTCTTTTGCAGAGACCCTTATGACGCAACCCGTAATGGCAGTTATTGGTCAGAAGGTTGGGGCATTTGGTGCCTACCGTGACGGCATGGAAATTTACGGGCGCGCAGTGGCATCTAAAGATCGCCAATTGGTTGAATTAGAAGATTGGTCCCATTACGACCTTTATGATAAAAGTGAACCTGTTGGACTGGCCATGGCGCAAATTGTACCTTTCTTCAAAGAACATGTAGGTTAGTAACTAAGAATAAGTGATGACAACTTGCGCCCAAGGCATACAGCCGAAGGGCGTAATTATTGTTTAATCCTTTTCTTTTCGATGTAATGCTTGTGGGAGATCGAACGGTGTTTTTTCCAATCAGTGATGCGAAAAAAGCGTTAAGTGAAATGGTGCTGGAATACAGTCGAAAAGAGGGAGACCACGAAACGCCGATTTCAGGCCTTACCCTTCACGTAAGAAATGCGCCGACAGAGCCTTTACACTGTATTTATACGCTTAGCCTAGCGGTCGTTTTGCAAGGGGCAAAGCTCCTTTCTTATGAAGACCAGCTCCATCAGTCCACTGCTGGCCAATCTATGCTAACTACCTTTGATTTGCCGGTAATTTCTCATGTGTCAGAAGCGACGAGGCACAACCCTTTTGTAGCGCTGGTTCTGAAGTTGGACTATACCCTCATTCTGCAAGTTTGCGCCGAACTTAATCTGTCAAAACCGCCAAGAGATATTCGATATCAACCAATATCGACACAAGATGTGGATGAAGGCTTGTACGACGCTCTAGGTCGCCTTATTAAAATGTGTGCCCAGGGAAAGTTTTTGGATAGCCTTTACCCATTGGTTGAAAAAGAAATTGTTATTCGCTTACTTGATGGACCACACGGATTGCACCTTCGCCACCTTGTGTCGTCAGGCGCGCCAAACGCACATATTTTAAAAGTGGTGACGTGGTTAAAACAGAATTTTACTCAGTCAGTGGGAATGGACGCATTGGCGGACCAAGCCCACATGAGTGCTTCTACTTTCAGGCAGCGCTTTCGAGCACTTACTGGTACCAGCCCTCTGCAATATCAAAAGACACTAAGATTACAAGAAGCAAGGGATCAAATGCTGATGAACGGTTTGGACGCAACACAAGCAAGCTCATTGGTTGGCTATGAAAGTGCATCTCAATTTAGCCGAGAATACAGCAGATTGTTTGGCATGCCGCCTCAAAAAGATATTCAACGCTTACGCACAGTTTAGAAGTCTTAGCTGCCCAGAGCATCAACCAGCGTATTGAATCTAGTTCTTCCTACTGGAACACTCGCGCCAGAGTGCAGGTGTGCAATGTACTTCGCACCTGAGTGTTGTTCGATATGCTTAACTTCATTAAGAGGTAACGCATAAGAGCGATGAACTCGCATAAATCCTTGAGGTAGAATTTGCATTAACCTGTCTAAGTGCTTGTCATGCAATATGGTTTGATTGTCTTTAGTGGTTATTTCACTGTAGTGCCCTGCGGCTTGAATGAATTGAATATCATCAACTTGAAGAAAGCAGAGCACATTGTTTTTGCGATATGACAACCGCTGACATTGGCCCTTAAATTGATGCAGAGAAAAGCGTTCTATCGCTTTACTTATTCTTTCTTGAGTAAATGGCTTACCAATAAAATCAAGTACGCCAAGCTCAAACGCTTCTAAAGCCCTGTCGGTATTCGCTGACACCACCACGGTGTGATAAGGGGCGGCAAGCTGTTGATGAATTAATGAAAAACCGTCTTTTCCATGCAAATTCAAATCTAGAAAGAGCAAGTCTGTGTCGCGGTCAGATAAATGCTCTTCCGCATCATCGAGGTTGGAAAAGCGATGAATAGTGGTTTTATCGTCGGTACACTGGTCGATAAAACGAGCAAGTCGTTTGGCAACCATGGGTTCATCTTCTACTAGGGTAATATTCATAATAGCGTTTGTAAGGTGATTTGTTCGGTCTGCTCGGCGTGCGCGTTACTTTGCTCACCCGAAACGAACGTTGTTGGAAATGTGAGCTTAGTTACCCAATACCTATCTTCATTAAATTCCACTAGCTTCCAGTTATTACCAAACGCTTCTGTGAGCCGGGCTTTAATGTACTTGGTGCCAACACCGGTTCCTTCTTTATTCTGTAATGCTGATGTCTGGTAAGAATAGTGTTGAGTAAGCTGAGCTTTAAACAGCAAGGTAGTTGAAGGTCTTTTATTCTTATCATGCTTGGCATTCTCTATGGACACACCCTGTGCTTCATCCTCTTGTTGTTCAGAAAAGCTAAGACTAAATTGATACTCTCCCGAGCCGTATCTGTTGTGGCTAAAAGCATTTTCTATGAGGGTGAGTAATACTCCGGGAGGAATAAGCTGTAGCCCTTTGTTTTCTGACATCTCCGGCTTTTGCAGTGAAAAGTGGGCGTCGAAGCGGTATCCCATAATTTTAAGGTGACTTTCACAAAGGGCGACTTCCTGCTGTAAAGCAATTAAGGCTCTATCGCTTAAGCTGGCCATTTGGCGAAACTCCGATGCTAATGCCTGAATAAACCCAATGGCTTCTTTAGGGGCGATTTCAATCCACTCTTCAATTGCGGTTAGGGTATTGAGAATAAAGTGAGGCTGTAGCTGTTTCTTTATAAGCTCAAGCTGCAGACGCTGGGTGGTAAGCGTTGACTGCGTAAGTGCACGCTGTCTCTCAGCATGGGTTTGGCTTAGCACGAGTAGTAATAAAAGCGCTAAGCCACTAAACGAAACAAAGAAATATTGGTCCATAAACGAAAACCGGTTTATGAGAACGGGTGAAACAAATACCACTATTCCCATGGTCATTAACCACGCGTACTTCTTCCGTTTATAAATACTGGCCACACCAATAATAAAGCTAATGAGCAAAGACACACTGAATAACAAAAAGCTGCGGTAATCGTAACCATCGAAATATAACAGTACCCCACAACTAGCCATAACCAACACAAGCAAGGTACTGATAAACCAAGTTTTTGAATAGCGGAAGAAAGACAGGAAAAAGAGCGGTAGCACCAGGCTGATAACAAGGGTTAATCCAAGGACGATTTCCATTCTAAGGATGTGCCACTGGTAGCTGTAACCGAATAGACCTCGCCATGACTCGGCCAAGATTAATAGAATCAGCATGGTGCATAGGCAGCTAAACCACAGGTATGCAGGCTCTTTGAGCGATGAAAAGTACACCACAAATGAATACATGGCGACAAGAACCAAGCCACTTAGCATCATTAAGGGTAATCGTATACGCCACTCATTAATGGCGGCAAGAGTTTCGAAGTCGTCTGCAAATACCCAAAATCCACTACTTTGCGCGGTATCTGGACGAAATTCGCTGCTCAGCCTTACCATCACCGTGTTATCACCAGTATTCAGGTACTGTGAAGGTAGTATGAATATACTGTCTATTTTACCTGGCAATTCTTTGCTCTCGGCTGTTGCAGGCATGCCGTTATCACCAATGTGATAGCCGTTCAAATAAACAGAAAACGCGCCAAGTATAGAAACAAACAAGCCTTTAGGCGCATTCTCGATTTGTTGTACACCTTGTGACCCATTTGATGTTGCGTTGAACGCAAGTGTGAACTTGAGCCACCTTACTTCATTAGACAGTTCGATATCCGACTGGGAATGAGCCCGCCATCGAGGGTCGTTCTCCGCTGGTACTTGCTCTTGCCCAGAATAGAGGATGCTGACCTGAGAAGGAAATGTCGGTGAATGGGTGGGCTGTTCGTGCAAAAGTACAACGCCCCAAATGAGCATTGTCATAAGCATTAAGTAGAACCAATTGAGTTTTTGCACGGGAAGTTAGGGCGTGTTGTTTGTTGTTATTGTTAACACAGTACACAGTTTTTAACTGTTAATGAAGTCGAAGTAATGCACTTGGGGAATGCCTGATGCAGTTCAGGAAATAGGTTGCCGTAAACCGAATAATTGACGCTACATTTGGCTGAAATTTATACGGAGAGTGATGTATGACACCCATTAATAAACTAGTAGCCTTTATCCTTTTACTTTTGTGGTATGCGCTACTTGAAATAGCCCACGCAAATGACAACCAACTGTTGTCTCAAGCAGAACTCAACGAGCTCTTAAAAGAATACAAATTAAGTGGCGTAAGCGTCGCGGTAATCGACGACTTCAATGTTGTCTATTCCGCCACAGCTGGGGAAAAAGTGTTCGGCTCAGGTGATGCCATTAACCAGTCAACGGCCTTTTCTACCGCTTCTATTTCCAAGCCGGTTACCGCGCTACTAGCGGCTATGCTCGAAGAGCAAGGAAAGCTTAGTTTAGACGACTCTGTAGCTAAGTATCTCACCCGCTGGACACTGCAAAAAGAGCAGTTTCCCAACCCAGAGGAAATTACTTTTCGTCGGTTGCTCAGCCACACTGCGGGCACCACACAAAGTGGGTTTGCTGACTTTTATAAAGGAGACGCTGTGCCAACGGCTATCGATAGCCTAAACGGAGTAAACGTACCTCGTTATGACTCGCCTATCAGCTTAGCATTTAAGCCTGGTGAAAGTTGGTCGTATAGCGGCGGAGGCTACGTTATTGTGCAAATTGCGCTGGAAGATCTAACTGGAAAGACATTGCCTGAATTAGCAGAAGAAATGCTATTTAAGCCGCTAAACATGGTTAACACCACAATGTATCAACCTGACAGCCCGCTATTTTTGCAAAATGTGGCAAGCGTTCATCACGACGATTTGAGCGTGATCCAATCAGGATATCCAATTTGCCCGCAAATCGCGCCTTCTGGAATGTGGAGTAATGCTCTTGATATGGCAACATTGATTATCGAAATGCAACGAGCACTAAATGGTGATGATACAAAGGTAATCTCGCAAGCAGTGGCGCGTAATACTACTCAAATTGAAACCCTCGATGTTGTAGGTGGTTGGGGGTTAGGCTGGATGCGTCTTGAGGCTAAAGGCAACCTAGAGTGGTTCTCTCATGGTGGTTCAAACACAGGAACAGGAGGGCAAATCATGGGCACAATGCGCGATGGTAGAGGTATCGCTATATTCGGTAACGGCGGCAACCCTGCTCGAATTCCGGTTATTGAAACAGTTATTGCAACGGTTGTGGAAAAGCTCGACTGGAAGAAAAGCTTGCCCGTGGTAAAGCAACAGATTCCCCTTAAACTGTTAAATGACTTTGAAGGTAAATACCTCGCAGGTTTTGGAGAAACCATCGAAATCAGCAAGCAGAATAACCAGCTTTTCTACCAAGGAAGACTGTTGCTGTGGAGTCATATCGAAAGTGGGGAGCTTGTTTACCTTGGTGACGGAGAATTTGGTGTGGAAGGTTATCCAAACCGACTTTCTCTTGAAACAGTAAGCGGTAAAAAGCGGCTGAAAGTGTCGCGAAAAGGAAGCGATAAGGTGTCGTATTTTGAATCTGCCCCACAATAGGGGCAGTAAGATAGACAAGGCGAGTGTGTTACTCGCCTGCCATGGCGCGCCCTTTGGTTTTAACACTGGCTATCAGCATATAAATACTGGTAGCAAGTAAGCACGCAAATAAGTAACCCATCAACCCTTGAGGGCCTACTAAAAAGTTATCGGCAATGAGTGGGCCTACTACTGAACCCACGCTGTAGCTGAAAAGCATGACCTGTGTGGCGCATACAATGAAGCTAGCATCGAGCTTGTCGCAGGCCAGATTTATTGCCACTGGGTATAAGGCAAATATTGCCATCCCTAATAGAAACAGACCTGTTCCCAAAGCGTATATACCGCTAACCGCTGCGGTTAATGTTATGGCGGCGACACCCAGTAAACAAAATAGTGCCATGAGTAACGTGCGGCCTAAGTACTTGGATAGTGCAGGAATTAAAGGTTGAACTGCCATAGCGCCTAAAATAATTAAGGCCATTAAGCTACCCAAATCGTCATGAGCAATGCCGCGGTTTAATAGTTCAAGGGGCATTAAGCCGTAAATGGCACCTAGGGTTAAGCCTGACACTATGCAACCAATAATTGCGGCATGATTTAGTTTCGATATTTGCTTTAGCGACAGTGGCGTACTGTGGGAAGCTTCAGGCTGCTCGCTCTTTGCAAACAAAAGTACGCCAATGGCTAAAATCAACATGGTGAAAATGGCAGCAAAAGGAAGCATGCCGCCTACGCCAATAGCGCCAATACCTAACTGACCTAAAGAGCTTCCCCCGTACAGTGCGCCCATGTACAAGCCTAAACGTTTGGCTCTATCGGCTTCGTCGCCGTGTAAAAGCCACGACTCTACGATAACAAATACACCCGCTACAGCAACGCCAGCCACTAACCGAGCCACAAGCCAAACTGCGGTGTGAGCAAACAAAGGCATTACTACAATAGTTAGTAATAGTACGCCTAAACACAGCGCAAAACCGTGCTTGTAACCAACGCGGGTTACCAACGGTTCAATACTAAGGGCACCCACTAGTAGTCCAGCGTAAAAGCTGCTAGCCAGCCAACTGGCGATAGCCGTGTCTAGGTTGTAATGGCTGAGCATTAGTGGGATCAGACTCATCAAATAGCCAGACGCAACTGCGTACATACCCAGCGCAATAACGGGAACAGAAACCCGCGCTTTGGCTGGCGGGATAAGGGTGTTGTCCAAGGTAATGCCTTACATCAAAGGAAAGAGAAGATAATTTCGCGGCGCGAATATGAGGCAAATTCTGATATAGGTAAAATGAAAAGAAATGCTCGTAAAGATGCTAAAAATTGATGGTGAGGAAGGCGCTGCTAGATAGTGCATGCGCCTCAGATAGTTTAAGCATTAGCGCCTTAAATCATCCGGTGTATGATCTGCCACAAATGCGTTTCTTTCGCCCATAGGTTTATCTTCTCCTACCGTACTGTCCGCGGAGGTTTGTAGCTCTATCGACGAGTTCACCTCTGCACCGATTAGAATGATATAGGCGGTTAAATACAACCACATGAGCAAGATAATAATGCCCCCAACGGATCCGTAGGTTTTGTTGTAACTTCCAAATTCATTGAGGTATATCGAAAAACCATACGAGGCTACCACCCATAATAAGGTGGCAAAAACTGAACCCGGTGTCACCCAGCGCCACTGGGCTTCTCTTCGGTGAGGGGCATATCGATATAGGGCTGAAAGCGCAATATTAAATAGGGCCAGCATAACTGGCCAAGTCACCCACATGGCTTGCTCGGTACTAAGGGCATTTGACGTCATCCAGTTTAATGCTTCGGGTAAAATGGTGATGCAGGCGAGGGACACAATTACGGTAAGGATCATAAATATGGTGCACGTAATGCGCGCTAGAATACCTTTGAAAAAGCCTCTTCCTTCCGCCTCGCTATAGGTAATGTTGCATGCTTTTATCAGTGCGTTGGCGCCTTTGCTGCTGCTCCACAGTGACAAGAGCAGAGTAAATAAAAAACTCCAGCCTAATGCAGTATTCGACTTCTCGGTTAAATTTTTAAGCTGTTCTTCAATGATGTAGCGACTGTCATTTGGCACCACGTTTACCAGCAATGCCATGTGGCGTTGCAGTTCGTCGGGTGATACAACAAGCCCATACAAGGCAATGGTTGCCCCTAGTAAGGGGAAGATAGCCAGCAAGCAGTAAAAGGCAACCCCAGCGGAGATAAGAGGAATGTTATCTTTTTGCAGGCTAGTGAAAATACGCTTTGAAATACTCCACCAACTTTTCAAAGAAAGCTCGAATGCAGATTTAGCGTGGTTGAAACGTTCCTTGCTCATGTGTCCTCATGTTTTGCCTAAACGATAGAACTCTTAGAGCTTGATACATGAAAACTTCGCTGTCGGCTTACATCAACTTAAAAAAGGAGCGAGAAACAAGCTCTGTAAATCGTTCACAAAATCTGAATATGTGCGTGGCTATCAATGGTGGTGAAATTGTTGGTATTTCATTTATTGTAATTGAATCAATGGTTTGCGTTTCTTGGTTTGGATGGTTTGTAATTTGCACCTTCAACAGCATCGTAGCTAGATAGTAAGAGCTAGGTTATGCCATGCACAAACTAACGCGTTCACCTGATGGGATTTGCTAAAGGTGGTAGGCGGACAGTTATTCCTGTCGTGTGGCGACCCCTGCTTTTACTAGCTTTACATTTCGTCTTTCAAAAGGAGTGAACATTATGAGCAACACCCAAAACCTTAAAGGCAAAAAAATCGCTATTTTGGCAACTAATGGTTTTGAGCAAAGCGAGTTGATTCAACCAAGAGACAAGTTTATTGAGCAAGGTGCTGACGTTGATGTGCTATCTATTGATGATCAGACAACAATTAAAGCGTGGGATAAAGACAACTGGGGGAAGGACGTCAATGTTGATAAACAAGTTACGTCCGTTAATCCTGAAGATTACGATGCCCTTGTGCTACCTGGCGGTCAAATCAATCCCGATGTGCTGCGTACCAACGAAGATGCTGTTGCCTTCATCAAAAGTGCAAACAGCGCGGCAAGTATTAAAGCTATAGGTGCTATCTGTCATGGTCCATGGTTGCTGGTGGAGTCTGGGTTAGCGAAAGGTGCAACACTCACTTCGTTTCCTAGTATCCAAACAGATCTCAAAAATGCTGGTGCGACCTGGGTTGATGAAGAAGTGGTGACCCACTCAAAACTAGTCACTAGTAGAAACCCAGATGATATTCCAGCTTTCGTAAACAAAATTAGTGAATTGGTTGCCCAGTAAAAAGGAGGAAGTGTATGTCCACCTCAGCTACAGATAAAAAGGTTATCGCGATAACGGGGGCTTCCAGCGGCATTGGCGAAGAAACGGCAAAGCAACTGGTAAATAACGGTTTTAACGTTGCTCTCTTAGCGAGAAGTGAGGACAAACTGCGTGCCTTGGTTGAAGAGCTTGGCAATGATGTTGCGTTCGCTGTAAAAGCTGACGTTAGTGACTTTAAAAATGTCGATACGGCATTTAAAAAGGTGAGCAAACATTTCGGTCGCATTGACGGCATTTTCGCCAATGCGGGGCGCGGCGCGAAAGCCGCCGGCATTGAAAAGGGGGACGTAGATGACTGGGATGGCATGCTGGGCGCAAACGTCAATGGACTGCTTTATACTGCAAAAGCCGGATTGCCGTACCTGCGCGATACGCAAGGCCACTTCATTATTACGTCTTCGGTCGCCGGTCGAATAGCCCTGAAAGGCTCTGTATATGGGGCAAGTAAGTGGTTTGCTTATGGTTTCGGTCAGAACCTCGCCGAAGAAATGCGCGAGTGGGGCGGCCGCTGTACCACTATCTGCCCTGGCATGGTGAATACACCATTTTTCGATGAGCCTAAGGAAGATAAGCTTCAGCCAGCGGATATCGCAAAATCGGTATTATTTGCCCTAAACGCAGAAGAGTCAGCCTGCGTTCGCGAGGTTTATGTTATGCCGGCGAAGTAAAGCAAAAGGCTAGTTGAGTATAATGATGTACCGTGTTTTTACAGTTCTTAATTGGCGTTAGCGCGTTAACAAATAGGTCAGAACTGAATTTTATGTAGCTTTTGGCCTATGTAAAACCTCATGCAGAGGACGGTTGAGTTTAAACCGTCCATATTTTTTTTGAGTTTGGAGCCAAGGAAACGGAGACAAACGAAGGGGTATTCGCTGGTGAGTTTACTCAACGATCATTTTTTATAACAGCTTAAGGTTATCTTGATTGTTGAAAAAATAAACACATTGAGATAGTCTAATATAAGCCTTGAGCTGGTCTTGTTGTTCAAAAAGGGAAAGCAGAGTATGGATGCTCACGATGTTTCCGAGCAATAGATTTTCAATAACTTCCCCATTTTTAGTGTTTATCAGTGAAAAGGTGATAACTAAAATGGAGACTGAATATGATACATCATGGCATCAATACACCTAGCGGTATGACCCCTAAATGCACCCATCATCAATCACAAGGCCGATTCAGGCGTCTATTTCCTCAACTCCCTCGACTTATCAGTAACTCGCATGATCTTCGTGAATGCGGTAAAAAGAACGGACCCATGGATTCCGGAGCAGAAGCCAAGTTGTCAAATATTGACCTGGGTTACGTATTCTTAGGCCAATTCATCGATCATGACATTACCCTTGATATTACATCGAGTTTAAGTTCACGAAATACCCCTGATGACATCAATAATATCCGAACGCCTACCCTAGATTTGGATTGTATCTATGGCTCGGGTGTTGAAGGGACACCGCATCTCTACTATCACGCACCACCAAACGCCTCCGGCAAGCCTAAACAAATAGACAAGTTGCACCTGCTGACGAACGGTGATGATTTACTTAGAGCAGAGAGTACTCCTCAGGGGCATTTAAACCAAGTGGCATTGATTGGCGATCCACGTAACGATGAAAACCGAATAGTCTCTCAGTTTCAATTACTGATGCACTATTTTCATAACACGGTTGTCAATGAGTTACTAACGAAGGGCACTTATACGACGAAAACTGCTCTTTTCGAAAAGGCGCGAGAGATCGTGACCTGGCACTACCAATGGGTCGTTATTTATGATTTTTTACCCAAGCTAGTAGGTCAAACGGTCGTCGATGATATTATGTGTAACGGTCGACGATTTTTTACTGAAGATAACTCTCCATTTATTCCGGTTGAATTTTCCGTCGCCGCCTATCGCTTTGGTCATACAATGGTTACCAACCCATTAGACTTTAACGAAAGTCATAAAGGCGTAACGATGTTTGGCAGCGAGTTAGGTACAGGGTTCCAGAAGAATACGGCAGGAGCGATTAACTGGAGTTGGTTTTTTGGAGAAGATGCTCAGAAAGCGGGGGCGGTCGATGAAAAACTTCCTTCAGAATTACTGGAGTTGCCGTTTATCAAAAATGCTGAGGCATCGCTTGCCGTAAGAAATTTGCAACGTGGTCAGAGCTTTTCACTGCCATCAGGCCAGTCAGTGCACAAATACATGGAGTCTGTTTTAGGCGTAAGCCTGGATTCTCCCGATATGTCGATGTTCGAACTGCCGGGCAACTTAGCTCAAGCGACTCCGCTGTGGTTATACATTCTTTGCGAGGGAAGCCTCTCAGGAGGCAATCATTTGGGGCCTGTTGGAGGTTATATTGTAGCTGAAGTGCTTATAGGTTTGATTGAAAGTGACCCTCACTCGTTCTTAGGATCTAACCCTTCATGGTATCCAGAACTAAAAGTACAGGGCAGTCAACCCGCTGGAGCTTTCGAAATGGCTGACATCATCAAATATACTGATTTCGCGGCTTAACAAACAAGCGGAAGTATTTACTGAGGCGTGAAGATATCGACTCCTGTAAGTACGCTCTGTCAAAAGCCATTGTTGAGAATTAGATTAGTAGCACCAGAGTAAAATCGAACAGTCGGTTAGGTTGATGTAGAACGGATGAGACAGTTTTCAACATAGAAATATAGTAGCGGGGTAATGCAAAGGGCAGGGTTAGTCACTGCCCTTTTTTATTTGCCCCGCCTGTACGTTTAACCTGACTTATTAATTTCATGAAGCTATTCAAATTAGCCAAATAAAGTATTTTCCCCATCCTGTTACCCCTAATCTAGGTGTGTAGATAAGCGCTAGTTGAGTGAGATAGGCGATTGCATACTCCTCATCGAAATGGTTTTCCCAAAGGGCCCGCGGCGCAATAACAATAACAGGAGAGTAAGATGTCTAACGAATTTACGGGTAAGACCGCTATTATTTCTGGCGCCGCTGGCGGCATAGGGTTAGCGCTGGCTGAGGCATTGGCAAGGCAGGGTATGAATATCGTCATGGGCGATATTGATAATGCTGCATTAACCGAATCGGGTAACGACTTACGTGAGAAAGGTTTCGATGTATTGACTTGCGCCCTTGATGTTACCGATTACGCTCAGTGGGAAGATATTGTAGCTAACGCCAAAGAGAAGTTTGGCAAGGTTCATATGGTCATCAATAATGCTGGCGTTGGCGGTACGCCGGGGAAAGTTGAAGATTCGGAGCATGAGACCTGGCGCTGGGTAATGGACGTCAACGTTATGGGCGTACTCTATGGCGCACAAGCATGCGTACCAGCTATTAAAGAGCACGGCGAAGGAGGTTGGGTGCTAAACGTGGCGTCGATGGCAGGAATGATGGGTATGCCATATGCGGCGGCCTATTGCGCATCAAAGGCTGCGGTTGTCTCTATGACGGAAAGCTGGGTACCAGAACTGAAACCTTTTGGAATCCATACTTCTGTATTGTGTCCAGCATTCGTGAAAACCCGCATTCACGAGTCGTATAGAAATAGGCAGCAAAAATATGCAGTAGCCGCTGAAAATCGCATTGATAAAGAGAAGCTTAAAGCAGGAGCTCAAGCGGCCACTAAAGCAGTAGAGTCGGGAATCGATGCCTCTGTGCTAGCTGAGCGCGTGATAGAGGCGCTTCAGTCAGAGCAAACTTATATTTATACACACCCGAATTATAGAAAGGTTACTACGGCGCGCTTTGGCGCGATTGATAGCGCCTTTGTCGATGCTGAGCAGAGTCAGGCTGTTGGTCATCTTATTGATGATGAAATCGTGACTTTTTAGTTCATTCGCGGCTACGGTTTGCGTATAAACACACGAAAGAGCCCTGAATTTTGTCTTCCAAAAGCCGTTATATAACGGCTTTTGGTGTTGTGAGAGTCTGAAGGTCAATGACGCGGTCACAGACTTTTTCTAGCTGTGTTCTATCGTGACTGATAAAGAGCACCGTGCAATTTTCTTCTCTGCATTGATCGACAAGTAAGTGAGTAATTGCCTTACTTGTAATGGGGTCGAGCCTAGATGTTGGCTCGTCAGCTATAAGTAACTTGGGCTTTAGTAGCAGCGCGCGCAGCAATGCAGTGCGTTGAAGCTCACCTCCACTTACCTCAGAGGCGCTGCGCTCAAACAATCGCTGGTTAAGGCCTAGTTGAGCTGAAAGTAAATCAGCACGCTTTTTAGACACCTTGTGAAGCTTTATTACGTCATCAATCAATGAATTAAGCGTAGTGTGATGGGCAAATGAACTTGGGGGATCTTGATATAGTTTTAGGGTTTGATAACGGTGTAAAAGCGTATGAAACGCAATATTGCCTTGATAGGGTAGAAGCCCAAGTAGAGCATCACCTAGAGACGTTTTTCCACTGCCGCTATCACCACAAAGCCCGACAATTTCGCCTTCCCCTAAAGAAAAACTAAGGCCAGTAAATAGTGTACGGTTACCTCTCATAATTGTGAGGTCATTCACCGATACCAGCGGTGCAAACCTATGCGTTTTTTTTGTTGTAGCCGTCCAGTGTTGCGGAGCCGACGCAATAAGGGTTTTGGTATAGTTTGAAGACGGGGAGGACAGTATCTTGCGGGTATCACCTGTTTCAACCAGTTTCCCGTTTTTAAGCACCATACATTTACCACCCAGTGCCTCTGCCACTGAAACATCGTGCGTAATGGTAAGTAGCGTACCGTCGTTAGCTTTTTGCTTTAGTTGCTCAATAATATGATGTTTGCGTCCGGCATCTAGCCCTTTTGTGGGTTCGTCGGCTAGAAATAAAGGTGCATTAGTCGCTGATGCACAGGCAAAAGCAACACGCTGTGCCATTCCACCGGAAAGTTGAGAAGGGACCTTATCACTGTCGTCTTTAAGAGCCAGGTTGTCTAGCTGTGTCTTCGCACTCTTTTGTGCTTCGCGAGCACCGTTACCCAATGTAAACCGAAAAACTTCGGCGACTTGCTGGCGAATTTTCATCATTGGGCTTAGAGAATGCCATGGCTCTTGCGGCAGCATAACAATGTCTCGCCCCCACAATTGTTCACATTCACGTCGGTTGGCACGAAGCATATCTACACCGTTTACCAGAACATTTCCCGTAACCCTCAGTGCAGGTGGTAAGTCGCCCATAATTGCTTGCGCTAGCAGACTTTTACCTGCCCCGGTTTCACCTAATATAGTCAGTGTCTCGCCTTGTTCAAGGTTAAGGGATAGATCCTCTACAATAATGGTGTCTTGCGCGTAAATTGATAAGTGTTCAATAGCAATGTACTGGCTCACAGGTTGCGCTCCAATGCATCACTCTTTGATAGTCTACTGCTGCTGTCAAAAATGAACTTATTTAAACGAGGTGTATTGTCACTCTTCGCAGAAAGTAAGTGAAAGCCCAGTACGAGAACGAATAGGGTGAAAATAGGTTGTGCGAGCAGCCAAGGTGCTTCGTGATAGTATGGAAAAAGCTCAACTATCATCAGCCCGAGCTCAGGGCTCGGAGGTTTTAAACCAACATAAACGAAGCCCACCGATGCCATGGCGATAATTGAGGAGGAGGCACCAAAAGCAGCAAGTGATAACACGTCTTGTCGAATGGCGGGCCATATATGCTTATTAAATAAATAGCGTTTTGGAAAACCCATTAGCGCAGAGTTTTCCAGTGCAGGGCCTGTCACTACTGGTAGAGTGATAGCACGTACCAGCCTGAAGTATTCGACGGCCAGTACTAAGGAAATGGCTAAATACAGCATAATGAAAGAGCCGGGTACTAGCGCCGCGAAAAGAAGAATAAGTACCAGTCCGGGGAGCGCCAATATCGTATTGGCAATGAAATTCAACGTCGTATCTACCCAGCCTCTACACCACGCTGCAATTACGCCCGTTAGCACGCCAATGATTGATGAACTTAGTACACACAGTGCAGCGAGAGAAAGTGATATGCGCAGACCCTCTGAGATTCTGGCTAACATGTCGCGTCCGAACTGATCTGTACCTAACCAATGTTGCGCACTTGGGGCTTCGAGCACTTGCTTTAAATTTTGTTGATTACCGTTTGTTCCCAATAGAACAGGCTCGCCCAACGCAAGTAATAAGAGCAGCATCAAAAGTGAAAAGCCAATCAATTTTTCAACAGATAAGGCGGGTGTCTTCATTGGCTATACCCTCGATTCTCTCTCACCCTTGGGTCGAGTGCATACTGACTTAAATCGACTAGTGTGTTGACCAATACGAATAACATGCCCATCAGCAAAGCTGTGCCTTGTAACATAGTGATGTCGCGGGCAAAGACAGCATGGGAAAGTCCGTGTCCTATGCCGGGCCAAGCAAAAAGGCTTTCAATCATAATTACGCCTTCAATTAACCCGATAAGTTGTATGCCCATGAAGGCTAGAGCAGGTATTACAATGTTAGGTAGCGCATGGCACCTGAACGCTTCTAGAGCGCTTAACCCTTTTATCTTGGCGAAATGGAAGTAACCCGATTGAACCTCATTAACAGTACTATTGCGAATTACGCGGTTTGATATAGCCGCCAGGCTTAACCCTAAGGTCATTACAGGTAATATGGTATAGACAAAGCCTGAAGAGCCCGCAACCGGAAGCCAGTTGAGCTCTAGAGCAAAAATAAAGATGAGAATTAGTCCCAAGCAAAAGACCGGTTGAGAGCGCACGAACGTGGAAAACACTAATACTGCTTTATCAAAAAGAGAAGCACGGCTTTTAGGAGTATTTTCACTTTTTCGAGCGCTTCTGATGCCGCTATAAATTCCCAGAGGAAACGCAATTAATGCGGATACCAGAATAGCGAGTCCAGCGAGAACAAGGGTGTAAGAAAGCTGATTTTGTAGCTCAACAACAATGGGGGCTCCCGTGACCAAGCTATTGCCTAAATCCAGTGAGGCTAAATCAGTCATCCAGCTTACGTACTGTTCGAAAGCGCTTCTGTGCAGACCAAGTTCTTCTGCTACGGCGTTAGCGGCACTTGTGCTTACCGCATCGTCACCGTAGCGGCCAGCCGCTATTTTGTAAGCCATATCTCCAGGTAGTGAACGGGTTATAATAAATGTGAGTGTGCCTACACTCCACGCCATCAGTACAGCTTGAAGCAGCCGTTGAAGTAGGATTTTTCTCATTATTATGGGGCTATTCTCATTTGAGATACGCGAAAAGAACGCTCGTAAGGGTCGAAGCTGAAGTTTCTTAGTCGGCTAGATGTCGCGGTTTGCTGCACATAGTACATAACGGGGATAAGAGGAACGTCTTGCTGAACTTCTTGCATAATTGATGATATCAACGATTTGTAAGCGTGTTCATCTGTGGTGTGACTCAAGGTCTTTAAATCGCTAAACACTTTTTCATTTTGCCAGTTCATTGGCCCCCAATCGCCGCCTTCTTTTGAAGAAAAGTCAGCCAGCATTATACCAAGAGGGTCTGGGATGTTAGCAAAGTTACGCGCCATAAGTGCAGTTTGTAATGTGCCATCAGCATGCCCTGAAGGAATGGCACTTACATTTTCCATATGGACAGAAAGCTTCACTCCAATGCTAGCCCACTGATCTTGAATTGCCGTGGCAATGGTAATCAGTTCTGGGCGATTGGCATAGGTAATCATATCAAGCGTTAAGGGTGAGCCATTTTTGTAGCGCACGCCATCCTCACCCTCTAACCATCCCGCGTCGGTTAGCAGCTGTGCCGCTTTTTTCCTATTTAATAATAAGTCGCCGTTTTCAACGCTATTTTTAATTGTTGGATTATTGTCAGCGTCACTCATTGAAATAGTATTGGTAGCATTATCTGTAGTAGAACGAATATGCCAGTCTCGAATATTTGGGCCAAATAGCTGATCAGCAGAGATATTCGATATACGCATTACGCCAGATGCAATGCCTTTTCTGTCAATCGCTAAACTCAGTGCTTGCCTTACTTTTACATCTGAGAGGATAGGATGGCCGCTATTTAACTTAACTAAAGTGGTGCGAGGGATCCTGTCGCTAAATACGTTTACGTTAGAGTCCGTGCGCAACATGCTGACCGCCGCAGGGTCGAGGTTGTACACAATATCTGCTTGCCCCGTTCGTACCATAAGCGCCCGCGTTTCAGAGCGGTGACCCGTTACGTACTCAACGTTTTCAATAACAGCGGGCTCGCCCCAATAATTGTCGAAGCGTGTGGTTGTAATATTGTGGGGTGGTTCAAAGTGCGTAATCTGATAGGGGCCTGTACCTATTAAGGTTTTAATTCGATTGAACTTGCCGAAGGTAGCAGGTGCCACGATCGCAGTTGCATAATTACTTAACAGGGAAGGGAAAGGACGGTAACTTTGGTTCAAGGTGAACTTGATAGAATATTCTGATATCACCTCCATGTTGGCGATCATATCTTTTGAAAATGGCGTTGGTTTACCAAACGCGACCGAAAGACTTTTGTAGACGGCGTCGGCGGTCATTAACGTGCCGTCATGAAAATACACATCAGGACGTAAATTAAATGTCCAAACAGTAAAGTCCTCATCATTTGACCACGAGCTAGCAAGTCCTGGGATAAGCTGACCTTGGTTATCTACGTCTATGAGAGTTTCCAGAATTTGCATTCGTGTAAACATGTAGCCGGTACTTGCCGGATCGTTATTGACTGGTTCAAAAGGACCACTGATCAGAATTTTGTTTGTAGGTTGTGAAGGTGTGCAGGCACTAAGTAGAACGCTGGCAACGACGAGTAAAATTGTTAGATGTCTAATCCGCATATTATTTTTATGTATTCCCTTCGAGCCTTTAAGCTTTTTCGTGTCTATTTGAATCCTGTGAATCAGTATCAGTATTCTTAGGCTGACGCCCTGAATAGTAAAACAAAGATCCAGATTGGATAATATACGATTTGTTGAATAAATGTACAGATTGAGTCGGTAGGGCTAAACTACTTTTTGAAAAAATGCACTGGCTAATGACCATCAAGATATTAAGTAATGTTAAGTCGGTGCACAATATTTTCAACTTTTGTAATGGGCAGTTGGTCGTATGTTACATTGTAACTTTAAGCATTTATTAGTAATGCTATAGAGTGATAGTACTACAAATTAAAAAAGGGTTTTGAGCCCTATCAAACACACTGGATAACAATAATGAAAAAGCTTCTTAAAGCGGCAGTTGCTGTATCAGTTGCACTTGCGTGCACCCCCGCCTTTGCAGACAAAAACGACAAGAATGAAGTCTTCAGCAGTTCAACATTCAAAGCCATGGAGCTGAGAAATATTGGGCCTGCGTACATGTCTGGGCGTATCGCTGATATCGCAGTCGATCAGAACAATCCCTCAACATGGTACACCGCGGTGGGCTCGGGTGGCGTGTGGAAAACTACCAACGCGGGTACGACCTGGACGCCAATTTTCGACGACCAGCCAGTTTACTCCATTGGTGACGTGACCATTGCGCCAAGCAACTCAAATATTATTTGGGTGGGAACGGGCGAAAATAATGGTGGCCGTCACATTAGCTTTGGCGACGGTGTATATAAATCGCTAGATGGCGGTCAAACTTGGAAGAATATGGGTCTGAAGAAGTCAGAGCACGTTTCTGACATTATTATTCACCCTACAAATCCAGATATTGTATGGGTATCTGCCCAAGGGCCATTGTGGAGTGGCGGCGGCGAGCGTGGGCTTTATAAGACGACCGATGGCGGTGAAACGTGGAAGCAAGTGCTTAAGCCAGCTGACGAATGGACCGGGGTAACATCACTACTTATTGACCCGCGTAACCCAGACAAACTTTATGCTGCAACGTGGGCGCGTCAGCGTTCAATTGGTGCCTATGTGGGAACGAACGAAGGCGCAGGTATCCATACTTCCAACGACGGAGGCGAAACCTGGACTGAACTTAAAACAGGTTTACCACAAGGCAACATGGGTAAAATTGGTATGGCTATATCACCCATGAACCCAGATGTGATTTATGCCACCATTGAAACCGATAATCGTGGTGGTGGCTTCTACCGTTCAGCCGACCAAGGTGCTAGCTGGACTAAAATGTCAGATGAAGTAGGCGGTGGCACAGGTCCTCACTATTATCAGGAAATATTCGCTGACCAACATCAATTTGACCGTGTTTATATTGCCAGTAACTACAGCAAAGTGTCGGATGACGGCGGCAAAACGTGGACGCCCATCAACACTAAACGCAAGCACGTAGACGACCACGCGATGGCGTTCCATCCTACCGATCCAGATTTCGTATTGATGGGGTCCGATGGTGGTATTTATATGTCTCACGACAGAATGGCAAATTGGCGCTTTATGGCGAACCTTCCATTAACCCAGTTCTATAAAGTAGCGCCAGATGACTCTAAACCATTTTATAAGATCTACGCTGGCGCACAGGATAATTCCACCCAAGGCGGTCCTTCGCGCACTATGCGTGAAGAGGGGATAAAGAACAAAGATTGGTTCTTAACCTTGGGCGGTGATGGGCACGGCCCAGCGGTAGAGCCTGGTAACCCTGACATTATGTATTCGCAGTGGCAGCAAGGAAATTTAGTGCGTGTCGATACGACTACCCGAGAAGGGGTGTATGTTAAACCTCAGCCACTACCAGGCGACCCTGCAGAGCGGTTTAACTGGGATGCGCCGATTAATGTGTCTGCACATGATCCTGCGCGTATCTATTTTGCCTCACAGCGGGTTTGGCGAAGTGATGATCGCGGTGACAGCTGGACTGCAGTGTCGGGCGATCTCACTAAAAACGGCAATCGCATGCATTCGCCACTTATGGGGCGCACGTGGTCAGTAGAAGCCGGCTGGGACCTGTATGCCATGACAGAGTTTCATACCATTGCCAACTTTGCTGAGAGCCCAGTAGATGAAAATATTCTGTGGGCAGGTACCGACGACGGTATTATCCAAGTGACCACTAATGGTGGTAAATCTTGGAAAAAGATTAAGCTAGATGACATTAAGGGCATTCCAGCCAACTCTTACGTGAACGATATTCGCGCAGATTTGTTTGATCCCAATACGGTGTACGTTGCCCTTGATAATCATAAATATGGTGATTACAAACCTTACTTAATCAAGTCGACTAATTTAGGGAAAAGCTGGACTTCATTAGCTGATGATTTACCTGAAAAGCACTTAGTGTGGCGTATTGTACAAGACCACGTAAATAAGGACTTATTGTTTATCGGTACTGAATTCGGTGTGTTTTTCTCGGTAGATGGCGGTAAAGACTGGGTTGAGTTAGACGGTGGTATGCCGACCATCTCAACCCGCGATGTGAAAATTCAACGTCGCGAGAATGACTTAGTCGCAGGTACGTTTGGTCGCGGTATTTACATACTTGATGATTATGCGCCGCTGCGTTCATTAACCGAGAAGTCGATGCAAAAAGACGCCATTTTGTTTGCACCAAGTCGACCGGTTAAGTGGTTCCAGTTAGATGATAATCACACAGACTCTGATGGTGACGATCGCTTTGTCGCCGAGAACCCCGAGCACGGTGCAACCTTCACCTACTATTTGAAAGACAGTCTGCTTACGGCCAAAGAAAAGCGCCAAGAAGCCGAAAAGAAACTTATAGAAGACAAAAAGTACCCTAAGTATCCAAGCTGGGAAGCGGTTGAAGCTGAAAACCAAGAAGCTGCCCCAGCAGTGTATGTCGAAGTACGCGACAGTGATGGTGACTTAGTGAAGCGTGTAGAAGGTAACACAAAGAAAGGCTTACACCGTATTACCTGGGATATGAAATATTCACTCACTATTCCGCTTACTGACAAAGACAGCAAGAACAATGGACTCATGGCGCTACCAGGCAGCTATACCGCGACGTTATTTAAGCGAGAAGGTGCCACGGTAACAGCGCTTTCTGAGCCAGCGTCGTTTGTATTGGAATCTATCTACGACGGAGCGCTGAAAGGTGCTACGCATGCTGAAATTGAAGCATATGGTAATGCGGTGAACGATGCGCAAAAACGTGCATTATCATCGACGACTGTACTGAAGCAATTAAAAGAAACCATGGACCTTTTGCGTACCGCGATTGATCGCACGCCAAGTGATGTGAACAGTCTTGAAGCGCAATACGCTGCTATTCAAGATGAAATTAACGGGGTAAACAAAGTTCTATTTGGCCTTTCATCTCGCGATAAGATGGGTATTAAGCCTGCAAATGTGTTGAGCCGATTGGGCTATGCCCGTTCTGCACTAGGGTCTTCTTACGGACCAACACAGCAGCATAAAGACCAGCTCGGTTACGCCAACGATGGTCTAGATGATGTAGTGAAACGAATCGGTACATTGCAGCAACGTGCTGTACCATCACTTCAACAAGCGGTGGTTGATGCTGGTGGACCGTGGACTACGGGTCTTCCTGTAATCGCTAAATAGCGGTAATTAAGCATCATTTTGCTTAGTACGCGGCGGTAGTTTTACTGCCGCGTTTTTCATTTTCTTTGCCAACTTTTTCGGTGCACACTTATTTTCACAGGTATGTATCGCGTAGTGAGATCATCATTGTTTTCTTTTTTGCTAGATTCAAGTTTTTCAGTGTCTTCTAAATCCTCGTCTGGTTTATCGGTATCTATTGCTGCACTACCTTTACTGCTTACATCATCTTTTAGCGTTGCCCAAGGTGCACCGCTCAACGAGGTAGAGCGCTACACAGTAACGGCTGCACGACCCTATTACGACGAGACGCTTTCGCGCATTTTTCCGCAATATGAGTTTGATAAAAGTGGCCTGGTAGCGCCGTTACATACCAATGATGTCTTACTTCAATCTCCTTCTGTGTCGTTAAATGGGCAGGGCGGGCAAATACAAAGCATCAGTATCCGAGGGTATTCGCGGTGGCGAATTCAAACCCTGCTAGACGGCGTACCGATTGTGAGCGACAGGCGTGCAGGGTCTAGCATAGGCTTTATTCCACCTGACTTTATTTCAACAGTATCTGTGTTACCGGGCGCCGCTTCCACTTACCTAGGCTCGGGAGCGATAGGTGGCGCGGTGAACTTGCATTTTGGGGAAATTCAAAAGCCTCACCTACGCGTTGGCTACAGCAGCAATCAACAAATGAAGGCGCTGAGCTATGCTGGCAGCACACGCAGTGCAGACAATAGCAACAGCCTAACTGAAGAGAGCGAGACAGACTGGAACATTTCATACAGAAGCGCCGACAATGGAGAAGATGCGAATGGGGGCTCGCTGTTTGATCAATTCGAACAATCAGGGCTATTTGTTAGACACAGGCCGGTAGATAGCGTCATAAAAGAGGCGTGGACGCTTTATTCTGATAATAACGACATTGGTAAGTCGAGCAGTGACTTCCCAGAAAGTAGAATAACCACCTACCCAAAGAACACACACTGGCTTGGCAAAATAGCGTTTGAAAGTCATCTATTTACTGGAAATTTCTGGTGGCATAAATCTAGCCTAGACACCTCGGTGTTGCGACCAGAAAGCCGCATCAACGACAGCGAAAACAAGGCGTTTGACTATGGGTTTAACATAAGCACAGATACGCAGCTGAAAGACTGGGATTTGAACTGGCAGCTGCAAGTTACTGGTCGAGACGGCGTAGTGGCAGATGAGAGAGAATTCACATTAACACCAGCGGAAAGCGCGTTACCTGACACCACATCGCCCAGTTTTATAACAAATGCCTTTGAAGCAGAGCTTGCCTATGAAGTGCGTACTCTCGATGCAAGCGAGATTACTACCGCAGCGGTTGCTGATGCCTCACGTCAGTGGGAACGCTTGTCGCTCGCCCTTGGCGCACGGGTTGACTGGCAGCGCCAGTCTGATGATTCAGATGCCAATACATTCCAATCTAGCACTGCTCAGACTAACACTAATCTAAGCGGGTATTTAGGCGCAAATTATCAGCTTTCTCAGCATTGGGCGGCTGGTATGTATGTGTCTAGCGCGTTTCGAAATCCGTCTTTAACTGAACGTTTCTTTGCTGGCGAAACGCCTCGCGGTACTGTGTTGGGCAGCCTCAAACTTGAAACAGAGCAAGCGTTAAATATGCAAGCCAGTGTTGCTTACAGCAGTGAGCAACTGCAAGGCTCGATTGAGGTGTTTAATCAGAAAATTGATAACTATATTGAACGCATTATGGTTGCTGAAGATGTGCTTCAATATTCTAATTTAGACAGTGCAACGATAGAGGGGGTGAGCTATCAACTTAGTTGGCAATCGCACAATGACGCATTAGATGCTCGACTTAGCGGAATGTGGATTAGCGGTGAAGACGATTTGGGCAATAGCATCGCAGATATACCTGCAAACAGTCAGAGGCTTGATTTAGGCGTTCAATGGCAAGCTGTACGGTTTTTTACGGTATTTGCCTATCGTGCAAGTAAGACGGATATTGCTGACGGAGAGCGAGCTCTTGATGAGGTATTTACGCTGGACATGGGCGCTGATTGGCAATTAAACGAGCGGGTTCAGCTTCAAGCTAGCTGGCGCAACTTAACCAATCAACAGTATTACACCAGTGCCGATGACAAAGCGGCATTTGCGCAGGGCGAAAGTGTTCAACTGGCGATAACTTATCTGTTATGAGTTGTTTAAGCGCCGACGAAATTTGTTCTTTCGATATTTACTTTTCATGGTGGTGTACAGCATGACAAGGCCAGTTACCCACAGCACAAAAAGCAATAGGGCAGCGGGCAGAAACAGCCATAGCTTGGCGCCCTCAAAGAACCAACTACCGTCATGAATAGCTTCAATGGTGTCTGTGCGTCGGTACGCAACCTGAAGTACATCACCATTTTGTGCATTCAGTTGAACCTCCCAATGGTTCTTCCCTCGCACTTTAATGATGCCTTTTGTGGGGCGCACGTCTAATCGGTCTATATCGTCCCAGCTGTTTAAACTAACCTCAGGCACTTGTTTTACAGCGTAAAGCACTTCGTCGAAGGAAATCGTAGGCCCGTTGGTTTGGGTATTCTGCACTTTTTGTGTTGGTGGTTGGATCCAGTCGAATTCTTTTTTAACCTGCAATAATAAACCGCTCGCAATAACAATGATCACAGGAATAAAAATAACCAGCGACAGCCACAAGTGAATACTGCGGCTGTATTTGCGACTGTTCTTGCGAAAGGAACCGGACATGAAACAACACTAATACTAAAACAATGAAAACATTGCTCACTATACGGTAATCTCAATAGGCAGTAAAAACACTCTAACGCGAGGTTTACCCGTTTAAACGGAATTGCTTAGCGTCATTTGATTGCAGGGTGATTAAAGTGAAGTTTCGTGTCGCAGGTAAGGGAGGCCATAGATTCAGTCAATGTCATTTCACCTATCTCTTGCCATTGGGCTTTATCTATCCCTGCATCGTTAAAATTGGCAGCAGATAAAACCCAAGATAGCGTCTTATTTGGGTAATGCTGCAACGACAATTCATCCCTAAAGTCATCTTTATTCACTAGCGGTGTATCAGGTTTTAACGACGCTTTTAGCCAGTAAGGACCTTGCCTCACGTTATTCGCTATTTCGTCGTTGGGGAGCAATACTTCTGCCAAATGTGAAACAGGTCTGAAACGCGCATTCGCATTTTTTCCGCTAAACGCTTGATCTGCTTCTTCAAGATCGCTTTCCAAGCGATAAGCGGTGAGTAATTGACTGAAAGGCGGCAATTCGCCCAGAGCGGGCTCGTTGGTCATAGGTAAGTTGGCCACGTGCTGGGTTTTAGTGCCGCCCAGCGAGTGCATTAAAAATATGTTTTCAGTAACCGTACTTTGGGTATTGGGGAAAAGCTTGATTGCCATACCAAAAGCACGCTTATCTCGCTGCTTTGTACCGCTTAAGCTGACTGACGCTCTTACGATAACCGGCACGTTTGTGCGTGCTTGAAAAAGCCCCGAATAAGGGCTGCTGTGATTAATTTTCCATGTGCCAGCGAAGCAAATACCATTAGCTTGAAGTAGCTTATGCTTGGTACCTAATTCTATAAAATTTGCGTTGGAAGAAAGGGTTCTTTTAGCGTGACTTAGCAGCAGGTTTTCACCGTCAGCATCGAAGTGTTTCCGCGACACTTCATATTGCGGTAGCGCCGAATAGGGATCTGAAAAAACACGGCTTTTTACTTCTTCGAACGAAGTCGACGTTGTTGTGAATAGCGATTGGTTTTCAGTTGTATCAGAAGAAGCGAGTGCGTTGCATGACAATAAAACTAGTGCAAAAAAACGGCACGCCGTGAAAGTATTTTTATATGTAATAGGTCTTTGTTGATACTGTGTAGTTCGAAAAAGGCGCATTGACATGGCGTGCTCCCCTGGTATCACTAGAAATCAACAACTTCTTCATACCCAAAAACGCATGGGTGAACATTTCACCCCAAATCAGCTGCTGGGCCGCACGCACACCATAGGTTGTGTTGCTGTTGAAATCACGCAAAAGTGTAATCTTGATTGCACCTTATGCTATTTATCTGAGCATTCGCAAGCGGTTCGCGACATTCCCATTCAAGAAGTGTTTAAGCGATTAGACAATGTCTTTCGTCACTATGGTCCTGGTACCAGTGTACAAATAACCGGTGGTGACCCTACGTTAAGAAAGCGCAGCGAGCTAATTGAAATTGTCGAATATGCCAATAAGCTCGGTTTGCACACCGCACTGTTCACCAACGGTATTGCGGCTTCCCGTGACCTGCTAACAGCTTTAGCTAAAGTTGGCTTAAACGATGTCGCTTTTCACGTTGATACCACCCAAGAACGTAAAGGTTTCCCTGATGAAGCATCGCTAAATGCTATCCGCGAAGAATACATAGAACGGGCCAAAGGCTTGGGGCTTATGATTATTTTTAACACCACCGTGCACACCGATAATTTCAAAGAATTGCCCATGCTGGTGGATTTTTTTGTGCAGCATGCAGACGCCGTAAGTTTCGCCTCATTTCAGCTACAGGCAGAAACAGGCCGAGGGGAATGGGGAGCAAGAGCTGATGTAATTGACCCCGTAACGGTGAAAGCCGCTATAGAAAAAACAATTAGCAAAGCGCTGCCGTGGGAAAAAGTACGTATTGGGCATAACGACTGTCATAGCTACATGCCAACGTTAGTGGCTAATAAACAGGTTTATTCCGTCGTTGATGATGCACACTTATTTGCGCAGTTCATTGAGGATTTTAAGCACATACAAACAACTCGACAGCACGGCATGGCAAAGATTTTATGGGATTACAGTAAAGCACTGCTTGCTAGGCCAAAGTGGATTTGGACACTGGCTAAAGCGACCTCATTGAAGCTGTTTGAAATGCGTAGCAGCCTTTTCAAGAGCAAAGGACGTGTGCACAAATTGTCGTTTTTTGTTCAAAATTTTATGGATGCCAACGCCCTTCAGCAAGACAGAATTGATGCGTGTTCATTCATGGTTATGACCGCAGATGGTCCCATCTCTATGTGCAAGCACAACGCCGAGCGCGATGAACATATATTGAAACCTCTGACATATACCGACCGCCATGGGCAGAAAAAGCAGTACCAGCCACTTGGAGAACGCTACAAACAAAATAATGTAATACCCATTCGCGAAATCCCAGATACAGCAACACCTAGTTCGCTGTCAGCAAATGCGCTTAGTACAAATGGCAAGCGTCACCATCCAACCAAAAGCGTGTAAGGAGAAGATCATGAAGCCTCGCCGATTTCCTCAATTCGGGAGTGTGTTAGCCATTATCTTGTCCATGCTGCTGTTGTATATTTTACCAGTTGCCAACAGTAGCCAGGCGTCTGATAAGCAGATAATTGACTACAGTGTTGAAACCGCAGCGATAAAAGAGCTTAAGCAAGCCTATCGAAAAGCATCGCAAGACTGGGAATATGTACTCCAACACTATGTAGATGAGCAGGGACGAACCGATTTCAAAGGGTTATCTAAAGATATAGCGCCCCTTGAAAACGTCATTAATTTTATTAGTTTTGCTAGCCCTGAAATGACCCCTGAATTGTTTGACTCACCACAATCCGTAATGGCTTATTACATCAATAGCTATAATGCGTTAGCCATGTACGGTGTCATTGAAAAAGGTATTCCCGATGGCTTTACCAGTTTCTTTTCACGAGCAGCTTTTTTCAAGTTTCGCGATGTGGTGATTGGCGGTAAAGTCACAAATTTATATGATTTTGAAAACGATGTAATTAGACCGCTTAACGAGCCCAGAGCCCACTTTGCGCTTAACTGCATGGTAAAAGATTGCCCAAGGCTACCGCAAACGCCGTTTTATGCAGAAACCTTAGACGACACCCTAGAGCAAGCTACCCGTGAGTTCTTTGGGAGTAAGAAACACTTTTACTTTGATGACAAACGCAAGCGCGTGTACGTTTCGGAAATCCTCGATTTTTATACTGAAGACTTTGTCGCTTCAGGAAAAGCAAAGGACTTACCTCAATACATTAACCCGTATCTAGTCGAACCTATTCCTAAGAATTATAAACTGCGGTTCATTGATTATGACTGGCGTATTAATGCGCAACCGGAAAAACCGAAGGTTTCAACATCTACAAATAGCGACGTGGATAATGCTTCAAGTCAAGCCACAAAGAACCCCATAGTTAAAGCTGCCCTCACTCTGCATTCTAACGAAAGCAAAGTGTCAGGTTCAGCCCATGCACTAGCGTCAGAATCAGCGCTATTAACTACGCTGTCATCTACGCAGCTGCTAGCAACAGATGTAGCGACAGACGTAGCAACAAATATAGCAACCAATGAATCAACAGACGTACCCTTTATACTTACCAGTTCGCCCAACCAAACAATCGTCTTGGAACTTTATACATCCCAAGGTTGCAGCAGCTGTCCGCCTGCGGAAAAATGGATTTCAGGGTTTGTAGAGAGCGATAGATTATGGACAGAACTGGTTCCCATTAACTTTCACGTGGACTACTGGGATTATCTAGGCTGGAAGGATCCATTTGCTGACAGTACTTTTAGTAAACGGCAGCGAGACTACAAGCGTGTAGGCAAAGCAAACACCATTGCCACGCCAGGTTTTGCTTTAAACGGTCGTGCTTGGAATGGATGGTTTCGGGGGCAGTCGTTACCTAACCGAGTCGCCCCTCTGTCTGGTGCGCTTCATGCTTCGGTTCAAAACAACATCGTTGATGTGTCCTTCAACAATATCAACAGAAGTACATCGAACACGCTAGTTGTTCACGCTGCGTTACTTGGCTTTGGCATAGAAACCTCGGTCAAGCGGGGAGAAAACGCTGGGCGTAAACTCACTCACGACTTTATAGTAGTCGATTATGAAAACGCGTTATTGAGTAGCAACGGCGACAATGCTCATGCTCAGCAAAATGTGGCTAGTCTGCCTTTGCCCAGTAATACTCATATAAAAGCCAAAAAACACGCCCTCGTTGTTTGGGTCTCTGATACCAACGACCCCTCGCCACTTCAAGTTGCAGCGTCTTGGTGGCTCCCTTAAGTAAGGGAACACTCTCGATAGATGCAAATGGCCAAGTAGTGTAAAATATGTGAAAGCGCACGTTGCGCTACACTTTAATCCATACCAATTATTGGCTACTCCACTTTTCAGGCCCATTTTCATGATCCACAACGATGTTCTACGTCGCCTTCGTTATGCATTAGCTATCAACGATACCGCCGCCATAAGTATTTTTAAATTAGTGAACTACGACATGGAAATTGATTATTTACATGCTGTGATGAAGCGGGAAGGCGAAGAGGGCTATCTGCCGTGTCGCGATAAGATTATTGCGCTGTTTCTAGATGGATTGATCATCAAAAACCGTGGTCGTCAAGAAGGGCAAATGCCTCAAGAGCTGGGGCCAAAAGAGCGGTTAAGTAATAATGAAGTACTGCGCAAAATCCGTATTGCGATGAGTTATAAAGATGACGATATGATAGCGGTGCTTAAATTAGCAGACTTTAGAATGAGTAAAGGTGAGCTATCGGCGTTTTTTAGAAAGCCAGACCATCGCAACTTTAAACCTGCTGGCGATCAAGTGGTTCGCAATTTGTTGCAAGGTATGGTGAAAAAATATCGACCGGAGTCCACGCGACAAACTTCGCCTAAAAAATCAGATAGCCCAAGCACTTCTGGTACTAAGTCAGGCTCATTTAATAAAGGCGCTAGCAAACAAAAAGAAGCGGCTGGCAAAAGCACCAATACTAAAGTGCCGCCGGTGAAAAAGAGTGACGAAGGTTCTGTTTGGGGAAAGCTCCCTAAAAAATAAAAGCGCTGTAAAAATAGACGTTGTATAAAACGCAACTGAGGTAAAGCGCGTAAGAGGATAGACTAAGTGCTGTTGTGAAAAGAAAATTACCCCTCACTTCTATGCACTCGTTTTTAGGCAAAGCAAGATTGCCTTGCCTTCATTATCTATATCGCTAAGGACGACTATTATGAGCCGACATTTCGATAAGGCCGAAGGCCTGTATGAAGAGAAAGATGCCGCGACACAAGGTTTTGTGTTCAACCAAACTATGCTGCGCATTGCCGACCCCAAGCGTTCGCTAGATTTCTATTCGCGAGTTATGGGAATGACGCTAATTAAGCGTCTAGATTTTGAAGAAATGAAGTTCAGCCTTTATTTTTTGGCGGCAGGTGATGATTTCTCTGATATTTCTGACGATGTAGACGAACGTACTCAGCAAACTTTTGGTCGCCCGGCCATGTTGGAATTAACCCACAATTGGGGCGATACTCCAGAAACAGTGGATTATCATAACGGAAATACAGAGCCAAAAGGTTTTGGGCATATTGGTTTTCATGTGCCTGATGCTGAAGCTGCATGTGCACGATTTGCATCACTAGACGTTCCTTTTCAGAAAGGGCTTAATGATGGTTCTATGAAAGGGATCGCATTTATCAAAGACCCAGACGGCTATTGGATTGAAATTTTCAACGCGTCTAACGTATCCGCAACTTGCGCGCCCCATTTGAAGAAGTAGGCGAGGCACGCACTACGGTACCATTTGCTAGCTGGGTTTTAAGTAGCAAGTAGTATTAGAAGTCACTGTTTACAAAAAGGGTAGCTTAACTGAATAAGCTACCCTTTTTTGTTTAGTGACCTTATGGCTCCCTAAATTATCGGGTTTTATTTTCAAGCTAACCCGGTCATTACTTCGCTTCTAACGTTAATTCCACACCGCTAAATTCGGTATGTAAGTCGTGCTGAGTATTTAGCAAGAATAAGCGATTCGCTTCTACCTCAGCTTCATTTGCCAAATAACCTTTCACCGCTTTACTGCGCGCGTCAGCCAGAAGAATTAAGTCACTTTCAGGGATATCAATGTTGTTACGTAGTTTGTTGTATCGGGCAATGCTTAATGCTCGGTTTACACTTTCTTCGTTAATGACTTCCTTATTGTTATCAGCACTCTTTTGGCTCTGTTCATTGTCTGAATTTGCGAGTTCAGGGTAAAGCTGCGCCACCATGTTGTCATATTCTTGATTAAGGTCAGGTGTAAACACCTCAACATAGTAGGATAAAAGCGCATCGGCTAACGGGCCTTCCAGTGGGATACTACTGCCACTTATTGAGTCGCGCTGTACTCTGCCAAGGGTGTTGGAACTTTCATTTTCACCGCCAGCAAGAGAATTTTCGTTAGTACTAGCATTGCCGGAAGTAGCAGATGAATCGACGAGCCCGCTTCTTGTTAAAAGTGTAGTGTTTAACTGACGTTGGGCTAGGGCACTTGCATCAGACATGGCGTTGACTGTACCTTCGATATTAACCCTAAGCCCTGGACGTTTTTTAAGGGCTTTGGCAAGGGTATTCAGCTTCTCTTGAGCGTCGGCATTTAGCGAATGCTCTCCAAACCCAAACTCGACGTTGTCGAGTTCGTCGTCACTGCCAACCAGGTTCGCAAGTAGCGAAAACGGTGCAGTAACTGCTTTGGTAATTATGTTACCAATAGCATTGAGGATAATAGAGCCAAAGCTAAAATCTGGGCTGTCGATATCGCCAGACACATCCAAGCCCAAATCAATAACGCCGTTTCTGTCTTCTAGCAACGCAATAGCAAGGCCAAGCGGTAAGCTTAATGCCTGATCAGAGTTCGACTTCTTGCCCAACGTTAATTGGTCAATAACAACATGATTTTTACCTTCCAGTGCCTTACCATTCAGTTTGTATTGCACAGCCAAAGACAGCAAGCCTTTGTCAATGTAATAGCCCATGTAGGTGCCTGAGTAGGGGTTGACTGAAGTGAGTTCAGCGCCTTTGACTGAAAAATCTAAATCAAGGTCTATATCATCTTTTAATGGGTGAATAGTGCCTGCTAGTTTGACCGGAGCATAGTTGTCTATCTTTCCGGTGATATCAACATTGGCAGGGGAAGTTGAGCGAGAGTCAATTCCCAATACTTTGCCATTTAAACTTTCTATAGCAGACGCAAATTTGGGCGTTAGTGAATGGTCAGCAAAATACGCTTTGCCGTTTTCTATTGATATGGTGTTAACGGCGATGGCCAATTCGTTGGCTTGTGAAGGCTCAGCTGTAGTGCCCGCAGGCACGTTTGCGTTTGATGCTTTCGACGTGGTTGCGCTGCCAGTTTCGCTGGAACTTTCACTGTTAGCGGACTTGTCTGATGAAGCGACAATCAGCTTACTCACATTGGTCTGTTTAGCTTCATCAATAATAAGTCGTGCAAATGGCGCTTGTAGGTGAATGTTGTCTACGCTTAGCTGGTTCGATGCGTGGTCAAATTCGATGTTGTCTACATTTAAGGACTGCCACTGTAGTAGGGGAGAGCTAGCGTCATCCAGTACGCTTAAATTATTAATGCTAGTACTCGCCTTAACGTTTAGTGAGTCGATATCGTCTTTATCAGCGGCGTTGTTAAATGCCCCATCAAACTCAACGTTTAAATTAAATAGCCCATCTTCTAGGGTCACATTTGCGTGGGGAGAAACGTACTGCTGGAACTGACTTAGCACCAGTTGCTCAATCGCTGCTTTACCCTGCACAGTTTGTTCTGCAATAACTACGCTGCCGCTACTGCTTAGTGCACCTTTGGATGTGTCGCTAAACGTCTGTGGGTCGGCAGAGACATGTAAACTGGTGGTGTAGGAAATAGGTTTAGAGAAGTCAGTAGTGACTTTTCCGCTTTTAATATTGAGGTTGCTGATGCGGTAGTAAGTACCGTCACTTACGCTACGCTCTATAAGGTCAATGCTACCGTCATTAAATGCAAACTGGTGAAGCTCAACATACCACGAAGTATCATGTGCTAGTTCTTCTGTGCTGTCGGTTGCTACGTTAGAAACATCCTCATCTTCTGTTTCACTATTTCCCTTTTGCGCAGTGCTATTACTTGTATGCGCTGTGCTATTACCTATATGCGCTGCGCTATTTCCTTCTTGCGCTGCGCTGGGGTTAGCGTTAGCTGATGTAGCATCTGCTGCTGAGCTTTTTGGGGTAAACAGACGCTGTAAATCAAGCCCTGACCTGTCAAATAGGCCCGACACTCGAACGTTGTCAAAAGCAACTTCAGCAATGCTAACTTGCTGTTCTAATGCGTTTACGTTTATATCGTGTATGGCAAACGCGGGTATGGCAATGATCTCTTGCGAACTCTTGGCGGTGCCTGTTGTGGCTGGCGAAGAATCAGCGTTAAACACAAGGTTGTTAACACCAAATTCGCCACGCTCTAGAATAAACTGGAAGGCTGTATCTTGTTCAAAAACTTCAGCATGTAAGCTTAAGTTAACCTTGCCGTCTACTAAATCTGCTTCTATCAAATCTTTCGAAAGTGACCAAAGCGGCGTAAGCGCTACATCGTTTATTGCTATGTCTGTCGTAACTTTTAACGGAGATAGTTGAAACTCGCCATCAATGGCGATGTTACCTTTCTCTGCGGTGAGCAAGTTAAATTGATATTGGTTGAACGCTAACTTACCTTTTGATTGAGCACTCTCACTTTTATCGCTTTTAGGGTTAGCGTTTTTGTTGCCAACACTGCTTGAACTGATCAAAGCGTGAGTATCCAAATCTTGCAAGTCAACGCTCAATTCTGGGTAATCAAGTAGGGTGTTGGTCACCTTGTCTTCAATAACCACTCGCCCTTCGTTAAGTGCAAAATCACGTAACGTAATTCGGGGAATTTGCCCTTCGCTAGTGTCATTAGGCTCTTCAGGTGCTTTTGTACTGCGTTTCTCTACGTGGGTAAGAATGTCAGAGAAGTTGAAGATTTGTGTGTCTTCACTTTCGCTTAAACGTGCAATGGAAACAAAAGGTTCGTCTATAGTTAGCGATTCAACGGCAGGAGTGAAGGTGAAAAGTGATTGCCAGAATCCAACGTCCAGTGAAACATTGCCTACGCTAAAAAAATGATTTTCTTGGTTCTGGATTACGGCGTTATCTTCGCTTTCATTTGAAGAGTGTATATTTGGATAGATAACAAAATTAGTCACTTCTATTTTTAGCAAGAAAGGGTTGATTGCAATATCTTCAACAGCAGCATCTCTTCCAGTGTTTTCTTTCACTATGTTGGGTAACTTTGCCTTTAATACCGCAGGCGTAACTACGCCGATAAGAAGCGCGTAAGTAAGGTAGATGAGAACAAGATAAGTGGATAGTCGAAACCATTTGGGCTTCGTAGAAAACCGAGACATTGCATTTTGCATAGGCGATTAGGCTGTGTATTTGAGTGTAAAAAGATAAACAGGAGTTGCTATTTCACCAAGCTAAAAGCCCCTGCAAAAAAGTTAAAGCGTATTAATTTGGGTTGTAGAAGAGAATTAATACGCCTTAGACAGGTTACAGAGCGGTTAGCAAATTATCTAGGCCAGATTTAAACAACGCCTGAGTTTCTTCATCTGCATTTACATTTAAATACGAGCTGATTTGAGTGACAAAGCTGGCAATCATATCGGTTGAAAGGCCTAGCGCTTCAAATTGTTGCTTTAAGTCGTTTACCGATTTAAGTGTAGAGCTGTACTCAGAGGCCTTATTGAGTAAGCCTGATAGTGAAGAGCTTGAGCTTGCTGCTGAGTTACCACTAAGAGAGGGAACATCTTCAAGCAGGCTATCAATACCTGGAATGCTGCTTGCCAACTGGGCGTAATCAGCGCCTGAAAGGTTGTCTTGTACATAGTTCATAATTGACGCTATGCCACCTTCTGATTGGTTTTTAGACACGTTAAGGTTACCTGCAACTGAACTCACTAAGCTAGCCAAGTCGATATTAGATGCTGCGCTGGTTGCCATTTCAGTTAGGCTACTGGAAGTTACTGTCGACTCCGCTTTCTTACCGCCTAACAGACCTTTAAGCTGATCAATGTTGGCATTAGCACAAGTAGTGAAAAAAGTAAGGGCAAGCACTGTAGGTGCTAAAACGATACGATTCATTATAGATTTCCTTTTTGTACACCAGCAGCGAAAGCCCGTCTGGAGTAACTTGATTGAAAATAACCATAGCAATTGCGCTATCGACTATTTAAACCTTCCATAAATTAGAAGTTTTCAGGTGTGTGAATACTCACATTCTAACGTAGTGAGGTCGTAAATTCTCTATAGAAATTGTAAAGGCACTTTACATTTTATAAGAGACTTGGGTGATCAAGTGGTAGTGTGCAGTAGGCAGGAACTAAGTCAATTAGACAAAACACTAAAAGGAGCGATACGCTCCTTTTAGTATTCTGACAATTTTGGGGCTTACTTGCTCTGTTTGGGGGGAACGATTATACGCTCTACATCAGGGGAAGCGTTCTTTTCAACACTTGCCGTATCAAGAGAGGCACCAAGTTGATAGTCTAGCTGCACCAGAAGGCCGGTCTGCCTTACACCTTTGCCACCTTGAATACGAGGCTTGTATTCCCATTGTTTCAGGGCAACTTTTGCGCTTTTATCAAACACGCCAGCAGGCACTGATTTTACTACTTTTACATTATCTGTAGCGCCCGTTTCAGTAATATCGAAAGAGAGTACAACGAAACCTTCTACATTTTGCTGCGCTGCTTTTTCTGGATAGCTTGGTGGAACGCGTTTAACCGGCGATGCCTGGTTAATCTTAGCTTCAGATTTTGTCTCTGCTACTGGCGCATTGGCTAAAGCCGTGTTGATGGTGAGCATGGCGGCAATTGAAAGTACGCCTGCAGCCAGTACTTTATTGTTACGCATAGGTTGCTTTATCGCGTTTAAACGTTTGATCATAGTCCTTTTTTCTCCAAAGGTTGGGTAAAGCCCGCGTGTAAAGTGCAGGGCGTCTGAACCATGCTCGGCACACTGCACGAGTGCTTTTGCATAGGTGAGTTTTTCGTTGTCTGTCTTGTCTTTCAGTACTGCGTGATCACAAGCCAATTCTTGATTAATTCTGAAGGATTTTAGCGCAAGCCAAACCAGTGGGTTGAACCAAAATACAATAGCGATAACCAGCGCTAACGCGTTCCACAGGTGATCGTAATGCTTGCGATGTACGTTCTCATGCTCTAATACCAGTGCTTGTTGTTGAATCGAAAATGCACTTTTAAATGAGAAGGGAATAAGCACCTTTGGGAAGATAAAACCAAATAGCATAGGTGTGGTAGCTTTACTGGAATAGTAGGCATTGGTGTGGATAGCGTTGCGCTTTCCTATCGATGCCCATATTTTAAGATGATGCGCTAAGACATAGGCTGTAATTGCGCTTACGCCAATTGCCCATACAGTAAACCAGGTTTCGAACGCTACGGTGTTTAATGTGGGCTTAACGCCAACCACATAGCGAGCAAAGCTATTCGATGGAATGTTAACCAGCGACATTGGAAGGTTGTTGACTATGAGGCAAGCTGGTATCAGCGCCCATAGCTTATAGGTAAGCGAAGACCCAATTTTGTTAGTGAAAAAGTGTTCGCACACCATGAGTAAAACAAGCGCTAGCGACAAAATACCCTGCTGAGCAATAATCCAATCAATCATTGTTTTCTTCCCATTTCTTGATAAGGGCTTTGAGCTCGTCCACATCTTGTTTAGATAACGAGTTTTGATTTGCAAAACCAGCGACCATAGGGGCGATCTTGCCTTTAAACAGTCGGCTAACAAAACTCGTGGTTTCTTTCTTTGTATAGTCTTCTTTAGCAATCAGTGGATAATAAAGATACTGGCGCTGCTGCTTTTCAAAACCTAACACTTCTTTTTTTACCAAGCGGCCTAACAAGGTTTTTACGGTTTTTTCGTGCCAGTCTTTTTTGTCATTCAGTCGCGCAATAACCTCGTTCGACGTGGCAGGATGGTCGTCCCACAGTACGTCCAGCACTTCAAATTCAGCGTTTGAAATTTCGGGTTTGTCTGACATTTTACTCATAATTACGACGTCTTTTATTTTGATTACATTTGTAGTCCATGTTTTTAGATTACACTTGTAATTCTAAAGCGCAAGCTTTTTCTGCATGTTTTTTAAACGGAGAGATAGTGTGAGATGGAGTACTACGCTTGGCGCTTCTTTGAAAGCGTTACGTTGGGTGTATCAGTATAAAACGGTGAAATTAAGCTCGTTAGCTTCTAAGAACTCGCCGAGTATTCGTGCTTGTTGATTTCCACGTGGCACCATTACATAGCACGGCGGCTTTGGGGTTACTTCTTGTAAGTCGTACCACAGCGTATCCAGCACGTCGCTGCCGTGTCTCAAAAAGGTTTCACCCCAAGACGTCGTATAAAGAATGGATACATTCTCTACCGTGGCTTTTTGGCGTAGGGTGGGGAAGTTCACAATGGCAAAACATGCGGTTATGCGTTCTGGCGCCAGCAAGTCATTACGCGGTAGTGACGACACTTTGACAGGAGGAAAATACTTGCACAAATGCTTAAGCAAATCGTTCAAGTCTAGTTCGCTCACTTCACCGTAATTGTAATCGAGATAAACCTTACTGTTTGTATCTATTATTTTGCTCGACACAAGCCAGACCATCAGTGCAATGGCGCTAGTCGCTTGAGTAACTTTTTGTGAATCGTCGATAATGCCCGATTTGCTCAGTAAATCACCAGCATAGGCTGACCATACTTCATCACCATTTTTGAGCTGACGCATAGCAATGGTGATTTTTTCGCAGTAAAGGCTTTCGTCAAAAGCGCGTCGCAAAAACTCAATTTTATCCGGCTTTTTAGCGTAATAGGTACTTAATCGGCGGCCCAGAACGGTCATGTCTTTTTGATCCATCACCTGTTGATGGTGACTAATCTCTTTGGAGATGCGGCGATAACACTTTAATAAAAAGCGGTGAATTCGACGGCTCAGCTGCACACGTTCATTGAATGTCCAATCTTGTTGGTTATCCAAGTGGGCAAGTAGTTTGCGGCTCCACCCCCACTGTTTTGCATACGAGGCCATAATTTTGCGTTTGAAATTCGCTTGCTCACCTTCTACAAGCGGGTGGCTCAATGTACACCCACATTTCAAATATAAACACTGCTGCAATACAGCAATATCTTCCGCCTGACCATTGGCTTTGTAGTGAGCGATGAGTTCGTCAAACATGAGTGCGTAGGGGTCGATATCTGCAACATGCCCTGGAGCTTCAGCACCGCGGTGTACATGCTTTTTCAAAAGGTTGCACAGTGGTTGTCCGTGAGAGATATTGGCAAGGTATACTTCAAGCTTTGCCATTTTTAATACGGACTTGAATGGCGAGTCCATGGCTTTGCCTAATTGCCAGATGGCGGCGCCAAAAAGTTCGCTTGCGTCTAGTCGCTCTAAGTGACCCAAGTCCATGAACCAGTCTACGTCTGGTGAGCCGCCTTTTTCCAAACTATTGTAAATAGCCTGATACTGCTTCTCTGTTGTTTTCTCTGGAGTAAGCCACCAAAACGGCGCTTTGCCTGCTACTACTATATTGGTGTTGTAAAACTCAGCTTTTAGAAACAGGGCTTGCGCCGAGCCCGCGCTTTCACCTTCAGCGACGCCAAAATCGTTTTGCTTAACTTTATCTATCTCAGATAAAAAGAAATGCACTTCAATACCAAAGGTGTTATCCGCCCATTTTTCAATGGCTGTTAGCTTTTGTTGAAGTAAAGTCAGCTCAGTCGTCGAAAAACGTTTACCGTCAATACACACCCAAAAATCAAAGTCTGAGTCGTCAGTCTGAGCAATAGTCCCCACGCTACCCATTAAAACCAGTGCATCAACCGCCCGCTGTCTTGGCCAAATTTGCTTAATGTCTGAAAACAAGTGACTCTGTGCAGGAAAACAGCGCTGCAAAGCTTGTTCTACATCAGGTCTAAACGAGTAATTGTTGATACCAAATGGAACGGTTTCACCCGAGGTGAGTGGTGCCACATATCCTGGAAGGGCTTCGTGGTTAACATGTACAAGAAAGGGAAGCACATGAAAAAGCGGCCTGTGCTTTTCAGGCATGAGCGTAAGTGCACGCTCAATACGTGCTTTGTTGTATCGCAATACGCGCAATAACCTTATGGTAAGGTTTTGCTGAACGGAAAGCGGCTGTTGCGCTGCCATTATGTCAATCTGCACTTCATCATGCAGCCAAGCATAGCGTTATTTCGCGTCGACTTCCTCTAATTTCGCACAGAAAAAGTGATTCTTAATTTGTGATATTCCGTACTTATCTGCTCTCGTGTAAGAGGGAGGTAATGAATAGAGACTTATTCACTTTGTAAGATTGCTCTTACTGCTTCTCAAATGCATCAATTAGCGCATCAGTTTTACCATCGGCAGAAAAGCCGAACCCGTTTTTATTGAATATCAGCGTATTGTCAGACGTCACTGACGTGCGAGCTTCTTTTAAAAATGACTGGATAGTCGCTTCGTCAGTGCCTTTCTCTTGTAGTGTTGATGCAAATGACGTGGCATCTCCCCATTCTTTGAACTGAGACAGACGAGATGTTTGTTGAATAAGCGACGTAAGATTGGTGTCCTTTTTTAGGTACTGTTGTAGGCGCAACGTGGTTTTATCAAGCTCTTGCTCGCCCTGACTGCTTTCAATCACCAGCTCGCCTTTACTCACCGTTAGCTTTGTATCGTCTGAAATACCAAGTTTTGCCGCTAAATTACTTAACTCCGAGGCAAGCTTTTGCCGATTAAAATCGAGATAGTTTGCAATTGTGTTGCCGTTGAGTGAGGCCTCGCCGCTTTCTATTTTTTCAAGATATGTGTCAATTTGATTGCCCTGTAGTTCACCATTAAACGCACTAAACGCATCACCGAGAGCATTGGCCTGCTTGGATTTTTCTACAACATCTTGAAGTGCGCTTTGGGCATTTGCTGTGTCGCCCAAGTAATTGAATAGTGAAGGTGAAGATGACAAGTGGCTGTATGTGGTATCCATTTTTGACTCTGTGTAGCTCACTTCATAGCGTGGGGCATAAAAGTGGGGACCTAATGTAGGCATTCATACGCAAAATCAGCGCCAAGTTCATCGTTATGAAGAGTTTTTATGGAGTAAGGGCTCTTGCGAGCCCCTAGCGAAGAAGTCAGTTCTTAATTGTTGACCCAGGTGTGAGCTACCTGTTCGACGGATATTGCTCAAGGAGCTTGATGACGAGTTCATCAAGTTTATTTTGAATGCTGATACTGTCTTTCGACTCCAGCTCTACCGCTCCTGACGCGCTGTAAACAAATGTACCGTCTTTAACCATGTCAATTTGAAGCCCTTGTTGAAGCGTGGTTTGCTCTCCAACCGGAATGCTAAAAATGCTGCCCAATGAAATGCCGCCAGAGCGACCGTAACTTCCGGTGCCCAGCCCTAGATTCAAGGTGGTGCCATCCTCTTTAGTGGTGGTGGAAGGTAGGTATCCCACCGCGATATCGGCGTCCTCCTCCGAAGATGGGGTGAGGCCTTTCTCAATGAGGCGCTGGGTAATGGCTGAGGAAAGATGATTGGCCAGCGTCGCGTTGATTGGGTTTAGAGGAGGCTGAATATAGAACGTTTTAATATCGGCAAAGTTTTGTGTTTCATCCATATTTACCTGAGGCTTACTACTACTGCATGCGGCAACCACGACCATACATGCAGTTAAAAGTAGCACTGTTTTCAAATACTTTGCCTTTTGCATTAAACCAGTTTCACGTTTTTTTATCATACTGCTGTGCATAATTTTCAGTAAAGTTTGTTAGCTCTTAACTTAAACGAGAGCATACCGTGTTTTGGATCTCATAAGTGGTAAAGCTAGTTTCACCACTTGATTTTCGTCAGCCTGCATAGATAAGCCGCTAAAAGGTGTTCCACATTCACAATAAGACCGTATGCTTTATTCCATTCAGTTTTGTTAATGCGCACCGCTTTGTGGTGTGTGCTGACAAGCGAAGCCACTAATTAAAGGTAAAAGGACATGAATACAACGCGTATAAAACAAGGGGTACTTGCCACGAGTGTCGCCGCACTTTTTTCTGTAAATGCAATCGCGCAACATTCACCAGACGCGAATGTTGAATTAGTGGGCGACATAAAGGGCACGCAAATTACCGGTGTTACGGTAAGTAATGATGGTCGTGTATTTGTGAATGCGCCCAACTGGCGTGACGGCGTTCGCTTTTCCGTAGCTCAGGTTACCGACACCGGAGAATTTGTCGCTTACCCTAATAGCCAAACAAATGAATGTGTGGCACAAAGCGAAGTAAGAAAAGACTGCTTTTTAGCGGTGCAGTCAGTGGTTGCGCACAAGGATAAGCTGTATGTGTTGGACACCCGAAACCCTAAGTTTAAAGGTGTAGTGGATGCACCTCGCTTATTTGTTGTTGATTTAGCCTCAAACGAGATAGAAGGAACCTTGATACTTAGCGAAGACGCTTACCATCCTGATTCGTACATTAATGACTTGCGAGTAGACGAAAAAACGAATCGCATTTATATGACCGACTCGGCTCACGCGGGTTTAGTGGTATATAACCTTGATGACAATACCAGCTATCGTATTTTAGATAACCATAAAACCACTAAAGCTGAAGTCGATGTGTTAAGTATTCAGGGCAAACCCTTTACTATGCCTGTTCAGTCTGACGGGATCGCGCTGGATACGTTAAACGACACACTATATTTTCACGCATTGTCTGGTTATTCGCTGTATGCCATTAACACATCTGACATCGAGAAATCGTCAAATGACGTGTTGGCAGAAAAAGTGCGAAAAGTAGCGACGACAGGCGCACCAGATGGCATGATTTTTCATCAAGGTAATGTTTATTTGGCTGACCTGGAAAAGCAAGAAGTACAGTACCTTACGCCAAGTCTAGACCTTCGCACCCTTGTGAAAGGTGATGTGGTGAGTTGGGCTGATACCTTTAGTATCTACAACAATGCGCTTTACTATACCAATAGCAAAATACAAGATGCGGGTAGTGATGTTAGCGACATGACATTTGAAGTGTATAAGACAGCGCTACCTGCGCGTTACAGTTCGAGGAATTAGCAATGAGCATCACAAAAGGGATTGGCAGCGCGTCACTGGGGTTTGCAGCAGCACTCTTAGTAGCCGGGCAAGCTTCAGCTAAATCAGATTTTGATTATGGCCCTGTGTTTGACACTTTCGGCAAGCATGCTCATGTTGAGGGCGTAAGTTTTCCTGAAAATCAGACATTCAAGGTTGCGTTTGACGTAGCCAAAGCGGCAAGCCCTGGTGAGGTAAACCGCAAGTTTGAGTCGCTGGCACGGTTTATCAATATGCACGTAGCCAACGGCGTTAAGCAGGAAAATCTTTCGCTTGCGCTTGTCGTTCACGGCTCTGCCACAGAAGAAGTGCTTAAAACTGCAAACTTCAAAGAGCGTAAGGGCTTACCTAATGGAAACGAAAGGCTACTTGTAGCGTTGATGGAGAAAGGTGTAGACGTAATAGTGTGTGGGCAGTCTGCCGCTGCCCATGGCGTTGAAAAAAATGCGTTGATAGACGGAGTGAAAATGGATTTGTCAGCCATGACAGCCCACGCGCGCCTGGCACAAAAAGGGTATTCGGTTAACCCTTTTTAAGTTGTGAGTTAATTCCTCTTGCGCACAGGAGCTTAACTATAGCTCCTGTACATTGGCTAGGTAGGGCCTGTTGACCTTTGCTGTACATTTTTGCAGCGGTCTGTGTGCCATCTAGACAAGGCGAATGTTTGACGGTTTAGTGGTTCTAAATCGAGAACATTCAACGCAGTATAGATGGCACAAAGGCGCTGCCCGAAGGGGTCGTTATGGAAGCCTTTTACTCTTTGTCACAGTCCTTTAACTTAGCCCGCTAGGCTTGCAGGACTGTTTCGCGATTAAAAGGCTTCCATTTAGACCAAAATTCGTACACCAAAGGTCAACAGGCCCTAGACGATACCTGCCCAAAGGCAATAATTTTCTCAAACGGTGTGGTGTCGGGTAATGTACCTAAGGCAAAACCACATGCATTGCCAAGCCTTGATTCACAGAAGGTGTGGGCAATGTCGATAAGGGCGTTGTCGTTATTAAGTGACGTAGCAAGAAGTGAACATGCTTGTAGCGCTAGCGCCATTTGTTCTGTTAAATATCGGCTGCGCGTTTCCATATTCTGCGTGTTTGATAGCTCGTCAAATAGCTTACTAAGATGAATATCATAGTGCTTGTTTTTGCCTGCTTGTGTTTTAAGCTCACTAAACAAAGCCTCTTTTACACTGGGCTCTTTGGCGAGTGCGCGCAGTACATCTAAACATTGTACGTTTCCGCTTCCTTCCCAAATAGAGTTCAGAGGCGCTTGGCGATAGTATCGTGGCATGGGGTTTTCTTCAACGTAACCAATACCGCCTAAACACTCTTGAGCTTCGTTAACAAACATAGGCGTGCGTTTACAAACCCAGTATTTTCCAATGGCGGTGGCCAGCCTTGCCAGTGCAGCTTCATGATTATCGCTCGATGCACTATCAACCGCTTTGGCAACGCGCATAGTGAGTGCAGTAGCAGCCGCACATTCAATGGTGAGGTCTGCCAACACATTTTGCATTAAAGGCTGATTGACTAAGGTCTTGCCGAATGCGTCGCGATGACTTACGTGGTGTAAGGCGTGAATCAGTGATTGTCGCATAAGTGCTGATGAGCCAATCATACAGTCTAACCGCGTAAGCGACACCATATCTATGATCACCGGCACACCACGGCCTTCTTCGCCAATCAAATATGCCGTGGCTTCCTGAAATTCAACTTCAGACGATGCATTGCTCCAGTCACCCAGCTTGTCTTTCAAACGCTGAATTCGCACGTTATTGAGTGCACCATTTTCCAACAACCTTGGTAGTAAAAAACAGCTTAGTCCGCCTTCCGCTTGCGCAAGTATAAGATGAGCGTCGCACATGGGGGCTGAGAAAAAGAATTTGTGCCCTACGATATGGTAACTTCCATCAGCCTGTTTAACCGCTGTAGTGGTATTACGCCTAACATCCGACCCACCTTGTTTCTCAGTCATCCCCATACCAATGGTCAGTCCATGTTTCTGACTAGCTGGCAGGGAACGAGGATCATAAACACCATTAATGGTTTTCTCTAGGTATACGGGTGGCAGCTGCTTTCCATACCGCATGGCCGGAATAGCTGCGTGGGTCATAGTCAGCGGGCAAGACGTGCCAGACTCAGCCTGATAATGCATATACATTAGCGCTGCCCTGAAGGTGTGTGCGCCTTCAATGCCTTCATGCTTCCACGAATAGTTGTGCACATTGTGCTGCATCGCACTTTCCATAAGCGCGTGATAGCTGGGATGAAACTCAACATCGTCAATGCGGCGGCCATAGCGATCGAATGTGTGGAGAGTTGGCTTATTCTTATTAGCAAGCTCTCCGTGAGCCATAAGTGCATCCCCCGCGATTTGACCATACTGACCTAATAACCCTTCGTCATGCTGGTGGGATGATGGCAAATGCTGATCGACTAGAACGCGCAGTAAGGTGTCATCACGCCACAAATTGTAGGGCGTGGAAATGGTGGGTTGGTTTTCTACAACGTGCGTAACAAATCGATTTGATGAAGTCATGGCATTTCCACTTGGTGAATATACAAGGTGTACCCTTGAAATGGGCTTTTACTTTAAAGGGCTACGTTTAAGCACTATCTCCAAGTACTACCTTAAAACATTACATTAATAGTTGTAAATTGGTATTTAATGTAATGTTTGTGCGCGGCGCGTGTTTATATAATGATGAATGCGTATATGATTGGCCTTAAGCCAACTTATATTTTAATTAAAATTACGTCCTATCTGAGACAAAGAAGTAAATAGAGTTTGCAATTAGAAAAACAGAAAAAGCCCAAAGCAAGAAAGCTACTGCTAAAGCTATTGGGCTCCCGTGACAATATTCAAATGAATGCCAGCGCAGCTGTTCGCGTAGGGGCGCTGTTTGGTATTTCTGAAAATAACATTCGGGTAACGCTCACGCGTTTACAGTCTGCACAGCTTATTACCTTGGTTGAACGCGGTTTTTACAAGCTGGGCGACAAAGGCATTCGTTTTGCAAAGGAAATTCATCAGTGGCGAGAGGATGAGGATGGGCTTGTACCCTGGCAAAACGATTGGGTTGTCGCTCAAACCAGCACGCTTCCTAAAAGTGATAAAAAGCAGCTCAGAAATAATGAACGAGCGCTGAAGCTTTTGGGGATGAGAAAGCTGACAAACGACGTTTACCTCAGACCGAACAATTTCTCAGGCGGAGCAGGCGAAGTAAGAGACAAACTTTACACACTTGGTCTATCGAGAAAGGCGCTCGTGTTTAGTGCCAGCGACTTTGACACTAAATCACACAGCAGGGCGATGGGATTATGGAGCCACCTAAACCTAGAGGCACTTTATAAAGACGGATGCATCGAAATAGAGGAATCTCTTGCTCGATTAACGTCTTTACCCCTTGAAGAAGCAACCAAAGAATCTTATGTGATAGGAGACAGGGCGTTATACCAATTGGTGTTTGACCCCTTATTGCCATCGCCACTTGCAGATGTAGCAATGCGTGAGCGCTACCGTAATCTAGTAAAACGGTACGATGATGCTGGCGCACAAATTTGGCACCGCTTTTTAAATCAAAACTAAGCGAGATTAAAGGTAAACAGCTCAAAAAGAGGGTTACAGATACGTTACACACAGTTGAGCGTAAATTTCACATATAGATGTATTGTGTGAGAACAGTCAGAAAGAAGAGACGGTAAGTAATTATTTGGCCGCATAGAACGCTAAGTGTAATTAGCTCTAATGGAAGTAGCGTAAATGGAGAGAAGATGACCGCATCAAGACCGTTATTTAAGCATATTCGCAATCATACAGCGCTTTTCAATGAGCTTTCTCAGTATCGAAACGCCGCTGTAGATACCTTGGGGTTTACGGGGTATGAATTTCATAAAACGCCAAAGTTTGTAACCGAAGATGGAAGTCGGCTTACCATCGAACCAGAGAGAAGCATTGTACTGCCTAAAGTTCATGCGTTGTCGGGTTTGAAGAATAAGCTGACACAGGCTATTCCCACGTTACATATGGTTGAGCATAGTGAAATAGGCTATCGCTACCCAACGGCAGCGTTGGCTGGCCTAGACGCGCCATTTATTAAACGTATGCGTTCTGAGTATTTTCACAAAGTGGATGAAGATAGAAGTATTTGCCGCCCTGTGAATTTGTCGTTCGGAATTAAAAGTCGCGGAAAAGCTGACAACCGACAAGAATACGAAGTGTGGATGCCAGACGAAGCGCCAGATCAAAATCCGCTTCCTTTGCTCATCAATGCCTATGGCGAAGACTTACCCGATGATGTAAGACACTTTGTTGAACAACCCTCAAGAGTACACGGTTGGATGGGGGTTAAGCGGGCAGCATTTGAAGCGCTTTACACAAACAAGCAACATTGTGGTGATTTGATAATTTGCGTCGCCATGAGTGTAGACGCCTACAACATTGGCGCTAAACCCGATCTAGCTTATTCTCCTGAAGCAGAAAGCTCTATTGCTGTAAGCAACGCAGAGTTTGAGTGGGAAATAGAGGGGTACTATGCTCCGCGAGGTTGGGCGTTTGACCACGATGAAGTGTGGGCAGCAATAAATCACACGTTAGAAGCTATCAATGCGCCGCTCGATGATTTATACGGCAACGAAATCATTCCTATTGCCGAAAGTAAAACGGAGCGAATTTTGTCAACATTGCAATCACTGGGCGTTAAGCAGGAAGAAGTAGACGAACTCAATCTTCAGCCTTGGGAGTTCATGCTAACCGAAAGTGAGCATAGGGTTAAAGCGCACGATCCCAGCCGTTCGGTTAATTTATTAGGTAGACTAAATCGACTCTTTTACCAACCAGAGCAGCAGTTGCCTTCACTAAATTGGATGCATGACTTAATTGTTTAAGTTGACGAATTAGAGTAATATAAGGGTTTGCTGATGCTTCGAGCCTAGAGGCTAGTTAAAAGTTTGCTAGGATGAAAATGTTGGTTCTTTTTCGACGTTTTTGCTGAAGTATAGGTAAGCGTTTGCTCCTTAAAGAAGTTTTAGTGCTATACATTAAGTTATAACTAAAATAGGGGAGCACGTCTTGAAGCATTCTCAGTCCTTATATTCCCTTCAAATGAAGTCAACTCAAATGCGCCTCAAACATTATCTATTGATCACCTGTCTTTTCAGTCTACAGGCGTTAGCTAATATCAATGATTTTTCTGAATTGAATGCTGATAGGACTTATGCCGATAGCGCTGAAAAATTATTGGAGCGGTTAGCCAATAAATTAGATGCATCTTCTCAAGATAAACTCCATAAACTCGGTGCATTGAGTTCGCCGCTTCAATCAAAGTTCGAGTTGAGTAAATTGTTGATGTATTACTATATATCTTACGACGAATATTCACTCGCACTAGAGCAAGTAAAGGCAATTGAACAAAACGCTCTGAATACGAAGTCTGAAAGCCAACTCGCTTTTGCGAAGCTATCCGAAATCGCTATTCTCAGCCGTTTGGACAGGGTCAAAGGGAAGCGCGCTGGAAGTGATGATTTAAAAAGGTACTATTCCGGTCTCTCTTCACAGGTAAAAGACGCACTCAAGTTCAACTATATTGTTTTTGTCGCGCTATCTGAAAGGAGTAGTCGAGAGGCCATGCTTCTTGGCACGGAAGTAAACTATTTATCTGAAAATAACTCTGGAGTGGGGGATTTGATGATGGGTTTACACGCTGCCTATGTAGTAGAAAACGTTCCCTCTATCAAAATTGAGCTTTTAAATCGATATATAGACTTCTGTGAAGCTCATGATATACCCGTTAAATACTTCATTCATTTTTACAACGTTATTAGCTACTTTCTAAAGCAAATAGGTGACCCCAATATTGTAGGCACTTACACCGATCGATATTTGGCCTACGCGACCGCATCTGAGGATCAAAACGAGATTTACTTTGCCTCACTAAAGAAAGTTGAACAATTATTTTTATTAGGCAAAAACAAAGAAGCTCTCGTACTGTTGGAGCAGGCTGAAAATGGCCACAATTCAGTACCCGAGCGCTGGAAGTTACAAGGTAAGTTTTTGAAAGTTGAGTTACTCGCCTCCCTTGGTCAACTAGAGCGAGCAAATCAATTGTCAGAGTATTTAAGTAACGTACTTAATTCTAATGGCTTAGACGAGCCTTCAGAATTCAAAATTGCCAACACACTGCTTTCATCGTCACAAGGTAACGTTGCGAGTGCATTAAAGCAGATTCAAGCCGAGTTTAGGCGATTCCGCTTTGACGTAACAATGGACCGTTTGAATTACTTGGAAGAGCTAACGAATGCGAAAGAGCAGGAGCGTAAGGCACTATTTGATTCAAGAGACAAAGCACGTCAGCTAGAACAAACTAATCAACTCCTTGTTTTCTGTATCGTTTCCATTTCATTGATGGCGATATTTTTAGTCAAAATGATTGTAAGCAAGAGAAAAGCCTACGAAAAGCTTGAAATCGCAAACAAAACAGACTTATTAACGGGAATGCTCAACCGTCGATTCTTGCAAATGAAACTGGAGCAAACTTTCTCCATGTTGAGTAAGAGTCGTAGAAGCGAAGAGGCAGTACTGCTTTTTATTGACATCGATATGTTCAAATCTATTAACGATAACTTCGGTCATACAGTGGGTGACAAAGTTATTTCTATGGTCTCTGGGCAAGTGATGGACTGTATTAGAGAGCGAGATTATGCAGGTCGTTACGGTGGTGAAGAATTTGCGGTAATACTTAATAACCTAAATGCCGCGCAAGCCATGGATATAGCAGAGAGGATCAGAGTTAAAGTTAGAGAGCTAGAGGACTGTACTTTGCTTGGACAAAGAAAAGTGTCAGTAAGTATAGGTGTATCAGCATTTGATGATCGATTTAAGTCTCTTAATGAATGGTTAAATGATGCTGACCAAGCTCTTTATGAGGCGAAACGCAGTGGAAGGGATCAAGTCGTTCGGTCTAACTTCAATGAACCATCTCAAATAGTGGAAGTTTAACCCTAGTAGACCTTTTGGAAATCTGTAACTAAAAAGACTTATATGTAAAATTTTATATAAAATATGTTGGTTTTTGTAAATAACTTTCAGTTTTGTCGTGATCTGTCTGTTTATTTTGCTATTTCTGTAATTAAATTACGAAAAATACTTTATTTTTTGAAAGTATTGTTCATAATGTATTCATCACTCAGGTGATATCTAATTTAGTTACAAAATAGGAATTCAAAAATGAAACTGTCTACTTTCGCAATTGCTCTAACACTATCTGTTGCTGCCACTCAATCTTTCGCAAAAGATGTCGTACTAAAGCCAATTAACGACAACATCGAAACACAAGCATGTTTAACTGCTGCTGAAGATGGTTTTGGTCCTGCATTGCGTCTTATCCGTTCAAAAGGTTTTAACGCAGAAGAGTTCAGTGCATCTGTACGTTGCAACGGCGAATCACTTCGCACTTTTGCTTACATGTACAAAAACAACAAGGCGACTGAAAACGCGAAAACTGTAGCACTTGTTGCTAAAAACCAAGATGTTGCGTCACAGGCTTGTCTAGAAGCGCTTTCAGTAGGTAAAGAAGCGGCACTAGCGAAGTTTGGTTTGGAAGGTGAGAATATTATTTGTAACCACAAAACAATGTCTGATTTTGTTCGCGAATACAGTGCAGAGAACGTAGTTGTTCGCACTGCTGCTGAATAAGACTGCGTTTTAGGATAGCAACCTACTGCTAATATTTAGTACAGTTTCATGGCCTTTCGCTTGAAAGGGCGAAAGGCCTGACACTTTACGCTTCGCTTGATTTAATTCTACGTAAGTCTTCTCGCATCGGCCAACCTTTAGCCGCACCGTTCAGTTTTTTCATTTTGTATAGGCCTTAAAATAGGCGTAACGCTCCACCTATAGTTATTGGTTTTCATCTGAATGAATCAAATGAAACTCAGTTTGCCTGCCATCTAAATAGGTTACTGACTGACCGTCAAAAAATGCATCTTCTTCCAGCATAATTCTAATTTCTTTGTTCCACTCTTTAATAAAGCTTGCTGCATTGAGTTCTATCGAATAAGCTGTTTGTGCAAACACTGGATAGTCACCTTGAACTGGTACTCCTTCCTGTGCATCCCACATTCCTATCGTTGGACCTGCCGCGTGCCCATGAAAACCAAGCGGGTGGGTGTAAATAGCGGGTGTAATGCCTTGTTCGATAGCCTGCTGTCGCGACATACTCAAAATAGTGTTACCTGTTCTGCCTACTTTAAAATTACCGGTCAGAATGTCCTGCAACTGGTTTCCAGATTTAAGTGCTTCCTTAAGTGAAGCTGGCGCGTCTTTTTCACCAGGCTTTAACACGTAAGCATGCTGCTGTTGATCAGTATTAAGTCGAAGGTAAGTAATGCCGAAATCGACATGAATGAGATCGCCCGGCCGAATGATGTTTTCACCAGGACGCTTGCTAAACGCGGTAATTTGGTCGAAGACTTCACTGTCTTTACGTTGAATTGAGACAGTAGGATGAAACCAGTTGGTCAGCCCTAAAGCGCGCGTTTGATCACGCAGCCACCATACCACATCGTCTGTAGTTGTCACGTTAGGGGTTATAACTTCATTTGAAAATGCCGTTGCTATTAGTGAATGACCAATTTGAGTAAGTACCGGATAATACTGCATTTCAAGGTCACTGCGCGTTTCCAGCCAACCGATTGAGAGTCTTTCGCCACTTACAACGCGGCTTTTCAGCGCTTCAGGAAGTACGGCCATAAATTTATCGTGTTCGGTAGAGGTCATGCCATCAGCGAGCGCAAATGAATCAGACGTATTAATTGCAATTTTAACGGGATTCCGGGCTTCGATAACGTGTTTCAATGCCTTCCACTGGTCGGGTTGTGCTTCCTTATCCCACGCTTTTTTAAATAGTGACCCTACCGCATATCTTGCAACAGCCAAACGTTCTAGCGGTTGACCATTGCCGGGGTTATAAATGACTAACATGGTATGACGTCGTGCGGAAATCCAAGTAGAAGGTAACATGGTTTTTAAAACGGGATCTTCGTTGTATTCCCGGGACATTAACACCCACATGTCGATGCCTTCACGCTCCATAATTTGGGGCAGCACAGAATTGAAGCGTTCAACGGTGATCTTATCAATCAGCTCGCTTCGCTGTTTCATACTAAGAATGTTATTCGCCCATGCGTTTGCCGATAGGGATAACATTACTAAACCTAAACTTACCGCTAGTAACTTTCTCATCCATGTTTCCTGTCTATTATTATTAAAATGATCACAGTGCGCGTTCATTTTTAGTAAACAAACTTAGCAAACAAAAATACAAAGTAAAACGCGCACGAGTGAGGTAACGTCAATCTAACACTAAATTTGAAAGTTCAGCTAGGCGTATCACTTAATAGCCCTAGTTATATGAAACGACTTCAATCTCTATGTTTTGCTGAGCCATGAAATAAAAGCGTCTACCTGGTTCATAATCGCCATGGCTAAAAGTATTGAAATTTAGTGCCAGAACCCGCTGCTCTGTTTCGTCTAAATTAGGCACAACAATACCGATGTGGTTGATATTGGCGAGGGTTTTATAATCGCTTTCAATATCATTGATAGCTTTAGGTCTGTAAAGGGCTAGGTAGTCTTTATCGTTTCCTACGTGCACCGTGTAGCCGTCATTTTTGGCGCCGCCGCTCCACCGTACTTTCCAACCAAATAGCGTACAAAGTAAGCTGGCTAGCTCATCTGGGTTTTCAACGGTGATATTCGCGTGCTCTAAGTATGCAGTTGTCATGTGTTTTTCCTTGTGTAGATAATCAACGAAAAACAGCTTAATATCTAAAGCTAACTTTAGATCAAGCGTTTTTTTACCGCTATTTCGAAATTGGAAAAGGGGCGTTATGGCACCAGAACCTATGGTAAGCATTGGCTTTATTGCTAAACGTACTGGCAATGCTGTTTCATTAATTCGCTATTATGCCAACGAAGGACTAATTCCTTCTGTGCGCACAAATGGCGGAAATAGAGCATTTCCTCGCTCAGTCATTCGCAGAGTTTCCTTTATTTTGATTGCGCAAAATATGGGGTATTCCCTTGCTGAGATAAAGAGTCTGTTGTCTACACTTCCAGACAACAGAACGCCAACACAAGCTGATTGGGCAAAATTAAGCACGGTGTTTAATCAGCATATCGAAGCAAAAATTGCGGCGCTGACCAGTTTGAAGACGTCGTTAGAAGGCTGTATTGGCTGTGGGTGTTTGTCATTAGACCGCTGTAGGCTTTACAATACCGACGATAAAGTGGCAGCCCAAGGTAGCGGTGCCCAGTTGCTCGATGAAAACGTGCAATCCCAGTTCTTAGTTTCACACAAAAAGTAGCGCTTCATGCACCCAAAAAATCTTCACAAGAACGGCTATCCTATGGATACGCTGTGCCAGACATACCCAGCGCTCAAGTCTTTTCTCGTTCGTGCTAAAAGCGGCAATATCAGTATAGATTTCACCAGCCCAAAAGCGGTGAAGGTGCTTAATGCGGCCTTACTTCATCACTACTACCGCCTTGAATATTGGGATATTCCTGATGGCTACTTATGCCCCCCTGTACCTGGAAGAGCAGATTATATCCACGGTATTGCTGATTTATTAAAAAGCAGTGCGCAGGGGGAGCAGAGTCAACAGGGGAAAGATCAAAACGTTCGTGGGCTTGATATAGGCGTGGGCGCAAATGCTATCTATCCTATTATCGGCGTTACATCCTATGACTGGTCGTTCGTAGGGAGTGATGTTGACGACGTCGCAGTAAAAAGTGCTAAAGCTATTGCTAGTAAAAACAGTGTGTTAGCCCATAAATTCCAAGTGCGTAAACAAGCGAATAGAGCAAGTATTTTCAACGGCGTGATTGAAGCAAATGAACGATTTACGTTTACTATGTGCAATCCTCCGTTTCATAAGTCTGCGCAAGAGGCGCTGTCAGGCACGCGAAGGAAGACATCTAATTTAACCCGTAATAAACAGAAACGAAGTGGTGCGAAGTTCACCGATAATCGTGAGCAAGGTTTTGGGCATCGTACATCCAAGCTACAAGGAAAAAATGCCGCTTACCAAGGTAAGGACGCGAACTTGAATTTTGCGGGCCAGGCGAATGAACTGTGGTGCGAAGGTGGTGAACTTGCCTTTATTCAGCGCATGGTTAAAGAGAGTGTCTCTGTAAAAGACAATGTAGAATGGTTCACCTGCTTGGTGTCGAAGAGTGCCCATTTGAAACCAATTAAAACCAGTATTGATTATTACGGTGCTGCGCAGTGTAAAGTGATTGATATGGGACAGGGAAGTAAATTGAGTCGTTTTGTTGCGTGGACTTTTTAACCGTCGTATCGCTAAGTTAAATTGACCGAGTACAGTTGAAGCAGCGTAGTGCGAGCACGCATAGCATTTGCTAAGGAAAGTGGCTCTTGTTCTGAAGAACCACCTTCCAATTCAACGTTTAGAAGCTGAAGGTTTTTGACACACCAAACACAATGCGCTCATCGGCGGTATCAAAATCAAGATTTGTGTTTTCAGCAGCAATTTCGAAATCGAACCCTTCATAACTCGTTTGGTAAGCCAAACGGTAGTGGTAGAAAGAGGTGTCATCACCATTCCACAGCCACTTGTCACTGTCTAGTGAGTTAGATACGTCAAAGCTTGCACGTAAATGATGGTTGGGTGCGAGTTCAAAGGTATGAGCAACCATTGCGATAGCGTGTTTTGCGCCTGTTCCAAAGTAATCCCACGTGTACCAGAAGTTTAGTTCTGAGCTACCGTAGTCACTGGCATAACCAAACTTGGTATACACCTCTGGGTAATTGCCATCACTTGAATCATCGCCACCGTGATAAGAATAATAAGCGATGCCGTAGTCCAAACTCACCGTTTCGGTTAGCATTTGGTAACGACCCACGTAAAAATCCCACTCAAGGTTTGTATCGCCACCAAAATCTACATTAGATGCCCACGTGCCTGCATAAGTGCCGTTATCAAATGCTTTATCAACACCGCCTTGTAGTGCAGGGTCGTTTTGCGTTTGGCTAACGCCGTTGAAGGTATAATCTGAAACCACAGAGATGTTGGCGCTCCAATCAGCGAATGAAGCTGAAGAATATAACGCTGCGACAATAGCCACTGTGAAAATATGCGTGGATGTAAAGAAAGAATTCAATTTTTTCATTGTTAAACACCTGTTTTTATCGTTGTTTTATTTGGCCCGCTTCCTAGTTAATGCGCTTTTACGCCGGTTTCGGGCAACACTTACCTCCATTGGCTCAAAGTGAGCCAATGTTAATGAGGTAAGAAGTGATTGATTTAATTAGTTGAGATTTTCTATCTTGGTAAAGTCGATTTTGTTTTCTTTCGGCGATGTTTTGATGGCCGTCACCGATTTAAACTTCTGACTTAGAATGAAAGCAAAGCAGCTAAAGAAGATAGCGATAACTAACGCACCCACCCACTGAATTTGCAAGAAGTCTAGTTTGAACAGCAGCGTGAGTAGCGAAAGCGCCACGATATTGAGAGCAATGTAATTGCCTTTACCGATGCGTTCAACGGTCATGTTTAGATTATCTGTGTACAGTCTAATCAGTGAATCAAGTGAGTTGATCACAAAGACGACACCCACACACACCATGGCTAAATTGGTTATCCCCTCAGTAGGAATACCTGCACTGTGATAGTGGTACAGTACCGAAAACCAAGCCGCAATCGGGATAGATGGAATGACCATCATAGCCAACATGACTTGATAAGTTTTAAGACCGCCCACGAAACGAGACGTAAACTGACCAATCATGATGCTCCAGCTGAACCACCAGAATAGATAGAACTCGTGATACTCATTAATGGGTAATACGAAGTTATCGATGTTCGCAAAGTACCCACCAATAAGACCTAGGTTGGTAAAATAAGCCGTTATCTGACTTTCGCCAAATACAAATGCTGCCGCCCACATGCCAACAATGAGTGCGATGAATACCCATGTGGTTGTAAGGCTTAAAATACGCACGTATTTAATGCTAGTGCTCGAATATACGGCAAAAGCAATGGCTGCAAACACAATCAGGTAGAACGCAGGCACTACAGATTCTCCGTCGCCTATCGACGGTAAATACCACGGAAGGTTAGACAGTAATAGAAACGCCGTGAAAGCACAGGTTCCGATGATTACAACGTTGTTTACGAACTTAACAACGGTAAGCTCGAAGAACTTTACTTTCGGTTCGATTACGCAGAAATAAAAACAAGTAAGAAAGTAGAATCCCCAAATTAAGAATCCCCAGAACCCAAACTCAATGGCGAGCGGATTGGTGAAGGCATATTCAGGACTTGCGCTTATGTCAGCATAACCAGCAAATTCAGTGAGCGGGAACATAATAAGGCCCACGTCCAAACCTGAGGTAAAGAGAATGGCAATAAAGGTAAAGGTTCTAACTGGCGTTACGCCGACCACTTTCATGTTGCCCCATTTAAACAAAATATAGGCTACAGAAAGTAGAGTGAAAATAATGCCTGCACTAAGCCATACTGTCATTATCACCCTCCCAATATTGATAAAAATGAAACATGTTTTTTCCTTTTTTTCGTTATTAAACAGTCCACCCAACTACACATTAAAGCCTTATAGTAAAGGCGGCGTGTAGGCACTGTGGAAGGTGCGCTTGTTTTAACAACAAGCACACTGGTGCGAGATAGTCTAAAAATTTAGCGTTGCTCTGTTTGCCAATGCGGGTGAATATCCACGGGCACGTTTTGTGGTGGCAAAGCGGGTTTACCCAGAATGATGTCTGCCGCCTTTTCCGCCACCATGATGGTAGGCGCATTTAGGTTTCCGTTTGGAATTGTGGGGAAGATAGAAGAATCCACCACTCGCAATCCTTCAATGCCATGAACATTGGTTTGAGAATCTACCACTGCCATCTCATCTTCACCCATTTTGCAAGAGCATGATGGATGGTAAGCGCTCTCAACGGCTTCACGCACAAAAGCGTCTATTTCTTCATCCGTCTGAATGTGCTCGCCAGGCTGAATTTCGCCGTCTCTGAAGTCGTCGAATGCTGACTGTGCGATGATTTCTCGTGTAAGTCTTACGCATGCTCTAAACCCTTCGATATCATCTGGATGCTGCAAATAGTTAAACAAAATTTTAGGCGGAACTGTCGGGTTAGCCGACTGAAGGGTTACGCTACCTCTACTTTTAGGTTTGTTGTGACCTACGTGCACTTGAAAGCCATCGCCATCAAACGCTGACTTTCCGTCGTATCGAATAGCGGCAGGTAAGAAGTGATACTGAATGTCAGGCCACTCCACATCTGCTTTCGAGCGAATGAACGCGCAAGATTCAAAGTGATTCGTAGCGCCTAACCCAGAACGGTTAAGCAACCAGCGAGCGCCGATCAACCCTTTTGAAATTAAGCCCAGTTTGCGGTTTAACGTTATTGGCTGTTTGCACTTGTACTGGAAATAAAATTCCAAATGATCTTGCAGGTTTTGACCCACACCCGGCAGGTGGTGCTTAACATCGACACCTGCTTTTTCAAGAATATCTTTGTCGCCAATTCCAGAAAGCTGCAGGATGTGTGGCGAGCCAATAGAGCCGGCGCTTAAAATCACTTCGTTAGAGGCGGCGGCAGTTTCGGTTTTACCGTTCACCACATATTCAACGCCTTTTGCGACTTTATCTTCCAGCACGACTTTAGTAACCAGCGCGCCAGTCACTATAGTTAAATTCTTACGCGATTTTACCGGGTCAAGATATTCACGGCTTGCCGAACTGCGTACACCGTCTTTCACGGTCATATGCATAGGGCCGAAGCCTTCTTGCTGCTTGCCATTGTAATCGCTAGTGATGTCGTAGCCCGCCTGTTCGCCGGCTTTAATGAAGGCCGTATAGAGCGGGTTCTTCATTTCGTTACCGTTGTTAACGCCGAGTTCACCGTTGCCACCTCGGTACGCGTCGTTACCTTTGTACCAGGTTTCAGCTTTTTGGAAATAGGGGAGGCACGCCTGATAATTCCAGCCCTCTGCGCCGTGAGCTTCCCATTCATCAAAGTCTTTAGCGTGGCCGCGTACGTATACCATTCCGTTAATAGATGACGAGCCGCCCAACACTTTACCGCGAGGGCAGTGCATTTCACGGTTGTTTAAATAGGGCTCTTTTTCAGTGTTGAATTGCCACGCATACTTGTCGGTATTCATAGGAATAGACAGCGCCGTTGGCATCTTGATGAAAATGCTTTTATCTGAGCCACCGGTTTCCAGAAGCAACACCTTGTGCTTTGGGTTTTCTGATAAGCGGTTCGCTAGCACGCAGCCGGCAGAACCTGCTCCAACAATAATGTAATCAAATGTCTGCATATGTACTCCTACTGCGGCTTAAAACGGGCTCTCAATTTGGCTCATACCTACATAAACCGACTTGGTTTGTGTGTAGCTATTAAGCGTTTCAACGCCATTTTCACGTCCAATGCCAGACTGTTTGTAGCCGCCTACAGGCATTTCAGCCGGAGAGTTACCATATGCATTTATCCAGCAAATACCGGCTTGAAGCTGGTGGATAACGCGGTGCGCGCGCTGGATATCCTTACTAAATACACCGGCAGCTAAACCTAGCTCAGTGTCATTCGCGCGTGCGATCACTTCGTCTTCATCATCGAAAACTAACACGCTCATTACTGGTCCGAAGATCTCTTCTTTAACGATAGTCATATCGTCAGTGCAGTCAGTGAAAATTGTTGGCTCAACAAAATAGCCATTTGGCGCAGATGCCGGAGAGGCAGCGTTCCCGCCGGTTAACAGCGTTGCGCCTTCTTCTTTTCCTTTGGCAATATAGCCAAGTACCAGCTCTTGGTGCTTTTTAGAAATAAGTGCGCCTAGGTTTACGTTAGGGTCAAGCGGATCGCCCATAACAATGTTGTTTTCGGTACGGGCTTTAAGCTCATCAATAAAGGCTTGATAAACAGAACGTTGAACGTAAACACGGGTGCAGTTAGTGCAGATTTCACCTTGGGTATAAAAATTACCAAGCATAGCGGCGCTGATAGCTTGGCTAATGTCGGCATCTTCGAATACCACAAGCGGTGACTTACCGCCAAGCTCCATTGTCACGTCTTTTAAGTTCGACGCAGCGGCGCTTTGCATCACTTTTTTACCTGTGCCTACTTCACCAGTAAACGATACTTTCTCAATGTCAGGGCTGTTTGTAAGCCACTGGCCTACTTGTGCTGCGCCTTGAACCACATTGAATACGCCGTCAGGTACGCCAGCTTCGGTGAAAATTTCAGCCAGTTTAAGCGCACCCATTGGGGTTTCTTCTGACGGCTTAAATATAAACGCATTACCTGCGGCAAGGGCTGGGCCTGATTTCCAGCAAGCGATTTGAATAGGGTAGTTCCATGCGCCAATACCGGCACAGATACCTAGCGCTTCTTTGCGCGTGTAGAAGAAATCGCCACCCACAGGTTGCTGGGTACCTAGTTGAGTAGGAGCTAGGCCGGCATAGTACTCAATGACATCAGCGCCAGTTTCAATATCAACACAGTCGGCTTCTTGAATAGGCTTACCGGTATCGAGTACTTCAAGCTTAGCGAGTTCGTCATTACGCTCACGAAGCAATGCAACCGCTTTATTAAGAATGCGGGTTCTTTCAATTGGCATCATTGCTGACCACACTGAAAAGCCTTCTTTAGCGCTTTTGATTGCTTCTTGTTGAATAAACTCATCAGCCACTTCTACGTGGTAAATTACCTCACCGGTTGCGGGGTTGGTTACAGCAAAGGTTTCTTTGCTTTTGTTTGCCATCGGCTTGCCGTGAATGAAATTCTGATAAGTCGGTAATGACATGCATAAACTCCTACTTTTAAAAGGACTAAAACTTTCGCCAATTTGCGGGTACTGCGAATTAACTTCTATTACGAATACCTAATACGTAGAAATAGTTTCAAAATGATGAATAGTGTTGAAACTATTTTCTCTATTGAGTTGCTAACTTGCACGAATAGAACACTTTCGCTTTGTAAAAGTCACCCTGTGAAAACATCATTACCTACTGCGCCCATGACGCATTATTGAAGGTTTTAGGACGTAATGTCGCACGTCTTTTTACTGATGTTTTTATTTTAATTGGTCGTTCAATAAAAATAAATTGTATAGTGTTCTAACTATTGTTTCAACTTGTGAGCATTGTTACAGAAGCGGAATGGCTAGGAGTAACTTGCGAAACTTGCTGGTAAGTGAATGATTTCAAATAGTAAAAGTGTAAACATTAAATATATAAAGAATTAGCTATCCCCATGCTTAATTCCTTTTTGATTGACCAATTAAAGGTGCGGAAATGTTTAACTGAAACTAATTGAGTTGGAGGTAAGGGTTAACCTTGCGGGGCTAAAAGCAATTGCTCTAAGCAATTTGATAGTGTTGAAAAGAGAAGTTAAAAGGGCAGCTGAGGCCCTTTCATCATGTGAGGTAAATATTAAGGTAGAGACTAAGCCTAAAACAGACAAGTAAGCGTCGATTTCGCTTTAGGTGCTTAAACTACAATGGTAATAACCTGAGTTGATCGATAGGGTAGCAACATCACCTTTATTCCAAAACACTACGTTCTTGTTGTTGGTGTATTTTGCCCCCGATGCTGAACGTGATAACTGCACAATGTGATGGGTGTGGTTTAATGATAAAGCCAATGTGTCAGGCCCCAGCGTATTTACACGTAATGTAGCGAGATTGGCATTAGGCGTTTCACATTTGTACGTTTTGGTCGACTCTTGTTCATTTGAGCCAACCACATCTTGTTTTTGCGATGAAGCCAGGTCAGACAATTTCGTATCAACATTACTTTTTGTCGCACTTGCCGATTTGTTTGTCGTCGATTGAGAAATCTGTGCAGCAATCGCTCTAATCGTTTCATCGCCATTACTGTCGTAAAGCACCAACCAAGTATTTTCCACTATCGAATAACTTGCCGATGCGGCTAGCATTTCGATGAAGCGTTGCTCTTGTTTCATCAGTGCAGGCGCACATGCCTTTTTGGTGAGAATGAGCTTATCAGTGGAAAAGGATTCAGCTAAGCTTTTATCACTAAATACCGTATCGGCATCATCAACATCTAGCGCTCCGGTAAACTGATTACAACCTGTACTGCCGCTTACTCTGCTAGTGTCTCCGTTTGAATTTACGTTAAGCGTAACATGGCTGAAATCGATAATTCCTGCTCGGTCTATACTTTCAACCTGCCAATGACTGTCCGCTAACGTAAGTGGTTTGCCTTCGGTATGCTTTTCACTATCTTCACTTTCATTTGAATAGAGAGAGGAGACCGAGCTGCACGCTGTCAAAGAAAGAAGCGCAGAACCTGTCAAAGCCCAAAGGTACTTCCTGTAAGTCATGAAAACTCCAATTGTTTTTAATCAATTTCACTATGATTCGCGATAGCCAACTAAGTTCATCTTTAATCGTTGAGCTCAAATAGCACCACTATACCTCCACTTTGTCGTCAAAACGACAGTTCGTAAGCGAATGAACGGAGTAAACTAACACCTTGATATAACTTATGGGTGACGCAGTATGAAAAATTTAGAACAGCACTTGAGTGAGTACGCCAAGTACCACAGAGATCAAAGAAACATATACACCCATTACGTCGGTATTCCGCTAATTGTTTTTTCGGTTTTCTGTCTACTAAGTAAGCCTGCGTTTCCAGTTAGTGCGCCAATTTTTTGGGATATGATCATAAGCCCAGCGCTCTTTGTTTGGGCTATTGGTAATGCGTTCTACATTAAGTTAGATATAAAACTTGGCATAGTGATGACGCTTATCACGGGGGCTATGGTCTATTTCGCTCAACCCATCGCACAGAATGAAGTGGGAACATGGCTTGCTATCTCACTTGGTATTTTTATTGGTGGTTGGGTGCTACAGTTCATTGGTCATCACTATGAGGGTAAAAAGCCTGCGTTTGTCGACGACATAATGGGGCTGGCGATAGGACCACTATTTGTGCTTGCGGAATTAAGTTTTGAGCTAGGCCTTCGAAGTGCACTTAAAGAAGAGATAGAGCGCCGTTCTGGCCCTGTAAAGTAATCACTTCTAAACAACACGTTGAAGTAACAAGTCTCAACGCGTTATTACAAACTAGGGCCTAGGCTTGCATCTTGGCTATTGTCTCTTTACGCAATTGTATTTTAGACTCAGCAAAAGACTGTCTAGGCAACATCTTCAACTTTTCTGCATAACCCATGGCTGTCGCTAATACCTGCTCTTGAGGTACTGCAGCATCTAAAAAGCCCGCTTTTACCGCTTCACTGCCTTGATAAATACGTGAAAAAAGCAATGCTTCAGTTTGAGACGTATTCGCTAGTCTAGCTTTGGCTAGTTCCATACCGAAAGGCGGCAGTACCATACCAATGGCGGTTTCATTAAGACCATACTTAGTATCTGCGTCTTTACCAATGCGCAGGTCAGCAGCCATAAGCATAATTGCGCCCATTGCAATGCTATGACCTTCTGCAGCAACGACTACAGGTAGTGGGAAGCTATAAAGACGTACGATTAACTCAGCGCCTTTTGACACCAACTCGTGTTGTTTTGCTTTGTCGTCGGCTTTCATTACCGATAAATCAAACCCGCCGCAAAACTTGCCTTCACCACCGTGTAATACAACCGCTTTTGCGTTTTGCTCTGCTTCATCTAAGGCATCGTTAAACTGCTGAATAAGCTCAAACCCAACGGCGTTAACTTTTCCGTCGTCAAAGGTGATTACTGCAATATCGTTATTAATAGCTAAATTAAACGCCATGGTATGTCCTGTCACTTTCTTAGTAGGAATTAATTTACGTTACGCTTTGTTAAGCGCAACTTTCTAGCAGTGATTGTAGGTAATTGATTTCTTTTATGATAGTGCATTAGGCTTCATCTTCGGTATATGCGCTACGAATATCGGTGATAATTCGCGGAAGTTCTGCAATAAGCTTCTTTTTATATCGGCGTTGTCTGCGACGCGCTTTCGCGTTATTAGCCCGCCATTGCGCACGTTTGTCTTTCACAATTCGCTCTAGGTCTTGACCTTCCTCTATCAAAATTGCGTCGTTAATGGTTGTTCGTTTTGTCATACTAAAACTCCAGTTTTAGCTGCTTATTGCGCCATTTTTTCGAGCATTGGTTGAGTACGTGAAGCGAGACACTCTCAGTGGCTATCTGTCTCGCGAGGTTTAACGCTGCGCTGGCTTGCTCGTCGGTTAGGTTTTTATAGGCCGGCGAGGGAATGACCTCATACCACGCACAGCCGACAATTTTGTCTAAAATTACTCGCATAAAGCAGTGGTCATGATGTATTGGCCAGGCGTTTTTCTTTGCAGATGCAATAGAAGGGAGCACATTTTTCGCGTAGTGTAGAAATTCGCGTAGGTTCTTCGTGTGCTCCGTTGATTTTGAGAGATAAGCGTGTGGGAATTGGTTCTGAAGGGAAGGTGTGTGCATGCGTGATTTAGCCCTCGTCCAATTCGTTTACGCACTTTTATTACGACATAGCAAGAGTTTACACGACACCAGTGAAATTCAGAGTTACACTATTTTTAGTTTTACTGTTTTTGTTTATAGATTCTTAGTTTATTGATTCTTAGTTTTATGAGTTTTAGCCTAGCGCTAAATGCTCATTATTAATTACATGGTTGGTTAATGCGCCCTCATTTAAAAATTCTTGTTATAGAAGATGCTGTTGATTTATTGGAACAAATTACGTCAAGTATAGGCAACACCATCACTTACTTTGACCGAAGTGACGTTGAAATAAGCCTGCTTGAAGCGAACTCCGTTGCAAAAGCACTACAATTTGTTCGTGAAGACGGTGACATTCAGGCTGTGGTATTTAGCTGGGATGTGGTGGCGAAGGTCAAAGAGCTAACAGACGTAGTACCTTTAAATGGCGTACTTAATGAAAATACGAGCCCCGCAGCCGAAAGCGTTAGTTCACAAAACGCGAACGAGAAAACCACAGGCGAAAAGTCGTCCGCACGCAACGCTGTTATTGATAATAACGCCAGAGTTATAGACGCCATTAAACGCATTCGCCCTGAACTCCCCGTGTATGTCTTAGGCGATGCAGTAAAAGGGTTGGATATTGTAAACCAAGCCAATGGCATTGAATCGTTCTTCTATCGTAACGACATTATTTCAGACCCAGAGTCTATTTTGGGTTATATCATCAATGACTTTGATGATAGAAACGAAACGCCGTTTTGGACTGAATACAAAGACTATGTGGTAGAGTCTAATGACTCGTGGCATACGCCAGGTCACAGCGGTGGCGCAAGCTTTAGAAATTCACCCTATATCAGTGATTTTTATCGCTTCTTTGGTCGTAACGTGTTTGTTAGTGACTTATCGGTAAGCGTAGACTCGCTGGGCTCACTATCAGATGGCACTCACGCTATCGGGAAAGCGCAAGCCGCTGTCGCGAATACATTTGAAGTTCGCCATTCCTATTTCGTCACGAACGGCTCTTCGACATCAAACAAAATCATTTTGCAGACGCTGTTGCGCGAAGGCGACAAAGTAATTGCCGACAGAAACTGCCACAAGTCAGTGCACTACGGCATTATTCAGGCGCGAGCCATGCCGGTGTATTTAGACAGTGTATTTAACCCTGAATACGGTATTTTCTCACCGCCTAGAATGGCGCAAATTAAGCAGCTTATTGAAGAAAATACTGACGCTAAACTTATCGTTTTGACGGGCTGTACCTACGACGGGTTATTGACTGACCTTAAGCAAGTCGTAAATTTAGCCCATGAGCATGGCATTAAAGTGTTCATTGACGAAGCATGGTTTGCGTATTCCTTGTTCCACCCTGCATTGCGTGACTACTCTGCTATCGCCGCTGGGGCAGACTATATTACTCACTCTGCGCACAAAGTGGTGTCGGCGTTCTCGCAAGCATCCTTTATTCATGTAAACGATCCAGATTTCGATAAAGACTTTTTTAAAGAAGTGTTTGCAATTCACACCAGTACCTCGCCCAAGTATCAACTCATTGCCTCGCTTGATGTATGTCGTCAGCAGCTGGAAATGGAAGGCTACAAAATCCTTAATGAGCTATTGAGCAATGTTGCCGAACTCAAATCGCAAATGGCCAAGTTTAAGCGACTTAAAATACTTTCGCCTAGTGACTTTGCGAATATGTTTTCTCACTTTGAAAGTGACAACATTGGGCATGATCCGCTTAAAATCTTAATTGACGTATCGGCGCTTGATTATTCAAACCAAGAAATACATCGTTTCTTAATGGACGAAGTTGGTTTAGAAATCGAGAAGTTTACTCATAGCACTATTCTAGTACTGCTTACGCTAGGTGGAATGCGCTCTAAAATTGTAAGGCTATACAACGCGTTAAAACGTCTTGATGATGGCGCCGTTAACCTAAGCAAGCGCAAGAGCAAGAGTCCGTTACCGGCAGACATTCCGCCAATTCATTTAGACGACCTTCCGTCAAAAGCGTTTTTCAGCCCTAGGGAAGCCATTCCATGGCAAAACAGCGTTGGACGCACTGCAGCAGGTTTAATTACACCGTATCCGCCTGGTATTCCGCTTATTGTTCCTGGACAGAAAGTGGAACAAGCGCATATTGATTACCTTCAGGCACTGGCAAGCCAGAAGCTTACCGTCCAAGGTATTTACGACGGTGAAATTTATGTTGTAGCTGACCAACAGTAGGAAAAAAAGCGAACCAAACCAGTTTGGACGGTGCTTTAGCTCTTAAGTGTTAAAACCCGTCCATCGAACAGTTTCTATTTGTTATTCCATTTTTTACCCTGTTTTTGGCTTCGAATGGAAGCCTAATAAAACAAGGAAATGTAAATGAAAGAGTTAAATACAAGTGAAATTGAAATGGTGTCCGGCGGCTTTGATGGTTGGGAGCAGCTAGGCGTTGGCATTGCTATGATTGGTTTGGGTATTGCCATTGTTGGCACAGCAGGGTTAGCAACTGTGCCCATTGCTCTTGCGGGCGCTGCAACGCTTGGTGAAATCGGAGTTGGTGTCGTTGGTATTGGTTTAGCAGGCGCAGGTGGATTTGCCGCTGGCACATCATTAGCGTCAACGAGTGATGATACTCAAGAAGCAACAACATTAGACGAGTAATTCAATGTTTAAAGTACAAATTCTTGGTGGCGATATCACCTCAGTTGCATCGTTAAGAGTATTGCGTACTTTATGGCCGCTTTCACTAAAAGCGGTAGAAGAGTTGGCTACAGCGTTGAAAAAGCAAAACGAGTTTGTGCTGGTGGAAGGTGTGACGGAAATATTTGCAACAGAACTTGCTCACGAGTTTAAAAGTGCAAATGTTGTATGTCAGATTTTACCAAGTGAAAAAGAAGAGGCCTGCTTATGTATTCCAATTGGTGAGCCACGCAAACGTTGGAACGCTTTAGGTGTCTTGGTATCTCGGTAATTAAAAAGGCGTTTACAAGTATATTTGAAACGCCTTTTTGATACTCCCCTTTATCCTGTATTTCTCCACTACAATCTTTTTCTCTCATTATTTGTTTCACTATTAAGCGTTGCCGCTTTGCGTTTTGGGTTTCATACCTTACACTTGCGCCGAAAGTTATAAAAAGGGCAGTGCAAATGAAACTAAGTGACGTGAAAAAGCTTCATCAAAAGAAATTTAGAACGCAGTTCGGATTCTATTTGGTGGAAGGAGAGCACTTAGTTTTAGAGTTAATTAATGTTGCTCAGCATGACAGCAGTACATTAGGTGATATAACCCTTTATGTGACAGCTGATTATGAGGCGTGGCTGAAAGAAAAACTTGATTCTTCAGTCTCTAATATGAAGGTAGAAACGGTATCGTCTCAACAAATGCAGCAACTCAGCGATACTAAGTCACCTCAAGGTATTATTGCTCGCGTTCCACTTCCTAACTCCGCGTTATATTCAGAGCGGTCACAAACCAGCATTTCAGCAAACAAATCCAGTGCCGAAAAGTACATTTATTTGTATGAAGTTCAAGACCCCGGCAACTTAGGCACCATACTAAGAACGCTAGCGTGGTTTGGGGATTTTACGCTATTACTAAGCCCGAACAGTGTGGACCCTTATAACTCGAAAGCTGTACGCTCGAGTATGGGGGCTATTTTCCATGTGAACATGGAATTAAACGTAGCGCTTGAAAGCCTAGGCGAGCGGTTCGAACGTTTCGCTTTCTTGGATATGAATGGTAGTAATATCACCTCTAACACCTTTGGTGATTATCAGTGTTATCTGTTTGGTAACGAAGCCCGTGGCGTGCCTGTTGACGCACTATCAAAGCTAAACGCAACGGCGTATACCATTGCGGGAAGCGGTAAGATTGACTCGTTAAACTTAGCCAGCGCTGTGAATATCTGCGCTTATGAATTAACCCGTTAAGCACACTCCTCTCAACTCGATTACGATAGGAAACAACCATGGCATTACAATGGTTCCCAGGGCATATGCACAAGGCCCTGAAAGAAATTAAAGAGTCGCTTAATCAAGTAGACATTCTTATTGAGGTGCTTGACGCGCGTATTCCATATTCCAGTGAAAACCCCGAAATTGCAAAAATACGCGGCGATAAGCCCTGTATTAAAATTCTTAATAAGTATGATTTGGCAGACCCAGAAATTACTGCGCGCTGGCAGGAGAGCTTAGAGAAAGAGCGCGGCGTGAAGACGATCACGACCTCTAGCGATAACCCGGGCAACAGCAAGCAAATTATGCAGCTGGTTAAAAGCATTTGTTCGTATAAAGAAGGTCAGCCAAAAGCAATTAAAGCTATGATCACGGGTATACCTAACGTGGGTAAATCGACGCTAATTAATATTTTAGCCGACCGAATCATTGCTAAAACAGGCAACGAGCCAGCTGTAACGAAAAGCCAGCAGCGCATAAATTTAGGCAGCGGTATTATCTTGTTTGATACACCGGGAGTACTGTGGCCTAAGCTTGAAAACCCACATTCAATTTATCGGTTAGCTTCATCGGGCGCTGTTAAAAATACAGCCATGGAATACGACGATGTCGGTTTTTTTGCGGCAGATTACCTCATTAAAGCGTATCCAGAGGTAATGAAGGAGCGCTACAAGCTGGACGAGTTGCCAGATACTGAAATAGAGTTTCTGGAAGCCGCTGCCAAAACGCGTGGGGCAATTCAAGCGGGTGGTCGTGTAAACCTTCATAAAATATGCGAGATCCTGCTTAAAGAACTGCAGTCGGGTAAGTTAGGGCGAATAACCCTTGAGACACCAGAAATGCTGGAAGTCGAAAAAGAAGAAATGGCACTTGAGGCGGCGAAGAAAGCTGAAGCGAAAGCCAAGCGTAAAGCAAAATTCAAAACAGGCTCGTTAACGCCTGATAAGAAAGATCGGAAAGAAAAACGAGAAGAAAAGCGTCAAGAACAAAGCCGTAGGATGAAGAAAAATAAGCGCTAACCAAAAAACAGGCTTAATCGATTAAGAAATAGGTTGCAAAAATTCGCTATTACTTGATACTAACATTAGGTTAACAACTTTTGTTGGATATTTTATGCGCGTATTTTTGCTCCTTCTATTGGCCGTCTCCTTGCCTTCAATAGCTAATGAGTTGTCGGTTCTCTCCCCAGATAAAAAAGTAAAGTTATCGTTCACAGATGATGGCGAATTAGCGCAATATCGGGTGTCATTTAACGGAAAACCCGTTTTAGGGCTCGGTAAGCTTGGTTTTACTTTTGCAAAAGCCGCCCCTTTATATCGCGACTTTAAAGTAGAAGAGATAAGCAGGAATACGGTGGATCAAACATGGCAGCAGCCGTGGGGAGAGCAGCGAAACATTCGCGACAACCACAATGAGCTTTTGGTCAAGTTCTATAACCCTAGCGATAAAGACCGCACTTTTCTTGTAAGAGCCAGAGTTTTTAACGATGGTATCGGCTTTCGCTACGAGCTACCTGCAAGCGGTAATCGCATAATTACTAGAGAGCTGACTGAATTTAACTTAGTCGATTCTCATCAAGCAAAAGCGTTTTGGATCCCCGCCCATGGTCGAGATAGATATGAATATGTTTATCAATCCACTAATCTGCAAGACGTTCATACCGCTCACACGCCATTCACGGTGAAGTATGAAAACGGCACTCATGTCGCTATTCATGAAGCTGCCCTTGTTGATTACGCGGGTATGAGCCTTAAAAGACAAGAGTTAGGGCGTTTTACAGCGTCGCTGGCACCTCGTCACGACGGGAGTTTGGTACATAAAACTGGCAGTTTAGTTACCCCATGGCGCACTATTACGTTAGGAAATGACGCAACGGATTTGGTTAATTCATACCTTGTTTTGAATCTTAATGAGCCAAATAAACTCGGTGACGTGAGCTGGGTTGAACCAGGAAAATACATAGGTATTTGGTGGGGAATGCACATTGATGAGTATACGTGGGGCTCTGGAGACAAGCATGGTGCTACTACTCAGCGCACAAAGCAATACATGGACTTCGCCGCTAAACACGGTTTTGATGGTGTATTGGTTGAAGGTTGGAATAAAGGTTGGGATGGTGATTGGATAGCGAATTCAGAGTTATTTTCTTTCACAGAAAGTTATCCAGACTTTGATATTGAAGCGGTGACCAGCTACGGCGAGAAAGTTGGCGTGAAGTTAATAGGACACCATGAAACATCAGGAGGAATAACCAACTACGAAGCGCAAATGGAAGACGGTTTTGCCCTGTACAACAAGTTGGGGGTTTCTCAAATTAAAACGGGCTATGTTGCCCATGGCCAAAATCTCAAAGTGCGCGACGACAACAACGTACTGCGCTATGAATATACCGACAGCCAGGACGTGGTAAATCATTTCATTAAAAACGTCACAACCGCTGCGAAATATCAGTTGTCCATCAACACTCATGAATCGGTAAAAGATACCGGCCTTCGCCGTACTTATCCGAACTGGATATCGCGAGAAAGCGCTCGTGGTCAGGAATACAACTCAGGGTGGGCGGCGCCTAATCCGCCTAACCATATTCCCATGTTGGCGTTTACTCGCATGCTCGCTGGTCCGATGGATTTCACACCTGGCATTTTCAATTTTGACTACATAAGAAAAAATGACGGCGGAATAGAGTGGGGCAAAGGAGAGGTTATGCGCCCTCAAACAACGCTTGCCAAGCAACTGGCCCAATATGTAGTGCTGTACAGCCCTATCCAAATGGCAGCAGACTTACCTCGTAATTATGAGAATAATTTACCGGCGTTTCAGTTTATTAAAGACGTCCCTACAGATTGGTCTCATAGTAAAGCGCTTCAAGGGGAAGTGGGCGAATATATTGTAATGGCGCGTAAAGCGAGCAAGCACAAATCCTACTCTGGAAACGATTGGTATGTTGGTGCAATTACGAATGAAGAAGCCAGAGAGTTATCACTACCGCTAACCTTTCTAGAGGAAGGTCAGCAGTATGAAGCGCAGTTCTATCTGGATGGAGAGAAAGCGCATTGGAAAACAAACCCCTACGCAATGAACATCGAGAAAAAGGTAGTGACGTCTGCTGATGTCTTGTCATTAAAGCTTGCGCCATCGGGGGGAGGAGCGATACGCTTTAAATTACTATCGCAATAATAGACAGGGTGTGATGTTGGATAAGATTCAGTATTTTAATAAGGCGTTGTTTGAAACGCTTAAACAGTCGGCTGAGGAAAGTCCTCGCCGACGGGCTAATTTGAACGTACATAAATCTTATACCGACATGGTACAGCGTTTGTTTATTGCAATGATGCCTGACTCCTACGTGCGGCCTCATCGACATGTACAGTCTCATAAGTGGGAGTTCTTCATGGTGGTAGAGGGCGAGTTAGACATTCTATTTTTCAGCGACGATGGCGACGTTGAAAACAGAGTGACGCTAACGGCTCGTGGAGAGACCAGCGGAATTGAGATTCCTCCTAATACCTGGCACGCAACGGTGTGTCATAGCCCAGTAGTTTTCATGGAAGTTAAACAGGGTCCTTACGAAGTCACCGATGATAAAGGCTTTGCAAGCTGGTCTCCTGAAGAAGGAAACGACCAGGTCCCCAATTTTCTAGCATCACTCAAGCAAGCGGCGGTGGGAGATAGCGTAGCCTTTTAAAGGCATTTCTTGTCTAATCACGCACTCATAGCATGCTTTAGGCACTTTCCTTTTTGGAAAGTCATTGCTATTGCTTATCTACATGGTATGGTTAAGGATAAGTGACAGAAGGCCGCTACTGAATTTTTGAAAAGCACCGAAGCCTCAATATTTAGCTTAGTCGCGGCACAGGGTCGTTTGTACAAGCACATTGTGAAAAGAGAATTATCATGCAAAACGTTTCAACTGGTTATTTTTATAATTTTAATTACTGATTGCACCTGACCGTCGGTGTTCAGGGGCAAGTATTGGCTTCTGGGCACTGCAGGTAGAACGTTTTGCAAAAGCCCAGAAGGTATCACCATCTGGGCTTTTTTAATGCCCGTAATTCTCGGTAAAAGACAATGAAAGAAATCACACTAGGTGACATTAGAAAGCAGCACAGAGTTAAACAGGAAGTAGTAGCAATGGCGTTATCGGTCACAGCTTCTGGCGTAAGTAAGTTGGAATCAAAACGTATTCAGGACGTTTCACTTCAACGTGCGGCTGCATATTTAGCTGCGGTTGGCGGGAACATGAAAATTGAAGTGACTATGCCTGATGGCGCTACTTTACAAGTAGGGTAGTAGGGCGTGTTAATTTGTTGCTGCATAAATGCACAGCAAGGAACGACAAATTCTAGTTGTAATACCAGTCCTCATAGATAATTACCCACTCAGCGAGACTTAAAATGTTCGTATTCGCGGCGTATTACCGCAGGTATAAATATGGCTAATCCAACCACTTCCGGGTTGGACTTGCCATGTTATTGATTACTTTTTAATACAAGTTCGCACTACGTATCCTAGTGATAGTATGCCGCGCTATTTTCTCTAAAGCGGCGCGACGTAGCAAACGTGTGTAGCCATTCGTTAAAGGAAATGCCCCGCGCACTCTGCTCATTATAAAATGGGCTAGGTGAGGATACTGGGAAGGCATTATCTTCACAAAAATCGTTTAGCACCATGTGACAGGTGCCTTCACCAAGGTAAAATTGATAATTCCATGTGAAAGCTGACAGCGCATGAAGTGACGCATTAGCCTGAAGCTGCCAGCCAAGTATGTAGCCTAAATCAGATTCTGTTACACCCCATGTTGTTGGGTCTAAATTACCTCTAGAGACCTGATCAGAGATTTTAGAAAACTGAATTTGAACAATGTCAGTTCCTGTTGAATATTGCGCAAAACGGTTCCAAGGGTACTGATAAGCTAATCGCAGCATCACCTGCTTATTGAGCATTAGATGGTTAAAATTGCCAATCAGTGATTGGAAATTACGTGGTAGTGTATCTTCTATCCCCCATGGCCCTTGATAGTTTAGTACTGTTTGCGTAAAGCCTCGGGATATAACACCAAGCGACGCATCAGCGAAGAGGGCAACCTTTGTGCGGCCAAACAGCGATTGAAAGTAGGGGAAGTTGAACGTTGCACCATAACCGCCCGCACTGCTTCCACTGAGTAGCACTTTGTTGGGTGATAAATCATCGTTGTTCAGTTTTTCTTTAATCCATTGCATAACAACTAGCGCGTTGTCGTGACCACGGTGCTTTAAAGTAACTTCGGCACCAGGTAGACCTGTAACGATACCAAGCTCGTCAACGTAATGCGTGTCTTTTGAGCCTAAGTGTAGGTCGCCAGTACAGTAGGGAATGAAAACTTTTGACCAAGTTTGAAAAGGGTTCTCTTGTGTATCTTCAAATATTCCGCCTGAAATAAATGGCGTATTTTCGATTACGGCTGATGGGTTATAAGCGGCTCGCGACATCGGGTTGTCGTCAAACTCAAGCTGCATTGACGCTAAGCAAGTTGCACTGTCCCAGCAGGCGCCGCCACCATTGAAGTAGATAAGTAGGTTATCACTTTCTCCTTGTTCGAAATAAAACGAGAATGGGTTGGGTGCTAACCCCTCTGGTCCCGGTAAAGCGGGAAGAGAACATGATGGGTACACGGTTTTTTCACCGCCGCCAGGTACTGATACCACCACCTCATTTTCAGGAGTGATTTGCTCCCATTGTGCAAAGGCATTATGGGCACAGAAACTCAGTGCCATTACAGCAAAATAGCGAAAACGTTTAGCGTAAGAATGCATAAACAATTCCTTTTGACATAGATAAACATGGTTTGAATAGTAAGTTTGATTCGGCTGTTTTGAGAAAATTGAACTTCCTGAAACTTTCTCAATCGATCTCATTAGCGCGTAACTACGACAATTCATAGCGAGCGCTATACATTCATGATCGTGAATTGCGCCACGAACTGTGGCTATAGCCTACGCAATAGGTTATAGCATTTATCCACTCTGTCTAGCGTTGATGTGGCGTTTTAAAGCATTGAATAAACATATTTTTACGACTAATCGCTTTAACTAAAATACTTCTGGGTTAAAATATAGCTAAATCGATTACAAGGAGTCTTACATGGCCGTTCACGAAATTACCCACCCGCTTATTGCGCACAAACTAGGGCTTATGCGATACGCTAAAATTAGCAGCAAAGACTTTCGCGAGCTTGCCTCTGAAGTAGGGAACCTTCTGACTTATGAAGCAACGCGAACACTGCCTACGGAAAGAGCGACGATTAAAAGTTGGTCGGGAGATGAGGTAGAAGTAAGACAAATTAAAGGTAAGAAAATAACTGTTGTCCCTATTCTTCGTGCTGGCTTAGGTATGCTTGAAGGCGTACTGGAACTTATTCCAAATGCGAAGATTAGTGTAGTCGGTCTGTACCGTGATGAAGATACACTGCAGCCAGTTGCCTATTTTGACAAGGTAGTAAAAAACATAGATGAGCGTACTGCACTGATTGTTGACCCAATGCTGGCAACAGGCGGTACGTTGATTGCAACAATCGACCTTCTGAAAAAGAAAGGGTGTCGAAGAATAATGGGACTATTCCTTGTTGCTGCGCCTGAAGGCATTAAAGCCGTTGTTGAAGCACACCCTGATGTTGATATCTTTACCGCCGCAATCGATGATAGATTGAATGAGAAAGGCTATATCCTACCGGGATTGGGGGATGCTGGAGACAAAATCTTTGGTACGCGCTAAGAGCGAAAATCTCTAAAAATTAAGCCATTGAGCAATTTGTTACACAACTCATCGAATTAGCGCTAAATTTCACGCGTTAAACGTTTAAGTTAATGATATAGTCAGAGGGTAGTCAGAGCGCACGCTTGCTACCCTTTTTTGTTTTTAACTCTGGGTAGTTAGTTTCGTGAAAAGAGCTAAAAATAATGAATAAAACAAAACTTACCCTAAAAGATGTTGCTGAACAGTTGGGCGTTTCAACGGCAACCATTTCAAATGCATTTAACCGCCCGGACCAATTATCAAAAGCGAAGCGCGAAGAGATTTTAGCGCAGTGCAAAAAGATTGGTTACAGCGGCCCCAATAAAGCAGCACAGATCCTCAGAAAGGGCACATCAAATATTGTGGCTTTAGTATTAGCCGACAGCATTTCATATATGGTGAGTGACCCCGTCGCGAGTACTTTTATTAAAGGTGTTTCTTCTGCGCTTCAAGAAAATGGCAAGCATTTGTTACTGTACGCGGGCGACTCTGACAGCATTCTTGATGTTGTAGATTTTGTTGATGGTTTTATCTGTTACGGACAACCGCGCAACAGCAACTTGGTAGCGGAGTTGGCAGTGTCGCCAAAACCTGTGGTCACCGTTGACTTTGATATCGAAGACAAGCCATCTATTAATATTGATAACGAAGAGGCGGCCTATCGCGTTGCGTCTCATGCGTTAAATGAAGGTGACAATGTGGCAATCTTTGGGCTTCGCCTGATTGACTCGCCTTCTACATGTCGTATTTACGATAGTCCGTTGATTGACGTAGACAGCTCAATTGCTCACCGTCGACTTGATGGTTATTTAAGGGCCGCTGAAGAAAAGAACATCACGGTAAGCAATGAGCGTATTTGGCACCTTCCAGAAAGTGACAGACACTTTGCAAGACAGGCAGCCAAAGAAGTACTGACCAGCTCTCCAAGACCTAATGTGGTTTTGTGTATGAGTGACATTATAGCACTTGAGCTACTTCACTTAGCCTTGGATATGAATATTAAGGTACCGGAAGAGCTGAAAATTACAGGGTTTGATGGTATTGGGGAAGCCGAGCGTGCGCGCCCGCGTCTTACTACAGTTTGCCAATCCAGCAGTGGCAAAGGCGTAGAAGCAACAAAAGCACTGCTTAATCAAGTAACAGCAAAGAGTACGCTGCCTTTTGAATTGCAAGTCGGCGAGACGGTATAGGCTGAGCCAAGAGGTTCAGCCCGCGTTAAATAAGGTAGATTGCTTATCAAAGTTTAACGAGCAGCGATTAAAAAATGCGGCAAGTTTCTTTTCTTCAAAAAGATCGCCGCTTTCCTTCAAAGAAGCGGGCTGATTGAGTGCCGGTGGTGGGTATACACCATAGCCAGACAACAAACAGTGCCATGACGTAGTGCTGAAATGTCGACCAATACCTTGGCGCTTTATTTCCTCAACAATATCCCCTTTTCTGTACCACACATCAAGCAAACTTAGCAGTGATTCGGACAGCTTCATGTTAGCTCTGTTGTCTCTCCAATAGTTACTGTCGTTGCGCCCGTTTAGCTTGTAATGACATACGATATAATCTCGGACGCGTTCAAAGCGCTCTGAAACTTCCTGATTAAACGCCTGTCTCTGTTGAGCACTATTTTCGTTGAAAGAATAGTTGTCCGCGAAAAGCTCGATGCTCGTTTGAACTAGGTGTAGTGCCGTTGCTTCTAAAGGTTCAATAAACCCTTGCGACAAGCCTAGTGCAAGACAATTCTTCTCCCAATGCCTTTCACATTGACCTACACGCATAGACAAGTGCTTTGCTTCAACATCGGTATTTTCCATCCCCAATGCGCGTCGCAATTCACATTCTGCAGCGTCTTTCTCTTGGTACTGCTGACTATACACATACCCGTTTCCCGTGCGGTTGCGAAGGGGTATCTGCCAACGCCAACCGTTCGACATGGCAACCGACTCGGTTTCAACCGGTAAATTAGCGCATGCTGGTGTAGGCAACACAACGGCCGAGTCATTGAATAGGTTGTCACTAAAGTCCCTAAACGGTACGCCTAGCGTCTTTTGTAAAAGGAGTCCTGAAAAACCCGTGCAATCTATGAACAGATCTCCATCAAGTTTTTGTCCGTCTTGACAAACGAGATGTGAAATGTCGCCAGATGGTGAGGTATGCACCGATTCAATATTACCAACAACGTGATATACGCCTTTTGATTTAGCGCGCTCGCGTAAGAATCGTCCAAGTTTTAGAGAGTCAAAGTGGTAGCCGTATTCTATATCGAATGGAAAATTATGTGAGGGAAGAGGGGCAAGGTTTTTCTTTGCCAAATACCCCGCTATAAGAAACTTATCAGGTCGAGTTTCAACATCGAGACCCAGCCTTCTGGTTAAGGCATTAACGTGAAATGCTCGTTCACTAAAAACATCTAGCTGGCTAATAAAGGGGTGAGAGTAGCTGTGTGAATTATTGCCATTCCAGCCCGTGAACTTGATATTAACTTTATACGTTGCTTGGCACTCTTCCATCCAATCATACTCAGGAATATCAAGAGTTTGGAAGAAACGCTTGAGAGTAGGTGTCGAGCCTTCGCCTACGCCTATTGTGCCAATGTCTTCTGATTCTATGAGTGTGATGGTCACAGCTTGATTAGCCCAGCGGTGAGCTAAAAGGTTGGCAGCCATCCAACCTGCTGTGCCGCCTCCAGCAATAACAATTCGGTGTGGTGTTGTCATTAAAGGCTCTGCAATAAAAGAAGGGTGAAATTAAACAGTATCAGAGTTACGCATTACTGCCACACTTTACATGGCAGTAATGCAAGGCACGTATCCACTATCTAAAGATGCGTGCCATTATTTTCGTACGTTCAAAAGGGATGGTCCCTTTTAATAGAACGAATAGTTGAGGTTTAGCATATAAGAAGGACCAAACTCGCGGCGGAGCGTAACAATGCCCGCATCATCAATGGTTTCTTCTTTCTCATCAGTCAGGTTGACGCCTTGTAACGACACTCTTAGCCCTTCCAAGTACTCAATTCCGCTATCTGCAAAATCGTAGCTAATTTGAGCATCGACTTGGGTAACGGCGTTACGAGTTGCCGGCTCAATTTTGTTTGAACCACCACGCTGATACGTGAGGAACTCAGAACGATCGGTTGCTGCAACCCTAATCTCAAAGCCGTTCATCTCATAGTACGCTGTAATGCTGTACGTATTGTCTGATTGGCCTGGAATGGCTGTTCCATCTTCAAGCTCCGCATCTAGGATTGTCGCAGAAGCGGCAATACCAAATCCATCCAGAGAGTCAGTGAGCATTCTCAAAGGAACATTGGCCGTTAGCTCAACCCCTTTCATTTCACCTTTTAGGCCATCTTCGAAGAATGAATAGAAGCCTTGGTCTGGCGGAGTTACTAAATCGCCCACTTCGTAAGGCGTGTCTTGCGGGCCGTAGTTACCAGCAACGTCCACGACCCTGTCATGGAATCCAGGGATGAAGTAGTTCGCACCGTCATTGGTTACGTCATTCGTGAAATCAATAAGCTGGTTACCGTCGCGGGTCCAATTGACCAAATCTTTATAGAAAAGCGCAATCGAGACATAACCTTCTTCCTCGAAGTAGTTTTCAAATGAAATGTCAAAGTTGTTGGCTTCTAACGGACGAAGGGTTGGGTTACCCGTAAATTTAGACCATGGCGAGCCGAACTCTCTCACCGCCGCCTCAGAATTTTCTGTGGCAATCAGCTCAATATTTTGATCAAACTTAACAAAGCCTGATGCTTTCATTTGGTCGATACGCGCTCGACTAATGGTTTTCGATGCCGCCAAGCGCAGGTAGCGATTCTCATTAAGTTCGACACTTACGTTCAGGCTAGGTAGGAAGTGAGAGTAATCGTCGCCATCGGTAATAATACAGTCCGCATCAACCACTTGGTTGCCATCGTCGTCACACACGGCAAAGTTCGGGCCTACAATACCAATGAAACCCGTTGAGCTTTGGTCTGTTTGTACATATTGTGCACCCACGTTACCTTTTACATTGAAACCTTGAACTTCAGTCTCAAAGTCTAGCTGGGCGTATAATGTAGTTACTTCTTCATCAATGGTGTAGGTATCACCTAAACGATCAGGCTCTAGAAGCCCTGCATCATTAAGCGTATATTCACCATCGTTGTAAGGGGCAAAGCCGTCGTAGGCTACAACGTAACCCATGCCAGCCCAGGTTAAGTCAGCTAAGCCGTTGTACAGATACTGCTCAGGGATCGCTTCAGAAAATGGATAAGATGATGCGGTTGCGAAGAAACCTTTGTTATCTTTTGCTTTGTATCGGTCGCTATAGTTTACGCCGGCCGTAAAAGTGTTGAAGATTCCCCAATCTACATAACCAACTGCCTCAAAACGTATTGTGGTCAGCTCTTCTTCAAAATCAGCAAAGTTCAGGAAGCCATCTTGAGCGTTGAAATAGCTGTAAGGTTGACCATTTGCCTGTAAAACATCGGTGGTAAACTGATCGGCAATGTTAGCCATACCGCCCCCCCAAACTTGAGGACCCGCAAGCTGTAACATGGTGGGATCAGAGAATGCATCAAGGCCGCTACTGCCGGTAAAGTAAATACCATCAGTGCTCATTTCGAATTGACGTGAACCTAATTGCCCTTCGCCGAGCGCACCAGAACGCGCTAAACCAGCGTATGATTCACCACGCAAGTCACGTTTGTTCGACTCACTGTCTGCCACGTCTAAAGTAAGAGACCACTCATCGGTTATGTCGTATTTGATATTTAAACCGAAGGTTTGAAGCTCGCCATCTTTTTGCGCGGGATCTGTACGCAGTACTGGATTCGCGTTAACTTGCGTGCCCGAGTTGTTAATGCCTGTACCGCTTACATTTGCCGCAGCGAAGGGTTCGATGAAACCGCGAATAACACCTGAGTCGGAATAATCAATATCTAGCGCATCAAAAACAATGTCTAGTCTATCGGTGGGACGCCATTGAAGAATGGCTGAAATCGTGTCGCGTTCTAGCACGCGGCTAATGGCCTGAGTGTCTAAACCAAACGGAAGCACCTGACCATCGTCATTCTCACCATAACCCCACACACCGTATTTTCTCTCGTTTCTGGGGGACTCCGTTGATGCAATGGCAAGTGCGAGACCTACCGTGTCATCTGCAAACTTTTCTACAAAGGAAAGGGCAAAACGGTTGCCGCTATTGTCGAACTCTGGATTATCTGAATCGTTGCCACCAAGTTCATAGACCCCAGTGACGGTAAGGGTTTCCTGGGCTGCTAGAGGGCGTACTGTTTGCAAGTCTACTGTACCGCCAATACCTTGGACAATAAGCGACGCGTCAGAGGTTTTGTAAATTGTGGCACCTGTCATGATTTCAGCAGGGTATAAGTCGTACTCTACGCCACGGTTATCGCCAATACCGATAAGCTCTCGTCCGTTCAGCGAGGTGCCGGTAAAGTCTTCTTTGAAGCCACGTACCGAAATACCAGACGTTCGTCCGCCTACGCGCTCACCTGATAGGCCTGGCAAGCGGGCAAGTGATTCTGCGATTGAAGAGTCTGGAAGCTTACCGATGTCTTCTGCGGAAATGGCCTCAACAATGGAATCGTTGTCCATTTTCACCGCTTGGGCGCGCATCAAAGAGCCTCGAATACCCGAAACTTGAATAATTTCTACTTGTTCGTCGTCTGGTGTGTCTTGTGCTACTACTGAACCGCTGTTAAGGGCGGCGGTAATTGAAATAGCGATTAACGCAGGTTTAAACGTACTGGTGTGCTTCATGAGTCATACCTTGCTGAGTGTGTTAAACAAAGGTTTTATTATTTACAACGTTTTAACAATAGTAGTTGTTTTACTCATACGCAAGTGTTTTCTTAATTGTTTAAGAAAAGTGTTTTTAAATACAGGTCATAAACGGTTATTCTTGGCTAGCAAGAATGCTTAATGCTTTTTCTTGCTACCTCTAGATAGTACCGAGAAAGTTTGGATAACGCCGATTGAAATCTGGCAAAGGGCAGAAGGGGGAGTGGCAAATTTTTTAGAGAATGAGAAGCGGACAATAAATGCTATAGCCCGCAACAGATATGAGGTTCAGTGACCGCTTATTTTAGTTAGGTTACTCGACGTTTGGATTTAGTCCCAAACGAGTTCTTTAAAGTGCTTGCGACACATTGATTCATAGGTGTCGTTGCCGCCAATTTGTACTTGATCACCATTTTTTACTGCATTGCCATTTTCGTCTAAACGCACCACGAAACTTGCTTTTTTGCCGCAATGGCAAACGGTTTTTAGTTCAGATAGTTTATCTGCCCAAGCCAACAAATAGTGACTGCCTTCAAAGGTTTCACCTAAAAAGTCGGTACGCAGGCCGTAGGCTAGTACCGGCACATCAAGTTCATCAACTACGTCCACTAGCTGCTTTACTTGTGCCTTTGTTAAGAACTGTGCTTCGTCAATAAAAATGCAGTCGGGCTTTAACGCTTCGCAGTCTTTGCTTATTGAGGCAAACAAATCATCGCCTTTTGCGTATAGCTTGGCATCTGCTTGTAAGCCGATACGAGAAGTGACTTTCCCAACGCCGTACCGATCATCTAGCGCTGCGGTATAAATCACGGAATGCATACCGCGTTCACGGTAGTTATAAGCTGATTGGAGGAGTGATGTAGACTTCCCTGCGTTCATTGCAGAGTAATAAAAATAAAGTTGAGCCATGGTTATTAGTAGTTTTCGTTATACCAAGAAATAAGGTCGTTGGCGTTCATTGGTCTAGCGAAGTAAAAGCCTTGCAAATAGTCGGTTCCAAGCTGGGACAAGTGTTGCCTTTGCTGCTCAGTTTCGATGCCCTCTGCAATGGTTTTACAGCCAAACTCTTTAGCCATTAAAAGTGTTGCTCTTATTATGGTATCACTCTCTTCAGAGCTATTCTGAATAAAAGAGCGGTCAATTTTAATAAAATTGAATGGCATAGATTGAAGACGGTTTAAAGATGAATAACCTGTACCAAAGTCATCAATTGATATTTTGACATCACGGGCTACGAGTTCGCTCACTCGTTTAGTCACTAGATCTTTATCAATAGCGAATACGCTTTCAGTTATTTCTAGATAGAGGCGTTCTGGTGAAATTTTAGTTGTGCTGAGGGCATTGTCTAAAACTTTAAAGAAGCTGTCATCGAGCAGCTGCGCGACTGATACATTTATCGACATTGCGAGGCCGGGTTTGAACTGCCAATGTGAAAGGTCGATAAGCGCTCTATTTAATACCCACGCACCTATTTCAGGCATTAGCCCGCTGCGCTCTGCAAGGGGGATAAACACCGCAGGAGAGATGTTTTCTCCGTCGCAGTTCCACCGTAAAAGCGCTTCTACTGACGACAAGGAGTTTGTCGTGACGTCAATGATAGGTTGATAAAAAACAGTAAACTCACTATTTTCAATGGCTAATCTTAAGCGTTCACAAAGGCGCTGCTCTCGCTTTATTTCGTTGTGCAACGTTTCATTAAATACGCCAATAGAGCCTCTTTGCTTACGCTTTTGATCATACATAGTCAGGTCGGCCTGTTGAATTAAATCAACAGCGCTGTCGCCATGGACGGGGAACATAGCGATGCCGATAGTGGCGTCTAACGTTACCTGATTGTCGTTCGCAATAATGGGAATAGTGACGCCACTGCGCATAGCGTGTGCTACGGCCTTTGCGGTATCAACATTAGCATAAGGAATTACGGCGACGAATTCGTCTCCTCCCCATCTTCCCAGGTGATTTTCTTCTGTATAGTTACGAAGTCTGTTGGCAATTTCGGCAAGGACAATATCGCCGACTTTATGTCCTAAACTGTCGTTAACTTGCTTGAATCCGTCTAAGTCGATAAATAGAAGGGCGAGCGAGTTATCAAGCGCACGTGTGGTGTCTATCAAATTGTTGAGATGCTTGAGAAAGCCATTGCGATTAAGCAAATTTGTCAGTGGATCTCTGTTGGACAACCGATATAAATCCGCCGTTCTTCTTTCCACTTCCGCTTCAAGGTTGGCGTTAGATGCATCGAGCTTTTCGTTTGAAGCTATGAGTAGTTTGTTTACTTTAACTGTTTCACTACGCTCAATACGCATCTGTTCCATCAAACTATTATTCTTAGCTTTAAGGTGTAATGTACTGATGAAAAAGCGATGGTAGCGAAAAGCACTGGCGAAAATACCAAACCAGAAAACCAAGCCAAGCACACCTAAAATAAAAAATTTCCCGCTAGCATCTATTAACGCACATAACGACATAGGTACAAGAAGAGCAGTAGAGTAGAACCCGACGAGTTTTATGTTCGGAGACAGGACGGTTCCAGCTCCGCCAGACATCGCTGCGAGTACAACCATAGTCGCTGCTAGTTCGACAGTTGCCATGGATGAATAGAAAAGCACTGAGTAAAGCGCCCAAATACAACCCGTAACATAAAGCCCGGTCGAAAACCGAATCAAAGCAGGGCGCGGGTTATAAGCTTTTCCTGCTAAATTAGTGCGCCAATACAATGCATCAATTAGCCTCAGAAGTGAGACGCACACCATTACTCCCCAAATCTGTAGTTTGTTTGCAAATGTTGAAGGGGAGTCGCTTTCAAAGAAAAATACCAGGCCAGAAAAGGCAAATATCGTCATCAAAAAGCCGACAAAGCTATTGCCAATTAGCATGTCGGTGGTGTCTCGTTCTATTTCAGTTTGTGATATCGATTCTTGATACGTGTTCAACCGGATAAAGCCTTAATTACATTGTGATTCAAATTTAATGCGTTACTTCAAAAGCAAATTTAGTCGTACAGAATAGAGCGAAGCGTACAAACTTAAGTGCACTAAATGATTGTAGTATAGGCTAAATATAATACATATGACCGAGTCATTTTAAAATTCGACTAAAGCAACCCGCTTTTGTTTATCTATGTTTTTTCACAGTTCGTTCTGAATACCTGAAAGTGTAGTGTTCTTAATCGATATTGCTTTTTATTTCTTATCTGCGATGTGAACCGCTGAATATAGCTAAAACTTTAGTATATAAAAGTTAAATAAGGCGCTGCGCAAGAGTAAAAACTCTTCACAGGATGTTTACAATGTTGTTCCTTTGTTATAAATTCTTAATCGATTAAGTTTGAATTGTGTTGCCGCCTCCCTACGTTAAAGGGGCAGAGGCTACCTTGGATTTAACAAATTCAACACATTGCCGGAGAAAAAATGAACAAAAATCACACACTCAATGCTTTGACCCTAGCGATTTGCGCCGCTTTTTCGGGCTCGGTTATCGCGCAGGAATCATCAACAGCTGATGCTGACGCAAAGTCGAAAGAAAAATTCGAACAGATTGTGGTTACCGCTGCACCGGGTGGTGCAACGATGCAAGAAGCTAGTGTTTCTGTAAGTGCATTCGACGAAGACGATATTCTTAAACTAGCTCCTCGCTCTACCGCTGAGGTATTTCGCGCGTTACCCGGTATTCGTGCCGAGTCTTCAGGCGGTGGCGGTAACGCAAATATTACTATTCGCGGTATTCCACTTGCGACGGGTGGTTCTAAATTCTTGCAAATCCACGAAGACGGTTTACCTGTTTTAGAATATGGTGATATTAACTTTGGCAATGCCGATAACTTTTTACGCTACGACTGGTCAGTAGCGAATGTGGAAGCAGTGCGCGGTGGTTCAGCGTCAACATTCGCAAGTAACTCGCCAGGCGGTGTTATTAACTTAATTAGCAACACGGGCGAAGTAGGTGGCGGTGCCATTGGAACGTCATTTGGCGTCGATTATGAAGAGTTTCGTTTAGATTTTCGCTATGGCGGTGAAATTAGCGACGACCTTTACTACCACATTGCTGGCTTTGCCCGTGGTGGAGAGGGCCCGCGAGAAACGGGATACAATGGCGACCAAGGCGGTCAGGTTAAGTTCAATATCACTAAGATGCTAGATAACGGTCACATCCGTTTCTTCTATAAAAACCTTGATGACAAAGTATCAACATACCTTCCTTCTCCGGTATTGGTGAAAGGCGATGGTGAATATGGCCCAGTACCTGGTTACGATGCTAGCTCACAGGCATTAAACTCAGCTTACAACACAAACATTTCTACTTTTGACAGCTATGGTAATCCAGAGAATCGCGACGTCCGCGATGGTATCGAATCAAAAGTAAACTCATTTGGCGTTGAAGTTGACCTCGAAGTGGCTGAAAACTTGTTCTTATTAAACAAGTTCCGTATTTCAGATATCTCAGGTGGTTTTATTGCTCCATTTACTGATGGATTCCCAGCGGGCCCTGGCGATGTATCGAATTTCGCTTCTGCACTTTGTGCCGGCGCTACTGACGGTGACGGAAATGCGCTGAATTGCGACAGCACAAGTGTTGTGCTCGCGAACGGACCTGGCGCTGGTGAAGTGTACACAGGTCAAGCATTTACAAACCTTCAGTTCGACACAAGAATCAACGATCTGGGTAACATGATCAACGATTTCAGCTTGCGTAAAGAATTTGATAACGGTATCGACCTCACAGTAGGTTATTACTACTCAAACCAGGACATCGCCACAAGCTGGTCAAGCTGGCAGACATTTATACAAACTCTAGACGGTGACAATTCACAGCTTCTAACAGTTACCGATGGCGATGGCGTGGAACTTGTTTCAAACGGTTTACTGTCACCAAGCTTCCTTTCGTGGGAGTGGGACTTAAACTATGTAACAAAAGCGCCGTACATGAACGTTGGTTTTGAATTGTCAGATAACATTCTTATAGATGCATCAGTACGACATGACACGACCGAAGCTTCAGGTGAACTCATCAGCTCATGCTGCGGCGGAAATGCTGACTTCGACCTAAACGGTAACGGAACTATTGAGCAAATTGAAGATGCTTCAGCAATCAACAGCGGCTTCATTAGCGGTGGTGTTATCAACTTAAATCGCGCAGGTGCGTCATCTCAAATTGTTGATTACAGCGCGAATAATACGTCTTATTCAATCGGTGGTTCGTACCTGCTAAGCGCCAGTCAGACATTCTTTGCCCGTTACTCAAAAGGTGGCCGTGCTATCGCGGATCGTTTACTACAGATTGGCGGTACATTGACTACAGACGGCAGCTTAACAAGCACAACATCGGGTTACGATACAACGAAACAATTCGAGGTAGGTTACAAATACGGTACGAAAGACCTCATGGTTAACGCAACCTTGTTTGATACTGTTACTGAAGATACGCAAGCAGAGGTAACCAGTGGTTTAACCTTTATGCGCGAATATGAAGCAACAGGTTTAGAGCTTGAAGGCCGCTGGACAGCAACTGATAATTTCGTGCTATCCGGTAACTTAACGTGGACAGACGCTGAAATCAGTAAAGACGTAAACAATCCTGCACTTGAAGGAAATACTCCACGCCGCCAAGCAGATTGGATTTGGACTATTACCCCTGAGTACGTTACTGATACATGGTCTGTTGGTGCCTCACTACAAGGCTCGACAGAGTACTATGTTCAGGACAATAACGACCTTAAACAAGAAGGTTATAACCTTGTAAACTTGTTTGCCACTTATTGGGTGAACGACCAATTTTCTGTGTCGCTTAATGTAAATAACGCCACTGATGAATTTATCATCACTGAGTCAGAAGAAGGTTCAGCAGAAGTTGGTAGCTACATCAGAGCACGTCCATTGAACGGCCGTACTACAGTGCTGTCGCTTAAATATATGTTCGACTAACGAGCAAATATCTAGTGCGAAGGTACTAGTTATTGTTCAATTAACGCCCGCAATTGATGCGGGCGTTTTTTATTTATTCACTCTCCGCGGCTTTGAGTAGCTGAAGCTGCTTGGCGATTGCTGCAGAAAGTTGGTCAATTAAATGGCTATGTTTCTTATGAATAACGTGTACCAATTCGTGTTCCACTAGAGGTATATACTCAATTCCAGATTGTTCGAAAATGGCTTCTTCAGAAGAGTCACTCGGTAAAATAGCGTAGTCAAATCGCCCGTTGAGCAGTAAATTTATGACGTGGTGAAAGTCATCAAATTCAAAGATGTTGGCATTTAACTCGCCAGGTTTGGCGTGCATATTGAAGAAAAATCGGGTAGTAACGGCTATTGCCTTATCTGGTTGTTGAATTATGCTTTTATTGCACTCAGCTCCTCGTATACACAATAGAAATGATGCGCCATGAGACAGTGCTGGAGGAACAATTACAATGTTATTGTCAGGCTGAGACACTACGTCATAGCGAATAATATCTGCATCTGTCATTCCTTCATTCAATAGCCGTAAGCCTCTTTCCCCACCCACTTTTTCGAATGTAACCTCAATGCCGATATCTTGGTACGCACGTGCTATTAGGGGTTTATAGAAGCTACTTACTCGAGGATGAGTTAGTTCTCCAATGACGAAGTTAGTATCATCGTGCTGGGCACTGGCGTTTGAATTGAATAGCAGCGACGAGATAAAGAGAATAAAAAATGTTGAAACGGTTTGAATGCCCATAAAGCGCATCGTTTTCACTTTACAAATCCTTGTTTAAGAAAACCACGATAAGCTAAGGGTAGAGTACGAACGAAACAATAGAAAGGTAATTTAACGGGCAAATAAAAAGCCCCATCTCAAGGATGGGGCTTTGTTAATCAAGTTACTGCAATTATGACAGTTTACGCAGCGTTTTGACCGCCATCAATCGCTTTAAGCGTTTGAGACGCTGGAACAAGTTCCATATCGAACGTGTATTCGTCTACACGAACTGCTAGCTTGCGTTTTTCGTTATAGTCGTGAAGCTTAGCAGCTTCATCAGCCGTTACTACGCCTTTTTCTTGAAGCTTGTTAAGTGCATGTTCAAAAGAAATGAACGGCACTACAGGCTCTTTGCGAAGTGCTTTTTGCACTTTGCCAAGAAGGTGCGCTACCGCGTGCTTCGCTTTGAACGCTTGCTCGTTGATGTCGTTGCCATCTCCCGGCGTAACGCGAACAAGGTGAGTAAGCTGCTCTTTCACGCTGTTATCTTGCATAGACGCGATAGAAAGCTCACGCACTAGGTCATCGCTGATACCCGCAACACTGTTGGTGTAGGTATTTGTAAGAAGACGCATTAGACCACGTGTCGCCGTGTTCGGGAAATTGTTGATAAAGTTAACAATTGCCTGATCCGCTTGTTGTAAAGACCACTGCATTGCGTATTCGAAATACGGTAGCGCAAGTTTTCTGTCTTCGATGCGCTGCTCGTAGAAACGAATTGCTGCCATTGCACCGTATAGGTAGCTCATTACGTCACCTAGACGTGCTGATAAAAGCTCAGCTTTCTTAAGGTCACCGCCTAGTACCGCAAGTGACAAGTCAGCAAGTGGTGCTAGTTTTGCAGAGATGCTGTTTACACGCTTCTCATACTTGCGAACTTCTGGTAAAGCAGACTCGCTCTCGCGTAGGAAAGGAAGGTAGCCTTTACCTAGGCTGCGGAATGCATTTTTAACGCTGAAGCCAACTGTTTTACGAAGTACTTTGTTGAACTCTGCATCCGCAGAACTTTCGTTGCTGTGGATTAGGTCAACCATGTCTTTCAGGTACGGGTGGCAACGCATTGCACCTTGACCGAAGATCATTAAGTTACGGGTAAGAATGTTTGCACCTTCTACCGTAATCGCGATAGGAAGCGCAGCATAGCCGCCCGCTAACGTATTCTGAGGACCGCGTTGAATCGCTTTACCTGCCTGGATGTCCATAGCAGAGTTCATCACATCACGACCTAGTTCAGTCATGTGATATTTAGCAATAGCGGTAACTACTGATGGTTTAACACCTAAGCCTAGACCTTCAGTTGTAAGAACACGCATCGCTTCAAGTAAGAAAGTCTTACCCGCGATGTCTGCCATTTTCTCTTGAATACCTTCAAAGCGACCAATTGGAAGACCAAACTGCTCACGTACGAATGAATACTCAACCGTGCCTTTAAATGCAGATTGTGCAGTCGCTACGCCCATTGCTGGAAGTGAAATACCACGACCTGCACCTAGACAGCTAACTAGCATCTGCCAACCACGACCAATGTTCTTTTGACCACCAATGATGAAGTCCATAGGAATGAACACATCTTGACCACGAGTAGTACCGTTGTAGAAGCGCACACCCATTGGGTCGTGACGGTTACCTAGTTCAACACCTGGGTGAGACTTAGGTAGAAGAGCACAAGTAATGCCAAGCTCTAGTTTGTCGCCAAGTAGTTGGTCTGGATCGAACACTTTAAACGCAAGACCTAGTACGGTAGCAATTGGTGCAAGTGTAATGTAGCGCTTGTCCCAGCTTACGCGTAAACCAAGTACTTCTTCACCGTTGAATTCGCCTTTAGTCACGATAGCCGCATCAGGAATAGCACCTGCGTCAGAACCTGCTTCAGGGCTGGTAAGCGCGAAGCACGGAATATCGCGACCGTCTGCTAGACGAGGTAGCCAGTAATCTTGCTGCTCGGTTGTACCGTAGTGCATAAGAAGCTCGCCTGGACCTAATGAGTTAGGGACCATTACGGTTACTGCAATTGCACCGCTTTTCGCTGCGATAGTGGCAACGATAGTAGAGTTTGCATACGGGCTGAACTCAAGACCACCAAATTTCTTTGGAATGATCATAGAGAAGAAACGGTTCTTACCTAGGAAGTCTAAAACGTCCTGAGGAATGTGCTTGCCGTTGCCTAATTCAAAATCATCGATCATGTTCAGCAACTCGGTTACTGGACCGTCCATGAATGCTTGTTCTTCTGCGCTCAGTTTTGCCTGAGGGATATCGCGTAGCGCCTGCATGTCAGGCTTACCCTGATAAATAGAAGATTCAATCCACACGTCGCCTGCATCTAAGGCTTCTTGCTCTGTGATTGAAATTGGGGGTAATACTTTCTTTAAGCTAGTTCTGATACTCATAATAACTCATCCGCTCATCTGACCAGTTGTTTAGGTTAATACTACACCTAATTTAAAAAAGATCAAATTTTGTAAAAATTATCAAATAATCATGTGGTTATATAAACTATTTGCGTCTTTTTTATACGAAAGTGTGATGCAAGGGATTAACATTGCTGATATTTAATGGTCAAAAAACGCTCTGGTTGTGTCACCTTGATGTAGAACCACTATACCTGCGGTAACACGCCGCGATTACGAACATTTTACCTCTCGCTGCGTGGGAAATTATCTATGCGGACTGGTATAAAACCGCTTGTTTGTGCAGCTATCAGTTAACTGTATTCATCTAAACTCTGTTTGTTCGTTTTAATCAGAGGCATTGTCTTTTATAGTGAGCGTTCTTTAACATGGAGAAGTAATTAAAATGCGCCGTCTTTCATCATTTTTCGCTAAGTTCCTTATTGGAAGTGCAGCTATAACAAGCTTGGGTTTTTCTGGACTAGCATCAGCCAACGGATATGCAGTGGCAAATATTGGCTTTGGCAACGTAGATACTGAAATAGATAATGAGTCTGATATTAGCTATTCAGCTGCTTTAGGCTATCAATTTCACCGCCAGTGGTATGTAGAAGGTGGCTATATCTCTTTTATTGATACAGATAACGACGAGCAATCAATCTCATCTAAAGGCCCTTATTTGGCGTTACTAGGTAAAGCGAGTAGCCAGAAAGGTGAGCTGTATTATAAATTAGGCGTGGCAAGCGTTGACATCGAGCATGCGTCGATAGATAGCAATACCTGTGGCCCAGAAGCCGCTGTGTGTGGATACGATGACACAATTATTGCAGGATTAGCTGGGCTAGGCTTCGATTACTACTTAGGCTTACAATCGATGGTACGCGTGGAATACACCTACTTTGGTGGCAAAGATGATTTTTCTGCGCATATTGTAAATTTAGGTTTTCGCTACAACTTTTAGGTTGTAGTTATTAACTCGCATAGTCGTTTTAAATATAGGCCCTAGATAAATCCAAAAATCGTTTGATTGTGTAAAAATAGATAAATTCTCAACAATGGATTTACAATGAAAAATGAATTAGACAGCAAGTTCTTACTTCAGGTTTTCGACAAGATCCGCCAGCATGGCGCGAAAGAAGATGAACAGTATAAGCTTAATGGGATCACTGCGTTTACAGATCACGATGGCTATACGCTTTACATTGAAGACGTTAATGTGAAGCTGCAGTTCGGCTTTCACAATCAATACCATTTTGACTATGACTCAAAAGAGCAATATGAATCGTTTGAGAAAAAGTTGAAGCAAATCGATAAAGAATATTAGTGACCTGATTTCAGTTTGTATTGATAACAAGCAATATGTTTCTTAAGCAGAGAAAGCAAGTGTGGGCTCTCTCTGCTTAAGTGCTTCTATTAATCGCAAGAGCACTGTGGGCTGTCTGTCTCAATTAGCCCCACCAAAAACCTTCTGCTACAATGCCGCCCACTTCGTTTCAAAGGATACAGACATTGGCGGCGGCAATTAAAGCTCCTAAATTTAAACTAGCATTTTTAGGCCCTAAGTTTTGGCCTGTATGGTTAGGTGTTTTCGTTCTTTATACGATTACATGGTTGCCTTTACCCGTGATACGCGCTATCGGTGGCGGTACCGGTAAACTTATCGCATTAATTGTTCCTAAACGGGCAAAAGTCGCAAAGCGTAACTTGACGCTCTGGAACCCTACACTTTCCGCCAATGAAGTAGAGGCGCTTTACAAAGAAAATGTGCGGCGTACGGGCATGGCACTATTTGAAACTGCTATGGGATGGTGGTGGCCTAGCTGGCGCGTAAAACGAGCCATTGAGATTGAAGGCACTGAGCATGTTGAAGCGGCCCTTGCAAATGGCAAAGGTGTCTTTGGTATGGCACTTCACAATATGAATCTGGAATTTGCCTGTAGAGGTATTGGCTTCTTCCGTCCAAGCATCGCGTTTTATCGCAAACACAACAACCCTCTCGTTGATTACCTTCAGTATCATGGGCGAAACCGCTCGAACAAATACATGATTGATAAGCGCAACGCAAAAGCCTTACTTGCTGCACTTGACGATAAAGAACTTTGTTTGTATTTGCCCGACCAGGATTATGGCCCGAAACAAAGTATCTTTGTGCCATTTGGTGGGGTGAAAGATACCGCGACAACTACAGCGACGCTGATGTTTATTCGACGTAGTCACTCTGAGCCAATGATCATCACGTCGCAATACACCAAACGCGGTTACAAAATTAAAATCTATCCACCGCTTTCTCAGTTAGGCGATATGGAAGACGCTGAAGCACTAACATTACTGAATCAACATGTAGACGCTGCGGTTAAAGAACAGCCAGAAAGCTATTTGTGGATGCACAAGCGATTTAAAACCAGACCGGAAGGTAACCCTGAATCGCTGTATAAATCACTATAGCTGTGTATGAATAAACACCTAGCGATGAAAATTAGATAAATAGAATAATAGGCTTTCCGTTCGAAGGTAGACTAAAATAGAAGAATTATGCTTAAGTTCATATACATAGCATAAGCTGATTTTCGATTAAAAGTGGCTACACATTGGTAAGGTATGGGACAGACAGGTTATTCAAGTTCATCGTTTTGGGCAAAGCAAATTGGCATAGCAGCAGTGCTTGTGATCATTGCTGGCGTACTCATTTACATGCTTCAAACACAGGACCAAGAGCCTGTTCCGCAAGGGCAAGCGGAAGAAAAGTCTGTATCACGTGGGTTAAGTGAGTTCTATCGAGACTTCCGTATGTCTGCTACTGACCCAGCAGAAGATGAGCAGGGAGATTTTGTTCTGGATATTGCGGGCGTTGATCCTAATTTAGACAACAAGCTTGCACAAATGTCTAGCCAAACCCGTCCGGTTGAAAAGAATTGGACCGGCGAACATAAATACCGCACGTTCCAGGAAGGGAACACACTGCGCGAAGCTATTTCGCAATACGCTCAAGCTGAAGGCATGCAGGTGATATGGAACCTGGAGCAAGACTTTGTTATTAAGCACCAGTTTCAATTGGACAACACGGTTGCAGGATCGCTTGCTAAAATTGCCAGTGCCATAGACAGTAGTTTTGAAGGGCAAGTAAAAGCATATTTATGTGCAGAGCAACGCTCGCTGGTGGTGACTGCTCAAGAAACAGAATTTCTCACCACCAACTGTCGTTTGGTTAGAGGTTAAGCTTCATCGCCTAGCCGCTACACGTGCCAAATAGTGCATTCCAGTGAATGGTTACTTGTTCTCGTATGGCATCTAGTTCTTCGCTCTGATCTGCGTACTTGGTATCAGCTAACGTTAAATGGTGGTATTGCTCTCGCAGCTTCAAATACGCCTTTTGCAGTTTGTGCGCAGTGGCGACATCAATAATGTTGCTCTTAGCTGCGGCGTCAAAAATGCGAAGATTGTCAGGATATTCTGTCATGGCAGCCTGTGACTTTGCATTAGCGAGTACAAGATATTGAGCCATGAACTCAATATCGGTAATACCACCTACACACTGCTTTAAGTCTACCTTGTCGTTCTCCTTTGAAAGCAAGTGCTCCCGCATTTTTAAACGCATTTTGCACACATCGTCAGCCAACGTTTTAGCGTTTCTAGAGCGAGTTAGTATGGAACTTCTTACCTGCGTGAAGTCATTCAAAAGGCGAGGGGCTCCGCAAATTGCTCTTGCACGAACGAGCGCTTGATGTTCCCAAGTCCATGCTTCTTCGGTCTGGTATTTCTCGAAACCATCGATATGGCAGCATAACAATCCCGCATTTCCAGAAGGGCGTAGACGCAAGTCGGTTTCGTATAATTGTCCAAACAACGTCTTCGTATTGAGAAGATGCATGATGCGCTGCGCCAACTTAATGTAAAACTGTTGCGCTTCAATAGACTTCTTGCCGTCTGTGCTTATGCCGCGAGGAGCATTATGCAAAAACACTAAATCTAAGTCTGAGCCGTAACCTAATTCATACCCGCCTAGTTTTCCATAGCCGATAACGGCAAATCCTTTGTCAGTTCCCTCTAGGTGTGCTGGAGCGCCATAGCGCTGTTGCATTTGCATCCAGGCAGCATCTACTACGTTCTCCAATATCACTTCAGCTAGTACCGTAAGCTTATCGCTCACGTTGTTTATAGGTAGTGATTCACTGATGTCGCTGGCGGCTATGCGAAGCTGTTGGCAAAGTTTGAACTGCCTCCACCCATCCATAAGCATTTCAACATCGTCTTGTTCAATACGAAGCATGATTTCACGCAGTTCCAGCTGATATTCCTGCTTGCTGGTATGGATATCGGTATTTTGCTGACCTAGGTATAACGGCGTGAGTAATTCGTCTAATAGTAATGGAAAGCGCTTAATTTCTTGAGCAATCCAGTCGCTTCGTTCACATAGCCTTACTAACTGTTTTAGTACATCCGGATTTTCAAGTAACAAGTCAAGGTAAGTGGTTCGGCCTGTAATCGCTTCAATAACACCGAGTAAACGGTCGAGTACGTGTGGGATGTAGTTTGGATGTTGGTTGATGAGCACATACAAAATTTCGGGAAGCAACTTATTTAACGTGTCTTCACCTTTTTGCCCTATGCGATAATTGCGTTGCTTATCCTTGAAGGCGACAAGAATAGAATATATGCCTTTAATATCGCTAGCAGACAGGTATTCGCCAAAGGTTTCAGTAAACTCATCCTCTTGCAATGCAAGACGCCACGCATCTTGGCAGGCAGTGAAAAGCTGGTCTTCTTCTGAGTGCGTATCATGAGACTCTTCTACTAACTCGTTGAAATGGGCATGAATACGCGCCATTACAGTATCTAAATGCACTAAAAATTCACTGTAAGAATCAAAACCCATGACTTCAATAAGCGCAGCTTGTTGCCAAGGTAACTCAGGAAGAGTTTGGGTCTGGCGATCTTGAGCTTGTTGAAGCGTGTGCTCTACTTTTCTTAGGAATAAATAGTCACTTTTTAGCTGTTGCGTTACATCGCGTTCGACTATATCGAGTTCAGTTAATGCGTCTAACGTGCGAAGTAATGACTTACTTTGTAATGCTGGCTCTCGTCCTCCGTGAATCAGCTGAAAACTTTGGGCAAAAAACTCCACTTCACGAATGCCACCTGCGCCGAGTTTTATATTGTTACTCAGTCTGCGTCTGCGTATTTCTGTGGCGATCAGCTTTTTCATGTTACGAAGGGCATCTAATGTGGTGAAGTCTAAGTAACGACGGAAGGTAAACGGGTGCAAAATGCTCTTTAACCATTTCACATCTTGCGAATTATCATCGTTAATCACCCGCGCTTTTACCATGGCAAAGCGCTCCCAGTGTCGACCTTGATCTTGATAATAATCTTCAAGTGCCGCGAAATGCATCACAAGGGGGCCAGAATCGCCGAAGGGGCGTAAACGCATGTCAACGCGGTAGACTTGACCGTCATTAGTCACTTTGTTCAATGCTTGGATTAGTTTTTGCGCGAGTTTGGTAAAAAACTGCTGATGCTCAACGCTTTTTCGACCACCTTGGATTTCGCCTTTTTCTGGGTACGTAAAAATTAAATCGATATCAGAAGAAAAGTTGAGTTCCTTTCCTCCTAATTTCCCCATACCCAAGATATACATGTGCATGTCTTGGTTATGGCTTTGTGGTTTTCCATAGCGCGCAGCTAAATGTTGATAAAGCCAGTGGTACGCACCGTTAATAAGTACATCAGCTAATGCTGAAACCTGAATAAGTGATATTTCGATGGGTTGCTTGTTCAAAACGTCGAGGAAAGTAATCCGCGCCATCTCTTTATTTCTAAATTTCCTCAACACTTGCAGTAAGTCATCTTCGCTAGCGACGGTGTGCAATTCATTTTCTAGGTTTGCGAGATAGTCAGATGACATGGTATTGCCAAGAGATTTAAGCGCTTCACTTTTCTCAGGTGGTTGATAAGGCTCAACGATGCGAGAAACAAATGAAGGATTTTGAATCAATGTCTCAGCCAAGAAAGAGGAGCGCGTGAAGGAGAGCATTAGTTTTTCACAATGAGCCTCAATTACGGCTCTGTCACTTTCGCTAATTGCTGGCGCTGTTAACAACTGCTGCCAAAATTTTTCGGCAAGTTCTACGTTTGTCATGCTATTTTCGTTGTCTGTTGGCATAATGCTCGCGTCTTATGAGATATCGCTCGTGTTTTACGGTTGAATACTCACAATTGCCATTGCAAGTACTCAAAACAAGGTCTGCTAAGTGCGCTAACGTGCAGCTCTGCATTCAATGTGGTTAAGTGCCTGCTAACCCAGGGTGTGATCTACAGGTCATTTAGCCCTAACTAAAATAAATCTGAACAAGTTCGATGTCATCGTTGTACAAGTTTGTATTAGATGAACGCTATTCAATTAGCCATCACTGATTTTTCGAAACTACATCAAAAACTAATCAGAAGAACTTTGTGTGTTCAAGGAGCAAAGATAACGTGGAAGCCTTAGTAAAACTAGTACCTCTAACGCAAGAACTGCTGATATATCTCGCTATGGATGTCGCAATTGCGTTAGTACTGCTAATGATTATGAAGTGGCTGACAGGCGCATTTAGGAAATACTCGGTAACAGAAGAACTGGGTGTTAAAGATAATTTCGCATTTGGGATAAGCATTGCGGGAGGCATGCTGTCGTTGTGCATAGTATTGAGCTCGGTTGTTGGCCGTCATATTGGCGTGGGTTATAAAGAAGCGGCGATTGGAATGGTAACTTTCGGCATTGTGGGCATTATATTGGTGAAGTTCGGACGCTTCGCTCACGATAAATTAGTACTTAATAAAGTTGATACGCATGCGATGATTGCCGAAAGGAGTGTGAGCGTGGCGCTGGTTGATGCGGCTAGTTTGGTGGCAAGCGCAATTGTTTTACGCAATATTATGGTGTGGGTTGATGGCAGCGACATGAACGCAATCATTGCTATTGTGACCGGCTTTACCGTGGTTCTGACCATGTTGCTTGTTATGACGCGCATTTTAGAGTTTAGATATGCAAGAGATAATCAAAACGACTCATTTCAAGGGGCGCTAGAGAAGGGGCAGTTAGCACTCGCTATCGAGCACACTGGTAATTTACTTGGAACTGCTATGATTGTGTCGGCAGCGAAGAATTTACTCATTTATAACCCATCAGGCTACGTGAGCAATATAACAGGTTGGCTGATTGTTAGTGTTGGCTTAGCAATCGCACTACATATTTTGGTACTAGCGAGCAAAAAAATTATTTTATTTGGCATGAATTTCCGGCAGGAAGTCGATCAACAGCATAACGTTGGTGTAGCTGCACTTGGGTTTACACTTAGCATAGGAAACGCCATGATCATTAATGGTGTTTTAGGCGGGTAGGGGAATACTCTTTTCTGGATAACGAAACTAACGCAACCCAATGTCTTAATCTTCAAATTGGGTTTTCATACACATTAGCTCATTGAGTTGCCCGTTACGAATAATCCCGTTTTTTTGAGGGCGGCTCATTCTCTTTACCTCATATTCAAGCTTTGATGCATGTGACTTGTCAGTCATTTCGAATATGGCTTTAAAGGTCAGTGGTGCCTTACCTTTTAAGGCCTTGGCGCCCCCTTTTAACTCTCCTCGGTGTTGCGCTATGCGGCGCTTGGGGTTAGTGGTAATTCCTGTGTAGAGTTGGCCAAGCTTATTTTCAACTAAGTAGAGATACCACGTAGCTTTTGTACTTCCCTGGTGGGTATTGCCTGCGTTGGCTGGTATACTTTGTGCCAATGTAATTCAATGTATAGAAATTTTTCGTAGCTTTATATTAGCAGAATTAACTAGTGCTTGTTGACCTTTGCTGTACAACATAGATCAACCAGCCCTTAAGACTCGGCGTGAATATATTACTTCGATAATCGCGCGATGTTGGTTACCATATATACGAGAATAAGCGCGCTGTTTCGAATTCACGTGTTCGAACGCACATTTTTAATGGAAAAACGGTAAATTGCATGTACGAAAGTTATTATGGACTTAACTCGAAACCGTTTCAGTTAACCCCAGATCCAGAATTTTTCTTCGCAAGTAAATGGCACAAACGCGCCATGTCTTATCTACAGTATGGACTTTCTCAAGCTGAAGGGTTCATTGTTATTACCGGCGGAATTGGAACCGGGAAAACTACCGTAGCAAACAGCTTGCTTGAAGAAATTGAAGACGACATTGCGGCAGCTCAAATAGTTACGCCAAAGCTGTCGCCAGATGAACTGGTAAAAATGGTCGCGTCTAAATTTGATATCCCCACGGAAGGTCGCTCAAAAGCCGATATTTTAAAAGCGCTTGAAATTTTCTTATACGATCTAAACAAAGCGGGTCGCCGCGCCTTACTATTGGTTGATGAAGCGCAAAATCTTCCGTTAGAGACCATTGAAGAATTAAGAATGCTGAGTAACTTTCAGCTGAACGGCAAACCGTTGATTCAAAGCTTTTTGCTAGGGCAAGAAGAACTGCAGCCTATTTTACGCGCACCGAATATGGAGCAATTTAGGCAACGTATTGTGGCGTCTTGCCATCTCGCTCCGCTTTCATTGGAAGAGTGCAAAGAATACATTGAGTACCGATTGCACCACGCGGGATGGAACGGCTCACAGTTATTCAGTGAAGAGGCGTTTGAACGAATTCACATGTTCTCTCGGGGCATTCCTCGAAAAATTAATACCCTTATGGACAGGGTAATGCTTTATGGCTTTTTAGAAGAACTAGAGAGCTTTGACGCGGACGCGGTAAACGAAGTAATTGAAGAAGTGAAAGCCGAAATGTTTGAGCCTGACAAAACGGGCGCAGAAGTGACGGAGCATATGGGCTTTGCTGACCACCCTGAAAGCCAAACTATCATGACACCTAAAGGCAATGTTATTCGCGACACCAAATACTACTTGGATATGTTAGCTGAATTAGTTGATGCCTTAGATGACGCCATTTCACAAAAAGTGAAAATGACGCAATACGTCGATAAGCTTATGAAAAAGAAATTTAAAACGTATGTCCGACTTAAGAGTGATGATAAGAAAGAGTGATACTTTCTTTGTAGCCACCATCATTTGATAAACAAAAAAAGCGCCTTTTTACTAACGTAAAATCGGGCGCTTTTTTTGGAGTTTAGGTGACTAGTACTGCCTACAAACTGCAGCCAGTATATTGAAAAAAATTCAGTGAATTAGTCATAGGTGTAGGTAATAGATGCGCTTAAGCGTCTGTCGGTATAGTTGTTACCAAACTGTCCCCCAGCGTTCAAATCTCCCTCTTGTTTAAGGTACCTAGCATCAATACTTGCTTTTAACCGGCGACCGAACTCTCTTTCTAAACCTATGGATGCATTCCAGTTGTCGCTTTCACCTCTAAATACGTCTTCTGAACCCTGACCCGTGATATTGGCGTAGTTAATACTGCTAGTTATGTTGGTATAGCTACCAATTTTATAGGCTACGTTTGTACCGAATGAGTAGGTGCGTCTTAGTCTATCTTCGTCTAAGTAATCATCTTCGGCATATCGCCAAGAAAAAGCGAGGGTAATTCTAGAAAAGTCATAACCTGCTTGAAAATTTGCACTTTTTCGCAGAATGATGTTGTCGTCAAACTCTAGATTTTGAGAAGTAAGCTGCACCAATTGCTCTCCCGCGGAGGGTGTATAACTTAAGCTATTGGGCTGAAAACAGTCAGCAATGGATGTCGATGAAGCTGGGCAAACAAATACGCCTAAGTTCTCTGGATCAGCTAACAAGCGAGACGTGTTTGTAACGTCTTCCGAATAGCTGAACGAGGTTCGTAAGTATTTGGAATTGTAGCTAATATTTGCTGATGCCGATTCACCATAAAAACGACGCCCGTATGTAGCCGCAATGCGAGTACGGGTACTCAAAGCCCATTGCATATCAACACCTACGAATGTTTCACCGTCGTCATCCTCTATATCGGAATCACTTTTATTTGCCGTAATTGAGATATAACGATTTTCAGCTTGTCGATAGGTCAAGCCCGCGCCATATGAATTAAACTCTCTGACTAAACTACCCGTGTCATTTCTGTCAGAGATCTGGTTGGCTTCGTGTCTTGCAGTTAAACGAATGGCCCAGTTGCCATAAATTCGAGTATCAATATAACCGTCACCGGTTCTCGACTCAAAGTCGCCTGCACTTGCTTGACCTCTCTCAGTATTCTGATAAGTACCTGTAACTGACCAGATGAAATACTTGGCTTCATCGCCGTTGAGTAAAGTACCTGAGAGTTGATAACTGTCATTATCCAGAGCATTGCTGTTAGTTAATGAGCGCTCCGATGCTGTATCTGAGTATGAGGCTGTGCCTTGCCCCCTTACCCAGTCGCCTTGATCTAGGGTAAGCGTAGAAGATAGTCGATTCGAGCGAGTTTTCGCCAAACTGTCAGAGTTTACAATAAAATCTGTTACCAGAAAATTTGAAGCATTAGTATTCTGATAGCTCAATGCCCCAGCGGCTTGAAAAGATAATAAATTTTCAAGAGGTTCCCACTGAGCAGAATAGCTGTACTCTGCGTAATCTTGGCGCTGGCTAGCATCGTCGTTATCGCGTTCCAGATGGGTGTATGTACCGGACCATAACCCTTGAAATGTTCTTGTTTGATAAGTAGCGTTTACTTTTGGTGCCACAGTCACTGTTGTAAGTGAACGGTTTCCATTTTCCTCAGTATCGACACTTTGGTAGATGGTTTCGGCTGTGGCAACAGCATTCACGTCAAGCTTTGCAAAAGCAGGTAGACTTGTTGCGACGGCTGCAGCAACAAGTGTCGGCTTTATTATTCTTCTTTTAGGCATTGTATCGCGCCTATTCGCTGCGCTCTGAGTAATAATACCCATAATATCCGCTTCCATCGGTGTCGTTATGTACAGACTTGTTCACTACAAATCCTATGGCCATCTCTGGGTTCAATCGCTCCACAGACATTTTAATATCGCCTATCTTCGCTTTGCCCTCTTCTACGACAACAACCGCTTGGCCAGCGAAATTAGCGAGAATAGCACTCTCGTTTATACCAATGAGAGGAGGCGTATCAAAAATAACTATTCGATCTGGGTATCTATTTGCAAATTCATTAACAGTGTCATGCATTTTCTGGCTTGCTAGCAGTTCGGTAGACAAATGGTGCGATTTTCCAGCAGGAATAATTTTCAGCTTATCGATGTTGGTTGGGTACAGCACATCTGAAATATCGTCAACGTCCCCGGTCAAGTATTCCATTAGCCCTTTACGACGCTCTAACCCTAAAGTGTTTAATACATTAGGCTTAAGTACATCGGCGTCCACAAGAAGTACGGTTTTATCCTGCTCCGATGCGATACTCATCGCCAGGTTGGTTGCAGTGAATGTCTTCCCTTCAGAAGGGCGACTACTGGTAACCATAATAATGTTCGGGTTGTGAAGGGTTTTCGCTAGTGAACCAAAAGCATTTGCTAAAAGCTTACGCTTTATTTCTCGGTACTCTTCATTAATTTGTTTTCTCTCACCGTTAAGCGAAATATGTCCGTTCTTATCAAGTCGCACGAAATCAATAACAAACTCGTCAAGTGGAGCTTTTTTATTGATAAATTCCTTTTCTTCAGCAATTACGGTTTCAACAGGAAGCTCTGCGGGTGCAGGTTTGTCAATTGATACCTTCGACTCTTCAGGCGCGTTTGAATGACTAGCGTCTTCAATTTTTTCTGTAGACGAAGTCTTTTGACTTGCTGCTTTCGCCTCTTTTTGTTTTTGAAGTGCCTTCTCAATTGTATTTTTCATTAAAGAAGCCCTCCAAACAAATCTATATTCATAATTTCAGCGGCGACCAAGGCGCCGTACATTGCCAAAATAGTACCACTGGAAAGCAGAAACACTAAAAGACGGTTTCTGTTTGTTTTATTTATTTGCTCAATGTTCAAGTGGGTTACAGTACCCCATATAGGATAATCTGACACATTGAGTAACTGCTTAGGCCTAATCAAAATAGGATTAAGTTGGCTTATAAGAAATGCGATGCCAATTCCTGTACCGAAACCCAAAATTAACACTGCAGTGTAAAAAATTAGCCTGTTGGGGCCTGAAGGGCGCTTGGGAAGAAGCGGGGGCTCTATAATTCTGAATTGAAGGTCTTCTGCTGAGACATCAGCTCTTCGAGATAAGTCTGCTGATTCTTTTCGTGACAAAAGTTCTTCATATTTTCGTTTTGTAACATCGTAATCTCTATTCAATGCAGAGGATTCTGCTTCAATCTGAGGAATCAGGTCTACTTTACTTTCGAGTTCTGCAATTTTTCTTTGCAAATCACTATCTTTAACACGAAGGGATGCAATTTGGCTCTCTAGACGGCTGGCTTCGAGCTTAATCTCTCGGTTCAGTTCCGTTAAAGGTTGAGTATTATTACTTTCATCAGCGTTTAGGAAGGCATCTATCTCTTTTTGCCTAGACTTCTCAAGACTTTCTAATAAAGCTCGTGATTCAACGACGTCAGGGTGAAGATCTGTAAATCGAAGAGATAGTCTATCTAGTTCTTCCTCTAGCGCTTTTATTCTTTCGTCATATCGTGTCTGTAAAACTGAGTCATTCTGATTGGTAACACTAAAACTGTCAGCTCGTTTTACATTACCGATTTGATTTTTAAGTGAATCAACTTGTTGCTGAGTTTGCCTTATCTGCAATCGAGTAGCTTCAAGTTCATTATTTAAAGTCTGTAGGTTTGAATAATATGTCCCGGCTAGCGGGAGAATATCATTATATTGTCTCTTGAAATTAGCCAGACGCTGTTCCGATTCTGAAAGTCTCGATTCATACTCCGCAATTTGTTCATCTAAAAACCTACCAGCGGTGTCTGTATCCTTCCTGTTATTACCCAGTGCGCCTTCAACAAATAAGTCTAGCGTTTCTTGAACCACACGTTGAGCTGTGTTGGGAGATTGGTTGGAATACGTTATATTGTAAATATTATCTCTACCAGTTTTATTCAGCTGTATGCTATTGGATAGCCTGTTGACCAAATCATCAAACTCATCTTCATTTTGCGTCGTTATATCAAGGTCACTTTCTCGAGCAATTTTCTCTACATTACTTCTACTGAGTAATGTTTTGGCCATCATTTGAATCTCTTGGTCAGGATTAGTCTGAATTGCTAATCCTTTCAGTAATGGCTGTAAAACCGAGCGAGTATCTACGAACACTTGGGCTTTTGAAGAGTAGACATCGGGAAGGCTGGCAACATATAAAAAGCCAATAGGGCAGATAAGCCATGAAAAAATAATCACGTAACGCTTTTTAATCCAAACCCCTTTAATGTAATCAAGAATTTGGATTAGCGTTTGTTGTAAGTCCTGCATTTTATTATTTGTTCCGTTTACTGCTTTACAACTAGAACCAAGCTTCTGGAATAATTACAATATCACCAGGTAGCATATCGACATTTTTTGAGATATCACCATCTCTAATCAAATCGTCAATGTTTATTTCGAACGTTTTTTGTTTTCCGGCGATTACTCGAACCAGTTTCGCGTTATTTCCGTCTGCAAATTCCGTTAAACCACCTACGGCTATCATTAAATCCAGTAACGTCATGTGCTCGGAGTAACTTACAGCACTTGGATTTGTAGCTTCACCAATCACGCGAACCTGTTCACTCAAAGGACCAGTGAAATTGTTCACACTTACCGTCACTCTCGGGTTGTTTATGTAGGTAGAAAGCTGTTCTTCTATTTCCCTTGCAAGCATTGTTGGCGTTCTACCAGCCACATCAATATCTTCCACTAGAGAAGTGGTCACCTTTCCGTCCGGTCGAACAATAAAATTGCCAGAAACCTCTGGGTTTCTCCAAACAAAAATAGTTAGGGAATCACCTGGGCCAATTAAATATTGGTAATCATTAACATTGGTAGTTAGTGAAGGTCGGGTAGTTGCTTCAGGCAGAATGCCAGTGTTACTGCAACCATTAAGACCGATAAGTAAAAGTGGAGCACAGCACGTTATTAGTTTTTTAAAGCGGAACATAAGAGATCATCCTACACTCATTATGGTTAATTTATGGCTTTTGCCGTTTACCCTACGGTAAATGTCACTATAATGCCAATAACAATTGTAGTCTATTGGAATAAATCCCTTTATGATGGGAAAAACGCCGCAGTTTTAGGGGGCCAGGGGTGGCAGTAAACAAGCGCAATCAAAATAAACGCTCAAATATACTAGTAATAACAGAAGCGTTGCTCATTGCTTACATGGGCTATATTTCTCACTTTATCCTTACGCAAATTGGAATGTCGCCAAATGTGGCGGTGGAAAAACTGATAATCAACGTAGGAATGCTTACAGTTTCAATATTGTTGTGTTCGTTATCCGTTGGGTTGTATGAAGCGAAGTTAAGAGAAACTTTTCGGGGGATCATCCGTCGCATATTCGTAAGCGTGGGACTGAGTTATTTTTTAGTCGAAGTGCTAAGTCGAGCATTTTTTGATGACTTGGTTATGGATTCTTATTTCCTGCCGGCATCGGTTTGTTCAATTATTATAACCTTAGTTGTTTTCAGGTATTTCACAAACCGTCTTGGCTTGTTAGGCCTAGGGAAAGTGCGCATATTAGTCCTTGGGGCAGGGGAAAGAGCTTCAATTATTGAAAAGCGTATGCGCAGAGATGTGGATAGAATTGGGTTTGAGCTTGTAGGGTTCATTCCAATTCCAGGAGACAATCGCGAAGACGGAATTCGAAAAGAGAAGATTATTCATCTTAAGGTAGACGAGAGTTTTCAACAGTTCATTGCAGATAATGAAATAGAAGAAATAGTCATCGCTTGCGACCAACGTCGTGGAACGCTTCCTGTAGAAGTGCTTTTTGACTGCAGGCTTAGAGGGATTGAAGTTACCGAGCTTTTAGATTTCATGGAGCGAGAAACAGGGCAAATAGTGGTAAACCTGATGTACCCGAGTTGGGTCATTTATTCCAATGGATTTCAGAGCCAGAATTATTTGCGAGACGCGCTAGATTACACACTCAACGCGTTCCTAGCGTTCATCATATTCCTCTTTGTTTGGCCAATTATGCTGATTACCGCATTCATTATTTATTGCGATGATGGCAGACGTACAGGTGTGTCCGTTTTCTATAAACAAGAGCGAGTGGGGTTAAACGGAAAGCTTTTCAAAATAATTAAATTCAGAAGTATGCGACCTGATGCAGAAAAAGATGGCGCTAAATGGGCAAGTAAGAATGATGATCGCGTTACTCGTATTGGCCACTTTATTAGAAAGTACCGCGTAGACGAATTGCCACAGCTTTTAAATGTGTTTAAAGGTGAAATGGCATTTATCGGACCTCGTCCAGAGAGGCCTCAGTTTGTAGAGCAGCTTGTACGCGAAGTGCCCTATTACAATCAGCGTCATAACGTTAAACCAGGTTTAGCTGGCTGGGCACAGCTCAATTACCCTTATGGCGCCAGCGTAGAAGACTCTATGGAAAAGCTTAAGTTCGATCTTTATTACGTAAAACACCAAAGTTTGCTGTTAGATATTTTGATACTTATCCGTACGGTTGAAATTGTACTGTTTGGCAAAGGGCGATAATCATGAAGCTAGATAATCGACTCAATGCCATGACAGTAGATGTGGAAGACTACTTTCAAGTTTCTGCTTTTGAAGGCGTAGTAAACAAAAGCGATTGGGATTCGATCGGCTTGAGAGTGGGAGATAATACCCATCGCCTTCTAGATTTGTTTGCTCAAAATAACGTTAAATCGACATTTTTTACGTTAGGCTGGGTGGCGCAGCGCTGCCCAGATGTTATCAAACGGATAGTAAGTGAAGGTCATGAGCTGGCGAGCCACGGACTAGCGCATCAACGCGCTACAACGATGACCGAGCAAGAGCTTTTCAATGATATTAAGCAAAGCAAAGAGATTCTTGAAGATATAGGCGGTGTGGCGTTAAAAGGCTATAGAGCTCCGAGTTTTTCAATTAACGATTCGAACACGTGGGCGTACAATATCCTCAAGGAGCTCGGCTTTGTTTATTCTTCTAGTACTTATCCAATCAACCACGATCTCTATGGTGTACCAGATTGGCCGCGCTTTAAATACAAACGTGAGAATGGTCTGATAGAGATTCCAATACCAACAGTTCGTAAGAAAGGAACAAATATTGGGATTGGTGGTGGCGGTTATTTTCGTCTTTATCCTTATTGGTTATCCAAACGCCGTATTACTGAGTTCATGCAATCTGAAAGTGCGCCATACAGTTTCTATTTTCACCCTTGGGAGATAGATGCTGATCAACCAAAATTTAATTCTGCACCATGGAAGTCTAAAGCTCGTCACTACATCAACTTGTCAAGAATGGAAGGCAAAGTAGAAAAGCTGCTTAAAGACTTTAATTGGGTAACAATGCAGCAAGCCTACGAGATAAAATAAACGAACTGCGTTTTAAAAAAGAGCAAGGATAAACTCATGAGTAACAGTGAAGCTCTCGATGCCAGCGTTGACGGAAGGGATATGTCTTTCAAAGTGAATAAAACGTTTTATTTTAGCTGCTTTGTACTACTGTCTTTGTGGGTTGTTTTTTGTTGGAAAGGCCTCTCCACTGTTATTCAAATTTGGTACGTGAATGAAATCTTCAACCATGGCTTTTTTATTGTACCTGGAGCTTTCTACCTTATTTATTTAAAGCGACGAGTACTTTTTGCACAGCCAATAAAGCCAGCTCCATTAGCATTTATATTCATAATTCCTACACTTTTCCTTTATGTGATCGGTATTGTTGGCGATGTTCAACTTTTTTTACATGCAGCTACCTTTGCATTGTTACCTTTACTCATGTGGCTGATGCTAGGGACTCAGGCGGCGAGAACAATTCTATTCCCACTTATTTTTATGTTGTTTAGTGTACCTGTAGGAGAGCAACTCGTACCTTATCTTCAAGAAATTGCTGCAGACGGAGCCGTAGCGCTATTGCGCTTAACAGGTGTTCCACTATTTCGAAGCGGTTTATATATAGAAATTCCTCAAGGCCGGTTCCTAGTAGCGGAAGCATGCTCTGGCGTAAGCTTTTTTATCGCAAGCTTTGTAATAGGTAGCTTATACGCTTACTTGAACTTGGTGACTAAAACACGAAGAGCTTTATTTGTAGCGACCTCTTTAATCTTTCCTATATTAGCGAATATTGTTCGAGTTTATGGCATTATTTTAATAGCTTACTGGACTGATATGGAGTATGCAGCAGGAGCTGACCATCTTATATACGGTTGGTTTTTCTTTGCTTTTGTAATCGTGTGCCTCTTAGGCATAGGTGAACTTATGAGAGAGGAAAAAACACAATTAGAAGGTCTACCTCCTATGAATGAGAAAGTGCGAGTCTCTCTATTCGTTGTTAGTACATGTTGTGCACTAATAATTGTTTTCTTTGGCCTGTACAACCTTATACAAGTGCAAAACAAAGATAGTGAACATGTCATGGTCAATTTATCAGCATTGTCGGATGACTCTTGCAATCAGTTTGGTAAGTTTGCAGTATTAAACAATCCTACATTTGAGAAACAAGTAGCATTAAAGCATAGCAATTGTAATTCAAGTATCTTAGTTGCTTATTTCAATGAAGAGAATAGTGAGCTTGCGAGCTACTTGAATCGTGACTTCGATCCTTCAAAGTATTCGTTAGAAGAATCATTTAGTCTTCCTTTAAAGCAGTACAGTGTTTCTGTATCGAATGTTGTGAGCCCTTCTGGAGAAAAGCTGACAATCTACAAATGGTATGTGGTTGATTCGAGAGTTTATTCAACTCAGGAAAGATTAAAGCTTCAACAAATTATAAACAAATTGCTTTTCAGGCCACATAGGGGAGAAATTTGGTTGTTTGCAACGGCAAACTCAGACAGTTTTGCTGCGAAAAAACTCCCTAGCCTCATAGAGTACTCGGTTAAACGTAAACTTACAAAACAGGGGAGTTCGGAGCTTGTATCATGGGAGTAGACAGCCTTTCAACACTGATTCATTTCTTTGTAATGATGATGATAATAGTTTTTTATATGAAGCTTGAAAAAAAAAGTAGTACTACAAAGACAAGTAAAAACGAAAATAAAGAAAAAAAATAATAAGAGACTAGTTGATGGTTACAGATATTTTCATGAGCTTAATTTTATTAGCTCTGATGTTTTATTCTTTTACTCGGCCGCATGTAGCCGCCTGTTTGGCAGTGTGGATAAACCTTGTTAAACCTCAGAACACTTCTTTTGCCTTCTTGGCCGGGCAGCCACTTTCTTTAATTACTACGGCATTGTTCTTTTTAGTTTTAATTTTTAATTTTAATAAGCTGCGTATTCCCAAAAGTAAATCATATCACTTTATTATGATAGGTTTTATGGTTTGGGTAACGATAGCTTCATTTCTCGGTGAATATCAAAACGTCGTCTGGATTAAGTACGACTTTGTAATAAAAACACTTATTTTTGCTTACTTTATTCCTTTTACATTAACTAAAAGGGCTCATGTCGAGATGTTTCTTTGGATATGTGTTGCTTCTTTTGGGTTATTCCTTTTTATGGCTGGGATAAAAACCTTATTAGGGGGGGGAGGTTACGGGGTTTCACTTATCGGAATCGGTGGGTTTATGTATTCAGAAGGTTCTACACTGGCATCGCTAGCAGTGTGCCTTATACCTTTGTTTGTTGCCTTAAAGTCATCCTCAAAGATTGCACAGTCATGGAGTGCTTTTCGCTGGCTGTCTTTAGCTTACTCTGCTCTATCTTTACTCACAGTTGTTGGTACTCAAGCTAGAACGGGTCTAGTAGCGTTGGCTGCGTATATAGGATTACTTCTGAAAAAGCACAAGATAAATTTTAAAGTGTTTCTGGCTATATGTATGATTCCTTTGCTTATTTATACAGTTGCGCCCAAGTCTTGGTTTTACCGCATGTCTTCTATAGAAGATGCTACAACATCTGAAAAGTCAGCGATAGGTCGAATTGTAGTGTGGAGGTGGACATTAGACTATGTTTCTCATAGGCCTTTTTTTGGGGGCGGCTTTTACAGCTACAATGCAAATGCTGGAATTTTGCACCACTATCAGCAAGGTGACGAAATAGAAATAAAACAAAGAGGCGGTAAAGCATTTCACAATATATTCTTCGAAGTGCTTGGCGAAACCGGTTACGGGGGACTATTTCTATTTCTGTCAATTTTATTGCATACAATTTTGCTCAACAGAAGGACTATTAAGCGGTTGGGTGGAGAAGTTGGGGTCATTGGCGGTGCATTAAGCCATTCTTTAATTATTTATTGTGTCGGTGGTCTCTTCATTGGCGTAGCATTTTATCCATGGATCTATTATCTATATGGAGTCTCTCTAGCTCTAAGTACAGTAGAAGAGTCATAAATGAATTATCTTACTTCAATAAGAGGAATCGCTGCATTCTTTGTCGTTCTTTATCATATAAAGCATTGGTTGGTAGCATACGATGTGCCGCAGTTTATTAGTATATTCTTTGAGAAAGGTTATTTAGCGGTAGATTTCTTTTTTCTACTGAGCGGTTTCATTATTTCTTTTAACTATATGAAACACTTTTCGAGTAATGACACTTGGCAGGCTAAAAAAGATTTTATAATTAAGCGCATAGCAAGAATTTATCCACTTCACGTTTTTGTTCTTTTGAGCTACCTCAGCATTCCTCTTGCCTTGTATTTAACAGATAGAGTAGTACCCGAAGGAGCATTGACCGCAGAAAGCTTCTTCATCAAACTTATGCTTTTAGATCTTTGGTTTATCAGCTCCGATTTTTGGTCAATGTGGAATACTCCGTCATGGACTATCAGCGGAGAGTTTTGTGCTTATTTGGCTTTTGCATTTACTGCTGGTTTTATCGCAAAGTTCCGACGCTATGCTGTTATTGCTCTATTAGTTTCGCTAAGCATCACCGCGATTGCCTACACGGTAATTGGAGCTCGTTCATTAGGGGATAATATTGGGGACCTAGGACTCCTTCGTTGCGTTTTCGGTTTCTTCAACGGAATGTGCCTTTACATCATCCATTACAGATTGAAAGATAAAGAAATTGCTTTTGGTAAGTGGCTTTTTTGTATCTCCTTCTTGTCTTTCTATGGATTAATTCTAAATACTACTGCCAATCACTTTTACGCGCCTGGGTTATTCTTTTGTATGCTTTTAGGACTTCTTTTGTCTAAAGGGCCAATTCACAGGCTGCTTGAGCTTAAACCTTTTATATGGCTTGGCGACATATCTTACTCTGTTTATTTAAGCCATACCTTTTTACTCAATTGGTTTGTTATGCTATTGATGGAAGACAGTCAAAATGCCTCTATTTTTAATATTTTCGCTTATATCGCAATAGTCCTAATTTTTTCTACAATGTGTTACCAACTTGTTGAAGTCCCCGGACGTCGTTTGATTTCACGTAAATTTGCTAGTAAGGGGATTTGAATGGGTGACAAACTACAGCCAGTAATTACTTCTATGCGATACAGAATAGGAATTGATGCTCGATTTGTTTTACGCCCACTAAGGGGTATGCCTCAATATGTATATATGCTTTGCCAGCGTTTGCCAAAGGTGATGCCAAATGTCGATTTTTACTTTTTTATTAATCGGCAGTTTGAATACAATGATGAGATTTCACACTACGAGCAACGTTTAAGTCGTTTTTCCAACTTTCCGAACGTAACTTTAGTTAATATCGATGCTGAGACAGAGATACTTTGGGAGCAGTGGTTGTTACCCAAGCAACTAAAAAAATACAAAATCAACCTTTTTCATATGCCAGGTAATAGGGTCTGTTTGCTGTCTCGCGTTAAACAAATAACTACAACTCATGATTTAATGGAGTGGCATTCTCTTAATATTTTTCGCTACTATAAAGGCAGAACTTTAAAAGAGAATTTTTATTTTTTAAGACAGAAGGTGTATTTGTGGGCAGTGTATAGGTTAGGTTTGGTTTTTTCTGATCACATTTTAACCATTTCAAAATACTCGATGGGCGATATCACGAGTACTTTCCCAACATTAAAGGGCAAAGTTTCTTATGTTTACCATGGTATTCCTAAAGGTTTTGAGCCACCTACTAACCCGGTCTTGAAGAAAGGCGTTCTCATGCTTGGCGGCGACAGTCATCAGAAGAACCCTGAGAACATGTTAAAAGCATGGGCGCAGTTACCTAAAGAGTTGCAGAAAGCACATCCCCTCACTATTTTAGGGTTTGTTGGAGGGGAAGACTCTATCATTTCCAAAACCATTCGAGCATTGGGAATTGAAAATGACATTGTTATAAAAGGCTGGGTTACCGAAGACGAGCTTATTCAAGCAATGAAAACCTCAAAGGTGTTTATTTTTGCATCGCGCGAAGAAGGCTTTGGGTTTCCTCTTGTGCAATCAATGGCTTCTGGAACACCGGTAGTAACTTCTGAAGCTGACGTGCTTGTAGAAATTGGGCAAGATGCGATTTGTAGCGCAGAAGCTGAAGACTTTCTTGCGTTGAGTAGTGCTGTAGGCAGCCTCCTTACAGACGAACAGCTCTACAATGAAAAAGTAAAAAAAGGCCTAACGATTTCATCCAAGTTTACTTGGGAGCATACCGCCGAACATATTGCTTCTACATATTTGACATTATTGAAATGAAAATAAAAAAAGGAATGTATTTCTTGATATCCAAGTTGGTGGAACCTTTGCGATGGCGTTTTGAACTGTATTTTGCTGAAAAATTTGATCTTTATGGCTCACTTTCATTCTACTTAAAGCAAAAGTTCACGAGGAAAAAATACTTAAAAACCGCTCCTGTCGTTTACATTTATGCAAACAAAAGAAACGTTGGGGACTATATTTCCCATCTTGGTTTAAAAGAAGTAGTGGGTAAAGACGGCCCCGACCTCTTTTGTTCTCCTGTATGGTTAAAAGAGTTTAAAGCGCACATTGACTACTTAAAACAGCATAACCCAAATGTGCTGCTGGTAATTGGCGGAGGAGGCCTTTTACAGCCAGTCTTTGAACCTTTTTGGCACGATGTACTACAAAGTGGCTTGCGTTTCACCGCGCATGGTATTGGCATTAATAAGATGTCTGGAAGAGGGGAAATGAAAGGTGATTTATTTCCTAAAATCGCGAAAGGCGCCGACCATTTAGGCGTGAGAGATGAATATACCTTCAACTTTTTAGAGCAATTTGCACCAAATAAACTAGTTCTTACCGCTTGCCCCTCAATAAACTATCTGGTTCCACGTTACTGGCAATCACTAGCACGTTCTTCAAACGTTCTTTTGCATCTAATCCATCCGTCAGATGTAAGGTTGGCAGGCGCTGACCTAGATACAATATCAAAAAATCTGATGGCTGTAGCTGAAGCTTTGGGGTTGGAATATCAAGAGCATACTAATATGGATTCTTCTCATGTTCGAATGCTGAAAAAGGTAAGTAATGCTCGCGTTATTGTGAGTAGTCGTCTGCACGGCTGTATAATGGGTTTCGGTATGGGAATTCCTTTCTTGCCGTTACTGTGCGATGACAAAATGAAGGCATTCTTGACATCACACACGGAAGTTGACGGGGTTGATGTTAAGCAAGCAGAAGACGCATCTGTTTTGAAGCATAGAGTTGAGTCGCTTCTAGCTGAATGTAGCAGCGACCGAAGTAAGCTCGATGTGAAGCTTGCTGAAAATGCAGAAGCGGGTAGTTACATAAATAGCCTAGCGTCAAAAATCGCCAAAGATTAATCATAAATGCAATAAAGCAGCAAGCCATGGTGTTAATGCAAAAAATAGTTTGTGGAATTGCGCGCATTGAACAAAATAAGGGATAGGTATGAATGTTACCTTTAGTGGCTTCTACGGTATGAAAAATACGGGCGACGATTGCTTTTGCAAAGTCGCAGAGTGGGGAGCGCAGCATTACTGGGGCGCTGATACCAGTTATTTCTTTTCTAAAAAAATTCCTAAGCTATCCAACAATGCAAAGCCGATTATGAAAACATTGCCATATCGTCTGCAGTTCATTAACGAGTTATTGTTAGATAGGCATTTTAAGAAAAATAAGCATCTTGTGTATTCTGGTGGTTCCATCTTCCACGGCAAAGACTGGTGGGAAATGGAATATGCCAATAAAAACTTTGAAAAGTATGATTTAAAGATTGGGGCTATTGGGGTTTCTGTAGGTCCCTTTGATTCGGTGGCACACGAAAAGAAAGTTATCGAGTTTATGAAACGCATGTCTTTTCTTTGTGTTAGAGACCTTAAGTCTTATGAATTGGTGCAGAGTTACAATTTAGACTTACCTTGCACACATGCCTTCGATCTTGCTGGGCTGTTGCCAAAGGTTGACAAGTTAGATTTAAAAGCAAAGCAGGAGAGCACTAAATCGACCATCGGGTTAGCACTGTGTTCGTTCAGTGGAAAAACAGGAAAAGTGCGTCACGAAAATAGCGAACGACTGCAAATTCTGGCGTCCGCAATTAATACGTTGAATGCTAAAAGGGGCGGTGATGTTACGCTTAGACTCTTTGTGTTCAACGGCCATGAATTGCACGGTGACATGGCTGCAACGCAGGAATTTGTTCGACTTCTTGACCCGACTGTGAGCGTTGAACTGTTCGACTATGTCACCGACCCTATGAGTATGTGGCATCAGATTGGCGACTGTGACGCATTTTTAAGCTTTAGACTACATGGCGCAATTTACGCGTTTATGGCTCACGTTCCTTTTTTATTAGCCGAAGTGCATGAAAAAGCCAGCAACTTTCTTAAAGATATTGATTGGCCAGAGAAATTTCGGGTAGGGGATTTTGAAGTGTCGCCTGATAGTTTGGTTAGTATTGTTGAAAAAATGCTGGAAGGGCACGACTTTTCGCAAAGTATAAAGCGTTGCGAGAATGACGCTGAAAAAAACTTCACGCATGCCGTGTTTGACTGAATATTTCACTGACTCAAGGAATGTTGATAAATGAAAACTGTTGTGCGTTCTACATCAAGGCTTCTTGATGTGTGCTTTGTGTGGAACACAGTCGATAAGGATTTAAAAGTTTGAACTTAGCAAGAAAAGTGGCCAGCAGTACGTCGCTGATCCTTATTGTTCGATTATTCCAACGCGGCATCGGTATTATTAGCCTGCTGATTCTTGCGCGTTTATTAACGCCCCAAGATTTTGGCGTAGTTGCAATAGCTACAATGCTTGTCTTTCTTTTCGATACATTGTCTGAGGGAGGCACTCAGCAATATATTATTCAGAAGAAGACCCTGGATGATAGCGATATTGTAACGGCATGGACGATTTCAATATTGTCTAAACTCGCGCTGTTTGTTGCGCTGCTTGCACTTACGCCTGTACTGGCCAACTTTTTGAACGCACCAGAAGCTGAATCTGCGATACGCGCTATGGCACTTGTGTTACCAATTTCTGCCTTTGCTAGCCCCCAACTCTTTATGCATAGAAGAGATTTGGAATACGGCATCATTTCTAAAATACTCTTGATTGAGAGAGTTGTGAGTTTCTTAGTTACAGTGGTACTGGCTTTCATTTTAGAGAACTATTGGGCCATGATAATAGGCGTGCTGGCAGCATACACCAGCAAAACACTGCTCTCTCATTGTTATGCGCCTTATCCTTTGAAGTTTTCATTGAGCCGCATAAAGGAGCAAATGAGTTTTTCATTGTGGATGCTCATTCGTTCAATTTTGGGGTACGTGCGCGCCGAGTTCGACGTGATTTTCATTAGTAAAATGTACGGTGCAGATCAGCTTGGTGGTTTTAGCTTAATGAGAAACCTTTCATTCTTACCAAGTAGAGAAATAATCGCTCCTGTATCTAATGTATTCCTAGCAAGCTTTTCTGAAATAAAAAGAAGGGGCGATCCAATTGGAGAGCACATTGTGGTAGTGCTTACCATATTGCTGTGTGCGATTTTTCCGGTTATTGGTTATTTACACGTTTTTAATCAGGAGCTTGTTTCGCTGTTTTTAGGACAGCAGTGGCTGCCCTTTGCGCACTTATTACCGCTATTAGCCGTGTTCACCATTACATTTGCCGTGTCGACTTTTGTTCAGCAAGGGCTTATTGCAAATGGTGATGTAAAGCTATTGTCGGTTTATGAAATGGTAACGTTGAGCTTATTATTAGGCCTGTTTGCGTTTTTCTTCTCGGGCAGTATGGAAGAATTTATTATCGCAAGGCTAGTATTCGCTTTCACTGTGCTGGGCATCTTGCTGGTGTTTTGTTCTATGCGGTTTGGGCTGCCCGTGGTTAGCTTACTGTTTATGTGTGCGCTGTTGGCCACGGCGTGTTTTGGCGCTGTCTTATCAGCACAAATGTTGACGGGGCAGGGAATACTCTATCTTGTATTAGGGAGTGCTCTATACTTTGGAGTTTATCTCGTAGCGTGTTTATTTTTTCTGTTTTTATTTAAAAGGCACAGAATACTTGAAGAAGTTAGTTCGTTAGGCTTGCGCTTTATTCGCTCTAGGCGGGCAAGTTGATTTAATGAAGAGTTATTTAGTTGTTAAATCGAATGAGTTGCAGCGTTCCTATTGCTGAGCATACTTAAAGTATGGTCAGCAATAGATAGCTTAATAAATATTGCGCTTATTCTTTCCACACTACGTTTGCGTATTTTCCTTTAAGTGAATACTCGTAAATAGCGCGTATTTTAAAGTAGTTATTACCGTATAGATTTACTTTTTTACCTAACTTAGTCGCCGCAATGGCTACGTGCAGCCTGTTGGTGTTCACCGTTTCAAAGGCGTTAATGTGAGATAAAAAACGAAATGTAGACAGCTTGGCGAGCTTAGGTTCGCATGAACTCAACTCATACAGTGCCGATACGTCAACGTTGTCTGAGGGAATGGGAATGTCAGTTTTTTCAACGTCTATTCTAAATGCATTGAGTTCACCGCTTTGAGGTTTGCTCGGGTAGGGATGACCAAACAGTGATTTTAAAGTGTAGGCAAGGTAGTGCTTCAGCGATATACCAAAATCTTCATTTTTAAAGAGTGCGCGGCGCTTCAATTCTGAACCAACACTACCCAACGCCGATTGGCTGGCAGGTTTTGATAGCATCTTTTCCACATCTGCGCTTAACACCATGTCATCGTGAAGGTATACGTTGGCTCTTGTTACCATTTTGCTAGCAAATTCATAAGAAACTCGTTCTCGACAAAAGAGATGAACGGTTTCAGGAAGCGATTGCAATAACTCTTCTGCACCAAAAAGCGTGTGAGGTAACAATATAAAAGCTTTCACGCGAGAAGCGTATTTTTTGATGTAATAACCAACACGGCTATTTTCACCACCAAAATTGCCGCCTCCACCATAAACAAGAATATCATTGTCTGAAATATCTTTTTCTGACTGGCAGCATTTGTACTCTATATTGTTTCTTTCAAAAAATTGATACGTTGCACATGCGATAAGTGAGTCACCTGCATTGCCAGGATTGGGAAGGTAGTTTACCTTTCCACCAAGCTGTTGGATTAACACTACCAACTCATCATCTTTCTCTTTATTCATTTTAGTTTCTTTTCAATCCAGCTATAACAATCGTCAAATGCATCCTGCTCTTCATAAAGATAATGCATGCCATGTAAGTCATTCACTTTTACTGCGAGGTTTGAGTGCCATTTTACGTCGCTATTTTGTTCTATCTCGTAGTCTCTTATCACGTCTTGCATCATTTGAGTGGCTACGTCGCAATTCCTGTTGTTTAAAATATACTCTCTTGTAGAGAAGGTTCCCTCATTGTTTAATAAACTCAATACCTTAATTTCAAGATCTTGCTCGTTTGCAAAGTAACCTGTTTGTGCATTTATAAAATCGTATTTTTCACCGTAATTATGGTTTTCTCTCATTATTACCGGTGTATCACACAGCATTCCTTCAATAATCGCCCTGTTGTTACCCTCAAACTTTGACCACAAGACGTTTATTTTTGCCCGCTTATATAATTCAGCGACTTCTTGAGGTGTTATCCATTCGTAAATCTTTACATTGTCAGCAAGCCCCATTTCATCTGCATACGAAAGGATATCAGATTGTGATATGTCACCAGGGTATCCGACTAACACAATCTTGAAGTCGGGCTTTCTTGACACTACGCCCTTCAAAGCTTGGAAAAGTGCTCTGTGACGCTTGTACTTCGCCCATGCAGCCACAACAATTAAATCAATGTCTCTTTCCTCATCTTTAAGGGGGGGAGCGAAATTCTTATAATTTATGAACCAGCTTGGGCCGACCTTAATTGGAATAAGATTTGAATTGAGTGCTTTAACGAAGTTGTAGTCTCTTTCTTCATAGGTTTGAATGAAAATTGGAAACTTTAGCTGCGTGTAAATAAGAATATTCGACTCGCAAAACCCTGCCCAACTAGGCTCTAGAATGAGATGATAATTTTCTAAAATTTCTTCTGCTTTGAAAAAGCGTAGGAACAAAGGGAAGTAGTAACTATAGTTAATAATAATTACGCCTTTCTCAGACCCATTTGGCTTTTTCAGTACGGTGATAATTCCATTTAGCATCTTTTCAGGTTCGGTAAAGAATTCCGCCGTATTTGATAGAGGCTCAACGGCATTAATAAATGCGTCCTGTATTTCGTTTTCATATTGCTTACCGTTAACGAAATACCGTTTAGCGTACTCTACACCTAGTGAGTAACTGCCAGACCACCCCGTTCTGAAAACTGCTGAAACCAGAGCGAACGCCTTACTTCTAGAACCAAGTTTCCATAGTGCAAATGCACATAACCTTACACACGCAACAAGTAGCCCTTTTTTGCTGTTGTGATCGAACTTAATAAATTCTATTAATCGATCCTTACTATGTCCCAACTTCATATTTATCGCTTCTTTTGGGTGATTAAGTTAACAAAAGTTCGCAATATGCGCTTAACGCTCATAGAATTCCCTTTGCATAGAAAAAGATTTAACGAACATTGCAAAGAGAAAAGGTGATCGTTTTTCTCTTCAGCGATATAAGAAAAAATAAGATAAGCACGGCATTTAGCTTCTTTTTTTAATGTGCTGTTTCTCAATTCTTCGTCGTTGAAGGTTTCATCAAGAATTTCGAGATGTACAGGTAATAATGAGCGTGCATTGCGAGACGTAGATTGTGGTTGTACCCTATAATCTAAAAGCACTTCGTTACATAGAACGATTGGATGCTCTTTAGCAATTTGAAGCCATAGTTTCCAGTCTTCCAGCGCCACTAAAGACTCATCAAACCCACAAAAGCTTTTAAAAATATCCGACTTAATTAAAAGTGATGAAGTAGTGATAAAATTTTCGACAGCTAAATGCGCGAATATATTTTCGTCATAAAGGTGGCTGTAAGTAGAGCGGTAAACCGTTTTGTCCTCGTATCCCAGACCTACATATTGCGAGTCGCAGTGCGACCATACCGCGTCTCCAATTGTATCTAATTGGCGTTCAAGCTTGTTTGCATACCATACGTCGTCCGAGTCACAAAATGCGATAAAATCGCCCGTAGACTTCGAAATAGCATTGTTGCGGGCCGCAGAAACACCTTGATTTTTTTGTCTCATAGCAATTATGCGGTCGTCACGTTCTGACCATGCATTTATAATGGTCCACGTCTCATCTGTGGAACCATCGTCAATCACTATAAGCTCAATATTTCGGTGAGTTTGATTCAGCACACTGCTTATTGATTCTTCTACGTAGTGAGAAGAATTATAAGCAGGCATAATGACACTCACTTTTTGATTATTTTGTTTCATTTTTTAGTGTGGATACTTTACGTTTATAGGTAAGAAACAAAGGTGGTCTAGCATATTTTCCAAGCGTGTCGCCTTTTGTTAAGGAAATAAATAGCCTTCCTTGCTCAGCATCATAGTCGGCTCCACCTATTGCCAATCCTTTGTACCTTGCGGGCAAAGGAAACTTGCCGTGTTCGTAAGGTTGAAGATTGTAGGGCATTGTTAAATTAAGCTTGGCTTTCAGTAAATCTACCACGTCCCATGCCCAATAAAAACTATAGTAATCAGATGCATCGTATGGGCATGGACCTCCGCATTTATGTCCATTGTTTTGCTCGATTTTATAGCCAATACCACTTTCGTGACCAGCTGATTTACCCAGTGTCAAATAAGTGCGTGTACCAGGGATAATGAAACCAAAAGAGGCCCCCGAAGACAGTGTCCACATTTTGTTTAACCCGTCTTCATTAATACTTAAGGGTTTAAATTCCGGTTGATATTCATATACGCTGTGGTCGTAAAGTGGGTTTTTCATGGAAAAGTCGAGCAGGGCCTGTGTTTGAACAAACCCTGACGGACCGTAAATAACATCTTTTCTGGGGTTAAAGGCAAATGCCGTCGGGCCAATAGACAACCTAGAGGATATCGCTGCGTTAGATTGTGAGCCCGTGATGTGCGAAGCGTCAAAAAGGTCGGTTAAATTAGACGGAATTTCGCTTAACCAGCCAGCTGCATGAGCTGCGCCTTGTAATTGGTAAGGGCCGTACATTTTGCTCTCAGCAAGGTTATTTGCATTCCATATCATAATGCTCGTATCAGTTTCCGTGGCCGTTGCATCATACCAGTTGATGTAGTTGACCATTAACGCATTATCAATTTGCTTAATGCCAGTAATGCGAAAGTAACCCCCAATACCTGTTGAAACTCTTGGGTTATTTATTAGCGGAATAAAGTTCTGCAGAACAGTTTCGCCTTTCACAAAATCCCTCAAGTCTTCTGACTTTGTTATTGGAGGGATAAGGAATTCACCAATGCCTCCTAATCTTGGGTTGCTAGCCACAAACATCGATTTTTTAGATGTACTAAGACTGAAAATACCCAATGAAAAATCGACAGTTGAATTCTCCGCTTTGCCAGCGCGTTTGGTCGACAGCCGGAAACCGCCTTCGTATTCCCATGCCGAAATGTCAAGTTTAGGAGAATGAATCAATTCGTACGCTTGGTTTACTTGCGTGCATGTTAACAATGCTTTTTTCTGGTTTAGCCCCAGATATTGCGATACTTCTTGTCGTTTATCGTCACATTGCTCACTGGCAGAAGCTTTAGTCACAGAGGTTGAACCAAAAACACTAACCACAATTAGCAGGAGGAGTTGAGTCGAATGTTTTGTCAAACACATAGTTATCTTCCTGTTATTTCCCGATAAAGGTGAGCGTATTGTGCCACCATATTCGTCGCATTAAACTTTTCGCAAAATACCCTATAGCCATTGGCCCCCATTTCTTTGAGAGACATGGGGGATGAGCAAAGTGTATTGATAGCGCTAGTGAATGCCTTCTGATTTGCGTTTTCTGTAACCAGGCCAGTTTGTTGATGCTCAACAATCTCGGAATTTCCACCTGCATCGGTAACAATACAAGGCTTAGACAATGACATAGCTTCAAGCAGCGTCATGGATGTGCCTTCACTCAACGAAGAAAGTAGAAAAATATCCATAATGGCAAGATGGTGGCTTGGATCTTTTATATAACCAGTAAAGCGCACATGGTCTTCAATTCCTTCTTTTTGCACAAGTGCTTCAAGTGTTGGTCGCATTTCACCGTCTCCAACAAGTACAAGAATTAAATTTTGATTTTCTTTCAAAGCTGCTGAAAATGCTTTTATCATCATTTCTTGATTTTTAATCGGGTCAAAACGCGCTATCGTGCCAAGGACAATACTCTCTTCTGGAATGGCTAATTCGCTTTTTGTAATGGCCTTTATTGTATTATCGACTTGAAGTGATTTAATGCCGTTATAAATAACGTCTATTCGTGCTTTAGGAATAAACTCATATTCTTCGAGCGCGTCTTTGGTGGCGTGCGAGATTGCAGTTGCCTTTTTAGTTGCTCTCATTAGAACTGGGTTTACAAGCTGGCGTTTCCAGCTCGTTGAATCAGGGTAAAATCTGCCGTGTTCTGTGAAAATAACTTTGGCTTTAGTGAACAATGAGGCAAGCGTGCCGTAAACCCAAGGAGTATACTGATGGCAATGCACGACGTCGATGTCATAGTGCTCGATATGCCGTTTTAACGATTTAATAAGCGAAGTGTCAAAGCCAGGTTGACGATGAGCGGTAGAGATATCCGTGCCAGCTTTTCTCAGCTCTTCTCCCCAAGGTCCTAAAGGCTCTTCAATACAGAATATCGACATCGCAATGGAACGATCAGAATTGCCGTCAATAATATTCTTTATTACCATTTCAGTGCCGCCAATACGCATGTCATAGGTAACGTGTAGAACTTTAATCATATACCTTCCATCTTCATCTTTTGAGTTCTATCGTTGTGCGCACGGGACTGCGAAAACGAAAACTTAGAGCGAGACTTCATAAAAGGCAACTCTACGAAGCGATACAGACACTCAGACAACAGCAGAGTAATAAACAACGCCGCTACGTAGTAGATTGAAAAAGCAGTGTTGTTAAGGTCGAGTTTATTTAATACTGCAAGTGCGTCAACGTGCAATAAGTACATGGCATAAGAACGTGTAGATATGTGCATGACAGCGCGCGACGCTATACCTGTTGGATTGAAGTTGGTTTGCTCGCCCCAGACAATCCAAATCCCAAACATGAATGCAAGCCCCAAGCTGCTAGGGTCACCGATTTCCCACTCACGATTGTACCTGGCGATATAGAAAAACGCGTAGGCTGCAATTGAAGCAATAAAAAAAACGTTAATTTTTTTCTGTGCTTCACCCCAAACATGCTGCCTATAGTGCTTCAAATAAGCTAGTAATACACCCATCGCACAACAATCTAACCTAACGTGAGTTTCGGTATGAGAGGAGTAAAGTTCGAGGTAACGAAAAATAGAAGGGCAAACTAATAACGTTAATAAGACGAAAACTTGATACTTTTTGTCGAGAGCTAATGTAAGTACGAACAATGGGGCAATAAATAAGTAAAATTGCTCTTCCACGGATAAAGACCAACTTACATAGAAAACACTAAGATCACCAAGGTAGTTTTGCAAAAAGAACAGATGAGGCCAGGGAAAAGAGAAATCTTCTTTTGTTAAGTAAAGCTGTAAAATAGTGACAAGTAGCACAGCATAATAAGCTGGCATAGTTCGCATCCACCGCCTGATCCAAAAGCGCGGTACATCAATATCACCAAATTTTTTCTTTTCCAGCAATAATTGGTTGCCTATTAGCCAGCCTGACAACACAAAGAAAAGGTCCACGCCAGTTCCTCCGAATTGAAACGGCGCCAAAATGGCAGGTGCACCAAAAGCTAAAATGCTGTGTGCGGTAAACACTAACATAATGGCGAGAGCTCTAAAGCAATCCAATGAAAAATTACGCTGCATATTTTGCAAACCACATTTGATACATCAACATACTCCACAGCACTATGCCGTGATCGGCTTTGCGCGTTTGATGCTCGTGCCAAAGTTTGCTTATTACACGGCTATCAAATACGTCATTTAGTCCACACTGAGCACGAAGAAGTCGAGATTCAGATAGCTCTTTTAGCTCTCCTCTAAACCACTCATCTAATGGCGTGCTGAAGCCCATTTTCTTTCTATACAGCAGTGAATCGGGGATAAAAGGCTTAAAGACTTCTTTAAGTAAGTATTTTTTCTCACCGTCGCGATATTTCTGTGAAGAGGGCAGGGTCGCGGCGAACTCTGCAACTTGGTAATCCAGAATAGGCGCTCGTACTTCTAACGAATTTGCCATACTCATGCGGTCGACTTTTACCAAGATGTCGCCTGTCATGTAGGTCTTGATGTCGGTGTAAAGAATTTTGCTTAAATGATCCGGACCGTCGGCTTTGTTATACATGTCTAAGGTATATTGACTAGGATGGTAATCGGCGAGCTGCTGTGCAACCTCAGGCTTAACTAAGCTTTGCCACATTTCATCTGTCATCATACTGTTAGTGATGTAAAAGCCCATAGCAGGCTCGTGAGATAAGCTTGTGAGTAATGATTTCGCTTTTTTACCGACTGTGCCTGGCACTTTTCCAGCTAATTTCGCTAAGTGTGGAAAAACAGACTTTCGGACCGCTTCGGGAAACTTGTTTCTTAGCTTGTTTTCAACATCGTCAATCGAGTACTTTTCGTAGCCAGCGAACATCTCATCGCCGCCGTCTCCCGCGAGCGCAACGGTTACAGCCTTTCTTGCCAGTTCCGAAACGAAGAAGGTCGGCACTAACGAGGGGTCAGCAAAAGGTTCATCAAAAAAGCTCACGATATGTTCTAGTCTGTCGCTAACGTTTTGGTGAACGGTAAATTCATGGTGCTCTGTTTCGTATTTTTCAGCTATTTCACGAGCGAAATCCGCTTCGTTAAATGCTTTATCATCAAATCCTATGGTACAGGTTTTTACTGGAGTTTCGCTGGCTTGTGCCATCATAGCGACAACACCCGAGCTATCCACACCGCCGCTTAAGAAAGCGCCAAGCGGAACATCACTGATCATTCTTTGTTTAGTGACTTTTTCAAGTAAGGTCTTTAACTGCGCTTTATTGGCATCTTCACTGGCACTTGTGGTATTTTTAAAGCTCAAATCCCAATATTCATGAATGCTGAAACCGTCTTTATTAAGAATTAAATAATGAGCAGGTGGTAACTTGTGAATGTGCTTAAAAATACTCTTTGGGTCGGGAACGTATTGATATGCAAAGAAGTCATATACGGCGTCTAAGCGAATTTCTCTTGGAATGTTCTCCAACGCCAATATAGCTTTAATCTCAGAGCCAAACGCAAATCGACCATTATCATTAAAATAGTACAGGGGTTTTTTACCCAATCGATCTCGTGCAATAAACAGTTCTTGCTTGTTTTTGTCCCACAGAGCAAAGGCAAACATTCCGTTTAGTTTATCTAAACACTTGGTTCCTTCGCGTGCGTATAGCTCTAATATAACTTCGGTATCTGTATGACTTTTAAATATAACACCGTCGTTTTCAAGCTCGGCTCGCAATTCAAGGAAGTTGTAGATCTCGCCATTAAAAACAATAACCAAGTCACCCTCTTTTGAGTACATGGGCTGATTGCCTGCTTCTGAAAGATCAAGAATACTTAGCCGCCTATGACAAAGGCCGATATGTTCATCGATATACATGCCGCTGGCATCTGGGCCTCTGTGATGAATAGCCTTGTGCATAGCTTCTAATGAAGTTTCACCGCCTTCGTTGAAATTAAAAAGGCTAAATCCTGCAATGCCACACATGAATGGTTATCCCTACAAACTGATATAAGGTCGAAGAATTGACCCAGTTACAATGGTAAATTTTAAGGGAAGTTCACGCCAAATGTTTTCGGCCATTTCTCTAACCCTGCTTGAGCCTGACTCAGCGTCGCTTTTAGCGTCTATCAACTCATTATTTTTATCAAAACTCTGCCAGTTAAGCAGTTGAGGTTCTGCGCCCCATTGTTTTTTAAATTTATATGTACCTTCTTCAAAGGTTGAGCGGCCAAAGTCAAAAACTTTCACGCCATTGTCGGCGCAATGGGAAAGCAAAGACCAATACAACAACATATTAGGAGCAAGGCGATTGAAGTCACGAAGTGTTGAGGCCCATGGAATAGAAGCGTTGTCACCCGATTTTATGATAACGCCACCACCAATAGGCTGGCCATCGTGATAAACCACGCTAATTAAACTACTTTGGCCGTAACTTTTTATAATTGCCTTAAACCATTTTTCGGCATGAACAGGAGAGCCGAGATCTCTCATGTTTTGAGCATATACGTTGTAGAAATCACTTACTAGGACGTTCGATGTGCCTAACTCAAAGGTAAGCCCATTTTTTTCCGCCTTCCTTATTTGGCTGCGTAATTTAGATTTGAAACTTGATAACAGTATTTCACTTGACTCAGGCAGTGGCAAAAGCATACGTACTTTTTTGTTTTCAAACTGGATTTTGTCTAAAGGTGATTGTTCTATACCTCTAATTTCCAATTTTTTTCCTGTTACGTTTCGCATCTGCGCAACAAGAAGCGCATGCATGTCATTTAACACCTTGTCGTTGTCGGCTAAGCCATAGCCTACATCGCAATAAGGTAAAGAACATATTTGTTTGCCCAGTAAAGGTATATTCATTAAAACAGCAGGGAAAACACCAACAACTTGCCCCGTATTAGCACATGTGGCAATAACGCCAAGCATTGAATGACCGTAAGCGGCCTTTACCGCTTCAAGCCACGCAAACTTGTGATAAGCGGAAGCATTTTTGTGTTGTGATACATAGGCATCCCACAAAGGTTTGTCGCTGGCTGACGCTATTCGTAACTTTGTATTTTGTTGTGCCGTCATTAATTTTGCTCACCTTTAATAACACCGCTTGAAGCGCTGCGGTTACTTAAATGCACCTTGGCTTCTGAGATAGTACAAAATTTAACATTGGCATTTTTCGCTAAGTGTTGCGTAACAACCTCAATGCGCTGGCATATTGTTTCAAATGCATTTGGCCCATCTAAAAGGCCCGTTGCTCCGTCGATTAAACTAGAGCTGTGTAAGTACATATGAATAATGGGTTGTTTTTTCTGAATACTTTGATCGACTAACGCAAGCATGTCTTCGATTTCGGTAAGCTCTGGACTCAAATAAATCTTTCTTAAAAGTTTACTGTGCCAAAGCAGACCGACAGATTTAACCCAATTAAAGGGCGGTTTAGATAGTCGATTGTGAATGCGTTCACCAAGAGAGAAGTTTTGAATATTAAACCCTGCGGTAACAGGGATCTCAAGCAGTTGACGCTGCTCTCCAGGAGCCAATGCGTTGTCAAACGAAGGCCAATAAGGCGATTCTGGTGTACCTAGGCAGCTAAAATAGTCGTTCCTGTAAAAAGGATAAACGCTTGAATCTACTACATAGCCTCTTGATGCAAGTAATCTAAGCATTTTGGCACTTACGCCCCATCGCCCGCTTCTAAAGGACTGTGGGCGAACGCCTATTTCGTCGTGTAAAAGGGCGTTTAGTGCATCGAGTTTTTGCTCTACTTGCTCTAAAGGAAGGTTTATTACGTGAGATTCCGCTTCGGTTGTCTTACCGAAATAGGGAGGGTTACACCAAGGGTGTAGATGTGCTCCAATTTCCGCGCTGTTAGACTTAGCAAAGGTTCGCAGAGTTTGACTGCCAACATTATTGCTTGCAACGGCGTAATCAACAAAATACGTAGGACGGATACCAAGACTTTCACAGAAAGTTTGAAATGCAGGAAGCTTTTCAACGTTTTCAACTGAACAGTTATGCTGCGGAAACTCTTCGTCCCACTGCCATTCTTCTTCAGTATCAATAGTTAAAACAAATAACACGTCCTGTTTATGCATTTACACTCTCTTTCAGGATTCCTTTGAATAATTCAAGGTATTCATCAGCCATTCTCTTAGCAGAGAAATTGGATTCTACAAACGACTTTGAGTTTTGAGCTAGTGAGGTGGCGAGTGCTTTGTCATCTAGCAGTCTCTCCCAATCTTTCTCAAGCTGCTTGCTGTTGTGAAGAGGAGCCAATAAACCAGACTCGTTGTGTGTTATTAGCTGGTCAATACCCGCAATGTCATAAGCAGACACCGGAATTTCCATGGCGCATGCTTCCATTAAGCAGCGAGGGATGCCTTCAAGCGTCGACGTCATTACGAACAAGTCAAAGTCGCGCAGCAGCTGTAACCTGTCATTTCTAAAGCCTAAAAAATGAATGTCGCTGGCACTAGCCAGTGTTTTTGAATACGCCTCTAAACTGGGGCGGTCTTCGCCGTCACCCAGCAGTACTAATTCAATATCTTGACGCTTTTTATATAAAGACTCGAAGCAGTCTAAAATGGCTTTTATATTTTTCCGGCTGATCATTTGGCCCACAAAGCCAATGGTCTTCTTTTCTTTTGGCTTGTCTGTTTTTGTTTGTCTAACGGCTTCTACTTCAGATAAATCTACGCCATTTTGGATATACTCAAGCTTGTCAGGCGATATATTAAACTTCTCCACATCACTCATTAGTTGTTTAGAAAGTGGAACAACTTTGTCGGCAAAGCGCATCGACTGACATCCTAACCAAATAAAGAGACGGAGTTTCAAGTCGGCAGCATTTTCAAAGCCGTGGGGTGTTACAACACACGGAATACCTGCTTTTCTAGCCGCCATTACGCCCAAAATATCTGACTTGTAACCGTGAGTATGGATAATATCGATATCTTGTTCTTGAATTAAATCCGCCAATTTCGAAACGGCACGCAGGTCAAAACGACCCTGCATAGGAATGTGGTGAGTTTTTCCTATCGCTTTGAACTGTTTTACAAGCTCTAGCTCTTCTGTACCGGGCTCTAAGGTAACAACAAGTTCACTCGAAACACTATCTGGCAAATGCTTTGATAACGCTAACACCCATCTTTCTGCACCGTAAAAACCGGTTGAACAAATAAACTGTAAAACTTTCATTGTTATTTATGCGAGCTGGTACTAACAGCGCCGCGTACTCCTATTAATGTTCCAAGTGCTCTAGCCGGAAAATAAAGCAGATAAAAAAGTGAGCAATGCCACCAAGTTACTTGCTGCTTAACAAGCCTTTTTAGTCGCCACGTGTACGCTGTAAAAGGCAGTAAAGCGCCTACTAACATAACTATAGCGACAATAGGTTGCGAGAATATTATCGCGAGAAAAGCCAGTAAAAGACCACCTGTAAATGCAAAAGGAACAACAAAACTTGGCCACTCTCTGAGCGGAATGCGCCTTCCTTTTAAAGATGCAATATTGGACTGGCCACGCCATATTTCTTTTTTATACATCGGTGCGTAAGCTTTGTCTTCGCCAATGTGAATATACTGGGTTTGTGAGGTATAAAACAACTCACCTAATTTACTAACCTTATCGGTAAAGAAATAATCTTCACAAGTAAGAAGGTGTTCAGGAAACTTACCAGCTGCTTCAAATGTTTCCTTTAAAAGAAATAAGTTGCGGCCAGGTAAAAAACTGACAGGCACATCAAGTTCAGCATTGCTTAACGCCGTTCTTATTATCTCTAAAGGCGGCGCGTTAGGGCTGTTTACCTGCATGGCGCTGACTAGAGCCGTATTGTCTCGTGTTTTGAGAGTATCAATCATCACGTCTAGCCAATTCGAAGCAAGTGCAACATCTGCGTCTAAAAATGCCAAGTATTCACCTGTCGCCAAGCCGGCGCCCAGATTCCTAGAATGTGAAATCGTGTTATTTTCGTCGTTATATACAACTCGCAAATTTACTGTTTCGATAAATGCGCTGAGCGTATTTGAAATTTCTTTATTCTGACTTACCAAAACAACTTCGTATTGTTCTTTAGGTGTTGTTAGGCCCGCAATACTTGTTAGTGTTTCAATGAGCATGTCTTCACGCCCCTTATGAGGAATGATAAAAGACGTATTAATACTCATGGTTTACCTAACCATTTTTGAAGTTGTGGAAAACGTTTCACTAGCTGTTTTCTCTCTCTTGACGGAGATAAATCGATAAGGTTGGACAAAAGAAAACTCAATGAATTGGATTTTTCTGTTAATGCCTGACCTTTTTGTGTAGAAGTCGATGAAAGAGGGCGGGCAGCCTGCTTAAAACCGGAGTAATGACCGTTTTGCATCATTAAACAAAGTACGCGCGTGGTACTCGTTTCTGTACTCGTACTAAGGCGTTGAAAAATTGTATCTGCTAGTTGCTCGGCTTTTTGCTCAGCAAGTGTACGTTGGGCTTCAGTTAAATAGTTAGATGCAAAATGCAGTACGCATAGTTTTCTTAGGTCTTGCCCACTCCACGTTTGATTCGGAAACTCAAGAATGTCAGGCTTGTCCAGATAAGCATATTCGTTCACAGCCATCCAATTGGCATAGTGAGTAAGTGAGTCTACTGCGTATTGATAGCTCGAGTCATATTCACAGCGCTGTTCTTTAAGTGATATAAATCGGCAAACTGCTTGTAGGAATACAGTATAAAACCACGTTGCTTCGACATTATCCAATTGCAATTGGTCGAAGTCATCGGTGGGGGAGACCGTATTCGCTATAATATAGGACGCTGCTTCAATGTCACTATCACAACCTTGTAGTTCGTATCTATCTAGCCTTGCTTGCAGGTAGTTACCCGTACCTCTGTCTAGAGGATACTTTCCTGTTTTTACATTTTTAACACCAGGAATATCGCTATTTTTAAACGCAAGCAGGGCGCCTACAAACGTACCGTCGCCTTCATAATAATTGGTTACCCATTGCGTTATGGATAATGCGGCGTCTCGAGACGGTGTGTAGCCAGTAAGCAAATGATGCAAAGTGAGACCATTGGTATAACAATGTTGCCCACCCGGACCGCCGCCTCCAGCATGATCATCGTAAACACCAGACGGCTGATGTTTAGAGTACGTTCTATGAGAAGCTGTATATGCCTGAACATAATGGTCGGTATGCCAAAACAGTCCGCCGCTATACTCGGGCTTATCGTCACTGGTGTGATAAACATCAATATCTGCAACGTGCTTGGCAAGATCATCGGCTAGTTCAAACCAACGAGGATCGCCGCTTAACAACCACTGCATCAGCATTCCAAATATAGGGTCGTATTGATTGTTGTAATGTGACACGAAAAAGGGCTCGTCAGGTACGAGTGCCTTTTCGTGATCCGCATACAGCTCACCAAAATGTCGCCAGCCAAATTCGTCGATATCGAGCCGCTTTTGATAAAAAGAAGACGAACCTTCAATGCCATTTTTTATAAGTGAGTCAAACTCACATGATTTAGAAGGGAGAAAAGGCAAAACAGATGCGTTTTTTAACCAAGCGCTATCAATGACTACCTGCAGCGATTGTATGTTAAAAGTTGCGATTGAAATGCGTCTTGTTTTTTGTTCACCGGGCTGGAGTTCAGTATTCTCACTATGCCTAGAGCCTAACAAGCTAACGCTCAAACTATCTGCTGATAGATGTGCTGAAGAAGGAAAATTTTGCCAAAACTTATCAACATCAATAAAAAAAGTGCTACCGCTGTTCGAAATCTTAATTTGTGGTTTTGCTTGGTCACCCGAAAGCAATAAGTGCTCTGGTTGGTAAAGTTTAAAACCGCGAAACGGAAGCGAGTTAACGTTGTCTTGATTTACATGAACTGGACTTTGCCAGTTTTCAAAACCACTGGAAGCCTGATGAAGTGTCAGCTCTTCATGTTCAGATGAACTAAATACTTCAGAATTTAGCGTTAGCGTCGACGTAAGCGATTGACCTGTGAGCGAGATACAGCATTCTTTTAAATAAATACTGTTTGGGTCTCCCAAGTCCCACTTCCCATTTGGGTGTGACGCAGCACTTGGGTTTCGCATTGTTAAATGAGCACAAACCGTTCCGGTTCTAAGGAAGATTGACGCCTCTGTTTCAACAATCAGCTTTTTATCGCTGCCAAGCCTAATCTCGTATTTTTGTTCAACGGTTAATGCGCTGTATTCGTTGTTATTGCAATGAAGAGCATAAGAGAATGCAATAGGGGTTATCGATTGAGGAGTAATATCAACAATATCGAAAGAGCTGGATAAGTGCTTGTCGGTTACAAACTCAAAAGGCTTGGCTTTGTTAATTGTGAATGTTTTGCCACTGCCCAGAGACAGTGAAAGCGCCTCATCGTTATTGTTTACAGGTGAGACAAGCTTGTTCGATGGTGAGTCGATCTCCACCGCTTCTAACGTCAGAACTATTTCATCGCTTACTGAATGATGCTGTAAATCAATCAAGCCTTCACATAACAACCACTTTATTGAACCATCTGGCCATAGCTGCGAGGTTTTGATAAAAGTATCAGTTAAGAGTATTCCGTTTGCGGCAAGCCGAAATTGAGTGACGGCGGGCCACATTCCCTTAGGGCAGGGCAACCCTGTTTTAAAATGTCCGTACGTCTTTTTGGCTAAAGAGGCAACCTGGATAGTTCCAACCGTTTGTGTCATTACTGCTTTCTTTATTTCTTCCGTGAGCAATGTTCTTGATGAACATATGCATAATGACTCTAGTATGCCAATGGAATTGCCACTTGTGTAGCCTTCATCACTAATTTGTTACTTTGACCTTATATTTGCTTCGAAGTAGTATGACTACAGGACAAATAAAAACACTAAAGATAGCTTGGAAGGCGCTGATGTCGAAAGTTTGCGTGTTGTCGCAACGAGTACCGTATCCCCCAAATAAGGGCGAAAAACTTAGAACATATCATCAAATTGAATTTCTAAATCGCTTAGGGTACGAAGTCGAAGTTTTTTCTCTCATAGAAACTGCAGAAGATAAGAAAAATGCCGAAGCGTTAGCCAAGCATCTTGGAAATTCGGTTAACTCTTATCAGTTAGGTAGTAAATTCACGCGTTATGCTTCGGCCTTACTGCAAGGTTTGCCCATAAGTGTTGGGGCGTTTTACTCAAAAGCACTTCAACATGTTATTGATGAAAAACTGAAAGAGGGTAAGGATGCGCTGCTGTTAACCGCGTCGAGTTTAAGCTATTACATCTTCAGCTCGCCTTATTACAACAATACCCATTGTCGCTTGTTTATGGACTTTATGGACGTTGATTCAGATAAGTGGGCGCAATACGCAGATTCTTCTTCCTTCTTAATGCGCTACGTATACCAGCGTGAAAGCAAAGGTATAAAAAAGCTTGAGGCGAAAACAAACCAACGGTTTGATGAGTGCTTTTTGATTGCAAGGGAAGAGGCGCAGCTATTTAATTCTTCAGTAGACTCATCGAAAGCGATAACCGTGCTTGGAAACGGATTAGACTTCGATGCGTTTTATCCAGCGAAAACACAGCCTTGCGCGGCTACAATAAGCACTGGGCCGCATTTCTTGTTCACGGGCGTGATGGACTACAAACCTAATGTAGACGCAGTTCTTTGGTTTGTTAAAAATTGCTGGCCACTCATTCGTGAAAAAGCGCCGAATGCAAAATTTACCGTGGGTGGTATGAACCCTGTTGAAGAAATAAAGGCGTTGTCAGACCGCGATGGCATAGATGTCACGGGCTTTGTCGATGATATATTGCCTTATTTTCACCAAGCTCATGCGTTTGTGGCGCCATTTAGGTTGGCAAGGGGCGTGCAGAACAAAGTGCTTCAAGCGGCAGCATGTAAATTACCGATAATAACCACGTCTATGGGAGCTGAAGGGATCTCGTTTGCCAACGCCGACAGCATGTGGATAGTAGATGACGTGGACAGCTTTGTAGCTGCATGCGTGGAAAGTATTGAGAACTTTGAGCTATCACAACATAAAGCTCAACGTAGCTATCAAGCATTAGTTAGCGAATATAGCTGGGAACAACAACTGAGCCCGTTGAAAGTGGCAATGGCACGAATATGAAATCAATAATTAAGAAGAGTTTTTTTGCCCTTTGTGCACTTGTAATGTTTCCTTTCACGCTTATGTATTTAATGCTGTCTATTGTGGTAAACAAAGACTCGCTGCTTTCCTCTTTTAGCCAGCTGCTATCGCTTATACCCGGTAAACTAGGGTGTTATTTACGTTCGGGCTTTTATCGGTTTGTCATGACCTCGTGTGCGCCAAACGTTCTCATCGGTTTCGCCACGTTGTTTTCACAACAAGATACTGAGATTGACGAGGGGGTGTACATAGGGCCGCAATGTAACATTGGTAAATGCGCAATTGGGAAAAATACTTTGTTGGGAAGCGGTGTGCACATTATGAGTGGCAAAGGACAACATAATTTTTCTGACCCAGAAAAGCCGATTAAAGATCAGGGCGGCGTTTTCACCAAAGTCTCTGTAGGAGAGAACTGTTGGTTGGGCAACGGTGCATTGGTTATGGCCAATATTGGCAGAGGAAGTGTGGTAGCAGCAGGTTCTGTAGTTATTGATGATGTGCCTGCGGGGGTTATAGTAGGTGGGAACCCTGCGAAGGTCTTGCGTGCTTTGCGAGAGTAACTGCTGCATTTGCCAAATAATTTCTCAATCGTGTGAGAACACCTTTGAATGTCATCGTTGGAATTTGTAACGAGTGAAATACAACAGTGTCATTGGACAAAGTTTGTTTGTATTGACTTGCTCCTCCCATAAAATCGTACCAACTTAACCCTTGTTGTGCATAATACTCCATTAAAGCAAGATGCAGAATATAACCAGGCTTAATATGCTTAGATGCAAACTCAAGGTTTACTCCAGAGCAGTAAAAAAAGACCGCGTCTTTTTGTACGAAGTTGAGTGTATACCCTAGCAAAGCATCTCCTGCTGTAACTTTTGCTATTTCACAAAGCTTGCCATTACTTATCAAAAAGTTCTTAAGCGTGCCTTTGAAGACCTTATTTTCAAATCCGCTCCCAAAGGTAGAGTCTCCCCACCGCTTTATGTGAAGTATTTCTAATTGCTCTAGAAATGAGAGTTTTTGTTCTAAACATTCAGCAATTGTCACTTTAATTGGACCAAAGCGAAGACGTACTTCTTTTATACTCCTTCTTAACTTGCTTCTACTATTAGCTGAAAGGCGAGAGATTAGCTGCTCTATATTAAGTTCTGGTGAAAGGGAACGACGAAAACCATATGAAATATGAGCGTCATTGCGTAAGTCGCTCAAGTATTTTTTGGGAAAAAGAAATTCACATGTCATTGAAACATTAAGAATATCGAAATTTTGGCTTTTTAGTTCTTTTAATAGTAAATCAAAGAAACGGTTTTGATTTTCAGGTAAGCCAAATGACGTGTTGTACTCTATCCACACTTGGTCGTTATCAGAACAACCAGTTTGGTTAATATGGGCTAACTTAAAAGTCAGCCCATATTTCTTTTTAAAGCTCTCACCGATTAACGCAAAGTGACTCACTGTACTTTGTTCGTAGAGCAAAAACATATGAACCGGAAATGTCTTTTGGCAAAACCATGCTTTGAGAAACCCCTCACTCAAAAACGGCGAAAAGTTATCACAGTTTACTTCATGTAAGACAGTGGAGAGTTGCTCCCAAGTTACATTTGTTAGCCATTGTGTTTCTTCCATGTACTAATTTTTTACGTCTTTTGAAATACGCTCGTACAAAGATAAATCTTCTTTATTTAACCCCGACTTCTCTACTTTAGCTAATGCCTTTTGAGCTTGGGTCTTCTCGTTTAGATGCATATATGCGTTTGCTAATAAGAGGGTGTTAGCGTCAGAACTCGCATTATTTGAGAAGTTTGTTATTTCATTGAAACGATTCAAAGAGGTTAAAATTCGAAATAGCGTATCTAGATACTCTTGGTTTGAATCGTTTGACTTGACTACACTCTTAGCAACTTCGAAAGCTCTGTCGTCTTTCCCTTCAAGGTGTAACACCCACGCATAGTTATTTAATAAATCAGAGTTGCCACTTGATTGACTTACTATGTCTTCAAAAATAGCTATCGACTTATCGTTATCTTTTCCTATCAAAGACTCGGCTAAAAGCGCTTTTATCGATATATCGTTAGGATGTAGTTTGAGGTGCTCTATAAGAATACTGTTGTCGACGGTACCTCGTTTTAGATTAAGTACATGAAGTAATTTTAGCGTGTGGGAGTTACTAGTCTCTCTGTAAGCTTTTGCAAGTAACGATTCAGCTTCGTCTAAATTATTTTGCTTAATAGCGTACGAACCTCTAAGGTAATCTAATAACCCTGATGGCAGGTTAGGTTTTTTCTCAATCTGTCCAATCTTATATTTCGCTTTAGATAAGTTCCCAGCGTAGATGTAGAGTGAAGCAAGCTTTGCATCCAGCGCAAGGCTTTCTTTTCGACGCTCAAGAGAGTGAGGGACCTGCTCCAGCACTGAGATAGCTTCTTCAATTTGGCCTGCTTTCTCAAGATAAGTTGCAAGTGCAATGTTCGGGCGAGTGCTATCCGGGAACTGTATATTCCATGCCTTGACCACTTCCCTTGCTTGATTTAAGTCATTCGAGCGACCCGCTAGATAAAATTGTAATTCCCAATACTGATTGATTAGTTTTGCCTTATCGGCATCTACAGAATTCATAACCCTTTGAGCAAGTTCATTTGCTCCTTGAGTAGCGAAAATGCCCGCTTTCATTAATTTGAAAAGAACATTGTCATCAAATTCAGAAATGGCGTTATCAATATAGCTATGCAATTTTGATTCGTATTTCTTATTTTTTGAAAGTGTTTGGAAGGCTAGGTATAGCTTCAACACAATGACATCGTTGAGGTTATTCTCTAATATCTTATCTAAAGATTTCAGAGCTCCTTCGTAGTCTTTATTCTTCGCTGCAGACTGAGCCATAAACATATGAGCAGCTCTGTTTGTGGGCAAAAGTTCCAAAGTGCCTTCATAAACTGATCTAGCGCTATCTCGGTCTCCTTTAGCAATAAAGATGGCAGCCTTGTAGTTCATGACCTTTACTTTATCATTTGTTCTCTCTAACCACTTGTCTACATAATTTAGAGCTTCACCAAATTGAGCTTTATTCATCATCATTGCGACTTGAATGAGATTATAAGTGTTATCCGAAGTGTCGCCCGGTTTACTCAGTGTTTCAGAGCTTCCTTCACGTGCTAACTCGATAAGCCCGCTAAGAACCCTTGCTCTAGGAGATTCGCTCTGTGCCAGCTTTGATTGTAGAGTCACCCATTCTCTAGCATGACTCTCAGTTCCCACAAGTTGTCCAATGGTTGATACATCCAGTTCTGAAAGTGTTTCTTGAGTTGCTAAGGTTTCTAGAGCATCGTCAGTGATACCTAATTTAACTTTGGTAGCAACAAGCATCGTATTTGCTAGTTCATTGCCCGGGTCCATATTTGTTGCTTTTTCAAAGCTACTTAATGCTGATTCGTAATTCTGAGAGTTAAACTCTAAAAGCCCTTTTGTTAACGAAACAGAAGGTAAGTTTATCCCGTAGGTATCAGCTAAGGATATGGCGTTATATGCCTCAACATTTTTATTTTCGCTTAATAAAATTAAACTATTAAGGTAATTAGCCATTGGGTTTTTAGAAAATCTCGCAAGAACAGGGGTTACAAGTTCTTTCGCTTTTTTAAAGTCATTATTAACTAGCAAAGCTTGAGCTAATGGCAAATTGATGTTCAATACGTTAGGGTTATTTTTCTTATACGCATTATAAACTGTTATCATTCCGTCAATATTATTCGACCGCCTTAATAGATCGCCCATCACAAGCAGTTCAATATCGGATGTGGAATTGTCAATTAGTGGTGAAATATCTAAGCTTGTAAGAGTGTTGCTATTAAATGCTTCAAAGACGCTAAATACGGCCGTGTCGCCTTCTATTCTTTCTAAATCTATAGAGTTTGATAGTGCGACGCTAGACCACGCTTCTGCCAACATACAATCGCGACAAGTACTGTTTTTATCTATAAGTCTTTGGTAACTGCTATCAAAACTAAGGATAGCTATTTGTGCGTTTAAACTCTCAGCTTTGCTCTGTTCGGATGGGGTTAGCGCTTCAATATCTACTTTTTCGAGTTGCTGTTTGGCGCCAATTGTGTTGCCATTTAGTAAGTAAACTTCTGTAAGCAATAGCCTGAGGCCAGGTGTTGGCTCCTCACTCATCGCTTGTTTAATTAATACTTCAGCCTCTCTTGATTGCCCGTTCTCAAGTGCAACTTTGGTTTCTTGAATGTAATCTTGGTGAGCCTTTGGTGTGCATCCAATACAAGTTAATAGAGCGAGCGCAGCAAATTGAATATTTTTTTTTAGCATTTTAAAACTTCTAACGTCCGTGAGTTTACCTTGATAAAGGTATCGTGCTTTTTAATAAGTGACAAGAAGTATTAAGATAGTATAAAAAAAAGCCGGATTAAAATCCGGCTTTTCTTATAAAGACAATGATTACTTTTGCTTTCTACGGCGAGCTGTTAAGCCCAAGCCCAGCAAGCCGAATGCAGCCATCGCTAACGTAGTAGGCGCTGGAACAAGCGTTGATTGAACAGTTGATGATTGAGAAATTGTTAACTGATAAGTACCAGCACTAACATTTGCCCAGCCTGACGTGAAATCTACGTTGTTACCTGAACGAACGATTAGGTCGCCTAGTCCAGGTTGGTCAATTGCGATATCGTTAAATGTCACGCTTGATGGACCACCTGTAAGAGATACTGTGTTTCCAGTGTTAAAGCTCACTAACTCAATTCCAAATGTCGCTTTAGCTGTAGATGTAGCTGTTCTTAAACTATCATTAGCGATATCCGGCGAGATAAATGCATCAACCAGATAATCCATCAGTGCACTGAATCGCACATTAATATCTGTCAACATATTGAGTGTAAACGTGGTAAGAATATCATTCGCGATATTACTATTGGCACCCGCGCTTTCATTGTTACCAGCAGCAATACCCGCATCCGCATATGTAAATCCGGTAGCACCAGAACCAATCGCACTGCCTGAAACTTGAGCGTCAGCCACTGAGTAGTAAAACGCGTCACTCGCAACCAAATTGCCACCATCAACAGATTGGCCATTATTGGTAAGACCTAAAACTCCGCAAGATGAACCTAGGCAAAGTAAGTCTGCATCAGAATCTGCTGTGGCAGAAGCTTGTGAATCTAAGTCTGAGTCTGAAGCACCATTGTTGTCAGTGAAAGTGCTTGTTGATCGTGAACCACCCGGAAGGATAGAAATAAAGTCAAGAGGATTAACTGGATCAGGTACCAAGTCGCCATCAGTATCGATTTGAACAACAAGATCATTTAATTCTAAATAAGCTGTTGCAGATACCCCAGCAGTCGCATTTGAAGCTGTAACAAGAGCTCCCGCAATCGCTGCATATTTGATAGTTGTTGCAAATTTCATTTTCCACGCTCCGTTGTTTTGAACAGTAGGTCTGTTATACGTTGTTAACATAAGCATGCAACGTGCCATTTTTTAAGTATTTGATTATTATGGTTTTATTTCATTCGCATTTGCGTGTTGTAAAATTTTTAGACACTAATTGATATTTTGAAGGAGAGATGACATTACAAGGATCAAAATAAGATTTAAGTTCAGGGAGCTCAAAAGGTAGCGGTAGATGCTGTCGATTGAGAAAGTGATTGGAAAGCGTAGACATTCTATACTGAAGGAAGCCCATGGAAGCACACTTAAGCATTATTTCTTGATAGCAAGCTAAAGCTTGTTCTTCTTCCTTCTCTTTTTGTCTATCCCATGAAAGAGATAATACACACTCCATTGTTCTTTCATTTATAAGGGTTACTGAGATTGGACTTTCTAAACTATACTTCTTACATGTTTCACTCATGATAGAAGTAATTAATTTAAAATCTTTGCTCGATATTTCAGAGCAGGGCGCGCCCCATAGCAAACCTACTTTGTCTTGACTTGGATTGGGCACGTTATCTGTTAACTTCTGAAGGTTTCTCCAATAAATGGTTCGAAGAAATTCATTGCTAGGAGTCCCTTGTTTTATTTTACATAATTCTATTAGGCTCTTTCTCAGAGCAAGTTTAGCGCCTATTTTTCTGGCTATACCACTATTACTGGAAACTAGTTTTTTAACTAAAGCTCTATTATATTTAGGAGTAATAGACAGCGTTTTCTTAATAAAGCTGAGCTTTTCTTTGTCAATGAATAAAGGTTTTACACCTAGTTTTTTCATCGCGGTCTTAAGATCTTTAATATGCGCTTTGACTTGGTTTTTAGTTCCGTACATCCCTCCTGAAAGCGTCCAATCATCTAAACCGAATTTGCGGATCAATTTGTTTAACTCTTCGTAATCATACGATTTAATTAGATTTGGAAATTCTACAGCAAGTAATTGGAGTGTCTTCATGTTGTTTCCAATATGTGCAGCACTGTGTATGGTGTTTTGTTTTCTCAGGATTGCACAAGTATCAATCATTTGATCAATATCTTCTTCTTTGAATGGTATGAAGTAAGCAACGAAACAATCAGGTTTTTTCAAAAGCTTAATTGTAAGGCTTGTTACAATTGAAACATTATTTTGAATCACGAGACCTGTCAGGTCAGGGCCGATGCTATAGGTTCTGGTTGCTATTTTCCCGTCAATTTTAAATGATGTACCATCGGTTGATGTCACAAAATGTGTAGGTGCTTCTTCTTTATTGTTGGGAGTGATAATTTCTGCATGCAGAATATTCTTAGCGTGCTCAGCGAGTGGAGTATGACCAAAACCCCGTTCAAGATAGTTTCCGGTGACGCTTGCAAATTTTGGCGCTCCAGTAGTGTCATGTATATGGATATCACCGTTTTTTATTAAAAATTCACTAATGGCTTCTTGTGATACTCCTGGTTCTACTGTTATGTGTCCACTTGATTTCTTGTAGTAACTTATTCTTTTAAACTCACTTAAATCCAAGGCAATACAATTTGAAGCGTAGGGCTCTTTACCTCCATAACCTAAGTTGGCGCCTCTACTGTAGGGGTGAACAGCAAATCCATTGCATTTTGCAAGTTCTATTATCTTAATTATTTCCATATATCGCGAAGAGCCATCGGATTCGGAAGGGTATGGTTTAACGACCAATATAGCTGAATTTTTTTCTGGATACGTGATGTACGCATCGTTAGTGTCGACAAATAATATCTGTGATGACCGAAAGCCAGAAGTTAGTAGAAGGTTTTTCAGTTGCTCAAACCCAAAGTCTAATGTTCTCATAAATAGTTCCTAACGCGCCTGAAAAATATCGCAAGACTGGAATGCAATGTATTTGGTAAAGAGCACCAGGCTCGGCAAAAGTAATTAGAGTGTTTAGACGCGCTTCTCTAGTCTCGAGGATACTTCTCAACTTGATGCTGTATGTTTTTCAACATTATTTTAAAGCTAGGCCTTAAATTAGCGTAGAGCAGTGATGGATTGATATAATAGGGTGCACGCCTACCATGATAGTCAATAACGGGACCAACCTGCTCAAACTGAATGCCCACAAACCTCATACTTCGGGCAAGACGTGGTTCCATCATAACATACGTATGTTTTATATTATTGTGCATAACTAAAGCAGCAGCAGAGAAGTAAAGCCCGATGGCGATAAAGGGGAAACACCTTAATTCATTTTCAGAGTACGTATGTTCATTAATTACACCTGTCGCAGCACCAGAAAACCGGTCCATCTGACGCTTCCGAAACTCAAGTGGAACTGCGAGTCGAGATATCTCGCAAATGTCTTTCCGTGCAAAGTTACGTGGGTTCAGAGTTTCATGAGTAATTGAATTAATGCAGTATTTCTCAATAGGGAGAAGTTGGTTTTCTATCTGGGGTCTAACCAAACGTACTGTCCCAGCATAGTGACCTGAGCCTTTATGTCTTATTAAACAAGGGCTCGAGAATTTATCGAATTCGTCAGTTTCAAGACAATTGTTTTTGAGTGGTTCAAACTCGAGCTCTTCACAATAAACTTTATGTCTAATATTAAAGCTCTCAGTACGTGTATTTTCGGACTGCGCAACTACTGGCTCTAAGAACTCGGAAAAGTGTTTTGAGATGAACTTGGCTTCTTGGAGTTTTTCCAACCCTCCAAGAGCCTTTCCCAATTTACTGTCCCGGCCGACAATTGACTTCACGCGTCCTATTATTGTTTTATTAGCCACTAAACTTTGGTCCACACAAAAAACGTCCTTCAAAACAGTCTAGCAAATCTTTTCGATAATTTGCCTAATCCTTTTATACTATTTTTCCAAAACATGGTACTTCACTATTGCCAAGTATTCGTATATCGCTCTTCTAGTGCGCTCTAATGCTAGAATTGAAGGAAGTGAAAGAAAAGGATTTAATTCCCCAGAGCTTTGAAAATCAACTTGAAAAATCTCTGAGTTTATATCAGCGTTTTTTAGTATCTGAGCTAATCGATATTGGTGAGTGGCGCTTGTTACGGTTACTAGGGTCATGTGGCCAAATCTAGTTTTTAATGCTTCAACCTCTGATAGTGAGTCGGTACCTTCAGGTATTGAAATCACTTTATCAGGAGTTACCCCTAATGTTTCAAGAAATTGCTTTGCTTTTTCTGAATATTTAACATCTTTATCAGCAAGAAAGCTTCCCCCCGTAACTATAATTGGGATTTTCAACTCATCAGAAAAAATCTTAGCTTGAATCAACCGTTGGATTGAACACTCGTGCCAACGCGAAACTTCTGGTAGATCGTATTGCGTTTGATAATAGCATGCAGGAACAAATATAGCGTCACTTCTAGTTAAATCGGATGAATGATAGCGTTTGCTGTTGTACTCTAACGGATAAAGTAAAACGTTTGCCACCCATGGTTGAGAGCAAACCATCAACATGAGTACACCCATTAACAAAATTTTCTTCCCAGTGTTCAAATAATTTGCCCGTTTGAAAGCATATGACATAAGTATTAGCAACACGCTGATAGTTAGGGGGGATATTAAAAGCAGAATTATTTGTTTTAAAAAATCCATTGTTATCTTACGGTGTACTTTGGTTAAAGTTATTAAGCTAACGCTCAACTGGGAAAAAATACATGAAAACTTTAATTATTTGGATTTTAGTGCTGTTGGGATTACTGACTCAGAGTGTAGCAGCAGATAATGATGTAACCCCTTTTACTTCTATTGTGAAATCAGTCTCCAAAGGAACTGTTGCCGTAGCTGTCGATGCGCCAATTAAGCACAGTGCACCAAGGGTATTAGGGACGGGGTTTATTGTAGCAAACGGTTTTTTCGCAATTACAAATTATCACGTGGTATCTGAAGATTTAGACCCCACAATAGTTGAAAGTTACGTAGTCCTAAGTGGTGAAGGTACAGTAGTAAAAAAAATTAAAGCAGAAGTCTTAAAGATTGATCCTAAGCATGATTTAGCGTTGTTAAAGTTGGATTCCCCCTTACCTGCATTGAAACTTGGAGATGAGGAATTGTTAGAACCAGGGTCAGAAATCGCGTTAACGGGCTTCCCAATTGGCGCTATTTTGGGTTTATATCCTGCTACTCACAGAGGGTATATTTCTGCAATAACGCCAGACGCAATCCCAGCGTTAAATAGCAACCAATTAACTAATACCATGATGGCACGCTTAAAGAACGTAAGCCTAATTTATCAACTGGATGCAATTGCTTATCCAGGCAACAGTGGCAGTCCCTTGTACGACCCTCGAACAGGAGAGGTAATTGGTGTAATAAACAAAGTTCTAGTAAAAGATACAAAAGAAAGTGCACTTGCTTCACCAACTGGTATTTCATATGCAGTACCTATTCGGTTTGTAACCACCCTGTTGAGGGGAGCTACAAATTAACTCTAGAACAGTAATTAGATATTTTATGGTGCATTATTTGCTAACTGTTTTTTATTTTCTTAATTCAAACTATAAAAACTTTGCCGACCAAGAGCTGAGCTTTATGTAGCATAGTTAACTGACAAGGCTAGTTTTATAGAAGTAGGTTGTATAAGAATTCTGTCGCTCGTTTGAACTAGAATAAAGCACGAGCGTATCAGTGATACTTTAATTTAAAATACGAAATCCAAGGGATTAATAAATGAAAATCTTAGTCACCGGAGCAGCTGGTTTCATTGGTGCAGCTGTATCGCAATACCTTATCAATCGTGGTGACCAAGTTGTCGGGATTGACAACATTAACGATTATTACGATGTGAATTTAAAGCACGCTCGTCTAGACGAGATTAAATCATCTAATGCAGCTGGTTTATTTTCATTTATCGAGATGGGGGTAGAGGAGCGCGACAAAATGGTTGCGCTTTTTGAAGAGCACAAATTTGATAGAGTGGTGCATTTGGCTGCTCAAGCTGGTGTGCGTTATTCACTTGAAAATCCTAACGCTTACGTCGACTCAAATATTGTTGGCTTTGTGAATATTCTAGAAGGGTGTCGCCATAATAACGTCGAGCATTTGGTGTACGCGTCATCTAGCTCAGTCTACGGTGCGAATGAAACTATGCCGTTTTCAGAACAGCATAACGTAGATCATCAAGTTAGCTTGTATGCGGCTTCTAAAAAAGCTAACGAGCTAATGGCTCATACTTATAGTCACCTGTATAACTTGCCTACAACGGGGCTGCGCTTTTTCACTGTTTACGGGCCTTGGGGCCGTCCAGACATGGCGCTTTTCAAGTTCACTAAGGCTATTTTGGAAGGTAAAACAATACAGGTTTACAACTATGGTAACCACCGTCGTGACTTCACTTATATCGATGATATCGTTGAAGGCGTAATTCGCTCATTGGATAATGTGGCTAAACCTAATGAGAATTGGGACGGCGGCAATCCAGATCCAAGTACGAGTAAGGCGCCCTATAAGGTTTACAATATTGGTGCGCAAACACCAGTGCACCTTTTGAAGTTTATTGAAACCCTTGAGAGTGCATTGGGCATTGAGGCGAAGAAAGAACTTCTTCCTATGCAGCCGGGCGATGTGCCTGACACCTATGCTGATGTGTCGTCGCTCGTTGAAGATACTGGGTACCAGCCATCTACCGATGTTGAAACAGGCGTAAAAGCGTTTGTCGACTGGTATCGTGACTTTTATAAAGTGTAAGCGCTAGCGACTTATAATTACCTTCTGAAACCGTTAAAGTGCACTGCTTCTCATAAATCCCGCACACTTTTTGGGCAAGAACTCTTTCGTGGTTGCATAACCGAGCTCAAAAAGTGTGTTCTTAATTTCAGGTGTAAGCGAAAAATCTACCGCGGAAATCTCCCCGGTATTCACCACCACCGTATTGTGCCAATACTTCGCATTGACGTACTCCCTGGATATTGCCGTCATAAACGTGCGAATAAGCATGCTGACGTATTGCGGCAGTTGAAGTAAGTTCTTTTTAATGGCCTTGCGTTTTTGTTCGGTGCTTTGCAGTCTGAAGCATACTGATGGCGTGCCATCGCCTCGCCAATCTTCAAACAGCGCATCTTCAGACAATATAGCGCCGTCTACTAGCAAGTGCTCTTTAAAGGGTTTGAACGAGAAGATGAGCGGTATTGACATAGAGTACCGCACTGCTTCTGACACCTTCATATCTGGAGAGGTTTGTTTGTTGAACAAAACTGGTCCGCCGCCGTTTACGTCGGTAGCGAGAATATGCAGGTTGAGTGGGAGGTCGGCAAACACTGCGCCTTCCAACTGCTCGTCAATCCATCGTTGAAATACGTCGCCAGAAGAAAGTCCGCCTTCCCGGAGTAATCTTACGAGTGAAAATTCAGTGAATTGCTTGAAATCAGTAACCAGTGCGAGCTCTCGCATTTGCTCCACTGTGTAACCTTTGGCGTAAAGCGAAGCGATAATCGAGCCACCTGATACACCCACTAAAGTGTCGAAGCCTACGTTCATGTCCTGCAGCGCTTTAATGATGCCGATATGGGCGCTCAATCTTGTTCCTCCACCTGAAAAGATGGGCACAATTTGCGTGACGTTCGCCTGTAATAAATTATTCGGTATTGCTGCCGAGGCTATCTGCATGTGCATACTCCAAACTAAGGAGGCTTTGCGCTAAGTGTTTAGTTCCAACGGAATAACAAACGCTGCGCCCCACACTATAAAAGCGTAGTTTACTCATGCATTATCAGCAAAGTATCAAGGGGGAGATAAGCGATATCTTTAGTCTAAAGTGTTGCCATATCGCTACACAATTCGCTCTGAGTGTGTTTGCGAATTGATTTCACGTGTCGCGACAATAAATGCAAACGCATTAGTGATACACCAGCAATAAATAAAAATGCTCACTTCTGTTTACTAACAGAGTGAGCCTTATTCAAATGCTTCTAATGAGGCTTGAAACTAGCTAGCTAATTCTTTGGTGTTTTACCGTATGGAATATAGCTATTAGATTCCAATTCTTAGCCCTCATATTTTGTACTAGCTCGCCGCAAGTTTTGCCTTCATTTCGCGGCGACGGGCGTGCAGTAAAGGTTCTGTGTAACCGCTAGGCTGCTCTTTACCTTTGAAGATTAGATCGCTTGCGGCTAAGAAGCCAATTGAGCTGTCTAAATCAGGTGCCATAGGGATATACTCAGGATCCCCCGCATTTTGCTCATCTACTAAGACAGCCATACGAGCCAAAGACTCTTTTACCTGATCTACACTTACAATGCCGTGCTCTAGCCAGTTAGCGATATGCTGAGATGAAATACGCAACGTCGCGCGGTCTTCCATCAAGCCTACATTGTTGATGTCAGGAACTTTCGAGCAGCCTACGCCTTGGTGAACCCAGCGTACAACGTAGCCTAAAATGCCCTGAACATTATTGTCGATTTCACGCTTAATACTTTCACGCGTCAGAGTAGAGGCATCTTCTAACAATGGAATGGTAAGTATGTCAGCAAGGCCACTAAAGTTTTCATCTAGCGACTTTTGAACGTCAAACACATTTACATCGTGGTAATGAAGCGCGTGCAGTGTTGCTGCAGTAGGTGAGGGAACCCAAGCAGTATTAGCGCCAGCCTTAGGGTGACCTATTTTGGCGGTCATCATATTTTGCATTTCGTCAGGTATTGGCCACATGCCCTTACCAATTTGCGCTTTGCCAGAAAGACCACAACGAAGGCCTACTGCGACGTTTGCAGTTTCATAAGCCTTAATCCACGCCATAGACTTGAGCGCGGCTTTTTCTGCAAAAGGGCCGGCAAGCATTGAGGTATGAATTTCATCACCGGTTCTGTCTAAGAAACCCGTGTTAATGAACACAACGCGTGAAGTAGCCTCTGCAATACAAGCTTGTAGATTAATACTCGTACGGCGCTCTTCATCCATTATGCCCATTTTAAGGGTGTTAGCTGGAACATCGATAATCGCTTCGATAGCACCAAACAATGCGTTAGAGAATGCAACTTCTTCTGGCCCGTGCATTTTAGGTTTAACAATATAAATACTGCCTTCGCGGCTGTTTTTAAATTTGCTGTTTCCTAAAAGATCATGCTTTGCGATAAGTGAAGTGACTAAACCGTCCATGATCCCCTCTGGCACTTCTTCGCCGTCAAAGAGCATAGCATTATTAGTCATAAGGTGGCCCACGTTTCTAACAAACATAAGGCTTCGACCAGAAAGTACTAGTTCGCCATCTTTTAGCTCGTCTTGTGAAGCGTATTTAGACGGCTGGTAGCTTCTATCGTCATGCATAGCGCGAACAAGCTGCTTGCCGCCCTTTGTCATTTCAATGCTTAGCGAGCCTTTCATTAAGCCTAACCAGTTGCTATACACCAAGGTTTTGTCTTCAGCGTCAACAGCAGCAACGGAATCTTCGCAGTCCATTATGGTGGTTAATGCGGCTTCAACCAGTACGTCTTTTACGTTTGCGGCATCGCTCTCGCCAATAGGGTGAGTCGGGTCTAGTTGAATTTCAAAATGCAGACCGTTGTGTGCAAATAGCAGGCTTGACGGTGCGCTAATGTCACCTTGGTATCCTTGCCATTGCTCTGTGTTTGCTAAGGTGGTTTCATCGCCGTCGACGAGAGTGATCGCCAATTTACCCGATTCAATCTTATACTCAGTAACGTCAGCGTGGCTGCCTTTCGCAAGCGGTATCATGCTATCTAGATAGTCTTTCGCTTTCGCAACTACCTTGGCGCCGCGTACGGGGTTGTAGCTTTTTCCCGCTTCTGCACCACCTTCATTGCTGATGACGTCAGTGCCGTATAGTGCGTCGTAAAGGCTTCCCCAACGGGCATTTACCGCGTTAAGTGCATAGCGAGCGTTATTGATTGGCACGACTAGCTGAGGGCCTGCCATTGTTGCTATTTCGGCGTCTACATTTTGTGTTTGTGCACTTACTTGTGACGGCTGCTCAACAAGGTAACCAATGCTTTTTAGGAAGTCGGTATATTCGTTTCCGTTTACTGGGTTACCAGCTTTATGATAATCGTCGATAGCGCGCTGAAGCTGTTCTCGCTTTTCTAATAGTGCGCGATTTTGAGGAATGAATTTTTCGAAGAGGGTTTCTGCACCTTGCCAAAAGGTGTCTTTATCTACGCCTGTGCCAGGAAGTGCCTGTTCATTAATAAAGTTATCGAGTTGTTCGGCAACCTGTAGTCGGCCTCTAGTAATATATCCTTGCATAACTACCTCTATACATTTGTCTGTTCACCCAGTGTAGTGTGTATAGAGATAGTTTTTTAATTTATGGTTTGTATTTCTGCCATATATTTTGTGAATGTTTAGCCCGCATTCATTTCGCTAGCTACATCGCTGATTAAGCGGCGCAACCAAATGTGACCTGCGTCGTGGTGAAGTAAGGCACTCCACGCCATTTTTAGCGCAATAGGTGGTATGTCGAAAGGCGGCTCTTTAATCACCACATCTGGGTCGTGTTTGAACAAACGCGCCGCTTTGCTTGGTAAGGTAGCAATAAGTTTTTGCTTTTTCGCAATCTGAAGCGCTGCATGGTAATGACGAGTAAATACGCGAATAGCACGCTGTTTCCCGATTTTTGTAAGCTCAGCGTCAACCCAACCCAGTTTTTGTACTTCATTTGGATCAATACCTACACCTACGCCAAACCCAGTTTTACTCACCCAAATATGCTGGGCACTCAAGTAGCCTTCTAGGTTGCATTTTTCTACTAGCGGATGGTCGGAACTCATTACGCAGCTAAAGGTGTCATACCAGATAACTTTTTGGTGAAACGACAAAGGTAGTTCATCGAAGCGGTTGATTGCCATATCCACTTTACCTTGCTCGACATCGTGAAACGTCACGTCACTCGGCGTAATAAGGTCAAGCGTAATATTGGGCGCTAAATCCGCCAGTCTTCCAACAAGTTCAAGTAACAAGGTACTCTCTGCATAGTCACTGGTCATAATGCGGAAGGTTCGGTCGCTGGTTAACGGATCGAAATCAGTCTCGGGTTGAATAGAGCTTTCCAATCGACTAAGCACATCGCGAATAATGGGTTGTAGTTCAAGCGCGCGCTTAGTGGGGGTCATCCCATCGCTGGTACGCACTAAAAGCGGATCTTTAAATAGATCGCGAAGGCGCTTCAGGCCGTTACTCATTGCTGGCTGAGTAATGCTTAGCTGGTTTGCAGCTTTCGTTACACTTCCTTCGCGCAACAGCACATCTAAATAAACCAATAAATTCAGGTCGACCTTCGCTATATTCATTATTCTAATGCTCTTTTTAAACCTAATTAAACATAGCTATTATAAAGCTTTTTTATTTCAATGTCAGATAAGCGTTTAGTCTTAAATTGGCCGCCGTTATACCTATAAGGTATTGAAATATAGTTGGTATATTGTTTTTTTATGAAATTTAGAAAAATATGGCTTTTTTTGTTTTATGCAAAAAGCATAAGTGAAGTGAATGACGCGCACAAAAAAGGGCACCCGAAGGTGCCCTGTAGGAAAGGTTGGGATGCTTTCCGTTTAACTCATTGCCTGTTCACGTTATACGTCAAACTGGTTCATGGTGTTATCTTCACCAGACGCTTTTAGTGCGCCTTCGCCAGAGAAGTATTCTTTGTGTGTATCACCTAGGTCAGAACCTGCCATCGCTTGGTGCTTAACGCACGCTAGACCTTGGCGAATTTCTTGACGCTGAACACCGCGTACATAAGCAAGCATACCTTCTTCACCGAAGTAACCTTTTGCAAGGTTGTCAGTAGACAGTGCTGCAGTGTGATAAGTCGGTAGCGTGATAAGGTGGTGGAAGATACCCGCTTCGCGTGCTGCGTCAGCCTGGAAGCTCTTAATCTTCTCGTCGGCCGCAGCTGCTAGTTCGCTGTCATCATAGTCGGCAGACATAAGTTTCGCGCGGTCGTAGCCAGAAACGTCTTTACCTTCTTCACTCCAGGCATCAAATACTTGCTGACGGAAGTTAAGCGTCCAGTTGAACGATGGAGAATTGTTATAAACCAGCTTAGCATTTGGTACTTGTTCGCGAATAGCGTTAACCATTTCAGCAATTTGGCCAACGTGAGGCTTTTCAGTTTCAATCCAAAGCAAGTCAGCGCCGTGCTTAAGTGACGTTACACAGTCAAGTACTACACGGTCAAAACCTGTGTTGTCTTTAAAGCGGAACAGACCGTTTGGTAAGCGCTCAGGTTTAACCAGCTTGCCACCTTGCTTAAGCACTAGATCACCTTCAGTTAGATCTTCAACACCTGCAACTTCAGTCGTTTTAAGGAACGCGTTGTACTGGGCAGCTAGGTCACCTTCTGATGTAGATACTGGGATCTTCTGAGTCAGACCAGCACCTAGTGAGTCAGTACGTGCAACAATTACACCTTCATCAACACCTAGTTCAAGGAATGCATAGCGTACTGCATTGATTTTCGCTAGGAAGTCTTCGTGTGGCACGGTTACTTTACCGTCTTGGTGACCACATTGCTTCGCGTCCGATACTTGGTTCTCAATTTGGATACAGCATGCACCTGCTTCAATCATTTGCTTTGCAAGTAGGTAGGTTGCTTCTTCGTTACCAAAGCCCGCATCGATATCTGCGATAATTGGAACTACGTGAGTTTCGTAATTGTCGATTTCAGCTTGAATCGCAGCTACATCACCACCGTTTTTCTTAGCGTCGTCTAGCTTGTGGAAAAGGTCGCCTAATTCACGCGCATCTGCTTGGCGAAGGAAAGTATAAAGTTCTTCGATAAGCGCAGACACTGATGTTTTTTCATGCATTGATTGGTCAGGAAGAGGACCAAATTCAGAGCGAAGTGCTGCTACCATCCAGCCTGAAAGGTAAAGGTAGCTTTTGTTAGTTGTGCCTTGATGCTTTTTAACTGAAAGCATTTTTTGTTGGCCTACGAAGCCATGCCAGCAGCCTAGTGACTGTGTGTACTGAGACGAATCTGCGTCGTATTCAGCCATGTCTTTGCGCATAATGCTTGCAGTGTAGCGAGCAATGTCTAAACCTGTTTTAAAACGGTTTTGAACCTTCATGCGTGCAGCGAATTCTGGGTTGATACCTTCCCAAGTTCCGTTTTGTGCTGCCTTTAATGTGGCGAAGTTATCAATGTCTTGTTGATATTGCGACATGAGCGTCTCTCCCGACTATAATTAAAATACTTAACGTTGTTTATGTTTACGCTGTAGGGCGTTCCCGTTGATTCCATTTCATCCTAGTGCCGGATTTGGAATAATAGAAATATATATTTTGCATTGCGGTCATTTATTTTGTGAATGTCTGGCGCCGAAAGTCTAGATACTGTAAATCTTTGACACCTATGTTTGATGGTTTTAAGGCAATGGGGCAGCAGTGGGGCAAGAAGTGGTCGGTAAAAAAATAACTTACGTCGGTTGCAAACGCTTGCTGGTGTTGACTATTTCGCCTGTCTATTAGCTAAAAGGGTAATAGCTTTGCCGGTGTGAGCAAGGTAAATTTGGGCGTAGAGCTTCACGCTAGAAAATCTTGTCCGATACGAGGGCGCTTTTGTTTTAGCTTGTTGATATATAATATGAAAAGTGGGTGTTATGAGTAGTAGTGTATTGTCGTCAGTTGACCAAAGAACCAAGCTTGTTGGCGAAAACAGGCTTGAGCTTTTGATGTTTCAACTGGGAACGCGACACATTTTTGCCATGAACGTCTTTAAAATTAAAGAAGTTATAAACGTACCCAAGCTCAATATAATGCCGGGTTCACATCACAACCTGAAAGGCGTGATGAACTACCGAGGAAGCTCCATTCCAATTATAGACTTGCGTCAGGCAATCAAAATGCGCGGTTCAGCTACGCAAGCAACAGCGAAGAATGTCATTATCACTGAATATAACAGAAGCGTGCAGGGCTTCATTATTGGTGAAGTGAAAAACATAGTGAATACATCGTGGGGAACCATTCAACCACCCCCTAGCGGCATTGGAAAATCCAATTATTTAACCGCCATAACTCAGGTGAATGTTGAGGGTAAACAAGAGCTGGTAGAAATCATCGATGTTGAAAAAGTACTCGCGGAAATCATCGATTACGACACATCTATCTCTGAAGAAGTGCTAGATAAAGACATTGTTAACCACTTCTTAGGCAAGAAAGTGTTGATAGTAGATGATTCAAGCACAGCAAGAAAACAGATTAAAGATACGTTAGAGCAGCTAGGTATAACAATCATCGAACGTAAAAACGGCGCTGAAGCGTTAGCGCTGCTGAAAAAGTGGGCCGATGAGGGGAAGAACCCAACCGACGAAATTTTACTAATGTTTACCGACGCAGAAATGCCAGAAATGGACGGCTATCGGCTTACTTCTGAAGTGCGTAACGATCCTCGAATGAGCAATTTATTTATAGCACTCAACACATCATTAAGCGGAAGCTTCAACGACGCCATGGTAGAAAAAGTTGGATGCAACAGGTTTATCTCCAAATTCCAGCCCGACATGCTCGTAGACGTGGCACAACAGCGCATGCGCGAATACCTCTCATCACAAAATAAGTAGTCGCTTCCATCTTAAAAGTTGCTAATTTAATGAGATGACCAGATGGTCATCTCATGCTTGCGTTATTTTGTCCAAAAGCTTTGAGCATCTTGCCAGCCTGCTTTACACTATTGCATCTTATCGCTTTGCTAACATCATTATGATCACCAAAGAATCATTCGCGATAGTGTCGTTATTGTTGTATCTGCGGGTATCCAGGCCAGTAGGTACCTTACTTACTCAGGGAAGTTTAAATGATTAAACAATTTGTTCGCACATCACTACTAAGTTGTGCGTCTATTGCTGTTCTTGCGGGTTGTGGTATCACTGAATCTATGACCGAATCAGCAAGTGCAACCGGTACGCAAACTAAAGGTGTACCGAAAAATATAATAATGGTTGTAGCCGACGGTATGGGGCCTGCCTATACCACGGCTTATCGTAATTATGTAGATGACCCGTCAACACCGAAAATCGAATCGGTTGTGTTTGACGATATTTTAGTGGGCAATGCTTCAACGTATCCTGCGCAAGTATCTGGTTACGTTACCGATTCAGCCGCTGCTGCAACAGCGCTTGCTACAGGCGTTAAGTCGTACAACGGTGCAATTGGTGTTGATGTAAATAAACAACCAGTAAACTCTGTTATGTACCATGCTAAGAGTAAAGGCATGCGTACTGGTTTGGCAGTAACGTCTCAAATTGTTCATGCGACACCTGCGTCATACATTGCGCATAACGAAAGCCGTAAGAACTACAACGAAATAGCTGAAGATTTCTTTGATGTTCGCGTGGACGGTAAGTTTGTCGCTGACGTGATGCTAGGCGGTGGAACGTCTTACTTTGAACGCGATGACAGAGATATTTTGGCGCAGTTTATTGATGCTGGCTACGAATATGCCGATTCATATAACCGTCTGGCTTCAGTGCCTGCGGGAAGTAATGTTCTCGGTCTGTTTGCTCCAGTAGCGCTGCCTGCGGTATTGGATGACAAGCGCAAAAATCGTCTTGAGTACCTAACTCAACATGCTATTAAACACTTAGAAAACGACAATGGGTTCTTTCTTCTCGTTGAAGCAAGCCAAGTAGATTGGGCTGGTCACGCAAACGATATCGCGTCTGCCATGGCTGAGATGCACGATTTAGCGCAAACCATGGAATATTTGCGAGATTATGTAAAAGCACACCCTGACACTCTTGTTATCTTGACGGCGGATCACAGCACAGGTGGCTTAACCATTGGCGCAAACGGCGACTACCGCTGGAGCCCTGAACATCTTAAGTCAATGTCAGCCTCGGTAATGACAATTGCTTTAGAGATGGCAAATGAAGAGAACCCTGGCGAGTTTGTGGCGCAGAAGCTTGGCTTGTCGTTGAGTGAAGAAGAGCTTGCTACGCTAGATAGCGTATCAAACCAAGATGATGAAACTCGCTTCATGGCAGTAAAAACCTTCTTAGACACCAAAACAAACACGGGGTGGACAACAGGCGGTCACACTGGTGTAGATGTTGAAGTATTTGCTTTTGGTGCTGGTTATCAATCGCTTATGGGGCAAATTGATAACACGGATATTGCAAAAACAATCTTCAGTTTTATCGATAAAAAACAGCCAGTAATAATCGATTCCGATTCAAATAAAGTATCAGAAAAGGTATCGACCAACATTGAGCTTACGTCAGACGAAGATGATGATGGCTTGTGTGACTTTAAGGAAGATTGGCGCTGTAACTAATCGCTACATTGTTTGTATAGAAATTAAAGCGCCAGCGTTTTTATAACAAGGCGCTTTATTTTTATCTGTGGTAAGCAGGAAAGGGGAACTATGAAAAACGAAATGCTGGCACTACTTCAAGATATCTATGATGAAGTTGAGCCCATGTTGGGCATGGGAAAAGTTGCCGACTACATCCCTGCGTTGGCCACGGTTAATCCACGGCAATTTGGCATTTCAATTTGCGATACAAACGGTCAAATAACGTCGATAGGCGATGCGAGCGTTCCTTTTTCTATTCAAAGTATCTCAAAAGTCTTTAATCTTGTTTTAGCTATCAATCACTACGGTGAAACCATGTGGGAGCGAGTTGGATGCGAGCCATCCGGCCTGCCGTTTAATTCTCTTGTGCAGTTGGAATATGAAAACGGTATTCCCCGCAACCCCTTCATTAATGCCGGTGCGCTGGTGGTTAGTGATATGGTGCAATCTCGGTTCGCTTCCCCTTATATTGCCATGCGAGATTTCGTAAGACGCTTAAGCTGTAACGGCGATATCGTGGTAAATAAGGTGGTGGCGGAGTCTGAATACGAGCACCGCTCTCGCAATGCAGCAATGGCATATTTGATGAAAGCCTACGGAAATTTTGAAAACGAAGTGGAAGATGTGCTTCGTAATTATTTTCACAACTGTGCGCTAGAAATGAGTTGTGAGGACTTGGCGCGCTCAACGAGTTTTCTTGCTAACGCAGGTTTTTCTACTTGCGCAAATGAAAAGGTGCTAACGCCTTATCAAACCAAACAAGTGAACGCGCTTCTGGCGACTAGTGGGATGTATGACGAAGCTGGGAGCTTTGCTTTTAAAGTAGGCTTGCCGGGTAAAAGTGGCGTAGGTGGAGGCATAGTGGCTGTTGTGCCAGGACGCTTTTCAATATGCGTATTTTCGCCAGCGCTTAATAGCGTGGGTAATTCTCAGCTAGGTGTGGCGGCTTTGACATCGCTAAGTGAACGCATCAATTGGTCTATTTATTAGGGGCTATTACGCTTCGCTGTATATCAAAGGTCAACAGGCCTTAGTAGCCTGTCAATTCCATAAAGCCGCTCCCTGAATGGGAGCCTTTTATTTCCACCCGCCCTTCATAATAGGGAAATAAGCTGTTATTCCATTGGTTTTCTTTAAACGGTTTTACAGTAACGTCGATATCTTTTATTGGTATTTGAATGCGCCAAATGGTGGGGACAGCGCGAGGTACTCCTCCCTCGTTGATTGTTTCATACGCCGTTGGCGTAATTGATACGTTGGCTTGGTCGATAGTTTCTTTCGTGCCATTTTCCGCTATATAGCTAGCCGTTGTGAATATTTCGCTGTGTTTGCTTTTGCTATTTTTCATGTTTTCATTCATGGCGTGCATGCGAAACGCCATCAATTTACTTCCATCGTCTAAATGCAGCGAGAACCAATCCCATCCCATGGCTTCACTGTTGGCTAGGTGGCTCGTCCATTCGTGATCAAACCAGCCTTTACCCGCAACTTTTACGCTATTGCCCTCTATGTTTAACGTACCTTTCGCGTTAATAAAAGGTTGGCTGTAATAGTAAGAGCGAAGGCGTTCGTCTTGTGTTTTTTTACTGTAGCCGTTATCACCCTGTTTGATGAAAGGCCCATAGGTATCTAGATTAAGCGAGACTTTGACGGCGCTTACGCTCGGCGCGTCATTTAATTCTGATAAGCTGTCTGCAGAGGTAGCGGGGATTTTTTCATTTATTTTGACCGGATGATGCGTGCTGCTTTGCCCAAAAGCGACTTTTAACACGGACGGGAACATGGCTTTGCTTTCTGCACCTGCTTGGACCTCCGCCTGTGCCGCTTTCCAAACCCAATCGTCAATAACTGTCGTAAAGGGTTGCTGATCCACATAGGCATTACCTACACCGCCGCTTGCAAATCGCTCTTCGAAATAATGCTGTTCAGCGGTATGTAGCGAAGCATGTCCCATCCATTGCTGGCCATTGCTCCAGTTTTTTGCGATATGGTTGTTGGCGTTAACTTCAGCACTATTTTCAGCATTAGCCTTAGTGCTTTGAGGGGCGTCTAGCTCAGTATTGAAACGAAAAAGCGTATATTGAAGGCCGAACTCTTGCCCGTCTTCAGCGCTTAACACAAACGTGAGGTACCACCACTCTAACTGAAAATCGGGATGACTCATGTGATCGCGTGGTAATTCAACAGTATTGCCCCGCTTTACTGGCGTAAAGGCGTCGCTCGACTGCATGTTTCCAAAAAAGCCGTTTGGCGTGGAGGTTCCCAGAGTTTCGTTTTCATCTTTTGGGTTTTCAGTACATGCATTCAACGTGAAACAAACAGCTACAAGTACTAAAAAGATGTTGGCTTTAAATCGCAAAAACGTGGTGTTGGTGCTACGTAATTGGTTTGTCATAGCTGAACTTCCTGCCTTAAATCAATTTTCGGCTTAAGTTTTCCTAAAGGTAACAACAGCACCAGTGAAACGATAAGCAGCGATAACCCCACGCTAGAGAGAATAACCTCTGCATTAATTGAAAGCGGGTACACCCAGTTAAATGCATGCCGGTTTACTTGTTGAATAAAGACATAGGCCAAGTACACGCCAAAAGGAATGGCGAGCAAGGCTGAGATAAAACAAAGCAGCAAATATTGCGCAAACAGGGATGCTTTTACTTTAAGCTGACTAACGCCAAGGGCACGCAATACAGATAACTGCGCTGCGCTGCCTATGGTTAGTACCGTCAGCGAAACAGCGAAGGCGACGCCCGCAACCAATAGGGTGGTAATGTTAAGGCCGTCGGTTAATACAAAGGTACGATCAAAGGTCTGCATAGAGGTATCTAACAGCGCTTGTCGGGTATAAAGGGCAATTTCGCGGTGTTCCCCTAACTGTGATTTTAGCTGCTGTTCGAGGATGTCCTTTCCATAGGTGCTTTGTTTGTTGTCGCCTATCACGTTAGTCTCAATAGGCGGCTCTGGGTAAATAGCCACTACACCGGAAAAAAGTTGATCCCTGATAAGGACATCGTTTCGATTAAATGAGGGAAGAGGCACTAATATTTGCCCGTTCAGGTTACCGTAGTCGGGATAAATACCCAGTACTTTCCATTGAGGCGTCGCTGCAAATACGTTTGAGTTCGACGAACTGCTTTGTGAGCCTTGTGTTGGGTCAGTAGTTTTATCTTGTGGCGAGCTATACGCCTCGTTAGATGTATTAATCGCCAAAGAACTTGAATTCGCAGTTTTACGAAGGCGAATATTTTCTATATCTAGCGTGTGTCCTAACTTTGCGTTAAGGGCAAACGCTAATTGCTGATTGATGAATACCCCTTTCCCTTCTGTAAACTCACGCCACACTGTGTTGAGGTCGTTGTTTATTACATCATCGAGGACAAGCGCCTTTTTACCGCTTTGGTGAATGGGGTAGCTACTGATAGAAACGTAAGTGGGCGAGCTGTTACTGACTTCACGTGTCTCTTTATGTGTTTCTTCTTGAGCATGTGAGCTAATGACAGCTCCCTCGGCCTTAAGTAAAGGAGTTAAAGCAAGCGGAGGTAACGATTTGGTAGATAACGTTTCGATACGACTAAGTGGCGCGTCGGTGTACAGATAGAAAGGCGCGTAAAGCCTTTGCGTTAACCATTGTTCAGTGGCGTCTCGAAAGCTGTCCGTCATGGTATTCATACCAATATTTGCGGTTAGCGCGATAAAGAATGCACAAACGGCGAGACGGGTTTTGCTAGACAGTAAGTGCATATTAGCAATGACGTAGTGGAACACGGGCCACTGTCTTGGTACAAATCTAGTCAGTAGCTTAGACAAAATAGGTAACCAAAGAAGAATAAGCGCGCAGCTGGTAAGGAGTAACAGTGCAACAAAGAAAAGTGCTGAAGCCGTAGAAGACACTAACCCCTCAGCGATAAATAACAGTAGTAGGGCACATAATGAGATAAGACCTACGGCAAATTGGCGTAACGCGTTTTCTTTTTTGACTGGCGCTACGGTAAGGGCATTCGAAAGCTTAACTATAGAAACTAACGAAAAAACAACCAGCGATATAAAGGTCGTTGTTAAAGCGAAGCCGAAGGTGACAAGCAGATTAACGTCTGGGTTAACAAATACAGCGTTAAACAATGACGTAAATGTACCGTTTATCACAGGTGACAACCATGACGCAGCTTGAAAACCGACGAACATGCCAATTGGAATACTTATTACGCAGTAAACAAGCAACTCGGTGAATAGGGCAATGCTTAAAATTCGCTGAGATATGCCCAGCTGCCGTAAACGAATGATATTGGGTAGCCGCGTGCGGTACATCAAGTTTAGCGCGTTAAGTACTATAAAAAGCGCCACAACGCCCATTAGCCCACTCATCGCCCAAAGATTTAGTCTAAAACTATCTGGCAACGAACCGGTGTCATTGTCTGTATTGCTAGTGGTTTGCTTTACAGGTATTCCAAGTAGGGTTTCTATTTGGGTTAATTGCTGATGTGATAGCGGTGAAAGTGCAATAAACCCGGAAAGTGGGACGTAAGCTTTCTGTTGCTTTGCTTGTTTCTCTTGCGCGCGTTTAGCATTGTCAGGAATAACAGGCTTAACAGGTTCATTATTCTCAATCGTTACCCCGCCTCTGTAAAACTCATCGATAGAGATCAAAATTGTATTTTGCGGGGCAAAGCTGCTCACATACGCGCTTACCGTTGCAGGCCAATAGGGACTTGGCGCGGATTTTCTATCGGTTTCATTGAGCGTGTCGTGACAGGCCAGTTTTGCGTTCGTTAAGGGGTGAATAAGCCCATTTACAGCGAAGTCGCCCCCAGAATTTGAGCGTAATACGCGACCCGCTGGCGTCTGCTGGTTTTCCATTTCACTAAATTTCTTCGCATTTTGCGATAAATAGGATAGTGAAACAGCGCTATCGTTTTGGGCAGGCGCTTCAAAACCTCTCTTTCTAAATGCACTTCCTAAAAGAGGCTGAGTATCAACACCGATTAATGTGAGAGTTGTTGCTGTGGGCTCGCTGCCATTGCACGATAGGGTGATGTTTCGTTCAGCTATCGCAACAAGCTGGGTAAAACCCTGCTTGCGAAGCGTGGCATAATCACTTTGTGCAAAGCGAGCTCGGCTGTCTGCTGGGGTGATGATACTGCTCAAGGTAAGCCCTTGCTTCGACTGTAACAGTTCACCTTGTGTAGCGCCTTCGTTTATAAGCAAAACGGTAACCAAGCCAGCATTGGCCAGTATAATTGCGGCCATAATGAGCAATGGCTCCCACGGCCTGTGCCTTGCCATTGCTAGTAAGCTAGAAAGCGTTAACAATAAAGTGCGTAGCACGTTATCTTCCTACTTGCTGTTTTCGGTGTCTTTTTCACAGGGCGCATATCGCTAACGTTTTTCACCTGCAATTAGCTTGCAGCTACTGGTGAAGATAAGGTATGTGCTTTAGTTTTATATATCACACTCTCTAATACCCCTTTATGTAGTCGCAAAGCGGCGTCTGCTTTTACTGCGACGTCTTGGCTATGAGTTACCACAACAAGAGAAGTATTGGCCTCTTTACAAGTTTTAAAGAGTAAGTCAGACACGGTTTCGCTAGTGGTTTCGTCTAAATTGCCGGTGGGTTCGTCGGCCAAGATAAGCGAGGGGCGATGTACAAGTGCTCTAGCAATGGCACAGCGCTGCTGTTCACCGCCAGATAACTGACTTAGCGGCTTTTGCGCTAGGGGTAATATCCCTAGCTGCTCCATTAACGCTAATTGGTAGTCCTTATCTACATTACCTTTTAGCCTTGCAGTAAAGGCAATGTTGTCCCACGCATTAAAGCAGTCGAATAGATTGAAGCTTTGAAACACAATACCTAAATGCTGTTTGCGAAAACTATCAATATCCTTCGCTTTAAATGTATTATCGAGTTTGCTATTGCCAGCAATCGACAATCTATTTACCGAAATATCTCCTCCGTCGGGCGTCTCAAATCCAGCAATAAGCGACAGCAAGGTAGATTTACCGCAGCCAGAAGCCCCCTGAATACTCACCGATTCACCTGTCTTTACGGTAAGGTTAAGGTTGTTGATGAGCGGAGCCCCTGTCTTTGAAAAAGATTTCTTTAAGTCTTTTATTGTCAGCATAATTCGCCGTTTTGTATTGAACCGTCTTAGTGTGAACATGAAGGAGCGAGAATGCATGCAATAGGCAATATTCAGCGCTTATGGCGTAATGCTAGAGGCGCAATGCGCGCTTTAAATTAGCGCCAACATGTTCTAATAGAATGGGTTATTTTTATATTTGAGAGTATACGTAATACTCACGCTTTTTGGTTAAAAGCGGTGTGGGAATTTGATGGCTAGTATTCTTCTGCGTTTCAGGAAATTGCTTTAGTAGCCTAAATTACAAAATATGTAATAGCTTCAGTCGTAGGGAAGGGCATGTTAAAGGGGCGTTAAGCCCCTTATCGATTGTCTTTTTACTGATTAATAAAGTTATCGAGTTCTTCGCCAGTAATTTTTTTGATTTGAGCGAATAAATACCAGAGCGCTGCAATAAGCAAAATCATGCTCGGGATCACAATGACTGGATAGCTAAGCGCAGTCATTCGGCCAAGCTCTTCAGTGTATGCCGTAGTGCCCGGCTCACTGACCAATATCATTTTTGCCAAGATATAATTTAGTGCAGAAGAGAGGAAAAACGAACTTGCTACAATATAAGAACTCACCGCAACTTTCTTTTTAAATTCTGGTTGCTTGCCTTTCGCATCAAGAACTTGGTTTAGGTGTGGCCAGTTTATGATTTGGTCGTTCAAAATAAGCATTTTGACCAAGGGTTTATTGGAGTATTGGGTTACCAGTACAGCAATACCGATAATGCCTGGGATAGCGGCTTCTTTTATCGCAATATACTCGGCGGGCAGTTTAAGTAAGCTAAACCCGCCGGTAAGTAGTACGCTGATAATGCCTAAAATGGAAAAGCCGTTGACCTTTCCCGACTCTTTTAAATCCCATAGGCCATAACCAATAGGAAAGCTGAGTGCCGCCACAATGCTCCACGCAGGGCCTAGGTAATCTTCCGAACTTGCATAGCTCATTAGCACCACAGGAATAACAATGTTAAACGCGAGGTTGCCGAAAAAGCCTTGGTTTTTTTGTGTAGGTTCTTGTACTGCTGACATATCTAATTACAACGTCTTATCTTGAGGCTAATTATACGTAAACTAATTAGCGTGCCCAGTGCCATGCGGCAAATAAGCCGCCAATAAAGCCAAACAGATGATATTCAAAGGAAATAAATTTGGATGTGGGAAGCACACCAACCAGCATTCCTCCGTATAGCGCTGCAACTACTAGTGAAATAAGCAAATACCGCACTTTGTTACTTCTAAACCCTGCTAGCACGAGGAAGCCGAAGTAGCCATATACCATGCCGCTCGCGCCAATATGCGTAGCGCTTCTACCGAACAGCCACACGCCCAAACCACCTATAAGCAGTGCGCTTAGCGTAGCGATAAGAAACGTGCGTTTTCCCCACTGCATAGTAAGCCACATGAACAGCAAAAGAGGCACCAAGTTAGCCATCAAATGCGTGGGTGTACCGTGAAGGAAAGGGGCTGTGAATATATATGGCAAGGTTGAAAGTGTACGAGGCACTACACCAAACTGATTAAGTGCATTACCGGTAAGTAAGTTTGCTACTTCTATTACGATTAACAATGCACCTAGCGTCAGTAGAATGCGAATTTGGAAAGAAAGCGGCTTCATCGAACGCCCCTAAAGTAGATTACAAAATAATATGAGGAAGGTAGCGAGAGAGATCTTGGGTAATAGCAGATGCATCTTCTCTTACTGAAATACCTGCTGGCATGTCATCTACCAACCAACTACCTATGAGTGTATGGTTACCTTCAAAAACGGGTAAAGGTTCAAATGCTTGAACAATATAGCCTTCTTCGCCGTAAGGACCATCGCTAAGCCTATTCTCAATTCCACCTTCAATGATAGAAACATTCGCGCCCTCCCTAGAAAACAGAGGCTTTTTAATCCACTTTCCTGATAGTGTGTTTGTGTTTATTTCATCTGAAAAATAAGCGGGAAGCAGGTTAGGGTGGCCTTCAAATTTCTTCCAAAGCTGAGGAAGCAAGGCTTTATTGGAAATTATCGATTTCCATGGGGGCTCTATCCAATTAACTTGGGCATCTTCTAACACATCGCCAAACTCTTCGCGCAGCATAAACTCCCAAGGATAAAGCTTGAAGCAGTCTGTAATTGGCGCGTCTTGAAGATCGGTAAAAACGCCCGTGTCCGCTAACCCAATGTCTTCAATAAATACGAAGTCAGCTAAAAGCCCGGCCTCTGTAGCGCAGTCTTGTAGGTACTGCACTGTTCCGCGGTCTTCCACGGTATCTTTACAACACGCCATGTGCAGTTGATTAATGTTGTAGTGCAATGCTATTTCGCGAAAGCGATGAACTAGTTTTTCTTGCAAGCTATTGAACTGATCAGCGTGCAGGGCGAGTTTGCCGGCATCCACATTTTGTGAAAGCCACAGCCACTGCCAAAAGCCAGATTCATACAAGCTGGTGGGCGTATCTGCATTGTTTTCTAGCAGCTTAGCTGGCCCTTTGCCGCTGTAGACAAGGTCAAGGCGTGAATACAAACTGGGGGCTCTTTCCTGCCAGCTGTTTCTTACTAAGTCCCAATGTTGCTCTGGAATTCGAAAACGAGTAAGTAATTCCTCACTATTAACCACATCTTCTGTCACTGCCAAGCACATTTGATGTAGTTCGGCTGTGGGGTCTTCAATGTCGTTTTCAATTTGCGCTAGCGTGAATTGGTAGTAGGCACTTTCATCCCAATACGGCTCGCCATACATGGTGTGGAAATGAAAACCAAACTCGTTAGCCAACTGCTGCCAGCCCTTGCGAGGCTGGCAAGGCATTCTAAACATAGTTATCCGCCCCAGCCGCCTTTACGGCTGCTGCTACCCCAAGACGATTTTGCACGAACGCTGCTACCAAACCCGCCTCGTTTCATTGTGCGGTTCACGGTAGGCTTAGGCTTATAAACGTCTTTGTTTACGCGATATTTTCTTTTGCGAATGTCACCGTCGAACACATAGCCGTCTGCCGTTATCCAGCGTGAACGAAACGGTGAATTATATGAATAGGAAGTATATAAGGGCTGTGAGTAATAGCGATTTGGCGATAGCAGAGAGCTCACCATGTAGCCTGCCATGAACGGCATGAAAAAGCTGCCGCTACTATTATTCACATATTGGCACTGGTTAGGGCCAAATTCATGTTCGCAGTCGTACTCAGAGCTAAAGCGCGGACTGGTGCGCATGGCCTCGTCGACCGCTGTCTGGTAGGCAGCTTCACAACGCTCTACTGCATCAGGAAAATCCTGTTTACAGTCTTCTAGCGAGGTGTAAATGGTGGCGTCTTCTTTTTCGCCGCCACAACCACTTAAAATAACACTGGCCACACCCAATGCTAAAGGCTTCACGCTAAAACCTTTGCGCATGCGACCAAGGTCAATATGTTTGGTGCGTTTTAATGCGGGCTTCTCACCTTGCACGCTATCAACAACATCAAGCTGAGTGTTTCGTTTATCAGTCATCGCTGCCCCCTTAATAGGTCATGCAAGCGGCATTGAGTAAGCCTACGGCAATAGACATGCTGGCAAGCATAACACCCGCAGAAACTTCGTTATTGTTTATACGCTCAGCGATTTTCGGCATAAAGCTGAAACGCAAAATGGCAAACGCTAGGGATTGTGCAATCACAGCAACCAGCGCCCAAATAGCAAAATCTACTACAGCAACCGAGTTTGAAGCTGCGCTGCCAAGGGCGATAGCAAAACCGATTATAGCACCACCAAAACCGATGGCAGCGGCAACGTTTTTCTCTTCTTTTACCAGCTTCCATTCATCGTGAGGTGTGACCAATGCATACACCAATTTGAAGATAAACAAAAAAACAATCGACAAGCCGAAGTAAAGCGCAAAGTTATCCAGGCCAGCCAAAGATTGCATGATCGTATCCATAGTTATTCCCTTTTTATTAACCGTTTATAGTGATATCTGCAGGTTCAACATCAAACCCCGTTGAAATCACCAAACATCTATCTAAATTATTACCTACTTGCTTTTCTTCACCCACAACAAGCAGGGTTTCAACTCTATCGTTACTGATTGGGCGTTCGTACAGCATCATGAACTGATCAGTGGTACTCACATCACCATCTTCTTCATAGGTAGTTTCAGTGACGGCAACAGGCGGTGACTCATCGCCCACTGCCCCCCACACGCGGGTATAGACCTTGCCGTCAAGCTCATAGGTGGGCTGGCTGATAACGTTTTTCAAGCATTCGTTCCACTGAGCAGTATTACCAATGGTTTTCGTTTCATAAAAGTGCCACAGCTTAACATCGGTAATGTGATTCTCAGACAAGCCGCCGTCGGTGACCACCTGTAAAAATCCATCGTCGTCGGTGTAAAAGCGAAGCAAAGTGCCACCTGTATCTAAGGGCGCTTCACCTACCGCTTGAATTAATTGAGAACGGGCTGCACCTTCAATAGTGAGCTCCGGTTCTAATAGCGAAAGTTTCAAGTTATCTAACTCGAAAGAGCCACCTAAATAAAGCCCCATTATTTCTGGCGACTTAGGTTTTTTAGGTTCTGATTTTTTAAATAATTTACTAAACATGTTTACGCCTCTTAATCAGCGTCTAGAGAAGACCAGTTAATTGCGTTAATGCGGCGCTCAGCAATGTAAAACAAAGTGTCGCCCGGGTTTAACGTAACGTCCAACGGTGGGTTTACCACCATTTCTTTCACAAGGCCATTTGGCGCATAACCAATAAAGATGGCATCGTGTTTACGTTTCAAATTAATAAATAACTTAGCAACAGAAATGGCGTGGCTACTTTCTGGGATTTTTACTGAAAATTGCGCTTGGCCCTCTTCAATACTCAGCAAGTCGTGATGAAGCATACTTGAACCAGGATCAAAAGCGGCTTTAACTAACATTTCTATTGCCACGCTCGGTGTACACTCCACTTTAGGGCAGTGATCCTGAAGTAAGCTGACTAGGCTATCATCATCAAAATAGGCCACCTGATGTGCATCAGGGTTACGCTTAGTACAATACAGCGCGGTAGTCATGGTGACATCGTCTTGTGGGTTATCGATAAGAATAGTTCGGGCGGTGGACACGCAAGCGCGATCCATATCTTCGTCTTTGTTAAACGAATCTACCTTCACGAACTCAATCACGCCAGGCATGGGATTAGTGATATCGGCCTTCACGCACAGCACAATATCGGGGCGCTCTGGCATGGCATCGCGTTCTTGAAGTATTAAATCAAGCAGCAGCATAGTACGCTGCTCATTCCACCCAATTACTAAGATATGTTCATCTAGCATCAAGCTATTCATACCCAACAATCCTTTCTTCCACGTTAATGAAACCCAAGCTGCAATCCGGCCAATTACCATGGCGAAGATACTCAAACCAAGCGGTATGACGTAAAGCGCTACAACCAGTTTTCCCGCTGGCGTGACGGGAGATAAATCACCATAGCCCACTGTAGAGGCGGTGACCGCCAGCCAGTAAATAAAGTCGGCGTTGGTAATTAAATCGTGCTCGTCTGCAGCGTAAAGTAGCCAATAGCTTGTTACTGCGTAAAAGGCGGTGGCACCGACAATAGTGTACCAGCGTGATTCTGCAAAATATTGCAGCATGATTTTTCGCAGTTTTATCCATGGAGACATAAAAGAAACAGCCCTTGTTATGCGTGCCCTTACTCTGCCTTGAAGTACTTGATTTGTCTAGGTTAGCGCTTTACTTAACGGTAATTTACGCAGGAAATTATTGTAACAAGAACTAAAAATGGGAGCGCGTAGCTCCCATTTTTCTCACTTACTTGCCTAGAATTCGCGCTAGCTCGTCATCGGCCGAGGTTTTACCCCCTTTGATACCCGCTTCGGCTAAGCGTTTTTCTAGATCGCTGCTCGACTCATTGTTTGCTAACTCTTCTGCAGCTTGTAGCTCAGCATTGCGCATCTTTTGCTTATCTTGAATACGTGACAGTGACTCTGTCGCCGTTTTCATTTTGCTATTCGCACCCATGTGGCGTGAAGAAACCGCTACTTGCGCCTTCTGAACGCTTTCAGTGGCTTTTACCATATCCACTTGCTGCTCTAAGCGACGTAAATTCGCTTTCGCCTGTTGGATATTTTGTGCCAGCTGCTTTTCTGACTGCTGGAACTGATCAAGATATGTTTGTTCTTGGTCTCGTTCTTCTTTAAGTTCAGACACCTTTTGCGCACAGTCTAACGCGAGTTGGCGGTCGCTATCGATGGCCTTGCGCGCGTGAGCTTCGTATTCCGCAATTGACGAATTGAAGCTATCCACTTTTTGCTGAGAAAGTTTACACTTTGCCAAGATTTGGGTACGTGCATGGTCTGACTTACGCAATTCTTCTTTGGCTTCTCTAATTTCTTGTTCCAGAATTCGAATAGCCTGACTGTCTACGACAGATTGAGCAGCTTCGGTTGCACCACCTTTTACTGCAGTTACTAATTTTTTCCACACTGACATTCGCTTCTCCTTAGAAGTAAATTTTAGTTAAGGTGTGTTTCGTAGGCATCTAAGAAAGATGCAACATTCTGAAACAGGGTTTCCACTTCAATAACGATACTTTCGGCTTTTGACTGGGCACTTAGCGCACCAAAGGCAGTGTAGTACTCTTCACCACCAATGTTTGAAATGCCCACCGTGGTCAAAGGGAACACCATATGAGTAGACAATATTTCATGATCTAGCGCTGGCTTATCTTTTACTTCCGACGCTGTAAACAAAAGACTCTCTACTAAGATCTGCTCTCCGCTGATAGCAAGCCAGGCGTCTATGCCGTCTTGATTAGCAATAAGTAAGCAGTTTTCCTCACGTGTTACCACAAAGTCATCATGCTCTTTAAATAAGGCTTCGATGCTTTCCAGTTCCCAGCTCATACCTTTCTCCTTTAATTATTGAAGCGATAGTTGTGAAAATGAATGTCGTGTAAGTGGTGTGTTATACAACTGCACTTTATTAAAAACAGATACTTTGCTGTATTAACCACCGAAGTTACTGTAACGACTATTTTCATCTTCGCCAATATCTAGACTTGCAGTGTAGACCTGTTGTGCCATAATCGTCAACATTAAATGCATGCTATAAGTGTAAAAAAGTGTGTTTTTGTAAAATATATATCACATTTGTGTGGTTTTGGGAGGCTGTGTGAACACTGGAAATACGCAAGGTGCTAAAAATGCGTGGCGGCAAACGGTAGCAAGAGTCGTGAAATCTGAGATGTCTGTGCGCGGCGTAAAATATCAAGCGTTAAGCCAAAGGCTGGAAGAGATTGGCGTGGAGCAAAGCGCAGATAACCTTAGAAATAAAGTAAATAAAGGTATTATGGGCGCCGATTTACTTCTGCAGATTTTGTACGTGTTGAAGGCGCGTCCATTAGATGCGGCGCTTTTAGAGGAAATCTTAACTGATCTTCAGCAATAAACAGCGTAAAATACCGCCGTTTATAAGATATCGATATTCAACTAACCTGTCGCGCAGAGGAATCGAAGCTTCGCAATAACGTTGCGATGAGTGAAGGTAGGCAGGGAAAATAAGCAGATAAAAAAATACCCAGCAAGTGCTGGGTACGAATGATAAGGAATGTTTATGGGAGAACATCATCACTATCTGCAGGTATCTTAACCGTTTAAGGAGTTAAGTGCTATTTAATAAATTGAATTGTACGTATATTGTTCAATATAAAGTTATTTTATAATATACGTTAACTTTTAATTTGTTGATAATTAACATTTTTTGTTTTTATTTTGACTTTGGCTTAATCTGTAGATCTATTTTTATTAGCCTTTAGTTGCAACTTAAATAGCACTTAATATTCTACTTTTGTCTAACTTTTATGCCGTAATTTAGTCGTATTTATGAAACTATCAGATTTTAGCTTCGAGCTACCCGAAAAACTTATCGCCAAATACCCAACTCAGCAACGTACAGCGAGTCGCTTGTTACATTTAGATGGGAAGACTGGCAATGTAGCGCACACGATGTTCGCTGACATGCTGAAATTTGTAGAGCCGGGTGACCTCTTGGTGTTCAACAATACGCGAGTTATTCCTGCACGTTTACTGGGCAAAAAGGAAACGGGTGGTCAGGTTGAGGTGCTGATCGAGCGCATCACATCAGACAATACAGCGTTAGCGCATGTTCGCGCGAGCAAGGCGCCTAAGCCTGGATCTAAGCTGATTCTTGAAGAAAAAGTGAATGTTACGGTGACAGGGCGAGACGATGCGCTATTTATTTTACAGTTTGACCACTATGAGACCGTATTAACGCTGCTGGAAGCCCATGGCCACATGCCGCTACCTCCTTACATCGACCGTCCCGATGAAAGTTCAGACAAAGAGCGCTATCAAACCGTTTACAATCAAAAGCCGGGCGCGGTTGCGGCGCCTACTGCAGGGCTACACTTTGACGATGCAATACTGGCTGCGTTAAAAGAAAAAGGCGTGAATTTGGCCTTTGTAACTTTGCACGTTGGCGCGGGTACATTCCAGCCTGTGCGCGTTGATAATATTCAAGAGCACAAAATGCACGCAGAGTTCGCCGAAGTACCACAAGACGTTGTTGACGCTGTTCTAACCACAAAGGCCAACGGTAAACGCGTTATTGCAGTGGGTACAACCTCTGTACGCTCTTTGGAGTCAGCGGCAAAGGCAAGTGCAGAGCGCGGTGACGAGGAAGTTATTGCGCCATTTAACGAAGATACTGAGATTTTTATCTACCCCGGTTTTGAGTTTAAAGTGGTAGACGCAATGTTCACCAATTTTCACCTTCCAGAGTCCACGCTAATGATGTTAATTAGCGCATTTGCTGGCAAAGAGAATGTCATGAAGGCGTATCAAGAAGCGATAGAGAAAGAATATCGATTCTTTAGCTACGGTGATTCTATGTTTATTGAACGCGCCTAAGCACATTCGCCCGAGGACATTAGGCGTTTAAATCGGTGTTTTGCAGGCCTTTCTAGCTTAGTTACAGATAAACATAGATACGGGGCATGATCTCAGCCGAATTACTGGTATAATCGCCGCCAATTTATTTTTATACCCAGCGCAAAAGCGCACCAAAGTGGGAATGCTTTCACATGCAATTTGAGTTGTTAAAAACCGAAGGCCGAGCACGACGCGGTCGTTTGGTGTTTGAACGCGGTGTTGTTGAAACACCAGCGTTCATGCCCGTAGGTACATACGGTACCGTTAAGGGAATGACCCCTGAAGAATTAAAAGACAGCGGTGCACACATCTGTCTTGGAAACACGTTTCACCTGATGCTTCGTCCTGGTACGGGCATTATTCGCCAGCATGGCGACCTGCACGACTTCATGAATTGGGACAAGCCAATCCTTACGGATTCGGGCGGCTTCCAAGTGTTTAGCTTGGGTGATTTGCGTAAAATTACCGAAGAAGGTGTAACATTCCGCTCTCCGATAAACGGCGAAAAGATCTTACTTACGCCTGAAAAATCGATGGAAGTTCAGCGCGATTTGGGCTCTGACATCGTGATGATTTTTGATGAGTGCACGCCGTACCCAGCTACTGAACAAGAAGCGCGCGTTTCAATGGAAATGTCGCTACGCTGGGCCAAACGTAGTAAAGAAGCCCATGGCGATAACCCAGCGGCACTGTTTGGTATCATTCAAGGCGGTATGTACGAAGGTCTGCGCGACGTTTCACTTGCTGGCCTTGAAGCTATTGGCTTCGACGGTTACGCCATTGGTGGTCTTTCAGTAGGTGAGCCGAAAGAAGATATGATCCGCATTATCGATCATACCGCGCCTAAAATTCCGGAAGATAAACCTCGCTATTTAATGGGCGTGGGTAAACCTGAAGATTTGGTAGAGTCTGTGCGTCGCGGTATCGATATGTTTGACTGTGTAATGCCCACGCGTAACGCCCGAAACGGTCACCTGTTTGTGACTGAAGGCGTAGTGAAGATTCGCAATGCGAAACACAGAAACGACACCTCGCCATTAGATGAGAATTGTGATTGCTACACTTGTAAAAACTATTCTCGCTCTTATCTACATCATTTGGACAAGTGTAACGAAATCTTGGGTGCGCGCTTAAACACCATCCATAACCTTCGCTACTATCAGCGCGTGATGCAGGGTCTTCGCGATGCGATTGACGCAGGTACGCTTGATGAGTTTGTACAAGAATTTTATGAACAAAAAGGGTTGCCGGTTCCGGCACTATAACAACGATAATATTTGGGGAATTTTATGAGCCTATTTATCTCTAACGCTTACGCACAGTCTGCTGGTGCGCCGCAAGGTGGCGGCATGGAAATGATCATCATGCTAGCTGTATTTGGTTTAATCTTTTACTTCTTGCTTTACCGTCCACAGGCTAAGCGTGTAAAAGAGCATAAAAACCTAGTATCGTCACTAAGCAAAGGCGATGAAGTGTTAACACAAGGTGGTTTGGTTGGAAAAATCACTAAAGTGTCAGAAGAAAAAGACTTCATTGAAGTTGCACTTAACGATTCAAACAACATCGTTGTTCAGAAGTCTTCAGTAACTGCTGTGCTGCCTAAAGGCACGATGAAGTCACTGTAAGTAACAAAAGCCGGGGCCGGGACGCTTCCCGGTACTGGCACGAAAGGATTATCCAGTGCTAAACAAAAACTCTATTTGGAAAGTACTGAGTGCACTCATTGTGGTTGCAATGTGTGCACTTTATGCGCTTCCTAACATTTACGGTGAAGATCACGCCGTACAAATCTCAGCAGGCCGTGACGCTGTGGTAACTGACGCCACTGTGGAACAAGTAAAAGCCGCGCTAAGTGAAAAGAATATCTCTCCAAAACGTGTTGAGTTTGAGAACGAACAAATATTAGTTCGCGTTTCGGATTCTGACACCCAGCTTGTAACGCGCGAAACGCTTGAAAAGGCGCTTGGTGATGACTACTACGTGGCTATGAACCTTGCCCCTGACACGCCAGAATGGCTTGAAGGCCTAGGTGGCGCGCCAATGAAGCTAGGTCTTGACCTTCGCGGTGGTGTTCACTTCTTGATGGAAGTGGATATGACCGAAGTGATTGCTAAGTCGCTAGAAGACGCAGAGGGTGGTTTCCGTACTTCACTGCGTGAAGAGGGCATTCGTTATCGCGGTGTAAAACAGGTTGACGATCATATCGACATTACGTTCCGTGATGAAGATGCGCTAGACAAGGCTGAGTTCTTTTTGCGCAACCAAAGTCGCGACCTTACCTTTAACCAGGTGGACGACTTAACACTTCGCGCTATTTTTGCTGAAAGCAAGCTTCAGGAAATTCGCGACAACGCGGTTAAGCAAAACATTACCATTATTCGCAACCGTGTAAACCAACTTGGTGTGGCTGAGCCGCTTGTACAAAAGCAAGGTGCTGATCGCATTGTTGTGCAGCTTCCAGGTATTCAAGACACCGCCCGTGCGAAAGAGATTCTTAATGCCACAGCAACACTAGAATTTCGCATGGTAGATCAGAAGAACGATATCCGTGATGCATTGAACGGCCGCGTTCCTCCTGGCTCTCAAGTGATTGAAGATCAGCAAGGCATTCCTCAGCTTCTTGAAAAGCGTATTATGCTTACCGGTAGCCATATTATTGATGCGAATAGCGGTGTTGATGAGTACGGACTTCCGAACGTAAACATCTCGCTTGATTCTGAAGGCGGTAATAAGATGTCTCGCTCAACCCGTGGGAACATTGGTAAACCAATGGCTACGGTGTTTATCGAATACAAGTCGACTGGCGAACGTAACAAAGACGGCAAGCTAGTGTTTGAGAAACACGAGCAAGTGATCTCGGTTGCGACTATTCGTGCGCAACTGGGTAGCAAGTTCCAAATCACAGGTCTTGATTCACCGAAGGAAGCCCGTGACTTAGCGTTACTACTTCGCGCAGGTGCATTGATTGCGCCAATTCAAATTGTTGAAGAGCGTACGGTTGGACCAAGCTTGGGTAAAGAAAACATTGAGCTGGGCATGCAGGCTATTATGTATGGTCTGGCAGCGGTACTTGTTTTCATGTTGATTTACTACAAAGCGTTTGGTGTAGTAGCGAACATCGCTCTGATTACAAACCTGGTTATGATTGTGGGCATTATGTCGATGATCCCTGGTGCAACGCTTACGCTACCGGGTATGGCAGGTATTGTACTGACCGTTGGTATGGCGGTAGATGCAAACGTTCTTATCTTTGAGCGTATACGAGAAGAGATACGTGACGGCCGCAGCCCACAGCATGCCATTCATCAGGGTTACGATAGTGCTTTTTCTACCATTCTAGATGCTAACATTACCACCTTCATTGCAGGCTTAATCCTGTTTGCCGTGGGCACAGGCCCAATTAAAGGCTTCTCGATTACACTGATGATTGGTATAGCAACCTCGATGTTTACCGCAATCCTAGTAACGCGCGTTATTGTTAACGCAGTATGGGGCGGTCGACGCGTAGAGAAATTGGCGATTTAAGGAAGTAACATGCAATTATTAAAACTATCCGATACCGTCAATTTTATGCGCCTTCGCATTCCTGCGATGGTGTTGTCAACGGTACTTATTTTAGGCTCGTTCGTGTCGCTAGGCGTTAATAGCCTTAACTGGGGGCTAGACTTCACTGGCGGTACGCTAATTGAGGTTGGCTATGAAGATGCCGCTAATTTAGAGGGCATTCGCGCCCAGTTAAACGAAGCAAACTTTGAAGATGCTATAGTGCAGAATTTTGGCAGCAGCCAAGATGTACTTATCCGTATTGCTCCTCGTGATGGCGTTAAAGCTGTGACTATTGGTGAGCAGGTACTAGCTGCGCTGCGCGCTGATGGTACTAAGGTTGATATGCGTCGTATCGAGTTCGTAGGCCCTAACGTAGGTGAAGAGCTTACTGAGCAGGGCGGCCTTGCGATGCTAGTCGCACTCTTGTGTATTCTGGTTTATGTCGCAATGCGATTTGAATGGCGATTCGCCCTAGGGTCAGTTTCAGCACTAGCTCACGACGTTATACTTACGCTGGGTTTGTTTTCAGTACTTCAAATCGAGTTTGACCTTACGGTACTTGCAGCGGTACTAGCGGTAATTGGTTATTCACTTAACGATACCATCGTTGTGTGTGACCGTATTCGTGAGAACTTCCGCAAAATTCGTAAAGGTGAGCCTGTTGAGATTATCAATATCTCGCTAACGCAAACCCTAAACCGTACTATCATCACCTCATTAACCACGGTGTTGGTATTGGTTGCATTATTCTACAAGGGTGGTGCACTTATTCACGGATTTGCAACAGCATTGCTGTTTGGTGTAGTGGTAGGTACTTACTCATCGGTGTATATCGCAAGTTCAGTGGCACTTGCATTGGGTATTAGTAAAGAAGACCTAATGCCACCACAAGTGGAAAAGGAAGGCGCAGATTTAGATCCTATGCCTTAGTTTTACACGCTTGAAACGTACAAAAACCGCATCTACGATGCGGTTTTTTTACGCTTTATCAAAAGTGGAATTTACTATTGATTGGGGGCTAATGCTTGTTTCAGATCATCTTTATATCGCCTGGAAAGCGCTACTGATTGACCGTTATTGAGCATTATTGTTCCATCCCCTGTTTCTTCATAACTTATAGACACAATGGCAGGTATTCGCACTGCGTGCGACCGGTGCACTCGCATAAAGCCTTGATGTGCTCCTTCTTCACAAAACCGGCCAAGGGTATAACGCAAGGGGTAAACGCCCACGTGAGTATGAAGGTTAATGTAATTTCCTGAGGCTTCTACTCGCTGTATGTCAGTGACTTGAACCAAAAACTCCTTATTGAGCTTTTTCACCAATAAATAGTCAGGTAAGGTGCTGGCCACGTTGTCATTCGTTATCTGTGATGTGTCGCGTGTAATAGGTGATGCTTCACCAATTAAGCGTTGATAGCCAAACCGTGCAATATAGTAAAAAGTAATCAGAGTAATATAGCCCCATACATCCTTTCGATATTCGTAGATGAACTCATTGAGCCATATCCCAAAGTCATAATTGCGTTCAGAGAATAAATAGACGAGCTTTCGAAATGCTACCATTAATGATACATGGGCTACTGAAAATAAACTGGCGAAGGCAAAATGCCACCCAAGCCATGTCGCTCCCACTTTTACCTTCTGATCGAGTATACGTATAGCGATAATTAATGGGATGACGAGCAAAGCGGTGCTCAAAGCACTCGAGTATTCCCAAACGTACGGCTCCCAAAGTGCTACGCTGTTATTGTCGCTTCGAGAAAATTCAGTCCAACTAGACGCAGCATTGATTGAATTGTTTATAAACAAATAGGCTGTAAGCAAAACAAATGCAGCGTATTTATGTTTTGATTCAGAATCCCTAAGAAACTGACTCCATTTTTCATCCCAGTTATTCACCGCTTAACCCTTTTTCCCTTAATTCTCGTCACTTAGGCGTTTGCTGTCGGACGTCTATCACATTAGATGCAACACGTTAGTTAAACACTATTGAATAGGAGTGAGGACATTGACGCAAGCATATGTTGATCAGGAAGCAACGTTTGTTAACAGAACTTCAAAGGGGGAGGCGAAAGAGAAGGCCGTGGTCGAGAGTCCTGTCACTCAGCGTTATTTCGAGTTGGATGCACTGCGTGTCATCGCGTTTGGTGTACTCATTTTTTATCACATCGGAATGTATTACGTTCTAGAGTGGGGCTGGCATATAAAAAGCGACGTGCAATTTCCACTTTTACAAGATGTGATGATATTGACCAACCAATGGCGTATGTCTTTATTATTTTTGATCTCTGCCATGGTATTTACCGTCGTGCTGCGCCGCGCTTATGGCCAAACGACCTCTCGCTGGCGTGTATCTCTTTCACTACTGGGGAAGAGGGCGTTGCGGATATTAATTCCTCTTGTATTCGGTATGTTTGTTATCGTCGCGCCACAAGTTTATGCAGAGTGGACAGTCAGCGGAGCACTAGCCATGCCGTTTAGCGAGTTCTACGTTGCTTACATCAATCCAAATACTGACTTGTTTATCGACAAACAATCGGTAATTGGCTTACTGACATGGAATCACCTTTGGTTTTTACCTTACCTTTTTGTGTATAGCGCTTTCATATTGCTGTTTTTCCCGCTTATCAGATTTGTGGAAGTAAGGGCGTTGAGAGTACTCGATAGTTTGGCGCTGTTTAGCGTGTTAGTGGTTACGATCATGACTGCCATATGGCTGGAACTACGAGTAGCATATCCCACGTCGCACGACTTGCTTAATGATTGGTATAGTCATGCAAAGTACTTTTTTGTGATGCTGGTAGGTATTGTGATTGTGCTTAGACCCGCATTGTATGCTGCAATTATGAGGTCCCGTTACGTAAGCTTAACCATTGCGATAGTACTTTACAGCGTCATAATTTTAGATCGGCACGACTTGCTAGGCCCTACAGGGCAGTTGATGGAATCGTCGCCAGGGTTTCGTGTTTTGGTTGGTGTAATCGTTGTACTTAATCACTGGGCATGGTTGGCAGCAATATTTGGGTTCGGTCGAAAATATTTGTCTAACCCGAGTAAGGTGGTGAGCTATTTGAACAAAGGCGTGTTGCCTTACTATATGGTGCATCAAACGATAATTGTGGTGGCGGCGTTCTTTTTGAGCTCCCGTGTATCGTCGACACTCGGAGAATTTATTTTAATAACGCTAATAACCGTTGTGGGGTGCGCACTGACATACGAAGTCGCCAAGCGCTTTTTAATACTTAGATTTTTATTTGGCCTAAAGTTAAACACCAGTCCGCACAGCTCATTAGCCACTCAGCGAGAGGTAAAGTGTTCGTAATCGCGGTGTGTTACCGCAGGTATAACGAAACCAATAAGTGAGAAAAAGAAAAAGGCGCTATGTCACGTCATTCGTGTCATAGCGCCTTTATTGTTTAACTGTGCTTGGTTTATCGGCTCAGTTTATGTGCTTACGAGCGATTTATTTAAGCTGCTTTTACTTAAAGTGCTTCTTATTTAAGGTGCTTCTTACTTAAGATGCTTCTTATTTAAGGTGCTTAACTAGGCCTTGAACAACCTTCACGCTACCAGCAACAATTTCACCTTTGTGAAGTGGATCGTTACCGCCTTTAAAGTCAGTTACCAAGCCGCCAGCTTCACGAACAATAAGCTCACCTGCTGCGATATCCCAAGATTTAATGCCGCGCTCCCAGTAACCGTCGTGGCGGCCAGCTGCAACGTAAGCAAGGTCTAGCGCTGCACTACCTGCGCGGCGAATGTCGCCCACTTCGTGGAAAATTTTGTTAAGGCTTAGTGCATACTCGCCAAATTGAGACTTGTTCTTAAACGGTAAGCCAGTAGCTATAATGGTTTCAGAAAGGTCACGAGGCTTAGAAGCACGAATACGATAACCGTTAAGCTGCGCGCCTTGACCACGGCTCGCGGTGAATAGTTCGCTGCGAATTGGGTCGAAAACAACCGCTTGATCTAAGCGACCTTTGTGAAGAAGTGCAATTGAAACGGCAAAGTGAGGAATGCCTTTTACAAAGTTAGTGGTGCCATCTAGTGGATCGATGATCCACTGATAATCAGTTTCTGTGCCCAAAACTTCACCCGATTCTTCACCTAGGAAGCAATGGTTCGGGTAAGACTGCTGAATTTTGGCAATAATTGCTTGTTCTGCTTCTTTATCAACTTGAGTAACGAAGTCGTTTAAGCCTTTTGACTCTGTTGCTACTTCATTATGTTTTTCAAAACCACGAACAATAACTGTTCCAGCCGCACGCGCAGCGCGCACCGCAATATTCAGCATAGGATGCATAGATAAACCACCAATTGTAAAAGACCAATGAAACAAACTAACTGTACAAAAAATAGCTAGTTGTTTTCGAAAACGGGCGGAGTCTACCAGAATCTATGCGTGATGCAAATGAATTCCCAGCACAATTGCGTGAATAGCCATCTATACTGCCGCTGTGTTAAACTTCACGCTATTAAGGTCTGTAAGATAGTACGCCAAAAGCGCGTATTATCGAATTAAAGACGCTATCCAAATAAGTACGTAGGTATTACACGCATGCTCGAGAATATTCGCATTATTTTAGTTAACACGTCTCACACGGGAAACATCGGCTCGACAGCAAGAGCTATGAAAACCATGGGGCTGAGCAGCTTATATCTTGTCGACCCAGTAAATGAGCCAGACGGCCAAGCCAGTGCATTGGCGGCAGGGGCTGGTGATGTGCTTGCTAACGCGAAAATTGTAAGCACGCTGGAAGAGGCAGTTAAAGACTGTGGCTTGGTAGTAGGAACGTCTGCACGCTCTCGCACTCATTCATGGCCTATGTTAGGCCCGCGCGACTGTGGAGAGAAGCTGGTCCAAGAAGTAGAAAAGTATCCGGTAGCTTTGGTGTTTGGGCGTGAGAACAGTGGTTTAACTAATGAAGAGCTGCAGCAGTGTCACTTCCATATGTGTATTCCAGCCAACCCTGAATACAGCTCACTAAACTTAGCAGCAGCAGTGCAAACCCTTTGTTATGAGATTCGCATGGCCTATCTAAATCGCGAAACCTATCCAAGTGTTGAGGAAGAATATCCACTGAATGACGATTTAGAGCGTTTTTATACGCATTTGGAAACCACGCTGGAAGGCACGTCGTTCATTCGCAAAAGTCACCCGGGTGTGGTTATGACTAAGCTGCGTCGCTTGTTTAACCGAGCACGCCCTGAGTCTCAAGAGCTTAATATATTACGCGGTATATTGGCGTCTATCGATAAATCGGTGAAGAATGCTAACTCAGGCGATGCAGACCCTGCACCAGCGATAGAAGAAAAAGAGTAAACACTATGTTCGCCCGTATAAAAGATGATATTCAAGGTGTATTTCATCGCGACCCAGCGGCCAGAAACACCTTTGAAGTGCTAACCAACTATCCTGGCCTTCATGCAGTGTGGCTACATCGCATCAGTCACAAACTATGGAAGGCTGAATGGAAATGGTTGGCACGCAGTTTATCAACCTTTAGCCGTTGGCTTACGGGGATTGAAATTCACCCTGGTGCCACGTTAGGACGACGGGTATTTATCGATCACGGTATGGGTGTGGTAATTGGTGAAACTGCAGAAATTGGCGATGATGTCACCCTTTACCACGGCGTTACTCTTGGAGGCACTAGCTGGAGAGCAGGTAAGCGCCACCCAACCCTTAAAAAAGGCGCTGTAGTTGGGGCTGGTGCTAAAGTGTTAGGGCCTATTATTATAGGTGAAAACGCTAAAGTAGGGTCTAACTCTGTGGTCGTAAAAGATATTCCTGATGGCGCTACGGCGGTGGGGATCCCGGGTCGTATCATTATCTCGAAGCAAAAAGAGATGAATGCGTCGGTAAACCCTGAGCGAGATAAAATTGCCCAGAAATATGGTTTTGATGCCTATGCTGTCGCGCCAGATAACCCTGATCCTGTGGCCAATGCGATGGGCATAATGCTAGAGCATATGCACCAAATGGACACCAAAGTGGAAGAGATGTGCAAGGTCATTCAGTCACTAGGTGGCGATGTGTGTACCGATAATTTACACAATATTAGCGCTGAAGATTTCGCAGAAACGGGTTTCGACCTAACGGAAACCCAAGAGCGAGAGAAGGCGCATTCTTCTTTCGACCCCGCTATTTAACTCTAATTCCGCATACTATTTTCGGGTGTAAAGGCAGAGAACCTTCACCCTTATATAGTAAATATTCACAAAGGCTTGTTTTTACACTACATTAACAAGCACATTGACTCATGCATAACTCCAACATACATTGAGATGAAAGGTTGATCATCACTTTTCAGGGACGTTATGCAAGAAACAGCGCCATTACTCGACGTACTAATTGTTGGAGCCGGAATTTCGGGTATCGGCTGCGCCTACCACATTCAAAAAAAATGTCCTGACCTTTCATATTCTATTATAGAAGCCCGCGGTGATTTGGGCGGCACATGGGACTTATTCAAATACCCGGGAATACGCTCAGATTCTGATTTATTCACCTTTGGCTACGAATTCAAACCTTGGAAAGAGAAAAAGGCCATTGCTGATGGTCGTTCAATAAAGGCTTACGTAGAAGAAACCGCGGCTGAAAACGGTATTAAAGAGCACATACGTTTTTTAACTCGTGTGGTAGATATAGATTGGCAAAGCGATAAACACTATTGGCGGGTTACGTTAAAGTCAGAAGAGAGTGGGCAGCATGAGCACATTGCCGCCAGATGGATATTTAACGCTTCGGGTTATTATCGATACGATAAAGGTTATGCACCACATTTCAAAGGGCAATCACAATTTAACGGTCAGATTGTACATCCACAGCATTGGCCTGAAGATCTGGATTACGAAAACAAACGCGTCGTGGTAATCGGAAGCGGTGCAACGGCGGTAACGCTGGTTCCCGCACTAGCGAAAAGCGCATCGCACGTGACTATGCTGCAAAGAACGCCATCCTACGTATTGCCTGTGCCCGTAGATGATCCAATCGCAAAACATTTACGCGCGTGGTTTAGCGAGGATACAGCGTTTAAAGCTGCGCGTTGGTTTAACATAGCGAAACAGCGTTGGGTGTACGTGTTTTGTCAGCGCTTTCCGCATCGTGCGCGCAAAATAATACGCAGTCTTAATGCAAAAATGTTACCCGAAGGATATCCAGTAGATATACACTTTAACCCACCTTACAATCCTTGGGAGCAGCGACTGTGTGCAGTTCCGGGTGGAGATTTATTCGAGTCAATTTCGAAAGGTAAGGCGTCGGTTGCAACAGATACTATAGATACGTTTACTGAAACGGGCATTAAACTTGATTCGGGCCAGCATATTGAAGCAGATATTATAGTAACAGCCACCGGATTAAGCCTTCTGCCTTTAGGAGGGATAGTGCCCAAAATTGATGGTGAAGCTGTTTCGCTTCCAAAATGTGTTACGTATAAAGGTATGTTACTCAGTGGCGTGCCTAATTTTGCTATTGCGGTGGGCTATACAGCTTCATCGTGGACACTAAAAATTGGCCTTCTATGTGAACATTTCACGCGATTGCTCAATCATATGGAAGAGCACGGCTTTACACAGTGTACACCTGTAGCAGACCCAAATATGGAAACACAACCGTTGCTAAACTTTGGCGCTGGCTACATCCAACGCTCTTTAGAACAGTTGCCACGTCAAGGCATGCAGTTTCCTTGGTCTATGTCGTTCAATTATGCACAAGACGTGAAAATTTTTCGGAAAGGCCGTGTAGACGATCCAGCGCTTAAGTTTGAATAGAAATTTTAATAGACGCACACTTACTTTTATTAAATCACGAGAGCTTTAAATGAGTTTAGCCCAGCATCATGAGCAATACGTAACGCTTAAAAGCGGTGATAGGTTTTGCTATGCCGAACATGGTGTCGGAAATACCGACACCATTGTACTCATTGTGGGTTTAGGTCTTCAGTTGGTTTATTGGCCAAACGCGCTTATTGAGCGTTTAGTTTCTAGTGGATTTCGCGTTATTTGCTTTGACAATCGTGATGCAGGAAGGTCAGTACGCAGCGACACACCGCATCCCAGCCTATTACAGCAGTTAAGAGGAAGGTCGCCGAAAGGTGCATATGGACTTGAACGGATGGCTGAAGATACTGCACAGTTGTTAGAGGCGCTAAATATATCAAGCGCACATATCGCAGGAATGTCTATGGGAGGGATGATTGCACAGACTCTTGCAAGTCTGCATCCTGAAAAAGTGATATCTATGACGTCTATTTTCTCGACGACAGGGAATCGCCGCGTAGGGCAACCCTCTTATTCAACGCTATGGCGAATGGCAAGAGCTAAAGCGCCAATGAACGAAAAAGACGCAGTAAAAAACTATCAGGCAATGATGACGCATATTGGCGATGTAGCTGCAAACGGAGCCGTAAATCAATGGCATCAGTACGCGCGTTTGGCATGGCAGCGAAATGGTGGCAAAAGTGATGCAAAAGCGATGTTCCGGCAAATCGGTGCTATTATGAAATCTGGGGACCGAACGCCAATGCTTCAAAATGTCAAAGCCCCAACATTAGTGATACACGGAGATGTTGATCACATGGTGCATCCCAGTGGCGGTGTTGCGACAGCCAGGGCTATATCAGGTGCTAAACATCAAATATTGCGCGGGTTGCGCCATCAAATTGATACCGTTCAATCACATCGGATAGCAGACAGTATTCTTGCTCATATTCACTTAAATGCAAACAAATAGCGCTTATGGTCGCCAATATTATTTACCCTTCAAATAAGCCATTCATCGCCTTTTATTAGCAGACCTTTCCGCGCAAATTTTGCGTCTATTAGTGCTTATTTGGATCGGGCTAAAATGAAACGAAAGCCTTGATGTACAAAAGCGATTACTCGAATCAATAATACCTGACTAATTTACTGGGTCTTATACTTGACCATTTTAGTCGGGTATGTGAAAATTCCCGCACTACAAAACGGCGGGAGAATCCAATGAAACTCACTTCTAAAGGGCGCTATGCGGTTACCGCAATGCTTGATGTCGCTTTGCATTCAAAGCGTGGTCCAGTGCCTCTTGCCGACATTTCAGAACGACAAGAAATTTCTTTATCTTACCTTGAACAGCTTTTTTCTCGATTGCGTAAAGAGCAATTGGTAGACAGCGTCCGCGGGCCTGGCGGCGGCTATTTATTAGGCCGTGAAGCAAGCAAAATTGCGATAGGCGAAGTCATTCGCGCCGTCGACGAGTCCATTGATGCGACACGTTGCCAAGGACAAGCAGACTGCCAAGGCGGCGATCGCTGTCTCACGCACAGCTTGTGGCAAGACCTAAGCGATCGCATTGCGGCGTTTTTAAATTCAATTACGTTGGGCGAGTTAATGGCCAAGCGTGATGTGCAAGAGGTAGCCGACCGTCAAGACGGTAATGCATCACTTCGTCATATCACCAAAGATATTGAAGTTAGTATCCAACTTTAAATTGGTATTGAGTAACGCATGGCTTTATCAACACCCGTTTATTTAGATTACGCAGCAACAACACCGGTAGACCCAAGTGTGGCCGAGGCAATGGCAAAATGCCTAACCCTGGATGGCAACTTTGGTAACCCAGCTTCTCGTAGTTATCGCTTCGGCTGGATGGCAGAAGAAGCGGTTGATGTTGCTAGAAATCAAATCAGCGACGCGCTTAATTGCGACCCGAGAGAAATTGTTTTTACTTCGGGGGCCACTGAATCGAACAATCTTGCTATAAAAGGCGTCGCCCAAGGTTATGCCAATAAAGGCAAACATATCATTACCGTTAACACCGAACATAAAGCGGTGTTGGATACCTGTGAGTTCTTACAAAGCCAAGGCTTTGAGGTTACCTATCTTGAAGTATTGCCAAACGGTTTAATTGATTTAAATGATCTCGAAAGCGCGTTGCGCGACGACACTATTTTGGTGTCGGTGATGCATGTGAACAATGAACTTGGTGTTATCCAAGACATTCAAGCTATTGGCCAGCTTTGTCGTGACAAAGGCGTTCTTTTTCATGTGGATGGTGCGCAAAGTGTGGGCAAAATTGCCATTGATTTAGCTGAGCTTCCTATAGATTTGCTGTCTATATCGGCGCACAAGATATACGGCCCTAAAGGTATGGGGGCACTATATGTGCGTCGCCGTCCTAAAATCAATCTGGTTGCACAAATTCATGGCGGGGGCCACGAGCGCGGCATGCGGTCGGGTACATTAGCCACCCACCAAATTGTTGGAATGGGTGAAGCCATCGCGCTAGCTTCTTCAAAAATAGAAGAGGATAGTGCGCGCATTTTAGCGCTGCGTGAATCGCTGTGGCAAGGCCTTCAACAGCTCGACGATATCTATTTAAATGGGCACGCAACACAGCGTATCCCGGGTATTTTAAATGTGAGCTTTGCGGGTGTAGACGGTGAAAGCTTGATGATGGGCTTAAATGATATTGCTGTATCTTCAGGGTCGGCATGTACATCAGCGAGTCTAGAGCCCTCGTATGTGTTAAAAGCGATTGGCCGCAGCAACGAATTGGCGCATGCAGGAATTAGATTCAGCGTGGGGCGTTTTACGACCCAAGAAGACATCGATTACGTAATACAAAAAGTAGTGGATGTAACCACAAGACTACGCCAAGCGGTTTCAGCATAAACACCTATACCGTCGTTGAGCGCGGGTTTTTGTAGTAGGCAAAGCGTAGTTAGTGTTAGCGCATTCTTTTTTATTTTAGTGAATGTGGAAGAAAATTAATGCGCGTTTGAAGGAAATTGACCTTCAAGCAGCGTTTAAAACGCGTAAGTGGCCATAAATTAATGGCTGAATATTTGAGTGAAATAGTCGGGTATTATATACTACGGCACCAAAATTTTAGGCTGTCCGCAATGTAACTGGCAGTTTTGGCAACTCTTTTGGGCGTAAACCCAAATAAATGACGTTGTTGAAGTTGAAAGTCGATATAAATTACCAAGACCGTGGGGTGATTTATTTGCCAGTTAAATAGAAAGGTTAGTGGCAGCAAATGCAGGCAAACAAGTGAGATCCCAACATGAGTGAACAGATCGAACAGGCGTTAGAAAGAAAGTACGATGCGGGTTTCTATTCAGAAATCGAATCGGAAACGTTTGAAAGCGGCCTGGACGAGTCGGTTATCCGCCGCATATCAGCAATGAAAAACGAGCCTGAATGGATGCTTGAATGGCGTTTGAAGTCTTATCATGCATGGCTAGAAATGGAAGAGCCTGATTGGGCGCATGTCGACTATCCGAAAATCGATTATCAGGCCATTTCTTATTACTCGGCACCAAAGAGTATGAAAGATAAGCCTAAGTCGCTAGATGAAGTTGACCCTGAGCTACTTCGCACCTATGAAAAGCTGGGCATACCTCTACACGAGCAGGAAATGCTGGCAGGCGTTGCGGTAGATGCGGTATTCGACTCGGTATCGGTTGTAACTACGTTCCGCGATAAGCTTGAAGAAGCGGGAGTGATCTTTTGCCCAATTTCTGAGGCAGTACAGAAGTACCCAGACCTTGTAAAGAAATACATCGGTTCGGTAGTGCCGCGCACAGATAACTATTTTGCTGCGCTTAATAGCGCTGTATTTACTGACGGTTCATTTGTCTATATTCCAAAAGGCACACGTTGCCCAATGGAGCTTTCTACTTATTTTCGTATTAACGAAATGAACACCGGTCAGTTCGAGCGTACTTTGATTGTTGCTGATGAAGGCAGCTATGTAAGCTACCTTGAAGGTTGCACCGCGCCACAGCGAGATGAGAACCAGCTGCATGCGGCAGTGGTTGAGCTAGTGGCAATGGACGACGCGCAAATTAAATACTCCACGGTACAGAACTGGTACCCGGGTGACGAGAACGGTAAAGGCGGTATCTACAACTTCGTGACAAAACGTGGTGTAGCGCATACCAATGCGAAAATCTCGTGGACGCAGGTTGAAACGGGCTCTGCGGTTACGTGGAAGTACCCAAGCTGTGTACTTAAAGGCGATAACAGTGTAGGTGAATTCTACTCAGTAGCGCTAACGCGCGGTCGCCAGCAGGCTGATACCGGTACTAAGATGATCCACGTGGGTAAAAATACCAAGTCGACCATTATCTCTAAAGGTATCTCAGCGGGTAACAGTAACAACGCCTATCGCGGGCTGGTTCAAATGGGCCCTCGCGCAGACGGAGCACGTAACTTCACCGAGTGTGACTCGCTACTTATCGGTGACAAATGTGGCGCGCACACATTCCCGTATATCGAAAGCCGCAACCCTTCAGCCATTGTTGAGCACGAAGCAACAACATCGAAGGTGAGCGACGAACAATTATTCCTGTGTCAGCAACGTGGCTTAGACACAGAAAAGGCCGTTTCTATGATTGTTAACGGTTTCTGTAAAGAAGTATTCAAAGAGCTGCCAATGGAATTTGCCGTAGAAGCCGGCAAGCTGCTCGAAATTAGTCTTGAAGGTTCAGTGGGGTAATCAATGCTTAGTATCAAGAATTTACATGCCAGCGTGGAAGAGAAAAACATCATTAAAGGTCTTAACCTTGAAGTTAAACCTGGTGAAGTACACGCTATCATGGGCCCCAACGGAGCCGGTAAAAGTACACTAGGCTACGTCCTATCTGGTCGTGATGGTTACGAAGTAAGCGAAGGCGAAGCCACGCTTAACGGTAAAGACCTATTAGAGCTTGAAGTAGAAGAGCGTGCCCGTGAAGGCCTTTTCCTTGCGTTCCAATACCCAGTTGAAATTCCTGGCGTAAGCAATATGGAATTCATGAAAGAGTCAGTTAACGCTATGCGCGAACAGCGCGGCGAAGCGCCATTAACAGCTGCTGAGTTTTTAAAGAAAGCAAAAGAAGCGTGCAAGCAAGTACAGCTTCCATTGGATTTCTTGAAGCGCGGTGTAAACGAAGGTTTCTCTGGTGGTGAGAAGAAGCGTAACGAAATCATGCAAATGATTTTGCTAGAGCCAAAGCTTTGTATTCTAGATGAATCAGACTCAGGCCTTGACGTTGACGCACTTCAGGTTGTTGCCGATGGCGTTAACAGCCAGCGCGACGGTGAGCGTAGCTTCATTGTTGTCACCCATTACCAGCGTCTTCTAGACTACATCAAGCCAGACTTCGTTCACATTCTTGCCGACGGCAAAATCGTGAAAAGCGGTGACGCGTCACTAGCGCTAGAAGTTGAGAAGAGCGGATACGCATTCCTAGGTAAAGCGTACGAGGAGGCTGAAGCATGAGTCAATGGCTAGAACAGGTCATTGATGCGGCGCAAGTCTCCGATTACTTAGCGCCCGTGCGTCAGCAGGCCTTAGAAAAGTTAAAAGCTGATGGTTGGCCAGCCCGTAGAAACGAAAGCTGGCGCTTTACACCGTTAACGCCACTTGAGAAGCGTGAAGCGAAGCAAGCGGTTCAGGCAGATAGTCTACCGGTACCCGCTATCGATAACCTAGATGCTATCGACCTTGTATTTGTAGACGGTGTATTGGTTACGCAGGTTAACACGTTAGATGTGCCAGCGGGCATGAGCATCACGTCGCTTAATAATGATGATACTGCTACGCAGCAAGCGATCAGCAGTGTATACGGTCAAGTTAAGCCAACCCGTCATATGTTTGGCCTAGTTAACGATGCGCTGTGCCAACACGGTATATTTATTAATGTTGAAGCTGGCGCGAAAATCGACACGCCAGTGCGCATTGTGAACATGGCGTCGCAAAATGTTGATGCTCATACGCGTGTGGTGGTGAAGGTTGCTGAAGGCGCAAGCGCTACTATTATCGAGCAAGGTTTTGGCGATACTGAAAGCTTAACCACAGCGTTTGCTGAATATGACTTGGCTGATGATGCACATCTAGAACACTATCGTTTTGCTATGTTTACTGGCAAAGCCAAGCAATTAGGCGGCAGCCACTTCAAACTTCATAACCGCACCACGCTTAACAGCACCATGGTGGGCTATGGAAGTGAGCTTTCCCGTTTAGATGTAGACATTCATCACGCCGGCGAATTTGCCGATGCAAAAATGAATGCCATTTATCTTTTGGCAGAAGGCGAGTTATTCGACCTTCACTCCACCATTGAGCACGCGATGCCTAATGGCACAACAGAAGAAAACGCGCGTGGGATTGTAGGCGATAAAGCACGTGCCGTGTTCAATGGTCGCATTCATATTCATCGTGATGCGCAAAAGACATTGGCTGAACTTAATAACCGCAACTTGTTGCTATCTCGCCGTGGCGTTATCAACACCAAGCCCGAGCTTGAAATTTATGCTGATGACGTAAAATGTGCTCACGGTGCAACGGTTGCTGAAATTGAAGAAGAAGCCTTGTATTACATGCTTACCCGCGGCGTTTCTCGCAGTAAAGCATTGGTAATGCTCAACTTTGGCTTCATTCAAGAGCTTATAAATGACGTGCCTAATGCAGCAGTCCGTGAATGGCTAGCACCAATTTTAAGTGAGCGCTTCGCCCAAATGGAGGTGAAATGAGCTTAGACGTTGCAGCACTTCGTGCCCAGTTTCCTATTTTATCTAAAACGGTAGACGGCAAGCCGCTGGTATACCTAGATAACGCGGCAACAACACAAAAACCTCAGGCAGTTATCGACGCCTTAGTAGATTTTTACACGGGTACGAATGCAAACGTGCACCGCGGTGCGCACCATTTATCGGATGAAGCTACGCGCCGTTACGAAAATGCACGTACCAGCGTTGCAAAGTTCATTAACGCAAATGCCCGTGAAGAAGTTATTTGGACGTCGGGCACCACAGAAGCCATCAATATTGTGGCTAATGGCCTTGGACAACTTCTTAGTGAAGGTGACGAGGTGATGGTGACTGAACTTGAGCACCATGCCAACTTGGTTACCTGGCAGCAAGCGTGCCGCCGCTCTGGTGCAACGCTAAATGTGGTGCCTATTTTCGACAGCGGAGAGTTAGACGTAGACGCTTTCGATAGACTGCTGTCTGAAAACACAAAGCTAGTGGCGTTCCCTCACGTATCGAATGCACTAGGTACGGTGAACCCAATTAAACTGCTTACTGAAAAAGCGAAAGCGGTAGGCGCATGGGTGCTGGTTGATGGCGCACAGGGTATTGCTCATGGCGGTGTCGACGTACAAGACATTGGCTGTGATTTTTACGCGTTTTCAGGCCACAAGCTATTCGGTCCAACAGGCATTGGCTGTCTGTGGGGCAAAAAAGAGGTGCTAGAAACCTGGCCTGTTTGGCAGGTAGGCGGCGAGATGATTAAAGACGTGACCTACCATGAAGCCACATGGGGTGCATTGCCAAATCGTTTAGAAGCCGGTACGCCAAACATCGCAGGTGCCATTGGTATGGGCGCTGCAGTAGATTGGTTTAGTGCCCTTGATGTAAGTGCTTTGCATGAACATGAACAAAAGCTGCTTGCCTATGCTACCGAGCAGGCCGAAGCGTTTGACGGTATGCGGGTAATAGGTACGGCACCTAACAAGGTAGGCGTGCTGAGCTTTCTACTTGAAGGTGCGCACCCGGCAGACGTGGGCTTCATTCTCGATAGACAAGGCGTTGCGATCCGCACCGGTGACAACTGTGCACAGCCGCTAATGAAGCGCTTTGGTATTCCGGGTACTGCCCGTGCGTCGTTCTCAATTTACAATACGCTTGAAGAAGTAGACAGCCTATTTGCTGCGCTTAAAAAAGCAAAAATGATGTTGGCCTAAGGAGGCATTATGAGTGTTGAAACTTTCGTACCTAGTACAAAACTCATTTCGCTAACTGACAGTGCCGTTAAGCATTTCGAAAGTAAGCTTAAAGACAAGCCTGGTCAGTTAATTCGTTTATCGACAAAAGTAAGCGGCTGTACAGGTTACGCCTACGTGCTTGATTTCGCAGATAGCGCGCAAGCTGACGACGAAATTGTTGAAATTTCGTCAGTACTTAACGTAGCCGTGGCTGCAGATGCCACTGACCTACTGCGTAATACAGAAATTGATTACGTTACAGAAGGTGTGAACGGCGTCATTAAATACAACAACCCGAACGTGGTTGATGAGTGCGGATGCGGTGAAAGCTTTAACGTAGGCTAAGCGCCACGTCAAAGGCCAACAGTGGTAGAACAAAGAGTACTAAGTAGTTTATGAAGCAAAAAATGGTGACCACCGAGCGCGACTGTAAAGCGCGCTTGGTTCCAGCGGGCAATCCTACCGTGATCCCTGAAGGCGAGTTTGTGAATATCACCCAAGAGCTCGGTGGTAACTATACGGTAACGTGGCGTGGCAACATGTACCGCATCGATGGTACTGATGCAGGTGCTATTGGCCGAAAAGCGATGACTCTGAGCTTTGACGCGCCACAAGATGGCAATATTAGCGAGCAGCAAGTGTGGGACGCGTTAGAAACTATCTTTGACCCTGAGATCCCTATCAATCTCGTATCTCTTGGTCTTATCTACAAAGTGGAAATTGATCAAGATACTAGCAGCGTCAATATTGATATGACCCTGACCGCACCAGGCTGTGGCATGGGCCCAGTATTGGTTGGCGACGTTGAATACCGCGTTGCTATGGTTCCCCATGTTAAAAACGTTAACGTAGAGCTTGTATTCGACCCTGCATGGTCCCGTGATATGATGAGTGAAGAAGCACAGCTTGAAGCAGGTCTGTTCTTCTAGTCATCCACGCACTGAAATTTAATCACACAACTTTTCAAACAAATTAAGCGGAAATAGTAATGCAACTACCTAGCAGTGACGAAATTATTGATGATTTAGCGTTCTTCGACGATTGGGAACAGCGTTATCAGTACATCATTGATTTAGGGAAATCTATTCCGGGCTTGCCTGAAGATGCTAAAACACCCGAGCGTTTGGTCAAAGGGTGTCAGAGCAGCGTTTGGCTGGTGGAGTCTTACGACGGCAATAAAATCAACTTTGACGTAGACAGCGATGCAGTTATCGTTCAAGGACTGCTTGCGTTAGTACTTGCCGCTTATAATGACAAAACGCCGACGGATATTTTAGCGTTTGATATCGACGGCTATTTTGAAGCACTAGACCTAGAGCGTCATATAACGCCAACCCGCGGTAATGGCTTACGCGCCATTGTGGGTAAAATTCAAGAATTAGCAAAAGCCAACGCTTAATTTTTTTAAGCGTTGGTTTTTTTAAGCCGTTTTAGGGTTCCATAGTAAAGGCAGTGGGGCAGGTGAGTCCTCGATAATTAGTTCTGTGCAAAATAATCTGTACGCTGTCATCATATTGTCATCGCCAACAGGCTAACCTTTCTCTACATTTGCGCATAAAAACAGTACTTTATATCTGATTTGATAAAGGCTCTGGTCAAGCTGCTATTTATTGCCTATAATTCGCGGCCAAAATTTTAAAGATACACACACTATTTGTTTGGAGAGAGAACATGGCTCTTGAGCGTACTTTTTCGATTATCAAGCCTGATGCGGTAGCTAAAAACGTAATCGGTGCAATTTACAACCGTTTCGAATCTGCAGGTCTTCGCATCGTGGCATCTAAGATGATCCACATGAGCAAAGAGCAAGCAGAAGGCTTCTATGCAGAACACAAAGAGCGTCCTTTCTTCGGCGCACTTGTAGACTTCATGACATCTGGCCCTGTTATGGTTCAAGTACTAGAAGGCGAAAACGCAGTTCTAGCTAACCGTGAAATCATGGGCGCAACTAACCCAGCTGATGCAGCTGCAGGTACACTACGTTCAGACTACGCTGCGTCAATCGACGAAAACGCAGTTCACGGTTCTGACGCACCTGAGTCAGCAGCACGTGAAATTGCTTACTTCTTCTCTGAAGAAGAAATCTGCCCACGTACTCGCTAAGATTACGTAGGTAGAATTAACGGGGCTATAAGCCCCGTTTTTTGTTTCTGAGCGTCTGAGCACGCTTTATGCTGCTTTGCTCGGCGCTCATTTAGGCAAGCTAAACCACGCTTCTCGCGCATTGCCTAAAGCGCGCTCAGTCACTCAGAAGAAAGATACACGCTTTATGCTGCTTTGCTCGGCGCTCATTTAGGCAAGCTAAACCACGCTTCTCGCGCATTGCCTAAAGCGCGCTCAGATACTCCGAAGAAAGATATACGCTTTATGCTGCTTTGCTCGGCGCTCATTTAGGCAAGCTAAACCACGCTTCTCGCGCATCGCCAAACTTAACGTTTCTCTGCGTTAAATCGGCTTTTTCTCAAATCTCATCTGTGGTAAAATCCGCGCAAATTTTAATCAGCGCTTTTCTTTTTCTTAAATGTCGTTCAAGACATAGTCGAATCGCTGGTTTTTACACCGTATTCAGTAGTAAGAGGGGCATCCCTCGAAGGTAAAAGGGTCATCTTATTCATGGCAAAAACTAACTTATTAAACTTAAATCGCGAAGGCTTGCGCAATTTCTTCAAAGAAATGGGCGAGAAACCGTTTCGTGCCGATCAGGTGATGAAATGGATTTACCAGCACGGTATCAGCGATTTCGAGGAAATGAGTAACCTCAATAAAAACCTTCGCGCGATGCTCATTGAAAATTGCGAAATTAAAGCGCCTGAAATTGCATACTTTCAAGAAGCGAGCGACGGCACTATTAAGTTTGCACTTACCCTCGAAGGTGGTCAGGAAGTTGAATCTGTTTGGATCCCAGAAACTGACCGTGCAACGCTTTGCGTGTCATCACAGGTAGGTTGCGCGCTAGAGTGTACTTTCTGTTCAACGGCGCAGCAGGGGTTCAACCGTAACCTAAGTGTAAGTGAAATTATTGGTCAGGTATGGCGTGTAGCTACTTTCCTTGGTCTTTCAAAAGACTCGAGCAAACGCCCTATCACTAACGTAGTAATGATGGGTATGGGTGAGCCACTGCTTAACCTTAAAAACGTTGTACCAGCAATGGATATTATGCTGGACGATTTCGGTTTCGGCCTGTCTAAACGCCGCGTTACGCTAAGTACATCTGGTGTAGTACCTGCGCTAGATATGTTGGGTGACCAAATAGACGTAGCGTTAGCTATTTCACTACACGCACCCACCGATGAGTTGCGCAACGAAATCGTGCCTATCAATAAGAAGTACAATATCGAAGCCTTCTTAGCAGGCGTACGTCGTTATCTGGCCAAATCTAAAGCGAACCAAGGCCGTGTAACGGTAGAATACGTTATGCTTTCAAACATCAATGACAGCACTGAACAAGCGCACCAGTTGGCAAAGGTATTGAAAGACACACCTAGTAAAATAAACTTAATACCATTTAACCCTTACCCAGGTTCGCCTTATACATGTTCAAGCAATTCGCGTATTGATAGATTCGCAAAAGTGCTTATGGAATATGGGTTTACAACCGTTGTGCGTAAAACGCGAGGTGATGATATCGACGCAGCATGCGGTCAATTAGTGGGTGATGTGGTAGACAGAACGAAAAGAATGTTAAAAAAACAGGTGAAGGGCGAAGCAATTTCAGTAAAAATGGCCCAATAATCATTAAGATATTAGGGTAAGACTATGGTTGCGGGATTGCGAACGTCACTTAAAATTGGCTTTTTAAGCGCGATTATTTTCACTTCTGGCTGTGTCAGTAATAGCCAGTCAGGGTTGTATGGCGGTAACTTCGATCACGAAGAAGCCGCCAAAACACGCATGTCCCTTGGTCTTACCTACCTTCAAAATAACAACTACACGCAGGCAAAAAAGAACCTCGACAAAGCGCTTGAGTTTAATCCACGCTCTGCAGACGTTCAGTTCGCGATGGCATATTACTATCAACTGGTGGGCGATAACCTTCGAGCGGAAGAGTACTATGAAACTGCTATCGACCTAGCGCCTAACAATGGCGATATTGCCAACAGTTATGGCGCGTTTAAATGCCAAAACGGCGAATACGAAAAAGCCAAAGCGTATTTCTTTGATGCGATAAATAACAGGCTTTACGCTAACGCAGCGCAAACCTACGAGAACTTAGCTTTGTGCGCGCAAAGTCAAGGTAAGCTAGATGAAGCGATCGGCTATTTTCAAGACGCATTAAAACATCAGCCTGCTAGGGGCAAAAGCCTGTTCTTGCTCAGTGAACTTTACACGGTTTCAGAACAGTGGGAACTTGCTGAATCTACGTTACGAAAATACGAACGTGTTGCCAAAGTTACGCCTGATTCATTGTGGTTAGCTTATGAAATAGCCAAAGGGAAAGGGGATCTAGAGACTGCAAAGGGGTATGGCGAAATGATGATGTCATTGTTCCCTGAAAGTGAGCTTACTAAACGTTACTTAGTGCAACGTGAAAGTATGCAAAACAAAGTGGTTAAAACCGTCAAATCTACACAGCCAAATGATTCTGAAACAGAAATAAGCGAAAACCAAACAAATACCGACGGGCTTGCACAAACGTCATCAAACGATAAAGAAAATGAAAAGAGCGTCGCCCAAGACAACGACGCTCAGCGTCAATCTCAGAGCAATAACTCCGACAACGCCCCTACAGCCACAGGTAACACACCGGAAAAAGCACAAAATACTGAATTATCTGTGCAAAGTGATAAATTCCATGTAGTAAAAGAAGGTGAAAACTTATATCGTATTTCTTTATTGCACAATATCAAAATGGCAACACTGCAAGAGTGGAATAACCTTGAAAATACTGGCGCTATTATTGCTGGTCAGACGCTTTGGTTAGTACCACCGAGTATGCAGGAGGAATAAGGTTTAATGGTGTCGGAAGAAAAAGCGAATCAAGAAGTTACTTCGCAACAACAAGAAAACACGCCAAGTCCAGGGGCAATGCTAAAAGCGCGCCGTGAAACGCTAGGTTTGTCTCAACAAGATATTGCTGATAAATTATTTTTGAAAGCTAAACAAATCAATGATTTAGAAAATGATGTCATTGATGACAAGTCGTCAGTGACTTTTACAAAAGGATACGTGAGAAATTATGCCAAGCAATTAGGCATGAATTCTCAAGAAGTTATTGAGGCATTCGAACGCTTCCACAATCAAACATCTGTACCGTCTTCAGAGAAATTACAGAGCTTTTCAAAGCGTGTCGCAAAACAGACACACGATGACAGGTGGATGATGGTAACTTATGTTATTTTACTTCTTATCATTGCCGCCGTTGTCGTGTGGTGGTATCAACAGCCTAGTGACGACACGGTAGCTGAACTGCCACTTAGTGAGGCTGTTAAGCGAGAAGCCGCTAATACGCCTGTCCCATCGGCGGGCACAGATACCGACAATGTAACTTCTGACGCCTCGTCGTCGCAGGGTGATACGGCTGGAAACAATCAGCTAGACACGGGCGTGAGCAATAGTTCAAACTCAGAAACCAGCGGTGCGTTCAGCGACCAAGATAGCGGTTTTAACCAAGACGGTAGCTTGAATGATGGTGCAATCTCAGCACCCGATACAGAGGTGAATGATAGCAATAACCTAACCGCTCTGGTTGATTCTGCGAATAGTAACGAACCCCAACCCAACCTTAATGTGAATAGTCAGTCTGATGCAGCGCCAATTGCTATGGTTTTCACTTTCGACGATGACTGTTGGGTTAATATAAAAGACGCGTCTGGAGAAGCTATTGCCTATGGGGTAAAGCTAAAAGGACGAGTTATGGAAATTCAAGGCGTTCCTCCTGTTGAAGTTACGCTCGGTGCACCGGATAATGTGCGCATATCAGTTAACGGCGAGTCTGTTGATATTTCTTCATACCAAAACGGTAAAACAGCTCGCTTCGCACTTCCTTTATAGGTAATTAGATGTTTGCAGAAAGCCCTATTAAGCGCAGAAAGTCTACGCGTATTAATGTAGGTAACGTTCCCATTGGTGATGGCGCTCCCATTGCTGTTCAATCTATGACGAATACGCGGACCACTGATGTGGCAGCGACCGTCGATCAAATAAACCGTATTGTTGCAGTGGGTGGGGAGATCGTTCGAGTATCTGTGCCCACGATGGAAGCGGCTGAAGCATTTAAAGAAATTAAAAAGCAGGTGAGTGTGCCACTCGTTGCAGATATTCATTTTGACTACCGTATCGCACTTAAGGTTGCTGAATACGGCGTGGATTGTCTGCGCATTAACCCAGGTAACATAGGTAATATGGAGCGTGTGCGCTCTGTGGTCGATTGTGCAAAAGACAAAAATATTCCTATCCGCATTGGTGTGAACGGTGGCTCGTTAGAAAAAGACTTACAAGAGAAGTACGGTGAGCCAACGCCAGAAGCGCTGGTTGAATCCGCAATGCGTCATGTGGATATTCTCGACAAACTTAACTTTGATCAATTCAAAGTCAGCGTTAAAGCGTCGGATGTTTTCTTAGCTGTTGGCGCCTATCGTTTATTGGCACAAAAAATAGACCAGCCGCTTCACTTAGGTATTACCGAAGCCGGTGGCCAGCGCGCCGGCGCCGTGAAGAGTGCAGTTGGCTTAGGTATGCTATTGGCTGAAGGTATTGGTGATACGTTGCGCGTATCGTTAGCCGCAGATCCGGTGGAAGAAATCAAAGTAGGCTTTGATATTCTGAAGTCACTGCGTATTCGCTCGCGCGGTATAAACTTTATTGCTTGCCCGAGTTGTTCACGACAAGAATTCGATGTAATCGGCACAGTGAATGCTCTTGAGCAGCGATTGGAAGATATTCTTACGCCAATGGATGTCTCTATCATCGGTTGCGTGGTTAACGGCCCAGGCGAAGCAGAAGTGTCTGATTTGGGCCTCACTGGCGCACGTAACATGAGCGGCCTATATGAAGACGGTAAGCGCGTTAAAGAACGTCTTCCTAACGACGATCTAGTGGATAAGCTTGAAGCTAAGATTCGCGCCAAAGCATCGCGTATGAGTGAACAAAATAAAATTCAGGTCTCGGTTAAAGACTGAGACATTTTTTGTTCATTGTTGTTTATTCCCAAAGCCCCTATAATGCGGGGCTTTTCACTATTTAGCAGTATGAGAATTTCACGTGGCTAAGACTATTCAGGCAATTCGAGGCATGAATGACTGCCTACCGGAGATTTCCGGTACATGGCAGAAGGTAGAATCTGTACTTCGTCAGGTTGTGGCGAGTTATGGTTACCAGGAAATACGTACTCCCATCGTTGAAAGCACCGACTTGTTCAAGCGCTCTATCGGTGAAGTTACCGATATCGTTGAAAAAGAAATGTATACCTTCGAAGATAGAAATGGCGACAGCTTAACGCTACGTCCAGAAGGTACGGCAAGTTGCGTGCGCGCAGGAAACGAGCACGGCTTATTGTACAACCAGCAGCAACGCCTGTGGTACATGGGGCCAATGTTCCGTCATGAACGTCCACAAAAAGGGCGTTATCGCCAGTTCCATCAGTTCGGTGTAGAGACCTACGGTATGGACGGCCCTGACATCGACTTAGAAGTGATTCTTCTTAGTGCACGCTTTTGGAAAGCTTTTGGTATTGAGCAGCACGTAAAACTTCAAATTAATACTTTAGGTTCAAACGAAGCTCGCGCTGCATATCGCGATACGCTGGTGGAATTCTTAAAACAGCGTGCAGACCAGCTCGATGAAGATTCACTGCGTCGACTTGAAACGAATCCACTTCGCGTACTCGATTCAAAGAACCCTGATGTTCAAGCTGCGATTGCCGATGCGCCAGCGCTAATCGATCATCTTGATGAAGAATCTAAAGTACATTTTGAAACCTTGTGTTCGCGCTTAACGCAAGCAGGCATTGAGTTTGAAATAAATCCTCGACTAGTGCGCGGATTAGATTACTACAACCGTACTGTGTTTGAGTGGGTGACAGATAGCTTGGGAGCCCAGGGTACAGTGTGTGCTGGAGGCCGTTACGATGGCTTGGTAGAGCAACTCGGGGGCAAAGCAACGCCTGCGGTTGGTTTTGCTATGGGTATTGAACGTTTGGTACTGTTGCTAACCACGTTAACCGAAGAAGGTCAGGACTCAAGTTTCGCAGACGTTTACGTAACGGCGATGGGCGAAGAGGCACAGTCATACGCTATTGAGGTAGCAGAGCATCTTCGAAATACGCTTCCTAATACACGCATAATGATGCACTGTGGCGGCGGCAACTTTAAAAAACAATTAAAGCGTGCAGATAAAACAGGCGCACGTTTAGCGCTGCTTTTAGGCAATGACGAAATGCAGTCTCGCGAAGTAGGTGTTAAACCACTGCGCGATGGTCAAGAACAAGTTACAGTCAGCTTCGATACCTTATCTGATAAGGTTGCAGAGATGCTGAGCGCAAAATAAAAAGAGGACATCATGGAACAGTTCGCAACAGAAGAACAACAAGTAGAAGCGATTAAACGTTTTTGGAAAGAGCACGGTACTGCAATTATTGTCGGTGCAGCGCTTGGTCTAGGTGGCCTTTGGGGCTGGAGAGCGTATTCAGAAGCGCAAATTGAAACTAAAGAAGCGGCATCGGTTGCCTATCAAAATGCCGTAGAAACATTCGGTACAGAAGGCAGCGACGCAAAAGTTAAAGCTTTTATCGAAGAGAACAAAGACAGTGGTTATGCGAGCATTGCCAGCCTTCTTGCTGCTAAGCAAGCGGTAGATGCCGGTGATTTAGACGCTGCAGCTTCTCACCTAAATAGCGTAGTAACCTTTGCCGAAAATGATGAATTGAAAGTGCTTGCCTCACTTCGTTTGTCGCGTGTGCAAATTGAAATGAACCAGCTGGACGCGGCGTTGTCTACGCTTAGCAATGTAACAAACGACGCATTTGCAGCAGAAGTTTCTGAATTAAAAGGCGATGTGTATCAAAAACAAGGCAAGTTTGATGATGCTCGCTTAGCTTATTCAAATGCGTTAGAAAAAAATGCCAACAATCCGCTTTTACAAATGAAGTTAGATAACCTATCGGTATCTGCTGCGCAATAAGCGAAAGCCTTAGGGCTGGTATAAATAATAAAGAGGTACGCAATTTGTTTCACAACACGTGTGGCCGTAAAGGTCGATTTGCTCGCACGATAGGTATGGCACTCGCGGTGTCTATCACAATGTCTGGCTGCTCAACTATTTCAGACTGGTTTGCAGATGACGAAGAATTAGAGATTCGTCGTTTAAAGCCTATTGAGGCTAAATTCACACCTAAATTAGTGTGGGATCGCGATATTGGTGATGGCGTTAATCATTACTTCTCTCGTCTTCGCCCTGTTTATGCCTATGACAAGCTTTATGCTGCCGATCGCCATGGCGCCGTTGTCGCGATGGACCCTGAGTCGGGTAAAGTGTTGTGGGAGAAAGATTTCGCACAGTTTCGCTCTGAGGGCATGCTAAGCTCAGTCACTAATTTGTGGCGTAGCGGTGAGACTGCACGTATTGGTGGTATCGCCGTAGCAGACAGACACGTATTCATTGGTACAGAAAACGGCTATGTAGCTGCAATGGATGCAGAAACCGGAGAGTTAGTTTGGGATGCGTCTGTTCCCGGTGAGATTTTAGCGGCTCCGGCAGCTGATGAAGGTATCTTAGTGGTTAACACGGGTGCTGGTAGCTTATTTGGTTTCAATACCCGCACTGGTGAACAGTTGTGGAGACACGAAGGTGATACTCCTCCGCTAACATTACGTGGTATTTCTGGCCCAATCGCATCTAACGGTGGTGCTATCATCGGCACACCTACAGGTAAAATTCAGGTTAATCTTATCGAAACAGGTGTACTTGCGTGGGAAACGGTAATTGCAACGCCTTCTGGTGCAACAGAGTTAGAGCGTATTGTTGATATCGACACAACGCCTGTTTTATTTGGCGGCACGGTTTACACGGTTTCTTACAACGGAACATTAGCTGCTGTAGAGTTACGTTCAGGTCGTGTAATTTGGAAACGTGAATATGCATCGTTTCGCAATTTGAATATCGACGGCAATAAAATTTTTGTTGTAGACAACAACTCTAACGTTTATGCCCTTGATAGACGAAACGGCGTAGAGCTTTGGTCTCAAGGTTCACTTAAGCATCGCTCATTAACGGCTGCTACTCCAGTAGGCGACCATGTGGTTGTTGGTGATAACTGGGGCTTTCTACACTGGATTGAACAAGAAACAGGTGAAGTTGTTGCACGCCTAGATGTTGGCGGCGATGACGAAGATGATTCAATCTATGCTGCGCCGTTGAAGGTTGATGATAAGATTATAGCGGTAACACGTAATGGCGTAATAGCGTCGGTGCAAGTTCCAAAGTAACGGGAACGTTTCGCTAATATTTAAACAGAAAAGGTGCGTAAAGCGCCTTTTTTTATACCCCGCGGTTTTTTCGGGCCTAAACTTGGGAATTATCAATGGGTAGACGGTTTCTCTTCGTGTTATTGAACGCCATTGGTATTAGGTAGTGAACAAGGTATAATGCGCCCATTCTCAAAAGCCTCATAGTAATTCACCTCTCGTTAGAGAATACAGCTCCCGAACGTTAGTTGTAATAGATGGTGTATGCGGCTTGTGCTTTTTTAGCTTTCATGACCCCTAGGATCTGATAAATGTTACCCGTTGTTGCTTTGGTTGGCCGCCCTAATGTTGGTAAGTCAACCTTGTTTAATCGCCTTACAAATACCCGTGATGCACTAGTTGCTGACTACCCGGGGCTAACTCGCGACCGTAAATACGGCCAAGCGAAATTTGAAAAGCGCCAGTTCATAGTAGTGGATACCGGCGGTATTACGGGCGATGAAGAGGGCATTGATGCTGAAATGGCACAACAGTCTTTGTTAGCTATAGAAGAGGCTGATGTCGTATTGTTTTTGGTTGACGCCAGAGCAGGTATGCTGCCAGCCGACCAAGGTATTGCTGATCATCTTCGACGCATAAACAAAAAAGTGTTTGTTGTGGCGAACAAGGTTGATGGAATTGACGGCGATAGCGAAAGTGCGGAATTTTATTCCTTAGGCTTAGGTGATATTAAGCAAATTGCTGCGGCGCACGGTCGCGGTGTTAGCCAATTGCTGCAGGACGCCTTAAAGCCACTTGAATCTGATTTCCCGGACATGGAAATTGTCGATGAGGAGCCTGAAGAAGAAGAGGATGCTGAAACGCAGCGTCAACGCCTTCAAGAGTTACCTATCAAACTTGCTATCGTAGGTAAGCCCAACGTGGGTAAGTCGACACTGACAAACCGCATTTTAGGTGAAGAGCGCGTGGTGGTATTCGACATGCCAGGCACCACCCGTGACAGCGTGTACATTCCAATGGAAAGGGATGAGCGTGAATATATCCTAATCGATACCGCGGGCGTGAGAAAGCGCAAGAAAATTAGTGAAGCCGTAGAGAAGTTCTCTATTGTTAAAACTCTTCAGGCAATTGAAGAAGCTAACGTAGTGCTATTGGTCATTGATGCCAGAGAAGGTATTACCGACCAAGATCTCAGCTTATTAGGCTTTGTACTTAATTCAGGTCGTTCATTAGTAGTTGCCGTGAACAAATGGGACGGATTAAGTACTGACGTGAAAGACGACATAAAGCGCGAGATGGACCGTCGTTTAGGCTTTATCGACTTCGCTCGAATTCATTTTATTTCTGCGCTTCATGGTTCGGGTGTTGGTAATTTATTTGAGTCCGTACAAGAAGCGTATATGAGCGCGACCAAGCGTATTAATACCGCGCTGCTTACACAAATTATGGAAATGGCTCAGGATGACCATCAACCTCCGCTGGTGCGTGGTCGCCGAGTTAAAATGAAGTATGCTCACGCAGGTGGTTACAACCCACCGGTTATTGTTATTCACGGTAATCAAGTGGATGACTTACCAAGCTCTTATAAACGTTTCTTGATGAACTATTTCAGAAAAGCGCTAGAAATTATGGGCACGCCTATTAAGATAGAATTCAGAGAAGGCAACAACCCGTTTGAAGGTAAGAAGGCTAATTTGACCTTGGCGCAGCAGCGCAAGCGCCGTCGTATGATGTCTTATTACAAAGATAAAAAGTAGCCTTTTTTAGGATAGGGCGCTATTTCTGACCAAGTGGCGATAGCGTCCATGCTTCTACATTACTCAATTTCCCCACTATTGTGGCATGATGAAATCCCCAATTAGACTCGCTTTAGCGTGAATTGCATTTTGCCAGTCGTATTCAACTCTACGGTTTTCTTGATTTAATCTGCTAGGTCATTATTACACTTAGATTGTATTCTTTTCCTGCTAGTACCACTTTCTCTTTGTTCACATATTCAGTCATTTATAGGTACGTACCTTTGAATTCGGGAGGTTACCACGGATGTGAAATTTGGAGCTGTTTTTGCAGACACTACCTGTTTAGCAGACAGCCAGCAGTGTTTTTGGGAGATAAAGTGTCAGTAGAAAAATTGGTTAAAGTCGCCTCACCACTTCAAAAAAATCAAATGTATAACTGGTTTGATAGGTATAAACCAAAAGAGCAGCAAAAAGTATATATTCTCACCGCCAAAACAGAAGAAAAGCCAACGTTGAGTTTGCCGCTAGTTAAACGACGTTCTGCGAAAAAAGCTTAATGCGCGCTTTCCAAAAGCAGAGAGCGAACCTTTTTCATCATTTCAGACTCTTGCGGAACTTCTACGTTAACAATCAATTGATTGACAATATTGTCTGAAAAGTCAGGAGGAAAAGTCGTAGACACTTTTACGATTTTATCTTGTAGCTTAAAGACATAGGTTGTCGCGTAAATTGTTGGTGATGTTTCAGATGTCGCGCTCAGCCCCAACCTCCATCCTCTTAATGCGCTGTTAACCTCATAGCGTGAGGCTGGACTGATTTGAGACAATGTTAACTGTTGTAAATCGGCTGTAGCACTAGCTCTTTGCAGATCACTTTCTAGTTGCTTAGGAAGTAGCTCGTTTTCATCTGAAGAAAGCTGATCTAAAAAGGGATATACGGTGACATCAACGAGCGCATCTTCAAACTCAGGGTGTATATAGCGAGTAATTGCACCGTTAAACGGGTCTGGATATAACTGAGTATCTAATTTAGTGAAGTCGCCAATGGCGTTTGGTACCTGTAATCCACCCTTATAGTCGCTAGCTTCTAGCGCATCGAACAAAAACTGGCTGGTAAATAATCCAGAATGTTTGGCATGTTGAATCCAGCGGGCAATCAACGATTGAGCTTCTTCTTCGGCTAAAGCGGTTTCCGTTTTCACATCTGTGTTTTCTGCGGCACTCGCATCAAATGAAGATGAGTCAATTTCTATCCCTCGCCATTGTAAAGTGAATTCTGCAAATTGTTTTGCGTGCTGTCGATGCATGCCAGGCGCTGCGCCAACATTAGCAATCAATAGTTCGTAGTCGTTTCCTTCGCCATAAGGGAACAAATGACTGAACTCTCCTGATTCGCTTAGGAGTTTAATAAAGCTGTCGGGCGAAATCGCATCTTCAAAACACAAATTAGTGGATTGAGAAGCATTAGCTTCGCTTAATGCTCGCTGGGCTCCACAAGCCCTGAGTAACGTCTCGCTCGGGTAGGTAGAAAAAACAGAGACAGGTTGATTGACCATAGAAGCAAAGGTGAAGTCAGGCACTAGTAACAGAACAAAAACGCACAAAGGTGTCAAAATTTTGGGTACAGCGAACCGCTGTGACTTTAGGCTCCAAAATGCACAGGCCCGCTGGTAAATACTGGAAAAGGAAAACGCGTTTACATGAACGGGCATAATACTTAAGGCTACCTATTGCCGCTGAATGTGTGTCACTGTACTGGTTATTTCTCCGTCAGTCACCCGAGATTTTATCTCATCACCTACATTTACTTTATTCACGCTATTAATGGCTGTTTTGTCGGACAAAGTAATGCTGTAACCACGGGCGAGCGTTGAAAGAGGACTTACGGATTGTAAGAGGCTAACTTTACCACCAAGTTCATTTTTTTTGCTTCTAATGAGTGTATTCATGCTTGATAAGAGCTTGGTGCTAGCGTAATTCAGTTTGTCTTTTGCACGCGCCACGTTTGCTGATGGCGATTGTTTGTTTAGCCTGTAATCAAGACCTTGTAATCGCTTCTCTGCTTTTGCCAAGTCGTTTTGCATCTTATGCGCTAAACGAAGTTGTAGTCTGTCTAACGTTTGCCACTGCGATTGGATGCGGCTTTGTGGATGCAACGCATTTAGCCGTTGTTTCTTTAAAACAAGCTGTTGTTTACTCGTTTGAAGGTACTGATGTATTGCCCTTGCTAAGCGTTGTTTTTGCTGACTTAGCGTTTGGTAAAGAGCCGCAGAATCCTGACTTAAGATTTCGGCAGCAGCAGATGGGGTAGGGGCGCGAACATCGGCGACGAAGTCACTAATGGTGAAGTCTACCTCATGGCCTACGGCGCTAACTATGGGAAGGGCACTTGCAGCGACTTCTCTTGCCAAGCTTTCATCATTAAAACACCATAAGTCTTCTAATGAACCGCCGCCTCGCGTAAGTAACAGCACATCCACTTCTGCGCGGCGGTTAGCCGTTCTTAACGCATTAATTAACTGTAAAGGCGCGGTTTCACCCTGAACCATCGACGGATAAACAATGATTTCGGTTTGTGGGCTGCGTCGTTTTAATACACTTAATACATCATGAAGCGCTGCACCGCTTGATGAAGTTATTACGCCGATGCGATTAATACGTTCAGGTAGCGCACGCTTGTTAGCAGTATCGAACAAGCCTTCATTGTTGAGTTTGAACTTTAAGGCTTCGAACGCTTGCTTAAGCGCACCTTCGCCATCGCTTTCCATGTGTTCGACAACCAGTTGATAGTCGCCGCGTGCTTCGTAAAGGCCAACCGACGCTCGCACTAAAATTTTGTCGCCTTCTTTAGGGCGAATGCGAACATTGCGGTTTGATCCCTTGAACATGGCCGCGCGAACTTGGGCTTTGTTGTCTTTCAGCGTGAAATACCAATGCCCTGATGCGGCTGCCACAAAATTGGATATTTCAGCCGATAGCCAAATAAGGCCAATTTCGCCTTCCAGTACGGTTCTGGCTAAGCGATTTAGCTTGGTAACTGTTAAAATTTGTCGAGACGTAGATGGCGAATTTGTAAACATAAAAAAAATCACTGGGTTTAATACATTTAGAGTTTACCTGAAAACTAAAAAACACTACAATTGCGCCGCAATTAACCCTCAACTGAATAGGTGTTGTTGCATGCTACGTATCATCCAAGAAGCCCTGACGTTCGACGATGTGTTGCTGGTTCCCGGCCACTCGACCGTCCTCCCTCACACAGCCAACTTACAAACACGCCTTACGCGTGGCGTAACGTTAAATATTCCAATGGTGTCTGCTGCCATGGACACGGTTTCTGAAGCCCGTCTAGCTATTGCGCTAGCTCAAGAGGGTGGTATTGGTTTCATTCATAAAAACATGAAGCCCGAAGAGCAAGCCAAACACGTACGTGAAGTTAAGAAATACGAAAGTGGTGTGGTATCTGACCCGGTAACGGTTGAAGAGAATGCGACCATTGGTGAAGTTATCGCGCTTTCTAAGCGTCTTGGTTACTCTGGCTTCCCGGTGACTGATAAAGATAATAACCTAATTGGTATTGTGACAGGCCGCGATCTTCGCTTTGAAAAGCGTTTGAATTTGCCTATTAGAAACGTAATGACCGGTAAGGATGATCTGGTTACCGTTAAAGAAGGTGCAAGCTCTGATGTGGTGTTAGATCTTATGCACGAACACCGCATTGAGAAAATTCTTGTCGTCGACGACGCGTTTAAGCTTACAGGCCTGATCACTGTTAAAGACTTCCAGAAAGCAGAAAACAAGCCTAACGCATGTAAAGACTCGCTTGGTCGCCTACGTGTTGGTGCTGCGGTAAGCGTTGGACCAGGTACTGACGAACGTATTGCACTACTTGTAGATGCAGGCGTTGACGTTTTACTTATCGATACCTCTCACGGTCACTCGCAAGGTGTTATTGACCGCGTGAAAAAGGTACGTGCAGACTATCCAGATGTACAAATTATTGCGGGTAACGTTGCGACGGGCGATGGCGCGAAAGCACTTGCCGATGCCGGTGTAGATGCTGTTAAAGTGGGTATTGGCCCTGGCTCAATTTGTACTACCCGTATCGTAACCGGTTGCGGTGTGCCTCAAATTACTGCGGTATCAGATGCAGTAGAAGCGCTTAAAGATACTGACATTCCAGTAATCGCTGACGGCGGTATTCGTTTTTCGGGTGACATTGCTAAGGCGTTGGCTGCTGGCGCAAGCTGCGTAATGGTTGGCAGCATGCTAGCAGGTACTGAAGAAGCGCCAGGCGAAGTAGAACTTTTCCAAGGCCGTTATTACAAGTCATATCGCGGTATGGGTTCACTAGGCGCTATGGATCAAAGCCACGGTTCGTCAGACCGTTACTTTCAAGATTCTGATAACGCTGAGAAATTAGTACCAGAAGGTATTGAAGGCCGCGTAGCGTACAAAGGTCCAATTGCTAATATTATCCATCAGCAAATGGGCGGCTTGCGCTCAGCCATGGGCTTAACGGGCTGCGCAACAATTGAAGAGCTCAATACCAAGGCACAATTTGTGCGCGTAACTTCAGCCGGAATGGGCGAGAGCCACGTTCACGATGTAAGCATTACCAAAGAAGCGCCAAACTACCGTTTAGGTTAAGGCGACCGACGACTACGAGGCTGGTACTACACCAGCCTTTGTTCTTTTATTTAACGGGTAAAAATAAAACATGACCACAAATATCCACGACCAACGCATACTTATTTTGGATTTTGGCTCGCAATACACGCAGTTGATAGCACGTCGTGTTCGCGAAATAGGCGTTTACTGTGAGCTTTGGGCTTGGGATGTGACCGAAGAGCAAATCCGCGAATTTAATCCTCAAGGGATTATTCTGTCAGGTGGCCCAGAGTCAGTAACCGAAGAAGGTTCACCACGCGCGCCCGAGTACGTATTTGAAGCCGGCGTGCCAGTGCTAGGCGTGTGCTATGGCATGCAAACCATGGCACAACAGCTAGGTGGTGGCGTACTGGGTTCAGACAAGCGTGAATTTGGTTATGCGCAAGTAGAAGTGATTAAGCCAAGCCCGCTGCTGGATAAAATTGAAGATGCGATAGGCGATAACGGCGCGGCGCTGCTTGATGTATGGATGAGCCACGGCGATAAAGTGGCAGCTATTCCCGAAGGTTTTGAAACCATCGCGCAAACCGCTTCATGCCCACATGCTGCAATGTATAACGCAGAGAAGCAATTCTATGGCGTGCAGTTCCACCCTGAAGTGACTCACACTCGCCAAGGCATGCGTCTATTAACTCACTTTGTGATGGACATCTGTAAGTGTGAAAAGCTCTGGACAGCTGGCGCAATTATAGACGATGCCATTGAGCGCATAAAAGAGAAGGTGGGCAATGAAGAAGTTATTCTTGGCCTTTCAGGCGGTGTAGATTCTTCAGTAACAGCTATGCTGCTTCACCGCGCGATAGGTGACAAACTTACTTGTGTGTTTGTAGACAATGGCCTGCTTCGCTTAAATGAAGCTGATCAGGTAATGGAAATGTTTGGTGACCATTTCGGCCTTAACATTATCCGTGTAGACGCTGAAGAGCGTTTCCTTGATCGCCTAAAAGGCATTGAAGATCCTGAGCTTAAACGTAAAGCTATCGGTAATGAGTTTGTTCGTGTATTTGACGAAGAAGCGGGTAAGCGTGAAAACGCGAAGTGGTTAGCGCAAGGTACTATTTACCCAGACGTTATTGAATCAGCGGGTTCTGCAACGGGTAAAGCGCACGTAATTAAGTCGCACCACAATGTGGGTGGTCTTCCAGAAGATATGGAGCTAGGTCTTGTTGAGCCACTGCGTGAACTCTTTAAAGACGAAGTACGCAAAATCGGCCTTGAGCTAGGTTTACCGTACGACATGCTTTACCGTCACCCGTTCCCTGGTCCGGGTCTAGGTGTTCGTGTACTTGGTGAAATTAAGAAAGAATATTGCGACTTACTACGTCGTGCTGACGCTATCTTCATTGAAGAGCTATATGCTGCTGACCTATACCAAAAAGTAAGCCAAGCGTTTACCGTATTCCTTCCAGTGCGCTCAGTTGGCGTAATGGGTGATGCGCGTAAATACGACTGGGTAGTAAGCCTTCGTGCAGTAGAAACCATCGATTTCATGACAGCTCACTGGGCACATTTACCCTACGACTTCCTAGGTAAAGTGTCTAATCGCATTATCAATGAAATTGACGGCATTAGTCGTGTGGTCTACGACATTTCTGGTAAGCCACCTGCTACGATTGAGTGGGAGTAAACGGGTGTAGATTTACCGAAATGAAAAGAGAGCCTTCGGGCTCTTTTTTTGTATCTACTTAAAAAAGAGCAAGTTAATAAGCCTGTTACTATAAGAGTGTATATTTTCGCATATATTGGTATGTTGATTCATACCAAATTTGTAACCATACCGTCATAAAAATATCATTTAATGGCGACGTCCTTCTTTAAATTTATACTAAAGGTTAAGCCGTGTTCAATTACACAAGCATCAGCCGTTTGGTGATGACGCCTGTTCTCGCCAGCTTTTTAATTCTTGTACTATTAAACGGTGCCTCAATTCTGAAGTCTTTCTCGTTACTTAATTCATTCGATGAGCTAGAAAACACCCTTGTTCAGTCAGAACGAGACGTCAATACCACGCTAAGTACTTTCAAAACTCAAGTGCAAGAGTGGAAGAACGTATTGTTGCGTGGCCACAAAAAAGACGACCGAGAAAAATACTGGGAGCGATTCAAGCAGAGAGAGGCCGACATCACTCGCCAGTTTGACCTGATGCTATCAAGTAGTGTGATAAGTGAAAGCGTGAAGTCAGATATCAGGCAATTTCAAAAAGCCCATGCAGTCATGGCCGAGAAATACCGTGAAGGATACGACGCATTTATTAACTCAGGGTTTGATCCAAAGGTTGGAGATAGCTTTGTTCGAGGTATTGATAGAGAGCCTGCTAAGCTCCTCTCAGGTATCGCGGCGGAAATTGCAGCGGATTCAGCGAACGCGATTGCTGAACTTAAAGCCAATACGCGCACTATGCTCTGGATAATTCTACTGGCAGCAATTGCGCTTTCTGTGCTTTCTGTTGCTTATGTGATTGCTCGTTTGCGCTCTCAGGTTATTAAACCAACGAAGCAGGTTGCGGCGTGTATATCTAACTTGGCTCATAGCCGTTACGACTACGCGTTAACGTATTCCAGCGACCATGAATTGGGCATGCTGGCAGAATCTGCCAGGGCATTACAAAACAAATTAAAAGATTCGGTTGCGCAGCTTCAACAAGCGGAGACCGAAATGGAGAAGGCGTTTGGCACCCTCGGTAACGTCAGTCAATCCATTATGGAAGGCGCCAATGGACAACGGGATGCGTCGCGTTCGCTTGATAGCAGTACGGATAAACTTAAAGAGATTGTGCAAAATTTAGTGGCAATCACCGACCAAGTTGCTGTGGCGACAAATAACTCTGAAAAGAACGTGGCAAGTTGTTATGCCACGTTTGAAAGCGCCAATGCAGGCTTTAAGCAACTAGCAAAAACGGTAACCGAATCAAGTAATATCGTGTCAGAACTGCAAAGCCGCAGTACCAATATTCTAAAAGTGGTAAATGTTATTAACGAAATTGCCGATCAGACTAACCTGCTGGCTCTAAACGCAGCAATTGAAGCTGCTAGGGCAGGTGAGCATGGCCGTGGTTTTGCTGTGGTAGCCGACGAGGTTCGAGCACTTGCAGCTAAAACACAGCAGTCGACCAAGGAAATTAACGACATTTTAAGTAGTTTTGAAGCTGAAGCAAAAGGGGCCGTTGCGGCGATGTCGTCAGGCAAGCAACTGTCAGACACAAACGCAGCAGAAGCAGCAACAGCGCTTGAAACACTCAATAACGTGGTGAGGGATATTCAAGAAACGGCCAGCGTAGTTGTGGCGCTTAACGAAGCCGCAGATGAGCAAGAAGCTGTACTTCAGCAGGTGGAAACAATAATCAGTAATGTGGTCACATCATCTGAAAAATATCATCAACTTGCTCAGCGTGATGACATGTCACGCTCAATGAAAAGTATGTCAGAAAATGTTGAAAAGGTGGTGAACAGTTTGACCCGCTAACTGTGCTTTGTCAGTATAAACACGTTAAAAGGGAGTGTTTGAACAATGTTCACGCCCCTTTTCTTTTATCTGTTATAGATGCGCGCGGCCTAAACTAGTATTGATAATAATGACAACACCACTCGTATTTCATCCTATTTATAGCCAGTTAGATCTTCCTGAGCGACACCGATTTCCCATCGAGAAGTACGTAGGTATTCGCGATGAATTGTTAAATCGTGGTGTGGAAGCATCGCGTTTTGTTACTCCATCACCGGTTGATCTTTCTTTTCTCACTGCCTATTACGATCCGGACTATGTTGATGCACTAAGTACTGGCGCATTAGATAGGAAAGCCATGCGCCGCATAGGCTTTCCCTGGTCGCAGCAGCTGATTGAGCGTACCCGTACTGCCGTCGCTGGGACCTGTTTAACAGCCAAGCTAGCGCTAGAGCATGGAAAAGCATTGAATTTAACGGGCGGGTATCATCACGCGTTTGCTGATTTTGGTTCAGGTTTTTGCTTGTTCAACGATTTATATTTGGCAGCGAAAACTATGCAGCAAACCCCGTCCGTTGAAAATGTGCTTATTGTCGATTTAGATGTGCATCAAGGCGATGGCACAGCAAAACTTGCCGAAAACGACCGTGATATTTTTACCTTATCTATTCATGGTGAAAAGAACTTCCCTCACAGAAAGCAGCGTTCCGATATTGATATAGGGCTCGATAAGGGCACCGAAGACGATGAGTATCTAACTACGCTAGAACAAGCGCTAACGATGGTAATGAGACAATTCCAGCCCGATGCCATCATCTATGACGCAGGCGTTGATGTGCATGTAAACGACGACCTTGGTCATTTACATATTTCTACGCAAGGCGTGTACGAGAGAGATACGCAAGTCTTTGCGTTAGCCGAGCGTTTAGGCGTTCCGATTGCTGCGGTAATTGGTGGAGGCTACCAAAGAGATATTGCTGCGCTGGTAGAGGTGCATATTCAGCTTTATCGCGCGGCAGGCGTGATTGATTAGCAAACAGTGATGTCGAAATGAGAAGAGCACGCCATGCAAAAGCGGTTTGGCGTGCCCATCCTGTGTCTACGTGGTTATTTATTACAAAAAGTGCAGCTGAAAACCGATACCAATACGTTCTTGTGAGCGGTTATAATCGATAAGCGAATCGCCATAGCCATTGAAGTATTGAAGCAAGACTTCATAGCGGTCAGAGATAGGGTAGGTGAAGTCTAGCTGGATGCTGCCTCGGTTCTCATCTACGTCGAGGTTATTTCGTAAAAGCGCCAGTACTTTAAACGCGCCAATTTTCCTTCCATAACCAAGTTCCATTCTACCGTAATAGTCTTGTATATCAGGGTTATCGTCGCCGGTAGGATCAAGCGGGTCTGTTTTCTCGTCTTCAGGAATACGGTACCACGTCTTTAGGTAGTAGATATCGTCATCGTCGCTAAAGACAATAGAGGCAAATATACGATTCCAGCTTCGAGAGCGCAGCCCGCTTTGACCGTTAGACATATGATTGAAACCAACTTGAAAGGTATTAAATTTGTAGCCAAGTACGGAATAATCGGCTGTTTCTTGCCAAAAGACTTCTGGTTCGTAATTGGTCTCGCGAAACGGCTTCGACGCTTCACTGTTATAAAGCTGCCAGAAAGAGGTAAGCGTAAAGCCAAAGTAAACACCGTCGAATCCTGTATCTTCCAAATAAAGCGGCAGCTTTGCGCTTACCTGAAATTTGGCTTCTTTATTGTCTATGTTCTCGTTTGTGAGTTCTTCACTGGCCACAGAGCTTGGGTTGGAAACGTAAGTGATTGGAAGTAGATAGTTTTGTCTATGCTGAGTGATAGCAAACACATTATCCAGTGCTTCTTTATCGCCTTCTAATCGGTTATCCAGTGCACTTTCCGTGATGGTGTCACGTTTGATGATATCGATAACTTCAATACCGCTTTCTTCCTGAGACGATTGATTTTCTTCATTTTCAACAGTGCGCTCTTGTTCACTATTTTCTAAAGATGACGCTTGTTCGCTTACCACTTCTTGTGATTGTTGAGCGCACACAGGCGTACAAGCAGCAAATGCTGCTAAAAATACAAAAGGCTTTAACACAGACACCTTTAATTCTCCGTAACGTGGGGTTGTTGTTATGCTTAACTGAAGTCCAGTGCTTGGCCTTCTGAAGATGCAAATACTTGTAGATTAGACTCTGCCACTGTGACGTATACATTACAATGGTTTACAACATCATCTATATCGTCATCAGTCCGTTCTGGATCATGACTATATAAAGCTAATTTTTTTGCGTCACATGCCATTGCTAGTTTCACCGCTTCTTCCGCGACCGAATGACCCCATCCGTTCTTAGCTGGCATGTCAGACAACATGTACTGTGCATCGTGTATTAGCAGATCGGCATTTTGTGCAAATTTTGCGAAATCGATAAAGTCTGTTTCTTTTTTGTAGGGGGGGTAAAGCTCATTATCTGTTATGTAAGCCACCTTTGCGTCATCGGCTTCAATACAATAAGCACTGCCACGACCGGGGTGGTTCATGGCTAAGCGAGTTATGGTTGCGCTTCCTACTGAAAATCGGCTTGTAGACTTGGGAATATCGACAATAGAAATGTTAGCTTTCAGCGCACTTCGGGGGACTGGAAATAACGACCCTTCCATTTGCTTTAAAATTTGATCAGGTTCATCAAGGAGGGTTTGACCCGGGTATATGTTGATTTCGCGTGAAGCCTGATAGATAGGCGCAAAAAAAGGGAAGCCTTGAATATGATCCCAATGGTTGTGGCTCAACAGCAGATTAATGGGTGTATCTTTTTGAATAAGGCGCTCGCCAAGCACGCGAATCCCTGTGCCAGAGTCGAGGATGATATCGGTACCATCCTCAAGCTCAATGTGAACGCATGCAGTATTACCACCATAGCGGACGTAAGCTGCTCCCGGGGTAGGGATTGACCCTCTTACGCCATAAAATGTTAACCGCATACGCCCTCTTTTCTAATCTAATCGGCGAGATCAGGCGCTAGAGTGCGGCTACAAAGTCCTTTGCTGCGCTAATATCTAACAACTGCTTTTCACCAGTACGTCTATTCTTATACTCAACCTGTTGATTATCTAGGTTTCTTTCACCAATAACAATGCTGTGAGGTATGCCAATTAATTCCATATCATTGAACATGACACCCGGACGCTCTTTTCTGTCGTCAAACAACACTTCTACGCCAAGGGCAACAAGCTCTTCATAAAGCGCTTCCGCTGCTTCTTTAATGCGATGAGACTTATGCATATTCATTGGTATTAATGCAATTTTAAACGGTGCAATAGGATCTGGCCACTTTATGCCAAATTTATCGTGGTTTTGCTCGATAGCTGCCGCAACAATTCGAGATACGCCTATACCGTAACAACCCATAGTTAAGGTTTGGTGCTTACCTGATTCGCTTAGTACGCCGCAGTTCATGGCCTCTGAATACTTGCTGCCAAGCTGGAAGATATGACCCACTTCGATGCCGCGTTTAATATCTAGCGTGCCTTTCCCGTCAGGAGATGCATCGCCTGCTACAACGTTGCGAATATCAACGCCAGTAATATCTTCAGACCAGTTTACGTTAATATTTACCTTACCGCCTGCGCCTGCGCCTGTAGTGAAGTCAGCAAGGGCAGCTGCACTGGCGTCAATATAAGCGGGTACAGTCAGGTTGGTTGCATCAGCAAACAATGGTGACACGCCAAGAGTATCTTTTGCTTGTTCAAATGATGCTTCAACAAGCGGGCTTGCAACGCCGTCTAACTTCTCTGCTTTTACATCATTAAGCTCATGATCAGCACGAAGTACAAGGGCTACCCATTTATCAGAAACTACTTCTTCGCCTTTACTGTTTACTTCATTAGCGGCTTTCACTACTACGACTTTGACCGCGTTTGTCACTTCGGCTTCTACGCTTTTTAAGATGGCATTGAAATCTTTGCCTTTGGCATCTTTAGTCTCAACTGCAGCGCCCGATGCGACAGCTTTTTCAGGCGCAACAGCTTCAGCCATTTCAACATTGGCTGCGTAATCACTGTCGCTTGAGAAAGCGATATCGTCTTCACCTGATGCGGCAAGTACGTGGAACTCGTGAGAGTGATTACCACCAATAGAGCCAGAGTCGGCAATGACTGCTCTGAAGTCTAAGCCCATACGGGAGAATATATTGCAGTAAGCGTCGTACATTTTTTGATACGTTTCTTCTAAACAGCTGTCTTCTAAGTGGAAGCTGTACGCATCTTTCATGGTAAATTCACGACCACGCATAATGCCGAAACGGGGGCGCACTTCGTCGCGGAATTTAGTCTGAATTTGGTATAGATTAAGCGGAAGCTGCTTGTAGCTGCTAATTTCATTACGCACAAGCGCGGTAATAACTTCTTCGTGCGTTGGACCTAATACGAAATCACGCTGGTGGCGGTCTTTAATACGAAGTAACTCTGGGCCGTACTCTTCCCATCGTCCAGATTCTTCCCACAAATCTGCGGGCTGAACAACGGGCATTAGCACTTCAATCGCGCCTGCTTTGTTCATTTCTTCACGAACAATATTGGCTACTTTATTAAGTACACGAAGACCAGATGGCAACCATGTGTATAGACCCGAGGCAAGCTTTCTGATCATACCAGCTCTTAGCATAAGCTGGTGGCTGATAACCTCTGCATCTGCAGGTGTTTCTTTCTGCGTGGCAAGCAAATATTGACTAGTGCGCATGTAAAGCAGGTATCCTGTTATAAATGTATTTATGACGGTTAGTGTGATGCTCTTTCGCAAACGGCAATTCGCAAAACAAAACATTGCGAAATGCTTGAACCGAGATAAGGTGTCACACGTTTGGGCGTATTCTAATTAACTGTGAGCTATTTCGCCACAGACTGTTAACACTAATAGTGTAATTATCCTAAATGAACCAGTTCGGTCACCTTAACGGCGGCATCTCTTATTTCAAACCCTACATCAATATCGTATAGCGTCACGCGGTAGGTTTTCTCATCATTTTCAATATGCTGTTTATAGGCTGGGCGAGGGTCTTGGGACAGTACCGCAGTCACCAAGGCAGAAAAAACACGGTGCTTTTTCTCTATTTCAGCAAGCGTGGGCTGGATTGTATCGGCGAATGATACGTCGCGATTGGGTATGGGGTTAATGTCATCAAGATTATCGCTGGCGCTAGGAACACTATCAGCGTACGCGATATAGGGCTTGATATCGACAAGTGGTGTGCCGTCGACTAAATCTACCCCTTCAACCACTAACTGTGTCTGTCCATTACTGCTAACCACACCTTTGTTTTTCACCACAGACATGCCAATCCCATTAGGTCGGTGGGTACTGCGACTTGCCAATACGCCCATAGTTGCATTACCACCTAGACGAGGGGCTTTTACCGTATTTTTCCAACCGCGTTCAATGTTCTGGTGAAAGATAAAAAGCAGCCACAGGTGACTGTAATTCTCTATCCCTTTAAGCAAACTGATATCGTTAAAGCCTTCTTCGAAGGTAATAACACCTTCGGCGTTAGCCAAGTTGGGCTGTCTTGGAATAGCAAACTTTTGCTTGAAAGGCGTAGCGACGGTCGCTATCGCCTCGAGAGAAAATGAATTGTGGGTATTCACGTTTTAGCCCTAACGAAGTCAAAATGTGTAACGTTGTCATATTACTCACATAATTTGCAGGTAAAGTGACGTTTCAAGTGAAAGCTTGAGCCAAATAAACATCCTGCTTGTTATAAGGAGCTGCTTATTTGGGTTCCCTGGAGTAATCCAATACTTTAGGCCTGCTCGCATCACGAGCTTATTCTCTTTTTAGTGCGTGTTTTTTACATTGCACAAAAAAGGTAAGCTTCCCGTGTTTTATCGAGCGGGCTTATCTTTTTTAAGCGTGTCTAATACGCCCTCAAAATAAGGGCACCCAAGCGTCCGTGCTTTTTCAATGTTATGGCTGAATATCTTTTCGGCATCTTCTTCTTTCTTCATGTAGCGTGTGATATCAGCTTCACGAATCAAATGCAAAAGCGGGTAGGGTGAACGATTGGTATAGTTTTCAGCATCGTCTACGTCGCTACCGTCGAATACATAATTGGGGTGGAAGCTGGCAAGTTGATAAGTGCCGCTGTATCCCCAGTCGTGCAGCATATTATCGCTGATAGCCAATACATCGAGATATTCGTTGAAATCAGCAAGGGTTGAATGCGTGAGTGCAATTAGTGTTGTAGCGGTGGTGTCATTCTCTTCTAAATGCCGCAACTCATCGTATAGCGATTGAACGACATTTCCCGCATTGCCCTCAATTACCACACACCGAATTTGGTGAGGTGTTCTTACATAGCGCGCAAAGGGACAAAAGTTATGCTTTATCACAATGTCGTCAACCCATTTAAGCGTTGCATCAATTACGTGCTGTTCCCATAAAGGAGATGTTGGTTCTGCCATAAAAGGTGTAGGTCAGTTTGAGTCTGTGTTCAACTTGAGGGGGAGTATAAAACAAAAAGGCAGAAATTTAATTTCTGCCTAACATTTTGGTTGAACTATTTGTGCTTTAAGAATGATATTTTACGTAAGCTTCCAGCGTATTCTCTATCAAACTGGCTACTGTCATCGGCCCAACACCGCCTGGAACGGGGGTTATCCAGCCTGCGCGCTCTTTCGCTTTTTCGAAATCAACATCGCCAACAAGTGAACCATCATTAACGCGATTAATACCTACATCAATGACAATCGCGCCCTGCTTTACCCAGTCACCAGGAATAAAGTTCGGTTTACCTACCGCGACTACCAGTAGGTCTGCACGTTGAACGTGACTTTTAAGGTCTTGAGTAAACTTATGACAGGTAGTAACGGTGCAGCCTGCTAAAAGCAGTTCCAGGCTCATAGGGCGTCCCACAATGTTCGACGCACCTACAATGACCGCGTCTAAGCCTTTTACAGGGCGCTTGGTTGACTCTATCATGGTCATGATGCCTTTTGGCGTGCAGGGACGTAGTGCAGGAATACGCTGTGCAAGGCGGCCAATGTTGTATGGATGAAATCCGTCGACATCTTTATGAGGGTGAATACGTTCAAGTACCTTTTCTGCATTTAACCCTGCAGGTAAAGGAAGCTGTACCAGAATTCCGTCTATCTCTTTATCTTCGTTTAGCTCGTCCACTAAATTTAGCAAGGTCTCTTCTGTAGTATCAGAAGGAAGGTCGAAAGAGCGAGAAACGAACCCCACTTCTTCGCACGCTTTACGTTTATTGGAAACATAAACTTGAGAAGCTGCATCACTGCCAACAAGGACAACGGCTAGGCCTGGTTGTCTTTTACCTGCTTGCGTAAGCGATTCAACATAGGAGGTTACGTGTTGGCGAACTTGTTTGGCAATTAGTTTGCCGTCAATAAGATGGGCGGTCATAGTCTTGTACGATTCTTATATGGTTGGGTGGTCAACAAGTGCCCTATATTGTTTCATAAAATAGGACTAATACTCTAGTAGTTATTATTCTGCAATTATTCGCCACAAATGTTCAACGTAAACAACCGTTAATGGAAAGCCTGATGCTTACCCTTAAAAGAAGCGCAAACCTAGGCTAAAAACAGGTAAATACAAGAGTAATTGTTCAAAAAAACGTGAGAATGGATGCTTTGTGAGCGGTTGATGATTTTATTTAAAAAAGTGTTTGACGAGGTGGGGGGATGTCAGTAATATTCGCACCCCGTAACGGCACAGAGGCTAATGCTTCAAGGTCGGTACGACAGTCGGTGAGTGGCGCAGCTTGGTAGCGCACTTGTTTTGGGTACAAGGGGTCGCAGGTTCAAATCCTGTCTCACCGACCACTTTTTGCAGCGAAGATTCGCCAAGCGCCCGTAGCTCAGCTGGATAGAGCAACGGCCTTCTAAGCCGTGGGTCGCAGGTTCGAATCCTGCCGGGCGCGCCATGCGAGTCAGGTAGGTCCTGATAGCAAGGCTGAATTTTCGTATTTACACTGCTAAAATAAAGCGTGTAAATTGCAAACACACCCTATGGTGGGCGTAGCTCAGTTGGTAGAGCCCCGGATTGTGATTCCGGTTGTCGTGGGTTCAAGTCCCATCGTCCACCCCACTTTTTCGCGGAAGTGGTGGAATTGGTAGACACGCTGGATTTAGGTTCCAGTGCTTCACGGCGTGAGAGTTCAAGTCTCTCCTTCCGCACCATATTTTCAAGCTTTATCAAAAGCTTAATGTAAGCATTCCAGTCGGTGAGTGGCGCAGCTTGGTAGCGCACTTGTTTTGGGTACAAGGGGTCGCAGGTTCAAATCCTGTCTCACCGACCATTTATGCTTTCTTCGATTCAGTAAATACTTCTAGCTAAGAGTGATAAATCATCTGTGGGCTAGGGTATGAGTCGACTTTAACTATCGAGTAGCTATGTAAGATCCTGACAGCTCGGTAGGCGCTTATGTGTTTATCAATTCACACATAAGACTGAACAGGATTACTGTGGTGGGCGTAGCTCAGTTGGTAGAGCCCCGGATTGTGATTCCGGTTGTCGTGGGTTCAAGTCCCATCGTCCACCCCACTTTTTCGCGGAAGTGGTGGAATTGGTAGACACGCTGGATTTAGGTTCCAGTGCTTCACGGCGTGAGAGTTCAAGTCTCTCCTTCCGCACCATATTTAAAGCTCTCGCAGGGCTTTTCAAAAAGATATATCTGTCGGTGAGTGGCGCAGCTTGGTAGCGCACTTGTTTTGGGTACAAGGGGTCGCAGGTTCAAATCCTGTCTCACCGACCATTATCTTTCTCTCCTCTTTATTCATTGCTCAATAAATTCGCATAGATTCCGTCTTTTTCGCTATTTAGGCTATTAGTTTCGCTATTTGGTCAAAATGCGTTCAAATGGTTGTTACAAACTTGTGTTTGCCTCTCGACTCTTGTGGTATGCGGCTGTATACTACCGCGTCTTTTTTTAACCAGTACGTTTGTTTCAGGTTGGCTTTTTGACACAATTTCGTGTCCTAACTTTGATTTTATAAACGTCGAATAACGACCTCTACCCCGGAGTGATATGCAACTCTTGCATGACGGGAGAGGGGATTGAGAACAAAACGCCTGTAAAGGCGTATAGTTGAGGTAACATAATGCAAGTTTCAGTCGAGACGACCCAGGGTTTAGAACGCCGTCTTACTATCACCGTTCCAGCTGACACGGTTGATTCAGCAGTTAAGTCACGTCTACAGCAATTGGCGAAAACACAACGCATCAACGGCTTCCGTCCAGGTAAAGTTCCTGTAAACGTAATCAAAAAGCGTTTCGGCCAAGCTGTTCGCCAAGAAGTTGCTGGCGATGTTATGCAGCAAAACTTCTACCAAGCAGTGATTCAAGAAAAAATTCAGCCTGCTGGTATGCCGAAGTTTGAACTGACTAAAGACGAAGACGGTCAGGACCTAGAATTCACAGCATCTTTCGAAGTTTACCCAGAAGTAGAAGTGAAAGGTGTTAGCGATATCGAAATCGAAAAGCCAGTAGTAGAAATTACTGACGAAGATCTAGATAACATGATGGAAACACTTCAGAAGCAGCACGCAACTTGGAAAGAAGTTAAGCGTAAAGCGAAGAAAGACGACAAAGTTATCATCGACTTCGTTGGTTCTATCGACGGTGAAGAGTTTGAAGGTGGTAAAGCAGAAGACTTCGCTCTTGAGCTAGGTAAAGATCGCATGATCCCTGGTTTCGAAAAGCCACTTGTTGGCGCGAAAGCGGGTGAAGAAGTGACTATCGAAGTAACTTTCCCTGAAGACTACCACGCAGAAAACCTAAAAGGTAAAGATGCAGTTTTCCAAACTACCGTTAAGAAAGTAGAAGGCCTAAACCTTCCAAAAGTTGACGAAGAGTTTGCTAAACTATTCGGTGTTGAAGAAGGCGGTGTTGACGCACTTAAAGCAGAAGTTCGTAAGAACATGCAGCGTGAACTAAACCAGACGCTAAAAGCGCAAGTTAAAGAAGACGTTATTGCTAAGCTAGTTGAAGCTAACGAGATTGATATTCCTCAAGCGCTTATCGATCAAGAAGTGAATGCACTTCGCGAGCAAGCTAAGCAACGTTTCAGCCAGCAAGGCGGTGGTCAGAACCTTCCAGACCTACCAGCTGAATTGTTTACTGACAACGCTAAACGTCGCGTATCTATTGGTCTTCTTCTAGGTGAAGTGATCAAGCAGAACGAACTTAAAGCAGACGAAGCTAAAGTTAACGAGATGATCGAAACTGCTGCTTCAGCGTATGAAGATCCGCAAGAAGTTGTTGATTACTACAACAACAACCAAGAGCTTATGCAACAAATGCAGAACGTTGCACTAGAAGAACAAGCTATTGAGTGGGTTCTTGAGCAAGCAAAAGTTACCGAAGTAACTAAAGCTTTTGACGAGGTTATGAACAAACAGGCGTAATTTTTTACTGTCTGATTGACATTACTTGTCAGCAACTGCTTAAATGCTCGGAGCCTTCCGAGCATTTTTGTTTTTAACGCTAGATAATCAAGGTAGCTATGACTAATACCCCGTTTGACCCAATGAATGCACTTGTTCCTATGGTTGTTGAGCAAACCTCTAAAGGTGAGCGCTCATACGACATTTATTCTCGCCTATTGAAAGAAAACGTAATTTTCTTGGTAGGACAAGTTGAAGATCACATGGCCAACCTCATCGTTGCTCAAATGTTGTTCTTAGAAGCTGAAAACCCAGAGAAAGATATTTTCTTATACATTAACTCACCAGGCGGTTCGGTAACTGCTGGCATGGCAATTTACGATACGATGAAGTTTATCAAGCCAGACGTGAGTACAGTATGTATGGGCCAAGCTGCAAGCATGGGCGCATTTCTACTATCTGCAGGAGCAAAAGGTAAGCGCTACTGTCTACCTAACTCGCGCGTAATGATTCACCAACCGCTTGGTGGCTTCCAAGGTCAGGCATCTGATTTTGAAATACACGCGAAAGAAATTCTGTCTATTAAAGAGAAATTGAATCGCCTTATGGCGGACCATACTGGTCAAGACTATGAAAAAGTCGCGCGTGACACAGACCGTGATAACTTCTTGAGTGCAACTGAGGCAAAAGAATATGGCCTTGTTGACCAAGTTTTAGCAAATCGATCTGACGTAGCCGCAACTAAGTAGTATAGTTATAGTAGACCTGAGCCAGTGCATAGCACGTTTTGGTTTTCGGCTCAGGCAAGGCAGAGGCAAAAGTAATGAGTGATAAGCAAAGCGGTGACGGTGATAATAAGCTACTGTACTGTTCGTTTTGTGGCAAAAGCCAACACGAAGTAAGAAAGTTAATAGCAGGCCCGTCGGTATTCATTTGCGACGAGTGTGTTGAGTTATGTAACGATATCATTCGCGAAGAAATTAAGGAAATCGCGCCTAAGCAAAAGCAGGACGCTTTACCTAAACCAAGTGAAATTCATGCTCACCTAGACGATTACGTTATCGGGCAAGAACATGCAAAGAAGGTATTATCAGTAGCGGTATATAACCACTACAAGCGCTTGCGCAATGGCGACGTTCACGAAGGCGTAGAACTTGGCAAAAGTAATATTTTGCTAATAGGACCTACCGGTAGTGGTAAAACGCTGCTAGCGGAAACCCTAGCGCGCCTGCTTGATGTTCCGTTCACCATGGCTGACGCAACCACGCTAACTGAAGCTGGCTACGTGGGCGAAGACGTTGAGAACATCATCCAGAAGTTACTGCAGAAGTGCGACTACGACGTAGAGAAAGCGCAGCGCGGAATTGTTTACATCGATGAAATTGATAAGATTTCTCGTAAGTCAGACAACCCATCTATCACTCGTGACGTTTCGGGTGAAGGTGTACAGCAGGCGCTTCTAAAGCTGATTGAGGGTACGGTTGCGTCTGTTCCTCCGCAAGGTGGACGTAAGCACCCACAGCAGGAATTCCTGCAGGTTGATACCTCTAAGATATTGTTCATCTGTGGTGGTGCGTTTGCTGGTCTTGATAAAGTTATTGAGCAACGCGCACAAAAAGACACGGGTATTGGATTTGGTGCTACGGTTAAGTCGAAAGACAACAGCAAACAAATCAGTGAACTGTTTAAGCAAGTTGAGCCTGAAGACTTAGTGAAATATGGGTTGATTCCAGAGTTCATTGGACGTCTACCGGTAGTAACAAGCCTTGAAGAGTTGAATGAAGAAGCACTAATTCAAATTCTACGCGAGCCTAAGAATGCAATCACCAAGCAATATGGTGCATTGTTCTCGATGGAAGATGTAGAGCTAGAGTTCCGTGACGATGCACTTAATGCTATTGCTAAAAAGGCAATGGATCGTAAGACAGGCGCACGTGGTCTTCGCTCAATCGTTGAAGCGGTTTTGCTTGATACTATGTACGACCTTCCTTCAATGGAAGACGTGAGCAAAGTTGTTATTGATGAAACCGTTATTCGCGGTGAATCAAAACCTATCTTGATTTACGACAGCAACGAAAAGAAAGCCGCCTCTGAATAGATGCTGGTTTTGTGAAAAAAGGCCCTTTAGGGCCTTTTTTTGTTTTTAACAGCCAAGGTTTCAGATCTCGCAGTCTAATCTGATCTACGTTTAACCAAAGGGTATACCTTGAAAGTGGATGATATTTGAGCGGTTAAAACAAATCTCGCTATCCTTTCTACTAGATTTTTGAGTTTAGTATTGCCATTCGAGGCAAAATCGATAATGGTTATACTAAGGTCAACAGGCCCTAGAGCAGGGAAGGTAAGGTTAAGGAATTAACGCACTTTAATAAGTTTCGATTGAACTTTGCTCTTGCATCCCCATATAAAAATGACATTTCAAACTAATTGAGAACAAGTATGACAGTTGAGCGTGAAAATCGCATTGAAATTCCTGTGCTTGCCTTGCGGGACGTGGTTGTTTACCCGCATATGGTCATACCCCTATTTGTTGGGCGTGAGAAATCAATTCGTTGTCTAGAAGCGGCAATGGATAATGACAAACAAATTTTTCTAGTAGCACAAAAAGACGCTGGCGTAGATGAGCCTGAAGCGGACGACATCTATACCGTCGGTACTATTGCTACTATCCTACAACTTCTAAAGCTACCCGACGGTACGGTTAAAGTGCTGGTAGAAGGTAGTGTACGCGGTGAAATTGAAAGCTATAAGCAATCAGAGCCGTTCTTTGTTGCTAATGTAGACAAACTAACTGATGAAGAGATTGATGAGAGCGAACAAGAAGTGCTTATTCGCTCTGCGGTTTCTCAGTTTGAAGGCTATGTAAAGCTAAACAAAAAAATTCCACCAGAAGTACTGACATCACTAAATGGCATTGAAGATGCGCCTCGTTTAGCCGACACCATGGCTGCACATATGCCTCTTAAGCTTACTGAAAAGCAAAAAGTGTTAGAGATGCAGGGCGTTAATGAGCGTCTTGAATATCTGATGGCGCTGATGGAAGGCGAAATTGATTTGCTGCAGGTCGAAAAGAAAATTCGTACCCGCGTTAAAAAGCAAATGGAAAAGAGCCAGCGCGAGTACTACTTGAATGAGCAGATGAAGGCCATTCAGAAGGAGTTGGGTGAACTGGATGACGCACCTGATGAATTTGAAGCCTTATCTAAAAAGATAGCCGACGCTAAAATGCCTAAAGAAGCGGAAGATAAAGCGAAAGCTGAACTTCAAAAGCTTAAGATGATGTCACCAATGTCTGCAGAAGCTACCGTGCTTCGAAGCTACATTGAATGGCTGACTAACGTGCCGTGGAACAAGCGCTCGCCGGTTAAGAAAGATCTTTCCCGCGCAGAAGGTGTGCTTAACGAAGATCACTACGGCCTTGAGAAAGTGAAAGAGCGCATTCTTGAGTATTTAGCCGTTCAGCAGCGTGTTAAGAAGCTAAAAGGCCCAATTCTGTGTCTTGTTGGTCCTCCAGGTGTCGGTAAAACTTCATTAGGCCAGTCGATAGCTAAAGCGACAGGTCGCAAATATGTGCGTATGGCATTAGGTGGCGTACGTGACGAAGCTGAAATCCGTGGTCACCGTCGTACTTATATTGGTTCATTGCCAGGTAAGCTAGTTCAAAAAATGGCGAAAGTAGGGGTTAAAAACCCGCTCTTCTTACTTGATGAAATCGATAAGATGTCATCAGATATGCGAGGCGACCCAGCGTCAGCGCTGCTTGAAGTACTAGATCCAGAGCAAAACAATAGCTTTAGTGATCATTATCTGGAAGTCGACTACGACCTGTCAGACGTTATGTTCGTAGCCACCTCTAATAGCATGAATATTCCAGGCCCATTACTTGACCGTATGGAAGTGATTCGTCTATCTGGCTACACAGAAGATGAAAAACTCAACATTGCAAAGAACCATTTAATTGGTAAGCAAATGGAACGCAATGGGCTTAAAGCGAAGGAGTTGGAAATTACCGATTCTGCCGTTATCGGTATGATTCGATACTATACCCGTGAAGCCGGGGTTCGTAGCTTAGAGCGCGAAGTGTCGAAAGTATGCCGTAAAGCCGTGAAAGATATTTTGCTTAAGAAAAGCAAAGACAAAGTAGTCGTAACACAGGATAACCTTAAGGACTATCTTGGCGTTCAACGCTTTGACTACGGTAAAGCGGACAAAGACAATCAAATTGGCCAAGTTACAGGACTTGCCTGGACGCAGGTAGGTGGTGACTTACTGACCATTGAAACAACGTCGGTTCCCGGCAAAGGCAAAATGACATCAACGGGTTCTTTAGGTGATGTCATGCAAGAGTCTATTAAGGCTGCTATGACGGTGGTAAGAAGTCGTGCAGAAAAGCTTCGCATAAACGATGACTTCTACGAGAAACGTGATATTCACGTGCACGTACCTGAAGGTGCTACGCCGAAAGATGGCCCTAGCGCAGGTATTGCTATGTGCACTGCACTTGTCTCGTCACTCACGGGTAACCCTGTGAAGTGCGATGTAGCTATGACCGGTGAAATCACCCTACGTGGTGAGGTGCTTGCTATTGGTGGACTTAAAGAAAAACTATTAGCTGCGCATCGAGGCGGCATTAAAACTGTCGTTATTCCAAAAGATAACGAGCGTGATTTGGAAGAAATTCCAGACAACGTGAAGAAAGATTTATCAATCCATCCGGTTAAGTGGATTGATGAAGTTCTTGATATTGCACTGCAGGAACCTGTAGAAAGCGTCAAGGTGGTTAAAAAATAACTTAATCGACTGGCTACAATCCTTTGTTTTTAAAGGCGTGTAGCCGTTTTTTTGCTATAAAATTGCAATAATTGAACAAAAAATGTGCATTGAGCGAAAGAAAACCTGATTTTTTTAAAATTAGGGCTTTCAAGTCGCAAAAGTTGTGTTACCTTTAAGTGGTATTCGCTTGAAGCCTTGCCACAAAAGGGATTGCAGCGATTCATTAATAAAGTTAATTATTTGTGACTGAAGCTTGATGTTAACAATCAAGCTTGCTATAACGTTCAAGCAAAATCGTTTTGGACAAACAGTATAATAACAATCGAAGGGGATCATAATTGTGAACAAGTCTCAACTTATCGACCAAATCGCTGCTGGTGCAGACATTTCTAAAGCAGCTGCTGGCCGCGCTCTTGACGCATTCACTGACTCAGTAACTGCGGCGCTAAAAGACGGCGACCAAGTTGCACTAGTAGGCTTTGGTACTTTCTCAGTTCGCGAACGTTCAGCTCGCAGTGGCCGTAACCCACAAACTGGTGAGACTATTCAGATTTCAGCAGCGAAAGTTCCATCTTTCAAAGCTGGTAAAGCACTGAAAGACGCTTGTAACTAAGCACAAAAATTATAGAAAAAGGCGATGGCTAGTCCATCGCCTTTTTTATTTCTAAAACAGAGAATTCAATATTGGGGTCAGAGTAATGACTCTGACCCCAATATTTTAAGAGTAGAAATAACCCTACGAGGCTTGATGAGTTTTATACATGTCCTCGCAACGTTCGAACTTAACGAAAGACAGTACAAATAGTGTGTTTTGGTCGTTTATATTCGGCAGCATTGGGTTATAATCAGCGCTTATTTTATCTCGCACTCACGGATTTGTGATGGTTTGAGGTAACTGTAGTAAGCAACGGAGTTGAAGAACAATCATGCTAGAAAGAATCAGAGAAGGTTCTCAAGGCCCATGGGCGATGGCGATTATCGCGCTTATCGTTTTAAGTTTCGTATTCGCAGGTGTAGGTAGCTACCTAACATCATCAGGTACTACTGCAGTAGCTACTGTTAATGGCGAAGAAATTTCGGCACAAGAACTAGAGCGTGCATATCAGAATCAGCGTGCACAAATGGAGTCACAATACGGCGAAAGCATCGCACAGCTTTTCTCTAGTGAGCAATACCTCGCAGATTTCAGAAGAAATGTACTGGACAGACTTATTGCTGAAAAATTAATTCAGCAACAAGCGACGGACATGGGATTGCGCGTAAGTGATAAACAAATTCGCGAAACCATAACACAAATGCCTGAATTCCAGTTTGGTGGTCAGTTCGATAACGAACGTTTCCAAGCCATTCTTCGTCAAAACGGTTTTCAAGTAGCCGATTTCCGTGATTATCTGCGCGTTCAAATGACACAAAACCAGTTGGCTGCAGCGCTAACGAATTCTTCATTTGCGTTGGACGGTGAAGTACAGCAAGCGAATGCGCTACAGCGCCAAACTCGTGATGCGAAATACGTGCTAGTGAGCTCTGATGAATTTGCCGGCTCAATTGAAGTGACAGATGCGGATGTTGAAGCTTTTTATAATAACAGCATCGCCTCTTTCGATACTGACGAGCAGGTTAAACTTGCTTACGTTAAGTTAAGTGTCGATGACTTGAAAGATCGCGTTTCGGTTGATGAAGAAGCGGTTCGCACGTACTACGAAAATAACCTGGGAAGCTACGGCAAAGAAGAAGAGCGCCGTGTTTCTCATATTCTTATCGAAGCGGGCGATGATGCCGATGCAGCGAAAGCAAAAGCAGAATCATTAAAAGCAGAACTCGACAACGGTGCAGACTTTGCGGCTCTTGCAGAAGCAAACTCTGATGACACATTCTCTGCCGAAAACGGTGGTGACCTAGACTTCATTACGCCAGAAATGATGGACCCAGCGTTTGATGAAGCAGCTTTTGCTTTACAAAATGTTGGCGATGTATCCGACGTAGTTGAAACCGAGTTTGGTTTTCACATCATCAAATTGACAGACTTAAAAGAAGCACAAGTTAAATCTTTCGATGAAGTAGCGGGTGAGATTCGCGATACGCTTCTTTATGACGCAGCTATGGAAAAGTACTTTGAGCTTCAAAATACGTTAGCTGAAATTGCGTTTGAAGTACCTGATACGTTAGAAGATGCAGCGAACGCGGTTGATTTGCCTGTGCAAGAGTCAGTGGTATTTAGTCGCAACACCGCACCCGCTGATCTAAGCTTCCCTGGTTTACTAGACGTTGCTTTCTCTTCTGAACTTATTGATGAAGGGCTTAATAGCGATATTATAGAACTAGACGACGAAACCGTTGTTGTTGCGCGTGTTATTGAGCATCAGCCTCAGCGTACTCAATCTCTTGAAGAAGTACGCGAAGGCATCGAAGCCTCTGTTAAGGCTGAAAAGTCAAAAGAAGCTGCAGAAGCTTGGGCGTTTGATATCGCACAAAAAGTGCGTGCTGGAGAAAGCGTTGAAAGCGAGCTAGCTGAAAAGTCTGTGTCTTGGGAGACAGCAGCTGCTGTTCCGAGAGCGGGCGGTACACTTGCACGTGCACTCGTTGACACGCTTTTCTCTCTTGCCCTTGAAGGCGAAGATAAAGTTGATGTTGCAACAACGGTAAACGGTGACGTTGCTGTTGTTATGCTTGAAAACGTTAACGCAGCACCAGAGCTTGAGAATGAGTTGGGTGAAAGCCTGAAGCAGCGCCTTGCTCAGGTACAAGGCCAGCGCGTTTATCAACAATATATTGATGCGCTTCGCGCAAATGCAGAAGTGACTATCTCACAGACGCTATAAGCACTGCTGCGTAAAAGCTGTCGCTGCGACTACAAGTGACACCGGTAATTACTAAAAAGCCAGCTTCTTTCATAGATGCTGGCTTTTTTTATACAACACAGTGATGGGGTGTTTGTTTGAAGTGCGTTAGTTCGTTAAGAACAGCATCAGTGTATAAAATGCCGCAATAACACCAGATAACACGAATATGTACAGAAACCCTTGCTTGCCTTGCTCCAGAGTGTATTTGTTGGCTTGTAAATAGCCAAACCAGAGTAGTGACAAAATAAGGGGTATTAAAACAATGATTTTTAACACAGTAATGCCTTTCTTTAAGTTATGTTCTAGTTATAACAACGCGCGTTGATTTAGACAAATCTTAACGAGCCAGTCCTAGTCGCCAACTCACCCATTGTCGCCTTCCTTGTTATCACCCTTTATTATTTTTAGCTTCAGGTTACTTTGTCCGCTGTCATGGCATTGTCGTAAATCTGTTATTGCCGTGTCACTTTACATTTGTGTAATAGACTCACGTTTCATAAAGGTTTCTTATGCATGTCAATTCAGCCTTTACCTTCCATAGCGCCAGCTCGCAGTATTTATTTTGCCGAAGTGCTTATGGCAAGAGCGTCGATTACCCCGCAGGACGCTGGTTGCCAAAGTTACCTGATATACAAGCTCGAAAAACTCGGTTTCTTTTGTGAGAAATACACAATTAATGGAGTGAGCAACCTCATCGCGAGGTGGGGGCAGGGCCCGAATCACTTTGCATTTAGCGGCCATACTGATGTTGTGCCCCCAGGTCCTCTTGATAAGTGGAAGTCACCGCCTTTTAGTCCCGTAATTAGCAAAAATAAATTATATGGACGTGGTGCTGCCGATATGAAAACAGGCATCGCAGCCATGCTAGCGGCAACAGAGCGAACCATTGCCTCGTTAGATAAGGAAAAGGTCTCTTTCTGGTGGCTAATCACCAGTGATGAAGAAGGGGAGGCGGAGTGGGGCTCTAAATGGATAGCTGAGTATTTGGCATCTAAAAATGTCCAGCTTGATATGTGCCTAGTAGGTGAACCTTCTGCATCTGCATCAACCGGCGATACGATTAAGATTGGACGCAGAGGCTCACTTTCCGGCACTATCCATATTGCAGGAAAGCAAGGTCACGTGGCTTATCCAAAGACAGCGGTAAATGCTATCCACAAAGCGAGTAACGTGATTAATGCGCTAACACAGTACCCATTTGACGAGGGGAGTGATGATTTCCCTGGTACTTCGCTTCAAATAACACATATGGACACGGGAAGCTTCACTGATAACATAGTGCCTAGTGCTGTTCGTATAGAGTTTAATGTCAGATATTCGTGGCAGTTTAATCAAAACAGTTTATCGGTATTGCTGCGCAGTATTATCAATAGTATTGATACAGAAGCCGAAGTTAGCTTTTCAAGACCCTGTGAAGCTTACTTGAGCAAGCCTAACAGTAATGCGGAGCACTGCTTAATTGCCTGCGTAGAAAAAGCGATAAAGGGCGCTACAGGGCGTTACCCTGTTATCAGTACATCTGGTGGTACTTCTGACGGGCGTTTTTTTGCTAGTGAGCACACACAAGTAGTTGAAGTGGGTGTGCCAAACACCACCATTCACCAAATAAACGAACACATTCATGTGTCTGATTTGCTCACTCTTGAAGATATTTATACCGACATTCTTAAGTATGTTGGCGAGCGATAACGACTTCTGAAATTTTCAGTAAAGCGGAAGGCCGTAGAATGAGAAAGGGAGCGTTTGTCATATGCTCCCCCCTCGCTTAGGCTGTGGCTTTAAGCTGAATATCGGTTAGATAGCGTTTGCGCTTTTTCTCAGTAAGTGTTTGCATGTCAACCACCACCAGTCCGTCGATACAGTCGTTAAAATCTGGGTCGACATTAAAGCCTAAAAATGCCACCCCGCCGTCTTTAGCCACTTCAGAGTATTGCTTGTACAGTGTTGGTACGTTTACGCCCATGTTAGCCAGTAAGTGTTTTAGCTGGGTAAATTCAGCCTTATAATCGTTACCTGTAAATTGATGTAACGCGTCGTTCGCCATTTGATAAGGTCGCTTGCAGGTCGCTTCGCCAAACTTGGCAGGAAAGTACGTGGAATAGAATTGTACCAATAAATCTTTAGCGGGTTCAGGGTAGGCATTACTGAGTGACACCGCACCAAACAGATAGCGATACTTTGGGTAGCGGCTTAAAAATGCCCCGATACCAAACCACAAATAATCTAAACTACGCTTTCCCCAATAGCGAGGCTGGACAAAGCTTCGCCCTAGCTCTAAGCCTTCTTTGAAGAGTTTATCGTTGTCCTTACCGTAATTAAATAAGGTGGCAGAGTAGAGTCCGGTAGGGTGGTCTGGCGCTGTCAAAAGCTCAGCATCGCCAAAGCGGTAGGCACCCACAATTTCTAAATCGTTGTCATCCCAAAGTACAAGGTGATAATAGTGGGAGTCGTATTGATCGATGTCTCTACGCTTGTTGGTACCTTCGCCCACGGCTCGAAACGCCACTTCTCGCAGGCGGCCAATCTCTCGCATAATCGGTGAACAGCTTTTGTGTTGGTATAGGTAAATAGATTTTCCGTCGCCAGTTTCACCTAAATGTTCGCAGTCTCGCATAGCGCGGGCCAGTTCTTTTCTGTCTTCTGGCATGGCAATGGAAGCCTGGGTTTCAAATACGCCTTTCTTGTTACTGCCAATGCGATACAAGTGGCGCTTAAACAGCTTTACCTGCTCTTTTAACGGTATGTTGGTTTGCTGGTACGCTTCAAATGGAATAAGTTCGCCAATGCGCATAGGTAAATGCTTCTTACGCTGTTTGAACATCTCTTTGACGAGCAGCGCGGTGGCTAATGGCTTGTACACCATGGACACGCCGTAAAAAAGCGGGCTATTTTTCGCGTCTATATAAACCGGCAATATCGGTGCTTTTGCTTGCTTTGCAATGCGTAAAAAACCTGTGTGCCATCTGGTGTCGCGAACACCTTGTGGGCGTAATCGAGAAACTTCACCGGCAGGAAAAATCAGTATGGCGCCGTCGCTGTTAAGGTGTTTTTGAATTGCCGATAAATGCTGTTTTGGTGTGCCTCCCTGCATATTGTTTACAGGTAACAGCATATCGTGAAGCGGTTCAATGGCCATAAGCATTTCATTGGCGACCACTTTCAAGTCGTGACGTACTTCACTAACCAGCTTTATAAGCGCAAGTGCGTCGAGTGAGCCAATCGGATGGTTAGCAATAATCACCACTCTACCTTCACTTGGAATGCGCTCTTTTTCTACATCGCGGGTGGAGTAGCTGATATTAAAATATTCAAGCACTTGCTCTACGAAATCGATATCTTCGTAATGCGGATAGGCTTCACCAAATTCGGTAATTTCACGTTCGTGAAGAAGGTGCCTTAATACGAAAGACAGCGACTTAAATAGAATGGGGTTATTTGCTACTTGAGGGTAATGCTTGTTCAGTACGTCGTTTACAGTAAACATAGAACCTGTTTCTCTTCCGGTTTTGGCGAACAATAGCAGGGCAATGTGACGCTTTTCACACAGTTTCATGGCAGTTATTTGACAGTGTTAAAAAGTTGTAACTATGTCCTGCTGACCAATCTATGAGGCACAGGTCAACAGGCCCTAACCTTGATGGATGGGGTTGGACTTCACCTGTTGCTTGGTGAATAGCAAAAGTCAGGGGCCGTTACAGCCCCATTTGTGTAATGCCAGCTATGCTGCTTCTGAGCGAGAGGTTTTGGTTGTAATTGGTGTTACGGTGGCTGACTCTAATGAATCAAGGTAATGAATAAGAGATAAGTTACCGTTCACGTCTTCTGACAGTGCACTGCAGTTTTCTATCCAGTCCCCATCATTAATGTAGTGAATGCCGTTTTCAAAACTGCTTTCAGGGTGATGAATATGGCCACACACAACACCGTCGAGCCCCATTTCATCGGCGCGCCTGCAGCATGCTTCTCGATAACGGGCGATGGCTTCATTCGCTCCCTTAATGTGTTTTTTAATATAGCCCGCAAGTGACCAGTATTCTCGCTTGCGCCACGCGCGTAGGCGATTAAACTCTCTATTTAGAAAAAGCAAAAGGTCGTAACCTTTATCGCCAATCCACGCATGGAATTTGCCCATAGTTACATCGCCATCGAACTGATCGCCATGTAAGACTAAATAACGCTTCCCTTGTGCTGTGGTGTGAACCAACTCTCGCTCTATTTCTATATCACCGAAGACCATACCAGAATAAGACTGAATTGGTTCATCGTGGTTGCCGGGTAAGTACACCACACGCGTGCCGTCTTGGCTCATTTGCATGAATTTGTGCATCACTTGATTGTGCGCCTGTGGCCAGCGAAATTGCTTGGTCATTTGCCACATGTCAACGATATCTCCCACCAAATAGAGGGTGTCTACAGTGATGCTATTAAGAAAGGAAAGTAAGTATTCAGCTTTGCAGTCGCGATTTCCTAAATGGATATCAGAAAGCCAAAGTGTTCGATAGTGTGTCTTTTTCATAGCGGTTTCCCAAAGCGATGCCTTGGACCATCACTATAGGTTTGCTAATTGACACTACCGTGACGCTTGCTTGACCATTGTGTTACAGCAACACAAATAAGCGCTATAACCCCAACTTATTCGCCACGTCTAAAAGCTTCTCTCGCATCCATACATTCACTAAGTCTTCATCGGCGTGTTTGTGCCAGTACATGTGTACGGGGAGTGGGGGGACGTCAAATGGAAGGGGCAGAACTTCGATATCGAATTTATTACTGAATTGTTGGGCGAATCGCGTTGGCATGGTCAGCAAAAGATCGCATTGGCTAACTACGTTAACGGCGGCAAAGTAGTGTTCACACTGCAATGCGATGTTTCGATGTAAATTGTGCTGAGCAAGGGCTAGATCTACCGTATCTAATTTCGAGTCTTTTAAAGATACAAGCGCATGCTGTGCAACTGAGTAGCTCTTGATACTCGGGTTATCTATGTAGCTATTGCAAGGCGCGCATACCACGACAAACGTTTCTTCGCAGATAAACTGTGAACGAATGTCACGGCTGGTGGGAACTAATGCGTCAATTACGATATCAAGTTCTTTAGCGGCTAACGCGGGAGCAAGCTCGGGCCAGGTAACCTGTCTGCTATTCACCGTGATGTTGGGAGTATGTTTAACAAGCTCAGGAATAAGCACGGGAAAAAATATAGATTCTAAAACATCTCTCAAGCCAAGGTTCACCTGACGGGGTTTATCACTTATATCAAAGCTCACTTTACCTTTTAACGTACTTTCAAGGGTTTCGATTGATTTCACAACCGATGCAATAATGCCTTGGCAAAATGGGGTAGGCACGACTTGTCGTCCATGACGAATAAACAGCGGATCATCAAATTTCTCTCGCAGACGACCTAAGGCGTGACTCACCGCAGGTTGAGTAATATGCAGTGCGTTGGCGGCTTTCGTAATGCTGCCCTGATCGTAGACCGCGCGCAGCACAACAAACAAATTTAGGTCTAATTTTCCATGCATATCATTTATGGGTTTCCATAATAAGGCATCATTTTTATTTATTATTAAACAGGGTACACTGGCTTAAATGTTAATAAAAGGTTTCTTTTATAGAGGCTTCTTTTGTAAGGGGCGTGTGTATGCAGGCATCTGTACTTACCGAGGTGTTGTTACCTCTAGCGTTGGCATTTGTTATGTTTGGTATGGGGCTAACGCTAACCCTTGCAGACTTTGCCCGACTACTTAAAGCACCTAAAGCGGTAATAACGGGTTTTATAGGGCAAATTATATTGCTGCCTGTGTTGGCGCTAGGACTGTGCTTTGTTTTTGGTCTACCCGATTATATTGCGGTTGGTGTCATGGTTTTAGCGGCATGCCCAGGCGGCACGACCAGTAATTTAATCAGCCACATTGCAAAAGCAAATCTGGCCCTTTCTGTCAGCTTAACCGCTATTTCTACCATCGCTTGCGTTTTCTCAACGCCCTTTATCATTCAATTTGCTCTTGATTACTTTGTAAAAGAAAACGCGCCAGACTTTTCTATTATTCAAACAGTGATCGGGCTGGTTGGTATATCAATTGTACCGGTCATTTTAGGCATGACCATTCGTCGCTTTAACAGCAGGTTTGCTACTAAAACTGAGAGCTTCTTCAGGCAGTTTTCTATGTACTTCATGTTGCTTATGATTGTGGGCGTGCTGGTTTCAGAAAGAAACAATTTGGCCGCGTCCTTTGAAGGCGCGTTTTTGGTTTGCTTAACGTTAAATTTATCATCGGTATTGTTAGGACTCGGGCTTGCTAAGCTTTCAAACCTAGTATTTAAAGACTCGCTCACGCTGGCCATTGAAATAGGCGTGCAAAACGCGGCGCTTGCAATGCTGATATGTATTACCTTTTTAGATGCGCCTGATTACGCGATTGCACCTGGTGTATATGGCGTAGCAATGTACATCGGGCCCGCACTATTGGCCCTGTGGGCAAAACGAAAAATGCGTAACGAACAGCCATCAGTGTCACTGCAAAAGACGGAATCAGTTTGATTGGATTGATAAGGCGGTCAATTAGAGAGAATAGTGAAGTACTGATTAGCGCTTAACACAATAAAGCGCAACTAAACATAAACGCCGATACAAGAATAATGAAACAAGAACAGTTAGGAAACACATCATGCGCGTATTGATTACCGGTGGCGCTACCGGCTTAGGTCAGGCCATTGCCCTTAAGTGGGCGGAAAAGTGGGCAGGCAAAGACGAGGGGTTAGATATTTGCATTGCCGATATTAACCAAGAAAGAGGTGATGAAACAGTAAATACGCTATCCGCCCAAGGTGCCAACGCGTTTTACATCCATTGCGATATAACCTCTGAAAATGATGTTCAAACGTTAGCGAACACCTTGGAAAATCGCTGGGGCGGTGTTGATATCGTATTTAACAATGCGGGTGTTGCTTCTGGTGGCAGCCTTTTAGATGAGAGCATTGAGCAGTGGCAGTGGGTGTTTGATATTAATGTGTTAGGCATGGTGAGAGTCAGTCGTGCACTCTTACCTATAATGCGAGAGCAAGGCGGTGGCTATTTCATTAATATTGCATCACAAGCGGGGCTAACGCCTATTCCTTACATGGGAAGTTATAACGCGGTTAAAGCCGCTGTCGTGTCGTTTTCTGAAACCATGAAGTTGGAATTAGCACCTGACAATATTGACGTTAGTGTAGTTTGTCCAAGCTTCTTCAAAACGAATTTAGATGAGTCGATGCGAAGCAGCAACCCAGCGTCGCACAAGATGCTCAATAAATTCTTTGCCAAAGCAGACATGACGAAAGAAGACGTGGCTGAGTCCATATTTCAGCAAGTCGATAAGAAGCAGTTTCTAATTCTTACCCATAAACTGGGTAAACGCGCTTTCCTGTTAAAGAAGCTGCTGCCAACCCAGCGTTATATCAAAAATATGCTCAATCAAACGAAGATGATGAAGCGTGCAATGGAAAAGCAAAGTTAAAGCAAATTTAAAGCAAAATTAGGTAAAACAGAATTGGGCTCACCTCTGTTTGTCGCCAAGCTATCTGAAGATAATTGTCGAGCTGCTTTTGTACAGGCACAAACAGAAGTATCTTCTAGCCAAAGATTGTGAGTTAGCACTTTGAATAGGCCCTTTGAAACAGAATTACAAGAAGAATGAAATATGCAACAACAGGTCGTAGATAAAGCTGACAGCGTACGTGCAGGCGAAGAGCTAGACGTCAGCGCTGTACACAATTGGCTTAAAGGAAATATTAGTGCCTCGAATCCATCATTGGAGGCCACGATACAAAGTAGCGATAATTTGCCTCAAGTCACCCAGTATTCTGGGGGCGCTTCTAATTGGACGTACTGCTTGGACTATCAAGGCAGTAAACAAAACCAGAGCGAGCAAACGTCGTTAATTTTGCGAAGGGCACCGGCAGGTACTAAAGCGAAAGGTGCTCACGATATGGGGCGGGAGTACCGGTTACAGCATGCGTTAAAACCTGTTTACCGCTATGTGCCAGAAATGCTTGGACTTTGTGAAGACGAGAGCGCTATAGGCACAGAGTTTTACGTAATGGAGAAGTTTACCGGCGTGATACCACGTAAGAACTTACCCAAAGGCTTAAACACGTCTGAGCAGCAAACCAAACAACTCTGCACTAATGTACTTGATAGCTTAATCGAGCTTCATAAAGTGGATTATAAGAAAGCGGGGCTTGAGCACTTAGGTAAAGGTGCTGGCTACATAGAACGCCAAATAAGCGGGTGGAGCGAACGCTATAGTAAAGCAAAAACCTGGAATGTCCCCTCGGGTAAAAAAATAATGCGCTGGCTAGAAAACCACATGCCCGCTAATGAACGCATTTGTATTACCCACAATGACTTCCGATTCGACAACGTGGTGTTAAAGCCAGATAACTATACGCAAATTATTGGTGTGTTGGACTGGGAACTGGCGACCTTGGGGGACCCGCTTATGGACTTGGGTAATACCTTGGCGTATTGGGTACAAGCGGATGATGACTTTTTGGCCCAATCAACACGCCGCCAGCCTACTCACTTACCCGGTATGCTAACTCGAAAGCAGGTGGTTGCGTACTACTGCAAAGAGATGGAAATAGATGTAGATGATTTTACCTTTTACGAGGTATACGGGCTTTTCCGTTTAGCCGGTATTGCCCAGCAAATCTACTATCGATACCACCACAAGCAAACCAATAATCCAGCGTTTAAAAACTTTTGGATCTTCATTCATTACTTAATGTGGCGTTGTAATAAGGCCATAAAAGCATCAGGAAAACGATAATGACAACAAGACGCAATATTCTGATCACAGGCGCGAGTTCAGGCCTAGGCAAGGGAATGGCGATTGAGTTTGCCAAACAGGGTTGTAACCTAGCCCTATGCGCAAGACGCTTTGAGAATTTAGAAAAATTGAAAGACGAATTGCATTCAATTAACCCAAACATTGATGTGTATATTCGCTCGCTGGATGTCAATGATCACGATGCGGTTTTTGAAGTATTCGACGCATTCAAAGCCGACATGGGAACCCTTGATAGAGTTATTGTAAACGCAGGCATGGGCAAGGGCGCGTCTATTGGCACGGGGTATTTCCACGCTAACAAGCAAACGGCGGTGACTAACTTTGTGTCGGCGCTAGCACAATGTGAAGCGGCAATGGCTATCTTTAGGGCACAAAATAGTGGTCATCTTGTGACGATTTCATCTATAAGCGCGGTGCGCGGGTTTAGACGCGCCATGACTGTATACGCGGCAACAAAAGCAGGGCTTACATCAATGACCGAAGGCATTCGAATGGATGTAATGAATACGCCAATTAACGTCACCTGTATTCACCCCGGTTTTATTCGCAGCGAAATAAACGAAAAAGTAGAGAAAGTACCGTTTATTGTTGATACCGATGTGGGCTGTCGTGCGATGGTCAATGCAATCAATAAAGAAAAAGCGAATGCGTTTGTGCCAAGCTGGCCTTGGACCATCCTTCACTGGATCATGCGTATTGCACCGGCAAGCTCAATAAGGAAGATGAGCTGATAAGTGGATAGCTGGGGGGAAGAACACACCGCAAAGACTTTTTATCTAGTGACAAAGCTCGCCTAGTGGTGGGCTTTAAGCCTTTAAGTCTAAATTTGGAATCAGTAACCCATGCTAATTAGCGTCGATTGCAGATACAAAAAAAGCGCCGAAGGGCGCTTTTTTAACTACTAATCGTAAAGATTAACCTAGTGCTTTGATTTGTGCAGCTAGACGGCTCTTATGACGAGCAGCTTTGTTCTTGTGAATCAAGCCTTTAGTAGCCATTCTGTCAAGTACTGGAGTAGCAGCAGTAAGTGCAGCTTGTGCCGCTTCTTTGTCACCGCTTGCAATTGCAGCGATAACTTTCTTGATGCTTGTACGAGTCATTGAACGACGGCTAGCGTTGTGCTGACGACGCTTTTCGGCTTGGATTGCACGCTTCTTAGCAGACTTAATGTTAGCCAAGGTGTAACTCCCAAAATAAATTCATGTCAAAAACGAGGGTGCGGATTGTGCCTACCAAACGCCCAAATGTCAAACGATTTAAAACTTAAATCGTTCCGCGTTAAAACGCGCAAGCTATTGAACACAAAGTATGCTCAACACGTTGCACATTCTTTGCGACATTTCTCTGCGACATTTTTTGAAAGAGATTCGTAGTGATATTCTTTCAAGACATTTTAGCGATAGACATGCATAAACGACAGCACCCCATACCGGGCGCGGATTATAACAAGAAAGTTGTTAAAGATGCACAACTATTTTGAAGAAATCGTTTCGCCTGCGATAGCCTTTAGTTATTATGGCTCGCTTGCAACCTAGCGTTGCCGCTTTGCGCTTAGCAGATGCCTTTGACTATCTTTCAAATGGCTGATGCTATTCAGCCTATTCTTTACCTCTTATTGGAAGTGTGACGTGTCACGGAAGTTAATAAAATCTGGTCTTATCGTCAGTATTATGACCTTGGTCTCGCGAGTATTAGGCTTGGTACGTGATGTTGTTGTTGCCAAGCTTATGGGCGATGGAGCAGCCGCTGACGTATTTTTCTTTGCTAACAAAATTCCTAATTTTCTTCGTCGTCTATTCGCTGAAGGTGCATTTGCACAAGCGTTTATTCCGGTATTAACCGAAGTCCACGAGAATGACGATAAAAAGCAGCTTAGAGAGTTCGTTGCAAAAGTCAGCGGTACATTAGGCGCTATTGTTTTTGTAGTTTCTATTATAGGGGTAATAGCATCTCCTGTTTTGGCGGCTTTATTTGGTACAGGCTGGTTTGTGGCGTGGCTCGAAGGGGACGAGGCCGGAGATAAGTTTGTGCTCGCGTCGACCATGTTAAAAATTACCTTTCCTTATTTGGCGTTTATCTCTCTGACTGGGTTGGCAGGGGCGATACTCAATACGCTAAATAAGTTTGCGGTTGCTGCCTTCACCCCCGTTTTACTTAACGTGTGCATTATTGCATGCGCTATATACTTAGCTCCTACGCTTAATCAACCCGCATACGCCCTAGCGTGGGGCGTGTTTATCGGCGGTATTGTACAGTTCTTGTTTCAACTGCCGTTTTTGTTCAGGGCAGGGCTCTTGGTAAAGCCAAAGTGGGGCTGGCATGACGAAAATGTGGTAAAAGTACGCACCCTGATGATCCCTGCCTTATTCGGTGTGTCAGTAGGGCAAATCAATTTGTTGTTTGATACCTTCATCGCCAGCTTTTTAGTTACCGGTTCAATAAGCTGGTTGTACTATTCAGACAGGCTGCTTGAATTTCCCCTAGGGTTGTTTGGTATTGCCATCGCAACAGTCATTTTACCTACGCTTTCCCGAAATCACGTCAGTAACAACCCCAAAGCGTTTGCTGCGAATATCGATTGGGCGTTTCGCATGGTGTGTTTATTGGGCATACCTGCTGCAGTGGGACTTGGCGTGATGGCAAGGCCTATTCTGACCGTTATTTTTCAGCGCGGCGCGTTTACCGCAGAAACCGCCATTATGGCGTCTTACTCGCTTACCGCGTACTCGTTTGGCTTGCTCAGCTTTATGCTGGTAAAAATTCTCGCGCCAGGGTTTTACTCCCGCCAAGACACTAAGACGCCAGTGAAATTTGGTATTTGGTGTATGGTCGCAAACATGGTGTTTAACCTTATATTAGCGATTCCGTTTGGTTATGTAGGGCTTGCTGTTGCTACCAGTATGTCAGCTACGCTTAATGCCGCTTTGCTCTATATAACGCTGCATCGCCAAGGCGTGTTTGCGTTAAGCCGCACATCGGTTCTGTTTATTGCCCGTGTAGTTATTGCAAGTGCAGCCATGGGCGGGCTCATTTATTACCGAGATCAAGGCTTAGCTTTCTTTGATTTGTCTCTTTCCGCCCAAATGGTAGAAGTAGGAATAACCATATCGCTGTCGGTCATACTGTTCGTGACAACCATGGTTGTGCTGGGCATGCGACCCAGGCATTTCAAAAGCGGCGGCGAGTAATATTCAGTATAACTAAAGGCGGCATGTGAGAATGGCCCGTGTGCTTGGTATTGTGCTCGCGGTCGGCTATAATCGCGAGCTTTGATTTTCTAGCAGTTAAAAGGTAGTGGCTAACAGTGGAATTTATCCGCGGGCTAAACAATGTAAAACCGCACCATAAAGGGTGTGTGCTCACTATTGGCAAGTTCGACGGCGTACACCGTGGTCATCAAGCTGTGTTGGCTAACGTGCTTGAAAAAGCGAAATCGCTATCACTTCCTGCCACCGTAATGGTGTTCGAACCGCAGCCTGAAGAAGTCTTTATGCCTGATAAAGCGCCAGCGCGTATAAGCCCTCTTCGGGAAAAATACGAATTGCTGCGCCAACAAGGTGTGGACAGACTGCTTGCCGTGCGATTTAACGCGGAGTTTGCTAAGCAAAGTGCCGATACTTTCGTTCACGATTTATTGGTGGACAAACTGGGTGTTAAATTTCTCGTTGTTGGCGACGATTTCCGTTTTGGCAATGGCCGCGAAGGGGATTTCGAAATGCTCGAGGCGGCAGGTCGCCAATACGGTTTCGAAGTAGTAAGCACCCACAGTTTTACCATGCACGCTCACCGCATAAGCTCTACCGCGGTGCGAGAAGCGTTGGCTGACAGCGACTTTGGTTTGTCTACCGAAATGCTAGGGCGCCCGTTTGCTATTCACGGTAGGGTGGTTCACGGCGAGAAAAAAGGTCGCACCATTGGTTTCCCCACCGCGAATGTCATGCTAAAACGCCAAAAGACGCCGATTCACGGCGTGTTCGCGGTTCGTGTCGACGTAGATGGAAAACACTATAACGGCGTTGCGAACATTGGCACCCGCCCTACTGTTAACGGGGTAAGAAACCAGCTGGAAGTCCATATTTTTGATTTGTCATCTGACCTATACGGCAAGCCTATTACGGTGTTTCCGATGGCAAAAATAAGAGATGAAATTAAATTTGATTCTTTTGAGGCGTTGAAAGATCAAATTCAAGCAGATGCAGCACAAGCGCGTCTGTTATTAGCATAGTTAAACGTGATAAAGTCACGAGAAGTTTCTGCGCGTATTAATTTTATTGAGCTTGATTTTTTAAACGTGGATCCTTGTTCGCGAAACGCGTAAGTAAGTCACTGTGCTAGAACATATAACGTCAGCCTTGCGCTAGTAAGAACGACACACAGTTTTACGTTGAACCTTTTACATTCAGCGTTTTAATTTGAACATCGCAAAATGAATATCGCCTTCACAATGTGTTAGTGCATTGGGTGAAAATTAAGGTAACCGGATAATACAATTTTATGAGTGATTACAAAGCCACACTGAACCTTCCAGAAACTGCGTTTCCTATGCGCGGTAACCTTGCTCAGCGCGAGCCGAAAATGCTTAAAGACTGGCAGGAAAAAGGGGTATACAGCAAAATTCGTGAAGCGAAAAAAGGCAAAAAGCCGTTTATTCTTCACGATGGCCCTCCTTATGCAAATGGCGATATTCACATTGGTCACGCGGTTAACAAAATTCTTAAAGACATTATTGTAAAGTCGAAAAACCTTTCTGACTTCGATTCTCCGTACGTTCCTGGGTGGGACTGCCACGGTTTGCCGATAGAATTGATGGTAGAAAAGAAAGTTGGTAAGCCAGGTAAGAAAGTTACGGCGGCTGAATTTCGTCAAAAGTGTCGCGAATATGCACAAAAGCAAATTGACGGCCAAATGGCTGACTTTAAACGCTTAGGTGTGTTTGGTGAGTGGGATAACCCATACAAAACAATGGACTTCAAATCTGAAGCCGACATCATTCGTGCATTAAGTAAAATTGTAGACTCTGGTCACTTAGAAAAGGGCTTCAAACCTGTTCACTGGTGTACAGATTGTGGTTCAGCACTTGCTGAAGCAGAAGTTGAATACAAAGACAAAGTATCACCGGCAATCGACGTTAAGTTCCCAGTGGCTGATGTGGCCGCTATCGCAGAAGCGTTTGGTGTGTCTGAAGGTGATTTAACCTCACATAAAGCAGGTGTAGTTATTTGGACTACCACACCGTGGACACTGCCAGCCAACCGTGCAATCAGCTTACACCCAGAGCTTACTTATGCGATTGTTGAAGCTCAGCCTTCAAATGAATGGCTAGTGGTAGCGCAGGACCTGCTTGAAAGCTGCATGAACCGTTACGGCGTTGAGGAATTCCGCGAAGTGGCAACCTGTACTGGTGCTGCGCTTGATAAGCTTAAGGTTAATCACCCATTCTTAGATCTTGAAGTACCGTTAATTCTAGGCGACCACGTTACAACTGATTCTGGTACAGGTTGTGTACACACAGCGCCAGCTCATGGTGTTGACGATTTTAACGTGGGCAAGCAATACGATATCGAAGTGTACAATCCGGTAGGTAACAATGGCGTGTACCTCGAAAACACACCGCTGTTTGCAGGTCAGTTTGTATTTAAAGCCAACGATGAAATTATCGAAACGGTTAAAGAGAAGGGCAACCTTGTCCTAAACGTAAAATACGAGCACAGCTACCCGCATTGCTGGCGCCACAAAACGCCAATTATTTTCCGCGCTACGCCTCAGTGGTTTGTAAGCATGGATAAAAAAGGCCTTCGCGCTGAATCACTTGAACAAATTAAGCAAACCAAATGGATCCCGGACTGGGGCCAAAACCGCATTGAGAAAATGGTTGAGGGCCGTCCAGATTGGTGTATCTCTCGTCAACGTACGTGGGGCGTGCCTATTCCTTTGTATGTGCACAAACTTACCGGTGAAATCCACCCAGAGTCTGCGGCGTTAATGGAAAAGGTGGCACAAGAAGTTGAAGCTAAAGGCATTCAAGCGTGGTGGGATCTCGACGATGCAGCCCTGCTTGGTAGCGAATTAGACAACTATGAAAAAGTGACCGATACCCTAGACGTTTGGTTCGACTCGGGTGTAACGCATTACTTCGTTGTCGATCGTCGCGATGACATTCCGGCCCCTGCCGATTTATATCTTGAAGGTTCTGACCAGCATCGTGGTTGGTTTATGTCTTCGCTTATGTCATCAACTGCCATGCACGGTCACGCGCCTTATAAAGAAGTGCTAACACACGGCTTTACGGTAGATGCCCACGGCAGAAAAATGTCGAAGTCGGTAGGTAACGTTGTGGCGCCTCAGGAAGTCACTAACAAATTAGGCGCAGACATCCTTCGTCTATGGGTAGCATCTACTGACTATCGCGGCGAGATTGCGGTATCGGATGAAATCTTAAAGCGTGCTGCAGATGGCTACCGCCGCGTACGTAACACTGCACGCTTCTTGCTAGCGAACCTGAACGGTTTCTCGGTTGAAGATGCGGTTGCAGAAGAAGATATGGTCGCGCTTGACCGCTGGATTGTTGCTCGTGCTAAGGCACTTCAAGAAGAGCTTATCGAAGCGTATGACAACTACGACTTGCTGGTAGTGTCACAGAAGCTTACGCATTTCTGTTCAATCGAGCTGGGCTCATTCTACTTAGACGTGATTAAAGACCGCCAGTACACCGCTAAAGCAGATGGGCTAGCCCGTCGCTCATGCCAAACGGCCATGTATCATATCATTGAAGCATTGGTTCGCTGGATGGCGCCGATTACCAGCTTTACTGCACAAGAAATCTGGGAAACGTTACCAGGTGAGCGCAGCGAGTTTGTATTTACTGAAACCTGGTACGAAGGGTTTAACAACTTCACGCAAAGCGATACGTTTAACGATGCCCTATGGCATCAAGTGCTAAGCGTAAAAGATGCCGCAAACCAGGCGATGGAACAGGCGCGTAAAGATGGCGAGCTAGGTGGCTCACTAGAAGCGAGTATTTCGCTTTATGCTACCGAGTCGTTGTACAACGTACTTGCAAAGCTTGAAGACGAGCTACGCTTCGTACTTATTACATCAGGCGTTACGCTAACGAAAGTTGACAGTGCACCGTCTGATGCGAAAGCCACAGACGTTGAAGGTTTATGGTTGAGCGTTGATAAAGCAAGCGGTGAAAAGTGTGTTCGCTGCTGGCATCACCGTGAAGATGTAGGCTCACATGAAGGCCACGAAGAGCTTTGTGGTCGCTGTGTGACAAACATTGATGGTGATGGAGAAGAGCGCCACTATGCTTAAGCTTTTTCGCGAAACAGGCTTGCGTTTTTTGTGGATAAGCGCAATTGCGTTTATCCTCGACCAATGGAGTAAGTACACGGTTATCGACAGTATGTCTTTGTATCAGTCGATACAGGTATTGCCGTTTTTTAACTTTACTTACGTACATAATTACGGCGCCGCATTTAGCTTTTTAGAAAATGCAGGTGGCTGGCAGCGCTGGTTCTTCACTGCCATTGCTGTTGTAGTAAGTGTAGTGATTTTGTGGTGGCTGAAGCAGTCACCCCGTTCGCAAAAAATGCTGCCCGTTGCGTTTGCCTTTATTCTAGGTGGTGCACTAGGTAATGTTTACGACCGTTTAGTCCATGGTTATGTCATCGACTTCTTAGATTTTTACGTAAACAACTACCACTGGCCAGCGTTTAACATTGCTGACAGCGCAATATTTATAGGCGCTGCCTTACTTATTATCGACATGTTTAAAAATGGCGACAAAAAAAGTGAAGGGAACGGTGCAGACGCGCGAGCCAGTGCCGCGGACAATAGCGAAACCATTAAGTAGTATTCGGAAAGGTTATGACAGACTCATTGATAATTGGTGCTGACAACGAAGTTATTCTTCACTTTGATTTAAAGCTAGAAGATGGCTCTGCCGCTGACAGTACTCGTGTAAACAACAAACCTGCCAAAATGGTGATGGGTGACGGTAGCCTTACGCCGAATTTTGAAGCGTGTTTACTTGGGCTTAAAAAAGGTGACAAAAAGTCATTTAAATTAGGCCCTGAAGATGCATTCGGCCAGTCTGATCCGAATAATATTCACTATATGGATAGAAGCCGCTTTGGTGCAGATTTACAGGTTGAGGAAGGCATGATTTTAGCGTTTGCTCAGCCTGACGGTTCAGAGATTCCGGGGATTATTCGAAGTGCCGCTGGAGACTCTGTTACGGTAGACTTCAATCACCCGCTAGCAGGGCAAACGGTTATCTTTGACGTTGAAATTATTGATGTTAAACCTGGCGTGTCAGCACAAGGTGGAAACTAGTTATGCAAATTCATTTAGCTAACCCTCGTGGCTTCTGCGCGGGCGTTGATAGAGCTATCACCATCGTTGAACGCGCGCTTGAAATGTTCGAGCCGCCCATTTATGTACGCCACGAAGTGGTACACAATAAATTTGTGGTAGATGGGCTACGTGAGCGTGGTGCGCTATTTGTTGATGAGCTTCACGAAGTACCAGACGACAGCATAGTAATATTTTCTGCCCATGGCGTATCGCAAGCGGTAAGAAAAGAAGCGGAAAATCGCGGTTTAAAGGTCTTTGATGCCACGTGCCCCTTAGTGACGAAAGTACATATGGAAGTTACCCGCGCTAGCAAAACGGGTACTGAATGTATCTTGATTGGTCATGCTGGTCACCCTGAAGTAGAGGGCACCATGGGTCAGTACAGCAACGAAGATGGCGGTATTTATTTAGTTGAATCTGAAGCTGATGTGGCAACGCTTGAAGTTAAAGATCCGACCAATCTTTATTATTGCAGCCAAACTACGCTGTCTGTTGATGATACCGCCGATGTTATTGACGCACTTCGCGCTAAGTTCCCCAAAATCAATGGTCCGAGAAAAGACGACATTTGCTATGCCACGCAGAATCGCCAAGACGCGGTGCGTGACCTAGCCCAAGATTGTCAGGTTTTACTGGTTGTTGGGGCACAGAATAGCTCAAACTCGAACCGTCTTCGCGAGTTGGCTGAAAAAATTGGCGCAAAAGCGTATTTGATTGCTGACGCTAATTGCATTCAAGAGGAATGGCTAGAAGGTGTAGAGCATATTGGCGTTACTGCAGGCGCGTCTGCACCGGAAGTGTTAGTGCAAGGTGTGGTAAACAAGCTCAAAGCGTGGGGTGCTGTTTCAGCTTCTGAGCGTGCTGGACGCGAAGAGAATGTGGAATTTGCTGTACCTAAAGAGCTGCGTGTTAAACAGGTCGTTTAATTTATCCGCACTATCAAAATAAAAAAACACCGCACCTAGTTGCGGTGTTTTTTTATGCTTTTGTCTACTGGAAATTCAACAAGTTGCGAATGGATAATAATACCTTTAGAACTGGGTATTTTAACATGAACAGGCTACACGGTTCGGCTTTAAGGTAGCACCTTTTATGCCGTAAACGTACATTGTAAAGCGGTGTTATTGCACGCTAACCATTTAGAGCCTGTTACTTTAAAGATAAAATGGTTGAACAGTCTGCCTTGTACTTGCTTGCTAGAACAGGTCACAGAAAATTATACGTTTTAATAACCATTGATACCCAGTGTTATACGCTTTTGTCTTACTATACTACATTGGTGATAACACCAATTTGAATGTTAGGTATATGGCAAAAAAAGATGATTGCTGAAAAGGTGATAATGAAGCGAGTGAAGGGAAGTCATATTCGCGCACAACGCGGTGCAGGTCTTATAGAGATCTTAATCACCTTATTTATATTAGCTGTGGGCTTACTGGGTGTTGCTGCGCTCCAGTTTACGGGCTCTTTTGCCAATAAAGACGCAATAAGCCGAACTCAGGCCGAAATGGTGGCAGCACAAGTTGCAGAACGATTGAGAGCCGCCGCTCGCCCAGCAACAGTGGGAGACGGCATGGTAGTCAACAATGCGTACTTCTCTAGCGATACCTATAATTTTGCCACGTTAAGTTGTTCTGGCTCGTCTCATCCTTATCACTGCTACTGTCTGGCAAGGCCGGCAGGGATCCCAAATTGCGAAGGCCAGGCTTGTACTGAAGCACAGATGGCTGAGTACGATGGTTGGGCGCTATCGTGTTCAGCGGTACAAACCAATCCTCAAACTAAAGTGTCGGTATCGTGTGACGACAACAATACGGCAGATATTTACAGCTGTAGTGCAGGTTCTCGTGTAGAAGTGTTGTTGACGTGGCCTGTCGCTTCTTCGGGAAATCAGACCTATACCCTTAATGCGCGATGTAACGAATCTGAAGGTGACAGTAACGCATGTGTGTTTAAGGACATTACATTATGAATGCACGTCGCCACCGCCCACAGCAGGGTTTCTCCCTTGTCGAGTTAATGATTACGTTAACGCTGGGGTTAGTGATATCAGGCGCGATTATTCAAGTGCTCGTCAGTAGTAGTGTGACGAATAAGCTCAATCAAGCCGTGGCTCAAGTACAAGAGTCAGGCCGCTTTATCATGGCTCGCCTCTCAGCAGAATTCTATGAAGTCGGCCGTTATGATCAGATAGTCGCGGATGTGGATACATCCGTTGATATCGTTGCCGAAGCGGCCTATGTGGAAAATCACCCCATCGCTGTAGCAGGGGATTTCGCTACTAACGCGACACTAGGCAGTATACAAACCTCTAGTGGCGGCAGTGATAAGCTGGTTGTGAGCCTACTAAGTGACGAAGATTGTACTGGAAACCAGCACGGCTATGGCGGTCTAGAGTTTCACGTTGTTAATCACTACTTTGTAAGCGGCAGTACACTTAAGTGCACAGGATATGATGGTCGGGTACTTCGTGGCCTAAAGGTGCAGACAGTATCGCCCCTTACCGTAACATTGCTCGATAACGTCGAAAGTTTCCAAGTGCAGTTCGGCGTTTCAAGCAGCATTACCAATTCTCAAGGGCAAGCTGTTTCGTATGTAACCGCAGATGAAATTGAAGATTTAAGAGCGCTTAATCAACAAGTTGTGTCACTGCGCTGGGCGCTAATGCTTAAAAGCTATCAAAATGAAGTGAGACAAACACAGTCTCAGAAATATGCGCTGTTAAACGAAGCATCTAAAACGATGGACACGGCCCATTATTATCAAGTGTTCTCAAAAACGTTGGCACTTCGAAATATGAAAAATTTTGTCAGGAGTTCGCGATGAAACAACAAGGCTTAGTGATGGTATTCGCACTTCTTGTGTTGCTTTCAATCACTGTTTTAGGGGTAAGCGCGGTAACCAGTAGCTTGTCTCAGTCTAAAATGGCAGTGTCTATGCAGCAAAGTGGTTTGGCTTTTGATGCTGCTGAAGCAGCGATCGCGGGCGTTTTCTTTGAATCTGAAGATGAAACCCTACTTACCGACCCGAATAAGACAGACCCGCTCTCGGAAGCTCGGCAGGGTAACGTGTTTGACCCTGAAGCAGATTCAATGAGCTGTTTCGATGACGGGGAGTGGACTGACAGATACATGACTGAAGACGGCCTTGCTGTTGGTGACAGACATGTGGTGGATGGCACGTATCAAAGTGAGGCCTCGTCAAAGAGTTGGTCGCGCACTGCCTTTATCAGAGAGCAGGCTTGTCGAGGCTCGAGTAACGTGATTGGTGGAAGCAACGTCAATTGCCATGTATTCATTATCAGAGGATGTGGGAAAGTGGCGGGTAAATCTTCTGTTGTGGCGAACAGCTTGGCTGCCTCTGTATTTGGCCCTGCGTCTCAATAGGTATTAATATGAAGAAACTCTCGACTTACCTTGCCTCTATTACACTATTTAGCTGTATCGGTTTCTCTGCGTTTGGTGACGACCTCGATATTTACCTAGGCAACGCAAATAACGCCGTAACCTATAACCCGAATGTGCTGTTTATCATGGACTCATCGGGAAGTATGGGATCGTACGATAACACCAGCCAAACTCGAATGTTGCGCGTACAGAATGCACTAAAAGAAGCGCTCGGTTCGGCGACCAATATTAACGCAGGTTTGATGCGTTTTTCGGATTACGGTGGCCCAATCCTCTATCCGGTTCGCAATATAGATGAAGCGGTAAGACCTGAAATTATCATTTCAACCAACGACGACGATCACGACGCACATGAAATAGACGGTAGCGTTACCACTGACAGCAATGACCTTGTATTAAGCAGCGGTACCCAAACCGTAACCTCTGGTCTGCGTTTTACCGAGTTAAACATACCTCAAGGCGCGACAATCGTTAATGCCAGTATTAGGTTTACTTCAGAAAAATTCAATGTGGCGGGTACATCCCTTGTCATATCAGCTGAAGCATCGGCATCAAGTACAGCCTTTGCTTCGTCTTCGAACAATTTGAGTGCGCGAACGAAGACCGCGGCTAACGTTGAGTGGGTAACCGATAATAGCTTTCCCGCCTCAGGCGAGGTGATAACTACACCTGACATAAGCGCAGTCATTCAAGAAGTCGTCGATTTATCGGCATGGTGTGGCGGCAAGAACCTTAACATTTTAATAGAAGGCTCTAGCACCGATTCAGCAAGCTCTCGTGAGGTAAGAGCCAGCGACGTAGGCCAAAGTGGTGCGCCACAGTTGGTGGTAACTTATGATGACTCTACCGCTACGGGCTGTGTTCAAGGCGAAGCAATTTATCAAGTAGCCAGTTCACGAGATAACTTGGAAGAGAACGTAAACGGCTACCCGAATACCGGCAGTGAACTGACCTTCCACCCATCTTACAATGATTACATAGGCGTTCGATTTCGCAATGTGAACATTCCTCAAGGGGCGGTAGTAACAGAAGCGTATCTTGAGTTTACTGCTTACAGTACGGTGACCTATGGTAACCCGAGCATGCGTATTAGGGGCGTAGCTGATGATGATGCGTCTGATTTTCATCCAGACCGTCGTAACCGCTTACGAAATTTGCCTAAAACATCGGGTATTACCTGGTCCATGCCTGATTTTTACAACAATTATACCTACCGTACGCCTGACGTGAGTAACATTGTTAAGCAAATTGTGGATCGTTCAGGGTGGCGGTCAGGTAACGATATGGCTTTTGTTCTTGATGATTTTGTGTCGTACCGCGGTGCGCATACGTATAACAACTCGCCATCTAAAGCACCGAAGCTTATTGTGAAGTTTAACGGCTCGGCGACACCTGGCGCTTCAGCAACGGTCCGTGAACATTTAATCAGTAAAATAGATGAGCTTAGCGCCAACGGTCTAACCCCTATAGTAGACACATTGTTGGAAGCGGCTAACTATTATGGCGGTAGAGACGTAGATTATGGGCGAAAACGTGGGGAAAGTGACGTTAGCAGCTCTGTGCGAAGAAGTACTCGTGTGAGCCACAGAAGCTCTTACATAGGTGCAGATTCAATTTTGCCTTCGGGCTGCTCGGAAGACAACTTGTCAGACAGCGACTGTATCACTGAGCAGATCCCAACACCGGCAAGTTACATTTCACCGGTGTCTGACCTACAGTGCCAAACGAACAACCACATTGTTTTATTGTCCGACGGTGAAGCGAACAACAACCACAGTGTTTCGAAAATTCAGACGTTACTTGGTAAAAGCTGTACCGGAAGTAGCGGTGAGAAGTGCGGCCTAGATTTAGTGAGAAATATCAGTGAAGCGTCAACGTCAGTAATAGGCCCAAGGGTTATTACACACACCATCGGGTTTGCGGCGAACAATAACGCCAACAACTTCCTTAATCAGCTTGCTTTGCAAAGTGGTGGTGGTTTCTATCAGGCTGATAACAGTACGGATTTGCTCGAGGCGTTTAATACTATTTTGCGTTCTGTAAAAGATATTAATGCAACCTTTGTGTCGCCTGGTGTGGCGGTTAACCAGCTCAACCGTCTAACCCATAGAGATGAATTATACTTCGCATTATTTAAGCCGAGCGAGGGGGCGATTTGGCCAGGGAACCTTAAACGTTATCGCTTAAGTGGTGATGAAATTCTCGACAAAAACAGCCTAAATGCGGTGGATAGTGTTACGGGATTCTTCGCTGAAAATGCACACAGCTATTGGTCAACCCTTGCTGACGGTAGTGAGGTAAGTGAAGGTGGTGCAGCCAGTCGCTTGGGCGGGAACCGAAATATATACGTGTTTAATGATACGGGTAGCATTGTAAGAAGTGCCAATGAATTACACGAAAACAATACGAATATAACGAATGCTGATCTTGCCATTCAGGATGAAACTGATGCGAATGCACTAAGAGATGCCATCTTAAAGTGGACTCGGGGCGTGGACGTAAAAGACAGTAACGGCGATGGAAGTACAACTGACTATCGCTCTCAAATGGGCGATCCCATTCACTCTCAGCCTATAATTGTTAACTACGGTACTGACGACTCGGCCATTTTTGTCGCCACCAACCAAGGAATGTTGCATTCATTTGACACTTCAACTGGCGAAGAGAACTTTGCCATCATGCCTAAAACATTGCTGCAGAATCTACATCATTTTTATAAAGACACATCATCGCTAGAGCACAAATATGGCTTAGATGGTGACATGATCCTAAGAACAGTTGGAGACAACAAGTACCTTTATGTTGGTATGCGCAGGGGGGGACGTAATTATTATGTCTTTGATGTGACGCAAAAGGCCTCACCCACGCTGAAATTCAAAATTGAAGGCGGGGCGGGGACGCTGGCAAAGTTGGGCCAGACGTGGTCGAGACCAACAATCACTAAAGTAAACATGGGCGGACAAGTTAAAAATGTCATGATTGTTGGCGGTGGCTACGATGACGCACAAGATGATCGTGCTATTCGAGCAAATGATGTCGTTGGCAATGCTGTGTTTATGTTCGACGCTGATACTGGCAGCCTCTTGTGGCATGCAAGTAATGAAGATGCGGATTTAAACTTAACGAATATGACATACAGCGTTCCAGGGCGAATTTCAGTTATTGATAGGGATAACGATGGGTTTGCGGACCATATGTATGTGGCCGATATGGGCGGCCAGTTATTCAGGTTAGACATCTATAATGGAAATTCAGGTACGAATTTTATAAAAGGCGCGCGCATTGCCGACTTCGGTGGCGACACAGCAGAAACCAACCGACATTTCTACTATGGGCCAGACGTAACAGAGATAGCGCTAGGCGATGAGTTGTATTATGGCATAGCCCTTGGCAGTGGATGGCGTGCATCTCCGCTAGATACCGTAGTTGAAGACAACTTTTATATGCTTAAAGACAGCGGCGTATTTAACCGTGATGTAAATGGGAATTACACATTTATGCAAACGGTTTATGAGAGTGGAATGTACAACGCCACGAGTCATGCCTTAAATAGTAGTGACGAGGGGGAGCGTGAGTTGGCTTCACAGGACTTTGCTAACAAGGCTGGGTGGTATTTGAATTTAACCACTAACGGTGAAAAGGTACTGTCTTCTCCGCTAATTATCGATTACAAGGTGTTCTTTACGACCTATGTTCCGGCGGCGAGTAGTACCAGTGCATGTGCTCCGCCCACGGGTAATAGTCGCGCTTATTTAGTCAGTATGTTTAATGGCAACGCCGTCACAGATGTAAATAATGACGGAGAAGTTAACGACGCTGACCGCTCAGCAGAATTAAAACAAACTGGCATCGCACCAGAGACCAAAATTCTTATAGAAGATATTGTGAGCCCAGTGGTTTGCTTGGGTACTGAATGTGTCTCAGCAGTGATTGACGTTGATGAAGATGGCAACGACGAGGCATGTACTAACGCATTTGAGTGCTTAGCTGAAAATATTTACGGAAGATTCGAGCGAATTCAGCGTGGTAGTTGGCACTCAGAAACAGAGAGGGAATAATTGTGAAGCATAAAAAAACAGAGAGCGGATTTTCATTAATTGAGCTTATGATAGTTGTGGCGATAGTGGGCATTATTGCCGCCATTGCATACCCTTCTTACCAAGGTGTTATTGCCGATGGATACCGCGGCACAGGGCAGGCTGACTTGTTGGGGTTCGCATCTGCAATGGAACGTCATCACAGTGGTTCTTTCAGTTATGAAGGTGCGGCAAGTGGTGGCGCAAACACCGGCGCGCCAGCCGTTTTTTCTACTTACTCTCCGTCTTCTGAGCCCCAAGCAAATCGCCGTTATAATTTAACTATACAAGCGGCCAGCGCAACAGCTTATGAGTTGAGGGCAACGCCAGTCAGCGGTACAGGTCAAGCATCAGATGGCACGTTGTTTTACTTCAGTGATGGGAGAAAGGGTTGGGATAAAAATAACAATGGATCCCTTGAGTCCGATGAATATTGCTGGTCATGTTAATTATTAATACTGGTAGATATTCGTAAACCGATTAATGCCACAGGTCGTTTTGACGCCTTAAAAAAACGTGGCGTTGATGTGCTATTGGGCTGAAATTACCAGTAATGACGGTTCACCAAATATTGCGATGTCATCCCAACGTTGGTCAACCGGGTCGTTAACTAGAGCGAGTCGATCCGAATTCAATGAGACATTGTGCTCAGCGTTTTCATCCAAAGTCACTTGAAAGAGAAGCCTAGAATCAATGCGAGTGGCAAGTAGATAGGTGGTAGTGCTTGTTAAAATAAGCAGTGCCAGCAACACTTCAATTAAAATACTTCCTGTATTTTTCAATTTAGGCATCTTTGAGGATCCTCTATTTCTGGTTTTTCGTTTACCTAATATTCAGCTCAATCGTTTGTTGAGTTATTCCTATACCATGAACCCGGGATAGGGATAATTTTAGCGAGTGTAGTGTGCGATTGAAGGTTTTTTAGCACCGCGGTGGACGGTGTTAATGGCCCATCAAGATTCGTGTTCAAGGGGTGGTTGGAAACGTAAGCGCCTTTTATAGATGCCTCAGGTGAAACATGCAAAGTGTGCGTATATGGCGTGGTGGAAAGCATAACTATCAAACCATGGAATTGCGTATCGGCGTGAAGTGAAAGGTCGCCATCCACTATCAGTAGCATTAAAGGCTGGTTTTCGTCTGAGTGTGCTATATCTTCGTTATCCAATTGGCAATCTCCCTCTATCCAGAAAATACTGGCAGGCGGAAGGTTCACACAATCCTGTTTAGCAACGCTTTGAGGAAAATACGTCGCACTCAGGTGCTCTATGCTTCGATTAAACAGCCATTCGGTAAGCTGATTGTCCCATGATAATTGTTGAGTTGAAGTAGGTAGCCTTAACAGTGACGGATAGCGCAGAAATTTAGCTGTAAAAATCGTATTACTTTCGTCTTGGGAAACCCGCACGTCAAAGTGTTGCAAAGACTGCTGTTCTTCACCAACTAAATCGGTCTGCTCAATAAGTATCGTTGCATTGGATGTGTCTATCCTATTCAACGTTTGCGAGACCGAATGACTTCGTAACAACGTGGCGATTTCTTTGACTTGCTGCATGTGTGTAACATGCGCCTTCTCGGTATCCCGCTTTGTCTTTTCAATCGTATAAAATTGTTGAACCTGCTGTGATGTACTTATAGCTGAGAAGGTAATAGCGCTTAATAATATGGCCACAATTCCCAACACGGCGATGCCTTGCTGAAAACGAAGCGGTGCAGTAGGGCGTGTAGGTACAACCCCTCCATGGCTTGTTCTAAACTCAGTTTTTCTGTTGCCTCTTTGAGGCCACTGCATTTCGGTATTATTAGTAGGCATTGACAGCCTCAACTATGAACGTTCTGGCGCTTTTGACGGTAGGATCAACTTTACTGTGCAACTCTATTTCAATTTCATAGGCACTTCCCCAGCTACTGCTGTTCCTTCGGTTAACCGTGAATTTGGTGGCAACGGTAGTTTGCGTATCGGTTAAGTCGTACCAACCGCTTTGTATACAGGAATGTCCCGCTACTCGGTACTCGATGGCATTGTCGTGCAATCGGTATCCAAAAAACTCCCCCTGAGCCTGCGATACCACGCCGTCCTTGTTCTTATCATAAGAAAAGGTAACACAGCTATTTTCAGGTTCATTTGCGCGGTGGCCAGTGGTTACTTCGAATATCGTATTTTCGATTGTGGTCGCACCGAAAGGTGATAGGGTGTTAGGGGAGTAAACAAAACCCGCTTTGCTTAGGTGTTGTGTAATTGTACTTTGTAACGCACGTATGTCGTCTTCTACGCTGGTAGCGTGTTGAATTGATGAGTGTGCAATGTGCGACCGCGCCGCTTGAGTTGCAACGGCTGAAATCACTATACTTGCCAAGCCACAGGCCACCAGCAGTTCGGTGAGACTATATCCACAATACGGCTTGATTGCGCCACGACGCATTACATGTTTTAGCATGGCGCTATTCCAGAAATAGACGGAACGCTACATAGCTTTACCCGTCCCAATGTATTAATAACTAACTTTGCCCTGAAACGCTGGCTTGAAAGCGTTAGCGTCGTATTACTCGCAAAATTGAGGGTACCGTTTTTATTGAACGCGACAATCTTGTCCTCATTATTGGTTGTGCTCAATTCTGTATTCCACCGCGAAGGCAGTGACAAGAAACTCGACTCAGTCAAGGCACAGCTTTGGCGGGTGGCGCAAGAGCACGAGTTTTCTTCGCTCACGAGTACACAGCTATTATGTTCAATTTGCGCAATCAGGAACATGTTCTTTTTGTTTATTAATGCTTTCATTCTCGCCTGTTTTGCGAGTGAGGCTATTCCGGTGGCAGCATGTTTAAAGGCATTTCGCTCATTCCATGCATCAAATGAAGGAATAGCAATTAACGATAGGAGACTGATTACTGCCAGTACAACTAGCATTTCTAAAAGCGTAAACCCATTCAATCTCCGTTGTGGAATGCTTAGCTTGTTGTTGGATGTGTAAGCGTGAAAAGCCATGCGTAAGTCCAGTTACCCTGCTTAGTTCATATTGGTAATCTCAATGTACCGAAATTCAATTAGAGAGATAGCTGTACCATGGAAGGGAATGATAAGGCGTACATACAACATCATCTGACTGAAGGGTTTTCGCTTGTAGAAATACTGGTTGCAACGGCTATAGCAGGCATATTGTGCGTTGCGACTACGTCGGCAATTACCGCTAGCAAACAACTAAGTCAGCTCAACAAGGTCAAAGCGTACCTTCTGTCTGCCCAAGCAATTCAGTCGCGAAGTTGGCTACTTACAGGCGAGTACGTAACACACGATGCGTTGCCACCTTCTGGAATAGCCAGCGTACGCATCTCACAAACCATCAGCGACACGGGAATGTATGAAATTAGTGCTACACTGACATCTAGAGCATCTACGGACAGCTGTAGAGTAATAAAAATACGTGAAGACGCACTGACGCCCACAGAATGTTGGTAAGAAAATGCTCGAAACTTAACGATACGAAAAGTGAACGGTTAGCTACAGCTTAACTCATTACCTTCTAGGTCTTCTTTTTTGCCGTTGTCATCACTGTCTACGGCAACAGATATTCTTCCGTAAAGCGATAATAAAAGTGCTGATGCATAGTTTGCATCGTTGTTATTGGGACATAAGGTGATGGTTGCGGCGCGGTCTATTCCGCCTTGCTCGTCGAAGATAAGGCTGCCGGTTATACCGGAGATGGTATTGGCATTACTAAGTGGATCGCTTGCTACAATTAAGACCTCATTGTTATCCCGGCCGCCGTTTCCATTTGCATCTATAAACACCATTTTTGCATTGCGCCAACTCGACGTGCAGGCTGTATAGTTTTGCGTAGGGCACAGCACTACGTTGGTTTGTTCGTCTACCGCAGAAAAGCGAGCGCGTTGAACCACTGCACTTAAATTGTTTAAGTCAGAGGTAATTCTATTTTTGATTACGATATTTTGAATGCCAGGCGCAACTGTGGTGAGAATAATGGCAAGAATAGCGACGGCAACAAGCATTTCTAGAAGGGTTAGTCCTTGCTGTCTCGACATTATGGATAGTCGTGCTGTAAGCCTAGTGTTTGTCATAAACGGTATTCGATTCCACGCGTTGCTATAAAGAGAAACAGGAGGGTTTGCTTTTGCGCCGCCTTTCTCCAATGTAATGTTGTAGCGCCATAATTTTACGCTACTTACTCATATTTTAGGGTAAACTAATTTGAGTTGGCAAAGGTATGTTTTACCGCGCAACCGCATATTTGGCCATACGCCTTACGTTTAATGGCTTGTCGTTCTGCTGTGCTTGAATCTCAACTTAATAATAAATAAATTGCTGACCTTAAGTGCTGCACAACTGCAATACCAGAAGAGTAAATCCAAATAGATGCGCGGATACCACTAACATCTGCGGTCAGATTGTCGTAGAATCAAGTTCCAGGACGCCCCAAAAATACGTGGATATAATGATGCAAAAACAAGCAGTTATTGATGAAATGAAAGTGCTGCCTGAAATTGACGTAGAGTACGAAGTCGCACGTCGAGTCTCGTTCATAAAAAAGCAGTTACTTACTTCTGGTTTAAATTCGCTGGTACTGGGTATTAGTGGCGGCATTGATTCATGCACATTGGGTCGGTTAGCTCAATTAGCAGTAAATGAATTAAACGATGAGCACCACGAAAAATACCAATTTATCGCGGTTCGTTTACCTTATGATACCCAAGCCGATGAAGACGATGCACAGAAATCTATCGACTTTATCCAGCCCTCTCATTCTCTTGCAGTGAATGTAAAACCTGGCGCAGATGCTATTCATGCGTCTACTTCACAAGCGCTTGCCAGTGCTAACCTTCTTCCCGACAATGAAGCGAAACAAGACTTTGTGAAAGGAAATGTTAAAGCACGTACTCGTATGGTTATCCAGTATGAAATTGCTGGGATGGTTGATGGCCTCGTTTTAGGTACCGATCATTCGGCTGAAAATATTACAGGGTTTTATACCAAGTATGGTGATGGTGCCTGTGACCTTGCGCCGTTGTTTGGTCTCAGTAAGCGCCAAGTACGTGCAGTGGCAGCCCATTTGGGTGCACCACATAATGTCATCACTAAAGCGCCAACTGCTGACTTGGAAAGCCTGTCTCCGCAAAAAGCCGATGAGCAAGCATTGGGCATGTCTTACGACCAAATTGATGACTTTTTGGAAGGAAAGCCAGTTTCTGCGGAAGTGGAAGAGAAATTGCTCTATATTTATGAGCGTACACAGCATAAACGTGTGCCAATTCCAACAATTTACGATGAGTTGTAGTCATGAAAAAAATTGAAGCTATCATTAAACCGTTCAAAATGGACGATGTTAGGGAAGCGCTAGCTGAAGTCGGTATCGCAGGGATGACAGTGTCAGAAGTGAAAGGGTTTGGTCGTCAAAAAGGCCATACTGAACTTTATCGCGGTGCTGAGTACCAAGTTGACTTCCTACCCAAGATCAAAATTGAGCTTGTATTGGACGATGACCGCGTTGAGCAAGCGGTTGAAGCTATTCAAACGTCAGCTAAGACAGGCAAAATTGGCGACGGGAAAATCTTCGTTTACAACGTTGAGACCGCCGTACGTATTCGTACCGGTGAACAAAACGAAGACGCGATTTAACTAATCTGTTTTTATCAAGCATAAAAAAGGGAGCCGCTGGCTCCCTTTTTTGGATGATTATCACACGTTAGTGTTTATCGTCAGAGCATTCACCTGTTTTAGGATCACAGCAGCTGCTTTCTGCTTGGTGCACATGACCGTGCTCAAGCTCTTCTTTCGTTGCTTCTCGTACGTCAACAACAGTTACGTCAAAAGTTAACGGAATACCGGCAAGAGGGTGGTTACCGTCAACAACAACCTCTTCGTCAGTTGTTTCAATGATAATGACCGATTGCTCACCTTGTGGCGTAGTTGCGCGGAAAGACATACCCACTTCAACATCCATACCGTCAAACATTGAGCGTGGTACAGTTTGTACAAGTTCGTCAGCACGTTCACCGTATGCTTTTTCAGGGTTTACTGAAACGTTGAAGCTATCTTCCTTCGATTTACCAATAAGTGCATCTTCTAGTCCTTCAATTAAGAAGCGACGGCCTAGTAGTACTACTAGTGGCGATTTCCCTTCTGAAGAGTCTAGCGTTGTGCCGTCTTCGGTAGATACGGTGTAGTGTAGCGTTACAACGCTGTCAGAAGTAATTGTCATAACAAATCCTATCTTGGCCCTTTAATAAAGGGCAATAAATGTAATGCAGTAAAAACTGCTTATCGACGTTTTTTCACAATATTGCTAGCTTTCTGCTCAATACTGTACGGCAAAGTATTAGGGTAACAGGTAATGGCGTTATTATCAGCCAATCTGTGTAAATCTTCGCTGGTGGTATCGTTGTTGAGCACTGCAATAAACCAGGTTTCATTATCAAGCGATGCAACATTGAGTATTTTGCCCGCTATACGCCAATTTTCGCCCAACTGCTTTTCTAATGCATCGCCAGGTCTAATATTTACGTTACCTTCAAGCTTAAAGCTGTAGGCGGCGCGTTTGTTTTTACCCAGAAAGCGGGTTCGCGCAACCACCTCTTGCCCCATATAGCAGCCTTTATCAAAGTCGATACCGTTGAGCGCCTGCACATTAATCATCTGGGGCACGTATTCCGCCACTGCGTCGCCTTGCACTAAAGCGTGTACGCTTTGAATTTGTATAGCGTCAAACACGGTTTGGGGATAGCAAGAAAGGGTTTGCGCCTCTATTAACGAATTTATTTGCTTTGCGCCATTATCATCTAAAAGAACAATAATTCCTTTGCAGCTAGTATTGGCAAAATAGGCGACGCCGTGTTCGCTCTCGACCTTTTTAAGAGAACCATTGTCAGGAGTATCGCTCTCAAGAAGGCGTTCCACTTCGTTTTCGGAGAAAAGCTGGCTTAACGCTGCCTTTACTTCGTTAGTTTTCACTGCATCAAGCGAAATAAAATAAGCGCTGTATGTTTGTGTGTCGTCGAGAATATCAACCTTAGAGAACACACCATACTTATTAAGCTGTGCTAATGAATGACTACCCGCATCTTCATTGGTAACCAACAATAATTTGTTTTGGTGGCGAGTTACGTACCCGGTAGACCACGTTTTGCCTTTATTATCACAATGGGCGAAATGCCTGGCAGTATTCTCGGTTAGCTTATTAATGTTGACCGTAATTTGCCCTTGCAGGTAACTGTCGGCCTGTTCTCCTTCCAAAGAAATTATCATGGCATTTGAAAGCTTGACCACAAATTCACTTGGAAGACTTTGTAATGATGCGATAGATGTCATATTCACCACTGTAAAATTCGCTGTATGTACTCAAGGTATGGTAAAACCACCAATATTCAAGGGCAATACATGGGAATGTGCGCAGATTAAGTTCTATTTAGTTTGCCTATCTGACCAAAAGAGCAGTGATCCCCACGCATAGGGCATGGTATTATTGTTAGCGAATAAAAAACGGTATGAAAGACATATGTTTGAACCAAAAAGATTAGCGCGATTAAAGTGGGCGTGTCGCAGAGGCATGCTAGAATTAGACGTACTTTTACTTCCTTTTGTGGAAGAAGCCTTCGATTCTTTAAGTTATGAAGATCAAGAAACATTTGAACGTTTACTTACCAGTGATGATCCTGATTTGTTTGCATGGATCATGGGACACCAGAAGTGCGAAGACCCTGAACTAGCCGCCATGGTGGCGACTATCGTCAACCGTGTCAAAGTATAGAATTTGCATTACGCACAATAGGTTTAGAAGGTTATTTGGGGAAGTATGCGTTGCTGTTTGTCTTTTCGCAGCATTGTGCAGCCTTCCTCAATACTTGTGGTCTTGGCTGAGCTTCTCAAAATTGATAGCGCTTGTTGCTGTTGCAACCACGTTAGTTATTTTCTGGCGTCTTTATGACGCGTTTAGTAACAAAATTTCTGCTACTCAATACGCTCTCTCTTTGACCAGCGATGGTATTATCCGGGTTGTTGACGACAACACGCTCCCACTGGATTTGCAAAGCATGCCAAAAGGTAGCTTGTTAGTTGATGCTCAGGTCGACGGCACATCAATGAACATTCATCATTCTTCCCAGCTCTTTACTTGGGGGCTGTGTATCAATGTGCTGCGCCAAAAACGCAGATGGTTTGAAAAAGATCATAGCCATCTCGCTTGGATCTTAAAAGGTGAGTGCTGCGAAGCAGACTATCGCCGGTTGGCTAGAGCCATTATCTTGGCCCGAAAAGCAACGCCTTAAAGGAATTAAAAAGATGTTTCGTGAGTATACCAAAGCGTTATTTAAACGCGTTGACGCCAGGCAGCTTATGCAGTTTAAACCGCCTACGTTGCCTCAGCGCATCTATACCAAAACGCTCAATGTCGACAATGTGCACTACGCTTCTTTTTGTCAGGAAGTTGACTGGCCGGCAAATGAGCATGTCCATCCACTTTATTTGCAGATGCTTTCCTTACCATTGCAAATGCAGTGTTTGCTGGACAAACAAAGCCCATTTCCATTGCTTGGCCTTATTCACGCCGCTAACAAAGTATCGGTAATAGACCATTGCGATTTAAGCGAACCCTTTGAATGTCGCGTGCGCTTTCACGATGTGAGACCGCATAACCGAGGTTGGGAAGTGGATGTGATGTTAGAGGCGCTGCAGGCAGGGAACCTGGTTTATAGGGCGATAAGTAGTTACTTAGTGAAGGTGAAAGCCGTTCATGTAGCTCCACTTGGTGCTAAAAATGACTTGCATGACGATTGTGAATTAGAGAATAGGGCGCTCATCGGCGAAATTAGTGCTTCGGCTAATACAGGTCGCCGCTATGCAAAGCTTTCTGGCGACTATAACCCTATTCACTTGTCTGCAATATCTGCCAAAGCATTTGGGTTTAAACAGCCTATAGCGCACGGCATGTGGACATTGTCACGCGCTGTGTCGGCGTTTGTAAGTCATCAAGACTTCAGACAATCTATGAGCGTAAAAGAAGTAAATTGCCGCTTTAGAAAACCCGTGTTTTTGCCCTGTGACATTCATATTCAACAACACTGTAAAACAGATAATAGTGTGCTAATAGAAGTTACCGATAGTAATGACAGCCTTGTGCACTTATCGGCTAGTTTAGTGTTTAATCAGGCCTGAATTAACGTTTAATCAGGTGCAGATAAGCAAAAGATAAGCGGGAGATAACCTAAGGTTAATACCAATCCGCATAGATCATTGCTCACTCAGAAGGCGCTGGCGAGTTTCCTAGCAAAGCGTGTGAATTTGAAAGGGAACAGACTGGTAAAATACCCTGTGGACGGTGAAAAGAGAGCATGCTGTGATGCTCTCTTTTTGTTTGACGTGTTTTATTGAGCGCTAAATGATGCTGTGTGAATGTATTGTCCAGTTATTAAAAAAAGGCGCATTAATATTAGCGCCTTCTTTAGACTGATACAGATCTTACTTTATGCACTAGTCGGCATCGGCGAAGCTGTCTTGAGTAATTAGCGAGCCAACGTCAGCGCCTGACAGCTGTTTTCTGGGAATAAGTATTGTAGGAACGGGGTTGTCTAACTGTTCAGGGTAATCCAAATTAAAATGTAACCCTCTGCTTTCCTTTCGCTCCATCGCGCATCGCACAATGAGTTCTGCAACCGTAACAAGGTTTCGAAGCTCTAGCAGGTTGTTACTTACCCTGAAGTGTGAGTAATACTCAGTAATCTCTTGCTCTAATAGCTTAATGCGACGCATGGCCCGTTCAAGGCGCTTATCCGTGCGTACAATACCTACGTAATCCCACATAAACAGCCTAAGTTCGTGCCAGTTATGTTGAATGATGACTTCTTCGTCAGAGTTAGACACTTGGCTCTCATCCCAAGGCGCAATAGACTCTTCACAGTCTGCACTGGGAAGATTTTTAATAATATCTTCCGCTGCAGCGCTGGCAAAAACCACACACTCAAGTAAAGAGTTAGATGCCATGCGGTTGGCGCCATGCAGACCTGTGTAGGCCACTTCACCGATTGCGTATACATTATTCAAGTCGGTTTTGGCATTAAAGTCGGTCATCACTCCGCCGCAGCTGTAGTGCGCAGCAGGCACGACTGGGATAGGTTCACGGGTTATATCGATACCAAGCGAGCGGCACTTTCGGTAAATATTAGGGAAATGCTTAACGATAAAGTCAGCAGGCTTATGACTGATATCCAAGTACATACAGTCAGCGCCCAATCGCTTCATTTCATAGTCGATTGCGCGAGCGACTACGTCGCGCGGCGCAAGATCGCCACGCTCATCAAATTTGTGCATAAAGCGGGTACCATCGGCGTGGCATAGGTTTGCGCCTTCGCCGCGCAGCGCTTCTGTAATCAAAAAGTTACGTGCCTGCGGGTGGAATAAGCAAGTCGGATGAAATTGATTGAATTCCATGTTGGCCACTCGACAACCCGCTCGCCATGCCATGGCAATGCCGTCACCGCTCGACACATCGGGGTTCGATGTATACTGGTACACCTTACTACCACCGCCAGTCGCTAGCGCAACGAAAGGGGCGCGAATTACTTCAACGTGCTCTTGTTGTCTATTCCAAACATAAGCACCCACCACGCTGTTCTTTTCTTCCTTTGAAGGTATGAGATCAATGGCGTTATAGCGCTCAAATATGTGAATGTTTGGATGGGTCGATACCGCGTCGTTTAATGTAATTTGAAGCGCTTCGCCTGTGGCATCTGCAGCGTGAAGAATTCGCCGGTGGCTGTGTCCGCCCTCACGGGTAAGGTGAAAGCGCTCCTCACCAGATTCACTTTTTTCTGTATCAAACGGTACACCGTAGCTGATAAGCCACTCAAGTGACGCCTTTGCTCGTTCTGCAGTAAATCTTACGGCTGGCTCTTCGCAAAGCCCAGCACCTGCAGCAAGCGTGTCTTTTACGTGTGCGTCTATGGAGTCTTGTTCATCGAATACTGCGGCAATACCACCTTGTGCATAGCGGGTAGAGCCTTCATTGCGGTCACTTTTACTAAGTACAATAACCTGACAATGGTCGGCAAGCTTAAGCGCTAAGCTCAATCCTGCCGCGCCACTCCCAATAATCAATACGTCACAACGGTGTTCTATTGCATTTGATGTGGAAGTTAGTGAAGACGATACAGATTTCATGTATTTTTATATCAATTCAAACGAGCAAAGGTTCGGCAAGTCTAAAGGATGAGTAGCAAAACACAATCATTCTTGCCCCCTGGCCTAAGCATTTTTTAAAATATTTAATGCTTTTACAGAACTTTTGTAAAAAGAACGCGTCTATACACATGCTTGTTAGAGCTATTGTGTAGTTGAAGTAGGGAGTAATGGCTCGAATGAGCGAGCAGATAACCGACCAACAACTGGTCGAAAAAGTACAGCGTGGCGATAAAAATGCGTTCAACTTGTTGGTAACTCGTTACCAACATAAAGTGATGCATCTCGTTTCTCGCTATGTGAAAAATACCGGTGACGTTGCTGATGTAACGCAAGAAGCGTTCATTAAAGCATACCGCGCCTTACCTAATTTTCGTGGCGACAGTGCATTTTATACTTGGCTTTATCGCATTGCGGTAAACAGTGCCAAGAACTATCTTGTATCTCAAGGTCGCAAGCCGCCTGCAAGCGATGTCGATGCTGACGAAGCAGATTTCTACGAAGGTAGTGATGCATTAAAAGAGCAATCTACACCCGAGCGAAGCCTGTTATCTGAGGAAATTGAAGAAACCCTGTTTAAGGTAGTTGAGAAGCTGCCGGACGATTTACGTATGGCGATAACGCTGCGTGAAATTGAAGGGTTGAGCTATGAAGAAATCGCGAACGTAATGTCGTGTCCTGTGGGTACGGTGAGATCCCGTATTTTTAGGGCTCGCGAGGCGATTGATAAAGTTATTCAACCGTTGTTAGAAAATTAAAAAGAAATAAAATCAAAAAAAGATGAACTTTCTTTTTTCCACGATGACTAACAGCTGTGTTAGGGTAGTTAACGATCACTTTGATCTGGAAATGAATATATGACGCAACAGCAAGAAAAATTGTCCGCATTCATGGATGGTGAGATAGAAGGCAATGACATCATCGATGCGATTAAGCAAGATGAAGCGCTTCAGGCCAAATGGCAACGTTACCATGTGTATCGCGGTGCAATGCGAAAAGAAGCAAGTGTTGCTCCACAGTTGGACATCACCGCAAGCGTAGCAGCTGCGCTTGAAAACGAGCCAGCTATAGTCGCACCTAAACGCTCGCGCTGGCAGTCGATACCATTGATTGGCAATGTTGTTCCTTTTGCGAAGCAGTCAGGCCAGTTTGCAGTAGCCGCGTCGGTGGCAGTGGCAGTTATCTTTGGTGTTCAATACACTAATCAAGAAGCGCCTACCGAGCCATTTATGACAGCGCCAACGATTGCTCCTCAAGGTGGATTGTCTCCAGTGAGTTTGGAACAAACCAGAACGTTACCACGTAACGACATGAATGAAATGCTTGAGAAAAAGCGCAAAATTAACGCATTGATTGCTGATCATGAGCAGCAAATAAAGCTTAAGCAAGCGCAAGAGGAAGAGGGTGAAAGCGAAACAAGTGGACCAGAGCGCCCATAAGTTATCGCAGCCAGTCAACATTAGTTGGAATGTGCTTTCGCAAGTAAATTGCGACTGACATACATTTTATATTTTAATCATACCAGCATATACTGCTGGTATGTTTGTTTTAAGGCGGGAAAAAATGCGCTGTAGTTCTATCCTTGCACTTTTTTTCATTTCGGGCGCGGCTATTCAGCCCACTGTTGCCCAAACTACTTCGCCGAGCGAAGAAACAAAAGCTCCTATTGCCCCAGTCCAAAACGTGAATGATGGCACCGTTGAATTAGACGCTAACTCAGAATCAAACACGAGGGCTGGCCGACTAGATGAAGCTGAGCAAGAAGAAGCAGTGCGAGACGATGTGATTCAAGAGCAACTTGAACAAAGTCGAAGCGAGCAAAATACATCTGCTTCTCGCACACGAGAGCCTCAATCGGCCAACCAGTGGTTAGCTGAACTTCAAAACATTATAACCAATGCCAATTTCCAAGTGTCTTTTGTGCAAACTATTGCAGGAAAGGAAACCGTTCCATATTTATGGCGCCACGGGATTATGGAAGATGGCTCTGAATTAGAGCAGTTAAATCTTCAAAATGGACCAGGCCGCGAGCTTATTCGTGTGAACGATGTGGTGAGTGTATTTGAGCCAGATGTACAACCCTATAGCTTGCGTTCAAAGCATATCAACGGCCCAATACCAAGTGTATTATTGTATCATCCTGAACAGCTTGCCGAAGCCTATGAGTTCGTCGCTGTGGGAAGAGCGCGGGTGGCAGGACGTTCAGCGCAACAAATTCGAATAGTCAGCCGAGATAACACGCGATTTGGTTATCAACTGTGGCTGGATGAGTCGTCTGGTATGTTGCTCAAACTGAACATGCTTGATTTGCAAGGGGCGCTATTAGAGCAGATTCAGGTCACGGCCTTTGCGATATCGCCAGAGCCTGCTGATTATTTCTCACGAATTAATTCTGCGTCGTTACCCGCGCCCATGGCGCTGAGCAACACGCCAAATCGTGCACACAAATGGGATGTCACCTATTTGCCGGCTGGCATGCGAGAAATAAAGCAAGATACAAGACGATTGGCCTTAACAGGGCAAATTGTAGAATATAAACTCTTTTCAGATGGATTGGTTGACGTATCTGTGTATGTTCAGCCTGCGGAAGATGCGTTAGGTGAAACGCTGGCGCTGCGCAATGAAGTGAGTACGTTCTTAACGTTGACAGACGGCAAAGCCCAGGTGACAGTGGTGGGAGAAATACCTTTGCAAACCGCTAACGCTATTGCTACGTCTTTACGCCCCGTCAGCAGTGTAAGTGAATAACCGCGCAATTGAGTAACAATGATAAGAGAAACCGCCACCGTAGTTGCCGTTAATGGTGATACGGTCACCGTAGAAGCAGCGATTAAATCGACCTGTAACGCATGCCAAGCACAAAGTGATTGTGGTACCGGCGTTATTTCTCGTGCGCTTGCACCGAAAACGCAGCAGTTGACGCTGCGTACTCCCATGCCTGTGCGGGTTGGCCAAGAAGTGACTGTAGGCATACCGGAAGCCGGTATTTTAAGTGCATCGGCTTGGTTGTATTTACTACCGCTTATAGCGTTTATCGGGGCATATTCGGTGTCGATATCATTACTTAGTAGTAACGGATTTACTCACGAGTTATGGGCCATGCTGCCAAGTGGGTTAGCAACCTTCTTTACCTATAAGCTAATTGCTTACAAGTTGCGTCGTGTAGAACGTACGAAATATCAACCTGTCCTATTGGGTCAACAAGAGCACAGTGTAGTAGAACATTGATTTTTTGAAGGGCTTTACGCTGCTCAATGGTTTAATACAGGACTGCTCCATACGAGGCCGTTTTATACGAGGCTAATTTATACGAGATTATAGTGTTAACTCACGCTCATCAATGTAGCCAAGTTTTGAGATAGGCCGAGGAAGTCACGTCAGGTTGCCACTTCCATTCGTTATGTTTCTTGAAAGTAATAAATTTTCCACCACGCCAATTCGCTTTTCGCGCAAGAAATGGGTAAAATCCGCACGCGCTGCGTATAACCCTTTAAGCAAGGCAAGCAGCATTTTTTGTTTAATGAATTTTTCTGCAGGTAATTTCCAGCATTATGCAACAATCGCACATTCGTAACTTCAGTATTATCGCCCACATCGACCACGGTAAGTCTACGCTGTCAGACCGTCTAATCCAGCATTGTGGAGGGCTAACAGACCGTGAAATGGCTGAACAGGTTCTCGACTCAATGGACCTGGAAAAAGAGCGCGGTATTACTATCAAAGCGCAAAGCGTAACGCTGAACTACGAAGCGCGCGACGGTGAAACTTATCAGCTTAACTTCATCGACACTCCCGGACACGTTGACTTTACCTATGAAGTATCTCGTTCTCTTGCTGCCTGTGAAGGTGCGCTTTTGGTTGTTGATGCAGGTCAGGGCGTAGAAGCACAGACATTGGCAAACTGCTATACCGCCATCGAGATGGATATGGAAGTGGTGCCTGTACTAAATAAAATCGACCTGCCTCAGGCTGAACCAGACCGCGTTGCAGAAGAAATTGAAGATATTGTTGGTATCGATGCGCTGGACGCTGTGCGCTGCTCAGCAAAAACCGGTATCGGTATTGAAGATGTACTTGAAGTTATTGTAAATAAAATTCCGCCGCCAGAAGGTGACCGCGAAGCGCCACTTAAGGCGTTGATTATCGATTCTTGGTTTGACAACTATCAAGGCGTTGTTTCACTGGTACGTATTGTCGAAGGCCAGTTGACTAAGAAAGACAAAATTCAAATTATGTCAAACGGTCAAACGCATCAGGTTGACAAAATTGGTGTATTTACGCCTAAGCCACTCGATACAGGCACATTAAGAGCCGGTGAAGTAGGCTTTATCATTGCAGGGATTAAAGATATCCAAGGCGCGCCTGTGGGCGACACCATTACCTTGGCTCGCGAGCCAGCTGATGCGATGCTGCCGGGCTTTAAAAAGGTTAAACCTCAGGTTTATGCCGGTATTTTCCCAATAAGCTCAGACGATTATGAAGATTTCCGTGACGCCCTGGCGAAATTAAGCCTGAACGACGCTTCACTATTCTATGAGCCAGAAAGCTCTGCAGCGCTAGGTTTTGGATTCCGTATTGGTTTCCTTGGCATGCTGCACATGGAAATCATTCAAGAGCGTTTAGAGCGTGAATATGACTTGGGTCTTATCACTACTGCGCCTACCGTAATATACGAAGTAGAAACGACCAAGGGCGAAACCCTTACCGTAGATAGCCCAGCTAAATTGCCTCCGGTAAATGATATCGCTGAAATTCGTGAGCCTATGGTTGAAGCCAATATTCTTGTGCCACAAGAGTATCTAGGCAACGTAATTACACTTTGCGTTGAAAAGCGCGGTATGCAAACCAACATGACATACCACGGTAAGCAAGTGGCGGTAACTTATGAACTGCCAATGGCAGAAGTGGTGCTCGATTTCTTCGACCGTTTGAAATCTACGAGCCGTGGTTTTGCATCGCTTGACTACAACTTTAAACGTTTCCAGACATCAGACATGGTGCGTGTTGATATTCTTATTAACGGTGAACGTGTAGACGCGTTAGCGGTAATTACGCACAGAGAAAACTCTCAAGGCCGTGGTCGTGAGCTGGTCGAAAAGCTTCGCGAGCTTATTCCACGACAAATGTTCGATATCGCTATTCAGGCGGCTATCGGTAACCATATTGTTGCAAGAAGTACAGTTAAACAGCTACGTAAAAACGTAATCGCGAAGTGTTACGGCGGTGACGTAAGCCGTAAGAAGAAACTACTTCAAAAGCAGAAAGAAGGTAAAAAGCGAATGAAGCAAGTGGGTAATGTTGAATTGCCACAAGATGCGTTCCTTGCAGTATTGAAGGTGGGCAAATAATGGCGAATTACTTCTCCTTGATTTTGGTGGCACTCACCTTAATAACAGGATTAATCTGGCTAGTGGATAGCCTAGTGTTTGCACCAAAGCGAAAAGCACGTTTACAGGCTGCGGCAACCGCAGAAGGAGCGGGCTATGGAGAAGATCCTCAACTGCCGTACCTTGTTGATACTTCGCAACAGATTTTTCCTGTTATTGCTTTCGTATTGGTATTACGTTCGTTTTTATATGAACCATTTCAAATTCCTTCAGGCTCAATGATGCCCACTCTGTTAGTGGGTGACTTCATTTTGGTTGAAAAGTTTGCCTATGGCGTGAAAGACCCGGTTTTCAGAAGTAAGCTTATTGAAACTGGCGTTCCAGAGCGTGGTGATGTGGTGGTTTTCAAGTACCCTGAAGAGCCTTCAATAGACTACATTAAGCGCGTGATCGGTTTACCGGGCGATACTGTGGTTTATCAAAACAAACAGGTTTATATCAAACCGAAGTGTGAGACTGGCAACAACTGTCCTAAATTGAAAGCCGTACCGCTTACGTTCCAAGAGCGTGGTGAGTTCGTACAGGACATGGCGCAGCTTATGCGTTACACCGAAGATTTAGGCACAGTAGAGCACGACATTTTGCGCCACCCAGTACGCGAGATATCGCCGGTTAATTTTTATACCCAGCCTGGAACGCGCAGCAATGAGTGGATTGTGCCAGAAGGTCAGTATTTCGTGCTAGGCGATAACCGTGACAACAGCCGCGACAGCCGTTTTTGGGGTTTTGTGCCAGATGCAAACTTGGTTGGAAAAGCGGTGGCGATTTGGATTTCATTTGAATTTGAGCGCAGCCCGTCAGACTTCCTTCCAACTTGGGTACCAACAGGTGTTCGATTTGAGCGAGCAGGTGGCATTCATTAATGCAGGGAATTGATAAATATCGTCGTCTGTACAGGGCGATAGGCTACACATTTACCAATGAAGCTCTATTGGAACAAGCACTTACTCATCGCAGTGCGGCTAAACAGCACAATGAGCGACTAGAATTTCTGGGTGACGCTATTTTAGGCATGATTGTTGGGGAAACGCTGTTTAAGCGATTCCCAACTGTGCCAGAAGGCAAACTCACACGAATGCGCTCTACTTTGGTTAAAGGAGACACACTGGCAGAACTTGCAAAGGAAGCCAGTGTGGGTGAACTACTTAACTTAGGGCCCGGTGAGCTCAAAAGCGGTGGTCATCGCAGAAGTTCGATTTTAGCCGATGCAGTTGAAGCTATTTTAGGGGCTATTTACCTCGATTCCGGTATGGACGAGGTTCGAGGCGTTATAGACCGTTTATGGGAAACCCGCATAAACAAACTAGACCCTAATGCCCACCCTAAAGACAGCAAAACTCGTCTTCAAGAGTTTTTACAAGGTCGTAAACAAGCGCTGCCAACCTATGAAGTGCTATCTATTTCAGGGAAAGATCATGCTCAGACTTTTGAAGTTAGCTGTCAGGTAGAAAGTCTACCAGAAGCGGTAGTGGCGTCTGGCAATAGCCGCCGAAAAGCAGAACAAGAAGCTGCTCGTTTAACATTGGAGAAGCTTGATGACAACGCATGATGAATCGAATTTGCCAGAAATGCCTGATATTCAAACTCGCTGTGGCCTAGTTGCCATAGTAGGTCGCCCTAATGTGGGTAAATCGACCTTGCTCAATCGCTTGCTAGGTCAAAAAGTAAGCATTACGTCGCGTAAGCCGCAAACCACGCGCCACCGCATTCTCGGTATAGACAGCGATGGTGACTATCAAGCGATTTACGTTGATACCCCTGGACTTCACCAAGACGAAAAGCGCGCGATTAATCGCTACATGAACCGCGCGGCATCAAGCTCTTTGGCTGAGGTTGGTCTTGTGCTTTTCGTTGTTGAAGGCGATCGATTCAACGCCGAAGATGAAATGGTATTAAGTAAGGTTAAACAAGCAAACCTTCCTTGCTATCTCATCGTAAACAAGATGGATAAGGTTGAAGATAAAGAAAACTTTATGGTTCACCTTAAAAAGCTTGGCGAAAAGCACCCGTTTGAGCACATGATCCCTATCAGTGCTAAACAGGGCCGAATGGTTGACGAAATTAGAGAGTTAGTGGCCAAGTCGCTACCTAAAAGTGAGTTTTTCTTCCCGGAAGATTACATTACTGACCGCTCAAGCCGCTTTATGGCTGCTGAAATCATTCGCGAAAAGCTTATGCGCTTTACCGGCGATGAACTGCCTTACTCTACTACTGTGGAAATTGAGCAATTCAAAATGGCAGACAATGGTGTTTATCGTATCAGCGGTCTGATTTTGGTAGAGCGTGAAACCCAAAAACGCATGATCATCGGCAAAGGCGGAAAGCATTTGAAAACCATTGGTGAGCAAGCGCGTAAAGATATGGAAAACTTGTTCGACAACAAAGTATTTCTAGAACTTTGGGTGAAAGTGAAACAAGGCTGGGCAGACGATGAACGTGCTCTGCGCTCTCTAGGTTACGGAGACGACAGTAACTTCTAGTTCACGCTAATATTATCTTTATAACGCTAGTTAGCTGTAACTGGCGTTATATTAGCACGTTATATTAGCAAAGATAGTGAGTCAGCATTTTCGCCAAGTGGTGTAGCTGATGGCTTGTGGACAACTACCTCAGTTAGATGCGCTTATGTGAGCATTTACACGGTGGTTTATTTACTCGGTTTCAACATCTCTAGCAGGCACAACAACTTCTTTTTAGGAGCGGTATATGGCAATTTCAGATATGCGCAGGCAGTACTCAAAGGGCAGTTTGAGTGAGTCAGATATTACTTCAAGTCCATTTATCATGTTCGATAAATGGTTAAAAGACGCCATAGACGCCGGAATTCCTGATCCTACTGCAATGACGGTTGCCACCGTCGATGCCAACGGCCAACCCTCTCAGCGTATTGTTTTGTTAAAAGATGTCAGTGAAAAGGGCTTTGTGTTTTTCACTAACTTAGGCAGCCGTAAGGCACAAGAGTTAGCGGTAAACCCTAAAGTGTCGTGCCACTTTCCCTGGTTTTTTATGGAGCGTCAGGTTCGCGTATGTGGCAGCGTTGAAAAGCTTTCTGTTTCTGAGAATGCTGCTTATTTCTTTTCGCGACCGAAAGACAGTCAGCTAGCAGCGTACGCGTCAAAACAAAGCAAACCTATTGGCAGCAGGGAGCTTCTACTGACCCAGTTTAAGCAGTTAAAAGATAAGTTTGCTAACAAAGAGCTTCCCGTGCCGGACTTTTGGGGCGGTTTCAGGATCGTGCCTCATCAAATTGAGTTTTGGCAAGGTGGAGAAGATAGGCTACATGACCGCTTTGAATACAACAAAACTGAAGATGGCGCGTGGGTAACACAGCGCCTTATGCCGTAGGGAATACGTTCACCTTTCGTTCCCGCTAAAGTACTTCACTAGAATGTGAGCCCGTTTAACTATTGAGCTTGTAGATAGCGTGCGGCGAGATAAGTAACAAGGAGGCATCTAAACCGTGATTGATAGTCATTGCCATCTCGACTTACTTGCACAAAAGAAAGATCTTAGAGTTGCATTAGAAAGCGCCAAAGCCGCAGGGCTTACCCGCATCATGGCGCCTAGCATTACCCCCGAATCTTGGCAGGCGTTACAAGCGCTCAATGAACGCTATGAAAGCCTTTTATCTATTGATACTGCGCTTGGACTCCATCCTTATTTTTTAACTGGCAGTGAGCTTGAAAAGCCAGAGCAAACACTCAAGAAGAGTCTTCGTCAACTTGAGGACGCTACGGCTAACTTGCACCCTTCGGTAAAAGCCGTGGGGGAAACAGGTATCGATGGGCATATAAGCGTGCCATTAGCGCTTCAAAAGGAAGCGCTACATAACCACTTGAAACTTGCCGATAAAGTATCGTTACCCGTAATTTTACATCACAGAAAAAGTCATCATCTGCTAGTTGAAGCATTGAAGCAAACCAAATACCAAGGTATAGGCGTTGTACATGCTTTTTCAGGAAGTATTGAAGCGGCCAAAGGGTATATTGAAAGAGGGTTTTACCTAGGTATAGGCGGTACGATTACCTATGAGCGTGCTCAAAAAACACGAAACACCCTTGGTTTTTTGTTAGAACACCATTTTGATAAATTGCTTTTAGAAACGGATGCCCCTGATATGCCCATGTGCGGTAGACAAGGAGAAGCAAACGAACCTCGTTATTTATCAGATGTCGTTGATGTTATAAGCGACCGCTATGGCATGTCACATAAAGAAATAGTGTCCACCACCACAGCGAACTACACTCGACTATTTGATATTGATGCTGGAAGTGAAGCATAGACTTCCAAATTAGCTATCTAGCGCTTCTCTTTATTTCTTTTTGATTCGATTACCTGAATAAACCATGGGCGAGATTTATAAAAGGCCCGGGTTAGGTAAATACCTAGCATGAGCGCTAAAAAGACGAGAATACACGCAATAAGAGCAAGCTGGTAACGCAATGTCAGTGGACTCTCGAGGACAGCCTGCGTGTTCATGTGAATATTCACATAACCTAGTAAATTTTCATTATCGTCAGTGATAACGCCAACATAGGTTAGCGGCGTTACACTTTGCGACTGACTCATCGACACCACACTGGCAATTTGAGGCAAAGGAGCAATATACCTCCCGTCCTTATCAAACACAGACAAGGCAAGAATGTGTGGCTCGTCGACCAAAATAGAGGCGACACTTTCAATATACTCCCGTTGAGTGAGAGTATCAGATAGCGCGGAATCTACATTGTTCTCAGTTTCCTGATTCGAAAGTGCGTCAGCGATAAAGGCAGGTTGTAGCAGTTTTGCATACTGCCTTGCTATGCTCTCACCAGAGAAGCGAGTTTGCACGGTAAGCCAGTCGTTTTGGTATTGTTGGAATAACAGAAGCAATACCACTATCAAAGCAAACACCGCACTCACTACTATTGTGTGGAACAATCGCTTTAGAACTGTGTACAACGAATGCGAGTCATTCTTTGTTTGTGAAGCTGCTTTGCTTAGCCCGTCTACCAATTCGCTTTTCCATAAAGTCACGAGGGTTGCCTAACAGTAGGATAATTCGAAATAATTTAAAAGGAGATATTTTATTAGTTAGCCTAATTGGTTAGCATTAGAGCACCATTTGCCAATCACCGCAGTTTCTGTGTGCGTTATGAAAGACACTCTTCTTAATAATATCGATAATGACGATATCCATTTAGCTTCTTTTTTGTCTCATGTAGTTAGCAATAGTCACAACGACAGTGCGTATTCACATACGTTAACCGTTATTGGTCAAGCTGTAACACCTTATCTACTGCACAGCGTTTTAATTAAACTCAACGATGTGTTTACTCCTTCAAGCGCTGCTTTCCATCATTTACACAAGCAAATGGGGGATGATGTAATAGAAATTAGAGGTGCTTTGCAAAACACTGAACTTGAGCAGATTAAGCCACTGCTGGGCGACGTATCCAAGGCATATAATGTTGATGTTGGTTTGCAGGGCTCTCGCCCCTCATTGTCTGAGCCAGGACTACTGGTCATGGACATGGATAGCACTGTCATCGCGATTGAATGTATCGATGAAATAGCTAAATTGGCGGGTGTTGGCGAGCAGGTGGCAGAAGTTACCGCTAAGGCAATGCGTGGAGAAATTGCGTTTAATGATAGCTTAACGCATAGAGTGGCCTGCTTGGAAGGCGTGCCAGTTAGTCACCTTAATCAAATTCGTGACAGCATACCTATCATGCCCGGCATTCAAGCCTTGCTTACTCACTTGAAACAGCATAATTGGAAATTAGCGATCGCCTCAGGTGGATTCACCTTTTTCGCTGACCACCTAAAAGCAAGGCTTGGACTCGATTTTGCCATTTCTAACACGCTTGCGGTGAAAAACGAGCAGCTGACTGGAAAAGTAGAGGGTGAAATTGTCAATGCAGACGTTAAGGCGCGAACCGTAAACGCCCTTGCCGAGAAGTGGCAAATTTCAGCCAAACAAACCGTTGCTATGGGTGATGGAGCTAACGATTTGGTCATGATGGCTGAATCAGCGCTAGGCGTGGCGTGTCACGGTAAGCCACTGGTTAATGAAAAGGCAGATGTGGCAATCCGCATTGGCAGTTTACATAGCCTTCTGTATTTTCTAGACAAGTAGTTAGCGAGAGTCTGTAATACAAGCGTTAGTTTTGGGGCAATAAAACTAGCGCTTCACACTTTATCGGTTACCTTTCACCAGCCACAAGTTTCCAAAATCTTGTGATTAAAATCCTCCCGTGATGGGTCTTAACCTACGGGCTCATTTAAATTGATAAGCTTTGCTATTTCACTACGCGTTGCGCGCAATAGCTTTAGGTTGAACCGCACTTTTTAACGTTTTATTTGCCGTGATGTCTTCCACTGTAAAGCCGTATCTTATAAGTACTTCATCTGTGACATCGACTAGGTGAGAGCACGCTGCAATACTCCACATTTTCTTCTCTAGCTCACGGGCCCGGTGCATGGCGTACATGGTGACGTAATTGATTTCCGTTTGCAGCATGGTCATGTCTGGCTTGCCGGTTGTGGTTAGCATGACATGAATAGCTACGAACTGGCCGCGAACCATAGCTTCTCTAATAAACGCTCGGCGCTGCTCGTTATTTTCGAATTTATCGGAATAGCGAGGAATGATCGCCATTCGCGGCTCTTTTTGTGATGCATCGAATGAGATAAATAATTCCTGTCGCAACGGCATATTTTCAAGCTTAACGGCCTTAATGCCACTTTGTACAAAAGGTATATCTTGTTTTCTGTCTCTAAAGAGAAACTCTAAATTCACTTGACCACGTTCGGCGTATTGCGTGGTTAGCGTGGTTATGCGTTCGTCCTGCTTTCCGACAATACAAGCCTGTGGAGTGTAGCGAACACCTTCCTTACTCATTAAGAAGGATAGGGAAGTAGCGTTTCGCGCATTAATACAACGAAGCGCCTGTCCCATGCCTGGTACTTCTTCTTCGTCGTTCTCTACTTTAAGGCTGCCTTTGTTCTTTTTAATCAGTTCTTCAAAGAAGTTTCTAGCACTTTTGCCTTCGTCGCCCGGCATAGTTTTTAAATGAAGAATGTTCTTGTCGACGTTGTGATAAATGATTTCGTATTGCAAATGCATGACATCAAAGGAACTGGCAATTTCTTGCAGACGAGGGAAGGCGACTTCTACTTTGCCCTCTAAATTACCTTTATATTCTTTGCTCAACTCTATACGAAGTCCAAGTCCATGCACCGAAATATCTTCGCTGATCCCTTTGTGCACCAGTTCTTCATTATTGAAGCGAGCTTCAATTTGGGTTCTCAGCTGATAGCGACTTTCAATGCGTTGCTCTTCATATTTAAACCTGACAACCTGAACATTCGAAGGAGCGCGATTGCGCGGATGCCCAAAATTTCGCAGATGAGAGAGGTTTTCTCGATTAAACTTAAACTCGTTGTAGGTCTCTTGCCCTGTTACTGAGGTTACATCGGTTACGTGTGCCAAGAATCGCAGGTTTTTCAGCTTTGACATTAGTCGAGCCGATGGCGGAGTGTTCAGTTTTTTAACTTTATTACCTACAGAATCCGGAATGGAAAGCGGAATATGGGCCTGCTCAGGGTCAACCTCTGTTAAGGTTATTTTAAATACCCGCCAACTCGCTTTTTTAGAGCCAAACCCTAAAAATACTCGGGTTAGTACGTCTTTTTGCAAGAGTTCCTCGTAAGACGCTGAGTAAAAGTAGACCTTGTCGTTCTGCAAATGAGTAAAACTAAATACGAAAATCTCTCTTACTTCTTCTGACTTCTGCAATAAGCGCATAAGCCTTTCCTGGGTGAGTAAGAAGTTCAATCGACAGTTATCGTCTTCGTCTTGCCAATACTGCACGGTTTCGCGGTTCACTTCGTTAACCATAGCAAACCGGGGAACCAGCGTTTTATTAATGACGTCTATATACACCGGCAGCGTGGGGCTACGCGGCGAAAAGTACTGCTCACAAATCTTACTGGTAATCGCCTCAATCGTATTGCTCATATTAACTTTATATCGGCGTTTATTGCCGTGTATAAAGCTTTCTAAGAATTTGTCGAATGCGGGGCTTGGCTTTTCTTTATCTCGTTGCAAGGCAAGATAGTTAACATCGTTTTTAGTTATTATCTTTACGAGCTTATATGCAATGCCATTCTTTTTGTCCATGGCAAATTCATTCTCTAAGCCCCTAAAGAATATAAACAGCGTTTCTCCTTTTTTGAAAAACGCGTCTTTAGAGAGTTTTACCTGTAAGCCTTCAAGAGATATATCAACACTCAAACCGCGCATTGATTGATTGGCGCTATTGAATAATTCTACCGCCACAGCGAAGTTCATGCGTTCAGCGTTGCGCTGTCTGTAATCAAGCAAGTTTACGGTAGGAACTTTAAACTGCTCCAATACTGCTGAGCGCTTTTTGAGTTCAGGATTTTCTTTATCAGCGCGTTCTTGTGCGAGTTCTTTTTCGCGCATTAAGCGAAAGTTGTTTTCGGTGTTTTGTACCGCTTCGTAAACACCGTAAGTATATCGGCCAAATACCCTCAACTGCTCTTCAAACTTGTCAACAGCGACGTCATCCATGTAATGGCTACGTCCTTCGTGTACATATTTATTGCACTTTCCGTCAACATGACCACGCAAGTCTATGGTGCGCATACAGGGTTTGGCTAAGCGTTTCACTTCCATTTTGATGAGGAAGCGCTTTTCTTTCGGCACATCAGATGCAGTTTGAAGCAATACCTGGTTAAACTCAGGCTCATTAACCATGGGCTTTAGCTGTTCAATAATATCAGCATATTGCTTTAAATCTTGACTCATGAATGCGCAACTTTGTTGTTTAGTATCATTATTTTAGTTGTTATCGGCAAATCAGCAAAACTCATTAACCCCTAAAATCGTTATACTTTTGTACCGTTTTACCGGAGGAGAACTGACCTTAGGTTTGTGCTTAATTCACCGTTGTTAAGTGTTAGAATACTCTTTTTAAGCAATGGATAAAACTGGAATATGGCAAAACGTAAAACTGCTTATGTGTGTTCTGACTGCGGTGCAGAGTTCCCTCGCTGGCAAGGTCAATGTTCGGAGTGTAAAGCGTGGAATACGATAAGTGAGTTTGTGGTTGCAAGTGCCAAAAGTGTCGCACGCCAAACCACGTCAGGCTATGCTGGGCAAACCGCTGCCAAAATTGAGACATTAAATGCAATAGATCTCGAATCACTACCGCGATTCTCGTCAACATTTAAAGAGCTAGATAGAGTGTTAGGGGGCGGAATAGTCCCTGGGGCAGCTATGTTAATTGGTGGCTCGCCAGGAGCGGGAAAGAGTACGCTTCTGCTTCAAGTAATGTGTCAGATGGCAAAAAGTGAAACCGCGCTTTATGTCACGGGGGAAGAGTCGCTTCAGCAAGTCGCTATGCGAGCAAAGCGCTTAAATCTACCTGACGACAAGCTTATGATGTTAGCCGAAACAAACGTGGAAACTATCTGCGATTTAGCCCTTACGAAAAAGCCTAAAATTATGGTTATCGACTCTATTCAGGTGATGCACGTGTCAGACGTTCAGTCTGCGCCAGGCAGTGTGTCGCAAGTACGAGAAAGCGCGGCGTATTTAACACGCTTTGCCAAGCAAAATCATATTGCTATGTTCATTGTTGGCCATGTAACAAAAGACGGTAACTTGGCGGGTCCGAAAGTTCTTGAGCACTGTATCGACAGCTCTATGATGCTGGAAGGAGAAAGTGATGGTCGCTACCGTACGCTTCGAAGTCATAAAAACCGCTTTGGTGCGGTAAATGAGCTCGGCGTGTTTGCCATGACAGAAAAAGGCCTTAAAGAAGTAAGCAACCCATCGGCCATATTCTTAAGTCGAGGTGACAATGAAACGCCAGGGTCTAGCGTTATGGTTATTTGGGAGGGCACCCGCCCGTTACTTGTAGAAATACAGGCGTTGGTAGACTATTCGCAGATGTCGAACCCAAGGCGAATCGCTGTAGGGTTGGATCAGAACCGTTTGTCTATGCTGCTCGCGGTTTTGCATCGCCATGGCAATGTGCAAATGAACGATCAAGACGTTTTTGTCAACGTGGTAGGTGGTGTAAGAGTATCAGAGACCAGTGCAGACTTAGCCTTATTATTGGCCATGATTTCAAGCTTTAGAAATCGCTCGCTGCCCAGAGATTTAATTGTATTCGGCGAAGTCGGGCTAGCCGGCGAGATTCGCCCGGTTCCTAACGGAACGGAACGCATTATCGAAGCAGCGAAACATGGTTTTAGGCGGGCGATCGTGCCAAAAGCCAATGCGCCTAAGCAAGCCATTAATGGTATGAAAGTGGTGCCGGTAGCGCGCTTATCTGAGGCGTTAGACGCGCTTGAGTAATGCGAAAGGCTCAACATTTAAGTAAAGTGTTGACGGTGCCTGTTAAATTGAAAGGCCTATTAAATGGGCCTTTCCTGCATTAAACGAGTGAAACGCGTTTTTTAAAGGTTAATGTGGCGCCTGATAAACCGCATCAACTAATGCATTCAGGTCTTTCTCTTCAATACTGGCGTCGTCGCTGTTTAAAGTAATTAAACGACGAAGGGCGCTAATGCTGTCTACATCCATTCGCTCAACTTTACAGCCTAATGAAACCCGTTCTTTTCTACTGTCGGCATGACGATACAACTGCGAAATAGAAAGGGTTATTACAGGACTGTCTTCATTTGCTTGGAAGGTAGCAGTGTAAGGGTCGTGACTGTCGAAGGGTAAGTGTGACAACGCCGTTTCGGTAGCTTGAAGTTTAATGCCTTGAAGCGATACGTCGCTGACTACCACATCAATACTAACGTCATTGTGTGCCAGTGTGCCATTTACATTCAGTGACACCCGTTGAAATTGGCGCTTATCCGTCATTTTTCAAATACCCAGTTATCATTAACGCTGTTATATCAGTCCGCGTAGATAATTGCCCACTGAGTGGGTAATGACCTATGCGGACTGGTATTAGTATTGGCTAATTTGCGTGGGTTCGCAATGAAAAGCGAACAAATAAAAAAGCCGCTATCAGCGATAGCGGCTTTAGGCGTAAAGCAGAGATACAGATCTTACATCTCTGAATTTGTGTTATTTAGACATACGCTTATATTTAAGGCGGTGCGGTTCAACCACATCTTGTCCAAATTCTTGCTTCAACCAGCTTTCGTAGTCTGAGTAGTTACCTTCGAAGAAGTTGATGTTACCTTCATCGCGGTAGTCCATAATGTGTGTTGCTACACGGTCTAGGAACCAACGGTCGTGCGAGATAACCATGGCACAGCCTGGGAACTCCAACAACGCGTTTTCCAAGGCGCGAAGTGTTTCTACGTCTAGGTCGTTGGTTGGCTCATCCAGTAGCAATACGTTACCGCCTGCTTTAAGCAGTTTCGCAAGGTGAACACGGTTACGCTCACCACCTGACAAGTCTTTGATGAACTTCTGCTGGTCAGTGCCTTTAAAGTTAAAACGGCTGCAGTAGGCGCGGCTGTTAATTTCAAAGTTACCAATGCGAATAATGTCTTGTTCGTCAGAAATTTCTTTCCACACGGTGTTGTTTTCGTTCATGTGGTCGCGGAACTGTTCTACCGCAGCAATTTGAACGGTTTCACCTAAATCGATGGTGCCTGAATCAGGTTGCTCAGCACCGGTAAGCATTCTGAACAAGGTTGATTTACCCGCGCCGTTAGGGCCTACGATACCTACAATGGCACCCTTTGGTACTTTAAACGTTAAGTCGTCGATAAGTACGCGATCGCCATACGACTTTTTAAGGTTGCTTACTTCAATAACCTTGTCACCTAAGCGTTCACCTGGTGGAATGAAAAGCTCATTGGTTTCATTACGCTTTTGGTAATCGCTGGTAGATAGTTCTTCAAAGCGGGCCATACGAGCTTTACTTTTAGCATGACGTCCTTTCGGGTTTGAGCGTACCCACTCAAGTTCCTGTTTCATGCTCTTCATCCGCGCCGTTTCGGTACGCTCTTCTTGCTCAAGTCGGTTTTCTTTTTGCTCCAACCAAGAAGAGTAGTTACCTTCCCACGGAATACCTTCACCACGGTCAAGTTCTAAAATCCAACCTGCAACGTTATCAAGGAAGTATCTATCGTGGGTAATAGCGACTACCGTACCTTCATAATCGTGAAGGAAACGCTCTAGCCATGCGACTGATTCTGCGTCTAAGTGGTTAGTGGGTTCGTCTAGAAGCAACATTTCAGGCTTTTCTAGAAGTAGGCGGCACAGCGCTACACGGCGGCGTTCACCACCAGATAGTTTGCTAACGTCCGCATCCCACGCTGGAAGGCGAAGGGCATCAGCAGCACGCTCTAATGCATTTTCTAAGTTGTGGCCATCTTTGGCTTGAATAATAGCTTCTAACTCGCCCTGCTCTTTAGCAAGGGCGTCAAAATCAGCGTCTGCTTCTGCATAAGCTGCATATACTTCATCTAGGCGAGTTAATGCGTGTTTAACGTCGGCGACGGCTTCTTCTATATTGCCGCGAACATCTTTTGTTTCATCAAGCTGAGGCTCTTGTGGAAGGTAGCCCACTTTTAAGCCCGGTTGAGGACGAGCTTCACCTTCGATGTCGGTATCTACGCCGGCCATAATGCGAAGTAAGGTAGATTTACCTGCACCGTTTAGACCTAGCACACCAATTTTGGCGCCTGGGAAAAAGCTAAGTGAGATATTTTTTAGAATGTGTCTATTAGGTGGGACGATTTTGCCCACGCGATGCATACTGTAAACGTATTGCGCCATGCTCTATCCTCGCTGAATAAGCGGTGAAAAATAAAAAAGTGATTGTGGTCTATTCTACTCGTAACAGGGTAGTTTGTGCCAGTTACTTACGCTTAGTGTATTTGTGCTTGGCGATATTTTAATCACTCATGCCAAAAAGATCGATTTATGCATCGGTTGGCGAGTTGATTTAAGGTAAACTTGTTTTTATAAGCATGAGTAAACATGGGCTTTAGGGTGAGCTAGCAAACAGCAATAAATAACCCAAAGCGATAGACTCAACACTATTCATATCTCTGAACAGGTAATTATGATGACCGCTATGAATAAACGCACATACAGTCTGGAAGAGCTTGCCAAACATGTAAGTGGGGAAGTGCAGGGCGATGGAAACATTACTATCTCTGCAGTAGGTACGTTATCCGGTGCAGCATCGCACCAAATTTCGTTTCTAACAAATCCTAAATACAAGCCGCAGTTAAAAGATACTCAGGCTGGTGCGGTAATTCTGCACAAAAACTTAAAAGATGATAGCCCAGTTCCAGCGTTGGTTGTGGCAAACCCTCATGCAGCGTTCGCCCTCATCGCTCAGTTGTTTGATACTACCCCAGCGGTAGCGACAGGTATTGCTGATACAGCGGTTATTGCGCCATCTGCCCGCATCGGCAGTGATGTATCGCTAGGCCACAATGTAATCATTGAAGAGAACGTGGTTTTAGGCGATAGAGTTACGGTTGGCGCGAATACGGTTATTCGTAGAGGTACCCATATTGGTGAAGGCTGTACCATTCACCCGAACGTAACTATCTATCATGACGTTGTGATTGGTAAGCGCGTGACAATTCATAGCCAAACAGTTATTGGTGCGGCAGGCTTTGGTTACGCAAACGATAAAGGCGTTTGGATCCCTATCCCACAAACAGGGTCGGTTCGCATTGGTGACGACAGTCAGATTGGCGCAAGCAGCAGCATTGACCGCGGCGCCATGGAAGATACGATCTTAGGCACTAACGTTATTATCGATAACCAAGTACAAATTGGCCACAACTGTATTATTGGTGATCACTCTTGTATTTGCGGCGCTACAGGTATTGCTGGTAGCTGTCATATCGGCAAGCACGTTATTATCGGTGGTGGAGTGGGCATTAATGGCCACATTAGCATTTGCGATAATGTTCAGGTGACTGGCTATACCATGATTGTACAAGATATCACTGAACCGGGTGTTTATTCTTCTGGCCAGCCAGCACAAACCAACCGTGACTGGCGCAAAAATACGGTTCGCCTTGCCAAAATTGGTAGTTTATTTGACCGTGTTAAAGCCCTGGAAAAACAGGTCTGATCTCGCGCTGGCGCAGGTATTTCGTTAAACCTGCGCCATTTATATTAATTTGGTCACAAAGCGGTATACAAGCCCCCGAAAATGACTAGAATATGGCTCGAATTTGAGCAATCAGTGCGTAACGCCATATAAAAACCGCAGTTAAGGAGCCCCCATGTTTTCTCGCGAAATGAATATAGCCGACTTCGATCCTGAATTAGCCGATGCAATGTCTAAAGAGGTTGAGCGTCAAGAACATCACATAGAGCTAATTGCCTCTGAGAACTACTGTAGCCCACGTGTAATGGAAGCACAGGGTTCGCAGCTTACTAACAAGTACGCGGAAGGCTACCCAGGCAAGCGTTACTACGGTGGTTGTGAGCACGTAGACGTTGTTGAACAACTTGCGATCGATCGTGCAAAAGCACTATTTGGTGCAGACTACGCGAACGTTCAACCGCACGCTGGTTCACAAGCTAACTCTGCCGTATTCATGGCACTACTTGACGCAGGCGATACGGTATTGGGAATGAGCCTTTCTGAAGGTGGTCACCTTACTCACGGTTCACACGTAAACTTCTCTGGTAAAACCTACAATGCTGTTCAGTATGGTCTGAACAAAGAAACCGGTGAAATCGATTACGCTCAGGTTGAGGCACTTGCTAAAGAGCACAAGCCGAAAATGATTATCGGTGGTTTCTCTGCGTATTCTGGCATTGTTGATTGGGCAAAATTCCGTGAAATCGCTGATAGCGTTGGCGCTTACTTGCTCGTAGATATGGCGCACGTAGCAGGTCTTGTAGCAGCGGGCGTTTATCCAAATCCGCTTCCTCACGCTCACGTGGTAACAACGACTACTCATAAAACCCTTGCTGGCCCACGTAGTGGTTTAATCCTTTCTTCATGCGGCGATGAAGCGATTTACAAAAAGCTAAACAGCTCGGTATTCCCAGGCAACCAAGGTGGCCCTCTTTGCCACGTGATCGCAGCTAAAGCGGTTGCATTCAAAGAAGCACTACAGCCAGAATTTAAAGTGTATCAGCAGCAGGTTGTTGCAAATGCGAAAGCTATGGTTTCTGTAATGCAAGAGCGCGGTTATAACATCGTTTCTGGCGGTACTGACAACCACTTGTTCCTTCTTGACCTTATCGACAAGGACATTACCGGTAAAGATGCTGACGCAGCGCTTGGTGCCGCAAATATTACGGTAAACAAAAACTCAGTGCCAAATGACCCGCGTTCACCGTTTGTAACCAGCGGTCTTCGTATTGGTAGCCCAGCGATTACTCGCCGTGGTTTCAAAGAAGAACAAGCTAAGCAAGTTGCAACATGGATTTGCGACGTTCTAGATAACATGGGCGATGAGTCTGTTATCAAACGTGTTCAAGACGAAGTGGTTGCACTTTGCGCACAATTCCCTGTTTATAAATAAATAGGTTTGTGTTTTATTGCGTACTTTGGTACTAATGCTGGACTAACTAGTCTAGGTTCAATTTAGATATCTAAGTACGCAATATTTAAGGATTATTCATGTTTTGCCCGTTTTGTTCAGAACAAGAAACAAAAGTCATTGATTCTCGTTTGGTTGCAGAAGGGCAACAGGTGCGTAGACGCCGTGAATGTATGGTGTGTCACGAGCGCTTCACGACCTTTGAAAGTGCCGAACTCGTTATGCCTCGCGTTATTAAACGCGATGGTTCTCGTGAACCGTTTAACGAAGATAAACTTCGTGCAGGCTTGCAACGCGCACTCGAAAAGCGCCCTGTGAGCACAGAAAAAGTTGAACAATGTATCCTCTCACTTAAGTCACAGTTGCGCGCAACCGGTGAACGCGAAGTGAGCAGTGAATTGCTCGGCAACCTAATTATGAAAGCCCTCAAGGAACTCGATAAAGTTGCTTATGTCCGGTTCGCCTCCGTTTATCGCTCTTTCGAAGATATTCGTGAATTCGGAGAAGAGATTGCACGATTAGGAGATTAAGTCGGCGACCTCCCAAACATCAGACACTTAGGGCTACAACAGGAATCCAAGTGAACCACGATACGGTTAAAAACGATTATTTTTGGATGGCAAAAGCCATTCAGCTTGCCCAACAAGGGCGTTTTACCACTTCTCCTAACCCTCGCGTAGGCTGTGTAATTGTTGACGAAAACAATCAATTGCTCGGTCAGGGATATCACATTCAAGCTGGTACACCCCATGCCGAAGTGCATGCATTAAGACAAGCATCTAACGCACGTCCGCAGGGCGCAAAGGGCGCGACGGCATACGTTACACTTGAACCTTGTAGTCATTTTGGTCGCACACCGCCTTGCGCTATTGCCTTGGTAGAAGCAAAGGTAGCGCGTGTTGTTATTGCTATGACCGACCCGAATCCAAACGTATGCGGTAACGGTATTAGCATTCTGCAGGAAGCAGGCATCGAAGTGGTAAGCGAAGTGATGGCTGCTGAGGCCGCAGCGCTAAACCCTGGGTTTATTAAACGCATGCTTACCGGTAGGCCCTTTGTTCGCGTGAAATTAGGCATTAGCCTAGATGGAAAAATAGCCCTTCAAAATGGGGTAAGTCAGTGGATTACTGGTGCAGAAGCAAGGCGGGATGTGCAACAGTATCGTGCACAAAGTTGCGTAGTATTGACGGGTTCGGGTACGGTACAAGCTGATAATCCTAGCCTCTTAGTTCGTGAAAAAGAGGCTCAGTTTGAAAAGTATCCACTAGATCATATCCGCCAGCCAGCCCGTGTGGTTGTAGATAGCAAAAGTAAGCTTAGTAGAGACTACACACTTTTTAACGACGGCAATATTACGTTCACGGCGACGTCACAGGCTCACCCAGACACCGCTACTCAGCACTATCTCCAACTGGACGAAAAAGACGGTAAACTCAATTTACATTCACTTATGTCAGCACTAGGCGATAAGCAATATAATGAAGTGTGGGTGGAAGCAGGCCCAGGCCTTGCCGGTGCATTATTGCAAGAAGGGCTGGTGGATGAACTTATTTGCTACCAAGCGCCTAAGCTTTTAGGTGATAAGGGAGTCAGTATGGTTAATTTACCCGCGTTCACGTCGCTAAATGAATGTATTTCGCTTTCGCTTATTGAAAATCGTCAAGTGGGTAACGATATTAAGCTTATCTTCCGTCCTGATGTTAGCAACACCCGTGGTTAACGCGATTAAAGAGGAACTTTATGTTTACAGGAATTATTCAAGCGCTAGGTACAATCAAGAAGCTTGATAACCGTGGCAACGATATTCGACTTACCGTTTCATCGCCTACGCTTGATATGTCTGATGTCGCACTCGGCGACAGTATTGCGACCAATGGTGTTTGCTTAACAGTTACTGATATGGGCCCCGATTATTATTGTGCAGATGTGTCGGCAGAGACCATCAAATTAACAGGCTTTGCACATTACAGCGCAGGCTCTACGGTGAATCTTGAGAAAGCGATGCGTCCAAGCGACCGTTTAGGTGGTCATATCGTTTCCGGTCACGTTGATGGTGTAGGCGAGGTTACACAAATCATTAAGCACTCAGACTACGTAGAGTTCTGGGTAAAAGCGCCAGAAGCCTTGGCTAAATATATTGCGCATAAAGGTAGTATCACCGTTGATGGTATCAGCTTAACTGTTAACGAAGTTAATGGCGCAGAATTTATGCTTTGGATCATTCCTCATACATTGCAAGAAACCATTATGGGGAGCTATAAGGTGGGCACAGCGGTGAACTTAGAGGTTGATGTTATTGCGCGCTATTTAGAGCGATTGATGTTGGGCGACAAAGCCGCCGAGCCAAAAAGCAAAGGCATTGACATGGCATTTCTTGCCGAGAACGGATTTTTGAGAAAATAACCCTACAAGAAGCACACAACATGGCATTTAACACTACACAAGAAATAATTGAAGACATTCGCCAAGGTAAAATGGTTATCTTGATGGATGACGAAGACAGGGAAAATGAAGGCGATTTGATAATGGCGGCAGAGCATGTGACGCCTGAAGCCATTAACTTTATGGTAACCCACGCTCGCGGTTTAGTGTGTTTACCAATGACGCAAGAGCGCTGTCGCACCCTGAATCTTCCGCTTATGGTGGATAAAAACGAAGCACAGTTTTCTACCAACTTCACTGTGTCTATTGAAGCGGCAACCGGCGTGACTACAGGCATTTCGGCGGCAGATCGCGCAACAACCATTAAAGCTGCTGTAGCGAAAGACGCGAAAGCGACAGACATTGTACAGCCGGGTCATATTTTTCCGCTAATTGCTAAAGACGGTGGCGTGTTAAACCGCGCAGGTCACACTGAAGCTGGTGTAGATTTACCGCGTTTGGCAGGGTTAGAGCCTGCTGGGGTTATTGTAGAAATCCTCAATGAAGACGGCACGATGGCCCGTCGTCCAGAACTAGAAAAGTTTGCTGAAAAACATAATCTTAAAATCGGCACCATTGCTGATTTAATTGAATATCGCAATCTCAACGAAACCACCATTCAAAAGGTCGCTCAATGCAATATGCCAACCGAGTATGGTGACTTCGAGCTTCACACGTTTAAAGACAGCATCGACAACCAACTTCATTTCGCACTTAAAAAAGGCGAAATTAAAGAAGATGAGCCGACACTTGTACGTGTACATCTTCACAATACGTTTAGTGATCTTCTTGGATCTACCCGCGGTATTCATCGCTCGATGACGCTTGCAGATGGCATGCGCAAAATTTCAGAAGACGGTGGCGTATTGGTGCTATTAGGTAAAGAAGAGCATATTGAAAGTCAGGTACGCCGCTTTGCCGCAGAAGATCGAGGCGAGCGCCCGACTGGCGCTGACTGGCAGGGATCGTCACGCACTATTGGTGTAGGCAGTCAAATTCTAGCATCAATGGGCGTACACAAAATGCGTCTTCTTAGTAAGCCAATTAAATATCACGCACTTTCAGGTTACGGCCTTGAAGTAGTGGAGTACGTGCACGACTAGTACTTAGCTGTAGGGCGGAGCTAAAGTGGATAGGGTTTGCGACGAGCACTCCCTTCCCACATTGAGTCAAGCTAACCTACCCGTTTACGAATAGTTGAAGTTAAAGAAACAATCGATTTAGTTTGGGCGCAGTTGTGGTATACTTCGCGCCGTTTTTTCTCGAGGAATGAATCCATGCAGGTAATTGAAGGTAATATCAGAGCAACCGGTAAGAAATTTGCTATCGTTGTATCACGCTTTAATAGCTTTGTAGTTGAAAGCTTACTTGAAGGTGCACTAGATACACTAGAGCGTCACGGTGAAGTGAGTGATGACGATATCACGTTAGTACGTGTACCTGGTGCTTACGAGTTACCTGTAGTAGCTAAGAAATTAGCTGAGAAAAAGTCATTTGACGCCATCATCGCACTAGGTGCGGTTATTCGTGGTGGTACGCCACACTTTGATTTTGTAGCAGGCGAATGCAACAAAGGTCTTGCGCAAGTTTCTCTTGAATACGGTGTACCCGTATCATTTGGCGTAATTACAACAGATTCAATTGAACAGGCTATCGAGCGTTCAGGAACCAAAGCGGGCAACAAAGGTGCAGAAGCTGCACTTGGTGCGCTGGAAATGGTTAACGTTATCGATGCTGTTGAAAAGCTTTAAGGTAAACATTAAGTGAAAGTTTCAGCTCGTCGTAAAGCCCGTGAACTCGCTCTGCAAGGCGTGTATTCATGGCAAATGAGTCACAACGATATTCAGCAGGTTGAACTGGCGCTAGCCACCAGTAACGACATGCAAAAGGTAGATATGGCGTATTTCCAAGCTCTGCTTCGCGGTGTTGCACACAACGCAAGCAAACTTGATGCGACCATCAAGCCTTATCTTGGCCGTTTGCCTGAAGAGTTAGACGCTATTGAAAAAGCAATCTTGCGCATTGCGACGCTGGAACTGACCGAGCGCATTGACGTCCCTTACCGCGTAATTATTAATGAGGCGATTGAGCTTGCTAAAGCATTTGGTGCTGAAGAAAGTCACAAATTCATTAATGGTGCACTGGACAAAGCAGTGCGCACATTGCGCAAAGACGAGCGCGACTAACCTTACCGTGGCGGCATGGACTGCCGCTAAAAGGGTTTAAAAATTACCGTGAAAGAATTTGATCTTATCGGCCGCTACTTTTCAAACAGCGGCCACAAACGCAAAGACGTTGTTATTGGTATTGGTGATGACTGTGCTGTAACAACGGTTCCTGAAAACCAACAGCTTGCCGTTACCACAGATACTCTGGTTGCAGGTGTGCACTTTTTGAAAGACGCACCGGCGAAGTCTGTTGCGTATAAAACAGTGGCGGTAAACTTAAGCGATCTTGCCGCAATGGGCGCAGAGCCAGCGTGGATTAGTTTATCTCTGTCATTACCGGAAGTGGACGAAGCTTGGCTAGATGACTTTGTTTCGGGCCTTTATGAGCTAACTCAGTACTATTCTGTACAGCTTATCGGTGGCGATACGGTTAAAGGCCCAATGGCGTTCACGATTACAGCTCAAGGCTTTATACCGCCAGGTTCTGAGCTAACGCGTAGCGGCGCTAAGCCAGGTGATTGGCTTTATGTCACGGGAACGCTTGGTGACGCAGGTGCAGGTTTAGACATCCTGCAAAATAAGCTGAGTGTAAGTGGTGAAGCGAAAGATGTCTTGGTAAATCGTCATTACTTCCCAACTCCTCGCGTAGCGGTCGGCACAGCTATCCGACGTATTGCAACGTCGTGCATTGATATCTCTGATGGTTTAATTTCAGATTTAGGTCATATCCTAAAAGCGTCTAATTGCGGTGCAAATGTTCATGTAGAGCGTTTACCGTTGTCACGAGCATTAACAAGTGCGGTTACACCAGAGCAAGCTATCGAATACGCGCTGTCTGCAGGCGATGACTATGAGCTTATCTTCACTGTAAGTGAAGAGCAGCGCGGAAGTCTTGAAACCTCGTTGGCAAGCACAAACGTGAAAGCCACATGTATTGGCCAATTAACCGGTCATAACGGCACACTTTCATTGCTCAAAGACAACGAAAAGTACACACCTGTTAACGTGTCAGGTTACGAGCACGCCTTTTAGGCGGCCTATTTGTCCGACAAAAGCAATAAAAAGGAAAAAGCATGCAGGCTGAGTTTCGCGCTAGAGTGAGTATGAAAAATCCCGTGCATTTTCTTGCACTAGGTTTTGGCAGTGGACTTATTCCTTTCATGCCGGGAACCTTTGGCTCACTTGCTGCGTTGCCCCTACTTATTGCCTGTAGCCAGATTTCCCTAATTTCCTTTATCGCGCTTACGCTGATATTCTCAGTTGTAGGCATTTACCTGTGTGGCAAGACTGCTGACGATATGCAGGTTCACGATCATGGCTCTATAGTGTGGGATGAAATAGCGGGCATGTTTGTGACCTTTCTGTTTGTACCTATTTCAGCGTCCTCTTTACTTGTAGGCTTTGTTCTATTCAGGCTTTTCGATATCTTGAAGCCTTGGCCAATAGGTATCATAGATAAGCGCTTACACGGCGGTACAGGCATTATGCTTGATGATCTTATCGCTGGCGCCATGGCATGCGGTTGTCTACATTTACTCATAGCGTTTTGGCCTGCCGCATTGGCTTTGTTTTAATTCATTACGAATATTCGCCGCCATTTTGTTAGACTTACCTCAAAGGAAAGCCAGTTGACGGTGAGCAAACTATTTACGAAAAAGCCCGCAAAATAGCGGGCTTTTTAATGTCTTAGTAATGATTTTAAAGCTTAATTAGTTAGCACTTAAACTGCTAGCCGCCGCAATAATACCTTCAGCATCTAAGCCGTGCTCTTTGTACATTTCCTGCTGAGTGCCTTGTAATATAAAGCTATCAGGCAGACCTAACATCTTCACCGCTTTTAATACGCCATTTTGCTGCAAGTGTTCAAGCACCGCACTACCAGCTCCACCCATAATACAGCCGTCTTCCAACGTAATAAGTGCACTGTGCTCACTGGCAGCTTTTAATACTGCGTCGCCGTCTAACGGCTTAATGAAACGCATGTCGATAACGGTAGCGTCAATCGCCTCTGCAGCTTCAAGCGCGTAGGGCAGTAGGCAGCCAAAGTTTAAAATGGCGATACTTTCAGACTTGCCTTTTGATGATTCTCGACACGTACGAGATTTACCAATCTCAAGCTCTGTCATAGCTTCGTCAGGCGTGACACCCATGCCAGCACCGCGAGGGTAACGAACAGCAGCTGGTTTTTGTAGCTTGTGGCCCGTGTAGAGCATTTGACGACATTCATTTTCATCTGAAGGCGCCATAACCACCATATTCGGAATACAGCGCAGGAAAGCGATATCAAACGCCCCCTGGTGAGTAGGGCCATCTGCGCCAACAATACCGGCTCTATCAATGGCAAACAATACGGGTAAGTCTTGAATCGCCACATCGTGAATGAGCTGGTCGTAGGCGCGCTGCAGGAACGACGAATAAATAGCAACAACCGCATTCATACCGTCTTTGGCAAGGCCCGCGCCAAAGGTCACCGCGTGCTGTTCAGCAATCGCAACATCGAAATACTGCTCTGGAAAACGCTGAGAAAACTCAACCATGCCTGAACCTTCGCGCATGGCTGGCGTTACCGCCATTAGCTTAGGGTCTTGTGCCGCCATATCACACAGCCATTTCCCAAAGATTGCAGAGTAGGTAGGGGCTGAAGGCTTAGATTTTGGCAAAGCATTGTCAGCCGGATTGAATTTTGGTACCGCGTGGAACTTGATAGGGTCTTCTTCAGCAACCGCGTAACCTTTACCTTTCTTGGTGACTACGTGAAGTAGCTGCGGGCCGTCAAACTTGCGCATATTGCGTAGAGTATCGACAACACCATTTACGTCGTGGCCATCGATAGGGCCAATGTAGTTAAAGCCAAGCTCTTCAAATATCGTGCCCGGGACAACCATGCCTTTAATGTGTTCTTCTGCACGGCTGGCAAACTCCTTAATAGGAGGTACATTGCTTAGCAGCTTTTTGCCGCCATCGCGTATAGAGTTGAAAAAGTTGCCTGTGAGCAAGCGAGCTAAGTGACTGTTCAACGCACCTACGTTTTCAGAAATAGACATTTCGTTGTCGTTAAGTACAACTACCATGTCTTTCTTGATATCACCAGCGTGATTAAGGGCTTCAAACGCCATACCAGCGGTCATAGCACCGTCGCCAATTACCGCTACAACCTTTCTGTTTTTGCCTTCTTTTTCGGCAGCCACAGCCATGCCCAGCCCTGCACTAATCGATGTAGACGAATGACCAACTGCAAAGGTGTCGTAGTCGCTCTCAGGCGGCCATGGGAAAGGGTGCAGACCATTCTTTTGGCGAATGGTGCTCATGCGCTCTGCACGGCCTGTAAGGATTTTGTGCGGATAAGCTTGGTGACCTACATCCCACAGCAGTCGATCGAAGGGGGTGTCGTACACATAGTGCAAAGCGACGGTCAGTTCCACTGTGCCTAAACCAGATGCAAAGTGCCCACTGGTTTGGCTTACGCTGTTAAGTAAGTACTCACGCAACTCATCGGCGAGCTCGCGTAATTTGTCTTGGGGCAACTGCCTCAATTTATCGGGTGTTTGCGCAAGCGCAAGCGTTGGGTAATGTTGGAGATCTAAACTCATGTACTTATTATCTTTTTCAACATGGCGCGTGGCTAATGGTCGCGTTTTACCAAAAGCTCGCTAAACGCAATTAAACTGTCAGTATTGTAGGGTAAACGCGCCAATGCTTGAAGTGCATTATCGTGAAGCATTTCTAATTCTTGTTTAGCGCCTGTAATACCAAGTTTGGCTGGAAAGGTATTTTTCCCTAACGCTTCGTCTGACCCCGCGGGTTTACCTAATTTTTCGCTACTGCCTTCCACATCTAAAATATCGTCTTGAACTTGGAAAGCTAGCCCAATATCCGCGGCATAAGCCATTAAGTCAATTTTAGTTTGAGGCAGTAAGCCTTCACTAACAATGGCGACCATTTCTACGCAGGCTTTTAACAATGCACCGGTTTTCAATCTATGCAGCTGTTTTAGTTCTTCTAGCGAGATGGTTTTGCCGGTGCTGGCTAAATCGATAGCTTGCCCACCGCACATACCTATGTAACCCGCACTTTTCGCAAGTACAGACAGTAACTGGCTACGCTTTGTTTCAGCATACGTGCTTAATGGCGCATCAGCTAACACTGTAAATGCAAGTGCCTGCAGCGCATCGCCAGCTAAAATAGCGGTAGCCTCATCAAAGGCGATATGGCAGGTTGGCATACCGCGGCGCAAGTCGTCGTCGTCCATGGCTGGTAAATCGTCGTGGACTAACGAGTAGGCGTGCACACATTCAATAGCCATACTAATAGCCATTTGGTCTTTTTTGGGCACGTCTAGGGTGTTACCTACCACTTGAACAAGTAGTGGCCGCATCCGTTTACCGCCAGCAAGCAAGGCGTGACGCATTGCGTCTTTCAAGCGCGGCGCGTAATCGGGTAATTCGTCAATTAATGTAAGAAGAGATGCATCAGTTTGTTGTTTAACTTGCTGATGCAAAGCAGAAAAATTCATAGATTGCCTGTTAGTTAAAAATGAACGATTTATGGCTGTTCACTTTCAGGAAGAGGGTGGAGCGTTTCTTCGCCTTGTTCACTGAGCAGTATCTTTACTTTTTGCTCGGCGTTTTCAAGAGATTGTTGGCCTTGGCGGGAAAGTGCTATACCGCGTTCAAATTTTTCTAGTGCTTTATTAAGAGGCAGATCACCGCTTTCCATTTCGTTAACGATAGCTTCTAGTTCTGATAAAGTTTCTTCAAAAGACGCTGATGCTTTTTCTGTCGTCATAAAAACACTCAATATAGTGGCCAAAATACGTATACCGCGCACATTAACCGAGGGTTGCACAAGGGTCAAATGGTTTGTCCGTATATCGCCTATATCACAGTAACATAGCTTTTTTTTCATCCAGTTCAAAAGGCAACATGCAAGCAAATTGTGCTATATTCGATGCAAGGCTCAGTAACCTTTCAGAAGTAACCGTGTTATTTACTGTGAAGGAAAACGTAAGGCGCTGAAAAAGCGCTAGATGTTTTTAGTTTATAAAAACAGACAAAGCAGCGCTTTTACATAGAACCTACTTCATAATAAACAAATAAATGTGATATTTTTCAATAATGTCGTTTTAGTATTTCTATCTTTTGCCGATAGGGTATTTGTACACTAACAGCACTGACTGCGCATAAATGGGGAAGAGTGAGTGGATTTAGCAACCGTCATAGGTATGTTGGGCGCCATTGGTTTCATAGTGATGGCTATGATTCTGGGCGGCAGCTTGGGCATGTTCATCGACGTGCAATCAATACTTATTGTATTCGGGGGAACACTATTTGTTGTCCTATCTCAGTTTACGTTGGGCCAATTCTTCAGTGCGGGTAAAGTTGCTGGCAAAGCATTCATGTTCAAAATTGAAACGCCTGAAGAGCTTATCGAGAAGATTGTTGAAATGGCAGACGCTGCGCGAAAAGGCGGGTTTCTGGCACTAGAAGAAGCGGAAATTTCAAATGAGTTCATGCAAAAAGGTGTGGACATGTTGGTTGACGGCCACGACATTGAAGTGGTGAGAGAAACGTTAGCTAAAGATATTTCTATGACAACGGAAAGGCATGAGTTCGGCGCTTCTATATTTAAAGGAATGGGCGACGTAGCGCCTGCGATGGGTATGATTGGTACTTTGATCGGTCTGGTTGCCATGCTTTCAAACATGGATGACCCTAAAGCCATCGGTCCTGCTATGGCGGTAGCGCTATTAACCACGCTTTATGGTGCCTTTTTTGCCAACGTCGTGTGTTTGCCAATTGCCTTTAAACTGGCGGTAAGAGCCGGTGAAGAGAAGTTAAACCAGAGTCTTGTTCTTGACGGTATTGTGGGTATAGCCGATGGCCAGAACCCACGTGTTATCGAAGGGGTATTAAAGAACTACCTTGCGGCGAGTAAACGCGGAAGCGCAGAGGAAGAGTAATGGCCGAAGAAGAATGCCCAAAATGTCCCCCCGAGGGGCTTCCAGCCTGGATGGGAACCTTCGCAGACCTGATGTCGTTGCTTATGTGCTTCTTCGTACTCCTTCTTTCTTTTTCGGAAATGGACGTACTGAAGTTTAAACAAATTGCGGGCTCTATGAAGTTTGCTTTTGGTGTGCAAAATAAAATTGAAGTAAGAGATATTCCAAAGGGTACCAGTGTTATTGCAATGGAGTTTCGACCTGGCAAGCCTGACCCTACGCCTATTGAGTCCATTCAGCAGCAAACCAACGAAATGACCCAACAAATGCTGGAATTTCAGGCTGGTAACGAAGACTCTGCCGGCGGAAGGCAGAAGCAGCGTGGCGAGCAGCGTGGCGGACAATCTCAACAAACGGCTACTGAGTCGTCTTCATCGGCTGAGCAAAGCACCGATCAGTCGCAAATGGCTGAACTGATGAAAAAAGTAGCGCAGCAATTAGAAAAACAAATTCTAGATGGTTCGGTGGAAATGGAATCGTTGGGTCAGCAGTTAACCATTCGAATTCGTGAGAACGGTTCCTTCTCGGCGGGCTCGGCCTTTTTGCAGCCCCAATTCCAACCGGTGTTGAGAAAAATAGGTACGCTGTTGGCGGATGTGCCTGGAGAAATCGAAATTTCAGGGCACAGTGACGGCCAGCATATTGCTAATGAGCTCTATCGTTCTAATTGGGACTTGTCAGCGCAGCGCGCTGTCGCGGTCGCTGAAGCCATGCGGACCGCGCCAGGGTTTGACGAAAGTCGTATGTCGGTAGTGGGTAAGGCAGATACCGATCCAATTGTAGAAAATGCCACTACACCTTCAGACCGAGCGCAAAATCGCCGCGTTGAAATTAATATCAATCAGGGTAAGCCAATGCTGTCGAAGCCTATATCAGTTGTAGATGAGTAGTGCTTTGACCTAGTGTCAGCTTCAAACAAGAAAGCGGCGCCACAAGGGCGCCGCTTTTTTTGTCACTACTATCGATAATTAGCGTTGTTAAACACGAGCCAAATCAAGTCTGTAATGAGGCTTTGAAATCACAAGCTGAACGGTACTGATTGTTCTTTCTAAAAAACCACCTTCACAATATTTCAGGTAGTAGGTCCACATTCGCATAAAACGCTCGTCATAACCGTCGTTTAAAAGCTCATCTTTTGCAGAAATAAATGCTTCATACCAATGGTTCAATGTTTTCGCATAGTCAATCCCGATGTCGTGTAAGTCACGAATCATCATATTAGTATACTTTTTCAGGTGAGCGTTAAGCTGGTGCTGAGAAGGTAAAAATCCACCCGGAAAGATATATTTCTGAATAAAGTCGACACTATTTGAATAGCTGTCGTAACGTCTGTCATCAATGGTTATTGACTGAAGCAGCATTAGGCCGTCGTCTTTTAAAAGTGACGAGCATTTCTCAAAGAAATTTCCTAAAAATTGTTTGCCTACAGCTTCAATCATCTCGATAGATACGAGCTTATCGTACTTGCCTTCAAGTAGGCGATAATCCTTTTTCAGCAAAGTGATTTTGCTTTCAAGTCCTTCTCGGGCAATCCATTCTTTTGCCCATGCATGCTGCTCTTCTGAAATGGTAGTGGTCGTTACGCGGCAACCATAATGCTTAGCAGCATAGACGGCTAGCCCGCCCCAGCCCGTGCCAATCTCTAGAAGATGATCGGTTTCGCTAAGCTGTAACTTGTCGCAAATGGCTTTGAGCTTGTAATTTTGTGCATCATTGAGAGTTGCATTCGGATCTGGGTATATGGCTGACGAATACATCATTGTTGGGTCAAGGAAGCGGGTATAAAGCTTATTACCCAGATCGTAATGCGCCTCGATATTTTTCTTGGCTTGGTCCTTTGTATTTCGACGTGCAAAGTGTTGAATCTTGTTGATGGGCATAGTCACCCATTTAAATTTATTCTCCCATTCGTCAAGGGTAGATAAATTCCTAGCAAACACTCTTACCACGGCTGTTACGTCGTCACTGTCCCATAACCCATCCATGAATGCTTCTCCGGCGCCCACACTTCCGCCAAGCAATAAGCGTCGATAGGCTTGTACATCCTTGATATTTACCGTTGCTCGCAAATCGCTTTCGTCTGTGCCGAAACGCGCAACGACATCGCCGTTTTCTTGAATGGTTAAACTGCCAAAAGGCAGTTGTTTTAAGCATTGTAGGAATAGAGTTCTACACGCTTTATCTACAAAGGAGACCTCTGAGGTGGTCAGTAGTACAGATTCACCAAAAGACATTGTTATTGTTCCTGACTTTTTTCTGGGTGTGTATACAGTGGCGTTCGTTTAAGCAATAGTTTAAGCGCGTGCCAATAAATTCCAGCCACAGTTTTTATTGTCATACTGGGTATACGTTTAAGTGCCGCAGATAGATTCGCATTATCTAAAGTAAATTTAGTCAAATTTATCCCTGCACTGAACTCTTTGTCGTCTCTTACACAGTCCATCGCAAGTGACAGTCTAGCCGACGGCTGCGATATCGACCATTTGTAGGTCATATCCATTGGATTAAACGGGGAAACATGAAAAGCTTTTGGCGTATCGTCTTGAGTATCTAGATTTACAAGGTAGTGATGACGCTCATTCCACGGCGTGTTACTTACTTCGGCAAGCATATGTGTATACTTACCTTCGGCATTGCGTAGGTAATAGAAATTCACCGGGCTGAAATACAGCCCCCACATACGAAGTTGTCCCAGCATAAAGACATCGCCTTGAAGCGTCTTCCCTCCGTTTAACTCTGTCATTCTGTCTATTACTGCCTGACCTAGAGGTAAAGAGGGATCACCTAAGTAGTCTTCACGCTTGAAACGCACTCTAGCCTTGTCGTATGCAGAGAAGCGTTTTAACGAGCTGGACAAGATTTCGAGTTCGTTGCTCTCAAGCTTTAGCCAAAATAAATAAATGTCATAGTCAAATTTATGCTGAGTAGGCTTAAACCGTTGGTGATAAACCTTACCCTTGTAGATGGCACTTTCTATCACAGGGCTTCACCAAAGCGAGAACAAACATCAAGTGCGCTAGTTACGCCGTCTTCATGAAAACCGTTATACCAGTAGGCTCCACAAAAATGTAAGTTGTCTACGCCACAAATTTCATTTCTTCTTGCTTGGGCGTTGACCATGCTGGCACTGTATTGCGGATGTGCGTACTGATAGCTTCGAAGAATACTCTTTTGGTCTATTTCCGCAGTATTATTTAACGTTACACAGTAGGTGCTTTGTGCTTCAAGGCGTTGAAGAATATTCATGTTATAAGTGACAGAAGCGGGGCGGGCTTCCTCACTTGCGTCTTCTTTTAAGCTGTAATTCCAACTCGCCCAAGCTAATTTTCTTTTAGGCAGCTGTGAAATATCTTTGTGCATCACCACGTCGTTTTCTGCGTAAGGGATATTTCCAAGGATATCTCGATGCAGCGAAGTCGGTGAGTGAATCATTTTTAACGCTTGGTCACTGTGGCATGCAAATACCACATGATCATACATCGCAGCGTTGCCTGAAGAGTCGGTAACCTGCCACTTATCATCGCTTTTCGCTACCGACAGAACGGCCGTCGATAGTTTTATCTTAGACTCAAATGGTGCGATTAAAGGCGGAATGTATTGGCTTGACCCACCTTTAATTGTGTACCACTGAGGACGGTCGGTAATATTGAGCAAGCCATGGTTGTTGAAAAACTGCAAAAAGAACGTGAGTGGAAACTTTCTCGTTTGCTCTAAGCTGCTGGACCAAATTGCGGCGCACATAGGCAAGATATAATAACGTGCAAAGTCATCGCTGAGTTTTAATTCTCTAATGACGTCTTCTAACGTAAGTGAAGAAGTATCACGGTTTTCTGCGACCATCGCTTTACACGCTTTGTTAAACGTCAATATATCTTTCACGATGCGCCAAAATTTAGGCCTCAAAATATTACGCCGCTGTGCAAATAAACTGTTTAAGTTATTGCCGTTGTATTCGAGGTTTGCCTTTTTACTCATTACAGAGAAGCTCATCTCTGTTGGTTGATACTCAACATTTAACTGATTAATGAGCTTTATAAAATTAGGGTAGGTCCAATCATTAAAAACGATAAAGCCTGTATCGATATGGTAAGTTTCCCCATTGTCGCTTATTTTCTTCGTTGCAGTATGACCACCTATATAGTCATTTGCTTCGTACACTGTGATATCGTGCTGCCTATTTAGAAGGTGCGCGCAGGTCAAACCAGAAATACCTGTGCCAATGATGGCAATCTTATTGTTCATTCATCTTCTCTTATTGTTTTTCTCTCATTGCCAACGACAATCGCTTTTGCAGTGGGGTTGGCAGTATATGCATAAAGCGCAGAATAAAACCAAAGAACCGAGGGAAGAAAACTGTTTGTTTGTTGCCCTCTATTCCTTTAAGCATAGCGTCAGCGGCTTCTTCAGCGCTAATTTTCATTGGCATTTCAAAATCGTTTTTATCTGTCAGGGGCGTTTCTACAAATCCAGGAGACACCGCTTGCACTTTCACGCCTTTGTGGTGAAGGTCTACTTCTAATGATTTAGTAAAATAATGTAGGGCAGCTTTGCTCGCACCGTACGCTTGCGTTCGTGTGAAAGGGAGTAGGCGAGCCATGCTGTCAACAATCACAAGCTTGTCGCCTTGCTTAAGTCGTGGAAGAAGAGCGTCTACACAATGAACAACGCCAAAGAAATTAGGTTCGAATACGCGGCGAAACATGTCTGGCTCGAAGTCGTCGATATCTACATATTCGCAGGTACCAGCGTTGAGTACAGCAATGTCAAATTTAACCGTTGCTAGCGCCCGTCGAGTATCGTCTAGATCAGTGACATCGAACTGGCATGCGCTAATATTATTGTACTTACTGAGCTCGTTGAGTGTGTCTTCATTTCGACCACAGGCAATCACTTGATAACCGCTGTTTGCAGCAGTTATTGCTAATGCTTTACCAATACCCGAGGTGGCGCCAGTAATTAGAATACTTTTCACTTTGCTAGCTTCCCTTTAATTTTTTTTACGACAAAACCTAGGATGGGTACGTGCTCATAGACCATTTCGCCCAGGTCGTAATAATCTTTGTGGTAAATAATGCTGTCATCGCTGACACCAAGTTGCGTGGTGCCATCTAGCGTAATTTGCTTATCACTATCTTTCAGCGTAAGGGTCATCGTCCAGTTTGCGATATGGGTAACCTTTGAATGACTTGATGGATGCTCTTTTGTGCCATTGGGCGAGCAAGTAAAAATGTCCGCAATGTCGAACTTACAGCTTTCGGCCTGCGTCAATAAGTTGGAAAAATAGCGTTTTACTTCATCAATGCCATGGTGTGTAGTGATTGGGTCGATAAACAGTATGTCGTCGGCATAGATATGTTCTAGGTCGTCTGGAGAAATTTGACATATGTCTGTGTAAATTTTACAAAAGCGTCCAATGACGTCCATGGCCTTTCCTTAACTCATAATTCAAAATCAGATTTGCATATCGGTAATGTCGACGCTTAAAAAAATTCGCGGTTATTTTCACGTTCAAATTGCAAGTCTCTGATATGAAATCTGTTAATGTTTTATTTAAAAACTAAATTACATTAATCGTCGTGCTAAAGATCATGTTTTTCCATTTATATGTGAAAAATTTTCCCATTCGATCCTAATTGTTCTCACTTGCGTAATTATTTTCGTGTTTTCGGAAGTGCTGAGTATGAGTGTAGAACGTTTTCCTTTATTTCCTTTATCTGCGCACCTTTTGCCGGAAGGTAGAATGGCATTGCGCATTTTTGAGCCACGATACGTGCGAATGGTTAAGCAGGCATGTGCTGAAAATAAAGGCTTTGTGATGTGTATGCTTAATGCTAACGGTGACAAAAATTTGAATGAGCATATTCATAAAATAGGTACTTATGCGCAGGTTGTTGACTTCGACATGCTCGATGATGGGTTGCTTGGCATAAAGGTTGCTGGTTCTCATTTAGTTGAGGTAAGTAGCATAGAAGTTGAAAAAGATGGTCTTCGTACCGGTAGTTGCAAGGTGTTAGAACCTTGGCAGTGCGATTTGGCTCCTCAACAAATAGCGCCTATGGACGAGCGACTTAAAGAAATATTTGGAAATTACGAAGAGTTGGCATCGCTTTATGAATCACCAAAGTTTGATTGCCCTAATTGGGTATTAAATCGGTGGTTAGAATTATTGCCAGTAGACGGCTCGCAAAAACAGCACTTTTTAGCGCAAAGAGAATGCACCAGTTTACTGAACTATCTCTCTGCACTAATCGCTTAGTCGTTGAGTCGGATAAAGACATTACAAATTCGTAATCCAATATTAGCGATTTTCGCAAACGTTTTAAGTCATAACGCCGTAGAATGATACAACCAAAACGGAAAAGCGGACGAATCTTATGTTAGTTGGAATTCCTTTGGAACAAAGTAACAGCACAATCAAGCCTAAAGAGTGTGCAACTGAAATGTCTGATTACCTTGTCGCGGTTGCAGACACCCGATGCAAGCGTTCATTTGCGAGAGTGTTTAACTACTTCGCGCCTCGGCTGCGTTCTTATGCACTGAAACAGATGGGTAATGAGGCACTGGCCATGGAACTGGTACAAGATACTATGTCGAATGTATGGCAGAAAGCGCACCTGTTCAATGCAGAAAAAGGTTCTCCGTCAACGTGGATCTTCACAATCGCACGCAACATTCGCTTTGATATGCTTCGAAAGCTGCAGAATAGAAAAGAGGATGTTTGTTCTGACGATCTATGGCCGGTTTTATGCGAACAAACAGCCGATGCAAACGAGGCGCCACTTGACGAACAAGTTACTTTAGAGCAGATTGGCTATTTGTTCGAATCACTACCTGTAAAACAGAAAGCAGTGGTTGAAGCTATCTATATTGATGGCAAGTCACAACAAGAAGTCGCCGATGAGCTTTCAATTCCATTAGGTACAGTAAAGTCGCGGACACGTTTGGCACTTCAACGATTAAAGGTCATGTTAAACGATAATGATTAGGTTTCACCCAAGTGCCCAGCAACTTAAAGATTTTGTTGAGGGCACATTGTCACCTGCTATATCACTGATGGTCTCTGCACATTGTGACATGTGTGAGAAATGTCAGCGTTTTGTTGAAATTGAAACGGAAAGTCTTGCTGCTCAAATGGTTTCGAACGCCAATTCATCGGCAAGCGACAGAGCTGAAATGTCGCTTCAGTTTGGTGACATGCTATCCCAAATTACGCAGCTCCCATCATCGAAACAAAATAATGCTTTGATGGAACAGCCCACAGCGTATCGTGAGCCCGTAAAGAGGCGGGCGGCCTTGCAGGCGCAGGCAAGCGCAAATACCATCGAGTTAGATGGAAGGGTATTCACTTTACCTAGAACACTTCACCGCTACATCGATAAGACAGGTAACTGGTCAAGTTTGGTCGGGAAGCTGTGGCAGGCGCCAGTTGACCTTGGAAACCAAGGTGTAGCTAATTTTATCTTTATGGGAAGTGGTGGTAGTGTACCTGAGCACACGCACCGTGGAACGGAATATACATTAGTCATTGATGGTGAGTTCAGTGATGGGCTAAGTCGTTATGATACTGGCGACTTTATTTTCATGGATGGTGATAAAACGCACACGCCAAAATCCGAAGGTAAAGAAGGCTGCCTTGTATTTAGCATTGTCGATCAGCCATTGCACTTTACTTCGGGCCTTGCAAGATTGTTAAACCCTTTTAGTCACTTGTTTTTCCGCTAGTAATCTATCAAGCGAACGCTCAATATGTGACATCTAGATACAAAAAAACGCACAAATGTGCGTTTTTTTATTGGTTGCATAAAGCTCTAGCAAAACAGAATAGCCAAATCTAGCTAATAAATTCGCTGTCAGGGTAGTTAAGCTTTAGTGTCTTCATCGCATTGTTACGCAATTCATCTAGGCCAAGCTGCTCATAACTTGAAACCATAATTTCGAGTGCTTGTTGCACTTGAGTGGTATTCGGGAAGTGCTCTATAACATAGCGACCACGGTTTGCTGCAGCGACATAAGCCTGGCGTCTCATGTAGAAACGTGCAATAGCGATTTCATAGCGAGCCAAGCGGTCTTTAATATGAACCATGCGCTGTTTCGCATCTGCGGCATATTTGCTATCTGGATATTGTTGAATCAGTCTGCGGAAATCTTCAAACGCAGCACGAGACTTCGACGGGTCTCTATCCGTACGGTCAATATTCATTAACTCTTGGAAAAGGTTGCTATCTGATTCCATGTTAGTTAATCCACGCATGTAATACGCGTAATCAACATCTGAATGGTTTGGATTCAGACGAATAAATCTGTCGATAGTGGCAAGCGTTTCTTCGTTTTTACCTGACTTATAATAGCTATAAATAAGGTCTAGCTGTACCTGATGGGATAGGGGACCGAACGGGTAGCGCGAATCTAGCGCGCTTAACGTTTGTGCTGCAGCGCTGAAGTTACCTACTTCCATGCTCTGCTTTGCTCTGTCGTACAGTTGCTGCGCACCCATGTTAGCTAATACGGCTTTTTCTTCATTATCTGAAGAGCTACATCCTGCGACAGATACCATAGCACCCAATAAAACGGGGGCCAGTAGACGAAATGATTTCATAATAATTCTATTTTCCTGCTAAACAGTTTTAATACTTCGCTGTCTAAGCTCATGTGTTAAACAACAACACTTTAATTGCATTCTAACGTACTAACGATGAGAAAAACCATACAAAAACGTAAACAAGGCAGTGTACAGCGTGAATACTTGTTATAATACCCTTTTTTAGACGTAATCAATGGTGTTATGACACAGTCGCCGAACACAATACAATTAGAAGCTTCAACGGAAGCTGCGCATTTTGGTTTACGGTTAGATCAGGTTTTGGCTGATTTGTTCCCTGAATATTCTCGTTCTAAGCTAAAAACTTGGATCCAAGATGGGAATGTTGCTGTAAACGGTGAAGTAATCACCGTGCCTCGCCACAAAATGCAAATGGATGAACTTGTTACTGTACAGGCCGAAATGGATGTACAAGTAACGAGCGAAGCGCAAGACATCGCGTTAAACATTGTTTATGAAGATGAACACATCCTAGTCATAAACAAACCAGCAGATTTGGTTGTGCATCCAGGTGCAGGGAACCCAAGCGGTACCGTGCTAAATGCCTTGTTAAATCATTGTCCAGAGATAGACAAAGTTCCACGTGCGGGCATTGTCCATCGCCTTGACAAAGACACGACGGGGTTAATGGTAGTAGCAAAAACAATTCCTGCTCAAACGCATCTTGTTGACCAACTTCAACGTCGGGAAATGAGTCGTGAATACGAAGCCGTTGCCTTAGGTACGATGGTCGCTGGTGGTATTGTAGATGCGCCTATTGGTAGACACGCAACAAAACGTACGCATATGGCAGTACGTGAAATGGGCAAACCAGCGGTCACTCATTTTCGTGTTATCGAAAAATTTCGCGCATACACGCACCTGCGTTTGAAGCTTGAAACTGGCCGTACGCACCAAATCCGCGTACACATGGCCCACATTAAGCATCCTTTGCTTGGCGACCAAGTTTATGGCGGGCGTCCTCGTCTTCCTAAAGGGGCGTCAGAAGAATTTATCGCTGCGCTTCGCGGATTCCAACGTCAGGCGTTGCACGCCGCACAGCTCTCGCTGTTTCACCCTGAAACTGAAGAGTGGATGACGTGGAAAGCTCCCCTACCTCAAGATATGCAGGACTTGCTTAAAGCCGTGAAAAAGGACACCGCGGACAATCCACAAGATATGCTTTAATAAGTAAGGCGAACTTATGACATTGTCAGCTGCAAATTCACCTATATCATCCACGCTGGATTTGATTACTCCAGCGTGGTCATGTCCCGCAAATGTTGTTGCATACACAACGACAAGAATGGGAGGTACAAGCATAGGTGATTTTGCAGGTTTGAACGTTGGCGCCCACGTGGGGGACGACCTCCTACTAGTGAAAGCCAATAGAAGCCTAATTCCACATAGTGAAAAGATCACATGGTTGGAGCAAGTGCACAGCAACCGCGTGGTGTCATTGCCGAGCGCAGATACCACCGCTGATGCGTCGTATTCTTCTTCAACATCGCATTTTTGTGCGGTGATGACCGCAGACTGCGTGCCCATTTTATTGTGTGATGAAAGCGGTCAAGAAGTGGCGGCAGTACATGCTGGTTGGAAAGGTCTCGATACTAACATTATCGGAAGTGCTGTTTCACACTTTGGCAGCGATGCAAAAAAACTCATCGCTTGGGTTGGTCCTGCAATCAGCGGGCCCTGCTACGAAGTTGATGTACAGTTGGCGAGTAAGTTTCGCCATATAGACGGTGCCATTGCTAATAGCTCTAATAGAGGGAAGTACTTATTAGATCTGCCTCTAGTGGCACAGGTGCAATTGCAGCAAGCTGGCGTTGAGAATATTACACAAAGTAACTTGTGCACTTACACTGACGAACAGCGTTTTTACTCCCATCGAAGAGCTACGCATCAAAACAAGCGCACGACTGGGCGTATAGTTAGCGTAATAGGCCTGCTTTAAATTGTTTCGAAAAAAGGCGGCAGTTTTAGTCTGATCAAACAGTTGCGCTAGATCAAACTTCATACATTATTTGTTATCTTTTTGGCTAACTTTTTAATCTCATACTTGAATCGCAATTGAGCAGCCTACATAACTAGAACATAAAGAATACCATTCCGCATAGATCATTACCCACTCAGCGAGAGTTAAAATGTTCGTAATCGCGGCGTGTTAACGCAGGTATAGTTGTTCATTAATTAGGTTGAGATTATGAGACTAGATAGATTTACCAGTAAATTTCAGCTCGCAATATCCGATGCTCAATCACTCGCATTGGGGCGAGATCATCAATACATTGAACCTGTCCATTTAATGACTGCCATGCTAAATCAGCAAGGCGGGTCAGTACGCCCTTTGCTTGACCAAGCAAACATCAATGTAAATGCGCTACGCTCAGCACTGAGCCAAGCTATTGAGCGCCTACCTCGTATTGAAGGCATTGGGGGAGATGTTCAATTAAGTAAAGACAGCGGCATTTTGCTAAATCTTTGTGACAAGATAGCGCAGCAGCGAAAAGACGAATACATCACTTCAGAAATCTTTGTTCTAGCGGCGCTACAAGATAAAGGGCGCTTGGGGGAAATCCTCAAAAGCCTGAATATCACTAAAGAAGCTATTGAAAGCGCAATAGACGACATGCGTGGTGGTCAGAAGGTCACGGATCCTAATGCTGAAGATGTACGTCAAGCGCTTGAAAAATACACGACAGATTTAACCGAGCGAGCAGAACAAGGCAAGCTCGACCCGGTCATTGGTCGAGATGATGAGATTCGCCGAACTGTTCAAGTACTGCAGCGTCGAACCAAAAACAACCCAGTACTCATTGGTGAGCCGGGTGTGGGTAAAACGGCTATTGTTGAAGGGTTGGCTCAGCGCATCATTAATGGCGAAGTGCCTGAGGGCTTAAAGAACAAGCGTGTTCTTGCCCTTGATATGGGCGCGTTAGTGGCGGGAGCTAAATATCGCGGTGAGTTTGAAGAACGCCTTAAAGCAGTGCTTAATGAGCTGGCTAAAGAAGAAGGCCGCGTGATCTTATTCGTTGACGAACTGCACACTATGGTAGGTGCAGGGAAGGGCGATGGAGCGATGGATGCAGGTAATATGCTTAAACCTGCGTTAGCCCGTGGTGAACTTCACTGCGTTGGTGCTACAACACTGGATGAATATCGTCAGTACATTGAAAAAGACGCAGCACTTGAACGTCGTTTCCAAAAAGTATTAGTTGAAGAACCGAGCGTTGAAGACACTATTGCTATTCTGCGTGGCTTAAAAGAGCGCTATGAGCTCCATCACTCGGTAGATATTACTGATCCCGCTATCGTTGCAGCGGCAAGTTTGTCGCATCGTTATATTAGCGACCGCCAATTGCCTGACAAAGCCATTGATCTTATAGACGAGGCTGCGTCTAGCATTCGATTGCAAATAGACTCCAAGCCCGAAGAGATGGATCGTCTAGAGCGTCGTATCATCCAGCTAAAATTGGAAGAGCAAGCTCTGGCCAAAGAAACAGATGATGCGAGCCATAAGCGACTTGAGATGATTGAGTTAGAGCGTGAGCAAGCGGAAACCAAGTACGCAGAGCTTGAGAAAGTGTGGCTGGATGAGAAAGACGCCATGCAGGGCACTCAAACCATTAAAGGGGAGCTTGAGCAGGCTAAACTTGACTTGGAGATAGCGCGACGTGCATCTGATTTAAATCGTATGTCGGAACTTCAGTACGGCCGTATTCCAGAGCTTGAAGCAAAGTTAGAGCAAGCGGCTGAAAACGAAACTCGCGAGACGACGTTACTCAAAAATAAAGTGACGGACGTTGAAATTGCAGATGTGCTTTCGCGATGGACGGGTATACCTGTAGCGCGAATGCTTGAGGGTGAGCGTGAGAAGCTGTTGCGTATGGAAGACGTACTTCACAAACGGGTTGTTGGACAAGAAGAAGCGGTTGAAGCGGTTTCAAACGCAATTCGCCGTTCACGTGCTGGGCTTGCGGATCCAAATCGACCTATTGGCTCATTCTTATTTTTAGGGCCAACTGGCGTGGGCAAAACTGAGCTCTGCAAAGCCTTGGCAGGCTTTATGTTCGATACTGAAGATGCCATGGTGCGTATCGATATGTCAGAATTTATGGAAAAACACTCGGTAGCACGCTTAGTGGGTGCACCTCCTGGCTATGTTGGCTACGAGGAAGGTGGCTACTTAACCGAAGCGGTGCGTCGCAAACCATACTCGGTCATTTTGTTGGATGAGGTTGAAAAGGCACATCCAGATGTATTCAATATTCTGCTTCAAGTACTAGATGACGGCCGGTTGACTGACGGACAAGGACGTACTGTAGATTTTAAAAATACCGTTGTGATCATGACGTCCAACTTAGGTTCAGATATCATTCAAGATAAGCACAACGAAAGTCAGTATGACGATATGAAAGCGTCGGTAATGAGTGTTGTAGGGCAACACTTCAGACCGGAGTTCATCAACCGCGTCGATGATATTGTGGTATTCCATCCATTAGGGAAGGAGCAAATAAAATCTATTGCTAAAATTCAGCTTGCCTCGCTTCGCGCTAGGCTCGCAGAAAAAGGATATAAGCTTACTCTGTCTGCCGCGGCTATGGATAAATTGGCCGACGCGGGCTTCGACCCAGTGTTTGGCGCACGTCCGCTTAAGCGAGCGATACAAGTGCAGGTGGAAAATCCACTCGCGCATCAATTACTTGCTGGCGAATTAATACCGGAATCAACCATTCGTATTGATGCAGATGACAGCGGACTTTTCGTTGTCAGCAATTAAAACCAAAAGGCACTGGAGACAGTGCCTTTTTTATTGCCAGTAGATTCCGCGAAAGACCATTAATCGGCAGCTTCATAACAAAAAACGATTTACTAAAAAGCCACTGGTCGAAGAGCGACAGATTACGCTTTCTTGTTTAATGAATTTTCCTAATACAGCTAATTAATTTTCTTGATTTAATAATGATAACGATTATCATTACCTTATTATTGAGAGGGTTAAGAGGTTGCGATGCAGTTATATAATTCAAACGAAGCGGTAGTTTCTGCGCGCTCAATGCCCCGAGATATAGCTAAGCTTTGTGCGCATTTCATATTATGCATGATTGTGAGCGCAGTCGGTGCCATAGGTACTGGTTTTGCCGTATTTGCATTGAGTGTAAATCAAGCGACATTCTCGCCTGCAGATACTATTATGTCTGCACTTACTGTGTTTTCTCTGTCTTTGTGTTTAAGTTGGTTTTCGCAAAGTTGGGGTAAGACACTTCAATCAATATCATTACTTTCACTTATCGTGTTAGCAACAAGTAGCCTTTTATTATTTTTCTATTGAGCGATTTATGCTCAATATTCTTCATCTCTTTACACAATTAACATTCAAAAAGTAAACCTCTGATTATGCGAATTTAGGAAAAAGTTAATATTCTAAACTCGGTTTATCCTCTGAGCACGAACGAATACATTATCCGCCCGTTAACGACATGTTAAATAGTTTCAGCTATTAGGACGAATAATGAAAACAAACAATAAATACACCCTACGCTTATCTGCTTGTGCATTAGCGCTAATTCTTAACCCTTCTCACGGCATAGAGTTGTTCAACGGGAAGGTCGGTAACGAACACGTTAAGGTTAGTGTTGGAGGTTATGCCAAAGTAGATGTCAGGCATGTTGAAGGGGATATTGCTTATCAGGATTATTGGATTGGTAATTTTCCTGGCGGGGAAGCAATAGAGACATCACACACAGGTTTCAATGTAGGAGAGTCACGCTTAAATATGGGCGTTTCTATAGGGGAGGTGAGTACTTTTATAGAAGTCGATATGTATGGCGGAGGCGGTAACGAAGCGGTAAGTAACTCTACTAACTTGAGATTACGTCACTTCTTCATCACCTATAAGAACTGGAGTGCGGGGCAAAACTGGAGCACCTTTATGCCGCTTCACGTTATTCCTGAGTCGTTAGATTTTGGTGGTCCTCATGTAGGAGAAGTGTTTGCAAGGCAAGTTCAGGTTAGATACACCTCTGGAAACTGGCAATTTGCCATCGAAAGCCCAGAGACCATTGGGGATGGTGATACCGACGCACCTGCCAATGCTGTAGGGCTTACAGGTGTAGCCGCTGACCCTGATGAGTCTACACCCGACTTTGTTGTACGATACAATTTAGATAGTCAATATGGGCAATATGCTTTCGGCTCTGTAATACGACTTGTCGATCAAGGAGGGGTTGAAGAAGTTACAGCAGCAGTAAATATCGCAGGCAAAATACCACTTTTTGCAAAAGATGATCTACGTTTTCAATTAACCGCGGGTAAGCCCGGTCGGTATGCTGCGGCCGGCATGACTGCTGATGTTGTTGAGGATCCTGCAACTCAAACATTGGAAACGGAAAGTACGCTGGCTTATACCGTAGCGTATCGCCATTTTTGGACTGAAACCCTCCGCAGCACTGTATTTTATGGAGCAGCTAAAACAGATATTTTGGGGCGCAAACGTTCGCACTGGGCGGTGAATGTTATTGATACGGTAGCGCCGCGCCTTGATGTTGGCCTAGAGTTTGGTGCTTATTCTATCAATGATGACAATATAGACAGCATTGACTCCAATTACATCCAAGCGTCAGCTAAGTTCGCGTTTTAAGATCGCTTCAATTATGTTTAGCGCCATGTTTTTGATGTAAACGGAGATTACTTCAATGTTTATCAATAAAAATAGGCGCTTCTATTGCTAAACGCCTCTTGAAGGTAGTTGACCAGTAGCTTTAGCTTTTTGTCAGGCTGACGCGAACGAGGATAAACGGCATAAATACCCATAGTCTTAGTTACGTACTCGACAAGTAGAGGCGAAAGCGCCCCATCTTCGATATCTTCATGCACTAATGCCTTGGGAAGAAATGCTACCCCCACACCTGCAATAGCGGCTTGCCTTAACGCATCCAAGTTGTTTGACTGTATTCGCCCGCCAATTTGAACGTTATGAAGCTCTCCTTCAATATGAAACGGCCAGAAGTCTGGGCCAGTGCTATCGTACTTGTAAATTAAACAATTATGTTCAGTTAAGTCATCAGGATGATTTGGGCGGCTTTTGTTTTTAAGATATGTGGGGCTTGCGCATACTATCCATTTTGAATCTATAAGGCGTTTAGCAATAAGAGAGGAGTCCTCAAGGTGGGCTGTACGAATGGCGAGATCGTAGCCTTCTTCAATGATATTGGTAACGCGATTGGTAATTGCAAGCTCTACATCCACCTCTTCGTGTAAATTGCAAAACTCGGCAATTGCGCGATTTAAGACCAGTTTTGCTGATACATTGGGCATAGTAATTCGGATTTTTCCACGCACTTCATCACTGTAACCACTGACGGCATCTTCTGCGTCTTGAATGGCTAAATTGGCGATTCTCGCCTTATTGTACAGTGTTCTTCCTGCATCAGTTAAATTGAGCTTTCGTGTAGAGCGGTAAAGCAATTGAACGTTCAAATCTGACTCTAATCGTGCGATACGCTTACTTACTACAGAATTAGTTAGGTTGAGTTTTTGAGCGACCTTTGAAAAAGAGCCTTCATCAACTACGTTCACAAAAAGGATAATATCGTCTGCTTTTGCCACTATTAGTCCAAAAATGGAAATAAACTTTGTCTTTAATGCATATATATCAACACGTGAGAAATTAGTACAGTCGCATACCTAAATTTTAACCCTGCATTAACATCGAGTTTCTAACGTTAGAAACTCGAATAATTAACTAATTATAATAAGAGGAAAACTCATGAATGAGATAACCCTTGGATTATTAGCGTTGCTACCTATAACGCTTTCAGCAGTGCTGCTATTGGGTTTACAGTGGTCTGCGAAAAGAGCAATGCCAGTTGTATTAGCAAGTACAGCACTTATGGCACTTTTAGCATGGGATATGTCGGCAGTACGGGTGGGCGCTTCAATTCTACAAGGCTTAGTGATTACAGTATCTGTTTTGTGGATTGTATTTGGAGCAATTTTTCTGCTCAACACATTGAAATATACTGGAGCAATTGATGTTATCCGCCAGGGTTTCACCAACATTTCACCTGATAGAAGAGTCCAGGCAATAATCATTGCTTGGTGCTTCGGAACTTTTATTGAAGGTGCTTCTGGTTTTGGCACGCCGGCCGCTATAGCGGCTCCTTTGCTTGTTGCCATCGGTTTTCCAGCATTGGCTGCCGTACTTATTGGTATGATGATCCAAAGCACACCCGTCTCTTTCGGCGCGGTGGGAACGCCTATTGTCATTGGTGTAAACAAAGGCTTAGACGGCCAAGCGATCAGTCAGACTTTGCAGGCTCAAGGCTGGCAATGGGAGCAGTTTATTCAACTAATCACCTCTGAAGTGGCAGTTATCCACGGAATTATTGGCTCATTTATGCCAGTTTTAATGGCTGTAATGCTCACTCGCTTTTTTGGCTCCAACAAATCTTGGCGCGAAGGGTTACAAATTCTACCTTTCGCCTTATTCGCGGGCGTCAGCTTTACCATTCCTTACGTATTTACCGGCATTGTATTAGGCCCTGAATTTCCATCGTTGATTGGAGGATTGGTGAGCTTGGCAGTGGTTGTTACTGCAGCTAAAAATGGTTTCTTGATGCCTAAAGCAACATGGGATTTCCCGCCGAAAGCGTCATGGGACAAAGGTTGGCTGGGTAATTTGGAAATAAAAGCAGACGACATAACGTCACAAAAGGCCATGCATTGGGTTACTGCTTGGGTCCCTTATTTAGTTGTTGCACTTTTGCTCGTTATATCCAGAGTGTTTCCAACAATAAAAGAATTTACTACGTCGCTGACACTCTCATTTGACAACATACTGGGTGAAACCGGTGTAAGTGCATCAATCAGTCCGCTATATCTTCCTGGTGGGTTGTTGTTAATAGGTGCATTGGTTGCAGTAATCATTCAAAGTAAAAAGGTATCCAAGGGAGAAGTGTTGTTTAAGGCTTTCAATGATTCCAGCAAAACGTTGCTAAGTGCTGGTTTTGTATTGATGTTCACAATTCCTATGGTTAGGCTTTTTATAAACTCAGGTGTGAATGGCGCCGACATCGTCAGTATGCCGATAGCTGGCGCGCAATTGTTCGCCAATATGTTTGGCGAAGCTTTCCCATTAATTAGCCCTACTATTGGTGCATTAGGTGCATTTATCGCAGGCTCGAATACAGTATCAAATATGATGTTCAGCCAGTTTCAGTTCGAAGCAGCACTAAGCCTTCAATTGTCACCTGCACTAATTATCGCAGCGCAAGCCGTTGGGGCGGCTGCCGGAAACATGATTGCAATACACAATGTTGTAGCTGCGTCGGCAACGGTAGGATTAATGGGGCAAGAGGGAGCTACTTTAAGAAAGACTGTTATCCCAACTATATATTACGTTGCATTTGCAGGTATTTTAGTATGGTTGGGGGTTTATGTGTTTGAAGTCGGCGGTCCATTAGTCGGCACAAACTAATTTTTAATACGCATTGCACTGTTCTAAGGAGTTATACATGCAAACAACCCCAATTATTGACGCTTTTAAACGCGTGCTAGGGGAAAGCAACCTTGCCGTAGGAACGCGTCAAACTGAGCACTATCGCAAGGGATGGCGGTCAGGCGAGGGCGAAGCATTGGCTGTACTTTTTCCACATACGCTAATGCAATATTGGGAAGTGCTAAAGGTTTGCGTTGAATATAACTGCATCATTATTATGCAGGCCGCGAAAACCGGCTTGACCGAAGGCTCAACACCAAGTGGAAGCGACTACGATAGACCAGTGGTGGTTATAAATACGTTAGCAATGGACGATATTGTTCTGGTTAACGACGGAACGCAAGTATTGAGCTTTCCGGGAGCAACACTGTTCAAACTTGAAAAGGCACTAAAGCCACTCGGGCGTGCGCCTCACTCTGTAATTGGTTCGTCATGCCTAGGTGCGTCTATTGTCGGTGGTGTTGCAAACAACTCAGGTGGGGCACTTGTCAAAAGGGGACCTGCCTATACTGAGTTATCGCTGTTCGCTCAGGTGGATAAAAGCGGAGAGCTAAAGCTTGTTAATCACCTAGGGATAGATTTAGGCGACACGCCAGAAGAAATTATCGGAAACCTTTCTTCTGGCAACTTTCCAAAATCTCTACCTGAAACCAGTATGAAAGCGTCGGCAAGTGATTATGAACACATCGTTAGAGACGTAAATGCTGATACGCCGAGCCGCTTTAATGCCGATCCAACACGGCTTTACGAAGCCAGTGGATGCGCAGGTAAAATTGCTGTGTTCGCGGTGCGTTTGGATACATTCGAAGTGCCTAATGAAGAACAAACGTTTTATATCGGTACGAATGATGCCTCTGTACTTACTCGTATTCGCAGAGACATACTGACTCAATGTAAAAACGTTCCTGAGGTGGGTGAATATCTTCATAGAGAAATGTTCGATATTGCAGATGTTTACGGAAAAGATACCATCATAAGTATTCAGCGTTTGGGAACTGACTCGCTACCTAAAATGTTTGCACTCAAAGGGCGGGTGGATGCCGTGCTCAACAAGTTACCTCTGCTTCCTCCTTACCTAAGCGATAGATTGATGCAGTTCGGTAGTAAGTTCTTTTCTGACCAAATACCCTCGAGTATAAGAACTTACCGCGACAAGTACGAGCATCATCTAATCCTTAAAATGAGCGATGGTGGGATCGAAGAGGTTAAAACGCTTTTGGCCAAGCTGTTTAACGAAGAGAAGCTAGATGGTGACTTCATTACTTGTAATGAAGAAGAAGCGTCTAAGGCGTTTTTATTACGTTTTGCTGCAGCTGGCGCCGCGGTTCGCTATCAAACGTTACACCATAAGCAAGTAGGAGATATCTTAGCATTGGACATCGCATTGCGCCGCAATGATGATTTATGGGTCGAGAACCTGCCTGAGCACATCGCCAAACACGTTGAAAAGTCACTTTATTATGGACATTTCTTCTGCCATGTCTTCCATCAAGATTATATACTTAAAAAAGGCAGCGACGCCAAAAAAGTAAAAGCAGATATGTTGGCACTATTAGACAGTCGTGGCGCTAAGTATCCGGCTGAACACAATGTAGGTCATTTGTATGAAGCCGAAAGTAACTTGCAGAAATTTTACAAAGACTTAGATCCAACCAATACGTTTAACCCTGGTATTGGCAAAATGGAAAAGCACAAACGCAACTGTTCGTGCTGTCTATAGCTGCATGCGAAGAGAGCCTTATAGGCTCTCTAATAGCGTTCTTGCTTGAGGACGCTTAAAGAAAGGGCGTTCCACTTTTACTGCATATTCTAGCTCTTTCTTCGCCTCTTCAATTCTATTGAGCTTGGCTAGCGTGTAGCCCAGGTGATAGCGAATATTTGGGTCGTTGGCGTCTCTGGCGAACGCATCCCTCAGCATTTTAAGGCTGCCTTCATAGTCTCCTTGTAGCGCTTTGATGTGACCGTAGGTATCCAATATTTTTGCTGAGTTTGGTTGAAGCTCGTAGGCCTGACGTGCATAGTTTTTTGCAGTGACTAGCGATTCCTCGATATGCATGATCGCTAGGCGATTGTAAGCCTCAGCAGGGTTGAGTAAGTTTGGTTGCTCAACAAGCTCCTTGTAAAGCGCTATCGACTCATCGAACTCTTGAATGAAGAATAAGTATTGCGCCAACAGGTTTTTTGCCAGCAGATTGTTTTCATTCTCGCTCACCAGTTTTCTTGCCGTATTCAAGAATACATCGACAAACTGATCGTTCAGTGCGTAGTTGTAAATGGCAACAAAAGCCTGTGCAAAAGTAGCGTCTACGTCTAACGCTTTTTCAAACTCTTTGATAGCTTGTTCACTGTTTCCCTTATTTGCTGCCAGACGGCCTTTCAAGAAATAATAAACCGGATTTTGTTGTTGGTTTGCGGGAATGGTTGTTAGCAATGATTGTGCTTTGTCGTTGTTTTGCATGTCGAGCAGTAGGCTCACATAGCGCAACGTGACAAACGTACTTGTATTCGCTATTTCATACGCTCGGGCCATGGCGTCTAAGGCGTTTTCATTATTATCAACACTCCGAGCTTGATCAGCATATGCGATAAGCTTGCCGGCATCGTCATTGATAAAATTCCTCACAATACTTAGCGTTTTTTCTGCATCGGCACGTTGACCTGCTTCTAACTGAAGCGCTGCTTTTCGAAGGAGATAATCGGCGTTGTCGAAATCGTCTTTGATTAAGAGGTCTAAGTGATAGAGCGCATTTTTTGTGTCGCCTTGTTGTTGATACAAAGACGAAACGCGCTCTCTCGCTCCAGTATTTGAAGGTGTAAGCGTCAATATATCGAGATAAATTTGCTTAGCTTCTTCTAGATTTCCTGCTTTGCTTAAATTGAACGCTTTCAGCATCAGCGTTTCATTATGTTGGGGAGACAGAGCAAGTAACTCTTCTACTAGCAGGTTAGATTTATCGACATTTCCTAAACGGCTTTCCGTGGCTGCTAAATTGAATTTCGCAGGGAAAAGCGTCGGGTTTTGCGCTAGCGCTTTTTCTATGTTGATCTTGGCTTCTTCTAATCGACCCTGTCTAATCAATATACCGGCTTTAAGATTGAAAACTTCTGCTTCGTTTGGAAACAAAGCGCTTAGTAAGTCAGCGCCTTTTAATGCATTCTTAAACTGCTGAGCTTGTAAATTCATCAATGAATAAGTGAAAAGAAAGCCGGCATTATCCTTGTAGGTAGATAAGTTATTTTCAAGAATCGATAGCGCTTCATCTTGCTTACCTCTAGCAGCCATTAATTTAATCTTAAATAGCTGGAGCTTGTTTTCATTCGGGTATTTATATTCAAGATTTTGCAAAAGTCGCTCGGCTTTAAAGGCTTTGTTTTGGCGAATAAATAAGTCACCTAAAAGCAGTGCTGAGTCTGGGTCTTCCATTAACGCATCCTGATGACGTTCAAGCAGGGCAAGGGCCTGCTTATCTTGTTGAGTCGCCATGTAAACTTGGCTCAACATCAATACCGCCTGTAAGTCATCAGGCTCTTGTTGCAAATAAGCGTTAAAATCTTTCGCGGCTGTCTCCATGTTGTTATTAAAGAAGTTAGTTAAACCACTTATGTAAAGCAACATGGGCTGTGAGGTAATAAGCTCAGGATCCAGTTGAGCCATGAAGTCGTTAAGTTCTTTTAGTTTTTCGTTATCGATAGCTTGCTGGTTATCTCTGCTTTGTAACCAGCTATTAAGTAAAATTGCCAGCGGATCATTGGGTGTATCTTGGATTATCTCATCTACGAACAGTTTTGCCGTGTCGTAGTCTTTCGCTTCTAAATACAAATCAACAAGATTCCGTAATGCAATGGGATCGTCTCGATTAAAAGTCAGTGCTTTTTGTAAGTGTGCGGTTGCAGCGTCTGTATCACCCTGTCGGTATGCGAGTTGCCCCTTCAATCGCCATGTTATTGCATTTTCTGGTTCTAACGACATGGCTTTATTGATAAGCGAGGTCGCTTTGGATAAATCTTCATTTTGAAGAGCTATGGAGGCTAAGCCATTTATTGCAGGTACAAAATTAGGCGTGCGTGAAACAATTGTATTGTAATCACGTAGGGCACACGACTCGTCTTGCAGTCTAATACACGCAGTTGCACGTATCATCAGCCACTCGCGCTCCGCATCACCTGACAGTTTGTTTAGATCAGAGAAGTCTACAATTTCTTGGTACCTGTTCAAAAACAACCAAGTGTTGCCGAGAGGCTCTGCCAGAAGGTTGATATCTGCACCCATTTCCAACGCTTCTACAAACTCCATTTCTGCTGCAGTTAAGTAGCCATTAATAAGCAGTATTTCGCCCATTAGGATTTTTGCAGCAAGGTTTTCAGGATCTTTTTGTAAGCTGTTTTTAAGGTGGATATAGGCTTCGTCGTATTCGTTTTGATTAAACGCGGTCAGTGCTTTTTCGTAGTCTTCTGACGTAGAAGCAAAACTGTTAAAAGCGATTAATGATGAGGCAACTGCAGAGACAATAGCGCGTTGTACAACACGCTTTTTATTATTAAAAAAATCCATATATACCTTCGAAACTTAGCCTAGCCGCTGGCTTAAAAATAGCATAAAAAAAGGTGGCCTAAGCCACCTTCTAAAGATACGTGTTTTCTATGCGTTTTTAAACAATTAAACGCGGCGCTTACGTCTATAAAGAACAAGACCTAAACCCAACCCCATCAGTGCTAGGGCGCCAGGCTCACTAACTTCTGCGGTTGGTTGAGTCATTGACACACCAATGGAAGACAGTTTTAATTGTACGCTGTTAAAGTTACTCTTAGCGTTATCGTCGAAAATGGTATTGTATGCACCTATTAACCAGTATTTTGCACTACCAGTTAGCTTCGTAAATGTTGATTCGTACAAACCGTTTGAGCCTTTTGAACCTACGCCATAGTGACCTAGTGTATTCTCAACAATAGCGCTTGTAACAGTGTTCCAAGTTGAGTTGGCTCCGCTCTCAAATGCCGCAATACTATTAAGACCCGCAACAGTAACTTCTTTACTATCATTGTCGCCGACTACCCAAGTGAAGGCTGCATTTTCAAGAGTCACTGACTCGCTAAATGACAGTAAGAACATATCAAAATCTCTGCCACCGCCGTCACCGCTATTATCAACTGCGTGACTATCACCTCCCCAAGAATAATCACTATTTTTAATTCCGTAGCCAACGTGTCTATTTGCTAAAGTACAACCATTATGACCAAGCGTACAGTTCCACCAACCTTGAATATTGCCCTGGGCAAGTTTGTCGTCGGCGTGTCCTGCAGAGTTTGACCAAGCAGTGATTCCTACATCAACTGTAACGCCGTTGATCTCGATTGAGGTATTGCTGTTTTGCGCATTGGTCGTTTGTGAGTAATTAGCGCTGCCATTAGAATTGGCGAGTGTGTATTGTGCATCATACTTTGCACTGTTGAGGCTTGAATCTGTAGCGAAAACTGATGAACTAACAGCAAGTAATAGTATTGTCAGCGATGTAGAAAACTTCATATTTTGAACTACCCAAAAAGCAAAATTAGATGATTATTTCTAATGTTATGCTTATTTCATGCCAGTTTGTTTAAGTTTATGATTTTTAAGTTAATGTTATAATTTGAAAAGGGACGATATGAGAGAGGGTAAAAAAAACTGACAGATTTTCCAACCTGTCAGTGATCTAAAGTCTAATTTCTTCAAATGGATTTTTTGCGACGCCACATCACGAGAAGTGAACAAGCCATGAGTAAGCCAATGGTGCCAGGTTCAGAAACTTCTGTTGGCGTTGGCGTACCGGCAGACTCTGTTACAGAGAAGCCAACATTAGCAAGCTTAAAGGCATCATTACCTACATGGCCGCCAATATTTCCGAATACGGTGTTATAAGCGCCAACCAACCAATATTGAGCGGACTCAGTGAAAGTAAAGTCAGCGCGGTGATCTAAATATTCACAGTTTTCAATATCAAATGAGGCTGAAGTTAAGGCGTTAGCGACAATATCGCTCCACGTGTTAACACCTGAGGTTAGTTTCGAAGTATTACTTAGTGCTGCAACAGATACTTGGCTGTCGCTGCCACTGTAAAACCATGAAAAACTTGCGCCCGTTAGTGTCACCGCAGAGTCGAAAGATAACAACACGAAGTCATAGTCACGTTCTACGTTAGTCATACCACTATAATAAGCGTTCGCGCTACCTTGAGAGTAATAGTTGATATTGTCAATAGCGTGGTCAGCGTCGCCACGATAGTATGCTTCATCATTGTTTGTTATGCCGTAAGCCCATTTATCTGAGATTTTTTCTAACTTGGCGCCAACGACTGTTTCGCCGGTAACTCCTTGTGTGTCCGAAAAGGCGGACATATTAATATTTAATCCGTCTATTTGAACAAAGGAATTATTCGTCTGATTGGTTTGTGTCACTTTGTCATCGACTAGATCGTAGGTGTATTCTCCCAACGGAGAGTTACATACATTGCTTTGTTCGTAGCTTTGGCTCGATGACCCACAGTGAGAATAACTTTGCTTTTTATAGTAGGTAGCGAATGCTGAATTAGCACTCAGGGTAGATAGCAAAGCTGTGGAAAGTAATAGTACAGTTTGCAAAGAAAACGTTTTTTGTAGCGTTCGCATAATTGCTTTCCTATATATGAAGCGCAAAGCACTTCAAGTACACGCCGAGTGATGTGTGCGCACATTATGCGAACACAAACTTGGTAGTACCTAATTTCAACATGGACTTGTATGATATATGAACGGTGAGCTATTTAAGGTATGTAACCGTATACCTAGTTATTAGTTGTTTGTTTGATCGTGAGCATACGCGGTCCTGAATAAATAGAAGCCAAGCGCCGGCATTGTGGTAGGAGTACGTGTAATCAATGCAAAGCTAATAACGTTTTGCAACGGCGTTATGTAAAGGAACGAGGCAGCCTTTTTACTTTGCTATGCGTTCCTGCATATCTATGAAATAATTAGTGCAATTGTATATGTAGAAGTATGAGGACATATGTCTGATCAAAAACGTAAAGGGATATACTTACTTCCCAACTTATTAACAACAGCAGGGTTGTTTTCGGGTTTCTTTGCTGTGGTTTCGTCAATGAACGGCAGGTTCGAAGCCGCGGCAGTGGCTATCTTTGTTGCTATGATTTTTGATGGCTTAGATGGGCGTGTGGCAAGAATGACGAACACGCAAAGCGACTTTGGTGCTGAGTATGACTCAATGGCAGATATGGTTTCATTTGGAATGGCACCTGCACTTGTTGCTTATAATTGGGGGTTAACTGAGCTGGGCAAGTTAGGCTGGTTAGCGGCCTTTATATATGTAGCGGGTGCAGCTCTTCGTTTAGCTCGCTTCAATACGCAAGTTGGTATTGCCGATAAGCGTTTCTTCCAAGGTCTCGCAAGTCCGGCTGCTGCGGCTGTTGTCTCTGGTCTTGTATGGGTTGGAGTTGAGTATGATGCTGTTGGTACCGACTATGGTTTAATAGTTGCTGCAGTAACTGGCTTGGCAGGTTTGCTGATGGTGAGTAACTTTAAATACAATTCTTTCAAAGAAGTTAATTGGCACGGTAAGGTTCCATTTGTAGGCCTTCTTTTAGTTCTTCTGATATTCGTTGTTGTGGCAACAGAACCCGCTTTAGTATTGTTCCTCGTTTTTGCACTATATGCGTTAGCTGGACCTATCAATACGTTTCGTACCGTTGAGAAAGTAACGTTAGACGATGTAGTGGGCGATCATGAAGAAGATGCAGACTTCAATGCCGATAAAAAGAAAAGCAATGAAAGTGTAGACAATAAGCAGGAATGATTACGTAGCAATAATCAGATGTCTTCGCTCAATAATAAAGAGGATATGCCTTTTTGAGCTGATAGAATAAGGATATACAAGCGTAAACGCATGCTTAATGTACTAATAGATTAAAAAGCGACCGAATGGTCGCTTTTTTTATATTTATTTAAAAAAGGGTGTTGACGATGCTACAGGAATGCGTAGAATGCGCGCCTCCTCAACAGGGAACAGCAAAACGCTAACAACTGATGAGGATGTCAAAAACCAAGTTTAAAAATAAATAAACAAAAGTTGTTGACAAAAAAAAGATGCGCTGTAAGATACGCATCCGCTTCGGGAGAGGCAGCTAGCAAAAGCTAGTAACGTTCTTTAAAAATTTAGACAAGACAATCTGTGTGGGCACTCGTTAAGAGTGTCACAACGACGATTCATATTTCGATATATTTAATTGAAGAGTTTGATCATGGCTCAGATTGAACGCTGGCGGCAGG
>NZ_JAKREX010000003.1:0-718102 GCF_022348355.1 Alteromonas sp. Cnat2-8
CAATCTGAGCCATGATCAAACTCTTCAATTAAATATATCGAAATATGAATCGTCGTTGTGACACTCTTAACGAGTGCCCACACAGATTGTCTTGTCTAAATTTTTAAAGAACATTCACTAGAAGCCGCTGCTTCTTAGTGGCTCACCCTGTTCGAGTGAGGTGCGCATTATACGCTGGAAGTTTTCGTTGTCAACACTTTTCGAAAATTTATTTTCTGAAGCGTTTCTTCTAAACTCCCGTCTTTACTGGCCTATAAAGGTAGTAGAGACTTACTTCAGGAGGGTTGCTGTTTTGCTTTTCCCCCGAAGCGGATGCGCATTTTAGGGAAATGAGCGCTCACGTCAACACTTATTTTAAAAAAAGTGTCATATTCGTTTTGAACGCTCAAAATACCAACTATTTCCAGTATTTCAGCTTATTCCTTAACCTGAACTTGCGCCACAGGTTAAGCGGCTTAGCTTTTATCTTACCTTTATAGTTACTATTAAAGTCATCGACTGCATCTAAAATACGTTCGCAATTACGTCCATCTCTATAGGCTTCATGATAATGGGCAAAGTCATTAACCTCTTTCATTAATGATGCTGGTCGCGTTAATGCAGTTTCAATGGCGTTTTCTACTTCGCTTACTTCTGTGACATTAAGTAAATGTTGTCCGGGGTTTGTATTGCGATAAGTGACAACAGGTTTGTTCATCATCATAAACTCTAAAATTATAGAGCTGCTGTCACACAACATGACATCTGATTGCTGAAAGTCTTCAAGACGCACATTATCAACAAAGGTAACGTTACTATTTTCATCTGCCAGCGCACGATATCTATTTAATAGTGCTTGATCGTTGAGTTTAGGATGAAATGTTAAACGCCAATTCCATTTCTTTTCTTTCACTAACCTACTAATTGTATCGACAAGTACAGGAGCAGAGGTAATGCCTTTAGAAAAAGTGGTGGCGTAGAGAATAGTGGGAACATCGTTTTCCTTCTTATATGAAGAAAAGTAGTCATCCACTTTAGCCCAACCTGTTTGATACACTTTAAAAAACTGATGCTTTGCTTCAAGCTGCTTAAAATACTCTGTGCTACTTGGCCCCTGAGTACAGTACATATCAAACCACCCGCGAATAGAGAAGTGATCATCTGTAGCGCTACTCTTCTCCCCTCGCTTGCCAATCGGATAACCGTGAAAGACTGATACCTTTATACCTGGCAAAAAGTGATAGATGATATTTCCACACGCAAATATGGCTAAGGGGTTGTATTCAATAACATCATTAATAGTATGAAGGCGAATTTCATCAGGCTTCAATAGATCGGGACATTCTCCTTCCAAAAACCACGCTACTTCGTCACCTCTAGCCCTAATGGCCTCTTGTAGTGGTCTATAAATAGGATACGCATAGGAAAGGGCAGTGAAAAATACATAGCGCTTGGGCATTACAACGTCTCGATAAATTCTATTAGCAAACTACATTATCATTTTTCTCTTTGTGATTTACTACCCTCCTCTTCGCGTGTTGCAACGTAGGATAGTTATCTGATGCTTAAAGCATTACAGGTAGGCTCTGTAACCACCCTACTAGTACCAACTCATCGGCATTGCTGTTAGAGTTTGCGTAATTCACTTTCTGCGCAATTTATATGAGTGTGTAATGCATAAATCGATTGATAGTTTTAAAGGTGTTTCTCCTACATTAGGAAAGAATGTCTATGTTGATGGCTCGGCAAGAATCGTCGGTGATGTAGTTTTAGAAGATGATGCGAGTATTTGGCCGCTGGTTGCAGCTCGTGGCGACGTGAACAAAATTCGTATTGGTGCCCGTTCTAATATTCAAGATGGCAGTGTTTTACACGTTACCCGTAAATCTGAGAAAAACCCCAACGGCTTCCCACTTATTATTGGTGAGGACGTTACCGTGGGGCATAAGTGTATGCTGCACGGCTGCCAGTTGGGTAATCGAATTCTCGTTGGCATGGGCGCTATTGTAATGGATGGTGTTGTTGTTGAAGACGATGTGTTTATTGGTGCAGGTACATTAGTACCGCCGAACAAAAGGTTAGAAAGCGGATTTCTTTACGTGGGAAACCCCATGCAAAAGAAAAGACCGCTCAACGACGCTGAAATGGCATTCCTGAAACAGTCTGCCGTTAACTATGTTGTATTGAAAGATGAGTACCTTGAAGAAGCGAACTAGTTTCGCTTCTCACCTTGCTCAACGATAGCCCTGACACGTTTTACAATATCTGAAGTATCGGGGCGCTTTTGTGTCCATATGTAGAATGCTTCAGCCGCTTGCTCAACCAGCATCCCTAACCCATCTATTTGTGTTTTAACACCAAGTTCGGCCGCCTCTCTCATAAAGCGCGTGGGTGAGTTTTTATAAACCATGTCGTACACCACTTCACAGTTTTGTAAAACACCATCATTTAAACGGCACGGCAATTCATTGCTTAAACTGGCGGCTGTTGAATTGATAATAATATGAGGCGCAACATCTGCGATATCTTCAAGCGCAGCCACCTGCACTTTAGCGTTTGAAGCGGCGCTTGCCACTTCCTCAGCTTTCGCTTTGGTTCTATTGGTGATGGTTAAAGAGGCGGCCCCTGCTTTTAATAACGGGGAGATTACGCCACGGGCTGCGCCGCCGGCACCAATAAGCAACACGCGCTTACCCTTAATTTCCACACCGCTGTTAAGCAGATCGTTTACCAGCCCTACACCATCAGTGTTGTATCCCCACACTTCACCGCTGTCACCATTCATTAGCGTATTAACAGCTTGTGCATCTTTGGCTGCTTGGTCATCTACCTTTGCCAAGTTGAATGCATCAAGCTTAAAAGGCATAGTGACGTTACAACCTACCGCGCCTTCCTGAGCTAAAAACGCGTTGGCGGCATCTACAAAACCGTCTACTGGCGCAAGTATCTTTTCATAAGAAATCTTTTCTCCCACTTGTTCAGCAAACATTTGATGGATAGTTGGTGATAAACTCTGTGCAATAGGATTTCCGAATACAGCGAATTTTTTCATGGGAATACGAGACTTATTTAATATAAAGAAGAAAAGCGATAATCGTGCTTCGCAGAGTACACCATATGAACGTATAGGTGGAGAGGAGAAAGTACGGGAATTAGCAAATACGTTTTACGACATAATGGAAACCGATCCACTCGCCAATGAACTGCTAGCTATTCACCCCCAGCCATTAGACAGAATTCGCCACGTGTTCTTTCTCTATTTAAGTTTATGGCTTGGTGGTCCTGATGATTATCAGCAGCAGTATGGCCACCCGCGTCTGCGTGCACGCCACCTACCTTATACCGTAACACCGGAGTTAAAAGCGCAGTGGATGTATTGCATGCGAAAAGCCATGTTTAAAACGGTTGAAGATATCGCCTTAGCTCAACAGTTGATAGACGCACTTGATCAACTCGCCAATCACATGGTGAATACAAAATAAAAAAGCGCGTTGAAAGGATTAACCTTTTAACGCGCAACTCCCCTGTTACTGTCTACGCTCTTTATGGCGCATAAAGTAGTGCAATTGTGAAAGCCTAATAGTTAATAAGGCGTAGAACTAATAATTAGAATGTGTAACCCACCGATAAGGTATACACCCAAGGATCTATTTCAATATCACTTACCTTTCCAGCAGCATCACCCACTTTGAAGGTTGCTTCGGTATCTATATCAATGAATCGAACCGATGCATTGACATGCCATTTGGTATCAATTTGGTAATCCATTCCCACCTGTGCTGACAAGCCAAATGAATTATCAAGCGAAAGGTCGCTTAAGCCAGCTGTTTCATTTGCACCTGTAAACTCTTCATCAAAGATAAAGGTATAGTTGATACCAGCACCAATGTACGGCTGAAACGCAGAGCTGGCATCATTAAAATAGTAGTTTGCGGTAAGCGTAGGTGGAAGGTGCGTGACTTCTCCAAGCTGGTTACCCGTCCCTAACGGGTCAGCAACAGAAAAATTCACGTCGTGCTTAAACGGCGTTGCGGCAAGCAGCTCAATATTAATGTTATCAGTAATAAAGTACGCTACGTTTAGACCTAGCTGAGTATCGTTATCGATATTAAGGGCAACGCCAAGATCAGTTCCACCCGCGACGATGTTAGAGGTAGATTCGTCAGGAGCAACGGTAGTAAGACCGCCACGAACAATCCAGTCGCCCTGCTGGTGAGCGCTAGCTAAAGGTGAGAGTGCAGCAAGTGTAAGGCAAAGTGCAGATGCAGATAAAAAGTGTTTGCGCATGATGTGTCTCTTTTGTATTTAACTAAGATGGCGATACTTTACGCCTGTGGTTAAGAGAAACATTGATCCAGCGCAAGTTTGATAACTCACTGAAACACAGATGATATTCCACCTTGATGTAGATCAAAAAAACGCCGCATTAACATTAATACGGCGTTTTTTAGTCATTAAAGATGAAAGCTGCTATCGGCGGTCCGCGTAAGGATTTAAGCGGAGCCTTATTTAATAATTAATCACCAATCAGTAGGTTTTAACCAGTCTGTCAGCTTGGCTTCGGCGCTACCCGGTGCAGGTGTATAACAATACTCCCAGCGCGCGAGCGGCGGCATCGACATTAGAATTGATTCCGTACGCCCGCCGGTTTGCAGTCCAAATAAAGTGCCTCGGTCGAATACAAGGTTAAACTCAACGTAGCGGCCCCGGCGGTAAAGTTGGAAATCACGCTCTCTTTCGCCGAAATCGGTTTGCTTACGACGTTCAACAATAGGAACGTAAGCATCGATGAAGCCATTACCAACAGCCTGCATAAATGCAAATGACTGTTCAAAGCCCCATTCATTCAGGTCGTCGAAGAATAAACCGCCCACTCCGCGAGTTTCATTGCGATGCTTTAAGTAAAAGTAGTCGTCGCACCACTTTTTGTACTTAGGGTAGACGTCATTGCCAAATGGTTTGCACAACTTCTTTGCAGTGTCATGCCAATGCAAAACGTCATCTTTAAACGGATAAAATGGCGTCAAGTCGAAGCCGCCGCCAAACCACCAGATAGGTGCTTCGCCCTCTTTTTCTGCAATAAAAAAGCGAACATTAGCATGTGACGTTGGGATGTACGGGTTATGTGGATGAATAACGAGTGATACACCCATTGCTTGAAAGTTTCTTCCCGCAAGCTCAGGGCGATTAGCCGTTGCTGAAGCAGGCATTTGACTACCAAACACATGAGAAAAGTTAACGCCGCCTTGTTCAATCACCGCACCATTTTTTAGTACTCGAGAGCGGCCACCGCCACCCTCTTCTCGCTGCCAGCTGTCTTCAACAAACTGGCCCTTACCATCGGCAAGTTCAAGGGTTTGGCAAATGGTGTCTTGCAGCCCTAGTAAATAGCTTTTTACTTGTTCTATTACTTCAGCGGCATTTTTACCGTCCAGTAATTCTGCTGATGTCATGCTCTTATTACCTCTGCTGTGTCACCATCGCGAATGGTACTGGGTTTAGTTGCACCACCTACTTCCCCTTCTATATAGAAAACGGAATCAGCGAATACGGCTTTTGCTTCTTCAGTGGTGATGGCTGGCGGTTGGCCGGTCAGGTTAGCGCTTGTAGAAACTAACGGTTTACCTAACTTGTTGCACAATTCCACTACTACAGGGTGATTAGTTACGCGCACCGCTATTTTACTATGCTTGCCGGTTAACCAAACTGGCGCAGATGACGACTTAGGTAATAGCCAAGTATTAGGGCCTGGCCAGCTCGAAAAAATATCGGTGCGTCTGTCAGGGCGAATGGCGTTGTCGTTAACATAAGGCAGTAGCTGACTGTAGTTTGCTGCAATCAATATCACGCCCTTTTCTACCGGTCGCTGTTTTATCTCTAACAACGCATTTACAGCGGCTTCATTGTCGGGGTCACATCCGATGCCCATTACCGCTTCGGTTGGATAAACGATTAAACTGCCAGCTTGGAATGCGGCAACAACAGGGTCTACTTCAGGTGAGTTAGCCTCAACGGGGGTAAACGTGTTTACGTTCCCATTTTGGATATCAGACATGGTTTTAATCTCTACGTATAGTTCTTCTTTAGTTGTTCGTATAATTACTTTTTAAAGCCACAACTAGGCTGAGGACACTGTAACTGCCCCTTTTTATCTATCAATACTCCCCAACCGCAGTCTGGGCAGCTTTCATTAACCGGCGTGAAATTTAGCACATATCGACATTGTGGATAATGGTTGCACGCAAAAAACTGTTTGCCGTATTTGTTAGTACGCGAGATTAGATGCCCTTTCTTACACTTTGGACAATCCACCAAAGTATCTTCTTTTTCTTTAATGGGCTCTATGTGATGGCATGAAGGAAAATTGGTACAGCCGATAAACATGCCAAACCGCCCTTTCTTTATGGCTAAGTCGGATGCGCATTCAGGGCAGGCTACACCGTCTAAGGTTTTCAGTATGGTGGTTTGTTTATCGTGAAGTGGCTTACTAAAGCTACATTCCGGATAGCCCGTACACCCGATGAAAGGGCCGGATTTACTGTTCTTTATATGAAGAGGTTTACCGCACTCGGGGCAATCTCCGAAATTATCATCGAGAGCATGCTCGTGCGCTGAAAAGAGTGAATGGTCTATTTTAGACATGTATTGGACGTTAAGGCCTTAAACGCGCTGTAATTTCACAGCGCATTTTTAAGTAAAGATTCAAATACCAGTGACTACAACTGCATTAATGCAGAACACCATCTGGCTCTTCGAACAAAAGATCTTCCATTTGTGCGTAGGCTTTCTCTTTGCCAGGTACGTTAAATAGTACCATTAGCACAACCCACTTCAGGTCTTCCAAGCAAAATTCATTGGAATCAATTTCCATAACGCGATCTATAACCATTTCGCGTGTGGAGGCATCCAACACATTAACCTGTTCTAAGAACATAAGAAAACCGCGACATTCCACATCTAAACGCATTTGTTCTTCATGCGTGTAAATACGGCTTAAGCTAGTGCTAATACCTTTGCAAAAGTACGGTTTGATGTCCGTCTCTTGCAGTGCCGCTAACTTTTCTAACCATGCGAGGGCTTTATAAATCTCATCGTGATGAAATCCTGCGCGCACAAGCTCTTCCGTTAACTCGTCTTGGTCAACACGAATTTCCGTTTCACTGTGAATGAAGTTTTCAAACAGATACATGAGGATATCGAACATATTATTTTCCCCTCAATTTAACGTAACCACCAGGGACAGCGGCCACTAAACCACGCAACTCATATTCTAATAATGATGCCATTGCTTGCGATACAGATAAGGCATTGCGCTGGGCTATGACATCAATAGCGGTGATGTCATAATCCACACTAGCTAATAATTTATCGGTTGCCAAGCTATTCGCTGTACTTTTTTCGTTTTGCTCGTCAACATTCAAGCCTAGTTGTTCAGGCTGAACGCCAACTTCATCTAGAATATCGCTTATATTTGTTACTAATTTGGCGCCCTGTTGGATTAACCAGTGGCAACCTTCAGCGTAAGCGTTAGCGATATTGCCTGGCACAGCGAATACTTCTCGCCCCATATCTGCGGCCAAATTCGCAGTTATCAAGGTGCCACTCTTAATTTTTGCCTCTACCACTAAGGTTCCAAGGGATAACGCTGCGATAATTCGATTTCGCCTTGGAAAATGCCAAGGCTTAGGTCCCTGCCCCGGAAAAAACTCTGTAACGGTGACACCTCCGTCATTGTTGATAGCTTCATAGAGCTTACTATTTTTAGCCGGATATACCTTTTCAGGTCCCGTACCCATTACCGCAATGGTTCCGGTGCTACCAGACAGGGCGCCTTGGTGTGCGGCGCTATCAATGCCCATGGCAAGGCCGCTCGTCACTACAACTCCGCTACTAGATAACCCATAAGCAATGTCGGTTGCGGTACGCTTACCCTGAAGGCTGGCCCTTCTGCTTCCCACTATAGCAATCTGTGGTTTTTGAATTAGCGCTTTGTTTCCCGTGGCAAATAGCGCGAGGGGCGGACTATCCAATTGCTTAAGTAATTCTGGATAGTGAGGCGATGACAACGGCACGATGTGTCTATTGTCGCTCGCTTGCAGCCAGTTTATTGCTGCATCAATAAGAGGCGGTGAAATGTTGTTGGTGAGTTGTTTAACCTCGTTAGGCAGCGAAGACGTGTTGCTGCCTAAATCGACAGTAGAAAGTTGATATTTTTCGAGAGCCTGTAGCCATAGTTTAGGTGAAACACGCTGAGCGGAAGCCAGCGCTATCCATGCTAATGTTTCGCTGTCTAACTGAGAAGATTGTGGTGCCATTATCGCTCCTAATGCGAGCGACAATGAACCATGCAACGCTTAGGGCTTTGCGACAATAAAGCCGCGCTTTATCCCTTTGTTCGCTCGCGTTATTAATCCGTAACTTGCCGCATCAAATGTTTTAAACACAACAACTTCACCTACTTTAAGCGCGGGTTGCGATACTGTATCGATAAACCACTCACCACCAGTGTTAGCGCCGGGTTCATCTACATAGCGTGGACTTTCTTCGTCAATAATGGCTGGACCTTGTGAGTAAAGCCCCAGGACCGTACCTGGCGCTACTTCCATACTGCCTAAATCAAGAATGACAACGTCGTATTTGCCAAGTAAATCGTGATCATGCAAATCTCCAACTATTGCGCCTCGCTGCGAAGTAGCCGGAACAAGTTCAAAGCCTTCAGGATGTTCAAATCCACCCGCCATTAACTTATCACCGCGCTTAGCTTCTTGGTTCGCATCGTCGATGAAAAGCAACATCGTGTTGCTACCTTCATCTTTTTCCACTAGTGAAGCTGTTGAAACATGGGTAACTTGAATACCAAGGATTTCCCCATCAAGATTTCTAATCGTAGCGTGCTTTCTTACTACTCTGTACTGATCGTCGGTACTGAATTGTTGCTGGCTTAACACAAAATCATCAGACGCAAACCTTACGTTTCCATCCTGATTACCCAGCAATTTAGGTAGCGAAGCATAGCTTTCCTCGTCTAGCAGCATATGTTGCCTAATGAATGGAGAGATAGTTGTCCACGACAACACATCAACAGGCTTCGGTTTTACTCGCTTATCGGTAGCCGGAGAAAGCTTATAGGAAGGCTTGTCGCGCTTTACACTTAATACAGGCTGCCCATCAACATACCCAACGACGATAACATCGCCCGGGTAAATAAGGTGTGGATTGTCGATTTGGGTGTTGGTTCGCCATAATTCAGGCCAGAGCCAAGGCTCATTGAGAAAAACGTTAGCGATTGCCCATAGCGTGTCCCCACGCTTTACTGTGTAGGTTTCTGGCGCGCTCTCTTTTAGCTGCAGCGCAAAGGTAGGCAAAGAAAGCAGTACACCTAAGATAAACAATGCTGCACGACGCGCGTAAATCAATCGCTTTTTCAAATTAACCACCTGCAAATTATTCACTGTCACTCATTGTTGATTTTTCAGACAATAGCACTATATCGGCATAACTAGGTATTCTAATAGGGTTTCGGTAAAAAACTGCACGAAACAGCCCGATATACGTTAGAATAGTAACTTAATAAGCACTGTAAAGTGTGCTGGCAATTAGATCGTATATGAATTTATACAGCGAAAAGGTGAAGTAAGCGAGAAATGGCAATTTTAGACGTATTAAGTTTTCCTGATGAACGTCTTCGCACGGTAGCTAAGCCGGTTGAAGAGGTTAACGACGAAATTAAACAATTGGTATCGGACATGTTCGAAACCATGAAAGACGAGAACGGTATTGGCCTTGCTGCAACGCAAGTTAACCGCCACGTTCAAGTTGTTGTAATGGACGTATCGGAAGATCAAAACGAGCCACGCGTATTTATTAACCCTGAAATCATTCGTAAAGATGGCTCGACGATTAGTGAAGAAGGCTGTTTATCAGTGCCGGGTAATTACGCGAAAGTTGAGCGCGCCGAATCAATTACCGTAAAAGCGCTAGATCAGAATGGCGAAAGCTTTGAGTTGGATGCAGAAGGTTTGTTAGCGATTTGTATTCAGCACGAGCTGGATCATCTAAAAGGCAAATTGTTTATTGATTACCTTTCACCGCTTAAGCGCCAACGTATTCGTAAAAAGCTTGAGAAAGAAGCGCGTCTTGCTGCAAAAGCCTAAGGAATAACGTGACAACTCCATTGAAAGTGATTTTTGCCGGTACTCCGGATTTTGCAGCTAAACATCTATCAGCGTTACTCGAGAGCGAGCACGAAGTCATTGCTGTTTACACTCAGCCTGATAGACCCGCAGGGCGAGGTAAAAAGCTTACCGCCAGTCCGGTTAAAATATTAGCAGAAGAAAACGCCATTCCAGTTTACCAGCCTCAGTCGCTTAAAGCTCAAGACGCTCAGGAAGAATTAGCCTCGCTCAATGCCGATTTAATGGTAGTTGTTGCTTACGGACTGATACTGCCTACCGCGGTGTTAAATGCACCTAAGCTAGGGTGCATTAACGTGCACGGCTCTATTCTGCCTAAGTGGCGAGGCGCGGCACCAATACAGCGTTCAATCTGGGCGGGTGACGCTGAGACCGGCGTAACTATAATGCAAATGGACGAAGGTTTAGATACGGGTGACATGCTTCACATAGCAACATTACCTATTACCTCTGAAGATACCAGCGCCACCTTATATGAAAAGCTTGCAGAGCTAGGACCACAAGCGTTGGTTGAGGTCGTTAATGAATTTGATCGTTACACGCCCACCAAACAAGACGACTCTCAAGCGACCTACGCGAAAAAGCTATCAAAAGAAGAAGCCCTGATTAATTGGGCAGACGATGCTGAGCAAATAGAGCGAAATATCCGCGCCTTCAACCCTTGGCCTGTAGCGTGGATGCAGGTCGAAGATCAGAACGTTAAAGTATGGTCTGCCAGCGTTGTTCCGTTAAATAAAGATGTAACGCCAGGTACGGTAATCGGTGCCAATAAAGAAGGCATTACTATCGCTACAGGACGCGATGCGCTTTGCATTACATCACTTCAAATTCCAGGTAAAAAGGCGCTTCCAGCGTCAGACGTTATCAATGCTCGCCAAACGTGGTTTGAAGTGGGCCGTTGTCTGACACAAGCGGACTAAACGTGAAACCATTACCCCTTCCCAAACAAAAGAACCTGCGCGCAGATTGTGCGTGGGTCATCTATCAAATTTTAGAGCAAGGCAAGTCATCGCGTGAGTGCTTAGAACGCGTTCAGCGCAGACACAACGCCAAAGATAACGCATGGATTCAAGAGATGTCACTAGGGGTAATGCGTCGCCTTCCCCTTTTACAGCACTGGCTACGCTCTTTGTTAGATAGGCCTCTAAAAGGCAACAAGAAAGTCATAGAACATCTTATTCTTCTTGGTTTGTACCAGCTTAATTTTTCCCGAGTTAGCAACCACGCCGCCGTTGGCGAAACCGTCGCCGCAGCATCTTATTTAAATGCCGCAGTATTAAAAGGGTTAGTTAATGCGGTACTGCGTAATTTTCAGCGTGAGAACCTTGCAGACAAACCTGTAGACGACGCAATCATAAACAGCGGCTTGCCAAAGTGGTTGTTTAAGGCAATAGAGAACGCCTATGGTGACGACGCCGAGCAGGTTCGTAACGAAACGAATGCCATGGCCCCCATTTGGCTTCGCGTAAATAAGTTGCAAACATCGTTGGCAGCATTTACTCAGGCGTTAGATAAAGCAGGGGTTGAATATACCCTTAGCGCAAACCATGCTGATGCCGTAATTCTGACTAAGCGGGTAGACATTACTGCCCTGCCTGGTTTTGAAAAAGGTCACTTTGCGGTACAAGATGGGGCTGCGCAATTAGCTGCGCATTACCTAAAGCCTCAAGCGAACGAACGCATTCTAGACTGTTGCGCCGCACCAGGCGGAAAAACAGGGCACATTGTTGAGTCTGCACCTGATACGCAGTACGTATTAGCGCTTGATGCTGATGCTACCCGCCTAAAACGGGTAGAAGAAAACATGACTCGCCTTAAGCACACTGTCGATATCAAGCAAGGTGATGCAGCTAATCCTGATACCTGGTGGGACGGAAAGCCCTTCGACAGAATATTACTGGATGCCCCCTGCTCTGCTACCGGTGTGATTAGACGTCACCCAGATATTCGCTGGCTTCGAAAAGCCAATGACATCGACAATTTAGCACAGCTTCAACGGCGTATATTAGAAACATTGTGGGGTCTATTAAAGCCAGGCGGCACGCTGCTTTATGCAACATGTTCTATTTTGCCAAAAGAGAACATGGCGCAAATACAGCAGTTTCTCGCCGACACTCCAGATGCCTCGTTATCGCCCATAGTGAAAACAGAAACCGTTGATAAACCCGGGCGCCAGATAACGCCAGGGGAGCAACAAATGGATGGTTTCTATTATGCGAGGCTGGTAAAGTCAGCAGACTGAGTTCAATAGTTGTGCAACGTCACACAGTTAAGACTTGCACGAATATGAAGGCAAAATAATAACGATGAAGATCATCATTTTAGGGGCCGGCCAAGTAGGCGGAACACTTGCTGAAAACTTAGTGGGTGAGAATAACGAAATAACGGTTATTGACTCTGACCCCACTATATTGCGCGCACTTCAAGACCGTCTTGATTTACAAGTAGTAACAGGCGTGGGATCACATCCTGATGTGTTGCGTAAGGCCGGTGCGGAAGATGCAGATATGCTGATTGCCGTAACCAATAGTGATGAAAGCAATATGTTGGCCTGTCAGGTGGCCTACAGCCTATTTAAAACACCCACTAAAATCGCTCGCGTGCGCTCTGAACAGTACATCATTTACCAAGAGCAGCTATATAAGCAGCAAGACATTCCCGTTGACCACATTATCGCTCCTGAGCAGTTGGTAACTAAGGCCATCAAACGTCTTATTGACTACCCGGGTGCACTTCAGGTGGTTGAGTTTGCTGAAGGCAAGGCCAGCCTTGTTGCGGTTAAAGCCTATTACGGTGGCTTATTGGTAGGCCACGCGTTATCTGCGCTTAAAGACCACATGCCTAACGTTGAAACTCGGGTTGCTGCCATTTACCGACGCGGCCGCCCTATTCGCCCGTTAGGTACCACGGTTATTGAGGCCGATGATGAAGTGTTCTTCATTGCCGCTACCAAGCACATTCGCGCAGTAATGAGTGAGCTTCAAAAGCTCGAATCAAGCTACAAACGAATTATGATAGCCGGTGGTGGCTTGATTGGCGCAGGCCTTGCGAAAAAGTTAGAGCACAATCATAACGTTAAGCTTATTGAATACAGCCCAGAAAGGGCCAAATATTTATCTGCGAACTTAGATAAAACCATTGTATTTAGCGGTGACGCGTCTGACCCTGAATTGCTAAGTGAAGAAAATATCGAGCAAGTTGACGCTTTCATAGCCGTTACCAACGACGATGAAGCGAATATCATGTCGGCCATGCTGGCAAAGCGTATGGGTGCACAAAAAGCCATGGTGCTTATCCAGCGAAGTGCTTATGTGGACTTGGTGCAAGGCGGTGAGATAGATATCGCGTTTTCACCTCAACAAGCCACTATCTCGGCGCTACTGACTCACGTACGTCGAGGTGACATTGTAAACGTGTACTCATTACGACGAGGTGCTGCCGAGGCTATTGAAGCGATAGCGCACGGTGATGAAAATACCTCTAAGGTGGTTGGCAAACAAATAGGCGATATTAAACTACCGCCAGGTACCACGATTGGGGCTATTGTTCGAGACGATCAGGTGATTATTGCTCACAGCGATACCAAGATTGAAGCAAACGACCATGTAATTTTGTTCTTGGTTGATAAGAAGTACATCAACGACGTGGAAAAGCTGTTCCAACCCAGCGCATTTTTCTTTGGCTAGCGCTTTTGCAAAGCGTCATAGGTGCCGCAAGATTAAAAGTTGAAGACATAAACATAAAGGGCGATATTTATCGCCCTTTTTTTTAGCTCGTATCAAAACTACCGGTTTATTTGTTAACTGCGCCAGAACGTTGGTGAGAACAAGACCAGCAATGAGAAGACCTCTAGTCGCCCAAATACCATGGCAATCACCAGTATCCATTTGCCTGCGTCAGTAACATCAGCATAGTTGGCCGCTACGCTCCCCAATCCCGGACCTAAGTTATTCAGCATGGCCGCAGTAGCGGTAAAGGCGCTTAGGTTATCTAAACCCGTGGCAATCAAGCCTATCATAATGATAACAAACACCACTGCATAAGCTGAAAAGAACCCCCATACGGCCTCTACTACTCTGTCAGGCATGGCACGGTCGCCAAACTTAACGCTGTATACCGCTTTCGGGTGAATTAGCCTATCAACCTCACGCTTGCCTTGTAGAAACAGTAAGCAGACGCGTACTACTTTTAAGCCCCCACCCGTGGAACTTGCGCACCCGCCGATAAAGCTTGAAAAAATAAGCATAATAGGGAGGAATGCCGGCCAGACTGAAAAATCAGTGGTTGCAAACCCGGCAGTGGTACTAATAGATACCGCTTGGATCATAGCTTGGTCTAAAGCCTGCTCTGCCGAGCTATAGTAGCCTGATAGCGTAAGTACTAGGAAACAAATCCCGATGAGTGAGGCTTGAATGATAAAAAACGCCTTAAACTCTGGATCGTTAAAATAGCCTTTAACCGAACGAGAGCTCACCGCCGCATAGTGTAATGAGAAGTTTAACGCAGCAATAAGCAAAAACACGGTACACACCACGTTTACCATAGGACTATTAAAATAGCCTAAGCTGGCGTCGTGGTTCGAAAAGCCACCAATAGCAACCGTTGAGAAAGAATGGCAAATCGCATCAAAAACATTCATTCCCGCAAGCCAGTATGCACCGGCACATGCAATGGTTATGGATAGGTAGATGTACCACAAATGCTTTGCCGTATCGGCAATACGCGGAGTCATTTTATTATCTTTAACTGGGCCAGGAGTTTCTGCCCGATAAAGCTGCATTCCCCCTACTCCAAGGATAGGTAAAATGGCAACTGCGAGTACGATGATACCCATGCCACCTAACCACTGAAGTTGTTGACGGTAAAACTGTACTGAGTGAGGAAGAAAATCTATCCCCTCAATAACCGTAGCTCCAGTGGTAGTCAGGCCAGAAAATGACTCAAAGAAAGCATCGGTTACCGTCATGCTTGGTTGCTCTAGCAAGATAAGTGGAATTGCCCCCACGCTTGCTAGTACTGACCAAAACAGCGCAACAATCAGAAACCCTTCTCGCGCTCTTAAGTCATTTTTCTGCTGACGGTTGGGATACCACAATGCCATACCGCCGATGACACAAAATATAAATGCGAGGATAAAAGGCAGGCCACTGCCATCTTGATAAATCAACGACACGATAGCGGGTGGGATCATGGTTACGCTAAAAAGCGCAATTAATAACCCAAGTATTCGTATGATGGCACGGTAGTGCATTGTTTGTTATGCCTTTATTTTTATAGTGCGCATAAGGACTACTGAGCCCTAGTTACAATGTGCTTTTTGATATGGTTTCAAAAAGCGAATCTATCTACGTGAAACAAGGTAGATGAAATCCTATACGTTACGCATAGGGTTTTGATTATAGGACTATAATGAACAAGGGGAAACCTTTGTCTCCCCACTACATTAGGCTAATTACACATAAAGGCACCTGATCTTTTCACTAGGAAAAAACCAACCACTTTTATTTTTTTAGTTTTCTATTTCATAGCAAGCACGGTTTTGACCATCTTAGCAATACTCGCATTGGCTTCACTAATGCTTTGCGCCAGCATATACGCAGGTGTAGTAACAAGCTTCGCGTCATTATCAACAACCACCTCATCAACTGGGCACTCTACATGCGTTGCTCCTAAGGCATTCAGCCCACCAGCCGTGGCTTCGTCATTGCCAATGGTCAGTTTAGTTTTGTTGCCATACACTTTTGCTGCTAGCGCAGGTGCAATACACGCGTACGCTGCGGGCTTTTTAGCTTGAGCAAAGGCTTTGCACACTGTCAGCACCTCTTCGTTAAAGGTACAATTTTCACCGTCTACAGCAAACGTGCACAGGTTCTTCGCAGCGCCAAAACCACCAGGTAAAATAAGTGTGTCAAAAGCAGTTACGTCGCACTCAGTCACGGGTTTTATATCACCTCGGGCAATACGGGCCGATTCTACTAACACATTTCGGGTTTCACCTTCTGATACCTCACCGGTTAAGTGATTGACTACATGCAGTTGGTTTACATCTGGAGCAAAACACTGGTAAGACGCACCTTCTTGCTCAATGGCTAAAAGTGTCAATACCGCTTCGTGTAACTCAGCCCCGTCAAACACACCACTACCACTTAAAATAACGGCTACTTGTTTCATATTGTCCTCCTAGACGCTATGCCATCTACTTATTCAAAATTTGGCTATTAAACACACAACTGTTCAAAAAAAGTTCTTAATAATACGTGTATACATTGTTAATGGTTATGCTACATTACTTGACCAACTTGGTTAAACCAAAAATAAACGTACACCAAGTTATCCACATAAAATGGAATGGTAAGTAGCAGGTACGCTGTTTTCACACCTAAGTCTCATTCCCTTATTTTTCTTGATTTGAAAGGTGATCTTTAACTTGACAAAGATCATCCGGATCACTGTGCCCAAAATTTTAGATCACAAAGTTATCCACAGGCGAAATGCGATCCGCTATCGACCTTAATGTTCCTTCATGATATGGCGATCTGCCCTAGCCTGTGGCATCCTTGCGCTCATATTCTCTATTGGAAAATCGCCATCTATGCCTGATTCTAAAAAGCCTCCATTTATTCTTGTCGATGGATCGTCATATCTTTTTCGTGCCTTTCACGGTTTACCACCATTAACCAACTCAAAAGGTCAAGACACCGGTGCTATTTATGGTGTTGTGAACATGCTTAAAAGCTTGATCAAACAATACAACCCGACGCATATGGCGGTGATTTTTGATGCTAAAGGCAAGACCTTTCGCGATGACATCTATAAAGAGTACAAAGCGAACCGTCCTCCGATGCCGGATGAGCTAAGAAGCCAAATCGAACCGTTGCACGCCATCATTAAGGCAATGGGTTTACCTGTTATTGTTGAGTCGGGTGTAGAAGCTGATGACGTGATTGGCACGTTAGCCAAACACGCCACAGAAAAAGGTATTGATACCCTTATCAGCACCGGCGATAAAGACATGGCGCAACTAGTTAATGAACATGTCACCTTAATCAACACCATGACAAACCAACTGATGGATGTCGAAGGTGTAAATACGAAGTTTGGTATTCCACCGGAGCTTGTGATCGACTTCCTTGCGCTTAAGGGCGATAAAGTCGATAACATTCCAGGTGTACCTGGTGTAGGTGATAAAAGTGCTCAAGCCTTGTTAAACGGTATTGGCGGTATCGACGACATATATAAGAACCTGGATAAAATTGCAGATCTATCGTTTAGAGGCAGTAAGTCGATGGCGGCTAAAATGCAGGAATACGAAGAGCAAGCTCGGCTATCTTATACCCTAGCTACTATCAGCATCGATCTTGACCTTGACTACGACGTTGAGACGTTAATGCCGTGTCAGGCAGATAACGAACAACTTCGCGATCTGTTTGCCGAATACGAGTTCAAACGCTGGCATGCAGAAGTAAGCGCGCTAATAGTTGGCGGAGATACCTCAGCTGCCAATTCAAGCGCCGACGAAAGCAAAAGTGACAGCGTAGAAGATACCGAACAAAGTTTAGCGGTAGAAATAGATAAGTCGAAGTATGAGACCGTGCTTGATGAGGCGCGTTTTAACGCTTGGGTAGCGAAGCTAGAAAAAGCCGAACTCATCGCTTTTGATACCGAGACAACCAGCCTTAACTACATGGATGCGGAGTTAGTTGGCGTTTCATTTTGTATAGAGGAAGGTGAAGCTGCTTATGTGCCTGTTGCTCACGATTATCCAGATGCCCCCGCCCAGCTATCACGAGAATTTGTATTAGACGCATTAAAGCCTATTTTAGAATCGGACACCGTGATCAAAGTAGGTCAACACATAAAATACGACAAAAATGTGTTAGCGAACTATGACATTACCTTAAACGGCATCGGCTTTGACACCATGCTTGAAAGCTATGTACTAAACAGTACTGCGCAGCGCCATGATATGGACTCGCTTGCCCTAGCCTACCTTGGTCATAAAACTATTCACTTTGAAGAGATTGCGGGTAAAGGCGCAAAGCAGCTAACGTTTAATCAAATTAGCCTTGAAGAAGCAGGGCCTTATGCCGCAGAAGATGCTGATATCACACTTCGCTTACACAACGCTATTTGGACTAAGTTGAAAGAAATTCCTGAGCTTAAAAATCTATTGATAGATGTTGAGGTTCCCCTAGCCTGTGTACTTTCTCGTATGGAACAGGAAGGTGTATTGATAGATAGCCAAAGACTGCGTCAGCAAAGCCAGGATCTTGCCACACGGATTGCCGAGCTTGAAAGTGAAGTACATGAGGAAGCTGGCGAGCCATTCAACTTAGGTTCTACTAAGCAGCTTCAACATGTCTTGTTCGAAAAAATGTCGCTACCGATCATAAAGAAAACGCCTAAAGGGGCGCCGTCTACTTCTGAGGACGTACTGCAAGAACTTGCGCTTGAGTACCCGTTGCCGAAGAAGATCATGGAATACCGTGGCCTAACCAAGCTAAAGAATACCTACACGGATAAACTTCCTAAGATGATCAATCATCGTACGGGTCGAGTGCATACTTCGTATCACCAAGCAGTAACCGCCACGGGACGACTCTCTTCCACCGATCCTAACTTACAGAACATCCCTATCCGAAATGAGGAAGGTCGCCGCGTACGTCAGGCATTTGTACCAAGAGAAGGAAATAAGTTCGTCGCAGCCGACTACTCACAAATTGAGCTGCGCATTATGGCGCACCTTTCTGGCGATAAAGGTCTGTTAGATGCCTTTGCGCATGGTAAAGATATTCATAAAGCAACCGCTGCGGAAGTTTTTGGTGTACCACTTGATGAAGTAACCACTGAACAGCGTCGCAGTGCAAAAGCGATTAACTTTGGCTTAATTTACGGTATGAGTGCCTTTGGGTTGTCGAAGCAACTTAATATTCCACGTAATGAAGCACAGAAATATATGGATCTTTACTTCGAGCGCTACCCAGGCGTGCTTGAGTACATGGATTCAACACGTGAGAGCGCGAAAGAAAAAGGTTATGTAGAAACCGTATTTGGTCGCAGACTTTATTTGCCTGATATTAAAGCCAGTAATGGTGCACGTAGAAAAGGCGCAGAGCGCGCAGCGATAAACGCGCCTATGCAAGGCACAGCGGCAGACATTATTAAGATGGCGATGATCAAAGTTGATGACTGGATTAGGAAAAATGCATCTGATGATGTGACCATGATGATGCAGGTGCACGATGAATTGGTTTTTGAGATAAAAGAAGACAAAGTGGAAACCTATGTCTCTACTATCACTGCTCTTATGGAAAGCGCAGCTACGCTAAATGTTCCGCTGGTTGTCGAGGCAGGTGTGGGCGAAAACTGGGATGAAGCGCACTAGTTTGGTAATTAGATTACAGTTTTTACATTAAAAGGCGCGTTATATTCATTAAATTTGGTAATTTAATTACATAACACCCTTGCCTTTTCTGTGCTTTGTTGTAATATTACACATGTAGGGTACAGAGGTGAGAAAGCTGTTTTCAAACCTTTGCTTTAACCCCGACAGTTTTGTCGGGGTTTTTTTATATCTGCAGAAAATAAATAATCCAAAAATATCAATAACTTAAAAAATAAAGCGAATTTTATTTTAATTTTTCTGAACTTCTCTATTTATCACGACTCTATATCTACGGTTTTTATGTGTTTTCTCTCAGTTTACGCCTCGCTCTATGCGGGGCGTTCTTTTTTCTAACACCCCATCATACCTATCCATCGGGCACGTCAGATCAGCACAAACGGTAAGGGTAAATTGCGCTACTGTACTTCGCTATCAGACTCTTCTATTTCGTCTTGTTTATCTATGCCAAACCACGTATCCAAAATACGCTCTAATTCGGGTAACCCGTGCTTGTTTAATGACGAGAAGGTTTGCACGGTAACATCGCCCATAAATGCCATCGCAGCTTCACGCGCCATTAACAGCTGTGCCTTTCGCTTACCGCTTTTAAGTTTGTCGGCCTTAGTAAGTAATGCCAGTACAGGAATATTTGACGCTACTGCCCAATGGATAAGATCTTGGTCTAAATCTTTGAAGGGGTGACGAATATCCATTAAAACGACTAATCCTTTAAGGGACTTGCGCTTTTGAAGATATTCACCAAGTGACGCCTGCCACTTCTTTTTCATGGCTACTGGCACTTTTGCAAAGCCATATCCTGGCAAATCAACCAAGCGTAAGTCTTCTTCTAATTCAAAGACGTTGATCAATTGGGTGCGACCCGGTGTTTTACTGGTTCTTGCCAAGTTCTTCTGACGAGTTAACGTGTTAAGTGCACTCGATTTACCCGCATTAGAGCGGCCCGCGAACGCTACTTCAATTCCGGTATCATTCTTTAAATGACGAATATCAGGTGCGCTCGTAAAGAATTTTGCTTTGGTGTAATACGACATCTAGACTTACCTCCACATGCGTCTCAACCTTCGGTTTACAGTTTTTTAATGAATAAACCAACTAAAAACCATAGTTTTATCATGGAATAGGTTTTTCTGACGCGTTAAATGTGTAAAATACGCATGATATCACGTATATCACGCGAGCCGTTGGATCCATTTAAGAGATTTATTATGAAAAAACTGTGTTTGTTGGTATGTATGTCTTTAGGTTTAAGCGCAACTGCTATGGCAGAAGGCGACGCCGAGGCAGGTAAAGCGAAATCTGCAGTATGTGCAGCCTGTCATGGCCCTGATGGCAACAGCATGATTGACATGAACCCAAAGATTGCTGGCCAGCATGAGAAGTACATTGTTAAGCAATTAACCGAATTTAAACTTGCCTCTCAAACAGGTGGCGAGGAAGGTCGTAACAATGCTGTGATGAACGGCATGGCTGCCCCACTTTCAGAGCAAGACATGAAAGACCTAGCCGCTTATTTCTCAAGCCAAGAGCCAAAGGCGGGTGAAACACCAGAGCAATACGTTGAAGCTGGCCGTGCATTGTACCAAGGTGGCGACGAGTCTCGAGGCGTAACTGCATGTATCGCGTGTCACGGTCCTAAGGGCAACGGCATGGGCTTAGCAGGTTTCCCTGATATCAGCGGTCAACATGCAACTTACACTGCAGCTCAATTGAAAGCATTCCGTTCAGGCCAACGTCACAATGACATGAATGGCATGATGCGTGATATTGCGATGAAATTAACCGACGAAGATATTGAGATTTTATCTAACTATATCGCGGGCTTACACTAAGCATTACCGTTTTTGCACATTGTTGTTAAAAATTTGTTACCGAAAAAGTTGTATTTTGAAATTATTCGTGTAATCTAACGGCGTAGTTTGTAGGTGCCTTTGAAAAGCTACAAGCTAAATAACAAGAATAATAATAAAAATGCAGCATGGAAGACGGGATAAAGAGCCACGAGGGCCAAAAACAACAATACAGCTCTGCTAACAATAAAAATAAGGGGAGCACGGCTAGGGAAGCAAAATACACATAGAAGTGTATAACGGGAGAGGTGTCATCTGACACTCATACAATGTAAGGTGATGGTGAGAACCATCACCTTTTTCTTTTTTAAGCCCCTTATTATTGTTCACTTTCCTATGTACTGTCCTTTATGCAAAAGCGCTAACGCGCCATCTCACTATCACTCAGATAAAAAGCGCGATTACCTTCAATGTAATCAATGCAAACTCGTTTATGTTTCTCCTGAATTCTTGCCATCGAAAGAAGTAGAAAAGCAGGAGTATGACCTTCACGAGAATAGCTTTGAAGACGAAGGGTATCGAAAGTTTTTAGGAAAGGTTTTAACGCCACTTACACCTTTTATAAAAGACATGAAATTTGGTGAACTCCGAGGACTAGACTTTGGCTGTGGCCCTGCGCCTGTTTTAGCAAGTATGCTGGAAGAAGAAGGCGTTAGGATGAATATGTACGATCCCTTCTATGCACACAACTTATCGGTACTTGAGCAAAGCTATGACATAGTGACATGTACAGAGGCTATAGAACACTTTCACGCCCCTCATGTGGAATGGGCGCTTTTTAACAAACTTGTAGCTTCTGGTGGCGTTATTGCCATCATGACCAAGCGCGTACTTGATAAAGCCAGGTTTGCAAATTGGCACTATAAAAACGACGTCACCCACGTTAGCTTTTTCAGCGAAGCAACCTTTCAATATTTGGCACAACGAGATGGCTATGATGTCACTTTTCCTGCCAGCGATGTCGCTCTATTGAGAAAGCGCTGAAACAAATTCCCGTAATACTTTATGTTCCCCGTATTGATTTTGCACTGCATACCCAAAGATCAATACGTAGACACTAATTCGCGCTATAATAGCGCTGTTTTTTCACTCTCTTTGTTATTTGGAAATTATGGCACGTTCAAAGAAATCACGTAAAGTCGGCCTAATCGGCGTTCGTAAAGATCCTGACTTTAAACCAAGCGAAAACCGTAAATCAGACTCGCCTCGCCCTAAAAAGCATAAAGGTAAGCCCGCTGGTAATCGCCACAATGTTGAACAGAAAAAAGTGACGGGCAAAAAGAGTGCTGAGAATAAAGATCCGCGCCACGGCAGTAAAAAGCCTATTCAGCTTGTAAAAGCAGTGACGCCCACCCCTGCTCAAAAGAAAAAGTACGCCACACCAGCCCAAGAACTGGCAGCGCTTGAAGCAGATCAACGCTTGTCAGATTTACTCGACAAACTTGACGACGATAAACCGCTCACCCGTGAGCAACAAGCTTATGTCGACGAGAAGATGGCACGCCACCGCATTCTTTGTGACCTATTAGGAATAGTAGAAGAGGATGATGAAGACGACGATATGGATCCGTTTAATGATTTAGACGCTATTAATATCGACGACTTTAAGCACTAATAAAAAACGGGAAAGAGTCATGCTTTGGGCAGTACTTTCAGGCATCGCGCTACTAATTATTCTTGCGCTAGGTTTTTACGCAGGCAAACTGCTGTTTATGTTAAAACAACAAAAAGAGCGACAAGAAGCGGCAAGGCAGTCGCGCGTAGCCACTATAACCGACAGTATTATAGTAATAGCTAAGGCGATGGAGCAGCAGCAATGTGATTTGTCAGAAGGCGTAATTCGCATCGTGAACTTGCTTAACGCGCTTCCAATAAGTACTCCGCCTGATTTTAAAGCGCAGTATCCCAACATTCATGCACTATTCACAGAGGTAAGCGGTTTTGCAATTTTAGAAGCAAGGCAACAGCTACCTAAGAATGAGCGAAGAAAGCAAGATATCGCTCGCGAGCAGATTGAATCGGAGTACGAATCTAAAGTGTTGGACGAATTACCACCGCTGAAGGCGTATTGTGAGACACTTATAGCCACTAAATAACGAGTAAGCGCTACGCTGATTTAAAAGATAAAAACTGATGCAATCAATATCGAAAATGGCCGAGTACAGTATGTAGTCGGCCATTTTTTTAACCCGGTTACCTTTGCCTATATCACTTTATCGCGAGCTCGCAGGTACGCTCGTAGCAATGACACCCTACCTCGTGGTCATTGACCATACCTACAGCTTGCATAAAAGCATAGCAAATCGTTTCACCTACGAAATTAAATCCGTGCTTTTTAAGTGCTTTTGACATTGCTTTAGACGCATCGGTTGATGTGGGTGCTTGCCTGAAGTCTTCCCATGCATTAATGACCGTACGTCCATCTGTAAATTGCCAAATAAAATCACTGAATGGCTGCGACGCTTCGATAGCTAAAAAACCCTTGGCATTTTTGATAACCGACTCTATTTTGAGCTTGTTTCTGATTATGCCGCTATCTTGCATAAGTCTGTCGACATCAGCGGGGCCCATCTTCGAAATTTTCTCAGGGTCGAACTGATAGAATGCCTGTTCAAAATTCTGCTGTTTTTTCAAAATGGTCAGCCAAGATAAACCAGCCTGTTGTCCATCGAGGCATAACTTAGCAAACAACGCGCGACTATCTAGCTCGGGTACACCCCATTCGTTATCATGATACGCTAAATAAATAGGGTCGCTGCTTACCCAACCGCAGCGATGCAAAGGCATATTTTTTTCTATTTTTGTTTGATTGGGCATGGCTTAAGATTAAATCCTTGTTGTGAAGTGGCATATTGGCTTTATTCGTGACGTTTTTTCACCCTTTACACCTACATACTATGCCTCACAAATTGTATACTATCCCACCTTTATTTTAAGTCAGATAACTAATAAGCAGCGGATGTATGCAGAAATACGATATTAAGACCTTTCAAGGGTTGATCCTTGCGCTTCAAGATTATTGGGCGCGTCAGGGCTGCGTTATTATTCAGCCTCTGGATATGGAAGTGGGTGCCGGTACTTTTCACCCTATGACGTTCCTACGTTCTTTAGGTCCAGAGCCAATGAGTAGCGCCTATGTTCAACCGTGCCGTAGACCAACCGATGGTCGTTACGGTGAGAACCCAAACCGCTTACAACATTACTATCAGTTCCAAGTAATGCTTAAGCCTTCACCTGACAATATTCAGGAGTTGTACTTGGGCTCTTTGAAAGAGTTAGGTTTCGATCCGCTGGTTCATGACATTCGCTTCGTAGAAGACAACTGGGAATCACCCACGCTTGGTGCATGGGGTCTAGGTTGGGAAGTGTGGCTAAACGGCATGGAAGTAACTCAGTTTACGTACTTCCAGCAGGTAGGCGGTCTAGAGTGTAAGCCTGTTACCGGCGAAATTACCTACGGCTTAGAGCGACTCGCCATGTACGTTCAAGGTGTAGATAGTATCTACGACCTGGTTTGGACTGACGGCCCTATGGGCAAAGTGACCTATGGCGACGTGTTCCATCAAAACGAAGTAGAACAATCGACGTATAACTTCGAACACGCCAACGTTGAAGCCTTATTTAGAACCTTCGACGAATGTGAAGCAGAAAGCAAAAAGCTTATCGAAAACAACCTTCCACTTCCTGCCTATGAGCAGGTTATGAAAGCGTCACACGCATTTAACTTGCTTGATGCTCGTCATGCTATCTCAGTGACTGAACGCCAGCGCTATATTCTTCGCGTTCGAACGCTAGCCAAAGCGTGTGCAGAAAGCTATTACCAAGCACGTGAAGCACTTGGCTTCCCACTATGTAACAAGGAGGCATAAGCGTGCGTACAGAAAATTGTTTAGTTGAATTAGGTACTGAAGAACTCCCACCCAAAGCGCTTAAGTCTTTAGGTGAAGCCTTCGCCACGCAGTTTGAAGCTGCGCTTACGCAAGCTGACTTAAGCTTTGATTCAGTCAGCTGGTTTGCCGCCCCTCGCCGCTTAGCCGTTTATGTTTCAGGTCTTGCTGAAGGTCAGGCTGACAAAGTAGTAGAGAAACGCGGCCCAGCAGTATCAGCCGCGTTTGACGCCGACGGTAATCCCACTAAAGCAGCACAAGGTTGGGCTCGCGGTAACGGCATTGACGTTGCTGACGCAGAACGCCTTGTAACTGACAAAGGAGAGTGGTTACTTCATAAAGCCCACGTTCCAGGGCAATTAGTTGCAGAGCTTCTAGAAGGGCTGATAAACCAAGCGGTAAGCAAGCTACCTATTCCAAAGCCAATGCGTTGGGGTAATTACAACACTCAGTTTATACGCCCGGTTCACACCCTTTGCGTGCTTTACGGAAGCGAAGTGGTTAACGTTTCTGTATTGGGCCTAACAAGCGGCCGCGTTGTTCAGGGTCACCGATTCCACGGCGAAGGTCGCTTTGAACTGGATCATGCTGACAATTACGCCTCTGCCCTAGAGCAACAATATGTGCTGGCAGATTTTGAGGCGCGTAAAGATAAAGTGCGTCAGCAGCTTGAAGACGCAGCGCAAAGCTTGTCGCTTAAGCCAGACTATAATGAAGACTTACTAGAAGAAATCGCGTCACTTGTAGAGTGGCCGGTTGTACTTCAAGCTGGGTTTGATGAGACTTTCTTGGCAGTACCGAAAGAAGCGCTTATCTATACCATGAAAGACGACCAAAAATATGTGCCGCTGCTAGATAGCGATGGTTCACTTTCAAACACTTTCTTATTTGTAACGAATATCGAAAGTCGCGATGCGTCTCAAGTTATTTCTGGCAATGAAAAGGTTATCCGCCCTCGTCTTGCAGACGCTGAGTTCTTCTTTAACAGCGATAAAAAGACGACATTAGAAAGCCGCCTTGAAAGTTTAGAAACCGTGTTGTTCCAAAAACAGCTTGGTACGCTAAAAGAAAAGTCTGAGCGTATATCTGCCCTATCGGCGTTTATTGCGTCGCAAATAGATGCGAATGAAACACAAGCTGCACGAGCAGGTCTTCTAGCTAAAACCGACTTGATGTCGAACATGGTTATGGAGTTCCCTGACGTTCAAGGTGTTATGGGTAAATACTATGCGCTAAACGACGGTGAAGATGCGCCCGTTGCAGAAGCACTGTATGAACAATACATGCCGCGTTTTGCTGGTGACGCACTTCCTAGTTCAGGCGTTAGCGCATCGGTCGCGCTTGCTGACAAACTAGATACTCTTGTGGGTATTTTTGGTATTGGCCAGTTGCCTAAGGGTGATAAAGACCCATTTGCGCTTCGTCGTGCAGCTATCGGTGTATTACGTATTGTCACTGAGCTGTCACTGCCGCTAGATCTTGAAACGCTAGTAAGCAAAGCTATCGATGTGTATGGCGATAAGTTAACGAATGCAGAAACACAATCTCAGGTTGTTGATTTCGTATTGGGTCGATTTACTGCGCTCCTACAAGATCAAGCTATCGCCATTGACGTTATTCAGGCCGTTGCTGCTCGTCGCCCTACTAAGCCAGCTGACTACTTAGCCCGAGTTCATGCAGTAGATAAGTTCAGAGCATTGGAAGAAGCCGAAGCGCTAGCTGCCGCTAACAAGCGTGTTGCAAACATCCTTGCTAAGCAAAACGTTGAAGTGACAGACTCAGTGAATATTGATGAGTCACTGTTAGCCGAAGAAGCTGAAAAAGCGCTTTATGTTGAGCTGAAAGCCGCACAGAAAGAAGTTGATATTGCTGTTCCTTCACAGGACTACACGCGTATTCTTACTGCGCTTGCAACCTTACGTAATGTAATCGATAACTTCTTCGATAACGTAATGGTTATGGCTGATGACGAAGCGGTTAAAAATAACCGACTTGCTTTACTGTCGCTTTTAAGGCAACTTTTCCTTACTACCGCAGATATATCTATTCTCGCGAAGTCGTAGGCTAGTAAGAGTTAATGCGGTTTTATGCCGCGAAAAACAAAGAGCCCAGCCTTAACGTTGGGCTTTTTTATAAATGGAGACGCTGTGAAAAAGTTACTAACTATTGCTTCTATGTGCATAGCACTTTCAGCATGCTCAAGCAGTGGAAGTTTTAAAATTCCAGAAATAGCACCGGACGTGCCTCGCATTCAATTCGAAAACATGTTCCTAAGAGGTGTATTTAACTGGTGGGAGGCTGACCCTAGTTACAAGTTCAAACGATCAAATTCAGGCTGGACAGTGGACGTTGAACTCATAGCCGACGGACAACCTTATGATTTTAGGTTGTCAGATGCAAAATGGACGCCCTCACAAAGCTGTGGCGGCAAATATAAAGGGCAGCCTGTAATGTTAGGTTCCACTGTTTATTTAGTCTGTGAACAGGGCTCAGAGAACTTGCAATTTACCCCCTCCTCAACTGGCACCTATCGCTTTACAGCAACAGCAGCAAGTGCGGGGGAAGTCGCCTTGGTCGTGTCTAAATTGTAGTTAGCTTAGGTTTAACTATTCACCTTCTGCGAGAAAGCTCGCTTTTAGTCTTTTTCGCAGCAGGTATTTAAAAGAATTCTATTTCAAGTTCGGCTAGCATCATTGTCCCATCATCGTTTTCAACGAAATATAGATCGTACTTTGCATCATCTAGAAATACCTGCCAATAATCGTCATTACCCATTATTTCATCACCGTAAAGCGCCTTAACCTCAGTGCTAGGTTGTTCAAAATAGTGTTCTGCAAACTTCCAATCTTCTAGATTCTGTTTGTTTCTAAACACACTTTCGTAAACAGATAACTTACTTAGTTCTTGATAACTAAAGTTCAGTACAAGATGATTGCCATATACTTGAATAACATCACCGTTATCCGCATAAGCATCAAAAATTGAACGAAAGCCCTGCTCATCTAATTGCTCTATCGTTATGGTGTCACCCTGTTTACGCTTACTGTCAACAAAGGCGATAACTTCATTGTATTGATATGCCTTCTCAGTTTCATTGCTTGAATCTTTTATATAAGCAGTATCCGTATATCCATACTCGAAGCCGTTAACTAGCCATTCCTTTTCACCGTTTATAATTTTCAAATCTATTATTACATCAAGATTTACATCAGCTTTCTTTTTAAGAGTAAATCGGTATTTGCCTCTTTCAATTTGATTCCCCTCAGGCAACTGTTTTAACAATTCCGCCTTTTTAGTCTCGTAGCCGACTTGATCTTCTATTAGCCAATCGCTGTTAAACCGGTTATCAAAGGCAATAGAATTAGTAAGGGTTGTTGATACCCAGTGATTTTCTGTAGTCACTTTTTTTACTATTCCTTTGTGGGTCACCACCCAAAGGTTTCTCCCATAAGAATACAGCACGGTGTCTTCGTTAACGCTATACGTTGACGTAGGTGTACCGAGTACGCTCAGCATACTTGTTACACTTTCATTGATTGTTAAGCCAAATACACCACCTTTAAGGGAGATATTATTGTTCTGTAGCGGTGGCTGGGATTTATTGATACTTGGTGTTCGAGATATAGAAAACTTTACCTCGTCTTCAATGACTAGCACGGTTTCTTTTTCTGCTCCGTTTGTCACTGTTACCGATTTATCGGCATTATCTACAATCTTATAATTAGTTTGTGCTAATGCGCTTGGTACCGTGTGGAGCATTAGCAATCCCATGCATGCGATGACTGTTTTTTCCATAATATTTTCCATCCCTTTATGTCCATTATTTAACGTTTATTTTCTTATTGAGTATTTTTATATTGCTCACCTATCGCATTTATTTCATTTTTGTATTTCTTCGCGGTTTCAGGGTGTCTTAAGACGCTTGATAATCTTACCTCTACATTCGCAATCATTTTTCTTAACGGGTAATGCTCCAGCTCGTCTACTTGACTCAAAAATATGGCGATATCTTTCAAATCAGATATACAACATGATTTAATATCAACGCTGTATTGCTTAGCCAAAAATTTCACCATGCCATCACTTGTCGACGTACTATTACTGGTTAGTGGCTGTAATGGCATATCTTCTATGTCTTTCTTGAAGCTTACTGTCATATCTACTGACTGGTGCAGGAGCTTTACTGCTGTTAGGCCTGCACTATTTACATAAGAACCAATTCGATTATCAAGGGCTGCTAAGCTTTCGCTCTTAAGGTTAATTTTGGCATCAATAAATACTTGCTTAGCACGAAGTGCTATTTCACTCGCATAAGAAATGTGGTTTAAATCTTCTAGGAAAATACCCTTAACTTTGGTATCTAGAATGATGTTCGCTTTTTCAATGAGAACAGCCTGGGCTTTCTTGGCCTCTGATAGTCGAATCTGAGACTCTGTAAGTCCAGCCTGTTTTGAACAGCCTATTATTAAAAACGTTACGATGATGGAAATAATACACAAACGTCCTGTCATTTATATGTCCCTGTTTTAGTTGATAAGACCACTTATCAGCTTGTCACATAAATTTATACTAGAACAACTTTTACTCTTTTGTAAGGCTCTTCAATATTTCGTTAAGATACATTTTTGTACACAAAAAAAAACGACCCTACCTGGGTCGTTTTTAAAATATGCATCATTAAATAATCTACACGTCTAAGTTTTCCACTTTAAGCGCATTAGCTTCGATAAACTCTCTACGAGGCTCAACTTGGTCACCCATCAATGTAGTGAACAGCTGATCACAACCAATGGCATCCTCAATGGTAACTTGAAGCATACGGCGGCTTTCTGGGTCCATGGTAGTTTCCCAGAGTTGCTCAGGGTTCATCTCACCTAGCCCTTTATAGCGCTGAATGTATTGGCCGCGTTTCGCTTCGTTCATTAGCCACTCTAGTGCTTCTTTGAAAGACTCAACTGGCTGTCTACGCTCGCCACGCTGAATATAGGCGTCTTTGCCCATCATGTCGTTAATGGCAAGGTTAAGCTCTTTAAGACGCTGGTATTCAGACGACTCGATAAACTCGTGATCGATAATGTACTCATAATCGATACCGTGCATACGCATAATGATTGTGATGTAGTACTCGCTAAGTTCAGCATCAGTGCGAATTTCATAACGGTATGTAGCACCGTCGTTTTCGCGCTCTGTAAGCTGCTCTACGAAGTGTTTCGCCACATGCTCTAGTGCAGATTGATCTTTAAGGTCTTCAAGGTTTAGCGTAGGCGTGTAAAGCATTCTGTAAAGGATAGATGCAGGCATAAGACGTTTCATACGTGCAATCATCTTCTCTACCGATTGGTACTGCTTAACAAGGTTTTCAAGGCCTACACCACTAATACCTGGGTCTTCATCGCTGGTGTGCAAAGACGCACCGTCAATTGCGATTGATGTTAGGTAGTTAGTTAGCGCATCGTCATCTTTAAGATACTGCTCTTGTTTACCCTTCTTCACTTTGTATAGCGGTGGCTGTGCAATATATACATATCCACGCTCAATGATTTCAGGCATTTGACGATAGAAAAATGTGAGTAGAAGCGTACGAATGTGAGAACCATCTACGTCAGCATCGGTCATGATAATGATGCTGTGATAGCGTAATTTTTCAGGGTCATACTCGTCACGACCGATACCACAACCTAGTGCCGTGATAAGCGTCGCAACTTCCTGCGAAGAAAGCATCTTATCGAAACGCGCTTTCTCAACGTTTAGTATTTTACCTTTAAGCGGCAGAATAGCTTGGTTTTTACGGTTACGACCCTGCTTAGCTGAACCGCCCGCAGAGTCACCCTCCACTATGTATAGTTCACTAAGTGCAGGATCTTTTTCCTGACAGTCAGCTAGCTTACCTGGTAGGCCAGCCAAATCTAGCGCACCTTTACGGCGTGTCATTTCACGGGCCTTTCGTGCAGCTTCACGAGCACGAGCAGCATCAATAATTTTACCCGCAATGATTTTACTTTCTGCAGGGTTTTCTAATAAAAACTCTGCTAGCTTTTCGTTCATTGCCGACTCAACTGCTGGACGAACTTCAGAAGATACAAGCTTATCTTTTGTCTGTGAGCTGAATTTTGGATCTGGTACTTTAACGGAAATAACCGCGGTTAGACCTTCACGCGCATCGTCACCACTGGCATTCGTTTTTGCCTTTTTGTTCAGGCCTTCCTTTTCCATGTAGTTATTCAATGTACGCGTTAAGGCTCCACGGAATCCCGCCAAGTGAGTACCGCCGTCGCGCTGAGGAATGTTGTTGGTGAAACAGAACACGTTCTCTTGGAAGCTATCGTTCCATTGCATCGCTACTTCTACTGCAATACCGTCTTCTTGTTCACTGCTGAAATGAAACACTTTCTGGTGAACAGGTGTTTTCTTTTCATTTAGGTACTCAACGAAAGCCTTGATACCACCTTCGTACATGAAGTGGTCTTCTTTTCCATCGCGTTCGTCTTTCAAGCGAATAGACACACCAGAGTTCAAAAATGATAGTTCACGAAGACGTTTAGCAAGAATATCGTAGTGGTAAAGCGTATCTGTGAAGGTGTCTGAACTTGGCCAGAAACGGATCATAGTTCCCGTTTTGTCAGTATCGCCTGTTACGGCTAGTGGCGCCTGTGGAACACCATGATGATATTCTTGTTCATGCGCTTTACCACCGCGACGAATACGAAGCTTCAGTCGGCTTGAAAGTGCGTTTACTACTGATACACCTACACCGTGCAAACCGCCCGATACTTTATAAGAGTTATCGTCGAACTTACCGCCGGCGTGAAGAACCGTCATAATAACTTCAGCTGCAGACACACCCTCTTCTGGGTGCAATTCAGTTGGTATACCACGTCCATCGTCAGACACAGATACTGAGCCATCGCTGTGAATGAGCACAGTAATCTCAGAACAATGTCCAGCAAGTGCTTCATCGATAGAGTTATCGACCACCTCGAAAACCATGTGGTGTAATCCGGTACCATCATCAGTATCACCGATATACATACCAGGACGCTTTCTTACGGCATCTAATCCTTTAAGTACTTTAATACTGGACGAGTCGTAGTTGTTCTCTGCTGACATACTAGCTTTTACTCCTCTTTCACGCTTCCATGTTCCACGTGAAACATTTTCTTTTCGTTGTATTTTTGTATAAAAGCGAGCTGCGTGGATTCTATTGCAGTAACGAAAACCTGCGTATCCATTTTGAGCAACCCATCAATAAATAGTTCTCTTTTATCGGCATCTAATTCGGCACCTACATCATCAAGTAAAAAGATACTTTTACGCTGCGTTGCCTTATTAAATAGCTTAGTCTGTGACATTTGAAGCGCTGCCACAGCCATTCTAAGCTGCCCTCTCGATAAAAGCTCCTGGGCGTTTACTCCATTCACTTTAAGCCTTAAATCGGCTTTATGGGGCCCAGAAGAGGTATGTCCTATTTTACCATCATACTCACGTTTTTTAACTAGGCTTTCTGATAAACCGACATCTTTTTCCCACCCTTTATAGTAACTTAATTCCACATCGAAGTTAGGAAGAAATTCTTGCGCATATTGCTTAAAAATAGGCGTAAGGGTATCTACATATTCCTGACGCGTAGCCGATAGAGATTCACCTAGTTCTGAGAACTGAGACTCCCAATATTGATTTTGTGGTGCGCTTAAATTTGCCTGCTGTTTGAGTAAGGCATTTCTATGTTTTAAAAATTTACCATACTGATTAGCAAGTGATTGAAACTGTTGTTCCACGTGAAACAATCCCCAATCACAAAAACGTCGACGCTCGGAAGGCGAACCAATTATAAGGTCAGTACTCTGCGGAGTAAAAAGTTGAAGTGGTACCAAGCTAACTAAATCTGATAACTTATTTGAATGTTCACCGTTAATACTACAGGTGAATGTCTCATTTCTACTTCGTTGAAAACCTAGCTTTAATTCATCCCCTTCTTCAGTTTTGCATGACGCGAAAACACTGAAGCTGTCTTTCTCATTTTGAATAACCGAACTGTGTTTATTTGTTCTAAAAGAACGTCCAAAGCCTAGGTAATAAAGTGCTTCGATTAACGAGGATTTCCCACTCCCATTCACGCCTTTAATGATAGTCAACGCTGGTGAAGGAGAAAGTGATACGGAACTAAGATTACGAAACTGTGTAATCTGGACGCGGTCCAGTTTCATGAGGTCACACTGATGAAAAAAGAAGCGAGGAGTATCAACACTCATCGCTTCTTGAATTGATAATTTAAATAACAAAATAACGTGGAATATGCGAAACGCTGCAAACACTTAATGTAGTAGTGACTACAGTCGCATTGGCATAATAACGTATAACGCGGCGTCATCAGCATCATCTTCGATTAGCGCACTTGCGTTTGAGTCTGATAGGCTAACTTTAACACCATCAGATCCAAGCGCATTCAATACGTCAATTAAATAGGCAACGTTAAAGCCAATTTCTAAATCGTCACCTTGATATTGAACATCAACGATTTCTTCCGCTTCTTCTTGCTCTGGGTTATTAGCCGTTATCTTAAGCTCACCAGAAGACAAGTTTAATCGTACGCCTCTAAACTTTTCGTTAGATAGAATGGCCGCACGTGAAAATGCTTCTTTTAATACGGCTTTACTCGCAATAATTTCTTTGTCGCCATTTTGAGGTAAAACACGGCGATAATCAGGAAATCTGCCATCAACTAATTTCGAAGTGAAAATGAAATCGTTTGAGAAAATTCGAAGATGGTTGGCGCCTATTTGCACCTTAAGAGATTTATCATCTTCGCTAATAAGACGAGAAATTTCTAACACGCCTTTACGTGGAATAATCACCTGACGAGATGGCAAAGCGGTCTCGTAGTTTAGGCGACAAAGAGCAAGACGGTGACCGTCTGTTGCAACGGTACGAATGATATTCTCTTCCGTTTCAAGGGACATACCATTTAAGTAATAACGTACGTCTTGTTGAGCCATTGAAAAGCTCGTTGCATCGATAAGACGTTTTAGATCACTGCACGATAATTCAAACTCAACTTCACCTTCCCAGTCTTCTAAATTTGGGTAGTCGTTGGCAGATAAAGTAGAAAGCGTATAACGACCTCGACCGGCACGAATAAGTGCTTTGCTGCCGTCTAACGAGAAATGAATATCTGTTCCTTCAGAAATACCGCGAATAATATCAAACAGCTTTTTAGCAGGAACAGTAATTTCACCTTCCGTGAATTCACCTTCTAATTTCACGCTAGAAATTAGTTCTACCTCTAAATCTGTACCAGTAAGCCAAAGTGCGTCCTCACTTACTTTGATGAGAACATTGGAAAGAATTGGCAGTGTGTGTCTACGCTCTACAGCACCAGATACCAACTGTAGGGGTTGTAAAAATTGTTCGCGGCTTATAGTAAATTTCATCGCAGTGCTATCTCGCCTCTAAGGTCGTGGTGTTAGGAAGACAAAGTCCTAATGAGGTTCTTATAGTCCTCTTTTATATCATGACTTTCTTCTCTTAGCTGCTCTATTTTTCTACAAGCGTGTAAAACCGTAGTGTGGTCTCGTCCACCAAACGCGTTTCCTAGTTCAGGTAAACTGTGGTTGGTAAGTTCTTTGGCCAGCGCCATCGCGACTTGGCGAGGACGCGCCACACTACGACTACGTCGTTTAGACAAAATATCAGCTACTTTTATCTTATAATAATCTGCGACGGTTTTCTGAATATTATCAACGGTTACCAATTTTTCTTGAAGTGCGAGAAGGTCTCGAAGCGCTTCGCGAACGAAATCAATAGTGATAGGGCGACCGGTAAAGTTTGCGTTAGCAATAACACGGTTAAGTGCACCCTCGAGCTCACGTACGTTTGAACGCAATCGCTTAGCTATAAAGAACGCCACTTCGTTAGGTAAGTGAATCCGGTTCTCTGCCGCTTTGCGCATCAAAATAGCCACTCGGGTTTCAAGCTCTGGTGGCTCTATAGCAATAGTTAAACCCCAACCGAAGCGCGATTTCAATCGATCCTCTACCCCATCAATCTCTTTAGGATATCTATCAGAAGTAAGGATGATTTGTTGGTTACCTTCAAGAAGCGCATTGAACGTGTGGAAGAACTCTTCTTGTGAACGCTCTTTATTAGCAAAGAATTGAATATCATCGATAAGTAACGCATCAACGCTGCGATAGAAGCGCTTAAAGTCCTCTATCGCGTTATTTTGTAGTGCCTTAACCATATCCTGCACGAAACGCTCTGAATGCATATACACAATTTTAGCGTCACCGTTATTAGCTACGATGCCATTACCCACTGCATGTAATAAGTGAGTTTTACCTAAGCCCGTACCACCGTAAATAAACAGTGGGTTGTAAGAACCGCCTGGGTTATTTGCGACTTGAGTTGCAGCCGCACGTGCTAGCTGGTTAGATTTACCTTCGACAAAGTTGTCGAATTGATAAGTCGGATTAATATTACTTTTATGCTTCATCGCCTCAGGGATCGGGATCACTTTCGGCGGTGTAGACGATCTTGGCGCTTGATCTGCGTATGCATTATATCCATTACGGTCGTGGTTTTGCGCACCGCGATCATTTAGATCCATACCCTGTGTGTATGAAGGTGATTTTGAAAACGCATTGTTTTGTCCTTGATCACCCGCTTGGCTTGCCGATGATGGCATACCGCTATTCGACATTGGTGAATAAGACGATGTGTGCTGCCCATTACTGCCGCTGTGAACAGGCTGATTACTAGTATTATAGTTCTGATACCCTTGACCGCCCGCAGGTGCACTAGGCTTACTTGGTTGATTATTAGGCGTATTTGGAGCAGGCGAAGATCCGCTGGTACTTACAGGCTGACTACGGCTTACGCTGTGACGATTCATCACTTCTAAACGCAATTGTGGTGCGTCACTTCCGGCAAACTCTTTTAGTAGTGCGGTAATATTATTAAGGTACTTGTCTCTTACCCAATCAAGTACAAAGCGATTGGGAGCATAGAGTGCAACCACGCCTTGTTGTTCTTCACAAACAAGCGGTCGTATCCACATACTAAACTGCTGCGTTGGTAATTCTTGACGCAATCTTTCAAGGCATTGGTTCCACAAGGACATGGTACGTAGTTAGCTCCCGTAACTCGCTAGAAAAACCAACTCCTAAAAAGCCAAGCATAAAGAAAGCAGGCACTAAAAAGCGCCATTAGAAGAAAATAGCGTTGGAAGTGTTGGGTAGCAGCGAGAAATTAAGTTATCGTTTTAATCGCTGTGGATTATCTTACTTTATCAACACAATGTAAATGGCGATCCCGATCGATCTTTTCGATCAAAACAACAAGCAACTGATTAGCAAGCTTTTTTCTTTTAGATCAAATCAAACTATAACGAGAAAAATTCATTCTAAATTTGTGCTAAAAAACCGTTAGATCACCTTGCTTTTTATGTCTATCTCTGTGTTTTTCACAACGCACTGTGGATAACCTAACCAAATTTTACGCGTTATTCACAGACGATTTTTACGAAAACTGCGTTATCGATTAAGCTATCGACTAGAAAATGCAAAAATTGTTCACTTATTCATCCGAAAAGCGAGAATATGCATTGACAGCACGCCCCGAGATCTCTAGAATTCAGCGTCCTTTTTCGATGGGCTTTTCTGGTGAAAACACCACATTGTTCTGGCAACAGCATAATGTGTTACCAAAAACGCCTATGTTTAACTAAATATAAGTGAGACTTTGGTCATGAAAAGAACATTTCAACCGAGCAATCTAAAGCGCAAGCGTTCTCACGGTTTTCGTGCTCGTATGGCGACTAAAAATGGTCGTAAAGTACTAGCAGCTCGCCGTGCAAAAGGCCGCGCTCGTCTTTCAGCTTAATTGAAAGACGCCAAAGTGGGCGAGAATAATTTTTCTAGGGAGTTACGTCTGTTAACTCCCACCCACTTTACCTATGTGTTTGATAACGCAACCCCAGCTGTATCTCCCTCTTTTACTGTTCTAGCCAGAAAAAATACACTTTCAACTCCTCGTTTAGGCATTACGCTCGCGAAAAAACGTATCCGTAAAGCTCACGATAGAAATCGTTTGAAACGATTAGTCAGAGAAAGTTTTAGGCATAAACAGCACAACTTACCCAATGTTGATATTATCGTTATTGGCAAGTCTGGCGCTGACAACCTTAGCAACCAAGAAGTTTTCGCTACATTGGACAAGCTATGGAAAAAATTAAACAAGCGTTGCGGCAACTCTTAATTGCAGTGCCTTTGGCCTTGATAAAATTCTATCAATGGTTCATTTCCCCTATGTTAGGGCAACGATGTCGTTTCCATCCTTCTTGTTCTTGGTATGCTATAGACGCATTAAAAACGCACGGATTAGTAAAAGGCGGTTGGTTATCTATTAAACGCATATTAAAATGCCACCCTTTGCATGCCGGCGGATATGATCCAGTGCCGGAAAAACAACAAGATAAACACTCAAAATAAAGAGACCTCTATGGAATCGCAACGTAGTTTTCTGATAATTGGCCTTGCGCTAGTTAGCTTTTTGCTTTGGCAATCATGGCAAAAAGATTATGGGCCACAGCCAGTTGTGCCTGTTGAGCAACAACAAACGCAAGAGACATCACAAGGCGTACCGTCATTTAATGAAAATGGCAGCGAAGATGTACCAAGTAGTGATAGCGTTCCTGCTGCACAACCTATCGCAGCGGCGCAAAGCTCAAACCGCATTATTGAAGTAAAAACCGATACGCTAGATTTACGCATCGATTTGCTAGGCGGTGATGTGGTATCAGCAGACTTACTTAAGTTTCCGGTAGAGCAAGGTTCAGACATTCCTTACAGCCTACTTCGCTCTGGCAACGGTCTTTATGTAGCGCAAAGTGGCCTAATCGGTGCTCAAGGGCCTGATGCCAGCAGCAGTGGCCGCCCAGTGTATAATGCACAAAGTGACTATTATGAGATGACTGGCGACACTCTTGTTATTCCTCTTACGTGGAAAAACAACCAAGGATTGTCGATTACTAAAACTTTCACTTTCACTAAAGGTCAGTACGACGTAAATGTTAGCTATAACGTTGAAAATGGCACCGGCAGCGCAGCAACGGTTCAGCCGTATGCGCAGCTTAAGCAAGTGATGGAGTTTGAAGACGACAGCAACATGTTTATGCCAACGTACCGTGGTGCTGCATTTTCAACGGAAGATGACCGCTACCAGAAGTACTCGTTCGACGAGATTGAAGATGACAACCTACGCGAAACCACGAAAGCGGGTTGGGTTGGCATGCTTGAACATTACTTTGTATCAGCATGGGTACCTTCACAAGAGCAAACTAACACGCTTTATTCTCGTAACCTGAAAAATCAGTATGCGGTAATTGGTGTATTATCGCCGTCTGAAAGCGTAGCGCCTGGTGAAACCAAAACCCTTGCATCTACCCTTTACATGGGTCCTAAAGATCAAGAAAGCCTAGCGAAGATTGCGCGCGGATTAGACCTAACCGTGGATTACGGTATTCTTTTCTGGATTTCACAGCCGCTGTTCGCCCTTCTTACCTTCCTTCATAGCCTAGTTAATAACTGGGGTGTGGCAATTATCCTTATCACTATTGTAGTGAAAGGCGCGATGTACTGGCTAACTAAGAAGCAATACGAGTCAATGGCACGTATGCGCAACTTAGCACCTAAGATGCAGCAGCTAAAAGACCGTTTTGGCGACGACAGACAAAAAATGTCTCAAGCTATGATGGAGCTTTACCGCAAAGAGAAAGTAAACCCAATGGGCGGTTGCTTACCTCTTCTTCTGCAAATGCCTATCTTCCTTGCGCTTTACTGGGTACTGATGGAAAGTGTTGAACTACGCCATGCAGACTTTGTGCTTTGGATCACTGACCTGTCTACAAAAGACCCGTACTTTGTGCTGCCAATTCTAACTGGCGCAAGTATGTACCTATTGCAAAAACTCCAGCCAACCACCATTACTGATCCAATGCAGCAGAAAATCATGCAATGGATGCCGGTAGCAATGAGTGTATTCTTCCTGTGGTTCCCTGCAGGTCTGGTACTATACTGGCTAGTCAGTAACGTGATTACCTTGGTTCAAGCCAAAATGATTTATGCTTCAATGGAGAAGCGGGGCATCAGCAGTAAATAACACGCTGATCAATGAATTATACAGCCCGCCTATGCGGGCTGTTTTGTCTTAAGAGGAATAACCTGTGCCATCATTTGATATTGTTTCTGAAATCAACATGGAAGAAGTACGTAACGCCACTGAAAACGCAAGCCGTGAGCTATCAACGCGTTTCGACTTTCGCGGTATTGACGCGAGCTTTGAGTACAAAGATAAAACCGTGGTCATGAAAGCTGAAGCTGAATTCCAACTTCAGCAAATGGAAAGCATGTTTAGAACGGCGATGTCTAAACGTAACGTAGACACTTCATCTATGGATGTTAAACCCTACGATGCACACGGTAGAACTTACCGTCAGACCATTACCTTTAAAGAAGGTATTGAACAGCCGATGGCGAAGAAGATTGTGAAGCTGGTGAAAGACGCCAAAATCAAAGTGCAAACGGCTATTCAAGGCGAAGAACTTCGCGTAACAGGTAAAAAGCGTGATGATTTGCAGCAAGTGATTTCGCTGGTTAAAGAGTCGAACTTAGGCCAACCTTTCCAATTTAAGAACTTCCGCGACTAATTATGGAATCACTCACCCTTTCTACCGACACTATTACCGCACAAGCGACAGCGCCCGGTCGTGGCGGCGTAGGTATTGTACGTGTTTCAGGTCCTAAGGCTAAAGCCATCGCTGAGGCGTTAGTACCAAGCGCACTAACACCACGTCTTGCGACCTATACGCCGTTTGTTGATGCTAACAACAGCGTAATAGACCAGGGCATAGCACTGTTTTTTAAAGGGCCTAATTCATTTACCGGTGAAGATGTACTTGAACTGCAGGGCCATGGCGGTCAAGTTGTCATGGACATGCTGATTGATGCCGTGCTTGCAACGGGCCATGCCCGACTTGCCAATCCAGGTGAATTCAGTGAACAAGCCTTTTTGAATGATAAATTAGACCTTGCGCAAGCAGAGGCGATTGCCGACTTGATTGATGCAAGTTCTAAACAGGCAGCAAAAAGTGCGCTGCGCTCCCTACAGGGTGAGTTTTCTACACAAATTCAAACGCTATCTGACCAAATCGTGCACCTTCGTATGTACGTAGAGGCGGCCATCGATTTTCCTGAAGAAGAAATTGATTTCTTATCTGATGGAAAAGTATCAGGTGACTTAAGCGCAATTATGCAAAGCTTAACCAAAGTGCGCGAACAGGCTAAACAAGGCACCCTGTTGCGCGAAGGTATGCAGGTGGTGATTGCGGGGCGACCTAACGCCGGTAAATCGAGCTTATTAAACGCCCTGGCAGGACGAGATAGCGCCATTGTTACCGATATAGCCGGTACCACGCGAGACGTGCTTAAAGAGCATATTCACATTGATGGTATGCCGGTGCACATTATCGACACAGCAGGACTTCGAGAAAGCCCAGATAAAGTGGAACAAATTGGTATTGAGCGCGCGTGGCAAGCTATCAATGAAGCGGACCACGTATTATTCGTTGTAGACTCTACCGCAACTGCTGTTATCGACCCTTATGAAATATGGCCAGAATTTATGGCCCGATTGCCACAAGGCATCCCCGTTACCGTAGTTCGCAACAAAGCCGACCTTAGTACCTTAGATATTGGACAAAGCACGGTTGCCACCGAGCAAGGCGATATCTCAGTCATTAATCTATCAGCCAAAGAAGGTAGCGGCGTCGACACGCTAAAAGCACATCTGGCAAAAACCATGGGCTTCGATACTACAACTGAAGGTCAATTTATTGCGCGCAGACGACACATAGACGCACTCGACCAAGCCTACAGTTATGTAAGCACAGGCGAACAACAACTGCATGACGCTATGGCGGGCGAGTTACTCGCTGAAGAATTGCGCTTGGCTCACCAGGCACTATGTGAGATTACCGGTGAATTCACGTCAGACGACCTACTTGGTAAGATTTTTTCATCGTTCTGTATTGGTAAGTAGCGCAACCAATAAAGTTATAAGTAAGATGGTGAATAACGTAACGGATAAGCCGTACTTACGTTAAGACGACAATTGTAAATAGAGAAGCGACCCAGTAATGAGCAAGCATTTTGAAATCATCGTTGGCACCATGTTAGGTGCCGCAGAATATGTGGCTGATGCCATTGCGGAAAAACTTGATGCGAGCGGGCACACCCACACTATTCACGCAGAACCAAATTTAGATGAGATTAAAACAGAATCAACGTGGATCGTGTGTACATCAACCCACGGTGCTGGCGAATTACCTGACAACATCCAGCCGTTCGCAAAACAGCTAGAGGGCGCGGATTTAAGCGCAGTAAATGCCTACGTTATTGGGCTAGGTGACACCAGTTACGACACCTTTTGTTTCGGCGCAAAAGAAATGGAAAAGCATATTAAAAACGCAGGTGGCACGTTAATTACCGACGCGCTATACATCGATGTGCTAGAACACCCTATCCCTGAAGATGCCGCCGTAGAATGGTTTGACGAAAAGCTGGCCAATGCTTAACAAGCGTTTTTACGTGGAACCAATGCGATGAACAGCAACCTTACCCAAGCTGAACTAGCGGCGTTGCAATCTCCCCTTTCTAACGATTGCCGGGTACTGTATTTACTTGGGCTTCGAACAGGTGCAAATTCGGCAACGACATCGTCGGCACCTATTGATTATAAGCAATTATTGAATTTGCTAAACGGCGACAGCAAAGACGAGCCTTACCAACGCGGTCGTCAAATCAATAGCTTGGTGAAGCAGCTTGAACAAGTGGGTTTGGTTGCCCTGCCCCTTGAACTTGATCTTGAGCATACAATCAACGGGAAAACCCTACTTCTTCCGCTTCTAAGCGAGCCACAATCGGACTTCGACCAACTACATGCCCGTCATAGCGCCATGACCCCTAATTGGACGCCCAATAAGGCGTTGTTTGAAGAAATGGCCTCGCTACTTGGTATTATCGATAAAACATTTGATGACAACGAAGTGGGTGAATTCATTGCTTATTGGTTAGGAAGGCCAAGTTCGGTGTTTAGCGAATTTCAATGGACACAAAAGTTTGCCAACAATATCAAGCGAAAGCGTCTCGCTTCAGGCTACGCCCCAACAAAGGTGGTGGGAACGCAACAAGTGAAAGTTGCAGCCGGCATAGAAGCAGATGATAATGCTAAAAAGCTGGTGGAAAAGTATGCCGCAACTAAGAAGAGTTAATTCGTTATGGATCGTATAACCGACAAAATTGCTAATTTAGCGAGAGCGCTCAACAAAGATGTCGATCCCAATCGTGAATACATCGACTATAAAACGCTTCGTAAGCAGTACGAGGCGAAAGCGAACGAAGAAGTATCACAACTACAGCAGCGTAGTAAAAAAGCCCGTGTAGAGGCTATTCATGGCCGTTCTGATCTGAATCCTAAATGGACCTTCGCCAACTTAGTTGAAGACAGTGACGATGTGATTGAAGCCGTATCGATAGCTCAGTCTTTTATTGCTGCCCATGACGACCCTGCATGGCGTCAAAGCGGCTCGCATATGATGCTGTTTTACGGCGATTACGGTCGTGGTAAATCACATATCGCCGGTGCCATAGCCCATCAACTTATAGAGCAGTACGAAATTTCAGTGCTTTATCGTCAACTGTCTACACTGCTTGAAATGCGCAATTTCTCGTTTGATTTTGGGGCTTCAGATAACGCAGGACAGCGCTTTAGGGAGATCAATCAGGAATTGCTAGACGTCGATCTGCTTATTCTTGATGAAGTGTGTGTAAATGAAAGTGTGTTAAAGAAGAATGCGCAAAGCTGGTTTGGTAACCTGCTAAGACAGCGCTTAGTAAACAAGAAAAACTGTATTTTGATCACCAATCACAATTTAGCCGAACTTGAAAATGCCCTTGGTCCTTACTGTTTTGAGTCGATTAAAGAGTACGATACTTACAAGGTTAGGTTCCAAGGCCCAAGCCGCCGTGAAGGCTTAACCATTGAACAAGAAGACATGCAAGGCTCTGTTTCACAGCCACGCTATCAACCCAACCAGGTGCGCTAATAGCACCTGGTTTCCTATCTCTCTCAAAACCTTGCCCTTACTCTGCTAGGTCTTTTCCTTCATTAAACCTTATTGCATGTTCCTGTTGTGCTAAGTAATAGCGAATCACTTAGTCTGTTGATCCCGCTTTTTACCAAAACGATACGGTTTCAATTCATAGATACACTCAACGATCTCCTTCAGTTAAACAAATAACCATTCTTTCAGACCGACTTCTTCCTTGTAAAAGTGACTGTATTTTGGTCAGCTCCTATGTTTTTCTCCTGAAAAATGGGCTGTTTTGAAAAAATAATCTTGTCGTTCATAAAAACGTGCACTTTTTCTGAAGGTGTTGATAAATGCGATCGGGCGATCTAATCACAGCTTTTGGAAAAGATCTCCTCCACAATGTGATCACGCTATAACGCACGTATCTACACGATCTTTTGATCGCGATACATAAATAGCAAACATTTTATCCCCAGTTGGATCACATCTTGATCACCCCTGTGGATAGGATCCTACAAACCACTGTGCATAAGCTTTGATCGAAAAAAGAATAACTTTTCAAACGATTCGGGGTGTGGATAAAAAGGCCATTTATACACAAGTTTGAGGTAGGGTTATGGATCGGGGTTTCCCAATGTTATTGATCGCGTAACTTGATGATCTTTATGTGCTTTGATCGGTTACCCACAGATCTTGATGATCCTAATAAAAGTAAAAATAAACAGATCTAAAAGAGATCTTAAGATCTTATAATTCGATCACACCTTTTCAAAAACAGGTTTTGAGGAAAATTTAATCATTTTCTTTATCCAATAAGTCAGATAAAATACGCGCCCTTTTTTCAGCAGTCTCTGCGTGAGAAAAATTAGTTTTTAATCGGCTTATCGTAAGTTAATAGTGAGGTTTAACCATGTTTTATGCTGAAGCATTTGATGTCATCGTTGTAGGTGGTGGACATGCAGGTACAGAAGCGGCACTTGCAGCTGCTCGCATGGGTGCAAATACGCTGTTGCTCACTCACAATATTGAGACGATAGGCCAGATGTCGTGTAACCCTGCAATTGGTGGGATCGGTAAAGGCCATCTTGTAAAAGAGATCGATGCGTTAGGTGGTGCAATGGCACTGGCTATCGACAAAGGTGGTATTCAGTTTAGAACATTGAATTCTTCTAAAGGCCCAGCTGTTCGTGCAACGCGTGCGCAAGCGGACCGTACGCTTTACAAAAACGCTATTCGCGACATTGTTGAAAATCAAGAAAACCTAACCTTGTTCCAACAGAGCGTTGACGATCTGATTGTTGAAAACGATCAGGTATGCGGTGTTGTTACGCAAATGGGCTTGAAGTTTAAAGCCAAGTCAGTGGTACTGACAGTGGGTACTTTCCTTGGCGGAACCATTCACATTGGCCTTGAAAACTATCGCGGCGGTCGTGCCGGGGATCCACCGTCTATCGCACTTGCAGATAGACTACGTGCCCTTCCGTTTCGTGTTGACCGTTTAAAAACTGGGACACCAGCAAGACTTGATGCTCGCTCGTTAGATTTTTCTGTAATGCAGCCTCAACCTGGTGACAATCCTACGCCAGTATTTTCGTTCATGGGTGATAGAACCATACATCCTACCCAGATCCCGTGCTATATCACCCACACTAACGAAAAAACCCACGATATTATTCGCGGGGGATTAGATCGCTCACCCATGTTTACAGGGGTTATCGAAGGTATCGGACCGCGCTATTGCCCAAGTATCGAAGATAAGATCACCCGTTTTGCAGACAAGACATCGCATCAAATTTTTGTTGAGCCAGAAGGTTTAAACAGCATTGAAGTTTATCCAAATGGTATTTCAACCAGTTTGCCATTTGACGTACAGATGAACCTTGTCCGCTCGATTAAAGGTTTTGAAAATGCGCACATTGTTCGCCCGGGCTATGCGATTGAATATGATTTCTTTGATCCACGCGATCTAAAACAAACACTGGAAACGAAGTTTATTCGAGGTTTGTTCTTTGCTGGCCAAATAAACGGTACCACTGGCTATGAAGAAGCGGGTGCGCAAGGGTTAGTAGCAGGCGCAAACGCAGCGCTACAAGTTCAAGAAAAAGACCCGATGATTTTACGCCGCGATCAAGCATACATGGGCGTACTTATCGACGACTTAGCTACCATGGGTACGAAAGAACCGTACCGCATGTTCACTAGCCGTGCAGAATACAGACTTCTGCTTCGTGAAGACAATGCCGATAGCCGCTTAACCGCGATGGGCCGAGAGATTGGTCTTGTTGATGATGCGCGCTGGGCGAAATTTAACGACAAGATGGAAGCGGTAGAAAGTGAGCTACAGCGTTTACGCGGTCAGTGGATCCACCCTGATCACGCGGCAACGCCGGAACTTAATACCATGCTGAAAAATCCTGTGAGTCGTGAACATTCTCTTGAAGAGCTGATCCGTCGACCTGAAATGACTTACGGTCAGTTAATGGAAATTGAAAGTGTTGGCCCAGGTCTTGAAGATCCGATTGCTGCAGAGCAAGTGGAAATTCAAATTAAGTACGCCGGCTACATTGCCCGTCAAATGGATGAAATCGCGAAAACGCAGCGACACGAAAACACCCTGTTGCCGGTTGATATGGACTTCAGCAAGATTTCCGGCTTGTCGAACGAGGTTGTAGCCAAGTTAACCGAAGCCAGACCGGAAACAATCGGTAAAGCATCGCGTATTTCGGGCATTACCCCGGCGGCCATCTCTTTACTGCTGGTTTACCTTAAAAAACACGGCATGTTGCGCAAGCAAGAGAAAATCAGTGCGTAAAACACGCGCTTAACTCAACACATTACTCGCAGCGCTTAGTTTTTCCTATTTATTCGCGTATTATGATAATCATAATTGCCTAAACTATGCGAAAACTAGAAAAACTCGGCGCTTTTCACACTGTCCCATTGCACCAATTTACATTCGTTGTGCGGCTTTGATTAATTTATGTGCCTTCTTCAAGCGCACTTGTATCGAGCATGAAGAGCTGCAGTAACAAACGGCTGTAAATGAGCGGCAAATAACGATTTGCTGCGTGTGTTTATGGTGAGGATTGTGTAAAGCAAAAACATTAACGCGAACAGACAGATTTTTCGATGACGATACAGCAAGAATTGCACACCATGTTGGTGTCTGGACTCGATGCCCTTTCACTAGACTTAACTGATAAGCAACAGCAGCAGTTAGTTGATTATGTGCTGCTTATGGACAAATGGAATAAGGCGTATAACCTGACTTCTGTGCGCGACCCTAAACAAATGATGGTGAAACACATTCTAGATTCGCTGGCCATTGTGCCCTTTCTTGATGGTAACAATATCATTGATGTTGGTACGGGCCCTGGCCTTCCAGGTATGCCGTTGGCAATCGCGTTTCCAGATAAATCATTCACATTGCTTGACTCATTGGGCAAGCGTGTACGGTTTATGACCCAATGTGTGCACACGCTTGGATTAACTAACGTAACTCCTGTGCAAAGCCGCGTTGAGGAGCACAATGGCGATACGCCTTACGATATTGTGCTAAGCCGAGCTTTCGCTTCGCTAAAAGATATGTTGCACTGGTGTCAGCATCTGGTAGATTCAGAAGGTCAATTTTTGGCGCTTAAAGGTCAGTTTCCACAAGATGAGATAGACGAAGTGAGTGATCACTTCCATGTGAGCAAAACGGAAAACCTCACTGTGCCAAATTTGGTAGGCGAACGACATCTGGTTTGGCTAAAAAAGAAATAGCCGAAAAATAGAAATAGACGAGAACAGGATCTAACGTGGCTAAGGTAATCGCGATCGCGAATCAAAAAGGTGGTGTTGGAAAGACAACCACCGCAGTTAACGTGGCAGCGTCAATGGCAGCAACCAAACGTAAGGTGTTGCTCATTGATCTCGATCCACAAGGTAATGCGACCATGGGAAGCGGCGTTGATAAATACGACGTTGAATCTACGGCATTTGAATTGTTGATTGAAGAAAAGCCTATTAACGATGTTATCGTTAAAGCGACAAGCGGCAAGTATGACCTCATCGCGGCGAACGGTGACGTAACCGCGGCAGAAATTAAGCTGATGGAAATGTTTGCCCGTGAAGTAAGGCTTCGCAACGCGCTGAAGCCCGTTATGGATTACTATGATTTTGTCTTTATCGACTGCCCGCCTTCGCTAAACCAGTTAACGGTGAACGCCCTGGCGGCTGCCGATTCGGTAATGGTGCCTATGCAGTGTGAATATTACGCACTAGAAGGCCTCACTGCCCTTATGGATACCATTCAAAAATTGGCATCTGTAGTGAATCCAGAATTGAAGATTGAAGGCGTATTGCGTACTATGTACGACCCGCGCAATCGCCTTGCTAACGACGTTTCAGAACAATTGAAGCGCCATTTTGGTGAACAAGTTTATCGCACGGTTATTCCGCGTAACGTTCGCCTAGCTGAAGCGCCAAGCTTCGGTACGCCAGCGATGTATTATGATAAATCATCGACAGGCGCTAAAGCCTACTTGGCACTGGCGGGTGAAATACTGCGTCGTAGGGACAAAACAACGCCTGCACAGGCAAAAGCAAGTTAAACGACAATAAGCTGAACACTATCAGCACATGCCATAGAGGACACTATGTCAGCACGTAAAAGAGGCCTTGGCCGCGGTTTAGATGCGCTACTCGCAACCAGCCAATCATCTGCTCAAAAAGAACAAGATGCCGCCGAGGTAAATTCAACCAACGGTGAGTTAAGCAAGCTCCCTATTGAATACTTAGTGCCGGGCAAGTATCAGCCTCGTAAAGACATGTCACCTGAGGCATTAGAAGAATTGGCATCGTCCATTCGTGCGCAAGGTATTATTCAGCCTATCGTAGTGAGAAAAGTCGACGAGCACCGCTATGAAATCATTGCCGGTGAACGTCGCTGGCGAGCATCACAACTGGCACAGCTAGACGAAGTGCCTTGTTTGGTTAAGAACGTGCCTGATGAAGCGGCAGTGGCCATTGCGCTTATCGAAAATATCCAGCGTGAAGATTTAAATGCCATGGAAGAGGCGCAAGCCCTCGACCGTTTAATGAATGAGTTCGCGCTTACCCATCAAGAAGTTGCTGAAGCGGTGGGCAAGTCACGCACCACAGTGACAAATTTACTTCGTCTGAATAATTTGAACGACGACGTGAAACTGTTAGTCGAGCATGGCGATATTGAAATGGGTCATGCTAGAGCGCTGTTAGCGCTAGAAGGTGATACCCAGTCTGAAACTGCGCAAGTAGTATCGGGCAAAGGTCTTACCGTGCGCGATACAGAAAAGCTTGTTAAAAAGCTTTTGGAGCCAGCTAAACCTAAGCCTGAGAAGAAAGTTGATCCTGATGTGCAAAACCTTATGACACGACTTTCAGAAAATTTAGGCACTCCTGTGAGTATTGACCACAATGCGAAAGGCAAAGGCAAGCTGACAATTAGCTTTAGCGACCTTGAACAATTAGATGGGATTATCTCTAAAATTCAATAGCTTAAAATAAAATTAGTAGAGAAACCCCCTTTGCCTACCCGCAATTGATACGCTGTTCGGTGCAAACGCCGGACACTCTCCTTTCCGGTTATAGCAATAGAAAATTTTCAGAATAACTTTCAAAAAGCGTTGTACTGTTGAAAATTGTCGGTAAAACAGTATACTTCTGACGCTTTTTGTAAGACGTGAACAAGCTGCGAGTAAAAGTGACGAACAAGTTAGCAAAACGCGGGTTAGACCTCGCCAAGAAAGGGCTACTTTTTCAGGCTGTCACGGCCCTAGTCGTTACCGCTTTCGCAGGCGCCGCAGGAGGAAGTCATTCCGCCATGTCGGCAGCGGCAGGCGCTTTAATCAGCATTCTGCCGAACAGTGTTTTTATGGCTTTCGCGTTTCGTTACGCAGGTGCCAGTAAAAACGACCTTGTTGCACGGAGTTTTAGCCAAGGCTCAAAATTGAAGCTGGCACTGACAATCATTTTATTTGTAATTGCTTTTAAAGGCTTAAACGCCGCGCCATTAGAGATTTTCATGGCATTTGTGATTACAACCGCTAGCCACGGGCTAGCCATGTTTCATTACGGTACGAAAGAATAAAGACAGCGCGAGGCGTTGCGATAACGAAAACAACGTATTCGACCGATTGAGACAAAAGAACCAGTCACCAAATTTTTACACTTTACAACTTGGGTTAAACAATGGCATCTGAATACACTACCTCAGAATACATCAAGCACCACTTGACCAATGCCACCATGTGCTCAACTGACAACGGAATTGCTTTTAACAAAGCGTGTTCTGACGCCGGTTTTTGGGCATGGCATGTTGATACACTGGCATGGTCTATCGGTCTTGGTCTTCTTTTCCTAATCATCTTTAGAAGCGTTGCTTCAAAAGCGACAACCGGCGTACCTGGCAAAATGCAGGCGTTTGTTGAGCTAGTTGTTGAGTTTGTTGACGACAACGTTAAAAGCACCTTCCACGGTAAGAGCGCACTTATCGCGCCATTAGCGCTAACTATCTTTGTATGGGTATTGCTAATGAACCTTATGGATTTGGTGCCAGTTGATCTAATTCCATGGGTGTCTGGTCTTATCGGCCAAGCGGCTTTTGGCATGGATCCACACGACGTTTACAATAAGGCAGTTCCAACCACTGACCTTAATTTGACGTTCGCACTGGCTTCAGGCGTGTTTATTCTTATTCTTTTCTACTCAATCAAGATGAAAGGCATCGGTGGTTTTGCGAAAGAACTTACTATGCAGCCTTTCGGTCACCCTATCTTTATTCCGGTGAACTTTATTCTTGAAACCGTTACTTTGCTTGCGCGTCCGCTTTCACTAGCACTGCGTTTGTTCGGTAACTTGTATGCCAGTGAGCTAATCTTCATTTTGATTGCTACAATTGGTTATTTCCAGCTTCCACTGCACTTCATGTGGGCTGTGTTCCATATTCTGGTACTTCCGCTTCAAGCGTTTATTTTCATGATGCTTACCATCGTGTACTTAAGCCTGGCGTGTGAAGACCACTAAGCATTAACGGGTGTCGGTTTTGATTTTTAATCGACACCGTTTTTACAGAGTTTGACTTTTAAACATTAACTTTAAATTTAACTTAAATCGGAGACGTAAATGTTATACATCGCTGTTGCACTACTGATTGGTCTTGGTGCCCTAGGTACCGCTATTGGTTTCGGTCTACTAGGTGGTAAATTCCTTGAATCTGCTGCTCGTCAACCTGAACTAGCACCTCAACTACAAGTTAAGATGTTCATCGTAGCGGGTCTTATCGACGCCATCGCGATGATCGGTGTTGGTATCGCTCTATACCTATTGTTCGCTGTTGGTGCCTAATTCTACTAAACACTTTTTTAGCGAACTTTAAGAGGAGGGGCGATTGTGAATTTTAACGCCACTTTTATTGGTCAATTAATCGCCTTCGCTGTGTTCGTGGTGTTCTGCATGAAATATGTATGGCCTCCACTAATGGCAGCGATTGAAGAACGTCAGAAGAAAATTGCCGATGGGCTTGAAGCTTCTGAGCGTGCAGAGAAAGACCTAGAGCTTGCTCAAGCGAAAGCTACTGAGCAATTGAAAGATGCGAAAGCGCAAGCAGCTGAAATTATCGAGCAGGCTAAAAAGCGTGCCAACCAATTGGTTGACGAAGAAACGCAAAAAGGCCATGCGGAACGCGAAAAAATTATCGCTTCTGGTTATGCCGAGATTGAAGCTGAACGCAATCGTGCCAAAGAAGATTTGCGCAAGCAGGTTTCTGCACTTGCAGTAGCTGGCGCACAGCAAATCTTACAACGTGAAATCGATGCAAACGCACAAAACGACATTGTTGAAAAACTTGTCGCTGAGCTTTAATAGGGAGATGAGCCATGTCTGAATTGACAACCGTTGCTCGTCCTTATGCTAAAGCTGCTTTCGATTTTGCTGTCGAGAAAGACGCCGTTGCAAAATGGCAAGAAATGCTCGCCTTTGCAGGCGCTGTAGCAGCGAACGATGACATGCACCAGCTTTTGTCTGGTGCGGTTGCCGCTGACACGCTTGCCGACATTTTTAACAATGTTTGTGGTGAGCAACTCGACGAACACGGCCAAAACCTGGTTAAGGTTTTGGCTGAGAATAAACGTTTAGCCGCGTTGCCTGAAATTTCTACTTTGTTTGATGCATTTAAAGCAGATTACGACAAAGAAATAGAAGTGGACGTAACCTCAGCATCTACGCTGACTGATGCGCAACAAAATGAGTTGGTTGCATCTTTGGAAAAACGTTTGGCACGTAAAGTGAAGCTTTATTGTAACGTGGACCCTGCCCTGATCGCTGGAATGGTAATTAATGCCGGCGATACAGTTATTGATGGTTCCGTAAAGTCGAAATTGAACCGTCTAGCAGACGCGTTGCAAGCATAACGGGGATAAGAGCATGCAACTTAATTCCACTGAAATTGCTGAACTGATCAAGAAAAGAATTGAACAGTTCAATGTAAGCAGTGAAGCACGTAATGAAGGTACTATCGTCGCAGTAACTGACGGTATTATCCGCATTCATGGCCTTGCCGATGTAATGCAAGGTGAAATGATCGAGCTTCCTGGAAGCCGTTACGCAATTGCACTAAACCTTGAGCGAGACTCTGTAGGTGCAGTTGTTATGGGTCCTTATGCGGACCTTAAAGAAGGCGATAAAGTACAATCTACTGGTCGTATTCTTGAAGTACCAGTAGGTAACGCACTACTAGGTCGTGTTGTAAACACACTAGGTGAGCCTATCGATGGTAAAGGCGCAATCGATGCAGCTGGTTTCGAACCAGTTGAAAAAATTGCACCTGGCGTAATCGAGCGTCAATCGGTAGACCAGCCAGTACAAACTGGTTATAAGTCAGTTGACGCCATGATCCCAGTAGGTCGTGGTCAGCGTGAGCTTATCATCGGTGACCGTCAGTGTGGTAAAACAGCAATGGCTGTTGACGCTATCATCAACCAAAAAGGTACAGGCATTAAGTGTGTGTACGTAGCGGTTGGTCAGAAAGCATCTACTATCGCTAACGTAGTACGTAAACTAGAAGAGCACGGTGCACTTGACCACACTATCGTGGTTGCAGCATCTGCATCTGAGTCTGCAGCGCTTCAATACCTAGCGCCTTACTCTGGTTGTACTATGGGTGAATTCTTCCGTGACCGCGGTGAAGACGCGCTAATCGTATATGATGATTTGTCTAAGCAAGCTGTTGCTTACCGTCAAATCTCACTACTACTTAAGCGTCCACCAGGCCGTGAAGCTTACCCAGGTGACGTATTCTACCTTCACTCACGTCTACTAGAACGTGCTGCACGTGTAAACGAACAATACGTTGAGCGTTACACAAACGGCGAAGTGAAAGGTAAGACAGGTTCATTGACTGCGCTTCCAATTATCGAAACGCAAGCTGGTGACGTATCTGCATTCGTACCAACTAACGTAATCTCAATTACCGACGGTCAGATCTTCCTAGAAACTGACTTGTTTAACGCAGGTATCCGTCCAGCGGTTAACGCTGGTATCTCGGTATCTCGTGTTGGTGGTGCTGCACAGACTAAAATCATCAAGAAGTTGGGTGGCGGTATCCGTCTAGCCCTAGCTCAGTATCGTGAACTTGCGGCGTTCTCGCAGTTTGCTTCTGACCTTGATGATGCAACTCGTGAGCAACTTGAGCACGGTGAGCGCGTAACTGAGCTAATGAAGCAGAAGCAGTACGCACCACTTTCAATTGCTGATATGGGTGTATCTCTGTTCGCGGTAGAAAAAGGTTTCCTTAAGGGTATCGAGCTTAACAAAATCCTAGATTTTGAAGCCGCTCTTCACTCTTACATGAACAGCGAACACGCTGACCTTATGAAGACTATCAATGAATCAGGTAACTACAACGACGAGATTGCCTCTAAGTTGAACGACGCTTTAACAAACTTTAAAGCGACACAAACTTGGTAATCAATGGTGCTGGTGTTTAACCACCAGCGCAATTCGTTGAGTAATCGGAGAGATAGTCATGGCCAGCGGTAAAGAAATAAAAGGTAAGATTGGGAGTATCAAAAATACTCAGAAGATTACCAGTGCGATGGAAATGGTTGCTGCGTCTAAAATGAAAAAGGCGCAGGAACGCATGGCTTCTGGCCGTCCATATGCACAAAATATGCTTAAAGTGATTGGTCACATTGCAAACGGTAACCTTGAATATCGCCATCCTTATTTGGAAGAGCGTGAAGTCAAGCGCGTCGGTTACATTGTGATTTCCACTGACCGAGGCTTATGTGGTGGCTTGAACACCAATGAATTTAAGCTCGTCACTCAAGACGTCAAAAAATGGCGTGAACAGGGTGTAGAAGTGGATTTTGCTGCATTAGGTTCTAAGGCGTGCAGTTTCTTCAACCGCTTTGGTGGCAAGTTGCTTGCTGCTGAATCTGGTTTAGATGACAAGCCGTCTGTGAGCGATGTAGTGGGTGTTGTACGCGTTATGCTTAAAGCGTACGACGAAGGACAAATTGACCGAGTATTCTTGGTATTCAATGACTTCGTTAACACCATGACACAGAAACCTGTGATCAATCAGTTATTGCCTTTGCCAAAGTCAGAAGACGAAGAATATCAACATCGTTGGGACTACATCTACGAGCCAGATCCAAAAGAAATTTTGGAAGCACTAATGGTTCGTTACATTGAGTCTCAGGTGTATCAGGGTGTTGTAGAAAACGCGGCGTCAGAACAAGCTGCGCGAATGGTTGCCATGAAGGCAGCAACCGACAACGCCGGTAACCTCATTGATGAGTTACAACTGGTATATAACAAAGCGCGTCAGGCTGCAATCACACAAGAAATCAGTGAGATTGTGAGCGGTGCCGCAGCGGTGTAGGCAAAGGTTTAAAAGAGATAACGAGGACAAATTATGAGTCAAGGTAAGGTCGTCCAAATCATTGGCGCCGTTGTGGATATTGAATTTCCACAAGATGCGGTACCAAGAGTTTATGACGCACTACGAGTTACCGAAGGTGACTTGTCAGGTCTAACCCTGGAAGTGCAACAGCAATTAGGTGGTGGTGTTGTTCGTGGCATCGCACTAGGTACTACTGACGGACTAAAACGTGGTCTTGCAGTAGAAAATACCGGTAACCCAATCATGGTTCCAGTTGGTACGAAGACACTTGGTCGTATCATGGACGTATTGGGTAACCCAATCGACGAAGCAGGTCCAATTGGTGAAGAAGAGCGTATGTCTATTCACCGTGAAGCGCCTAGCTACGAAGATCAGTCTAGCTCGGTAGAACTACTAGAAACTGGTATCAAAGTAATCGACTTGGTTTGCCCATTCGCTAAGGGTGGTAAAGTTGGTCTATTCGGTGGTGCGGGTGTAGGTAAAACCGTAAACATGATGGAACTTATCCGTAACATCGCAATCGAGCACAGCGGTTTCTCAGTATTCGCGGGTGTTGGTGAGCGTACGCGTGAGGGTAACGACTTCTATCACGAAATGAACGAATCAAACGTACTTGATAAAGTATCGCTTGTATACGGTCAGATGAACGAGCCACCGGGTAACCGTCTACGTGTTGCACTTACCGGTCTAACAATGGCTGAGAAGTTCCGTGACGAAGGCCGTGACGTTCTATTCTTCGTAGATAACATCTATCGTTATACCCTAGCAGGTACTGAAGTATCAGCACTTCTAGGTCGTATGCCATCTGCGGTAGGTTACCAGCCTACTCTTGCAGAAGAGATGGGTGTACTTCAGGAACGTATTACGTCAACGAAGACAGGTTCAATCACTTCAATCCAAGCGGTATATGTACCTGCGGATGACTTGACTGACCCATCTCCAGCGACAACCTTTGCTCACTTGGATGCAACGGTAGTACTTTCTCGTGATATCGCGTCTCTTGGTATCTACCCTGCGGTAGACCCACTAGATTCAACGTCTCGTCAGCTAGACCCGCTAGTAATTGGTCAAGAGCACTATGACGTAGCACGTGGCGTACAGACTGTTCTTCAGCGCTATAAAGAGCTGAAAGACATCATCGCGATCCTAGGTATGGACGAACTATCTGAAGAAGACAAGCAAGTGGTATCACGTGCTCGTAAGATTCAGCGTTTCCTATCTCAGCCGTTCTTCGTAGCAGAAGTATTTACTGGTGCACCTGGTAAATATGTATCGCTAAAAGACACAATCAGTGGCTTTAAAGGCATTCTAGACGGTGAGTACGATCACCTTCCAGAGCAAGCCTTCTACATGGTTGGTTCTATCGAAGAAGCGCTAGAGAAAGCCAAGAAAGCATAATGACAGGGCTAGCAGTTGCTAGCCTAGCATCATGCTAACGTACCTAATCAGGAGGTTCACATGGCAATGACAGTACATTTGGACGTAGTAAGCGCGGAGAAAGCGATTTTCTCAGGTCGCGTTGAAGCGATTCAGGTGACAGGTAGCGAAGGTGAGCTGGGTATTCACCCAGGGCACGCGCCACTTATCTCTGCTATTAAACCTGGTATGGTGCGTTTGGTTAAACAGCACGGTGAAGAAGAAGTAATCTATGTTGCAGGTGGTGTACTAGAAGTACAACCTGGCAATGTTACCGTACTGGCTGATACCGCGGTTCGAGCTGAAGATCTTGACGAGCAGGCAGCAGAAGAAGCCAAACGACGTGCAGAAGAGCACATCGCCAACCCAGGCGCTGACTTTAACTACGCTGAAGCAGCTCACGAGCTTGCAGAAGCTATTGCTCAACTTCGTCTTATTCAGAAGTTACGCAAATAAAAAGCACAGCTTTGAAAAAACCCGCCAAATGGCGGGTTTTTTATTGCCGAACGAAAAGTGGTCGTTCACATTCTCTTACGTTTATTTTTATTGCTATCGCACTACACAAAGCTTATCGTTAGAGCGTTTTAACCGATTTAAATTAAAACGTAATAGGCGCTAATTCTAGTGCCACCTTTGCCTGTAACGAATTATAGAAATGAAGCTTAACCCGTATTCCAACATGCACAAAGGTGCCTCTATTGGATTTTTTCCTCTGCTAACAACACTGATTTTACTTTCAGTGCATTATTTTACGGGTGCGTTAGATTGGCCTGAAGTGGGAAATGTACGTGCACAGCGCGACTTCAACTCTGCTATTGGTATGTCGCTTATTACAGGATACTTTTGGTTTGCGCTTCGTTTAATGCATCAAAACGTGGCTAGCACCCTTATTTCTTTGCTTGTAAAAACCAACCAGCTTAGTCAGTTTTCGGCGCATAGGCGAGAACTCGCCATTGAATTTAGACACCATATTTTCAATGCAATCATCATTTCTATTATGATCACGATTGTGTACTGCATATTCGAAGGATTGATCACGGTAAAACAAGAAATACACGTTTTATTCTTAACGGCCACAGCCGTCCCCTTTTGGTTCTTGGCCATTTTATTTTTGTTTCAGATTTCTTCCAACATTAAGTACCTAACTTCTAAAGTTTTGCCCCAAGCCGGTGGAAATATTGACCGACTTAAGTCCATCATGACGATTTTAAAATTAGGAACAACTAACAGCATATTTGCGATGGGGGCACTGGCCATTTTTCCTATCTTTTGGTTGAAAAAAGACATTCCTTCCATTGATGTACTAGTAGTGACGTTCTTTACGGGGATAGTGAGCGTTTATCTATTTTGGCCGGTAATAAAGCTTAAAAGTATGCTTGAGAAAGAGCAGAAAGCTGCTGTTCTGCACCTAGAGGAAAACATAGAAGACGGTATTAAACGATGTGCAAAGCACGAAGAATTCTCTACAGCTGCGTCAATTGAGCAACTAGAAAGCGAAAAAGAACGAGTCTTAAAAATGGGGGCGAGGGTTTTTGCCCCAAGAGATAAGGCTAGAGTGGCTGCGTGTATTGCGTTAATACCGATTTCTTGGGTTCTATTGTTCATTGTTGAATGGTTAATTCAACTCCCTCGCTATCATTAGTCTATTCGGGTCTGTTGTTCTTTGCCTTATCTTTTCGCAGCGGTCTATGTGGTATCTAGACAAGGCTCGCTTAATCCCTTCTCGCACCCTAACAGCTATTAATAATTGTCGTATTCACATTGCGTTGGTATGGTAAATCTTCTTAGGTCATAGAGATATCATTGTGCGAATATACGGCGACACGCGTTCAGGAAACTGTTACAAACTCCAACTGCTTCTTTCTTTGTTAGGTAAAACCTGCGAATGGATTGATGTGGACATTATGAAAGGAGAAACACGCGCTCCTTCTTTCCTAGAAAAGACCCCTAATGGGAAAATTCCTTTGCTTGAACTAGACGACGGCAGGGTGTTGTCAGAATCCAATGCCATCATGCACTACCTGGCATCTAACACTCCTTTAATCCCCTCTTCTCCCTATAGTTTTTCGCAACTTTTACAGTGGCAGTTTTTCGAACAATACAGTCACGAGCCTTATATCGCCGTTGCTCGTTACATCAATGTTTATTTAGGGCTACCCGAGGACAGGAAAGCGGAGTACGAATCTAAACAAGCGGGTGGATATCGCGCACTAGCTGTCATGGAGCATCAACTTAAAACTACGCCGTTTTTGCTAGGTGACACGTTAACTCTTGCGGATATTTCATTGTTTGCGTATACCCACGTGGCCCACGAGGGCGGGTTTGACCTTTCCGCCTATCCCGCCATTCGAAATTGGATAAGTTTAGTCAAAGATCAAAAGGGCTTCATTCCCATGAACGCGTAATGTGCGCTAAACGAAGTTCTACGCTAGAAATGCCTTCTATGTGACATAGGGCCTTGCCACTTATCTTGTAAGGCTCTCTGTGCTCTGTAAAGCCCAGAAACGTCGATTTGATCTAAGCACTGTAGTGCATAAGCTGTTGCTTCTAGCGTAGAAAGTGCATTGCTTAATGTCGTATGACGAATAGCATAGTTAGAAGTGGGTGCAGAAATGAAGTGAAACGCTGGTAACTTTGTTAACCATGGGTTCTGTTTCACTAGACCAAATGCTTGTTTCCAACTTCCATCTATTAGAATTAGCGTTGTGATCTCAGAACGTGCAACGGCATCGACACTTTCTATCGGTGTACTGCATTCACTTGGGTAAACAAGCACTGAATGTCGACGTGAGCAGTGTTCGGATAGGGATTGCATAGCGACGACATCATTAGCAAGTATGATTCGCGTCGAAGGAATACACAATGAAACTAAGCGCGCCGTATTCTTGGCGTGAAGTGCTTCTTTTTCGTGTTGAACTATCACAATCTCTAACGATGTATCTACTGTGTTAATGTGAGAGCAAATACAGGTTTTTTGAGGATATCCACAGTGTTCACAATAAAGGCGCATAACTGAATTTCTTTATTCTCTCTTGAACGTTTATCGCACTTATTAACTAAGTAACTTAATAGATAGGATAATATACAACATGCCGAATGAAGCAGTACAATCTCGAGTAGAGAAAACGCTTTCTTTAGTGCCTGAGGGACAGGTAATAAGTTACGCCTTGCTCGCTGACCTGTGTGGATTACCCGGCAGAGCTAGAATGATGGGAAAGTGTTTAAGAGAGATAAATGCTGACTGCCACTGGCATCGCGTACTACGTGCTGACGGTAAAATTGCTTTTCCTGCTGGCTCTGATAAAGCGGATGAGCAGCGAGAGCGATTAGCAGAGGAAGGTGTGGTCGTTAAAAACTACCGAGTGAATATGACGAAGTTTGGTTGGAAGCCAGATTTACACACTATACTAGTAGAGTTAGAGTACTGAGCTTTCACTTTTTATATGAAAGCAGTTAGCAAATATATGGCGATTAATATAGTGCAGTGCATATAAGATGATAAAAAAGATTACTATTGATCAGTTAGTGCCAGGCATGTTTGTTCATCAAATTTTAGAGCAAAAAGGTGCGTTGAGGGTTACGAGCCAAGGCCGCGTTACGTCTGATGACGTGGTTAAAACACTTAGAAAGCGAGGTGTGAAAACCCTCGCCATTGATACAGATAAGGCGTTTAACGTTGAGCAACCTAGCTCATCGGCCACTGTGGAAAAGCACCAAAACTCGCCTTCTGATCAGCCGGTAAAATCAAAAAAAGTATCACTAGAAAATGAGCTGGTAAGAGCCGCAAAGCTTCACGAGCAAGGAAAGGCAATTCAAAAGTTGTTACTTGCCAATGTACAAAAAGAGACGCCTTTTGATGCGAGTATTCCCAAAGCATTTTCAAACAAGTTGGTAGAGTCGGTAGATAGAAACCCCGATGCGTTGCTTTGTCTGACTAAAATTCGAGAAAAAGACGACTATTTACTAGAGCATTCTCTGAACGTCGCTATTTTACTCGCCAATTTTGGCAAGTATTTAGGGATGTCTGAAGAAGAAGTGCAAGACCTTTCCTATGCTGGCTTTCTACACGACTTGGGCAAAATCAAAATTCCAGATGAAATTCTTCATAAGCCAGGCCGCCTTACGGACAGCGAAATGGACATCATGAAAGGTCATGTAAAGCACGGGGTCGACTATTTAAAAAGTACGGAAATTGCGCAGCCACTGATTCAAGCGATTAGTGAGCATCATGAGCGATTGGATGGATTAGGCTACCCTGCTGGGACCAAAGGTGAGGATATTAGCCAAGCGGGCCGAATGCTTGCCATTGCCGATATGTACGATGCACTCACCGCGGACCGGGTGTATAAGGCCGGTATGTCTAGCCAAAAGGCATTCTCTATTTTGATGAGTGATGCGCCAACGCGTCTTGACCAGTCACTTGTTCAACAGTTTATAAAGTGTCTGGGCGTTTATCCCGTAGGGAGCCTAGTTCTATTATCAAATGATAAATTAGCGATGGTGCTTGAACAGAGAGACTCCCCGCTTACGCCACTCGTAAAGGTTTTTTATTCGGTTCGCAGTAACCACTATCTAACGCCGAAAGATGTTGACCTATCATCGGATAAAACAATCAGTATCAACAAAGCCGTCATAGCGTCTGACTATAAGATTGATGTGAACGCATTTTTTGAGCGTTCAGTTTCAATAGGCTAAAACGTTACTTTTTAGCAACACAGTGTAGTATTTACACTGTGTACCAACGCATTTTTTCTTCTTTATTCCAACGTTCATTTAGCTAACGTTCAGGTTTGATGTCCTACAATCCTCTAAACATGAAGTGCTGTAGTGCCTTTGAGTGCTGATTTTTAGGAAAAGTTAAGCAGGAAACGAACTAGTGGCGCTCAGATACTCGTTATTGCTTACATACAGAATATTTGCCAGTGGAACGCTAATTGCTATCACTGTAGTTGTTTAATGCAAAACTAACACTGAGCTTATTGAGAGTGGCAATGGATAAATGCAACTCATCAATATTGAGCTTTTAATTGAAATAAGAGGAAGTTATGAAAAAGACTCTTGCTGTAAGTTTGATTGCTGCGTCACTAACGGTAGCAGGTTGCGCAACTGATCCGAATAATACGCAAAAAGGTGCCGCTATTGGTGCGGTAGTAGGCGCATTGCTGGGTAAAGCGACAGGTGATAACGACAAAAGTCGTTATGCGTGGGGCGCTGCGGTAGGTGCAATCGCAGGTGGTGCGATAGGTAACTACATGGACAAACAGGAAGAAGAGCTTCGAAATGAGCTTTCTGATACTGGCGTTCAAGTTGTGCGAGAAGGCGATAATCTACGATTGATCATGCCGGGCGACATTACCTTTGCTACTGACAGTTCTAGCATCAGCCCTAACTTCAATCCGGTTCTTCAAGACGTTGCCAAAGTTGTAAACAACTACGAAAAAACCGTTCTTATGATCAAAGGCCATACGGATGACACTGGCTCTGAGCAGTACAACCAGTCTTTATCTGAGCGTCGTGCAGGAGCGGTTAAGAATTTACTAATTAACTATTCTGTTAACCCGACGCGTATCACGACGGTAGGTATGGGCGAATACGCACCTAAAGTACCTAACAATAGTGCAGCAAACCGCTCGATGAACCGTCGAGTAGAGATGGAAATTCAACCACTCACACAGTCTAATACCTAAAGGTAGTTAAGACTTAAAGAGAAACAAAGGCCCCGTTACGTCGGGGCTTTTTTTATTGCATGGTTTTAATTTGATTAGCAACGCTATCTGCAAGCGCGTTGGGGATAGGGATTGTTAAATGGTATTGGGTTACTTTCCACTTCGCTCCCTCTTTTATTAAGACACCCGTGCCTCGTGTTTCTCCCAGGCTTTCATTATCGAGCAGTTCATCAAACCAGGCTACATCGTGTTTAGGGGAAAAATAGATATGCCTGTCTCGCGGGTGGTATGTCCATCCTCTGCCCTTGTCAAAGTGAGGTTTGGCATACGCCTTAAACGCTTCTTTGGTCCATACCTCAGATGCGTCGGTGCCAATAAAGATCGCGCTGTCGTGATACAAACCAAAATACTGCTCAAAGTCTGCAATAGATGCACTGTGATGTAGAGCATTAAGTGTCTGATTCACTGCGTCGCGGTCGTTGTTCGCAACGGCCGTCGTTGCAACAGCAAGCATGACCAGACCTAACAATAGATATTTCATAGTGACTCCGTTTTTCTTCTAGTATTTCTTATTATGCTGTTGAACGCATCATTAGTATATTCGAAGCAAATAATTGCCACTGTTTACTGCAATGTTATAGCATTGGGTTAATCGTTTAACTATCGATGCTGTAAGTGGCTAAAACTACCGCTAAATTCTGAACGAAGTTGTGTTGATAGCAAATATTTCCTCCTTGATGTAATGGCTAAAATGTCTTCTAGTATTCAACGAAACCGTATTCGAAGCATCGATATGATGCGTGGCTTGGTCATGCTGATTATGCTTATCGATCACGTGCGAGAGCGCTTTTTTCTGCATTTGCAGGTATCTGATCCTATGGATATCGATACCACGTCACCTTCTCTATTTTTCACACGGTTAGCCGCCCATTACTGTGCACCCACATTCGTGTTTTTGACGGGGCTGTCTGCATGGCTCTATGCCAATCCAATGGACTCAGCGAATAAGGCCAAGCCGACACGCAATGTCAGAGAGTTCTTAATTAAGCGTGGATTGTTTATTCTGTTCTTAGAGGTCACATTTATTACGTTTAGCTGGGGGGCGAGTTTCCAAACGCTTTATCTTCAGGTGATGTGGGCCATAGGTATCAGCATGATTGCTCTGGCTGTATTGAGTTATCTTCCAAGAACTCTGTTGCTCATTTTAGGCCTCTTAATTGTCTTTGGACATAATGCACTAACGCCAATTAGCTATGTTCCACATGAAACAGGCTATACGCTTTGGACAATGCTGCACGATAGAGGATATATACTTCAGTCAGCCGCCCTAAACATTAAAGTGAGTTATCCCGTGCTTCCTTGGATAGGGGTAATACTGCTCGGTTATGCATGTGGGCCTCTTTACAGTCAACAGCTTGATAAAGTGCGACGCGGTCGGTGGTTGCTTGGTTTATTTGCAGTGTCGCTCAGCCTATTTTTCCTACTTCGCGGTTTAAATATTTATGGTGAGACCTTGCCTTGGGAGCTACAACAAAGTGCCATCACTACGTTGATGTCATTACTTAATTTGACCAAATACCCCCCATCTTTAGCATTTTTGCTCTTTACGCTGGCCGGCATGTTTCTATTGTTGTTTGCTTTCGAGCGCGTTAAGGATACGCAGTTTGCGTTTCTTGACACCTTTGGCTCGGTCCCGATGTTTTTCTACATCCTGCATTTGTACGTATTGCTGGTGATGTACGGTATTGCATTCTTTATTTGGGGGGCGAATAAAGGAAAATACGTGGGCGTAGACCATATTTGGCAAATATGGTTAATAGCTGCTGGCCTTAGTTTAGTGCTTTATTTCCCTGTTAAATGGTTTAGCGCCTATAAATCAAAGCACAACGCCCCTTGGCTTAAATACTTATAAGACAGGCCTTCGCGTCTATTATGGGGTGTACCATCATTAAGGTGGATAGCAAAGTGCACTATTGGAGCGAAAGGTACTTAATCGAAAGTTTTAATTGAGAGTTTAGATGAAAGTCGGTTTTCGACTTACCAGCTTGGCTTCATCCTTCATGTTTTACCGTAGACTCCCGAACAACCAAGGAAGGTTCGAAATACAGCTGAACGTTATTAGCCTGACCATATACTTTATTAAGTATGTACTTGGCTGACATTTCAGCCATTTCCGCAATTGGGTTACTGACCGTGGTAAGACGAGGAAAAACATGGTGGGCAAATACCACGTCATCGAAACCGACCACAGACAAGTCGTGGGGAAGGCTCATGCCTAAATCTCTCGCGCAGCTTATCGCACCCGATGCCATCCAATCGTTGGCGCACACTAAAGCCGTGAAAGGCACATCGCGTGCCATGAGTTCTAACAAGCCAATTTTCCCGTCTTCTTCAGAATAGTCGCCGTTAAATATCAACTGTGGGTTTATGGGCAACCCTGCTTCCGACAAGGCGCGTTTATGTCCTTCCAAGCGCAAGCTCGCGTCACACTTGTCAGTCGGACCAGAGATATATGCAATGTCTTTATGGCCTAGCTCGAGTAAGTGGCGGGTAGCCAGATATCCACCCTTTTCATTATTGAGGCTAGTGCATGCCTCAGGTAGCCCTTCTACCTGTCTGTTAACCAAAGCAACGGGAAGTTTCGACTGGTTTAACTCCAATAAATACTCATCGGATAATGCTTCTGCATGCATGATGAGTGCATCGCAGTTACGGCTAATAAGAAACTCTACCGCATCTTTCTCTGTTTCTAGGCAATTTCGTCCTACCGAAATAATGACATGTTTATCTGCGGCACGCAGCGTTGACTCTACAGCTTGCATCAGATCGCCAAAAAACGGGGCGTTGAGTTCAGGTACAAGTACCCCGACGCTGTCAGTGCGGTTATTAGCCAATGAACGAGCGACAGAATTTGGGCGGTAATTTAGCTCTTTTACCGCTTTTTCTACGCGTTCTTTAAGTACTTTGTTTACCGAAGCCTTACCATTTAATACGCGGGATACCGTAGATAAAGAAACACCTGCACGCTCGGCAACTTGATAAATGGTGGGCACGTGATAAGACCTCGTTCTCTAAAACAATCACTCTAACTGACTGTATTATGCCGATATCGGCGGTTGTTCGCTACGTCGAGAGAGTAAAGCTTGTGTAACTTCTTTTTGTTTTTCGTCATTTAATGGGTACAGACAGATTAACGCCGCGCCAGCAAAGCCAAATAGCGCCGGTATCCAACTCATTAAAGACTTCATACCTGGAAGCGTTTGATTAATTGTATTGATATCAAGACCGTTATAGCCATAGCTTCCTAATACCAACAAGACGAGCGCCCCTGCAAAGCCTCCCCCTGTTTTTTGAACAAAAGAGCCTGCAGAGTAGACGAGCCCGGTGGCTCTTCGACCTGTCTTATATTCGCTGTAGTCTGCCGAGTCTCCTAGCATAGAGAAAAATAAGGTAGGCAATATGGCTGCAAAAAACTCTGCACTGCAACCTAGAATGAATATGGCGCTCACGCTTTTCTGAGGAACAAAATAAATGCCAGAGGTCAATACGCTACTTGCTAACAGCGCGATAATAAAGAGCTTCTTGCGACCAAACATAGCGGCTAATTTGGACGTTGCTAATGCGCCGAAAATCGACACCACCAGCAGTGAAATGAAAAAGTAGCCTGTGAGTAGCTCATTGCCCATGTAATATTTGAAATAGTAGGCAATAACGCCATATTTGATGCCATTAAACATCATGGTTAGAAAACCCATTCCTAACAAAATTAGCCAGGGTTTGTTGGAAAGCAGGTCGATAATATCCTGCTGAGAACGGGTGTTCTCGGCTTCCGGTCGGCGAGTTAACCGTTTAATTGCAATAGTAGTAAGCGCTATAACGGTAATGAAGATTGCCCCAGTTAAAACGTCTCGATAATAAAAGAAGGCGGTTATTGCTAAAAGAGGAACTAGAATTAACGGTAGTTGCTTTCCCAAGTCGATGAGTTCAGATGTTAGTGAACGAGGAGCGGGCGCTACTTGGGTACCTGTCTCTGTTTTTGGAGAGTCCAGTTTAGTGTCTTGAGGCTTTGAAACCTGCTGCAACGTAACGCGCTCTTTCGTGGTAAAAACTGTTACACACATTAATATGACAAGCAACGTGGCAAACAACCACATGGTATATTGATACCCTACAGCAGTGTTCCCTTGGCCTAGCAAGTCCACCAGCATAGGCAAACAACCCATAACAAGCAGTCCACCAAAGAATGCCCCAGCAAAACGAAAGCCAGACAAACTTGTACGCTCTCTATCATCACTGGTCATCACGCCCATTAGCGCTGAGTACGGTACATTATTAACCGTATACGCTAAGGTTAGTCCGATGTAGGTCAGGTAAGCGTAAATGAGTTTGCCTGAATACGAGAGATCAGGTGTGGTAAAGCAAAGGACCATGAAAAGGCCAAGAAAAGGAGTGGAGCCTAATATCCAAGGGCGAAACTTTCCCATCTTAGTCTGGGTTCTGTCAGCAATCATTCCCATGATAATATCGGTCACACCGTCAGAAAGACGAACGACAAGAAATAGCATCGCAGCTGCAGCGGCTGTAATACCGAACGTATCGGTATAAAATACCGCCAAATATGCTAGTGCGCCCCGCCAAACTAAATTGGCCGCAGCGTCGCCCATGCCATAACCCACTTTTTCTTTTAATGTCAGCTTATGGTTCATTGCTATTTCCACTGTTGTTATGTTCGACTTGCTATGAGCGCTTTATAAGCATTGGCGCTAAGTTTAAGCGTACGCTTTTGCGTTTCAAAATCCACATAAACTAGCCCAAATCGCTTTTCATATCCTTCCGCCCACTCGAAGTTATCAAGGAGGCTCCATGCGAAGTAACCACTCACTTCTACTCCATCAATCACTGCGTTGTGTACCATGTTTAAATGGGCATTGTAGTAATCAACCCGATCCACATCATTAACAAGACCATCTTTGAGTTCGTCTGCCATTGCTGCACCATTTTCAGTTATAAAAATGGGAGGGAGCGTATATCGTTCGTTTAATGAAGTAAGTAAATCATAAAGCGCTTTTGGATAGATTTCCCAACCAATATCGGTCAATGGACCTTGATGAGGATGCTCGAAATACAATGCGCCTTTCTCTTTGGGCGCAGAATAGTGTAATCGCGTGTAGAAATTTACCCCTAAGAAATCGATGGGCTGACAGATTGTCTCCATATCACCAGCTTCAACTGGTGGTCTATCCGCTTCGTCTATATCAAATAACACTTCGGGGTAGCTTCCCTCCATTACAGGCTGCATATACCATTGGTTGATATAGTCATCTGCTTTGCGGGTGGCTAAGAGGTCTTCTTTCTTTTGTGTAGCGGGGTAGCATGGCGTAAAATTCAATACTATACCGGCTTCGCTATTTGGGACATTTTTTCTAAGCACCTTCATCCCAAGGCCGTGTGCTAGCAAAATGTGATGAGCCGCAGTTCTTCCGTATTTTCTACCCGTTCTGCCCGGGGCGTGTACGCCTATTTCATACCCTAAATAAGCACTGCAAAAAGGTTCATTGAACGTTGCATAGGAAAAAACGGACTCGCCTAACGCCCGCGTTATTTTGTCAACATAGTCTTCAAATGCAAAAGCAGTTTGTCGGTAAAGCCACCCACCTTTATCTTCCAGGTGCTGCGGGAGATCCCAGTGATAAAGGGTAACAAATGGCTTAATGCCTTTTTCATTTAACGCATCAACTAGCGTTTTATAAAAGGCAACGCCTTTTGGGTTTAGCTCACCTTCTTGAGTGATAACGCGCGGCCAAGAAATAGAGAAACGGTAAGCGTCTACATTTAAGTCTAACAAAATGTCGAAATCTTCTCTCCAGCGAGCAATATGATCACAGGCGACATCGCCATTGGAGTGATCAGCAATGGCTGAAGGCCGTTCACAAAATCTATCCCAAATACATTCGAGACGGTTGTCGACATCCCCTTCTATCTGAAAACTTGACGTGGCAGTTCCATAAAGAAACGAATTTTTGAGTAAGGGACTGCCTGCGGGAAGCGAAATGCTGTTCATATGTCGATAACCTTTTTCTTACTGCACAAATTCTAAACGGATGCTGGCAGTACAATGAATCTGAAATAACAAAGCGGTTTATAGCACAAATAAAAAACAATTAGAAAGCGCTTTCTCATATTTATGTCATTTTTACGTTAATGGAATTAAGTGACTGATAATATTTATATGACTAATACCGGAATCTAATAGAGCTTTGGTTTTCTTGTAAGGTATTAAATATAATGGTTTTATTTTTTTGTGAGGAGTTTGGTGTTCTCCTATATAGTTGTTACCTGTGAATTAATTGTAAAAAATGTGTTGATCTTAAACTTTTGTTGAATTAATGTTCGGAAAGCGCTTTCTTATGTCTGGGTGTTCTAGCTTCTCTTTGGGAAAGCCCTTTCTGTCGGCGCGTAAGGTTCACAACACACATAAAAGCCACTATTAAAGAGAGATAGACCGTGACACAAACAACACCAAATAAAAGCAAGATCGCAGCAAGTTTGTCATTGATACTCGGGACCGCTTTGAGTAGCGGCGTGATGTCGTCTGCGACAGCGCAAGAAACAGAAAAAGACATAGAAGTTATTCAGGTATCAGGCATACGAAGCAGTGTGCAAAAGTCGATGGGTATCAAGCGTGACTCTGCTGGTGTTGTTGATGCCATCTCAGCAGAAGATATAGGTAAATTCCCTGATACCAACTTAGCGGAATCGCTCCAGCGTATCACTGGTATTTCTATTAACCGAAACAATGGTGAAGGTAATCAGGTTACCGCACGGGGTTTCGGTCCAGACTACAATATGGTTACCCTAAATGGACGTACGATGCCGGGTTCCGCATTACCAGGTGGTGGCGGTGTCGCGAACTCTAGAGCTTACGACTTTTCTGATCTAGCTTCTGAAAGTGTAAGATCAGTAGAAGTATACAAAACGGGCAGAGCGAGCATCGCGACAGGCGGGATTGGCGCTTCAATTAATATCAAAACAGCCAGACCCTTCGATTCAGCAGACAACGGTTTTACGGCAAGCGTAGGTGCGAAGGCACTGCACGATACGACTAACCGCGTGGGTGATGACGTAACGCCAGAAGTATCGGGCTTTATCAATTACCTCAATGACGACAATACCTTTGGTGTCACTTTCACCGGCTCATTCCAACAACGGGATAGTGCTGCGCAAGGTGCGTTTGTCAACCAGTGGAGAGTCAACCCGTTTGATGGCACGGTACCGCAATCTCCTGATCCATCGAATCCAAATAGTGGCGACCCTGTAGTGTTGAACAACGCTCCCGCTCTTGGGCAGCTTTACGGTATTCCATCAGATTTACGTTACTACATGGCAGACCGCGAGCGTGATAGAACCAATGCACAGCTAACGTTCCAGTTTGCTCCTTCAGAAAAAATGACGGCCACGCTAGATTACACGTATTCAAGGCAGGATCTGTTCGAAGCGCGAGCTGAACAGTCAATTTGGATGGATGACCGTTACTTTGCGGAACTGACTTTTGACGATGAAGCAGTAAAGACACCAGTATTAATCACTCAGGAACGCAGAGATTTACTGCCTCGTGATCTAGGTTTAGCACTTCAGGAACTAAACCAAGTTAATGAAAATAAATCGATTGGTTTGAATCTAGAATACTTAGTTAATGATGAATTGACGTTAATCTTTGACCTACATAACTCTACAGCGGAAGGTCGTCCCGATGCGCCATATGGAACGTGGACAAACCTTGGTTTAGGTGCAAACGTGGTCAGAGGGCAAGGTGTCGATTTTAGAGGCGACTTCCCTATTATGTTCGTCGATTTCGACGATGCCGCTCGAGACAACCTAAACGGTAATGGCGTACTTGACCAAGATGATGTAGGTACGTCAATACTAGACATGAATTTTTCGTCGCAAGATACCGAGATTACCCAAGCTCGTCTTGATGGGTCTTACGTTATGGATACTGGAACCATAAACTTTGGTATTGAGTCACGCTCAATGGAGAGTACATCGCTCCAATCCCTAACCCGTCACACCATGGGCAACTGGGGAATAGAGAACCCGGGTGAGCTGCCTGCTGGTTCTTTAACACCACTGGATTTGGCGAGTGAGTTTAGCGATTTCAATACTGAGGGGATGTTCTCTCAGGGTTTTACCGGGAGCGTGGCTGAAATAGGTGCATTTGCAGCACAGCAGTATGGTTTTGATTTAGTTGCTAACAACCCGTTTGCCACTAATCGCACCATTGAAGAAGATATAACCGCCGTTTACTTTGAGTTCGATTTATCGGGCGAGTTGAATGGCATGGAGTATAACCTTCTTACTGGCGTGCGCTATGAAAATACAGATGTTACATCAATTGCGAACATAAGTTTGCCTAGCGGTATTGCATGGGAAGGTAACAACGATTTCAACGTGCGCTTTGGTAGCGAAATGGAAGACGTGGAAGTTAAATCTAGTTACGATCATGTATTACCTGCGTTCGATTTTGACATAGAGCTAGTGGAAAACATGATTGCTCGTTTCTCTTACAGCAAAACTATCGCACGACCAACTTATAATAGGTTAAGCGCTGCATCGACAGTGTCGCCGCAGAGCTTCCCTACCCTTATAGGTACTGCTACTACGGCGACGGCAAGTTCGGGTAATCCAACACTTATTCCACTTGAATCCGATAACCTAGATCTATCGTTTGAGTACTATTTCGAAGAAACAAGTTATGTGTCGATTGGTTTCTACGACAAGCGAGTGAAAAACTTCATTGGTGATGAGCAGGTAGAAGAAAATGTATTTGGTTTACGTGATGTAACTAATGGACCACGAGCACAAGAAGCGTTGGCCGAATTGGAAGCTCGTGGTATTCCAGTAAGCGACACATCTTTATTTAACATGGTTGCCGCGTTAGAAAATGGCATTGACTATGATTCCCTCACTGATGACCAGTTCGAGCAGCAATTCGATATATTGCCAAACAGCGATGATCCGTTACTGACCTTCATCAACTCTAAACCCGTAAACAATAAAGCTGCGAATATTTATGGTTTCGAGCTAGCTGCACAGCACTTCTTTGGTGATAGTGGCTTTGGTGTACAGGCAAACTACACAACGGTTACCGGCGATATCGGTTTTGATAACAATGCGAACCCTCTTCTTACACAATTCGCATTGGTCGGCTTAAGTGATACTGCGAACCTTGTATTAATGTACGAAAAAGACGCCTTACAGGCACGTATTGCATACAACTGGCGAGACAAGTTCTTAGACACTACTTCTCAGTACATCAATGAGCCGGGTTATACCGAAGCGTACTCACAAATTGATTTGAGTATTTCCTACGACATAACCGAAGACTTAACGGTGGCCTTTGAAGGTATCAATATCACGGAAGAGAATATTCGCCGACACGGAAGAACCAGCGCTATGCTGTGGAACTTAGATGAATATGGCGCTAGATATGCGCTAAGCGCCAGATATACATTCTAAAGATTGGGGTGTGTTTACCCGCTAAAGTGCTTAGGGTTGCGCTTTAGCGGGTTTTTTTGCCATAGTGCTGTTTGAATAGTAACCAGAAAATCGACTGAACATGTTTGTAGAAGTGCAGTGGGGCATATCGTGGTTCTTAACGTATGAGTGATAACGAAAGTCATAGCAGTATGCGTCGGGTCGTCATTGTCGGTGGTGGTACGGCTGGGTGGCTTGCTGCTGGAGTGCTAGCCGCAAAACTAAGCGCGAAACACACCATTACCCTTATCGAATCTCCTAATATCCCTTCCATAGGTGTTGGTGAAGGCTCTTGGCCATCACTGCGCGACACCCTTCTTGATATCGGCATTGGTGAAACTGAATTCTTAACTCTGTGTCAGGGCGCTTTCAAGCAAGGCTCCAGCTTTGTTAATTGGCGTAAAGGCGGGCACTGCTATCATCATCCATTTACCGTTCCAACAGGGTACAACGAACTTGATATTCATACTTGCTGGCAAGAACTCGCTCCCAATACGTCATACGAAGATGCGTTTTCGTTACAAGCCGCCATGTGTGCCGCAGGCAAGGCGCCAAAGCAAATTGCTACGCCGGACTACGCCCATGTGCTCAATTACGGTTACCATTTCGACGCCACAAAGCTTGCTGAGCTGTTAAAAAATCATTGCGTAGACAAGTTAAATGTCGCTCATGTCGTTGGTCATGTTGACAGTGTTCACTCTCATCAAAACGGGGATATTGAAAGCGTATCAACAAAGGACGGGAAAAAAATAGTTGGCGATCTATTTATCGACTGTTCAGGCCACAGCGGCCTGCTCATCAATAAACACTTTGCTATTCCCTGGATACCCGTTAAGCGCACAATGCTCAATGATCGCGCCGTTGCGCTTCAAGTGCCTTATTCAAACGAAGATGCTGAAATAAAAAGTACCACAGTGGCCACTGCACAAACCTGTGGGTGGACGTGGGATATTGCGTTGCAGCACCGCCGAGGTGTAGGCCTAGTTTACTCTTCTCAATTCACAAATGAAGGTCAAGCAAAGCAGGTGCTGATTGACTACGTTCGTGAACGTTACCCTAGTGCACAAGATGCAGAGCTTTCTTTTCGTACACTTTCCTTTGAGCCTGGCTATAGATCACAGTTTTGGGTAAAAAACTGTTTGAGCTTAGGTATGTCTTCGGGGTTTGTTGAACCGCTTGAAGCATCAGCCATTGCCATGGTCGAACTTGGCTTACGTATGCTCTGTGAGGCTTTTCCGCAAAACAAAGCACACATGGAAATAGCCAGTAAGCGCTACAACTCGCGCTTTGCATATCGCTGGCAGCGCGTTATCGACTTTCTAAAACTACATTATGCTTTAAGCGATAGAGAAGAGCCGTATTGGTTAGCGCAAAGAGATAAGGCGTCTATACCCGATTCCCTCGCTGAATTGCTTGAACTGTGGAAGTATCAAAGCCCTTCACGTTTAGATCTTATCGAGAACGAAGAGATTTTCCCCTCTGCTAGCTATCAGTATGTACTGTATGGAATGGGCTTTTCTTCTTCTACATCGCCTTTACGGCTAAATGAAGAGCATAAGCGTAAAGCAGTTCACATTCGCGAAACCTTACAACAAACTAAAAACGCTTATCTGCAGGGATTGCCGTCTAACAGAGTTTTGCTCAATGATATTGCAAAGCGCTACAGCAACGAAAAACAACACGTGCCCTCGCATGCTCAACGTGAAAAGAACAAGCACGCTTCAGCTTCGAGTTGTAATGACATAAAAAATACTTCAGATAAAAAGGACACCTCTAATGACCGTATCGGGTTTAGATAGCAGTAAAAATCAAACGCCCGTTAAGAACGTAGTCATTGCGGGTGGCGGTACTGCGGGATGGATGGCGGCCACAGCGCTGTCACGGCTTTTGGGTAAGTCAATAAACGTTACGTTAGTCGAGTCGAAAGATATTGGTATTGTAGGTGTGGGCGAGGCGACTATTCCGCCTATTAGAACATTTCACAAGTTGCTTGGCATCGACGAAAAAGCATTTATGCGTGCCACACAAGCCACGTTCAAACTGGGTATTGAGTTTGAAAATTGGCGTGAACAAGGTCACAGCTATATTCATTCTTTTGGTATAACCGGAAGAGAGTGTTGGGCTGGCGAGTTTCACCATTTTTGGCTGAGGGCTAAAGAATACGGATTTGGTGGTGAATTTGGTGATTATTGCCCGGAACTTATTGCCGCTAAACAGAGCAAGTTCGCCACATCAGAAGCCATGCCGCTTAACTTTGCCTATCATTTTGATGCCGTTGCTTACGGTCGATTTTTAAAGTCTCTAGCGTGTGATGCTGGGGTAACTCACAAGGAAGGAGATATAGAAAAGGTCGTAGTATGCCCGCAATCAGGCAACATCCAGTCCCTTCGATTAGCAAGCGATGAAGTCATAGATGGCGACTTTTTCATAGACTGTACAGGCTTTAAAGGACTGCTTATTGAACAAGCTCTTCACACCGGTTACGACGATTGGCGACACTATCTTTTTTGCGATAGTGCGGTGGCCATGCAAACTGAGCTTACTGCCCCACCCGTGCCATACACCAAAAGCGTGGCCCATAAGGCGGGCTGGCGCTGGCAGATACCACTTCAAGAACGAATGGGTAATGGATTGGTATTTTGTAGCCGATTTATGAACGATGAAGACGCCATCAATACACTTAAATCGCAGGTGACAGGCGCGCCCATTAATGAGCCGAGAGTGATTCGTTTTACTCCTGGAAAACGCAGGCGTGGTTGGAATAAAAACTGCGTGGCGCTAGGGCTATCCAGTGGCTTTATTGAGCCTTTAGAGTCGACCAGCATCCATCTAATCATGACTGGCCTTATACGCTTAATGCGCCTATTCCCCTTCGATGGCATAACCCAAAGCGCAATCGACGAATACAATAATAAGTTTGATAGCGAAATGTCGGCCATACTCGATTTTATTGTTATGCATTACAAGGTGACACAGCGCGAGGACAGCCCCTTTTGGCAGCAGTGTCAACGCATGGACATTCCGTCTTCTCTTAAACATAAATTGGATTTGTTTGCTGAATCTGGCCGTGTATTTTTAGATGACGGAGATATTTTCCGTGTTGATTCCTGGACCCAAGTATTAATGGGCCAAGGCATGACACCTAGCCAGTATCATCGTGTTGCCGATGAGATGAGTGAACAGTCACTTAAGCAGTTTATGGCAGGATTAAAGCAGCAGGTGGATAATCACGTAGCTAAACTCCCCTCGCACGAGGCCTTCTTAACACAGTATCTGAGATGAGTTATTAGAAGCGTTAGATGTTGGCGGCAGGTAGCGCGTCAACAGTGACTTAAGCAGCTCGTAACCGACGAGCTACCAAACGCCCTACAGAAGTCTCAAACCCAGCTAGAAAGCTGGGTTTGGTGTTATTTATTGAATGAGTTTGAGTCTGCTTTTAATTACTCAATATTCTGAATTTGTTTATCGTTTTAAATTTCACAATTCTATGCATGTCAGGGGCTGCAAGGTATTCCTGGCCCGTTTTGAAACCCTTTTACTCACCAGTGTACTCACCATAAAGAAATCGAAAAAATTTATGAAAAAAAATAAAAAAATGCTCAATTTCTAACTGGGAAAGTTGGGATATGGGAAACATAGCTAACTATCTGCGTCAGTACAAACACAAAATGGTGAGCGCAAAGATACATTCACAGACAACAAGTAATCATCACGGGTGATCCAAAATTGTAACTTACTGCCTGCTTTAACCAGGTAGCATTTATCTGTAGTCCGAACGTGTTTAAGAGTGGTACGTTCAATCGGCTTTGCCGACCTTGCTATATCAGCAAATTCTACTTTTTTAGCCCTTTTTATAAAGTCCATAGTTTTCATAGAAGCCCCTTTCGCTATGAGGTTGGTGAGTTTTAGGCGCTTGCCGCCTAAAGGCGCGCCATACCTCATGGCCAACACGCACTACGCAGAGAAAAGCCAGTCAAGCTAGAAATCGCCCGAAGGGTTGCGAAGCAAGGGGGCCCCGCTTGCGGGGTTCCGATTTATGGCTTTACAGGATTTGAACGAAGTGGTTTAGGGGAAGGATACTGGTGCTTTTGGGTGTAAGAGGCTACTCTAACCCCATAAGAAGTCTAAAAATATTGTTGATCATAATGAAAATATTAGCAGATTTAAAACAACGACTAAGTACCAGTGAGAACCCTATTTTAGGTGAGTTATATTCGCTAGCTTCTACAATTGAAACTGATTGCAGGCACCATTTAAAAAGAATTAGCCTTGTGCTACCTGAATTTGACTTGCATGATGAATCTCATAGCGAAAAAGTTCTTAGCAATATTGAAAGTTTACTAGGTGATGCTGGAATTCGTCGTCTCACCTCTTACGAGCTGTTTTTTCTTCACCTTGCGCCATTTTTACATGACTGTGCGCTAGCTCCTCCAGACTGGGAATTGAAACTTTTAAGGGCCACTGAGGGAGGGGAGCATTACCATGATCCATACTGCCTACTTAAACATGATTTAAAAGCTCCGCTAAAACTTTCTGAAGCTGTTTCTTTTATTGAAGCAAATCAGGAGGTGTTATATCAAAGCTTTGACGAGGTAAGTAAGTGGCGCTTTTCCCCTGAGACTCAAGAGCAGCTTCATGAAGAACTTGCTCACATTCTGGTCGAATACCAAGAGTTTAGAAACGGATCAAAGCAAACATTTAGTCTAATAAAGTCTCAAGATGAATATGAAAGGGAAAGTGAAGCTATTCGCTTTTCATTCATTCGTGCGAATCATCACTTAAGAGTTGAAAAATACATTGCTAATTTATCACGCCTGTTTGAAGGACAAATCACCGGCAGGGTTTGGGGTAAAAAGCTAGCCTCGGATTTATCAAAGGTTTGTCGTTCTCACTGCGAAAATGTTTCTTATATTCAGGACTCATTAGATGCGGTTGCTCATTATCTAGGTGATGATACGGCAAACTTGCAACTCATAGCTCTCTTATTAAGGCTTGGGGACATTTTGCATTTTAGTTTTGATAGAGCTCCACGAGTATTGAGAACTTCGAGAGAGTTTCAATCAGAGTACAGTTTTCAGCAATGGGCAATGAAAGATAATGGAGTAAATTATTCTATAGGTGATGGTCTGATATCATTTAAGGCTTTTTGCGAGAGCCCCAGAGATTATTTCAAGGTTCATGAATACTTAGACTGGGTCGATCTGGAGATACAAAACTACTTCTTGTTCGAAAGAAAATGGCTTGGAAGCTATATTAAACTACCAGAAAAAGTTGATCGAAGTGGCATAAAAAGTGATGGAAGTTTTATACCTAAACACGGATTAAAATTCACATTAAGCCAACGAAAAATACTGGAACTGTTAATGGGGGTGGGCTTATACAAGGATAAGTATGCATGCTTGAGAGAGTTGTATCAAAATTCGCTAGATGCATGCAGGAGTATGCAGGCTTCATCTACACAGGAAGAAGGAATCTTAAGATTTAAGATTGAATTCGATATTGAAAGAAAAGGAAGTGATACCTTCTTGATCTGCCGAGATAATGGTTGTGGAATGACTAATGAAATTATCGAAAACTACCTATTGAATATCGGCAATTCATACTATCGGTCGTCTGAATTCTCCAGAAGACAAGCTTCATGGAATGATAGCTTTACGCCCACATCTCAGTTTGGTATTGGGATACTGTCATGCTTCATGATTGGTTCAAGTATTGAAATCACGACAAAAACACAAGGAGGTGATTTTGTTTCATGCGCCATTGATGGTCCACATGAAAGCTTCTATTACAAAACCCCAAGTAAGTTTGAAACGGAAAAGATAGTGCGCTCGGGAACGCAAATAAAAGTACTATTGAATGACTCTGTTGCAACGGAATTAAACAACGAAGATTTAAACAAGGTTGAATTATTGCTTCTGAGAGAAAAACCCAATCTAAGAGGAAAATTTACCTCTTATAAAGATATATATGCAAATTGGGATAATCATCTGTTTAATAAGATTAATAAAATCGTTGATTCACCTTTCCCCAACATTGATGTTGTTATAAAGCTCAAAGGGAAAAATGAGCTAAAGCTACTTCCCAAACCAACAGAGTTCGAGCTAACTAGTGAACTGGAATCAGATCTAGCCTTTATAGATTATCTTGTTGGAGATATGTATTGGAAAAGACCAGAATATTTGTTTTCTGAAGTAAGACACAATATTAAAACTTATAAAATCATGGTTGAGTATAAAGGTATTGAGTTCATCACTCACCTGTCATTACCGACCGATAATGTTACGTTTGGTGATATTGCAGCTTTACGTGTGATGCCAATTGTAGGTTCTACAGGGGTGTGTATCGACGGGATTTCTGTAGGTACTAATACGAGTATGCCCCATGATATTGAGATGTGTTTTCCTATTTCTTATATCGGGTTGCTTAATTTCACTGGAGAAAAAAGACCACAACTCTCAGTAGACCGTAACTCTATCACAGCTTGGCCTGAAGGGTTAAAAGAAGACATGGCAACAATTACATCAAAACTAACAGAGCAGGTGCTTTGTGTAGTTGTTGAACACATAAAGACTTTTAAGCTCCAGCCAGATTCTAAGGAAGTAAGGTTTACCTGGGATTATTTATTTGACCGGTTTAGGTTTGGAAGCCAAGGGTTTATTCAGTCCATCATAAATAATCACTACGGAGATGTTAGCTCAGCGAGTTTATGTGCCCTAACAGGTACTGACATAACAATCAGTGATTTCATGAAAATGAGCCCACTAAAAATTGTTTCTCCAAATAAGCAGGTTCTACCTCAGTTTACGAAGACCCTACTTTATGGGAAGTTACTCTCAAGTAACTCGATTCAAGTTAAAGGTGAAGATGTTTTGCTTGAGCATAATGGAAATAATTTCACTTTACCAAGCAAGACACGGTATCGCGGTGATGGTCAGGTAATACTGATTAAAGCAGATAGTTGGGATGTATCATATGACTTGGTTTCAAGCATGTTGCCAGTTGTCTCACCCCGTTTATTTGATGCAGTTACAAAGGGAGATTCTGGAAGTTTAGGCCCTATCGGAGAAAAAGGGATCCAACTTATGAATTATTCTAATGGTATTGGAGCCTTCTTTGGTCAAAGCCCGTTAGCAATACATGATAAAATGGGGCTGTTCAGTATCAAAGAACGTGATAATTTCGAAGAAAAAGTTGCTAACGAAGTTTATTATTTTGAAACCAAACGGTCGAGGTTTGGCCTTCATGAAATCAATGAACAAGAAAGTAGGTATGAAAATAAGTCCATCAATGTGCTCTATTTATTTGTATCACCACGTACGTTGACGCAGCGTGAAGAAGAAAAGTTAGCGGAACTGAGTTCTGAAGAAGCATCGTATGCTAAAGGAGTGAGGGAAGGCTGGAGTATTTTAATAACAGGAGTATCAGTTGATAATGTTGTTGTTATGCCAGGGCGACAAGATAGAGGCGAGCTGGTTAAAAAGTTGTCCCCTCATTTCTGGGAAGACAACTCGGAATATAACTTTAAATTCCTAGATGGTGCTGATTTGAAGGAGTTTATGTAAATGTTTTTGATTACATTAAATATTCTCTAGGGTGTTATTAGGCTCCCTAGAATTTTATCAACATTTAAAGAAGCGGTTGCAATGATTAGCAGTGCTATCAAAAACCATGTTTCTGTCCACCGGAGGAGCCCCTTGAATGATGGGGGCTTTCTAGCAATTTCAATACCACATTTATCTAGCAGTTCAATTTCTTCCTTTCTGTAATCGCGCCAAGAAAAAATAGTTGCTAAAGTTATAAGAATAAAAAGTAGACATGTGAAGGCGCTGATATATGCCGCAAAGTCTATTGCTAACACCACTATTTCATTAGTTATTTTGCTAGTTTTGAATAAGAGTATAGAGCTGGCAATAGCACTAATAATTGCAGTTGTAAACTTTGCAATATAGCCGATGTTTTTATATAAAGATTCGTCTAAGTGTTGTATTTTTGTAAGTATAAACTTATAGCGCTCTACAGCTATTTCCTTTTCTATATCTTTCATTTCTAAGTGTTTATTTTTTATGTGAATTCCTATAATGATACTTAACTTATGCTAAATAGAAAGTTTAAACAAGTGTAGTTAAAATTTTAACTTAACCGAAGTATGGCTAAGCGCTACGATGGAGATTATTTTCCATGAGGGGTCGTGAAGATGACTAACGAACAGAGAGCTAGAAAAGCAATCAATGGCTTGAGTAATGTTAACAGTGACTCTCCGGTTACATCAGAAAGGATTAGTTTGCTGTGGAGTGGGGGGGTCAAGAGAGGTCTCTTATTTGGGTTATACGCCATATAAGTTGAAAGTATGTGTTAACGAAGGAGTGGTTGATAAAGAATTGCTACAGTGTATTTTCGATAGTTTGAGCATATGTGATATCGCTTAGCCCAGAAGCAGCACACACCAATTCTTAAGAAAAGCAGCCCAATATAATGGGCTGCACGTGTAGGAACTACACGACTATCCTCGAAGACTACAGACGATAAACCCTAACGTCTGATGGATTACACGCCTCCAGGGTCGCACCCTGATGCACCATAGCCTTGTCTCATGCACCCAGGTGTGGGCCGTTACTATCGATAACGAATCGCGGTGTGCGCTGCCAATCACAAAGATAAACCACTTTCAAAAATAATGTTCGGAAAAAACCTGGTAAGATTGTCGGGGTTTTATTTGAAGGCGGATTGGCGACGAGTCGTCCCTACTCGAAAGAAGTAGGGACGACTCGCAGAGTCGCACGTCGAGGCCACTGCTCATGATGCCTCGACACCCAATCCGCCTTAAAAATTGCAGGGCCAAAAAAGGGATGGAGATTTGAGCGTGTCAAAAAGGAGTTGCAATCTCTGATCACTGTGATAATTTTATTTACGAACTAGCTCGAAATGAGCATCAAGAAAAAGGGCGTATCCACTGCCCGCAACACGTTCCTGAGGAGCTGCATTCGCAGCATTATGGGGCAGACTGCCACCCCCTATAAATAACACAAATATAAACCACAGTAGTTCGCGCTGTATTTCAACAGAAATCACACGGCTCAGCTTTGTTGCTTTAGACCAGTTAGCCTTTATGTCTTATGACAATATGCTCGGTTACGCACCGTTCATATGGCTTTAAAACTTACCTATTTTGGCATTTCGCCCCCTGGTCTTCGGTTTGGTGTTTTTCTAAATACTTTCAAAAATTAGTTTTTAAATTTATGAGGAACATGAAATGAGCCAATTAGGATATCGTCTTCATCAAATGGTGAACGACACTCACCGCGAAAGTAGCTTTAGCACTAGAGCTACCCGAAGCAAAGTTTTAAACCTTGCTGCAAAGCAGCTACTCAAACATGGTTATAGATTAAAAGATCCGATCGGCCTTAAGACCAAGCATATCAATCATCTTGTTACACGTTGGCAAGATGAAGGTCTGGCAGCAAAAACAATAAAAAACAGAATGGCGGCTTTGCGTTGGATTGCCGAAAAAATAGGTAAACCTAATATCTGTTCACGTAGCAATGATGATTACGGCATTCCAAGAGTTCGCAACAACCCAATTGGCAAGTCAAAAACGTTAGAGATGGATAAGCATGCCAAGATCAAGAGTGACTTAATCAAGCTTTCCCTGCGTTTGCAGCAAGAGTTTGGGCTTAGAAAAGAGGAGTGTATGAAATTCAGCTTGTCTTATGCTTTGATAGACGCTAACACTCTACAAATAAAAGGCTCATGGGCTAAGGGTGGCAAATACCGCACCATCCCAATTCTAAAAGAATCTCAACGACAACTTATTCGTGATATTTCCGCTGTTACTAAAGGCGCACTTATCGAACCTTATAAGAACTATAAATCACAAATGGGTGAGTATGATCGCGAAACTATCCGAGTTGGATTAAATAAAAATCACGGATTACGTCACCATTACGCAAGGGAACGTTATTTAGAGCTTACAGGTTGGAAATGCCCTGCCGACGGAGGCCCGCATAGAAGAGAGCTTACCCCCTCTGATTATGAGCACGATACCAATGTCCGTGAGAAAATAAGCCGTGAACTGGGCCATGAACGATTGAAGATCACCTATGCCTATTTAGGTAGCTAGAATTTGGCATGCCAAATCGACAAGAGCAGCATTTTTAAAAAAATAGCAAACCTAGTCTATAGCGTATTTGCAATTTCAGGCTTTGGTAGAGCACCCATGCCACTCTTTTATTTCGCGAGCGGGCTTATTGATTTCATTCCGATATAGCTGATTAATAAAATCAGCGCAGAACCTTAAAGTTGATAATGAGCCGGGATGAAGAGTTGTCCCTCCGTGGGCTAGGCCATTTCTTAGTCCTGGCATTATTTCTATCAAAGACTTGCTGTATTCAGTTGAGGATACATCCAGAGGTTTCCTTAGGTGGGAAAACCCGATGTCTTTTATTAATCCCCAACTTATTGATTTTTTAATGAGTTTTGGAAATGGCCAGTGATGTTCTAGGCGTTGTTTCAATGCATACTCTACCGTCGAGTAAGCTTTCATCTCACATACTTGATGGAATGGGTAGCAGTACCAAGAGTACGCGGCTAAATTCTTCGCGACATTAAACTGGCTCCTAACATCCTCGGGAACCACCGCATCCAATGAAACATGCGAGATCGACTGATATATTTCTTCTAAGGAAATTGAACGCATTTCCCCCGACTCTTCGTCGAGAACACTCCAAAAGGTATTCCTTTCATCCGCTGACAACAGGTTTTCAAGAGACTTAAATTCTTCCACGCTTCACACTAATCAACATTGCGATGACCAATCCAATATTTTCTCTGCCAGTTCGTCTTCAATGCAGAACAAGAAGGCAGTTGGCACTCTCAAAACTGCGCTTAAGGCCTCAACAGTTTTAAAGTCTGGGGCATGAACGCCACGTTCGTATTGGTTCATGCGAGCAGACGCAACAAAGCTATCCATCCCCGCCATTATTCCTAATTGCTTTTGGGATAGACCAAGTCTTGTTCTTGCTTGCTTTAGCCGTGTTGGAAACGGCGAACCATCATTACATTTCAACTGGTGTACGAGATCTGCTATTGAAAACTAAGATTTTCTTAGCTTTAATAGGAATTGGATACTAAGGAATACTTAGCTTTTAATTTGGCATGCCAAATTGGGATTGGATAGGAGTAGCGATTGTGGAAACGTTTTTTTTTGTAATATTTGGAATTGTTTACCTTTTAGTTTGGGTATCTACTGCTGATGATGAATCGTCAGACAAAAATGATCAGCTTGACCAACTCGACGATGGTATGGGAAATATCATCGCTGATGGCAAGCATATGTCTCGTCAAGAGGCTGAGGATGCTCAGGCGCGCGGAGAACTATACGACACTTATTACTAGAGCTAATACATAGGCCAATTTGGCATGCCAAATTGGGGGCAGATTTTATGAACGATGAAAAATTGATTAATAACTCTGAGCTACGGCCATTTTTACCCGCGTTTGCTGAGATCAAACATCGACTGTGTGGTATTGAAGTTGAATGTGAGCCACTAGGCTTTTCTTTTGATAAGGATGTTCAGACTGAAGAGGAGATATTATTCACTTTAATATCCCAAAAGGCGTTTGCGTTCGATGTCTCAAACGAATATGGGGCTGTCTGGGATGTAAGACTGGAGCCCTTTTCAAAGTTTAAAGCGCGCAGCACCAAAATAACATTCCCGTTTACCGGCTATAATCCTAATAAGCGGCAGCAAATCAGTAATTGGGTTATCGAATTGTGTAATTGGGAAGGTGACGTATTTACCGGCATCACCAGGCATTAAAATTAATAGGAACTGCTATGACAACATATGAATGGTTTCAAATGTGGGTTTTAATGGTGCTGGCAATTCGCGCTACTCGCCACTACGACAAACTAAAACACGATCTATTTGAAGCAATTAAAGAGGGGAGAATATAGTTATGGCTCCGTTGCTTACAGGATGCGCCATGGTTCTGGCGTTGGTGATATTTTTTGCTTTGTTATTTCATTTTAATCGCGACAATCTCAATAAATTCGACTGATATCCACTCTTTTGAGCCAAGGAGTTAGGCATGCCTAATTCTTGGTGCCCAAAAACAGCGTTTTGCCTCCTGTTTTATGCGCAAGTAACGTACCTAAACCCGCTAATCCCGCATTTTTAAAGGCTTGAAAAACCCATCGAAAGTTCCCCTACCTTTCTCCGCTCACGATTAAGGACCTTGTGGCACTCTGTTCTAAACAGTTTCACACGCTCATATAGCGTTTCGAATTATAAGGAACAGCACCAATGCTAAAAGCAAAACCTGACGGGATTTACGCCCTTAACAAAGATGGTGAAGAGAGAAAGATTTCCGGTCCGATAGAAGTGAAGGCTATCGTCTCTTCGCACGATAAGCGAGATGACTTTGGCCGACTTTTAGAGTGGAAAAACTACTTTGGCTTACCGATTCGTGAAGTACTACCAATGGGAGAAGTTGATGACAACTTTGCAAAGAAATTTAAAAAGAGGCTGCTTAGGTCAGGCTTTCAACTGTCGCCAGGAAAATACTCGTGGGAATCTCTTTTAGCCTACTTAATCGAAACTCCATGTAATAAGCATGCATATAGCGTGAGACAAAGCGGTTGGGTGGACGGCCAATTCGTGACTCCGGATTGGAGTATTGGCCGATATGAGACTCCGGCAGTTTATGTTGGTGATTTTGCTGGTGACAGCTTAGTTGAATCAGGCTCTCTATTGGACTGGCAACAAAATATTGGAAAATATTGCCGAGGTAATCCAATCATGATTCTTGCAGTATGTACTGCACTTGCGGCCCCTATTATTGGATGGACTGATTTGGAGAGCTTTGGAATACAAATCGTCGGCAGCTCAAAATCAGGCAAGTCTACAGTGATGAAAGTGGCTGCCAGTATCTATTCAGATCAAACCTACTGGGAGACTTGGAGCTCAACATCTAACGGTATTGAATCTATCGCTCGTGCGCGAAATAACATGTTGCTTTGTCTTGATGAATTTAAGCAATGCCCCGCGCAAGATATAGGCCAGTTAATTTATCACTTGTGCAATGGCGTATCAAAATTAAGAAGCCAGCAAGATGGTGCACTGGATAAGCGCTACCGTTGGCGCACAATATTTCTCAGTACCGGCGAGCTTACCCTTGAAGAGCTTTTGTTGGGCATCAATCAAAGTGTTAGCGCAGGGCAATCAGTCCGGTTGATAGAGGTTCCAGTATTTAGCAAATATGACGCTTTTGAAAATACTCATGGGTTTACATCGGCTAAAGAGTTTGCTGAGTACTTATCATCCTGCGTAGGTAAGTACCATGGCACTTTCATCAAATCGTGGGTGGAAGCCCTCTCAAAATTTGATTGCCCCAATAATGAGGTTATTAAAGAGTACAAAGATATTCGGGAGCAATGGCCGTGGCCAAAAAACATTGAGAGTCAGGCTAATAACGTTTTAGATAAGTTTGCTCTGCTAGCGGCCGCGGGGGAAATTGCCATTAATTTAGGGCTGTTGCCATGGCACTTAGGTGAAGCTAAAGATGCATTGGAACAAGTAGCAACAATTTGGCTAGATGACCGGAATAGCACCGAAAACTCAGAAAGTAAGAAAATTATTAAGAAGCTTATCAAGTTAATCAATAAGTGGCGGCATAGCCTGAGCCCTCGGGGGGAATCACATAATGGGAGCATAGGATTCTTTGAATCAGAGCCGGACCTGGCTTGGTACATCCCTCAGCAGTTATTCAAATCGGAAGTAATTGAGTCTGTTGCTCATGAATACAGTCAAACAGTCCATTACATGCTTCAAAAAGGTTGGGCCCTTTCCAATGAAGGCGCGCGACGCACATTTAAAGTAGGAGGAGAGCGATTTATTAAGTTCTTTCCAGAAAAAATCTGTCGCGAATGCGGTGAAAGTGTGGATCTATCCCACTTTTACGAAAATGATAACTTATTGAATAGTAATGCTAATCCCACTTTCCCAGTTTCCCAGAGCGAGAATTACTAATGCTTACTGACCAGCTATTTGACGAGATTAAATGCGTGATTGAAAGCCAACTTTGCAAAGTAGCGCTCAACAGCAAAGAGTTCCTCACATTTGATGAATGTGTTCAGTACACAGCACTAAGCCCTAATTTTTTGCGGCAACAAGTACGGGACGGGTTGCCCAGCTACAAGCTTGGAGTGCGGCGAACCTTTTTCAAGAGAACGGAAGTTGATGCTTGGGTACTAAAGAATCGAGTTGAACTGGGAGACGAACATGAATGACGAACTATTTGAAAAACGAGCGGGAATTTTAAAGCTTTATGGCGAAGAAGAGCGGTTGATAAGCGAGACTGAGCGCTGCCGCAGAACCGGCATTAGCCGCACTACCTGGTGGCGTATGCAAAAGGCGGGAGAAACTCCGCCAGCCTCCAGCGTGGGTAAAGGAAAAGCCCGTTGGTTGCTGTCTGATGTTTTGCTTTGGATGTGTCGAAATGAGTAGACACTTTAGCAACTTAAACTCATGATATGTCTGATATTTATTTTTTATACTTTTGGTGAATAAATGGCAATAAAGAAAGTTTGTTTAGGGCTTTTAGGCTTGTTTATGGTTTCTTTTGCGATCGTTATGACAATCTTATTTCTTAATGATTATAGCTTAATTGTGCTCTCCGAAGATGTGGCTGAGTTTTTCAAAACTTTTCAAGTGGTGTTTACTTCAATAGCTATTTTGTTTGCACTCATTTATTGGGTTCTTGCGTTTATAAATGATGGTTTTACTGATTATAGACTTCACGATATAGCTGGAGTCATTGGTAGCGCTATGTTTATGGCTGCGTTTTTAGGCATGATTTGGAGTGTAGATTTGTCATACCTTTTTATCTTAGGGGGGGTGTTTTGCTTATACTGTGTACTGATACCACTAGTTACAAGCTTTTCAGGGAAGTTTTCAAATGAAAAGTGGGAACCAGCACTAATTTGGGCTGTTATATTTTCAGTGTCAATATATGGGATGAGTACATTTTCAAATATTATAATTAATGAAATATTTGGAGTGGATGCTGTTTATTTTAGCCAGACAAAACCAATTGCAATGCTCCTTGCAGCTACACCGATAACTGCATTGATCTCTTTTTCGTGCCTCCTTTTTACAATTTTACCTTTTTTTACTAAAAGCAAAAAGTTTGACTTTTACACAGCAAATGGCTTTTTTGCCAGTTATGCAATATTAGTTCTTAGCTTGGCCTATGGAGGAAATATTGCTGGTGTTCTTGAAAAAACAGCTGTTATGGTGGATTTCAATAGTAATCATCCATGTAAAGTAGATGATGATATCAAAGGTGTTATATTTTTAGATCCAGCATTAAAAAATGTATTGGTCTACAACCCTAGTGCGGAGAAAAAGTATATAGTTCAGCCTTGTAATGCTAACTACAATCCCCTCTCTGAAGACACTGACCGAGAGGTTGAGGGAGGATAATGCTTTCTCAAGTTTTACGGGTAAAATGTGAGTTAGGCTAGCCTCTTCACTACTGAAGAAGAGGCTGTAAAGCGACTGATACTGCTTGGTGAATTTCCTTTCTCTCTTCAAAGAAGTCATGTTTGTTGTAAATTTCATCTAACTTACTGATTTGATGATTTAAGCAACGCTCTAAATGATCATCTTGAAACTTCATCCCGGCCGCAATAGATCTGAAAGTGCGCCTAAGGTCGTGAACTCTAAAGTGTTCCAAATCACCCATACGCTTTGGCGGTGGAACTTTCTTGCTTTTGTCTATACCGAACAGTGAATTAATAGCGCTGTTGATGGTATCAGGGCCCATATATGGTTTTTTGCTCTTTCGTCTAGCCGGAAATACATAATCTGAGCCATGTGAGCGAACTTTTAGTTCTTTAAGCCATTCAATAGCTAGTGGCGGTAACGGAATTTTGATAGCTCTAAAGTTTTTCTTGGTACGCTCTTTTGGTAGATGCCAAACCGCATTGTCTAAATCGAATTCATGCCATGGTGCTTGAATTAATTCAGATTTACGTACACCTAAAACCAATAACAAACAGCAGGCCAGGTAGTTGTCGCGAGTAAAAGACTCCGAGTATTTTCTGAATACGCTGAATGCTTGCTCCACTTCATCTATCGTCAATACTCGTTCTCGGCATAATTCATCCCCTCCAGCGTCTTTATAGCTAAAGGCTGACGCGGGATTGTTGAGTGTAATATTTAATTGAATAGCATGCTTAAAAAGGTTGTTAAGTAGATCAAGGACATCATTTGCCACAGTAGGTCGTCCACTGTCGGTAATGATATTTAGGATATCTCTAATGTGGAATGCGTTAACCTGCTCAACTTTAAGGTGACCAATGAATTTAGCAACATTGTTGTTATATTTACTTTTCGGAATATCAGGCCTTTTTAATCGTTTGAGCAGCTTATTTTCATACATATCTTGAAATAGCTCGTTAAAAGTCATCCCGCTATGTTTGGTGAGAGAGCTCAATGATAGTGGATCAATGCCTTCTCTGAGCATGGCTCTGACTGTTTCAGCCTCACCACGCGCTTCAGCTAGTGTCAGTTGCCCGAACTTACCCAGCGACTTTTCTCTCCTCTTTCCATTAAAGGAATATCTCAAGGACCAATAAGGTTCACCACGATTTGGAACGACAAACGATAACCCATTGCCATCGGAAGTTTTACTTGGCTTGCCTTTAGCAAGTATGTTGACTTGTTTAACTGTTAAATTTGGCATTTCTTCACCTCTTGTACTCACCAGTAGCTTGAGACTAGCAGTGAAAAATACTCACCACAATACTCACCAATTGAATGAAACAGAATGAAAAAATACGGAACCATAAAAAACAAAACCTCACTATAAAGTGAGGTTTTTCAAAGTGTTGTGGGTTTTTGTGAGCACTAGTGAGCTTTATTCAATATTCTGAATTTGCTCGCGCATCTGCTCAATCAGGACTTTAAGTTCAACCGCCGATTGTGTGATGTCGGTGCTGATAGACTTTGAACCTAACGTGTTCGATTCGCGGTTAAACTCCTGCATCATGAAATCAAGACGGCGACCTACTGCTCCACCCTTTTTAAGAATATTGCGGGTTTCCTTAACGTGAGCATTCAGACGATCTAACTCTTCTGCCACGTCTACTTTTTGCGCCAGCATGATCATTTCTTGTTCAAAACGGCCTGCATCAAGTTCAACCTTTGCTTCTTCAAAGCGGGTTTGCACTTTTTCTCGCTGCCACACCATGATTTCAGGCATACGCGCGGATACTTTTTCAGCTTCCACTTCTATAGCGTCAAGGCGCTGCGTAATCATACCTTTAAGGGCTTCCCCTTCGGTTGCGCGGGCACTGATAAAATCGTTAAGAGCTTGATCGAACGCGGCCATTACGTCAGCGTGGATGGCGTCCATATCGGCTTCTTCCGCTGCAATTACCCCAGGCCAGCGCAAAACGTCTAGTGGGTTAACCCCCGTGGATTGGCCATGGGATTGCACCCAGTCAGCGGCGTGAAGCACTTGCTTAGCCAACTCTTCATTTAAGCTTAGCTTAGTTACAGCAGCATCGTTCGCGGTAAAACGCAGCGCACATTCCACCTTACCTCGGGCTAGCTTTTTACGGAATCGTTCACGTAAAACCGGCTCCAATGAGCGAAACTGTTCCGGCAGGCGAAAGTAAGTTTCTAAAAAGCGTTGGTTGACCGAGCGTATTTCCCACACGGCTGAGCCCCACTCTTTTTTGGTTTCTACGCGTGCAAACGCTGTCATGCTGTAAATCATAAATATCCTTTAAATTTAACTGAAAGCCTGCAAAAACAACCCGAACGTCGTGTTGTATACGTGAATATCTACAGCAGGTTTTCTTGTATTTTGTATATTAGCGCACATTTACGTAATTCAATAAGCAAACATGTAAAGTTCGTTTTTAACGGCCGCGGGTATTGCGTTATACTTAGGCGCAATTTCGTAGCTACATCGAATTTATAGGTTTTGACCGCGAATTGGGCTTTCTATTCACATATCGCCAATAAAACCTGTAAAACGCTACCCTTTTTTAAGCACTTACGTTGTGGAGAACACTATGCGTCCAAGCGGCAGAACCGCCAGTCAAATTCGCCCTGTTACAATTACTCGCCAATACACTTGTCACGCAGAAGGCTCTGTTCTTGTAGAGTTTGGTAACACTAAGGTGTTGTGTAATGCGACGGTAGAAGAAGGTGTGCCACGCTTTATGAAGGGCCAAGGGAAAGGCTGGATTACAGCTGAGTACAGCATGCTTCCACGTGCTACTCATACGCGAAGCGGCCGTGAAGCGGCGCGCGGTAAACAAGGCGGCCGCACGTTAGAGATCCAGCGTCTAATTGCGCGTTCACTACGCGCAGCGGTAGATTTAAAACTTCTGGGCGAAAACACCATTACGTTAGACTGCGACGTTATTCAGGCCGACGGCGGTACGCGTACAGCGTCAATTACCGGTGCGTGTGTAGCTCTTGTTGATGCACTTACTTACATGCGTGCTAAAGGCATTATCAAAACTAACCCGCTTAAACATATGATTGCCGCCCTTTCAGTAGGTATTTACGAAGGTACGCCAATCGCTGACCTTGAGTACACCGAAGACTCTGAGGCAGAAACAGATATGAACATTGTAATGACCGAAACCGGCAAGCTGATTGAAGTTCAAGGTACTGCAGAGGGCGAACCGTTCTCGTTTGAAGAGCTTGACGAGATGCTGAAAATTGGTAAGCACGGTTTACGTGAATTGTTCGACATTCAAAAAGCGGCGCTAGCGTAAGCGAGTCATCGACACGTAGTTAGAACCAACGCGTAAATTAGAAATTAAGAGGTCATCATGAAAGCGTTTCAGCGTGATTTTATTGAGTTTGCCATTGAACGTGGCGTACTGAAATTTGGCGAATTCACTTTAAAGTCAGGCCGCGTTAGCCCGTACTTTTTCAATGCCGGTTTGTTTAATCGCGGTGGCGATTTGGCTAAGTTGGGGCGTTTTTACGCTGATGCGTTAATGGACGCAGGCGTTGCGTTCGATGTACTTTTTGGTCCAGCCTATAAGGGCATTCCTATTGCGACAACAACAGCCGTTGCATTGGCCGATAGCCACAAGCTTGATGTCCCTTATTGCTTCAACCGCAAAGAAGCGAAAACCCACGGTGAAGGCGGCAATCTAGTTGGCAGCCCACTAGAAGGTAAGGTTATGCTGGTGGATGACGTGATCACTGCGGGTACGGCTATTCGCGAATCGATGACCTTAATCGAGCAACAGCAGGCTAGCTTGTCTGGCGTGCTGATTGCGCTAGACAGACAAGAGCGCGGTAATGGCGAACTGTCAGCTATTCAAGAGGTCGAGCGCGACTTTGGCACTCAGGTTATCTCTATTGTATCGCTTGCCGATGTCGTGGCTTATCTGACCGAGAAAGGCGGGTTTGATAGCGAAATCAGCGCCATTAACACCTATCGTGAAAATTATGGCATCTGATTTTGACAGCGCATTTAGCGCGGCTAGTCAGCATTTAGATGCGCTAGGATTGCGTTGCCCAGAGCCAGTAATGATGGTGCGTCTGAATATTCGAAAGCTGGCCGATGGGGAAACTTTATCGGTCACGGCTGACGATCCCTCAACGGCCAGAGATATTCCTAGCTTTTGCCGCTTTATGGACCACACGCTGGTTGCGTCTCAAACCGAGACCATGCCTTACCAATACGTTATTAAGAAAGGGCGCGCTTGAGCGCCTTTTTTGTTACTGTTTCTATTCGCGGCCGCTAGCAGCCTGCAATAAAAGTTGCTTCAAAACCTGCTTGCTTCGCGAACAGGTACAGTGAATATCTGTCATGTGTAGCACTTCACCATTAAGCATTTTTTGAAGTACAGAAGCTCTAACGTTTAATGAGACAAAGCCGTCTTCGCTTGAAATTTGTTTCGACGCCATAACTATCTCCTTTTATCTAAAGTATTTAATGCACGGCCACAGAAGCGAGTCGTTTGCTTGCTTGGGGGACATAGGTTTGCTCAAGGGTATGCTGAATGGCCGCGATTAGCCTGCATATAGAAGGATTGGTGGCATGCAGGGGTAATATGGCAATAAGCTGTTGCTGACATTCTTGTAAAATAGCGTGAGATTCTCGCTTCCTATGTTCTTCGGCAAGCAGAGAAGATAAGTACATTCCCATAGTGGAAAAAGCGAGTACGTCTTCTTGAACTACACTGACTTTCTGCAAAGAGGTAGGCTGAAGCGCATTAAGGATAACCTTTGCGGCCTCAAAGGTTTGATAGCCTAACTCTCTCGCATAATCCAATCTGCCCTGTTGATGGGCTTGCTGCGTCTGCGCTTGCATAGCATAGCGATGCTGTCGCGCGTTTGAAGGGTTTAGCTGTAGCCACTTTTTGTAAACTGGGCATAGCCGCTGAACATTCATATAAGCACCTCCTGTTTTTTATTACATTAGTGCAAATAAGAATCATTATCAAATGTAAAGTTCAAAAAATCTATTGGGTTGATTTGATATTTACGTTGTCGTGAACCAACGGCATCGTTTGTCTCGCCTATTAAGTACTTTGAGTCACTAGTACAGGCGAGCTTATTAGCTGATTAAATTTGAAAGCCACCATAAAAGAAGCACCGCAACTGTGATAGCAATAACCGCTTTCATTTTGTAGCGCTTAATGAGCTGCTCAGCTTTGTCTCCTGTGTAATAAACCACGGCTGCGAGTCCGAAATAGCGAATTGAACGCGCAATAACAGTAGCTAAAAGAAAAAGCGGAAGTGAGTATTGGGTTGCACCTGCTGCAAGCATCGCAACCTGAAAAGGAATAGGGGCAATACCTAAGGTCATTACGAACCAAAAACCTTGGTTTTGCATCTGCTGTTTTACATTGTCGAATTGCTCTTGGCTAAAAAAAGTATCTATAAGCCACTGACCAACCATATCGAAGAGGTAGTAACCGAGGGCATAGCCGAAGACTGCGCCAATCACACAGCCTATGGTGGCCATTAATGCAATTTTCCAAAGCGACTCCCGTCTTGCTTGCATTAGTGGCACCATTACGGCTTCTAGTGGTATGGGAACAATGGTTGATTCTAAAAATGAGGCAAGAGTGATGCCCTTTAACATATGCTTAGAATCGACAAGTTTTTTGGTTTTGTGCTTAACCTTTTTACCTAGTTCCATGTAATCCCTACCACTTTATTTTCTCTACTGCTTGTAAACGACTCCATCTTTCATCACAAAAGACACGCTTTCCATAAGCGATATATCGTCAAGCGGGTTGCCTTGAACCGCAACAATATCAGCCAACTTACCCTCTTCCAGCGTGCCAAGAATATCGCTGATACCTAGTAAATTCGCGCTATTCACGGTGGCACTTAGCAGCGCGTCGGCAGGCTTCATACCAGCTTCAACCATTAATGAGAACTCTTGCGCATTGTCTCCGTGGGCTGATACACCACTGTCTGTACCAAAAGCAATTTTTACGCCTGCTTTATGTGCTTGTTCAAAGGTATTTTGGATAAGCGGGCCAATGGCTGCAGCTTTCGGGCGCACCAATTCCGGAAAGAAGCCATCAATTTTGGCTTTGTCTGCTACAAACTTTCCTGCCAGTATTGTTGGTACATAGTAGGTGCCGTGCTTCTTCATTAATTTGCGGATTTCGTCATCCATATAAGTGCCGTGTTCGATAGAATCTACACCGGCTTCAATAGCCCGCTTCATTCCCTCTTTCCCATGCGCGTGCACCGCCACTGTCATACCGTAGTCTTTTGCCGTTTCAACAATTGCTTCTAATTCATCGGTCATGAATTGTGGGTTTTGGCCGCTTTTAGCTACGCTCAATACGCCGCCGGTTGCGGTGATCTTGATTAAGTCCGCACCATCTTGGTAACGAGTTCTTACTGCTTCACGGGCTTCAGCTTCGCCATTAACCACACCTTGCTTAGGGCCTACGTCTGGGCGAAGTAAATGAGATAAGCCATTACTTGGATCGGCGTGCCCGCCTGTAGTGGCAATAGATTTGGCAACGGTATAGATTCGCGGACCTGTAGCATAGCCTTTACTAATAGCGTTCCTTAGCGCAACGGTTTCGTTGTAGCCATCCCCTAAGTTGCGAACCGTGGTGAAGCCCGAATCTAACGTAATCTTAGCGTAGTTCGCTGCCCGTAATGCATAGTCGGCTTCATTTAGTGAAAAGCGCTCCAGATACGTTTGTGGACCACCATGTTGAGAAGACAAATGAACATGCATGTCCATCAGACCTGGCATAACGGTTGACGTCTTCAAGTCGATGACAGTATCGCCTTCTTGGGCTTCAGCAAACCCCTTTTTTACCGCTTTGATCTTGTTGTCTTCAACAACAATAGTCACATTTTCCTGAAGAGAGTTTGATGTGCCAGTAAACACTTTTCCTGCATGAATCAGCGTGTCGGCTACAGTGGAAAAGGGCGATGAGAGTAAGGCACTGGCAACAGCCAGCGTAATCAGAGGCTTTTTCATGATATAGGTCTTCTTGTTGATTGTTTTATAGACTATATCGAATGTAATGCAGTCAGAGGTATAACGCAAAACAAAGCGCTGTTAACGGTGCTTTATTGAAGATGAATTACGTTTTGATATGTTCGAAGAGACAGAAGCAACAAAGTAGGCTAGTTGCTTACTTCACCTAAAATAAAGGTGATGCCGTTTGACTGAATACTAAATTGCGTGCCGGCTTCATCCGGTTTTTCATCAGCTTGTTCAAGCAGTTGATAATAGGCATTTTGATGTAGTCTTGCCCACAAGTTTCTGCGAACGCATAGGTAGGGAATGGGCGTTGCCTCTGGATCTTGTATGGCTTTAGGCGGAACGCGAAGTTCGAGCTGATCAGCACGCTCTAACCTTACAATGTCGCCTGTTTGTGTGGTAAACACATAGGTGCTGTCACTTGCTGATTCACCCTGTTCTCTATGCCATTGAGTTACAAGAAAAGGTGTGTCTTCAACGGTAATGCCTACTTTCTCTACGGGAGTAACTAAGAAGTACTTGTCACCTTCCCGCTTTAACACCGAAGCAAAAAGCTGAACCAAGCTTGCGCGCCCAATAGGACTGCCTTCATAAAACCATCTTCCATCAAGCGCTATAGTTAGATTAATGTCACCGCAAAAATCGGGGTTCCATTGTTCAACAGGAGGTAAAGGGCGCGCTTTTGACGACGTGCCCTTAAGCTGCTGCTGAAATCTAGTTAGATCCACGCTCTTCAACCAATACTTTCAGTTCGCGTAGCTTTGCCTTTATGCGACGCATGTTATCTGGGCCAGTACGAAGAAGTTGTTTCTGTGGCTCGTTTAAACTCTCTAGACGATCATCAGCATACTTGTAGGCGACCGAGTCGGTGTAAACCTCTACAGGAACCGGCACTTCAGGTGTATCAAGAAGCTGATCAATCGCTTCAAGCAATACGCTGTTGAAGTCTTGGTCAGGGCTTCCAATTTCGGCGTACTTCGCCTGAATATCGTCTTTATAAATACCGTATATGTTAAGCAGTGCTTCGTTGTTGAATGACTCCAACATATCTACGTATGGTGTATAACGTTTATAGCTTGCTGCATCAATCCATTGCTTGCCTGCTTGAGAGTATACGCGGAAGTTCTGCTCAGGTGGCGTTAGTAACTGGTGATTAGGCGCCATTTCATCATTTGCTAGATTCGTAACCGACACCACAAAGCGTTGAATTAGACCTTCATCAACCAGCATGCGGTTAACGGTTTCTTCGCTCGCAGACGAACTCTCAATAAGTGAAGCTTTCACCGCAGGATCGCTGGTATCCAGAGGTTCCGGTTCTGGTTCAACTGGCTCTGGAAGCGGCTCAACCTCGTCTTTTTCCTCAAGCTCTACTGTTGGGGCTGGCTGAGTAGGCTCAAATACTTCAGGCTCTTCTGGCGTAGTCACTTCAGGTTCAGTCACTTCGGGCTCAGGCGTAACTACTGGCTCAGGCTCATCGTCGCTGGGCCAAAACACAACAGCCAGAATAACAACAAGAAGGATGCCTACAATGATAAAGTGTGGGCCTAACGATTTCTTTTCCGACGATTCGCTCATAATGACTCCGCTACAAAACTATCCTTTTGGTAATACTACCAGAGATAACACCCAAATTTAGAAAATCAATCAAGAGAAATGTTCCCTTAGATTGTAAATTCCTTATTTTGAACACTTTTTAACGTAAAAAAGTCACTTTCCGATTTCTTTTTATACAAATTTAGTGGAAAACCCTCATTTTTTCTTCTCATTCACATTCGATATTATGTAAATGCAAAAATAATTTTAAAACAAATGTTTAACAAATTGGGTTTGTGTACTAATGTGTTGATTAGTCATTGAAAAGCAAATGCTAGCTCGTTGTTATCTATAATAATTAGTGAATATTTCGAGCCTCACGACCCCGTTTCAACTTAAATGTGCCCTTATAGGATAATTAGCGTGAGTAAGTTTAGACAGTATCACCCTAAATTACACCGAGCAGTAAAACGCTACAGTGTTATGCAGCATCTAATCATGCTGGGAGTAATGCTTTATCTCCTTTTAAATATCAATAACTTGTCAACTAAGCATCAGATCATTGCTGTAGCGACTGTCATTGTTATGAGTATACAAAATGGCTTTATACTGTCTAAAGCGAAAGTCGCTTTAGCTGTTGAAGGCCCTAGGTTGCTGGTATTTCCATTACTATGGATTGCTTCTGGAATGGGAACGGCGGCGTTCCTATACAGTGCCTGCTCTCTTACATCCTTGCTGGTGTTGGCAAATGCAGTACGGTTTAAAAACCACCGACCTCCGCTAGATCTATCTAATGAACCTGAGCACCTTGCTTAACGTATATATTTTGCTTTTTCGCCCTAACTTCCGTCATTAAATAAGAATATAGGGCGTGCAAGGTGCATACTTGGTTCATGAGGTAGAAAAATGCAGAAGTTCTATTTTCGAGATATTGAAGAGTCGCCTACCGCGATAGATTATCTGGAAGTTCAGTCGTATGAGATGAATGTTTACCTGGTTTATCTCACTATCGGCAGTCAGAGTGGCATGCTTTACGACAACAAAGATAAGCCCATGCGTTTTTTTAGTGCCGGCCACATTCGCGAAGCCTTCGCGCATTGTCATGTTCAGCAGGCGGTGATGAAGCACGATACGCCTTACGATGAAATGATTGGCAACCCGCCAAAAAGTAAAGAGCAGATGGCGTTACCGTTCAGCATGGATTTGCCTTACTAGACTGTTGTACGAGTGCTATAGGCTCTTGAAGTGGGTCCTATTTGAGTTCTGTAAGGTTGCAGCGCAACGTTTTCACAGTAAAACATGGCACAGCACCGCAAAACCGATCCAAACGATAGATAAGCTGTGTAATAAGTAGTTTCCTACTCGCTTAACACACCAACGAAGTGCAGGTTATAGATTCAGCCATGTGCCTGCTGCCTTTCGCATATCTACTTTAGCTTTCAATCGTTTAGCCAACAGAAATAAGCCACCTAGCTTCCTGTGTATAAACAGGGCATCTACTGGCGGCGTATGCCAAAAATTGTGCTCCATAGTCAGCGCCATTCCCTTTTCGTGAAGCCTTGCAATGAGATCGCTTTGGCCAAAGTCATAAGCGCCCTCGCAGCGAATCGCTTCACACGCCTCCATACCAATGTTTATGACGGCGTCGACTTGCGTTTGAGAGTGGCTTTCGTCAATTAATCCTATGCGAAACGCGGCTTGCTGCATCATCGCTCTATCGTTGGCTGCGGCGCTGTTGAGTAACGCTTGATACTGGGCTGAAATGGCGTCAGGCACATCCCGTGTAGCACCAAAATCTAACAGAACGATTTCTTTTGTATCGGGTTTAAACTGATAGTTGGCTAAGTTAGGGTCGCTCTGCAGCAGCTTAAAATGAAAAATTTCATTAAAAAATAAAGTCATTAGCGCCGTCATCACGGCATCTCGGACGTCCTGAGGCTCGTTTAATAGCGCATCTAAGTCTTGCGCCTCTATGAAATCCATCGCTAACACGGTACTGGTGGTAAGGGGAGCAAAGGTTTGCGGAATGACAAACGCATTACTCCCCTTGTTTTGGATGTCGGTGCTTTCAACCAACGCGCGATAACGGTTGAGCATGTCAGCTTCTCGCACATAATCAGCTTCTTGGTGAAGCTGTGCTTTAGCCTCTTGTAAAAGCGGGTTGATATCTAATGATTTAGGTACCAAGCCAGTAAGTTTTATAAGTGTAGCTACGTTGTCTACATCGCTATCTATGCTTTTTTTCACGCCAGGATACTGCACTTTTACTGCTAACATCCGACCGTCCATCGTAATGACTTTATGCACTTGGCCAATAGAGGCCGCAGCTATAGGGGCAAAGGAAAAGTAAAGTAAGTCATCTTGCCATTTTTCGCCCCAAGACTGATTCAACGTGACAATTAGCTGGTCTTTTGGCATAGGGTCAGCATCATCCCGTAATCGCCCTAAAATTACCGCAAGCTCTTCGGGGAGAAAATCTCCTGCATCCATTGAAATAAGCTGCCCGAGCTTCATAGCTGCACCACGCATACTGGCAAGCTGATCTGCAATGTTTGAAATGTTTTTGGGCGTTAAGAGCAGCGAAGACAACGCGGGCTTCTCGCCCTTTAACAGTTGTCCTGCACCTTGTGATACTACGTTACCTGCAATTCTACCTGCCAATGAGCCCAAGCGGCCTATGCGCGATAAACGCGACGTCGGTACCGCTCTACTAGAACGGGTTGGTGATTCAGCGGATTTATTGGGCTTCTCTGCCATAGGCTCACTCAGTTTTATTAAAGACGAAGGGGAACGTTTGGTTTGTTATTGGCTAAACATAACCTAAAAAAGTAACTAGAGTTTATAAATTATACTGTCGGACAAAACGTCTGGATCGGGTTTCCAGCCCAAAGTCATTGAGGATCTGTTGACCATTGCTGTACATCAAAGATCAACAGGACTTAATGTTTAGGAAGTGAGGTTGCCAACAGGGCGATCAACGGATAAGACTTCTGTTTAAACAGAAGTCTGATTTAAAAGCCGCGTTTAGATTGCCCATAATGTACTTAAAAGAAATGTGGACTTGCCGTTCCTAGTCGCTCAGCGGTTTCTTACTAGGCGAGTTGCATAAGGCAATTGTATAAACACTGTGTGCTAGATTATCTGTGAAATAAATTGAATCACTAGTCCAACAACGCTTCCATAAGCAAACCCAGCCCAGCCACTTGTCGCTCTATAACGCCAAAGTGCTGCACCAAAAAAGCCACACCAAAGCATGGCAGAGTAGGTGGAAACAAGGCCGCCGCCCATCCCTGTATCTGGCAAAAACAGCATGACGACAAAGGTTAGCGCCATTGCGCCACTTAACAGCACCCACATGATATTTTTCTTATCAGCGAACGCATTGTTTTGTTTGACGTTCTTTGCATCGGCATCTTGCGTTTGCTGTGCATTTTCTGCTTGAACAGCGCACTGAGCTGCTTTAGATGCACGTAGTTTTCGTGCACTACGCTCACTTCTTGATTGGGGTTTCTTGACCTGTGAAGGCAACGGTGATGTAGCGCTATGGGTCATGATGTACCTCATTAACTGAATTTAGTAACTGTTTATCCACAATTAAGGTAGAGCATGCATGCCAAGATGACTATACGACTTCGGTCTCACACGACAATTAGAAAACGTGTTTTAGGATTTTCCCTATTCGAATGCGGCGCTCGAATTAGAGGGGGCAAAGGCTGAGGTAGGCATCCATTATCTACAAGAACACCGTGAAGCACGTAAACAAAAAAGCCCACCCGCAATCACTGCCGTTTGACAAGGAATGCGGGTGGGCTTTCATAAACTTATACCGTTAGGTATTAGTGATGGTCGCTATTTTGGCTTTTAAAGCTTACTTCCAGCAAATTTACGCTATCAGCAAAGGTCAGGGTTTTGATATCACCCTTGCCTTCTACATTTAGCGTATTCACTTGTTTCGGCCACAAGTCACGCAATGCATCATGGCGAATTTTAATGCCTTCAAGTACAGGCGGCTCAGCAGTTTCCTGATAAACCCAAAAGTGCTTACCTTCAACTTCAAAGCCAACATCAGCAAGCTTTAATGGCTCGCCTGCTGCATTTAAAATTGCAAAGTGGTGGGCGACGTAATCAGCGAATTGTTGCTGCGTTTTTATGTCGTCCATAATATCTGCGTGCTTGTCGAACAGCGCCTTAACCGCGTGTTCAGCATCGTGCAAATTAAAGCGGTGCATCACCTCAATATTTTCTGTTCTAGGATTGAACAGTACCGTGGTAATTGCTGCTTTTATTTGATGCGCTTGGGCTGCAGTGCTGTACGACACTGCGCTAACTAATAGCGCAGCCGTAATTGCGAATGCACTTACGCTAGCAAGCAGAGCATGAGCGTTCTGCTGCAAGCGAGCCAAAGACAACTTATTCGTCATCTTTGTCCTCGTCGTTGGTTTTCAGTTCGGTCTTTGAGTCGTGCATAAGGTCGCGGTACTCGTAAGTGTTACGCGGCTTATTCTTATACGCTTCAATACGCGAAGGAATGATACGACGCGGGTAGTGGTTATTTTCCACATCTACGTCTGCGGTTTCCCAGTGCGGATCAACGGTTACGCTTACCAGCTCTTTGTCTTTGTCGGTAACAATAAGCTTGCTTACGGCTTTAGGTGTACGACGCCAGATTTCCGCAGGAATACGCATTTCTTCTTTCGTGCCGTCTTCAAACGTTAGTTCAAGAATGATTGGCATCACCAACCCACCCTTGTTGCTGAAATCTAGCACGTAGTAGTTTTTGTCTTCTTTCACCGCACGCTCAAACGCTTTACGCTCCCAAGGCTCAAGATCTTTCAAGAATTTCTTGTACTTGTTACGCTCTTTGTTAGTTACGGTGTAACGATCGTTTTCGTCGTAGAAGTCACTGATATCTTCAAAGCGATCTACCCAAAGCTTTTTGCCTTCTTCTTTATTACGAAGGTCGGTAAGTGACTTCGGTTTTTCCATTTCTGCTTCGCGCTCGCGAGCAAAATCGATATCTGGATCTTCAGTGTCTAAACGAAGCTTGTATACGCTGTCTAGGCTAATATCTACATGGTCTGTGGTGTAAAACCAACCACGCCAGAACCAGTCTAGGTCAACGCCTGACGCCTCTTCCATAGTGCGGAAGAAATCTGATGGTGTAGGACGTTTAAACATCCAACGCTGCGCGTACTCTTTAAACGCGAAATCAAACAGCTCACGGCCAAGAATAGTTTCGCGAAGAATGTTAAGCGCTACTGCAGGCTTGGTATAGGCATTTGGGCCAAGGCGAAGTACTGAGTCAGACTGGGTCATAATTGGCACCTGCGTCTGAGACTTCATGTAGCCAGTGATATCACGTGGCTCAACGCCCCAAGGGATCGTAGGATCCCACTCGCGACCGGCAACGCCGTCTAGGAAGCTGTTCAGACCTTCATCCATCCATGTCCACTGGCGCTCGTCAGAGTTAACTGTCATAGGGAAATAGATATGACCTACTTCGTGAATAACCACGCCAATAAGGAAACGTTTCTCAGCAAGCGAGTACGTGCGTGAACCATCGTCACGAAGCTCTGTACGCGGGCCGTTGAAGGTGATCATGGGGTATTCCATGCCGCCAACTGGACCATTTACTGATTGGGCTACTGGGTATGGGTAATCGAAGCTAAAGCGGCTATAAACATCCATGGTGTGGATGATTGATTCTGTAGAATACTTCTGCCATAGCTCGCCACCTTCTTTCGGGTAGAAAGACATGGCCATTACCAATGGTTGAGTGTCACCGCCTTGCTGATAACCACGCGCATCCCACGCAAATTTACGCGAAGAGGCCCATGCAAAGTCACGTACGTTTTCTGCCTTAAAGGTCCAGGTTTTAAGCTTAGTCGTGCCTTCTTTTTCGTTCTCAATTGCTTCTTCTGGTGAAACAATGAATACGATACGGTCAGCTTTTTCTGCCTTTTTCAGACGGTCGCGCTGTGTTTTAGTTAACACGTCTTTCGGGTTTTGAAGCACACCAGTTGACGATACGATGTGGTCAGCCGGAACCGTAATATCTACTTCGTAGTTACCGAACTCTAGCGTGAACTCGCCACGGCCAATAAACTCTTTATTAGTCCATGCTTCGTAGTCTGTGTATGCAGCTAGGCGTGGGAACCACTGTGCTAGCAAGAAGATGTCGTTACCACCTTCACGTTCGTCATCTGGGAAATGCTCGTAACCTGCACGTGCTGAAACAGCGTCTTCTTCAACAATGTTAAACGCAAAATCGATATCAAACGTAACTTTGCTGCCTGGCTTCAACGGTTGAGCCAAGTCAACACGCATTAAGGTGCCAACTACTGTGTGACGTAAGTCATTGCCCGCTTTGTCTTCAACTCGAGAAATGGTATAGCCCAGCTCGTTGTCGTCAACAAACTGCTGACGGCGCAATGCACCCATGCTTAGCTTAGCTGGCGCATCGCCGCTAGCAGCTTGCGTACCCGGCCCGCGGTTACCGATACCGCCAAACGTGGTAGTAAGCGCAGACATTGAATCGTCGCGGAATTTGTTTTGGTCAAGCTGGATCCACAAGTACTTAAGCGTGTCTGGCGCGTTGTTGTGGTAAGTAATGGTTTCGCTTGCTTCAATGCGGCGTTTGTCTTCAAGTAGCTTTACGTCAATATCGTAATCTACTTGCTGTTGCCAATATTGGTGGCCTGGCTCACCAGCGGCGTTACGGTATACGTTTGGAGTAGGAAGAACTTCGTCCAGCTGACGGAATTTATCTTCGAAATCGCCTTTAGTTTGTTTAATAGCGGCGGTACTAGGAAGAGAAATCAGCATAGACAACACTGGCGCTAGCCAGAAAAAGTGTCGTTTTGCGGTGCTCATGCAGGTTCCTTGCAACTTGTAAGTTAGAATTGTTATAAGATAACACCGCCTAGTATATAAGTATGCCTGTCACAATCCAATTTTTTGACCGTAAACTAACCATGTTTTAACGCAAAAAAACTGTAACAGATCGTTTTGTTTCGCGCTTTAACTGTCGTATTCTTAAGCTCTTGTTTTCTTTTTTCTTCCCCCTATGAACCGTTTTAATTGGCAACGTGCCGTTATAAAAGTTGGCAGTGCGCTTATTGCTCCTGAAGGCAATGAGTGTAGTGGGCGTTATTTACTGTCTCTTGCTCGATTTATTACTGCTAGTCGCGAAGCTGGCAAAGAAATTATTCTTGTCTCTTCTGGCAGTGTTGCCGCGGGCCGCAGCAAAGTGAAGGTTCGTCACAACGCATCTATTGCAGAAAAACAAGCTATGGCTGCGATTGGCCAGAATTTAATGATGGCCAACTGGCAGCGCTTTTTCGACTTTCCCTGTGCACAAGTATTGTTAACGGCGGATGATCTACGCGATAGAACCCGCTACGTAAATATTAAAAATACCTTGCGCGAAATTTTGAATCACAATGCGTTACCTATTGTGAATGAAAACGACACCGTAGCTGTCAACGAACTCAAAGTGGGTGATAACGATAACTTGGGTGCTTACACCGCTCTGGTCGCCCAAGCAGACACCCTCATTATCTGCTCAGATATCGACGGTTTATTTACCGCAGACCCAAGAAAAGACGCCAGCGCCACACTCATTCCACAGGTAGATAAAATAGACAGCACTATTTACGGCCTTGCCGGCGGCGCTGGAACTGCGGTAGGAACTGGCGGCATGCGCACAAAAATTGAAGCGGCAGATAAGTGCACCAGTAGCGGTATTCAAACTCTTATTGTAAACGGGCGAAAAGGCGAAACCTTCGATGCGTTACTTGAAGGTAAAGTGCCGGGAACCCTATTCAATGCTAGTAGCACTCCCGCCAGCGCGCGCAGACTGTGGCTTACCCATACTCTAAAAACCGCTGGCAGAATAGAAGTTGATAGCGGTGCGAAAGAGGCGTTAGTGCGAAAAGGTGCATCATTACTGCCATCGGGTATTGTTGATGTCGTCGGTTTGTTTGAACAAGGCGACGCTGTTGAAGTGGTGTGCCAAGGAGAAGTTATTGCCAAGGGGCTTTGCTTATATAACGCAAAAGACTTAACGCTTATAAAAGGGAAAAAGTCGAAAGAAATTGCCAGTGTGTTAGGTTATGAAACAACGGATGTTGCCATTCACCGTGACGATATGGTGCTTTACTCATAGCGCTACCCAAAAGAATCGCTGCAATAGACTACCGCACATTAAACATTAATTGGCGTTAGTCGTTCATCGATTTTCATTATTTGCGCCAACAACAAAGCGATACATTTATTCACTAAGGGACGATCATGACTGATATCACACCTACACTTGCCGACTACCCTTACAAAGTCACTATCGCCACGCGTTGGCAAGACAATGATGCGTACGGACATATCAACAATGTTGTGTACTATGGTTTCTTTGATACCGCGGTAAACCGTTTTTTAATTGAAGAAGGTGGGCTAGATATACACAACGGGCAATCCGTGGCGTATGTGGTAAGCAGTCAGTGTCAGTACATTGCTCCGGCAGCCTACCCTGAAGACATTTTTGTAGGCTTGCGCGTTATCAAAATTGGTAGAAGTTCAGTGACTTATGGTCTATCGGTTTATGCCGGAGAGAATAAGCGACGCGTGGCTCATGGCCAATTTGTGCATGTGTTTGTAGATAGAAAAACCGACAAGGCCATTCCTATTCCTGTTAATGTGAAAACAGCGTTAGAGTCGATTGTGGAAGTAATGTAGAGCATGGCAAAAATGACGAAACACAATGCATCACAAGCGATGAGCAACGGCAATCAAAAGCAGGTTGTCTTTCTAGACGCCGAAACCATGGATTTGCCCAGTCTTGATACCTCTTCACTCGATGACGTACAAAACAATTTCGACGCCGCGATTACACTTCATCAACAAACTCAAGCCGAAGATGTGGCCGAGCGCATTAAAAATGCCGATGCTGTGCTGGTTAACAAAGTCGTGCTACAAGCCAAAGATTTACAGCAGGCCAGTCAGCTTCGCTATATTGGTGTAACTGCGACCGGCATGAACAATATCGACCGTGATTACTGCGAACAGGCTGGTATTACCGTTCAAAATGTAGAGGGCTATGGCACTGATAGCGTTGCTCAACATACGTTGACCTTGGCGTTGAATTTGGCCACCAATTTTGTGACGTATCAGCGCGATATACGCAACCAAGCATGGTCTGCATCTTCTCATTTCTGCTTACTCAATCATCCCGTGGTGGAATTGGCGGGTAAGCATGCGGTAATTGTTGGGCATGGCGAGCTTGGCAAGCGTGTAGAGGCATTGTTTAAGGCTATGGGTATGCAGGTGAGTATCGCTGCTCGCCCAGGTAAACAAGACGACCCTCGTCCAAGTCTTGCATCGCTTTTACCAAATGCCGATGTGGTAAGTCTTCATTGCCCGCTTACTGAAGCCACCGATAAGCTGATTAATGCCGAGACGTTGTCGCTGATGAAGCCAACCGCTTTTCTCATTAATACGGCTCGCGGCGGTTTGATTGATGAGGAGGCACTCTATCATGCGCTTAAAAACAACCAAATTGGTGGCGCGGGATTAGATGTACTAAGTGTCGAGCCTCCGCCTGTTGATCATATATTGCTTAAAGAGGCACTACCTAACTTGCTGGTAACGCCGCATAATGCGTGGATTGGTAATGGCGCTAGGCAAAAACTGCTAGATAGTGCTATTGACCATTTATCTGCCCACTTATCTTCTTGTTTATCAGCTCCCCAGGGCTAGAACACCACTATGAATAACGCAACCTTATTTGCTCTGTGCTGCCTGATTTGGGGCTCAACCTGGATAGCCATCACTTACCAAATAGGGCATACCTCTGAAACGTTTGCCATTGCGCTGCGTTATTTATTGGCGTCGGCCTGTTTAGGGATTTACTGTGTTATTAGGCGTTTGCCGCTTAAGCTACCGGTACATGTTCATGTGAAAATGGCCGCAGTCGGTCTCTTTTTATACAGCTTAAATTACACGCTGCTGTATATGGCGCAAGCGCACATAATTAGCGCGCTGTTAGCCCTTATGAGTTCTTGTATTATCTACATTAATGTTGTGCTTCGGCGATGGTGGCTTAAAGAGCCTATAAGAAAAGAAGTGGTTATAGGTGCGACATTTGGCTTGCTGGGCATTGTGTGTTTGTTTGTGCCGGAGTTTTCCAAAGTCTCCATGGATGCGGCGCTTGCCACCGGCCTCGCTATAGCGTTTGTCAGCTTTTTCTGCGCCTCAACAGGTAACGTTATCTCCGAGCGTATTTTGACCTCGGGTACGCCTGTTATCCAAATGAACTTCTATGCCATGAGCTATGCCATGGTGCTGCTTTTCATCACCTCACTGGCAATGCCGGGTAAGTTGGTCATTCCTACCCAACCCGAGTTCTATCTGTCGCTGCTTTATCTGGCTATCTTTGGCTCTGTGTTTGCGTTTGGCGCGTACATGAAACTGTTAAAGCAAATGGGCGCTGACAAGGCTGCATATGTGGTCTTGGTATACCCCATGGTTGCACTGGTTATTTCCACCTTTTTCGAAGGCTATACCTGGAGCGTTTTATCTGTGGTTGGGGTGGTCATTGTGCTGGTAGGCAACGCCATTGCAATGGGAAAAATTCCTCGCTTTATGCGTCGCCCACCGGTGTCGAGCTAGGAGCTGGTAAAACCGTTTATTTGAGCGCGTTGATTTTCTTATTCAGTTCGTAAGCAGGCTCGGTAACAATGGTTTCAAGGGTTTCGATTCGCGCCATCAAAGCTTCAATCTGCGCATCTTTTTCCTCTAAACGCTGCTGCTGTTTGTCGGTCACGCTTTTAACGAACGGGTTGCTGCACTCGCCGTTCATCCAGTCGTTTAGTCGCCACTGAAATTTTGCGTCTAAGTAGCTTGCCAAAAGCACAAGCGACGTCAGGCTGCCAATTAACAAAACTATACTTAACGTAGACATAATTTTTTCCTAATCCAAATTTCAAGGTTGAAGGCTTTTAGGGAAAATGCCCTAAACGCACGTTACTGCACTTACTGTTTTAACTAGTCGTTTGTTGCTTAAAAAAATTACAGCATTGACGAAAAAAGTTTGTAATAAAAATTCGTGGGGGCAGACTGATAGAAGTAACACAATAAAATAACAACAGTTTTTGTGATTAGGGATGTGACGTTGGGGCAGGGTTTTGAAGATGTTTTTGCGCAATACGGGGCAATACTGAGCCGTGTAGCCAACAGCTATGAAGCAAACGAAGCGATGCAGCAAGAATTATTGCAAGAAATTGCTATTGCCGTCTGGCAGGGGCTGTCTCGCTTCAAGGGCGATAGCAGCGTGAAAACCTATATTTTGAAGATAGCTCATAACCGCGCAGTTACTCACGTAGCAAATCAAGTGAAGCGTCTCGATACCCATCAATATGACCACGATGATTTGGGCTCTGACGGGTTCGCGAGTACTACCCACTCACCAGAGGAAATGTCTAGTCAACACCAGTCATTAGAACGCCTACTTCGCGCGGTACGGGCACTTCCATTGCAGTCAAGACAAGTGCTAACGCTTTCTCTTGAAGGCTTAAGTTACGATGAAATTGCAGACGTCTGTGGTCTGACTAAAAATCATGTTGGTGTGATATTAAAGCGCGCCAAGCAAAGTATCATGCAGGAGCAACCGCATGCATAATTCAGATAAAGAGAATCAAACGAACCCGCCCGTATCAGTAGACGATGCGCAAAATGATGGCCTTTCTGCGCTATGGCAAGCTCAGCCAGTTACGACTATCAACCTCTCGGAAGTAAAAGCCAGTTTAAGCAGCGAGCGAACCAAGCAACGCTGGTATATGTTGGTTGACTCCTTAGCGTTTATCCCAGCGATCTACTTGCTAGTTGTTACTTGGGAAAAGTTCACTTTTGTCGCCCACGCGATGTTTGTTTTTATGTTGGTCACGGCTCTTCCCCTGCTTGTTTATCAGCTGTGGTTAAGAAGAGTGGCTGCATTTTCAAAAGACACTCAAACCGCTGACCACCTAACGCAGCTAATAAAGCAAATTAAGAATAACGTGAAGATTGCTGTAATCACTAAACACTCGACATGGACTGCAGTGTTATTTGGATGTGCCTTTCTGGTGGAGCGCTATTTTTATGGGGAGCTTACCCCAGAGAAAGTCATGAAGATGGCTATAGTTATGACGTCCATGAGCGTTGTAATGCTAGTGTGGTATGTGTGGGCGAGCAAAAGACAAAAGCGTTTTGAGCGTCAACTCGAAACGCTTGAGAAGATGGCACAGCAGCGTTAAGGGCGCATGAGTGCAAAAGTACGATGTTTTGACTTTGAGCGCTTAATTGTTATTACTTGTGCTCGGAGTGCTCACATTATCTTTCAGATCTTGCTCTGCGCTTTCATCGGACTCGTCAGATTCACTGTCGTCTTCATCACTATCTCTACGGGTTCTGTTATCACCCAAGAAAAACTCATAATAAAGGTCTAACGCGAACTCAGATTGGTCTTCCAGTGTGGTTTGAATGGCTTCTAAATATAAACTAGGTAGAAGCTGATATTTTACCGCCAAGTCAGGCGGTAGTTGTCTGCGTCGTAGTGTGCTATTGGCGTCGTTGTTACTTAGACCAACGTCCACATTGTATTCCACAGATAATCGCTCGTTTATCTGCCCTCTTACCGACAGTAAATCTTCGTTAGTGCTTAAACTAAAATCATCAATACCTAGCGCGCTTCCCACTTGTCCTGTCAGGGTTTTGGTGTTGGATAAACCAAAACCTACCAGCAGCGCAGCGTAGTTAGGATCTTGTGTGCCCGAGTTCGGTCCAGAACCTGTGAGTAGATATGACAATACACCCTGTTGATCCATCGCAGGCTCAGAGAATAGGTTAATACTTGGCGAGTCAGCCGCGCCATCAATTCGGATACCTGCAATTACGTCGTCATCGGTTTTAGCCGGGTCGCGGATGGCTTCGACCAGCAACAAAGGTTGGTCAATTGGGCCGTTAAATTGTACTTCACCGGTTTGAATAATTAACTGTTGTCCGTAAGCGTTGTATCGACCATTTAAAATTTGAAGGTCACCATAGCCCACAAGTGCAGGTTGAGTGTTTACGCGAATGCCACCATACAAACTTGCAGTAAGGCCAAACGCTTCGAGTTTTACTTCTTCGGTTTTGTTTTTGTCGATGTTGACCAATACCGAAGCGTGGACGATATCTAGCGGTTCCTCTCTATCCGGTTCGCCACGCAGGTGCACGTCTTTTGATGGGGAAACAGCACTCTCAGGTAGCGACTCTATTTCAATTCTCGCCCAAGGAATATTTACCTCGCCACTCACGTCCACTTTTTCTTTTGTGGCGGCGATATCGATATTCGGTGATACCTTGAGTCGAATGTTTGGCTGACGAATTTCGAAACCGTTTCCCTTTAAATTAAATGTCGCACTGGGGTTGGATGACCAGTCTAACTCGCCTTTTAACGCCCCTTTTCCTCCGCCTAGTAAGAAGGTGCCGTCTAGAGCAGCGGTTTGACCATTAAGCGATACTTTTTGATTCCAATCGGCCAGTGTCACAGGTGTATCTTGTATATCGATAGCGCCATTTGAAACCGTCAATTCACCGTTAAGCGTAGGGTCGTCAATGTAACCACTCAACGATACGTTCCCGTTTAACTTTCCTGTAAGGGTTCTGATAGCAGGGGAAAGGGGTTTGAATGGTGCAACATTAAGCCCTTGCATCTCTAGTTTACCATCGAGTGGTATACGCGATTCGAAAGGACGGGTATTTAAGGTTAGTGTTGCATCCCCGACATCTTGGCTTGAGATCACAGATGTTGATGCTAACTGCCCCTGCTTTATCTCTCCTTTAGTTTCTATGGAGTTAATAGTGAGCGTTAGCGGGCGCGTTTCACCAAGTTGCCATGGCGCAGAACTCATAGACGCAGTAAATGTGGCATCGATGGGATCGTTAGCTGAGTAGCTGCCTTTGGTTTTTACGGTAAGTGTTGCTTGTGAGGGACTTGAAACAACAGTAGGCGCTAACTCGTTCGCCCACAAGCCGATGGGCAGCGCCGTCGCGCTGATATCCCAACTGGCTTTGTTTTGTTGATAATTCACGTTTGAAATACACAGCTCACCTTCTTTTCGAGAGGTCCAACAGTGCTGACCTATTTTAGCCGTTATAGGTGTGGAGCCTATATCTACACTGAACGGGCTTGATAGCGTCCACTGCATATTCGCGAGCTTCAATGCGGTATCACTAATTTCCCCCACCCAGTGATTGTTCGTCCATGCACCTTTTAAAGACAGCCCAATATTATTGTTGGGCACAGCTAGGTCAATATCTGCGGTGTGGTCGCGATAGGTACCGTTAACTTTGATTTCGCCGTTCAATGGTCCTTGCTGCGCGGCAGAGGCATTTAAATTGGGTGACACAGCGATATTAGATAGGGCGAGTGTGCCGTTAGCACTTGGATTTTGCCAAGGACCGGCGGCTGTGATATTGCCACTTACCGCACCTGTCACTTCTGGGTATAGGCTTGAAATAGCGTTAACGTTTATCGCAATATTTGCGTTTAAATGACGCTTATTCAGTACCTGAGCAATGGCGCGTATCGTGTTTCGCTCTTGCTCGTGTTCTTGAATGATATTGACGTTAGTAACGAATAAGTCGCTGGGGCCAGCATAAACCGCATTCCCCTTCACCTGAAGCGGTTTGCCCTGAAGTACACCCGAGACAGTCATATCTCTTAGGCTCATGTGTAATCCGCCGCGCTCAGAGTATTGCAATATACTGTCTATTTCTCCGCTAATTTTTTCAGGCGCATAAGTGCTGAATTGCCGCCCTGATACATTCTTAAGCGTTGTCTTACCTTCCCACGCGATACTTTCATTTAGATAAAGGGTACCAGTGTTGGTTAAGCTCCCATCCAAAGCGTTTATATTGGCTTGATTAACAAAAATATTGTTCTTTTTCAGCACCACATCAAGTGATACTGGTACATTGCCAATGTCAGGCAATGTAGCTGCGCCTGCTCCTTTAAGTACGTAATCACCCATGGTGCCGGAAAGCGTTAACTGTCCTTCTTTGAGCGTAGTGTTTTCCAGTGTCGGTATGGCTTGTTCTTGCCAGTTCGCAGTGAATTCTATGGGAAGGTTACTGTCTAGAATGTTGGCCATTAGGTTAGCGTTTGCGGTTACCGCGCCTTTGGCTACAACTGACAGCGTTAAGTCGTCCAACGCACCCGCGGCCGCTACACTCAGTTCTTGTGGTGTGTCGCCAAGCTTCGTTTTCGCGTTAATAGCCACATTTAATGGGAAGTTTCCGTCAAGTGTTGCGCTCGCTTTTCCTTTCACCTCACCTTGTTCATGTACAACGGTCATTTCTTCAATAGCGACATCGCTGCCCTTAAAGTGAGCCTCTAACAGCGAGATGAGTGAAATGTGTTGTTTGCTCTCCCCTTGAATTATGTGTAGATCTTCTACTAAAAAAGTACCAAGAGACAAAGGAATAGGCGTAGCTATATTTGGTAGTACGGGGACGTCGTAGCTTAGTGAGTATGACGTAGGCAAAGCGCTATCAGCACTTGGAGCCTGTTCTTTTTTGGGAGCAGGCTGCTCACTATTAGTTTCCGATGCATTGGTCATGGCTGCCGATGAAGAGCTGGCAGCTTCATCTTGGTTTAGCAGAGCAATGCGAACACCTTTCGCGGCTATGCTGTCAAGTATGAGGTCGCTATTTCCTTCAAAATCGGTTAGCTCTAGTTCATCAATTTCTACTGTTGTCGTAAGTAGAGCAAGTTTGATATTCGTTAGCGCTAAATACCCAACATCAATAGGCAGCGGTAATTCAATCTGGCCACCTGCAGGTGCATCATCGGAAGAGTCAGGCGCGTTTGAGCGCTGTGTGAGCGTAGCGTTTTCCAGCGTGACTTCATTGACACACACTCTAGGCTCAAACAAACAACGCCAGGTAATATCAATGTAGGCATATTGTGCAGACACCTTCCATTGCGGGTTTTCCCACTCCACATTATGCACTTCTAGTGTGTCAGCAAACCCACCGTCAATGGCATCGATGGAGAGGTTTTCAACAAACGTGTTGGCCAGTAACTTAACGGTAGTGCCGCCTAAGGGACTTATCAAAACGGCATACAACGCGACAAGTATAAGAACCGGTGAAAGTAAAATAGCCGAAAGCGTACGTTTTCTCATAGCTCAGGCCCCAACAAAATATGTAACTGCCATGTATTCTCGTCTGGCGCAAAGCCTCTTGCCACGTAAAGTCTGACTGGACCAATTGGTGAAAGCCAATGTACACCAGGTCCAACGCTATATGTCAGCGTTGTGCTGGTGTCGTTTGTTGCTGTACCTGCATCAACAAACGCTGCCACTCTCCAATTATCTGCCACTTGATAGGCATACTCTACACTCGATGTAGCAAGGTACTTCCCTCCAATAGAGTCAACAATGAGTTCTCCTGTTTCTGGATCAATGACTTCAGCTGTCGGAGAAATTTCGCGATAGTCGAAGCCGCGAACACTTTTATCGCCCCCTGCATAGAAACGCAACGACGTTGGCACTTCATCAAAACTATTGGTTTTAATAACCCCTGCTTCACCGCGTATGGTTATTCTGTGCACATTGTTAAAGGTACGGATAAGCGTGGCTTCAACTACTGCCTTTGCAAAATCGATATCAGAACCATAACCTTCTTTGCCTATTTGAGTGAGCATTTGAAGGTAGGTACCATTATTAATGTTGAGCTCACTGTCTTTATCGCGATAGGTTAACGAATACCCGGGTAATACTAGGGACGTGGTATTTGTACTCAATTCCCCTTGATCATAAGTTTCACGTAGATAGGTCACCGAGCCATCGTGTTGCCATGGTGAATTGTCATGTTGCCAGTATCGGTGTGCAGACAAAGATAAGGTTTCACTCTCAAAGGAAGTGTTGCTGTACTCTATAAATTGGTAACCCGCCTCTATACTCGCGTAATCCCGCGTTATGTTTCTCATAGGTATACGGTAGTCGGCAGTCACTGATTGTTCTGGCGCTGAAATGAAAATATCAGATGAAACAGAGTGCCCTTTACTATTCACCCAAGGACGCTCCCATCCCAAGCGAACCCGTGGGCCCGTGTCAGTGGCTGCGCCAACAGAAACGTTAAATGCGTCTGTGGGTCTGTGAAGTAACGATACCTCAACCGGTACCAGCAAACCATCAGCCTCACTTACAACCGGGCGTGCAATAACGCGGGTAAAATACCCAGATTGATTAAGGCTTCTGTTGAAATCGGCAAGTGTTGCTGAAGAGTACGCATCGCCTGTTTGAAAAGGCTTTAGCCGCTCAATGATGGCTTTCGCCTTGTCATCGCCAATAAATTTTAGCTCTCCAAATTGGTACTGGGGCCCGCTTTGCGCAATCAAAAGTACGTTTGCTTGTTTTTCGTCACGCACTAGGTCGAGGCGCGTCGCCTGCCAAAAATAATCAAAATAGCCATTAGATAAGGCGTAGTTAAACATGGACGACTTAAACGACTCGTAAATGGTTTGGTTTAACACGTCGCCTTCTTTAAGCTTTAGTGAATTAAAACGTTCTCTGAAAGCCTTATCTTCACGTCCCGCACCTATTATTTCGCGAGTAACCTTATTTATGGTAAGCGGCGCATTCAAAGCAACGTTCACTGTAACCTTGTCGCCCTCTTCAATACTTACCTTGGTCTCGCTGTTGTAATAACCATAGGGTTGAACCGCTGTCGCTACCGTTTCACCCACTTCATCTTGCCAGTAAGGGTCAGTAAGCAACGATTTTTCCACGTCGAGACTGTTTAAATGCAGGCGGATATTATTACGCAGTTTGTCGTCTTCTACGCCCTGAATGTTATAGGAAATAGGGTCTTGGGCATGTGAAAAAGTAAAGAGAGCACACACTAGCGTGCACAATGTACTGCCCACCAAAACTCGGACTGCTTTGGTGATTCTAAACATAAATTGTCGGAAAAGATGGTCTTGCAAACTGGCAAGCCCGCTCCAAATCGAAGGCATGAAAAGGCTAAGTCCTTAAGGTAACGCTGGGCTGTGAAGCTTACCGCTTGATGGTAAAATCCATATTATGTCTGTGGTTAATGATACCACATTTGCAATTTGTATCCGCAAACTACGACGAGAGATCAAATAATTGCGCTGACGTCGGTAAATAATACCAATCCGCATAGATCATTACCCACTCAGAAGGCGCTGGCAAGTTTCCTAGCAAAGCGTGGGAATGCAGGAATGGCTGTTCCCTTTCAAATTCCCAGAATGAAGCTAGGAAGCTTGCCAGACCTTCCCGAAGGGCGAGTTTAAAATGTCCGTACTCTTTGTTGTGTCACCTTGATGTAGACCACTATACCTGCGGTAACACGCCGCGATTACGAACATTTTAACTCTCGCTGAGTGGGTAATGATCTATGCGGATTGGTATAGCATGCATTCAACGTATTTTCCTAACTAGAATGCCCGTCTTCAGAACATATCTGGCACATCCACTCACTGAACATAGAGCCTAGCATTGCTTTGTTTTTGTACATCTGGGCATGAGTGAGTATACTCTGTGTAACTTAACTTCGAGTTTTTTGCCTAAGCTAAGTTCCACTAACAATAAAAAACAACAAGGGAATGTTATGTCTTCTAATAAGGCTCTCTTACCTACGACACTAGTTACTTTGCTACTGTTGGTTTGCTCTTTCTCCACACTGGGCGCAGATCAAACTAAGGCAGAACCCGAGTACGAAAAATTCAGTTCTTTGCCAACTTATTGGACTCCGTCGCTGTCACCCGATGGCTCAAAAATCGCTTTTGTTCAAAACGTTGAGCAAGAAGAAGCGTTTGCCATGCTTGCCACTTACGACTTAAAAAAGGGTGAAAAGCACTACCTACTGCGATCGGACAATGAACGCGTAAAAATTAACTGGTACAACTGGGTGAACAATGAACGGCTGGTGGTTAGCGCTCGTTACGAAACCCGCCGTGGCACCACGAAAGTTCACGACACACGGTTGTTAAGCATTAAGTTTGACGGTGAAGGCGGTGCATTCAACTTGGTTGAATGGGAGAGAATAAAGCGTCGAGCAGGTAACCCGAACCACATTCCTCAATTTCACGATGACGTTATCGACTGGCTGCCTGACGATCCAGAACATATTCTAATTGCCTTAGACGCTGAGGTGTTGGGGCTGCCGTCGGTTTACAAAATCAATGTTAATGATGGTGGCGTAAGTCGCATTATTCGCGGGAAAAAACGCATTAGAGATTGGATGACGGACCAACAAAATAACGTTCGTATAGGTGTTTCGCTTGATTACGATACAGGGGAGCGAGAAGTCTTTCTAAAAGAAGGAGACGATTGGCGCACCTTATTTGCTTACAACGCTATGTCTGACAAGGGTGAATACCCAGTTGGCTTTGCAAAAGACCCAAATATTCTTTATTTCAAAGGTTATAAAGGAGACTTCCGTGCATTGTACACCTTGAACCTTACTACTAATGAGCGAACAGAGGTGTATGCTGATGAAGGGTACGATGTTAATGGTAGCCTTATCTATTCACCGGTTACCCGAGATGCAATAGGAGTACGCCATGACGGTCGACATTATTGGGATGAACGTTACGTCGCTCTTCAAAATGGTATCGATGCTGGTCTTCCTGATTACGACAATACCTTAGTCAGCTTTAGCGACGACGAACAAACATATGTTGTTTATTCAGAGTCAGACACCTTACCAGGAGTTTATTTGTTGGGTGACCGTAAAGAAGGCACGTTAGTGATGCTTTTTGAGCAGTATGCTCAAATAGATCCGGCAAAATTATCTGAGCATACGTTAATTGAATATGAAGCCAGAGACGGCATCAAAATCGAAGCGTATTTGACTTTACCAAAAGGCGAAGGCCCGTTTCCTACCATTATTCATCCCCACGGCGGCCCCGGAGCAAGAGATTTCAGTGGTTTCGACTATTGGACAGCGTATTTTACGTCGAAAGGTTATGCAGTACTGAGGCCTAACTTTAGAGGTTCTAGAGGGTATGGGTACAGCTTTGCGCAAAGCCAAATGAAAGGTTGGGGCTTGGCTATGCAAGATGATATCACCGATGCGGCAAACTGGATGGTAGAGCAGGGGCACGCTGAGCAAGACAACATGTGTATTGTGGGCGCTAGCTATGGCGGTTACGCCGCCCTGATGGCAACTGTCAAAACCCCGGATCTGTTTAAGTGTGCGGTGAGCTTTGCTGGCGTAAGTTCACTTAAACACGTCATTATTCATTCTCGCCGTTTCCTGAACAACGAATTTGTGAAAAACCAAATTGGGGATGATTATGATGACCTTGAAGCGCGCTCGCCTTACTACAATGCGAAAGGGATAAAGACGCCAATTTTGCTGGTACATGGAGATGAAGATAGAGTTGTCCCTCCACTTCATAGTCGCTACATGGCTGACGAGTTAGATGATTACGACAAGGTCTACAAATATGTAGAGCTTGAAAGTGGCGACCACAATTTGTCTATTCAGCGAAATCGTCATATTTTCTTTAAGGAAATGGATGCATTTTTAGACCAACACCTTAGGCCAGCGAGTAAAGCGAGTGCTGCAACGGCAAACGTTTCAGCTTCCGAGTAACACCCGTTAAATGCACCAGTATTTACGACAAGATTTTGCTTGGCTGGCGGCTTTTTAACCAAGTTTCAGGTATACTCAACAAGGCGCGTTAATTTCGCGCCTTTTTAATTTCCCCCACTTTATTTCATATTCGAGACTTTATGCCCCAGACTTCTAATGGCGTATCTGAGGATACTGCAGTTGTGCAAAAGCCAGCGCTTGGCCTTGTTGAATTTGTTGCGCTAATGGCTACGATGACATCCCTTGTCGCGTTGAGCATTGACGCTATGCTGCCTGCGTTGATTCAAATTGGCGAGTCACTACAGGTCGCCGAGGCGCATCAAACCCACTTAATCGTTACCGTGTTCTTTTTAGGCATGGCACTGGGTCAAATGTTCTTTGGGCCTTTTTCCGATAGCCGCGGCCGTCGCCTAACTATATTAGTGGGCCTGTGTATTTTCGCCTTAGGTACATTTGTTTGCATGATGGCCACCAATTTGGAGACCATGCTGGTAGGTCGCGTTATTCAAGCATTTGGGGTGTCTGGGCCACGAATAGCCTCTATGGCAATTATTCGCGACCTTTACGTTGGCGATGCGATGGCAAAAGTCATGTCGTTTATCATGATGGTGTTTATATTAGTGCCTATGTTGGCGCCTATTATTGGGCAAACGGTGATGGAGTTGACCTCATGGTTCCATATTTTCACTATGTTTCTCATTGTGGCTACCATGGCCGGCATTTGGTTTTTTTCTCGTCAAGGGGAAACCTTGCCAAGAGCAAGGCGTAAAAAGTTTTCATGGGCGCAGTTTTTTGCATCGTCAAAGTTCATTCTCACTAACCCAGCAGTGATGGGTTACACCTTTGCCATGGGCTGTATTTTTGGGGCATTCCTGGCGTATTTAAGCGCTTCGCAAACCATATTTACTGTGTTTTACAACGTAGGTGAATGGTTTCCCTACATCTTTGCAACGCTTGCTTTTTCAATTGGTCTCGCCTCTTACTTTAACGGCAAAATGGTAATGCGTTTTGGGATGCGCAAGCTTTGTCGTTTTGCACTTAAAGGGGTTAACGGGTTTGCCGTTGTGTATTTAGTGTTACTGTTGGCGTACGACGGCTTGCCGCCTTTAATTCCTACGGTTACGGTTATGTTTGTAGGCTTTTTCTTTGTGGGCATACTGTTTGGTAACTTAAACGCCATGGCGATGCAGCCGCTTGGCGATATGGCAGGTTTAGGCGCGGCCATAATTGGCTCATTTTCTAGCCTTTTCTCGGTGCCTGTTGCACTGTTCGTCGACAGTTTCTTAAATGGAAATTTAATGCCTATCGGCTGGGGATTTCTCGTCTTTTTTGCTTTGTCTTACGTATCCGTACGCTATGCTGAGCGCGTTCGTGAAGGTTCTATTTAGAAGGTGTATCGGCGTGTCGCAGAGGTTAGTTGCGTAAGAAAGATACTTATTAGCAGGCTTACGGACATAAAAAAGCCCGACCAAAATGGTCGGGCAAGAGGGCTTAGTTAAGCACCTAACGACAGAAACTGTCCTAACCTATGATGGCCTTCATGTCAGTCATGTAGCCACGTAAGGTCTTACCTACCGATTCCACACCGTGTGAGCGGATGGCTTCGTTAATTTCAACAAGGCGTTTGTTCTCTACCTGATTAGAAGTAGCGGCTAAACCCTTACCGATAACGCTGGTATCAATGGTAGGCATAAATTTCTCACGCAAAATTGGAATTGCTGCGTTAGCAAACAAATAGTTTCCGTATTCTGCTGTGTCTGAAATAACCACGTTCATTTCATACAAACGCTTACGTGCGATTGTGTTAGAAATAAGCGGTGTTTCATGCAGTGATTCATAGTACGCAGACTCAGGTAAAATACCGGCTTCAACCATTACGTCGAACGCAACTTCAACACCGCACTTGATCATGGCAACCAGTAAGATGCCGTGGTCAAAGAATTCTTGTTCACTAATTTCACCTTCATAAGCCGGTGCGTTCTCAAACGCGGTTTCACCGGTTTCTTCACGCCACTTAAGCAGGTTCGCATCGCCATTCGCCCAGTCTTCCATCATGGTGCGAGAGAACTCACCGCTGATGATGTCGTCTTGGTGCTTTTCAAATAGCGGACGAAGTAAATCAGTTAACTGCTCAGAAAGCTCAAACGCTTTCACTTTTGCAGGGTTTGATAGACGGTCCATCATGTTAGTCACACCGCCAATCTTAAGTGCTTCAGTAATAGCTTCTAGGCCGTACTGAATAAGTGCACCTGCGTATCCTGGCTCGATACCGTCATCAACCATTTTTTCAAACGCAAGTACCGCTGCAACTTGTTGCATACCACACAAAATGGTTTGCTCGCCCATGAGGTCAGATTTAACTTCAGCCACAAATGATGACTCAAGTACACCTGCGCGGTCACCGCCCGTTGCACTTGCAAGTGCTTTGGCCTGATCCCAGCCTTTACCTTCAGGGTCGTTTTCTGGGTGTACAGCAATCAGAGTTGGTACACCGAAGCCACGCTTATATTCTTCACGTACTTCAGAACCCGGGCTTTTCGGCGCACACATGATTACTGTGATATCGCTACGAATTTGCTGCCCTTCTTCAACGATATTGAAACCGTGAGAGTAACCTAGCGTTGCACCTTCTTTCATAAGCGGCATAACGGCTTCGACTACGCTAGCGTGCTGCTTATCAGGTGTTAAGTTATATACTACGTCTGCTTCTGGAATGAGCTGTTGGTAAGTACCAACGGTAAATCCGTTACTGGTTGCGCGCTTATATGAGTCGCGTTGCTCATCAATGGCTGCTTGACGCAGCGCATAAGAAACATCTAACCCTGAGTCACGCATATTCAAGCCTTGGTTAAGGCCCTGCGCGCCGCAGCCTACAATGACAATTTTCTTGCCTTTTAAGAACTGACAACCGTCAGCGAATTCATCGCGTGCCATGAAACGGCAGCGGCCAAGCTGATCTAACTGCTGGCGAAGTGACAGGGTGTTGAAATAATTAGCCATAAAAATTTCCGAACAACATTCATTTTTGTCAATATCAAACACCGACCTTGGTGTTGACAGACCTCGTCTATGACGACTTGATATTGAGACTAAAAGATTTCTTTTGTTTTGGAAAATGATATATTTGCAAGATAATGTTGCATAAAGTGAAATATTTATGGATTTTCGCAGTCTACAGCTGTTCAATCACCTAGCTACCAGCCTACATTTTGGCATTACCGCCGAGGCCATGTATGTGTCGCCTTCTACATTAAGCCGCGTGATTCAGCGCCTTGAGGACGAGTTAAGCTGTACACTGTTTAAACGTGATAACCGCAAAGTGGCGCTAACCCACAGTGGGCACAAGCTGCTGTCTTTTTCAAAGCAAGCGCTGAAGGATTGGCAGCAGCTAAAGGTCGACTTAAAAGAAGATAACGACGCATTGCAGGGAGAGCTCAGCGTATTTTGCTCGGTTACCGCTAGTCAAAGCCACTTACCCGCTATGCTTAGACAGTTCAGGCAACAGCACCCGGGTGTTGATATACGCCTAATTACCGGCGATCCTGCCCTTGCGATAGAAAAAGTGAAAGGCAAAGAGTGCGACTTATCTATTGCTATCTACACCCCTGATATGCCGACAGATTTACATTTCACCGCGCTTGATAATGTACCTTTGGTACTTATTGCTCCAAGAGAGTGGCGACTTACTCAACTAAGCCAGTTGGACTGGACCAAGCATCAGGTGATAATGCCCGAAACTGGCCCAACCCGTCGTACTGCCTATCACTGGTTTGCTGAACACGGTATTCGTCCAAATGTGTATGCTTATGTCGGCGGTAACGAGGCCATCGTGAGCATGGTGGCACTTGAATGTGGCGTGGGTTTTGTGCCTAAAGTGGTACTTGATCACTCCAGTATGGCCAATGCTGTAACCCAAATACCTGTTGAAGATATTGAGCCTTATGCCCTAGGATTGTGCTGCTTGCAGGATAAGCAAAACGAGCCGCTTATTAACGCCTTTATGCAGCTTAATTTGCAAACGCGTGGCTAAGTTTAAGGCATAGCTGGTGCTCAGCTAGCGCTCAACTGTTTAATAAGGTTATCGAGGGCGCGATAGCCCAATGCTTCTGCAATGTGCGCCCGCGATACAGCGTTCTGCTCTTCAAGGTCAGCAATGGTTCTTGCCACTTTTAACGTGCGATGAAATACCCGCATAGACAAATTAAGCTGTTTAGCAGCGGCTTGTAAAAACTGCAAATCAGCGTCATCAAGTAAGCATATATCGGCAAGCTCACCCGCGTGCAGCGCCCCATTTGGCTTACCTTGCCGTAGCCCTTGTTTGTGACGCGCTGCAATGACCCGCTCTCGCGTTGCGTGTATCGAGTCGTCAGATCTATTGGCACGCTCTGGCAGGTCGTAGTCAGGTAGCCGCGGCACTTCGACTTGTATATCAATTCTATCAAGCAGTGGTCCCGATAACCGGTTCAAGTAGTTGAGCTGTTGCTGCGGGGTTAGTCGGTTATCATCAATATCACCCGTCGGACTTGGGTTCATCGCCGCTACTAGTTGAAAGTTAGCGGGGTATGTGGCGCTTCCTGAAGCACGAGACAAATGCACGTCGCCGGTTTCAAGTGGCTCGCGCAATACATCCAGTGCCTTTCGCCCAAATTCAGGCAGTTCGTCTAGAAACAAAATACCATTATGAGCCAGCGATATTTCACCCGGTACAGGGTTTGAGCCACCGCCAGTAAGCGCCACCGCAGAGCTAGTATGATGGGGCGAGCGGAGGTGGCGAGTTAGAAAACGCTCTGCATGCAGTTTTTCGCCTTTCACAGAGTGAATGGCAGCCACTTCCAACGCTTCTTCCTCGCTCATATCGGGTAATAGCGACAGCAATCGGCTGGCGAGCAGGCTTTTACCTGTGCCAGGAGGCCCTACCATAAGTAAATTGTGTGCTCCACTTGCTGCGATAACAAGCGCTCGTTTGGCTTGCTTTTGACCGATAATATCGTCCCAACCAGTTGAAGCGCTGCGTGATGAATGAGAAGTAAACGGCTGGCCTTTGGCGAGTTTTTTGTTGCCGGTAAGGTGTTCATAAACAGACAGTAAATCGAAAGCGGGATAGCGTGTTGCATGAGAAACCAATGCAGCCTCTACGTCATTATCACCCGGATATACGAGCGCAATGTCTTCGTGTGCGGCTGCCATGACAACAGGAATAAGCCCGTTAACCGGCTTTATTTCGCCGTTTAATGCAAGCTCGCCCACGAAGGCAATGTTGAGCAGGCTAATGTCTGAGATGTAGCCCGACGCAGCTAAAATGCCTACGGCAATGGGAAGGTCGAACCGCCCGCCAAACTTGGGAATATCTGCTGGCGCTAAATTGACGGTTATTCGTTTTGCGGGAAACTCAAAACCACTGTTTATCAGGGCGCTGCGTACTCTTTCTCGCGCTTCTTTAACGCTGGTTTCTGCCATGCCGACCAGTTGAAAAGCAGGTAAACCATTAGCAAGGTGAATCTCTACACTTACTTCTGGCGCTGCCACGCCCTGCCCTGCAAAGGTTTTAACAACAGCCATTCCCATAATCTAAACAACCTCCTTTCCCTGAATACTTATGATTCGTGGTTATGAAACGCAAACGTGTCAGCGCGGTAAAAAATGTAAGCCAACGCAGTCTGCGTAAACTTTAGAGAGAGTCGGGATAAGATGTAACTGTACTAACGATGGGATCTACTGAGAGTGCATAAAACGCTTGGCATGTAATGATCCTGCTCAGCAAACTTAGGCTAGTGCTAGTGGTGGTCGTTGTAGAAAACGGGCAGCTGCCAATGCCAGCGCATGGCGCCAAGCCTAAACAGTACGGTTGTGACAAGGGCCGCAATACCACACCACTGTGTGGCGAGTTCCATATGCATGCCTATTCCATAAACCACGCCCCCTGCAATACAGGTCATTGCATACAGTTCGCCGTTGAGTACCAGCGGTACCTCTCGGCAAATAACGTCCCGTAACAGACCGCCAAACACGCCGGTAATGGTGCCCATGGCAACCGCCACGGCCATGCCTGTGTCGTTTGCCAAGGCTTTCTCTATGCCTACTACGTTAAAAAGCGCGAGCCCGAAAGCATCGGCAATTAATAAATAGTGAAAAGGAAAGCGTGGACTAATACGCAGCCAGATAATGGGTATAAAGGCGGCTATCAGTGTGGTGTATAAATAATCGGTATCGGCAATCCAGAAGACCGGGACATCTAACATGACATCACGCAGTGTTCCGCCGCCAATGGCGGTTGCGCTGGCAAGCACGACCACGCCAAATCCATCCATACGCTTTTGATAGGCCATCAGGGTGCCGGAAATTGCGCACACTGCAACCCCCGCTAAGTTTAACCAATGAAACCAATCAAACATCTTCTTGTACCCTTTTACTACCCTTAAAAACTCGCCATTCCTACCGCAAAATACTTGATCAGGCCTTATGTTTCATGCTATTTCTTTGCCCAATATCGAAACGTACTGTTGAGATTACGGTTCGTGATATTGAGTGATGAGGTAAAGCCATAACCTCTATCGAACAACATTTCATAATTACAATGCCAATGGATATAGGTATTGTATGTCAAATATATCATATAAAACAAAGCGCTACTGATGTGTTAGCAGTTAGGCTTTGTTGCTCCTCGCTTTGAACGACCTTAGATGATGTGTTACATCATCAGTATGACATGCAATTTTGAGTAAAACAGCGCGTATTGGAAGTTGAGCCAAAGCATTACTGGTTTACCACTGTTTTTTAGTTTCACAAAAAGGTCTAGCGCCTAAACCTAGAACCTTAAATTAACGGGAAGGATTTATGCCCAAGTTACGTTCAGCAACTACCACTCAAGGTAGAAATATGGCGGGAGCTCGCGCGTTATGGCGAGCAACTGGAATGAAAGACTCTGATTTCGGCAAGCCTATTATTGCTATTGCGAACTCATTTACGCAGTTCGTACCTGGGCATGTTCACCTAAAAGATCTCGGCCAATTAGTGGCACGCAGCGTTGAAGAAGCGGGTGGTGTGGCGAAAGAATTCAACACTATCGCAGTGGATGACGGTATCGCCATGGGGCACAGCGGTATGCTGTATAGCTTACCATCTCGAGAAATCATTGCTGATGCAGTGGAATACATGGTGAACGCACATTGCGCCGATGCCATCGTTTGTATTTCTAACTGCGACAAGATTACCCCGGGAATGCTAATGGCGTCTATGCGCTTGAACGTACCGGTCATTTTTGTGTCTGGGGGCCCAATGGAAGCGGGTAAAACCAAGCTTTCAGACCAGCTTATTAAACTAGACTTGGTTGACGCCATGGTAGCGGCTGCTGACGACAAAGTTAGCGATGCTGATACCGACGAAATTGAGCGCTCAGCCTGCCCTACCTGCGGCTCATGTTCAGGGATGTTCACCGCGAACTCCATGAACTGTCTAACCGAAGCGTTAGGTTTATCCTTGCCGGGCAACGGCTCTATGCTGGCTACCCACGCCGACCGTGAAGGTTTATTTAAACAAGCGGGCAAACAAATTGTTGAGCTGTGCAAGCGTTACTACGGCGACGATGATGACAGTGTATTACCACGTAATATCGCCAACTTTAAGGCTTTTGAGAATGCCATGAGCTTGGATATTGCCATGGGTGGGTCGACCAATACCATTTTGCATCTGTTAGCAGCGGCAATGGAAGGCGAAGTGCCGTTTACTATGGCAGACATCGACAGATTGTCTCGCAAAGTGCCTCACCTATGCAAAGTGGCACCTTCAACACCCAAATACCACATGGAAGACGTACACCGAGCGGGTGGCGTTTTGGGTATTTTGAACGAGCTAAATAAGGCTGGCTTGCTGAACACCGATGTTAATCATGTTTTAGGAAAACCGCTTACCGACGTTATCAGCGAGTGGGACATCACTAACCCTGAAAACGAAGACGCTATTACCTTTTATCGCGCGGGTCCTGCGGGTATTCGCACGACAAAAGCATTTAGCCAAGATTGTCGCTGGGACGAAGCCGATGACGACCGCGAAAACGGCTGCATTCGCTCTATCGACCATGCGTTCAGTCAAGAAGGTGGCCTTGCCGTGCTTTACGGTAATGTGGCTGAAGATGGCTGTATTGTAAAAACGGCTGGCGTAGATGAGTCTATTCTTAAGTTCAACGGAACTGCGAGAATCTACGAAAGCCAAGATGATGCGGTAGCAGGTATCTTGGGCGATGAAGTAAAAGCCGGTGATGTGGTCTTCATTCGCTACGAAGGTCCCCGCGGCGGCCCGGGTATGCAAGAAATGCTGTACCCAACGTCTTACTTGAAATCTAAAGGGTTAGGCAAGCACTGCGCTTTGGTAACAGACGGACGCTTTAGTGGCGGTACCAGTGGGTTGTCTATAGGTCACTGCTCACCTGAAGCCGCCAGTGGTGGTGGAATTGGCCTAGTGGAAGATGGCGATAAAATTGAAATAGATATACCCAATAGAAGTATCAATATTGCTATTAGCGATGAAGAACTAGCAGAACGCCGCGCGAAAATGGAAGCCAGTGATAAGCCTTGGAAGCCGAAAGATCGCGTTCGTGAAGTCTCCACATCACTTAAAACCTTTGCGGCGTTAGCAACCAGTGCCGATAAAGGTGCAGTGCGTGATGTGACTAAGCTGGAAAATCTGTAATGGCAGCCGAACACGTTAGCGATCATGAATATTTGAAGAAGATCTTACTTGCCCCTGTTTACGATGTAGCAGTGGCAAGTGAACTTTCCTATATGTCTTTGCTTTCAGCCGAGCTTGGCAATGAAATTTTTCTGAAACGCGAAGATCAGCAGCCGGTAAAAAGCTTTAAGCTGCGCGGTGCCTATAACCGTATTTGCTCACTAAGCGACGAGCAATTGCAAGCTGGCGTAATTGGCGCCTCGGCGGGTAATCATGCGCAAGGCTTAGCGTACAGTGCAAAAATGAAAGGTATTCAGGCGACTATTGTCATGCCTGAAACCACGCCTGATATCAAGGTAGACGCAGTACGACGCTTCGGCGGTGAAAACGTGAATGTGGTATTGCATGGCACCAGCTTTGATCAAGCAAGTAGCCATGCAAAAGCATTATGTGAGACCCACGGTTATACCTTTGTTCCGCCCTTTGACGACCCCGATGTCATTGCAGGGCAAGGTACAGTCGCGCGAGAGTTGCTAGAGCAAAACCCACACCTCGATATCTTATTTATTGCTGTGGGCGGCGGTGGTTTAGCCGCTGGTATTGCGGTTTACTTAAAGCAACTAAAACCAAGCATAAAAATCGTTGCGGTAGAGTCGGAAGAATCGGCCTGTTTCATTAAAGCAAAGGCGCAAGGCGCGCCTACCGAGCTTGAAAGCGTCGGCATTTTTGCTGATGGCGTTGCTGTTAAAGTGATGGGGCAGGAAACTTTCCGTCTGTGTAATCGTTTAATTGATGAAACCATTACGGTTACTAATGATGAAATATGCGGAGCAATTAAGGATATCTTTGATGATACCCGTGTTATTGCAGAGCCTGCGGGCGCATTGTCGGTGGCGGCAATTCGCAAGTACGCTAAGCAACACGACCTCAAAGGTAAGAAGTTAGGCGGCATTCTGTGTGGCGCAAACATCAACTTTCATACCCTTCGCTATGTGTCTGAACGCTGTGAATTAGGTGAGCAGAAAGAAGCGGTCTTTGCGGTTAAAATTCCTGAAAACAAAGGTGCGTTTAAACAGTTTTGCGAGTGCGTTGGGGCAAAAGCAATCACCGAATTCAACTATCGCTATGCCAGTGAGAGCGAAGCACATATTTTCGTGGGCGTTAAGCTTAAAGGCGGGCAGCAAGAGTTTGCTGCCCTGCAAAGCGACCTTGAAAGCAAAGGGTATGACTGCGTTAACTTAACCGATAATGAGTTAGCGAAGCTCCATGTTCGTCACATGGTTGGTGGCCGTCCGCCAACTATTCTCAACGAGCAAGTCTTCAGCTTTGAATTTCCTGAGCGTCCGGGTGCCCTACTGAACTTCTTAAATACGTTAGGTGAACAGTGGAATATTACCCTATTTCACTATCGCAACCATGGCGCAGCAGAAGGTTTGGTATTGGCAGGCTTTGATATCGCACCAGAAAGTAGAGATGACTTTAACCAGCATGTTGCTGAGTTAGGCTATAAGGTTGAAGAAGTAACAGACAATCCCGCCTATCGTTTTTTCCTGTCGCAACCAGCGAAGGTCTAAATAGCGAAACAGGCGAAACGAGCCTATCTCCCGTTTTTGCTTTGTATTGCTTCGCGTTAAGCGCAGGTTTACCGGGGAGCGATACGAAGCGGCACTATCTAGCGTCTATCTATCAATGAAGTATGGGGATTTTCAATGCCTGCCAAGATAGATTGACGCGCAATAAAAAGCCCATGCAGTAGCATGGGCTTTCTCTTTTTACCTAAGCTCCGTAGTGCTGGCAAATTCAGCCAGCTAGCGTCGCCTTAATTCGAAGCGTTTAGTGTAACGTTCTCCAAATGCTGCATCATTTCTGGCCAAATCAGGGCCATAACGTCAGCACGTAAGGCTTCACACTCTTCTGAGTACTTTAAGCTGCCATCTTTTTCAGAGTCCAGCCAGTGGTTTTCTTTCAATGCACTGATAAAGCTAGACAACACATTCTTATCGTAAAACTCTGGTGAGCTTAGCCCGTAGAGAGCAGATAAGCGTTCAGCCACTTGCTTACTTTCGCGCTCAAGTGCACTTCGGCTAATCACTTTTTCTTTATCTAGAATGGTCAATACCACCGCGTAACGCTGAAGCGTTTCCTGCATGCATCGGCTTAACAGCCATGCTGAGTGGAATTGTTTGCAGTGTGCATCTGGCGGCAACAGTTCATCGCCCTCCTGACGCAACAATCCTTTGTTTAGTAGCGCTGTTATAAGCGCATCAGTATGCGCAAGCGCTTCATCTTGGGTAAGGTGCAAGAACAGTTCTTTTTGCAGCAACGGATAAAGCGCCGCAATAAGCTGAAAAATACTGTTCTTCGTGGTGCCTTTCTTCGCGAAGATAGATGCCATAATAAGACCTGGGATCGCGAATAAATGCAAAATGTTGTTGCGATAATAAGTAAGGTATACCGCTGATTTTGGTTGAGGACTGATCAAACGCCCATAATCGTCTTCTTTTACGTCAAAGCGGCCTAATTTCAGCGTATCGCGCAGTAGCTCTTCCGCTGATGAATCTGGAATGGTGGCATCATCGCTGAACGGTACCGCTTTAAACAAGTCCATGAAATCGCCCATTGCTTGTTTTAACTCAGCTTCACTCATGGTCTGTCGTTTAGAAGACAGTAAGCATAACGACGCTAACGCCATACCATTTAATGCCGCTGCGCGATTAATTCGCGTCATGACATTATTGGCCAGTTCGTTAACCGCAGGTGTCAGCCACGCTGGTTTTTTCTCTGGCTCGGCATCGCGACAATCTCGCCAGTTAGGCACATGATTTTCAAGAAACTGGTTAAGCGCAATGGGTTCGCCAAAATTCACGTATCCGTGACCATAATTCTTGAGTTTACGAATAGCCGAGAACACCTGAAGGTTAGATTCTTTTTTCTTCTTAGAGCCTTTGAGTTCGTTCAAATAGCTCTTCACTTCCATCACGTTTTCATAGCCAATATAGACAGGCACGATACTAACTGGACGGTTAACGCCTTTGAGCATGGCTTGAATGGTCATGGCTAGCATGCCCGTTTTCGGTGGGATCAAACGGCCGGTTCGGCTGCGGCCACCTTCGGGATAGTATTTTACCGAATAGCCTTTGTTAAACAGCAGCTCTAGATATTCTCTGAAAACAGCTGTGTAGAGCTTGTTGCCTGCAAAACTGCGGCGTAAGAAAAAAGCACCGCCACGACGGAACATTTTTCCAACCGGCCAAAAGTTCAGATTGATACCTGCAGCGATATGTGGCGTAACCATACCTTCGTGATAAATCACGTAAGTCAATAATAGGTAATCCATGTGACTACGGTGGCACGGTACGTAGATGATTTCATGACCATTAGCCGCCAATTCACGAATGCGATCGGCATGACCTACACTAATACCGTTATAAATTTTGTTCCAGATACGGGTAAGTAGCCTGTCGCCAAAACGAATTAGCCCTTCGCGGTAGTCTGCCGCGATTTCTGTGATGTAGGTTTGGGCAGTCTCTTTCGCTTTTTCATGAGACACCTTCTTGCTTCGTGATTCCTCAGCAATAGCGCGACGCACTGCATCAGAGCCCAACACACTATTATTGAGTTCTTGGCGCTCTAACAGCGTAGGGCCAGTCATGCTTTGGCGCTTTCTTTGAAAGTGAGTGCTTGCTACGCGCACAAGCTTGTGTGCAATACTTTGGTCACTACCATGTTGATTGGACATCGCGCGTGCAGAAACGGCTTTAGAGTAGTTAATAAAGTTGTCGCGGCCCAAAAACAGCACAATGAACAACTTACGAAGCCAACTTGGCGCCGCTTTATCAGCAATGAGATCGCTTAAGCCTGGCTTACCACGACCCGGGGCACGGCCCCACGTCACATAGACAGGAACAACTTGTAAATCTAGGTTTTCATGGTCTCTATGCAAATGAAAGAGGTCAGTAAAAACGTCTTCAATTCCCGTATCTTTAGCCGACGAACGGAAAAGAGGCTGGGTTTTGCGTAAAAATAAGGTCGACGAATACTCTCGCCCCGCTAATGTGAGGGTTTCTGTAGGACTAGGTAAACCTAGCGCTTTAGTCGACATTCTCAGTGCAAGTTGGTCTGTCACTGAGTTGGTGGGAAGTAGATAAACGATAGGTTTACTTTTATCTATTCCTAATTCGGTTTCAACGTTAACTGGAATGCTGTGGGCTTTAACCAGTAACTTAACAGGATAATGAAATACCGACAGAAGGGCTTTTCGCATCCACGACATGAATTATGTAATCCTATGAAATAAAAACGGGTGAAGTGTAACACAAACGCGTCACAATCTCGCGACAAGCCAATTTCATCGCTTCTCATGCTGTAATGACTATCCATAACATGGGAAGTTCAAAAGCGCCCTTCTCCTTTTCTTGTGAGTCACAGCCATTTCTATAATGGGTTCGAATACAGAGAACGTAACATTAGCTGTATTTAATTGCGGTACAGCCGGACTGTTACTACTTTTATAAGGGCAAATGAATATGAGCAAGCAGTAGTGGATGATCAAAGCCGTTTAAAGACAATTGATGACTTTATGCTCAATAGCGAAGTGCCGTTAGATCTAGATGATTTAATGATGGTGCTCGCAGAGGCATACAAGGTGCCGATCGCACTCATTGGCGTCGTCGGAGAGTTTGAAGAAACCTTTAAAGCACACTACGGAACCACTCTTTCTAAAGTCACTCGTGAACATGCGTTTTGTAGTCACGTCGTTGAAGAGCGCAAGCAGGTGGTTGTTAGCAACGCGCAAGAAGATCCACGGTTTATGCATAATCCTCTCGTCACCGGAGAACCTCACATTTGTTTTTACGCAGGAACGCCGATCGAGATAAATGATCAGGTAATCGGTGCCGTATGTTTAATTGATACCGTGCCAAGAGAAATAGACGCAAAACACTTAGAAGTTTTAGACAGAATAGGTGCTTTGGTTAGTCAGCATATTTCGCTTTCAAGAGAACACGAAGCGCTTAAACGCGAGCACGGTCTAATTGAAAAGTCTCCTATTGTGTTGGCAACGTGGCGCTATGATACATCGTTGAGGCTGGTGTATATCTCGAAAAATAGTGAGCGTGTATTGGGAGTTTCACCCCAAGATTTGCTCACTGGAACGGTGGCATTGAGTGAGGTTCTGTCTGAGGAGGCGGAGGGTGATTTTACCTTTGCTATGCAGGCCCACATGGAAGGTGTTGAAACGCACACCTGCCGTCTTCAGATAAAGACGCCAACGCGTACTATTTGGGTGAGCATGATATCAACGGCAAATTTTCGCGAAGACGGCATGTTGTACTCGGTTCAAGCATTTTTGTTTGACACTAGTGACCAAAAGTATGTGGAAGATAAGCTCAACAAAACCAATCAGCGGATGCGTTTATTACTCGAGGCTTCAGAGTTAGGAACATGGGACTGGAACTTGGCCGCCGATGTTAATCAAGTCAACAAGCGCTGGTGCGACATTGTTGGTCTTGAGTATGAATACTATGACAGTGGCTCCCGCTTTTTTAGACAGCTCATTCATCCCGCGGATTACGTCAAAGTTGAAAAGCAGCTCAACATGCATCTAATTGGTAAGAGCAAAGTCTTTAACACCACATTTCGCATGAAACACACTGATGGCTCTTGGGTTTGGGTTGAAAGTTATGGGAAAACCGTTGAGACAGATGCCCAAGGTAAGCCGGTTCGTATAGCAGGTATTCATAGAGATATAACGCAACGAATGGAAAGCGAACTGCATGAGAGAAAGAAAACCCAGCTCCTTCAATTTATCAATAAAACCCGGGCATCATATCTCCAAAACAATGACTTGACGATGGCGTGTCAGTCCGTATTGGCCGAACTCATAGATATCTCAGATAGCCAGTTTGCCTTCGTCGGCCAAATGAAAGGAGACGGTAGCTCATCTAGACTTTTCATTCATGCGATTTCTGAAATTGTTTGGGATAACAGTAGCTTTTCTCAATATGCAGAATACAAAAAACGAAACCTCTACTTTAGTAACTTCGACAACCTTTTTGGAACCTCAATTTTAACGGGAGAAGTTACCATTAGTAATGCGCCAAACAGTCACCCTAATTCCAAAGGTGTTCCGCACGGTCATCCGCGCATTAGCCGATTTTTAGGCCTACCTATAAAAGTGAAAGATAAAGTAGTGGGAATGGTCGGTTTAGCGAATAAGTTTGATACCTATACTGACGAAGATGCTGAGTTTCTACAGCCCTTTTTAGATGCTTTGGCTGGCTTGTTCTACGCAGTAGAGCTTGAGGAAGCCCGAGCCGTTGCTGAAGAGAAGCTTAGGCATTTGGCGATGACTGATTCTTTAACGGGCCTTTATAACCGACGCGCGTTCCTTGACGAGTGCATCTCATTTTCAAAACAACATTGTCGTGGATGTGTTGCTATCGTCGATATTGATCACTTCAAAAAAGTAAACGATACCTACGGTCACGATGCTGGAGATCAGGCGCTTATTGCTGTTGCGAGAAAAATAGCTAAACATAATCAAACGCCAAATGTCGTGGCTCGATTAGGAGGAGAAGAGTTTGCAATAGTCATGATAGGTGACAAGAAAGAAGAGATCCATAGGCAGCTAGAAGCACTGCGTATTGCTGTTGAAGAAGGAAGGGTGACCTACAAGACAGACACGATGAATTTATCGATCAGCATTGGCGCAACATTTGTTAAAGACACCTATGAGGCGGATTTCAGCGCCCTCTTATCGCTTGCTGACAAGGCGCTGTACAGAGCCAAGGAGCAGGGCAGAAACCAAGTCGTATGGGATGAATAATAATAGTACGTGGCTTCGCCTACATTAAATATAAGCGTATACGCTCAAGGCGCTGTTGCTAGATTGATAAAGTTAAGTTATAAAAAACGAATATTTTATTAAACTTAATAATTAGGCTTGTTTTGAGCTTTTAACTAAAAAGCCGACATGCCTTTTAAATCAGGGACGATGTATGAAAACTTCGCGCTTGGGTTTTTCTGGCCTTTTTTCTCTTTTAGCTCTAACTGCGTGTGGTGGTGGAGGTGGCTCTGATTCTTCTCCACCTACAAACCCACCACCTCCACCTGAGCCGACAGCACTAGAAATTTTATCAAATCCTTTAGATTACTCAGAGTCACGACTAAACTCGGCGGCAACCACCTATGCTGATGCGAACTACAGTGGAGAAACGAAAGTCTCTACTGTGGATATCAGCGCAGTACAAGAGGTTTACATCACGCTCTTTGGTGACAATACAAGTGGCTCACCCTATGTAGATCAATATGATATCTACACCTTCCTAGATGAGAACGGCAACGTTGAAGGTACGACCGAGTGCTATGAATCAGGATCAGTAACATACTCAGGTAAGCTTGATGAAGACACGGGTAAAGGAACGATTACTGTAGACTATGATCAGTGCATTCAATATTACGACTCCACTCGGTATGACGGACAATTTTCGCTAGTTATTACTGACGCAGGTGAAAACAGCTCCGAAGTAACGTCTTATTTCACTACTTTGTCTATGCTAGACGGTGGCGTGCGCACAACATTAAAAGGCTACTTAAGTGTTGATTTTCGCTACCGCCCACAAACAGGTACGTTTTATGAAGAGACGAGGCAGTATCTTACTGTCACGCACAATGGTGAAACTTACAAGGTCAGTGGCACATCAGCAGAAGGGGTGACAAACAATACCTTCGTGTCTGAACTTAATGGTTCAATCTACATTGCGTCTAAAGGCAAATTGGACTTTGCATATTCTTCTGATCAGGGCGACCTTCCCTATTCGTCATCTGGCTCGCTGGTCGTAAAAGGAGATAAAACGGCTGGAATTGACGTTATTGATGGCGCAGTTCGCTATGGCGAAGATAACAACGGCGATGATATTTACGATGTAGGTGTATACTTTAATAATCTAACAGCGTTTGCCAGCGGAAATCATACTGGCCTTGCGCTTTCAGATATCGATGCGATATCCGTACCTCCTGTAGTGAATCAGCCTTATTACTATGCTTATGAGACTGTCTATACCACAGATGAAGTCACCGTTGAGCCTGGCTACTATCATGATTCAGATACTCCCGACTCAGAGCTGGTGATTTCGTTTCGCTGGTATGTAAATGGTGTAGTCCTTGACGATGTTAATGGTACCACGCTGCCACCTTACAGCGCAGTCTTCGGTGATGAAGTTAAAGTTACCATGGTGGTGTCAGACGGTATTAACGTTGTTGAATCCCAGCCTACTTTCGTTGAGATCGGCAATTCTCCTATGACGCTCACTGCATCGAATATGCCTGAAGTTGTAACTGCGGGCGGATACGTAGAGTTTACCGTATCGATGAGTGACCCAGACAGAGTTGACGATGACGTCGCGGGAGAGCTTATTTCAGCGCCTCCTGGTGCTTCGTTAAATGCGGAAGGTCTGATGACCTGGAATGTACCTGCGAATCAACTTTTCAACGCTCAAACTTATATGTTTAGTTTCGCTAGCTTAGACGGAACTGAATCCCAACAAACGCTCGAAATCACTTCTTATGCGGACAAGGCCCCGGCTTATGCTCGTACTACTGTGATGACACCAATTCATAATCATGGCTTTGCTATTGCTTCGACCAATGGTGTAAGTGAACTTATCACGGTAAATGCTCGCAACGTGGGCGCATTTTCGCTAGAAGGCAATACGCTTAAAAATACCTATGTGTATCCGTATAAACTGCCAACTAAAGGCGAAATTAGAAGCGTGCATACCCAAGATGTTGATGGTGACAATAATGATGAAATCTACCTTCTTACTCAACAGGGATTGTCTGTAATAAAAGACCGCGAAAGTAACGCAGAAGCGGTGTTTATTATTGAAGATAGTATTATTTCTGGCTTATTTTATGACATCAATGGTGACGGGGTTGATGAAGTTGCTTATTTATATGGGAGCGAATATTACAATGCGACTTCTATTGCCATTGTAGATGTTCGCACAGGTGAGCAGTTGCAACAGTACGATATTGACGGCGTCAATAACCTTGCTTTTGGTAACGTAGATGATGACGCATCGATAGAAATGGTAACGAACAATGGTTATGTATTTGATATCGAAAGCGGTGCCAACCAATGGCTATACGGTAGCGGGTTCAGCGACGCATTTGTTGTGCTGGGTGATATGAATAACGATGGTGTAGATGAAATCATCGGTGCCGATAGTTGGAATGATATCTCAATCTACTCAGCAGTATCGAAAAGCAGTTTGGCAACGGCGGAACATGGTGACATTTGTGATATCGCCTATAGTAAAGAAAGCCCAGCTACAGAAGGAATAGTGGTTGTCTCCGAGTGTCAGTGGGGACAAGTTAGAGGTTTTGCATTAGAAGCGGGACAAATCTCTGAGCAGTGGGCTCTTAACCACAACACTTACAGTGGCATGTCACTTCTCATTGACGATTTAGACAATGACAATGTGGATGACATTATTTGGACTGGTGAGAATCAAATTTTAGTAGCGCAACAAGATGCCAACGGTGAATATGCCTTGTCAGATATAAAAGGTGCGCCGCGCGCGAGTAGATATCATGCCGCGGGTTGGGCACCTTATGGCGATAATGATGAAAGAGCCGTCTTTGTTAGCGATACAAGTAGTTACGAATCATCTATTCAGATTTTATCGGTAGATAAAGAGGATAACTTTGCGATAAGTGCTGAGGTTGGCGAAGATGTCTATAACTATAGCAAACCGGTCGTTACAGACTACAACAATGACGGTGTGGGTGAGTTACTAATAGGGGCACTGGATTATAGTTCGTCGTTTAATGTCGTGAGACTTACAGATAACGCTATTCAGTGGACACTGAACAATAATCAGAATAGTGAAATTTCGTTTATTGAAGCCATTGACGTAAATAACGATAGTTACGCCGATGCAGTTATTATTGAGAACAATCGACTTAAAGCGTTTGATATCGAGAATCAGGTGCTTATCGACTCAATCATTAACGATTTTTCAATTAATGCGCTTGCTGCCTCTGAAAAAGACGGTGTGCATTATTTTGCTGTTGGGGGCTATAGTTCGCTCAAGCTCTATAAAATGCAGGATGGTGAATTTGTTGGATTGAATGAATTGGAAACCAATTGTGACCAATTGCTCACGGTAAATTTTGATAGTGATAGCGAACTTGAATTTGCGTGTTTAAATAGAAACTACAACACCATCAATGTTTATGACGTGGCGAGCGATGCATTAGAACTCAAAGACGCTATAGCACCGTCATTCTACCCTCAGTATATAGCGGCTGTTCCAACGACGTCGTCTAATCAGTCGATTCTCGCTATCTACCAGCCTAACGAGAATGACTATTCGTACAATTATTATGACAGCATCGCATATCGCGTGGTTGAGGTTGATAATAAAGGCAATGTGGTGTGGCAAAGCCCTGGACTTGGGCTCGATAATGTTGAAGGCATGCGCACACGTCAAAATAGTGATGGGGAGCTGGAGTTACAAATTAGTAACCCGAACATGGCTCTTCTCGTAAAATAAGAGGAAAGCACTTGTCGTAGGCTATTGCAGATCGCAAAAGACGCGGCAAGTGCTTGTTATTTAGTTTTAGGTGTATATACTTACAGGAACTGTATGAACAGACAGGTCTTTTATGCGCCCACTCACAGCTCGACAAACCGAAGTTTTAGAACTTATTAAAACAACCATGTTAGAAACGGGAATGCCGCCTACTCGTGCGGAAATAGCCCGTCAGCTTGGCTTTCGTTCTGCTAATGCAGCAGAGGAACATTTGAAAGCATTGGCGCGTAAAGGCGTGATTGAAATTTTGCCTGGTACGTCTCGTGGCATTAAGCTCAATATCCCTCTTGATAACGACGCACAAGAAGAAGAAGGCCTACCGTTAATTGGGCGTGTTGCAGCTGGTGAGCCGATCTTGGCGCAAGAGCATGTTGAATCGCACTACAAAGTCGATCCTGCACTGTTTCAACCCCATGCCGACTTTTTGCTACGCGTCAACGGTATGAGCATGAAAGACATTGGTATTTTAGACGGTGACCTTCTCGCTGTTCATCGCACCACTGATGTACACAACGGTCAGGTGGTTGTGGCGCGTGTAGATGAAGACGTCACCGTAAAGCGTCTAGAGAAACGCGGGCGTGAAGTATTGCTTCATGCTGAGAATGATGAGTTTGCACCAATAAAAGTTGATTTGGCGACTGAACATTTTGCGATAGAAGGTATTGCGGTGGGTGTGATCAGAAACGCTGACTGGATGTAGTATTTTAGCTTGTTTGTATAAAAGCGGCGCGTTAGCCGCTTTTTTTATGTCTTTTGTTCCTGTTTTTTTCTTCAATCTGCCAACTTAGGTTTTATCCTGCCCAGCAAACCTGTTGGTTTTCTGCGCGCTTATTTTTATCATTACTCTCGTTATTCTTTCTATGAATGCTTCAAGTATTTTCCATTTTTTATTTTGAATTTTGTTTGAAATCGACATTGAGTAATCGATTACTTATTGATTTCTTAACTAGTTAGTCGAGCATTTACTTTAACCCCGTGTTCAAAATGCCTGTTTGATTCCAAGGGCATCCCACAGCAATGGCTTTCTCTTTTTGCACGTGAAATCCCCCGCGACCATTTTAGTAAATGATTAAAAATTAACCACTTCGTTAAATTTTTAATAGAAAAGACTAGACGGCACGACATTATTGCGCAATTCTTATACAGAGATTAACAAAAAAATAACAATGACTCTAAATTTGTTTTACAAGTTGAGGTTACGGGTCAATCGTTCGCAAACCATTTGGTAGGGCATCGCGCAAATTAATCAGCGTCTTTGACCACGCCATTACGGAGGTGCTGAGTGAAACAACTAACGACCGTTTTCGCAAAATGGTGTTCTAGTATACCAATTTTGCTTTTTTCCCCTTTGCTTTTTGCGCAAGAAGCAAGCGAAGAAGCCTCTTCGCTTAATTTGAGACGCGGTGCTACCGACATCAGTGGGCAGGTATACGACCTCCATATGTTGATGTTCTTCATTTGTGTTGGTATCGCGGTTGTAGTTTTTGGCGTGATGTTCGCCTCAATGTATCTACATAGAAAGTCCCGTGGTGCCAAGCCAGCTAATTTTCACGAAAACGTGAAGGTCGAAATTGCTTGGACCGTTATTCCTTTCCTTATTCTTATTTTCATGGCGGTACCCGCAGCGAATACTCTAATTGCTATGGAAGACACGTCTGAGCCTGACATGACGGTGTTAGTAACAGGCTCTCAATGGAAATGGCATTACAAGTACATGGATAGCGATGTAGAGTTTTATTCTTTACTCGCCACTCAGCGCGAGCAAATAGAAAACAAATTTCAGAAAACAGATAACTACCTGCTGGAAGTTGACCGTCCCTTGGTTATTCCTACTGGGAAAAAAGTACGCTTTCTTATTACCTCTGACGACGTTATCCACTCTTGGTGGGTTCCTGACTTTGCCGTGAAAAAAGATGCCAACCCCGGCTTTATTAACGAGTCTTGGGCCAAGGTGAATGAGCCTGGTATTTATCGCGGACAGTGCGCAGAGCTTTGTGGTAAAGACCATGGCTATATGCCGGTTGTGGTAATTGCTAAAGAACCCGCCGAGTTTGAAAAGTGGATGGGCGAACAAGAAGAGATTGTTCGTAAAGCAAAAGAAGAAGAGCAGCGTCTACTTTCTATGAATATGTCTATGGATGAACTGATGAAAGAGGGCGAGCGAGTATACAACGCAACGTGCGCTGCTTGCCATATGCCAAATGGTGAAGGTTTACCTGGCGTGTTCCCGGCATTAAAAGGCAGCAAGATGGCACTAGAAGATCAGCAAGGTCACATTGACATCGTGCTGCATGGAAAGTCAGGAACAGCCATGCAAGCGTTTGGAAAAATGCTAAGTCTTAAGGAAATTGCCGCCGTAGTCACTTACGAGCGAAATGCCTGGGGCAATAAAACTGGCGATATGGTTCAAGCCAAAGATGTCAACGCAGTGGCAAACGGAAACTAGGAGCAGACAATGAGCAAAGCAACTGAAGTTATTTCGCCAGATACCTCTGCGCCTCATGACGGTCACCTACATGATGACCATGAACACCACGATCATATTCCTAAAGGGATAACGCGTTGGTTGTTTACCACTAACCACAAAGACATAGGCACACTGTATCTGTGGTTTGCCTTTATTATGTTTTTAGTTGGTGGTGCGATGGCCATGGTGATCCGCGCTGAACTATTCCAACCCGGTCTACAAATTGTAGAGCCAAACTTCTTTAACCAAATGACTACGGTACACGGGCTTATCATGGTATTTGGTGCAGTAATGCCAGCCTTTACTGGGCTCGCAAACTGGCTTATTCCCATGATGATCGGCGCCCCTGACATGGCGTTACCGCGCATGAATAACTGGAGCTTCTGGATTTTACCAGGTGCCTTTCTCATTCTATTGAGCTCGCTCTTTATGGAAGGCGGCGGCCCTGCTTTTGGATGGACTTTCTACGCGCCCCTTTCAACGACTTACAGTGGCGATTCGACAGCGTTGTTTGTGTTCTCTGTTCACATCATGGGTATTTCATCCATTATGGGTGCGATTAACGTGATTGTGACCATCTTTAATATGCGTGCGCCAGGCATGACCTGGATGAAAATGCCGCTGTTTGTATGGACGTGGCTTATCACGGCATTCTTGCTGATTGCGGTAATGCCAGTGCTCGCCGGTGCGGTTACCATGGTGTTAACTGATAAGTTCTTTGGCACGAGCTTTTTTGATGCTGCTGGTGGCGGCGACCCGGTTATGTTCCAGCATATTTTCTGGTTCTTCGGGCACCCTGAAGTGTACATTATGATCTTGCCCGCTTTCGGCATTATCTCGCAAATTGTTCCTACCTTCTCTCGAAAGCAGCTGTTTGGATACGCGTCTATGGTGTACGCCACGGCGTCGATTGCACTGCTCTCTTTTGTTGTATGGGCTCACCATATGTTCACCACGGGCATGCCGGTGTACATGGAAATGTTTTTCATGTTTGCCACCATGCTTATCTCGGTGCCTACTGGCGTGAAAGTGTTTAACTGGGTAGCGACCATGTGGCGCGGCTCACTGAGCTTCGAAATGCCAATGATGTTCGCTATTGCCTTTATTGTGCTGTTCACCATTGGTGGGTTGTCAGGGCTAATGTTGGCGATCACGCCCGTGGACTTCCAATATCACGACACTTACTTCGTTGTAGCCCATTTCCACTATGTACTGGTAACTGGCGCGGTCTTTTCCATCATGGCTGCGGTGTATTACTGGTTGCCTAAATGGACGGGAAAAATGTATGACACAACCTTAGCTAAATGGCATTTCTGGTGCTCATTGGTATCGGTCAATGTGTTGTTCTTCCCTATGCACTTTGTGGGTTTGGCTGGTATGCCACGCCGTATTCCTGACTATGCATTGCAGTTCGCTGATTTTAATAAATGGATAAGCCTGGGTGGTTTTGCATTCGGTTTATCTCAGCTCATCTTTCTTGCCCTGCTTATCAAGGCATGCAAAAAGCAAGGTGAGCCGGTATCAGCGCAAGTTTGGGACGGCGCAGAAGGATTGGAATGGGAAATTCCATCACCTGCACCTTATCACACGTTTGAAACACCACCTGTCGTTAAGTAACGGTAGGTGGAGTTGTGAATAGGTCATTCCTTTCAACCGGCAAAAGCCGATGGGAATGACATTCACACATTGCAGGTGGTGAGGGAGATAAACGACTAAGCAAGCGTTTACCAACCTTCATCTATGGATTTACCCGGAGGTCACGTGATGTCACAGCAAAGCGCAAACAACAAGATGGTTATTAAACTTGTTGCTATTGTCATTGGCATGTTTGGCTTCGGCTTTGCCCTTGTTCCCTTGTACGACGTATTTTGCGACGTTACGGGAATTAACGGAAAAACCGAAGGCACGGCTGCGGTTTATCAATCGGTTGAGATTGATGAATCGCGAGAAGTGACCGTCGAGTTTATTACTCGCACAAATACCGGTATGCCGTGGGAGTTTCGTGCTGAAACCAAGCGCGTGAAAGTGCACCCTGGCGAACTTAATACGGTGTCGTTTTATGTGAGAAACCCTGCATCAAGTAATATCGTAGCTCAGGCCATTCCCTCTGTATCCCCCGGAACGGCAGCACTGTACCTGAACAAGACTGAATGCTTCTGCTTCAATCAGCAGCCATTGGATGCGGGTAGTGAAGCCTATATGCCCATGCAGTTTTATGTAGACCCTCAGCTACCTGAAGAAATTACGTTTTTTACCTTGCAGTACACACTCTATGACGTCACAGCGCGAGCCAGTGACCTAACGACAACACCGAATCCCTTTATGGCTTCAACACCATCAAATGGCGAATAGGCCGAAGGGGTAAGGAGAAGAAAATGCAACCCGAAGTACAGAATCACGAATACCAAAAATATTATGTACCCGCACAAAGTCCATGGCCCATCGTAGGGGCCGTTGCTCTATTTCTTATCGCCGTAGGTGCGGGCAATTATGTGGTGCAAGCAACCAAAGGTGAAACAGGCTATGGCGGTCATATCCTTTTAGCGGGGATAGCAGTATTGCTCGTTATGCTTGTAGGTTGGTTTAAAAATCAAATAGACGAATCTATGGCAGGGCTTTACAGCGATCAGCTGGGGCGTTCATATCGACAAGGTATGAGCTGGTTTATCTTTTCAGAGGTGATGTTTTTCGCTGCGTTTTTCGGCGCCCTCTACTACGCGAGATTTATTTCCGTTCCGTGGCTGGGCGGCGCATCGAACAACGCTATGACCAATGAGGTCTTATGGCCGACCTTTGAGGCCATGTGGCCGCTGGTGTCAACGCCAGGCGGCACTACCACACAGGAAATGAGTGCTGCGGGTTTGCCCACAATCAACACGGTTATCTTGCTTATATCATCTATTACACTGCACTTCGCTCATGTGGGACTAGAGCAAAACAAACGCAAACAGCTAACCCTAATGCTGGGTATCACTATCTTACTTGGATGTGGGTTCTTGTTCCTACAGGTAGAAGAGTACATACATGCGTATCGCGACTTGGGGCTTACACTTCAGTCAGGCATTTACGGCAACACCTTCTTTATGCTCACAGGGTTTCACGGCATGCATGTGACCCTTGGCACCATCATTCTAATTGTATTGTTTTTTAGGGTCTTGAAAGGCCATTTCACGCCTGAAAACCACTTCGCGTTTCAGGCGGGGAGCTGGTACTGGCACTTTGTAGATGTAGTGTGGGTCATGCTCTACATCTTTGTTTACGTACTTTAAAAGGGAGCCCCAAACTCAGTAAGGCCTTGGGTTTGGGGTAATTAAACCGGTACCAATAGCGATAAGAATAATAATAACAATGACGGCAGAAGTGAGCACGCGTCGACCAATGTACTTACTCATAGGCCCTTTTGATGCTTCATTTTTCATCATGATTCGCATCGCCATGAACAAATTCACAATCATGTACAGCACCAACGCAACAAGGACTATTTTTATCAACATATTCACCTCTGTTTTTATTCTAATTTTGCATGGTGCGAAATAATCATGTTTTCTCGCACTCGCCACGTTATTCCTTGGTTACTCACGGGCTTTAGTGTGGCGATTATGTGCGGTTTAGGGTACTGGCAACTTGATCGCATGGTCCAAAAGCAACAACGCTTAGCTAGCATAGCGCAAAAGCAAAGTAATGGAACCTTGAGTTTAGAAGAGGCGTTGTCTCATGATGATCCTCGGGATATTACCGTATCGTTCAGCGGCGCAATAGACGCTAACCATGTGTTGCTATTAGATAATCAGATTCACAATCAGCGGGTGGGTTTCGATGTCATCGTACCGGTAAATACCAATGTCGGGTGGCTCTTGGTTAACTTTGGCTGGGTGCCTGCGCCAGACTTAACGCGCACGCTACCGGAAATAAGTTTTACAAGCCAAACGCGCGAATTAATCGGCGTGCTTAGCGTGCCGGGTAACAACCCCTTAGTGAAAGAAACCAACATGGCTTTGTCGCAAAGCCCCGCGCTGGTACAACACATAGAATTCCCTGCACTAAGCAACGCCTTAGAGCGCAAACTTTTACCCTTTATTCTTCACCTTACCACGCCTGACCCCGCGTTTATTCGTGAATATCAGGCCGTCGTAATGTCTCCTGAAAAGCACCTTGGCTATGCAGTTCAATGGTTTGGTTTAGCCATTGCCGCTGCAGCCATTGGCGGCTTTGCAATTAGTAAGAAAGGACGTAGTTATGAGTAATGCTGCTTCGAAAAAAACATTAATTATTATGGTAGCCGTGTTTGTTTTACCTGTTGTTTTGGCAAAGCTCGCACTTGATAACGATTGGTTTACTAAAGGCGCGACAAATAAAGGTCAGCTGCTCGCGCCGACCATCGACATGAGTGCGCTTTTAGAAAACGCGGAACCTAAATGGCGTTTGTTGTATGTGATGCCAAGTAAATGTGACGCAGTGTGCGAGAACGCACTTTTTAGCATTAACCAAGTGTGGCTTGCACTAGGTAAAGAATCGGACCGTGCCCAAGCAGTGGTCGTTACTACCGCTTCAAGCGACCAAACTGCGATAGCCGCGCTAGAAGACTACCCTTTTGTCGAAACCTTACCCGTTACTACACCAACGGCGCTTGCCTCTAGCAGTGTTTATATTGTTGATACGCAAAATAACGCCATGCTCTTTTACGACATTAAAGACGATAGAAAAGACGCCGTGATGGAAAGCCGCAACATGCTGGCAGATATGAGAAAGCTCCTAAAATTATCGCGTATAGGATAATGGCCATGAAAAAATTAACCCTATTCAGTATTTTTTTGGCGGCGGTCGTTATTATTCTCGGTGCGTATACGCGCTTGACCGACGCGGGGCTAGGATGCCCCGACTGGCCTGGATGCTACGGTAATTTAACCGTGCCTTTGAGTGAGGAAAAAGTGGCACAAGCCAACGCCGCTTTTCCCGAACGTCCAGTTGAGGCGTTTAAGGCGTGGAATGAAATGATTCACCGCTATTTTGCAGGAACGCTGGGGCTGTGTGTACTGGCTATTGCCATTATTGCTATTCAGCAGCGCGACAAAGGCACGCCCGTTAAATTACCTCTGTTACTGCTGGGGCTTATTATCTTCCAGGCAGCACTTGGTATGTGGACCGTGACGCTCAATCTGCTTCCCGTCGTAGTTATGGGGCATTTGCTGGGGGGCTTCTCTGTACTCTCTTGCCTGTTTATTCTCTACCTCCGCTTGCGCAACACCGCAGGCGATGCATCGAAAACTAAACAAGCGCCCATAGCGTCAGCTATGCATGATCAGGATATTACCGACTTACCTCAAGCCAAAGTCTTTCAGCGAAACCTTAAACTTTTCGCCTTCATTGGGCTTGGCGTGCTTGTTACCCAGATTGCTCTTGGTGGATGGACTTCTGCCAATTATGCTGCGTTGGCCTGTACGGAAATGCCGGTCTGTGAAAGCGGTTGGCAGGAAAGAATTGATTTGGCAGGTGCATTCAGTGTGCCTGATGCAGACAACTATGAGTTTGGTGCTCACGATTACGGCGAACGAGTTACCATGCACATAGTGCATAGGTTCGGCGCGGTCATCACGTTTTTATACTTACTAGCACTAGGTATAAGTGTGTTGGTAAGCCGCTACACCACAAGTAAACAAAAATATGTGGGTGCGTTTATGTTGGTAGCATTGTGCACGCAAGTGGCATTAGGACTTAGTAACATTATCTTTATGCTGCCGCTGGCTGTCGCTGTAATGCATAACGCGGTCGCAGCCGTGTTACTTCTCTCCCTACTCAACCTCATTTTTACCGTATTCTTGGCACTAGAAAACGATAACGTCTTCGGTACAGAAAAACGAAATACAGGCTCATTCTCAGGTTCGAAACCACTGCAGGGTGCAGGTGCATTTAGCATCCACGAAGCGCCTTTGCACGACCCTTTAAACGCGTCAACGTCTTCTCATATTCTCCCTAAAGCTCCAGGAGGTTTCCATGGCTAAATCGGTCTCTTTACATGCGCGTACTTCACGTCAGCACAATGTAGTCACGTGGCGAGATTACTATGAAATGACGAAGCCTAATGTCGTCATGTTGTTGCTGTTAACCGCGTTAGTAGGCATGTGTTTAGCTACGCCTTCGTGGGTAAACGCAACCGTACTTATCTGTGGCTTATTGGGTATTGGTATGTTGTCTGCGTCTGCTGCCGTTATTAATCACGTTGTCGACCATAAGATAGATAGTGTGATGGCGCGTACTTTTAATCGCCCCGTCGCAAAAGGCAAGGTTAGCGTAAACAACGCGCTGTGGTTTGCAGGCGTTTTAGGTGTGGTTGGATTTGTAGTGTTAGCTCTTTTTGTGAATATGCTAACCGCGTGGTTAACCTTAGCAAGTCTAGTAGGCTACGCGTTTATCTACACGATGTATTTAAAGCGAGCGACACCGCAAAACATCGTGATTGGCGGTTTAGCTGGGGCTGCTCCACCGCTTCTAGGTTGGACCGCGGTTACAGGGGAAATACATGCCCATGCCCTGCTTTTAGTGCTGATTATCTTTACCTGGACGCCGCCGCATTTTTGGGCGCTCGCTATTCATAGAGAAAAAGATTACGCCAAAGCGAAGGTGCCCATGCTGCCGGTAACCCACGGTGTGTCATTTACGAAAACGTCAGTGTTGCTGTATACAGTATTGTTGGGGCTTGTATGTTTGCTGCCCTACCTTACAGGCATGAGCGATCTCATTTATTTGATTGGCTCAAGTGTGCTTAACATTGGGTTTTTATACTATGCATTAAAGTTAAAATTCGATGCAGAGCCACAAACTGCAATGAAAACTTTTAGGTTTTCAATTATTCATCTCATGGTATTGTTTGTCGTATTACTCTTAGATCACTACATACCACTGAGTTTATGAATCAACGAACTACCGTCGGCCTTGTTGCATTTTTAGCGCTATGTGCAGGCATCGTAGGGGCGCTGTATATCGCGCCCCCAAATGTTGAAAGTCAGCCTGAATACTTTCAGACTTACCCAGAGCCGAGAGCATTATCACCGTTTTCACTTACATCTCATGAAGGTGAAGTGTTTGATAATTCGTCGCTTGAAGGACAGTGGAGCTTAGTATTTGTGGGCTATACCTTCTGCCCCGATATTTGCCCAACTACCATGGCTGAACTGAACGGCATATATCCTGAACTAAAAGCATTAAATAGTGTCGAACCTATTCGAATTGTTTTTGTATCCGTTGATCCAAATCGCGATTCAATTGAAAGACTTTCAGAGTATGTGAGCTATTTTAATGAGGAGTTCATTGCCGTAACTGGAGAGCACAAGGCGCTATTCCCGTTTGTACGTAATTTAGGAATGATGTATGCCATTGCTGAAAGTACCGATAACCCCAACTATTTAGTTGATCACAGTGCATCTGTCGTACTTGTCGACCCTGAAGCTAGGGTGATAGGAAGATTCAAACCAAAAAGAGAGCCAGGAAAGCTATCGATAAGTGATTCCCAGCAAATATTGGCTGATATGCCAATAATAATCTCGAAGCAGTAATATGGAAATCAAAATAAGGCAAGGTGTGGCATCTGATGCTGCGCAAACTACGCCGCTTATATTGAATGCGGCGCAGTCTTTGTTAACGTCTATTTTTGGACAAAATAAAAATAAAACAGCTGAGGGCTACCTGTCTCATGCATGGGAGCTCGGTGGCGGGCAATATGGCTTTAAGAATCATTGGGTGGCGTGTAGCGGCGACGAAGTACTCGGTGTTGTGACCTCTTGGCACAGCAAACTTGGTGCAACATTTGATAGGGCGACCCTTGATAGCATCACATCGTACTTTACCCTCGATGAGGCTATGACAGTGCTCATGCGCAATCAGACCGTGGCCATCAATCTTACGCCGCCTACTAATACCGAACTCATGATAGGCCATCTCTCTGTTGAAGAAAGTGCCCGTCGAACGGGCGTGGGAACGATACTGGTTGATGCTATGCAAGCGCGAGCAGAAAAACTGAACAAACGTAAAGTGGTACTAGATGTTGAAGTGTCGAACGTGCCAGCCATTCGTTTCTATCAGCGCCATAGTTTTGTGGAAGAGTCGATAAATAAAGGTTTTATTCGATTTTCTAAACCCGTATAGGTAAACGTTTCCTTATATACGCGCGAGCCCAATCGATATGCGCTCGCGCTCAAGCATAGATGTGCCTTATCGACATGCCCTAGTCTGGGTAATTGCCGTTCTCATCTGCCACAAAGAAGGGCGTAGAGTACCAATAATAACGCCCTGATTGCGCATTAGACGGTGCTGTACAATTCACACGTGAACGTCCTACTGGAAGGGTTTCATCAAGGGTAAACGTAAGCACATTTTCTTCTAGGCTAGTCTCGATAGGGTCGCCGCCGAAAAAACAATTTACTTGTGTAAGGCGAACATCGTCACTGTCTATCGTTAAACTAATGGGCGATGACAGGTTTCGCGCTGTCATACGAGGGTCTTTATGTGAACTTTGCGTCACTGGCATGGCTAGACTATTAAGCTTGGTCTTTAGCGTTGCCAAATTGGCGTAAGGACCGGCCGCGGGGAAGCGCGGTAGTGCCTGCATGTCGCTAGATGGGCCCACAGCCCCGGAATGCTGCCCGAATCCAATGTAACCTTCAGCTTTGAGCTTATTAGCGAGCGCCGTGTTGTATTCACCAAACGGGAACGCTAAATATTTAAGGCTAATATCCAGTTTATCTTCAATCTTCTTTTCAGCACTTTCTACGTTCTGCCAAACTTTCTCCAGCCATGCGCGCTCGCCCATTGCTTGCTCACCGTTTAGCATATGAAGGTGGTCTAGCGTGTGGTTGGCAAAAACAACGCCATCGTTATGCATAGCAATAACTTGCTCCCATGTTAGCTGCTTAGGACCTACGCCAATTTCATCAGGGTTGATAAACACGGTATAGGGAAAACCTAGGTCAGCCAGTATTGGGTGAGCATTGTCTAAAATGTTTGCGTAGCCATCGTCAAACGTAATCGCAACCGCATTTTCTGGCAGTGTAGTGTTGTGTTGTATCGCAGAAACAACGTCCTGAAGCGAAACAACAGTGTGGTGTGCGTCCAAGTATTCCATGTGCGATTTAAAGGCTTCAGGCGAAATACTGGTACTGGCTGGTGTTGAAGACGACACATGGTGATAAAGCAAAATGGCGGCGTTAGGCGTGGTGCTCACACTAGAGTCGATGTTACTACCACTTTGTTCCTTTGTAGTGGAAGTCGCATCAGCAACAGGGTTTGCATCTGAGCCTGAAGCAATGCTAGGTGAGACCAACAAAACATTGAAAATTCCCGCAAGCATTGAAGATAAGATCTTCAAACGCGTACGACTCGTCGTTCTATTTTGAATTACATTGTTGGTTTTCATATCATCATCCACTGAGTGCCTAATCAAATTCAATTGCATGGTAAACTCCAAATAATGCGACTTGGCCAATCTTATACATGGTCAAGCTGGTACGCATTTCACTTATGCCGCTGCATAGGTTGATAGTATATAGCGAAATTAACCCCTACTGAGATCATTTATGTCCCCTGCTCAACTAACTCAGCGCTCCTTTTTTGACGACCATTCCCGTCTGTTGGCGTTAGCACTTCCCATGATCTTAGCGAATATTACTACGCCTCTATTAGGTTTGGTGGATACCGCGGTTTTGGGACACATGTCTTTACCAGCCATGCTTGCAGGGGCTTCGGTGGGCGCACTTATCTTAACGCAGATATACTGGGTGTGCGGGTTTCTTCGCATGTCATCAACAGGCTTGAGTGCACAAGCTAAAGGCTCACCGAACAATACATTAGAGTCAGCAAAAGTGCTGTGGCAAACGGTGGCGGTTGCTCTAATGTTGGGGGCTGTGGTACTCGCTCTTCAATCTCCTATCTTGTCTATAGGCTTAGCTTTAACTCAGCCAAACAGTGAAGTTGCCCTGCATCTTCAAGACTACTTTTCGACGCGGGTATGGGGCGCACCAGCTGCCATGCTTAATCTGGCATTAGTTGGATGGTTAGTAGGGCAGCAAAAAACGCGCAGCGTCATGGCTATTCAAATTGTGGGAAATTTATTGAATGCGGGACTCGATGTAGTGTTTGTGTTCGGGCTTGGTTTGTCTGTAGCTGGCGTGGCGCTGGCCAGTGTTATCGCTGAGTATACCATGGCTATAATGGCGCTAGCGGTGGCGTTTAAGCGCATAGGCGGTGTCGCGGTGAGTGCATCGTGGTTTAACCGTGCAGCTCGTAAGGTACTGATGAAGCTTAACGGTGACATGCTATTGCGTAACTTAGCATTACAGGGCTGCTTAGCGTTTCTCACCATTCAAGGTGCCCGTTACGGCGAAACGTCGGCGGCCGTCAATGCCATACTCATGCAGTTCTTTGTTCTTATTGCATTGGGACTTGATGGCATAGCCTATGGGGTGGAAGCGCTGGTGGGTGAAGCCAAGGGGGCGTCAGACAGCAGCGAAGTGAAACGACGCACCTACCAAGGGTTAGTCTGGTCGAGTATTTTTGCCCTTATTTATAGCTTGATATTTTTCGCTGGCGGTGAGGCCATTATCGCGCTGCTTACCGAACATAGTGACATTGTAAAAGCTGCGCTACCTTATCTTGGTTTAATGGTATTACTTCCTCTATTAGCGCATTGGTGTTTTTTGTACGATGGCGTATTTGTTGGTCTTACCCGAGCCAGCGCAATGAGAAATACCATGATAATAAGTGCGTTAGGGGTGTATTTCCCCGTTTGGTATCTCACGCAAGATCAGGGTAACGTCAGCCTTTGGTATGCTCTCCTTGCCTTTTTACTCGCTCGCGGTATGACATTGGCCTGGAGCTTTTATCGATTAGATAAACGCGGTGAGCTAGCGACACCGCAAAGCTAGTGTTTTATAACGCTTCGCTGACCTTACTTAGGGAAGGCGTGCTGAGCACGCTGCCTCTCTCAGTTTTTCTAGGCATCATTCAGTATTATTCTTGCTAATGTGTTTTTGCGCGGTTCTTTTTTGCACAATGATAATAGTGTGTAGTTCAGGGTGCTGATCGAATTCAACGTGACGAACAAACCCGCCTGCTTCTATCAATATTTCTATGTATCTATGTAGCCCCAGCGAGGCGTAGTAGACTTCTGGGCCCATCACTTCGTTTGTGTGTTGGCCGCTTTCATCTGTACCTCCACAGCTAAAAAGCAACACACCGTCATCGTCTAAGTGATCCACTAGCTTCTTAAGCAAAGGCTCTTGCTGCGTTAGGGGAATATGCCAAAAGCTATCCCAAGCGCTAATAAACGAATAGTGCTTGGGGATAGTGAATGTACACACGTCGGCGCAATAGAAGGTATGAGCGGGTAATTGGGACGTCGCAATGGCCAGCATATCTTTGGAAACATCAATGCCTTCGTAAGCTAGCCCTGCGCTTTCGATAACCGGGACAAAACGATTGGTGCATCCGCAACCTATGTCTAGTGCGTAACCTCGTTTCTTTGGTTTGTCTTTATTGCTCGCTTTTCCCTTATCAAGCGCTTCGCTGGGCACCGTATCAGGCTCTTGTGATGGGGTGGCCGCTAAAAATGACAATGCTTTTTGGTAGGCGGTTAACCCATTTTTCTGATTAAATTCAGGACGAGTCCAAAGGTGTGTAATGGTGTCGTAGGCCTTGCCAGTTTCTTCAGGTGTCATATTCCCTCTGTTAGCTGAGCTTTTACTGGTTCAAGGTTAATTCATCTAGCAACAATGTATAGTGCAAAGAAGAGAAAAGGCGAAACCCGTTTAGGATATTGAACGGCCAGACAGTAACACCTATGCAGTTTCGTTTGGTTAGGGCTTATATGTAGACATAACTAGGCATTACCCAAAACGCTATTACTCAAAGTGCTATTATTCAAAGGGCTTTGGGCCAAATAGACAGCTAAAAGTGAATAGCCTGCAAAAAGAGCGTGATCATTTAAGCAGGCAGCACTACAGCTATTTTCTTACGATGTGCGTGGCACAGAGCTTGTTGCCCGCTGGGTCACGCAGATAAGCAAGATACAGTTGGCGTTCCCCATTGCCTCGAATACCCGGTGGGTCCTCGCATGGCACGCCCCCATTCTCGCTTCCTACTTTATGCCATTCATCAACGATGTCTGGTGTTCGAGCGGCAAGGCCGAGCGTGGTGCCATTACCGTGTGTGGCAGCCTCTCCGTTAATCGGCTTTGTTAGCGCTAAAATACCTTTAGGCGTGTAGTAAAATACCCGTCCATATTCATCAAAAACGCCTGGCTCGTATCCTAATACTCCTAAAATAGCATCGTAGAATTTCTTTGATGCTTCAAGGTCGTTCGCACCAATCATTACGTGGCTAAACATAGCTGTGTCCTCTGAAAATAGTAGGGCCAATTCCCTTTTATCAAAGTTAGGTTATATGTGTTTCGCTACTTACCCTTTGCTAACGCTTTGGGGAGCTAATGCAAAATCTACCGCAGCTGAAGCATGGATAGCGGTAGTATCGTATAACTTAACTTTGGTGTGATGTTGTTGAACTAATAAGGCAATTTCTGTGCAGCCTAAAATGATGCCTTCAGCACCCTCGGCCGCCAGTTCATTTATAATGTCAATATACGCGTTACGGGATTCAACACAAATCACGCCCTTGCATAATTGTTCATAAATAATGTTATGAACCGTGTCTCGTTGTTGGGCATTTGGAGTAACAACCTCAATGCCAAAAATCTCTTTAAGGCGGGATGTATAGAAGGTTTGTTCCATGGTGAAGCGGGTGCCCAGTAGCCCAACTTTCTTAAGCCTATCTTGTTGCAACACGCACCCCGTAGCGTCGGCAATGTGAATAAGTGGAATAGTGATCTTCTGCTCTATGTCAGCTGCTACTTTATGCATGGTATTGGTACAAATTAATATGGCTTTTGCACCCGCAGTTTCTAAGTGCTTCGCCTCGCGGATCAGTATATCGGCGATTTTATCCCATTCTCCTTTATGCTGAAGCTGCTCTATGTGGGCAAAGTCAACGCTGCTTATTATCAGCGGTGCGCTATGAAGGCCGCCAAGTCGAGCATTAACACCACGGTTTATGGCTTGATAGTAACTGACAGTTGATTCCCAACTCATTCCGCCAAGCAGGCCCAACTTCTTTGTTGTATTCACTACAGCTCCTTTTCATATTGTTATGCACTTTGCGCAACCTCTAATCTACCTATAACCCGAGACGAGCGCTAGGCGAACATAAATGAACGGGAGACAGCTTCGCAATGTAGAGTATGGCGTATGGGTAAAACTGAATGCAATCAGACTGGCTTACATTAAGAATAGGGCAAGAAGGTATGGCGTAGAGCAGGAAGTAATCAGAATTTAGGCGGTGGCTTTTTGTTTTTTATAAACGAAAAACGCTGAATAAAAATTCCCCAGTAACCCAACATGGCGATAGCGAAACCGACAAATAATATAAGAAGGCTCAGGTAATGCAGCGTGATATGAAGTTCACTTAAGGTAAACAACAGCAAGACGCCGACAACGAAAATAGATAGACCTATTTTGAATCGTTGCCAGCTTTTGTGAATGTCTTGCTTTAGCATGAGATAGTTATCGAGATATACACTTAAGCAAGTGCAATATTACGCTTAGTAGTAAGAGTGCTCACCCGCTTGGTGCTCAGTCGCATCGCGCACGCCCTTAAGCTCGCCAGCGAATTGCTCAACCATTTGCTTCTCAATACCTTCTTTAAGCGTTACGTCTACCATTGAGCAACCATTGCAGCCGCCGCCGAACTGAAGTATGGCATAGCCATCGTCAGTCAGTTCTGTCAATACAACATTGCCACCATGGCTCGCTAACTGAGGATTGATTTCCGACTCAATCATATAGTTAATTCGCTCAATTAATGGTGCGTCGTCAGACACTTTACGCGCTTTTGCATTAGGTGCTTTTAAGGTTAACTGTGAGCCCATTTGATCGGTAACGTAATCAATTTCCGCTTCCTCTAAATAAGGCGCGCTTTCTTCATCTACGACCGCATCGAAACCATTAAATGGCAAACGGGTATCTGTTTCTTCAACCGCGTCTGGTGGGCAATAGGACACGCCACACTCAGCCGACGAAGTGCCTGGATTTACGACGAATACACGAATATTCGTGCCAGACTCTTGTTTACTCAACAGTTTTACGAAGTGAGCCTGGGCTTCTTCTGATATAGTTATCATCAGCAAGTCCTACATATTTTGAAATTTGGATTATTGTATCAAATTTACCTGAGTAAAACAGTCAGGTATTAATTAAATAAATTATTCCAGTGAATCGAATTTGTTGAGAGGCGTGCACATCGACACTATTCTCAACCATAACAACAAGACGGGAAGCGCTATGTTCGCGAAATTGCATTACACCGCCAAAAAGAATCCATTCTCACTCGTTTCATTATTAGCCCTTGGTACCATCGCCTTTGGGGCAACAGCCAGTCAGAAATCATTAGCACAACCCGCCTCTGCTTCAACTGTTACTATTGCACCTGATGTAGGCGGGCAGCCGGTGACAGCATACTTACCTGACACGGTATCCTACAACCCAGCTATTCCCACGCCTGAATCGATACTAGGCGCCAACATTGGCGAGTGGCATGTGCGTCACGACCAAGTCGTCAATTATATGAAACTACTTGCCGAGAAGTCTGACCGTATCACCATTGAAGAAACCGGCCGTACTCACGAAAACCGCCCACTTCTGTTACTGACAATCACAGCGCCCTCAAATAGAAACAATATTGAGGCGATGAGGCAGCAACACATTGATGCAATGGAAAGCGGCAAGAAAGTAGGTAGCGATGCTCCCCTTATTTTCTACATGGGCTACAGTATTCACGGTAACGAGCCTTCCGGAACCAATGCTTCACTTGCGCTGGCTTATTATTTGGCCGCGGCTGAAGGTAAAGAAATTGATGCCTTGTTGAATAACAATATTGTGCTGTTTGATCCGTCTTTCAACCCCGACGGGCTTTCTCGATTTGCTCAGTGGGCAAATATGCACAAGGGCAAGCAGCTGGTTTCTGACAGTCGACATCGTGAACACGATGAGGGGTGGCCGTCAGGTAGAACAAATCATTACTGGTTTGATTTAAACCGCGACTGGCTATTGCTGGCGCACCCAGAGTCGCAGGCGCGAATTAAACAGTTTCATAAATGGCGCCCACATATCCTCACCGATTTTCATGAGATGGGGACAGACAGCACCTATTTTTTCCAGCCTGGTGTGCGCTCGCGTAAAAATCCACTGACGCCTGATGAGAACGTAACGCTAACTGAAGCGCTTGCCCAGTATCATGCTGCCGCGTTTGATGAGCAAGGGGAGCTCTATTTTACCCAAGAAGCGTTTGACGATTTCTACGCAGGCAAAGGCTCGACCTACCCAGATTTACACGGCAGTGTGGGTATTCTTTTTGAGCAAGCAAGCTCACGGGGCCACATTCAGGACTCTATTAATGGCAAGCTTGCCTTCAAAGACACCATAGCAAATCAAATTACTACGTCTTTAAGCACTTTTAGAGGCGCATTGGCAAATAAGGCTGCTATTCTCGATTATCAATCGGGTTTTGTTAAGAGCACACAGTCACTGGCTGAAAAGGATGAGCAGGTAGGTTTTGTTGTTAGTGCATCGAATGACACAGCTCGCTTTAACGCATTTGTTGCATTGCTTGAACAGCATCATATTAATTACGAGGTGTTAACGAAAGATGTTGAGGTAAGCAAAGTTCGCTATGGTGCAGGTCGCGCGATTTATATTCCTTCAAACCAGCCTCAATACCGTTTAGTAAAGTCAATTTTCTCTACCCAAACCTCGTTTGAGAACAACACGTTTTACGATGTATCAACGTGGAATTTGGCTTTGGCTTTCAATTTGGATTACGCGCCTCTAGATAGGGGCGATGCGCGAAGCCTAAAACTTAGCGACAACACCGCACTTGCACAACCAACACTTAACGATATTCACCCAGACGCATACGCGTATGCGTTTTCATGGCAGCAGTACTATGCGCCAGCCATGCTGCAAACGTTATTGGAAGCTGGCGTTAAGGTGCGTAGTAGTGAAGAAGCGTTTTCCGCTATTAAATACGATGGCAACAGCATTGAGCTTCAGCCTGGCAGCATAGTTGTACCGAAAGGTCTGGGTCAGCCAGAAAACTTGGCGGCCATTTTGCGCGATGCGCAACAGCAACTTCAGGTGCCTGTATTTAGTTTGCGCAGTGGGTTAACACCCACAGGGCACGATTTGGGTAGCCGAAGCATGGCGCCTGTAACCTTACCTCAAGTATTAATTGTTGGCGGTGAAGGTACCAGCGAATACGAAGCAGGTGAAATATGGCACTATTTCGACACAAAAGTGGGGCTAGCTGCCAGTATCGTTGAGCAACAACATCTGACAAGCGCGCTTAATGATCCTAGCGTTACTTATACGCACCTTCTATTCCCTAGCGGTGGATATCGCTTTAGTGAAAGTGAAAGAACTCAAATTGAGCAGTGGGTGAAAGCCGGTGGCGTGATCGTGGGGCAGAAATCCGCGTTGCGTTATTTCGCTCAACATAAATGGTTAGACGTAGAAATTGTTAGTCGAGAGAGTATTGATAACGCGTTCGATGAAAGCGAACTCAGCTATAAAGATGGCGCATCGTTATACGCCAGAAAGTTGGTGGCTGGCGCTGTGTTTGAAGCCAATATCGACAATACTCATCCATTATTCTACGGCTATGATGACGACACACTGCCCATGTTTAAAACCAATAATATGATAGTGGAGGCCAGTAGCTCACCCTTTATAACACCTGCACGCTACACTGATGAGCCTCTCATGGCTGGGTTTAGTGACAAAAGAATGGTTGCGCTAATGGCTGAATCAACTGCTGTGACGACTCAAAAAATGGGGCGCGGCGTTGTCATTGGCTTTACCGACAATACGCAGTTTAGAGGGTACTGGTATGGCACGAACAAGATGCTGGCCAATGCAATCTACCAGTCTCACTTTATTCGCTAAATCAGCTTGAAAGGCGCGGCGAATGCCGCGCTTTTCAGTATCACCGCTTCTGCTCACTAGGCTTTCTGATACAGACTGCTTTTAGGCGGTGGCGTAAATGCCGCGACCCACACCTGAATGTGTAAATTTGGGTAGCGTTTTTTGAGCCTTTTACTCAATGTATTCACGGTCACGCCGGTGGTGAGTACGTCATCGACGATTGCAACGCTGAAGTTGCTGCCATCTTTAATGCCTTGCGCTATTGCTATCTCATCATCGATACACTGCGTCGATAGACTAAATACACGGCTTGCGTTTTCGGCTCTCGCCATTTTGGATAAGTGATGCTGCACGCTAAAGCCCCGTCGTTTGGCCCACGACTGGTTAACTGGAACATTCAGCTCACTGCTTATGCTTTCACACAGAAGCGTAGCCTGATTGTAGTGCCGTGTAGCAAGTCGCCATGCACTAATTGGCACCGGAAGCAGCACATTGGGCACTGATAAAGTGCACTGTCGCATTTTATGGACAAACCAGTTACTTAATACTTTTCCTGCCGTAAGGGAATGCGTAAACTTTAACTGGTGAACCAGCGATGACATTGGCCACGTATGAAGTCCCAAAACGCGTAACGCGTCATAGTGGCTATGCTTGACGTGGCCTGCCACAGGGCCATATTGAAGTAAGTTACTTCCGTGCAACGTGGCATCGAAAAAAAATATGTCATCTTCACACCAGTGACATACTGGCGTAGGACTTGCCTGATAACATAGCAAGCATGAAAGGTTCATAGTGTTGATTCCATCAACTTCCTTGAATTGTCGAACGTCGACTTGTTTTCATTATTTCGTGTTGCCTCAAAAACACGTGACTGCCTAAGGAGGTGTAAATGGAAAGTTTGCATACAAACGGCGAGCTTGTCACCCGTACTCAGGGTACAGGCGTAGATGTGGTATTTCTTCATGGTTGGGGTATGAACAGCGGAGCGTTCACATCCTTTATTCCTTATTTAAGCGATAATTTTCGCGTCACCACCATAGATCTTCCTGGGTTTGGGGAAAATGCAGAGTTCGTCCCATCACCGTATAACGTGGAAACATTGGCTCAATCCATTGCGAACCAACTGCCAGACCAGTGTGTGTTGGTTGGGTGGTCATTAGGTGGCCTAGTTGCCCAAAAATTAGCGCTGTTAGCACCAGAAAAACTTACCGGACTGGTAACGATTGCTTCAACACCTCGATTTATAGCAGGGCCTTGTTGGCCGGGTATTGCTGCCGATTTACTTTCAATGTTCGAGACTCAGCTTGAAAAGAACTATCAGAAAACACTGGAACGTTTTTTGGCAATTCAAGCGATGGGCAGCGAAACGGCAAAGCAGGATATTAAGGCGATCAGAGAACAGGTAACCCAATTCCCAGATCCCGCCGAGGAAGCGCTTAAGAAAGGTTTACGCATATTGTCTACTGAAGACATGCGTCAAGACGTGGGGCGAATAACTACACCCACATTACGATTGTATGGCAGGTTGGATAGTCTAGTGCCGACCAGCGGAATAGATCGTATATGTGAGCTACATCCGCAGGCTGATACCGTTGTTCTGCCTCATGCGTCGCATGCGCCGTTTATTTCACATCCTCAGCAAACTGCTGACATTTTATTTCGCTTTGCCGCTGGCGTTTACCAGCAAAAGGCGTCGTAATAGAGCGATGACATGAAGCTTCAAACCGCGGCTTGCCGATAGTTTGAAGCTTTTCTTATCTTTGACAGCTTAATAAAAATCGCCTGCTTACAATAAGTTAATGACAGGGTGTGATACATGTCTTTCCATTTGTGTGAAATTGGTTAATAATTGCACATGAGAGGTTAGGGGTAGTGTATGACAAGTATTGATGGTTTAGGTGCAGGCTCTGCATTTGCAGCGGCTCAATATGGTTTACAAAATGCCAGCGACGGAATTTCGCAGGCAGCATCAAATATTGCTCAGCGAACTGCTGAGGATGCGGTAGCACCCGCTCAACCTATTGCGACCAATACCGACACAATAAACACGTCATCGAATTCAACGTCTACCTCCACGCGTCTCACTGACGACTTAATCGCGCTCAATGTAAACGAACGTAATGCCCAAGCCTCTGCCAAAGTATTAGGTGTTGCCGATGAGATGCTTGGTACCATCATAGACGTGCTTGCGTAGGTGGAACAGTTACGGTGAATATCGTTACACCAATCCTTAACGCCATTGCTTATCCCACGGCGAACATAAATACAGAGTCTGCACGTAGAGATAACGTGCAGCGAGAAACTATTCCCCAAGCGTCAGATTCCCAGCAAGGGGCTTCTCAAAAAGGCTTAGGGTCAGAAGCCGATAAAGCGAAGAGCCCCGGCCAGCCGCCAGCGCCGGTTACTTACGAGCGCCCTCAGGTACAAACAGAACTTCAAGCTGCCTTTCAAAACGTATTTGGGCAACAGAAAGATAATGCGCAAGATGAGAGTGCAGGCAAGCAGGGCGCGCAAGACAGGCAACAAGAACAGCAAGAGAAACAAGACGCTGCTGAAATTGAGCAGTTAAAAGCCCGCGATCAGGAAGTGAGGGTTCACGAGCAAGCGCATGCTTCAACAGGCGGTCAGTACGCCGGTGCTCCGCAGTATGAATACACTACAGGCCCTGACAATAAACGCTATGTGACCGATGGCGAAGTGTCGATTGATGTTTCAGAAGAAAAAACGCCAGAGGAAACGCTGAAAAAAATGGAGCAAGTGCGCGCAGCCGCCCTCGCACCAGCTGAACCTTCATCACAAGATTTAAAAGTGGCTGCAGAGGCTTCTCAAAAAGCCACAGAGGCCCGTAGCGAGATTGCCAAAGGCCAAACAGAAACGGCTTCAGCAGGTTCTACTTCAGCACAAAGCAATGGCATTGTTGCAGACACTGGGGCAGCCGTGCAGCCCGATACAAATATAGGCACCGCAACCGATTCTATTGCGGATATGGTGTTAGATAATCAATCTTCATCAGCAGACACACAAGGCTTTCAGGCAAATGAGTCTAATGTGATGCAAACACGAATTGGCCGCATTCAAAATGCTTATTTGCAAGCTTACACCCCCTCTAGAGAAGGTTTATCGCTTCAAGCATGATAACGTGCAATTAACGCTAGCTGCTTAACATTGCACGAACGATTTAGCCCGTCATAGCTAAGGGCTAAATCGCGAAAAAAGCACTTTCACTTCCCTTGCATTGCCTTAAAACCAGCAGGCCCTAATAATCCAGTATTGCCTTTGTAAACGGATATTTAGGTGAGCCGCCAGTGATGTCTGAAAGTACCGAGTTCATGGTATCTACGTCGCTATCGAAGCCACCATGGGACGTGGCGGCGGTGGCATCACCTACTTTCCCCTCACTGTACTTAAACGTCACGTTAGGCAGCGGCTGATTAAACACAGCCATACCTAACAAGGGCATCTCTGGTTTGGATTCAAACGCATTTGATACTAAATAGAGCAACGACTTCTGGTAAATACGCGCCACGTGGTCATCTTTTTCCAACGCTTCAGATAAGTTGTAAACCGTGGTCGATTCAATGTGTTTCCCTTCTATAAGCGCAGAGAGCTTTTCGTTGAACAAGGGGTAGCTAATGGCTGGAGCCAGTAAATGCAGACTCTTAATCGTTATGTTTTCATCAACTTTACACAGCCTAGATAGGCTGTGTGCATGAAAAATAGAGCCAGCAGAATGCCCTACGACATGCAGCTTAATATCTGAATTGTCTTTCAAGTAGGCGGCCAATTGCGTTAGGAAATACGTACCATCTGATGTGGTACGGGTAAAGGGCGTGCAAGCGTCTGATTTCATTTCTCGCCACAGTGCGCCGCCTACTTTACGTGTTGCCCATTCTAGTATGCGGTCAGTGTAGTCAGTGAAGGCTCCTACTTTGTTGCTAATCTCTTTATTCTTAAAGCCCAGAATATCCTTGAGTTCTTCTAGCATACCCGTGTCGTACATGAAGTGAATGGGGTAAATATCGTTTTTAAGAAAGGTGTCTTTCATTGCTGCAATGCGTTTAGCCGAAGCTTTTATGCTATTTAAGCCGCCATGTGCATACAGCATTACGTGGCGATGGTTACTTTCGGAAAGTTTTTCAATAATGGCATCGACGTGGTTTTTATTGCTCCAATATTTACTTCTGGTATCAAAGTGTCCGTCGTCGAAATGAACGAAGTGATCTTGAATGCTCACCCGTGGTGTGGAGCGAGAAAACAAACCCTGTGCAATAGAGCGCGTAGCCTGATGGTAAGTTCCTGTGCCTGAAATAGGAAGTGCGAGTTGAACAACCCATGCATCCATAACGTTTAACGCCCAGTCATCGTAACGCCAAAGTGCCAGCCCTGACTTCTTCCAATCCGTCCCCCAGGAGTTTTGGATCCAGAACCCTTCATCGTTATAGCCAACAATGGCAAACGCATGGCCACCCATGGGTTCAGGCCTTAGGCTTATTACATCACCTTCGCTATCTTTCCAGCCTTCATGAATTCTGGCAGAAACAAAGATTACGCCCACTTCGTTAAGCGCCGCATGAAAATCGCTAATTTCTCGTTCAATACGGTAGTACGCACCTAGCCTGTGATTGCTTGCATTGTTAGCAATAGCTAGGGTCATTTCAAATTCGTTGCTATGCTTTATGTCTTCAGTTAGTGACTCGTTACATACGCCACTGTTGTACCACCCCTTAATTGCACCGCGGCAGCTAGAGCCTTCATACGCTTCACCTAACCACTCATCATGACGTTTGGCCATGGCATAAAGCATCCACGGGCTAACAGTATGTTTTCGGCCTTGCTGACGGTAAATGAAATTAATGGTAGCGGCCAATGCAAAGCCGGTGCACGCTCCATCTTTACCTTGGTCTAAAATAACCAAATTGCCTGGCGGGTCGATAAAAGGCTTAAGTGGAGTAAGATTTGGTTGGTAATAACGATCCCGAAGGTCGGGGTAATCGGCGCTGACATTCAGCATGTTTTTTGAGACAGGCGAGTTCATAAAATCATCCTTTGATGAGGGCAGATAATCTTTGCTGTACAGTTGGATGATTACGCTCGTACACCAAAGGTTAGTGGCCCTTAGCTCATTATGGTTGTCCGAAAGTGCTGCCTAGAAAAAGGCTGTGGTCAAATGAGCAACATTACCTTCGTTAAACGTTAAGGCTCTAAACGCATGTCAACGGCCTTGCTAAACGCTACCAATATACGAACTTCGGTTTCGGTGTGACCCACACCTCTTCATTATTTCGGTATTCTCTATTCTGGTGCTTTTGGTTAAAGAGTTTTTGGGCACATAAAATTTCTATGCGCCCGAACTAATGTACCACAATCTAATGTAGCAAAAACGGCAGGCTAAATGGAAGTGTGATACAAAGAGGGCCTGTCAGTGACAGGCCCTCTATAAGCAACAGTAAATTATGTTGAATCGCTACTGTTTACTTTTTTGCTTTAGCAAATGCATCAGCAAAGGCGTTGCCCATGGCGCTGTTTTGAGGCTGGCTGTTGCGATTGCCGCCACCCTGATTTGAACGAGGGTTAGCTTTAGGGTTTGTACGCCCAGGCCCTTTGTTTTGTGCTCTGCCTGCACCTTGGCTATTAGCTCCTTTACCTGAGGTTCCCTTACCTGAAGCGCTATGGCCGCCTGCATTATTGCTTTGACTCGGTGTATCGTCTAAGCGCATGGTGAAGGAGATACGCTTGCGCGGTACGTCTACTTCAAGCACTTTTACTTTGACGATATCGCCTGCTTTAACTACCTCGCGCGGGTCTGAGATAAACTTGTTAGTCAGTGCTGAAATATGCACCAGTCCATCCTGATGTACGCCTACATCAACGAACGCGCCAAAGTTGGCCACGTTGCTAACCACACCCTCTAAAATCATGCCTGGTTTAAGATCGTTGATGGTTTCAACGCCTTCTTTAAACGCGGCAGTTTTAAACTCTGGACGAGGATCGCGGCCTGGTTTATCCAGCTCTTTTAGAATGTCTTTAACCGTTGGCAAACCGAATGCGTCGCTGGTAAAGGTATCTGGCGACAGGCTTTTTAGAAGCTCGGTATTGCCGATGATGTCATTAACAGCAACAGCGGTCGTATCTACAATTTTATCTACCACTGGGTACGCTTCGGGGTGAACCGCAGAGGCATCAAGTGGGTTTGTGCCGTTTACAATGCGAAGGAAGCCTGCCGCTTGCTCAAAGGCTTTAGGCCCTAAACGTTCAACTTTCAATAGCGCTTTTCGGTCTGGGAAAGCACCATTGGTGTCTCTGAAATTAACAATGTTATGCGCTAGGGTTTTATTTAAGCCCGATACGTAGCTCAACAGCGCGGGCGAAGCAGTGTTTAAGTCAACGCCAACGGCGTTTACACAGTCTTCAATAACACGGTCTAGCGATTTGCCTAACTGGCTTTGGCTTACGTCATGCTGATATTGGCCTACACCAATAGCTTTAGGTTCAATTTTAACCAGCTCTGCCAGCGGGTCTTGCAAGCGTCGAGCGATAGACACTGCGCCGCGGATTGACACGTCAAGATCGGGCAATTCTTTTGAAGCAAGCTCAGAGGCTGAATACACCGATGCACCCGCTTCACTGACCATAATTTTTTGTGCAGTAAGCTCGCTGTTGTTCTTGAGCATTTCGCCAACGAGTTTGTCTGTCTCGCGCGAGCCAGTACCGTTGCCAATGCTGATTAAATCTACTTTGTATTGCTTGCACAACGTGGTGAGCGTGCGAATAGATTTATCCCACTGGTTTTGTGGTGCATGCGGGAAAATGGTGTTGGTTGCGACCACTTTTCCTGTGCTGTCTACGACCGCTACCTTAACGCCAGTTCTCAAACCAGGATCTAGGCCCATAGTGGTTTTTGCACCTGCAGGTGCAGCCATTAACAGGTCGTTTAGGTTTTTAGCAAATACCTCAATGGCTTCTTCTTCTGCGCGCTCACGAAGGGCGCTGAATAGCTCAGTTTCCATGTGTAAACCAATTTTGATTTTCCACGTCCACTGTACAACTTGAGCTAAGAAGTCATCTGCACCACGGCCGCGGTGCATAATATCGTAATGGCTGGCAATAATATGTTCGCAATGCGATGGGCCGTTGTCTTCTGACTGCGGATCGGCATCTAGCTGAATGTGTAGCATGCCTTCGTTGCGGCCTCTAAACATCGCCAGCGCGCGGTGAGATGGTACGTTCTTGTACTTTTCACTGTGTTCGAAATAGTCTTTATATTTGGCGGCTTCTTGCTCTTTACCTGATACAACCGTGCTTTTTACATAAGCGTTTTCAGTTAAGTACTTGCGCACTTTTGCCAGCAGTGTAGCGTCTTCGGCGAAGCGCTCCATTAAGATATAGCGGGCGCCTTCTAATGCTGCTTTAGTATCAGCAATGCCACTATCTGCGTTAACGTATTCGCTTGCTGCACTTTCAGCATCGGTATCTGGGGTAGAGAATAAGGTATCAGCGAGAGGTTCAAGGCCTGCTTCAATCGCTATTTGGCCTTTAGTGCGTCGGCGAGGCTTGTACGGTAAGTACAAATCTTCCAAGGTAGTTTTGCTGTCAGCACTGGTGATACTGCTTTTAAGCTCGTCGGTTAGTTTGCCCTGTTCCTCGATAGATTTAAGGATTACATCGCGGCGCTCTTCAAGCTCTCGCAGGTAGGTTAAGCGCTGCTCCAAGGTACGCAGCTGTGTGTCATCAAGGCCTTGTGTCACTTCTTTTCGGTAGCGCGCGATAAAAGGTACGGTAGACCCTTCATCAAGAAGTTTAACAGCGGCAGTTACTTGCGAAGGTTGAACGCTAAGTTCATCTGCAATTTTATTGATAATCATAAGTCGCTCTAAGATACTAAAAATTCGCGTCAGGCAATGGCGAATAAACGGTGTGTGAAAGGCTTATATACACAGCGTCGGTAGTGAAAATAGGAGCGGTGAGTATATCACCGCGGTGTAGGGGAAGTCGTCTGATCATTGTGTTACAAATGGGTGATTAAATAGGGCATATTAGTGCTCACAGTTTGTCTGTTGCGTCGTACCAAATACGGTTTATCCACCACTCTTTCGTGCCCGTTTCGGTTTTTACAACAAACTCATCGTCTTCTTCTTTGCCAAGCAGTGCTCGCGCCATCGGAGAGTCGATAGAAATGTAATCCTTGCGGCCGAAAATTTCGTCGTAGCCCACGAGCCTAAGTTCCATCACCTTGCCCGCTTCGTTTTCAATTTCAACCCAGGCACCAAAGAAGACCTTACCCTCTTGCTGTGAATCGTAGTCCACAACCTTTAGGTTTTCCAAGCACTTGCGAAGGTAGCGTACGCGGCGATCAATTTCCCGTAACTTCTTCTTATTGTACTGGTAGTCGGCATTCTCGCTTCTGTCACCAAGGCTCGCTGCCCAGGTTACCTTGCGAGTAATTTCAGGTCGTTCTTCACGCCACAAGAAATCCAGTTCTTGTTTAAGCTTTAAGTAGCCCTTTCGAGTGATAAGCGGTGTTTTCACAATGTCCTATAAATAATCCAGCTAATTACCCCTACTTTATGTGGGTAATAAGGCAAAACGCAATCTTTCTGTACGTCAAAAAGTGACAAAAGAGCCAGATTGAATAATTATTGAACATAAACCTTTCGTTTAGTGTCGTAGTATAAATAATAGTCAAACCATTAGGGGAAATGAATGCGTAACAGGATACCAATGTTGAACCGTCGAAGGTCGGGGAACGATCCGTTCCAAACCAGCGGTACTATCATCGGTTTTATGCTGTTTTTAAGTGGCGCGCTGTTATTGTTGTATGCCTTGCTTGATATCGTTGTTCGCTTAAATAGTATGCAAACCGTGATATATCTTATTTTAGGTTGTGCTATGTATAAGGTGGGTCAGTCTCTGTTAAATCATTTTGCTACGTTTAAGGTACACACAGAAAGACGGCGCGCCCCTCAGCGTTAAAACCTTTTGTTTTAAGCACCAAGTTTTAAGGCGAAATTGTTCCAAAAAGGCTTGGAATAGACCGTGAAATTTGGTCGATTTAGACTAAGCTTATTAGTGTAATTCGAGGCACCAAGCATATTGAATAACCCACTTTACTATTTGGGTACGCGCGTGGTGAAAACCCACTGGCTCGTAGGGAAAAGGTAAGCAAGGATCACGCTGACTCACTAAAACAAAAAAGCCGACGCTATGCGTCGGCTTTCTCTTTTTCTTAAAGCGCTAACTTATTCCGTTGGCGCTTCTGCTTCAGGCTTAACCACTTCTAGCAACTCAACGTCAAAGATAAGCGTCGAGTTTGGCGTGATTGCGCCAGTAGAACGCGCACCATAAGCAAGTTCAGATGGGATATGGAAGCGATACTTTGCGCCTTCTTTCATCAATTGAACGCCTTCAGTCCAACCAGAAATAACGCGATTAAGTGGAAATTCTGCTGGCTCGCCACGCTTGTAAGATGAGTCGAACTCTGTGCCATCTAGCAAGGTGCCACGGTAGTGAACTTTAACCATGTCTGTCGCTTCTGGGCTTGCACCCTCGCCTTCTTCAAGTACTTCGTACTGAAGACCAGACTCGGTAGTTACCACACCTTCTTTCTTACCGTTTTCTTCTAGGTAAGCTAGGCCTGCTTCAATATTTTTTTCAGCGGCTTGTTCCGCCATTTCTTGCTGCTTAGCGCGAAGTACTTCTTCGCCTTGTTGAGCGATTTGCTGAATCTGCTCTGGCGTAAACTTAAGGGTGTCGTTTAGACCGTCTTTAAAGCCTTGTTGTAGCGCATCTTGGTCTAATGTTAAACCCAGTTGCTCTTGTTGTTCGGCACGGTTGCTAACGAACAAACCCATGCTTGCGCCCATGGCGTAAGCTTGCTTTTGCGTATCTGTCATTTCTTCTGCTGAAACAGAAGTTGTTTTTGCACTATCAGCGCTTGTAGAAGCGGCCTCATCAGATGTATTTGGCTGGCAAGCGAAAAGGCCTAGCGCAGCGATAGTAGATAAGGCAACGAGCGACTTCTGCATAAAAACGTCTCCATAAATTTTTATCATCATGCGTCTATGTCTATACTGCTGCATCCAAGGCAGTGTGCACGATAGTTAAAGATGCGTGATCCATGCTATGTTAAACCTAGCGTTTACAAAGCGAAACCCATTTGATTATGTTTAGGCCTCAAATGTTCCATAGAATAGCGTTACTCATCGTACTTATAGGTAATTCCATGGGATGCTCTGTCCCTGATACTACGCCAATACAGCAATGGCGTCATGTAGAAGAAGGCGCCTATGCCGCAGATATTTCTACCGACGGCACGTTAGCGGTGGTTTCTGGCGTGAATAATGGGGTAAACGTATGGCGAATTGGACAAAGTGATCCCCTTTATCACTGGAGCCACCAAGGTGAAGGTGACAACCTGGTCATGTCAGTGCACATTAGCGCCGACAAACGCTATGTTGTGACCGCTGACCGCGAGGCGTTTGCCTTATGGAGTCTGGAGACTGGCGAGCCTGAAGGTTTTTGGCGCATTGACGAGTCATCAATTAGAGATGTGGTGGTTACCAATAATGGTAACGGCATATTGGTGGCGCGCTCAAATGGCAAAGTTATGTACTTTGAACCTCGTACTTCGCGTCGACTAGAGTTTTTAGGGCATCAGGAAAAGGTTAACTCCATTGATATTTCTCCTAACGGTAAGTTCGCATTGACGGGGGGCAACGATTACATAGCGTATTTATGGAGCACTGACACTGGGCAAATAATTCATTCATTCACCCACCCCACGCGAGTAACAAAAGTAGCGCTTGATGATGAAGGCCGCTTTGCTTTTACTGCGGACAGCCAGAGCAAGTCGCAAGTGTGGAATGTGCAAACTGGGCAGCCTGTGGCATCCCTCAAATATGCAGCGCGTCAGAAAATCTTCACAGATGTTGAGTTTTCCAAAGATGGTCAGTTTTTACTAACAGGCTCTCCCGCCAGAAAAGTATACCTGTGGGATTTGAAAACTGGCGAGCAAGTGCAGTCCATACAGGTTGCATCACGAGAGTCAGTTTCACCACCAACCGCAGTTGTGTATGGCGTCGCCTTCCTCCCCAATGATAATATATTGTCCATAAGTAGTAGTGGCCTTGCCGAAGAATGGCAACGAGAGAGATAGAGAATTTACATGACAGATAAAAGCGCTGAGCATTTACAACAGCAAATAGATAGCGCGAATAGCTATATCGAAGAGCTTCAAACTAAAGTTGCATTTCAGGAGCACACCATTGAGGCGTTAAACGATGCGCTGTCTTCGCAACAAAAGCAGCTTGACGATTTAGCCTTTAAAGTACGCCATGTCGTTGACCGCGTTAAGTCTATCGAGCCGTCTAATATTGCTAAGCAGTCAGAAGAAACCCCGCCTCCGCATTACTAGAATAATTGAAGCGCACTAATAATTGCAGCGCGGTATTCATTTGGATCACGTCCATTGGCGATGACACTTATTGCGGGGCGCTCATCGTGGGAAGAGGCCTGTGAAGACATCAAAGGCGCTTCGTTGATGTGCAGTAGTGTTGAAAAAACATCACGCTAGTTCATCTTGTTATGAGTTAGGCGAAGTCTTCATTTAGCCAGGATATACATTTGAATTACACTTGCGCCCCGATACAAAGGCTTCAGCAAAAAGAAGCCTTTTTTACTATTTAAGAGAGTGAGTTATGAGCGATTTTGATATGGATGCGTTTGATAGCATCGATTTTGACTCTGTTGAGCAGTCAGTAGCAGAGAAACAGGCTGAAAAAGACAAGCAAGAGAGTCAAGAGATTGAAGGTATGCGCGACGGCGCCAACGACTGTGGCGATAGCTGTACTATTTAAGCGCGCTCAGCGGCGAGGGCTCTTAATTTTCAGAGCCTTCCGGCGCTTCCAACTTATCCAGCTCGAGTCTATCCAACTCTATACTTTTCTCCACATCGCCGTTAAAAGCCTCGATAAATGCATTTTTTAAAATCGCGGTAAATGCCTCCCATGTTTGGGTGTCAGGGCTTGATAAATCGCCTTCAACAGGAATGCGTGTGGCAATTTGGTCTTCGCTTTGGTTTTCAAACAGTTCGGTGACAAACGCGGAAATGGCTTCGATACTGCCTTCAATAAAACCATCGCCGTCACGTTCAATGTCACCCTTCCAAGAAAATACCTCCACATTATGCAAAATGGGTTTGATATAGCCTTTTACTTTCCCTTCATTAGACGCCACTTCAGCCGCAAGCGTGAGGGTGCCGGCTTCCAGATCAAACGGTGCGTAGGTATCAAGCAGGTTCTTAAAGTTCACTAGTCCAACGTTGTCAGCTTGAATATCAACGTCAAATGTGGGGGCTGTTGTTGCGGGGTTGAGTTTAGCGTTTAAGGATATCGTGCCCTGCTGTGCCGTTTGTCCTTGCGCTTTGGCCGTTGCTACACGTGAGTCTGACAAGTTATCGCTATTCACCAAGTTATTCACTTCAAGCTGAATATCATGAAGCGCTATGTCGATAGCCGGAGAAGTATCGGGGTTGTGGAAAGCGACTTTTCCTTGGTTAATAGTTAGCTTATCGATGCGTAACGGGAAGAGTTGGTCGGCGATAGATAACCAGTTTTCATCCTTACCAGACTGGCTTCTCTCCTCCGTGTTGCCGTCTACAAAATTAATCTCGGGGGAATTAACAATGACTTTTCCCACCGCTGCACCTTTGAAAAGCTGTGACCATGAAAGCGTAAACTCCACATAGTCAGCTTTAAATAGCGGCCTATCTACTTGCCCGTTCGCCTTATAAAGCAAAACATGTTCTAAACTATATGCGCCACGCCATAGCATTAAATCTACATCGCCCACGCGGCCGTTATACTCTTTTGACTGACTCAGCGTCGTGTTGATGTATGACGCTGCGGCGTAAGGCAAGTAAAGTCTTATGGCAATAAGCGTAAGCAACAAGGCTATAAGGACATAGCAGACACGTTTTTTAGCATGTTTCATATTTCACTCCTTTGCAAAGGAAATACAAAAATTATGCCTGAGCAACCTCTTTCGTTAGGTAACGAGGATACCCAGTGTTGGCGTGGCATGAAGAGACGTTTGCAAAAAGCCTGAGCACAGCGTTGTAAGGTGTTACACAGGCTTAACGGTAAGATTTACTGAGACGTGGGTAGGAATGTTAGTGCGGTTTAAAGATGCCAATCACATTTTCGTTTGATCGTGTGGCGGCACTCACCTTTTCGTCAGTTTGCGCTTCATTATATCCACACGCAACGCACTCCAACTTTTCTACGTTATTTTCAAAATATAACGAAATCGTATCTAGCTCTTGGCATTTGGGGCACGTAGCCCCTGCAACAAAGCGGCGTTTTACACGTTTTGACATACATACACCTTTGGAGAATTTCGCGATTATTATACCTTGAAATGGTAAGTGTTGATCAGCTTTTACCTTAAGTTTTTGATATTATACGCGCCCTAGTTTGTTCCATCACAGGTTACTCATGATAAAGCTTTCAAATGTATCGCTACTTCGCGGTCGCAAAATGTTGCTAGAAGAGGCGTCGGCGCAGGTTTTTCCAGGCCACAAAGTAGCGCTGATTGGCAGCAACGGCTGCGGAAAGTCCACGCTTTTTGCACTGCTGAGAAGTGAGTTAAGTGTCGATGCTGGCGACTGCAGCGTACCGAATGACTGGCGAATTGTAAGCGTGGCACAGGAAACGCCAGCAACTGACCGAACCGCGATAGACTATGTGGTGGACGGTGACAAACATTTACGTAATCTACAAGCGCAATTAGAAGCCGCTGAAAAAAGCGGCGACGGTGTAAAGATTGGCCAAATTCACGGGCAGCTCGAGCAAGCGGGAGCATACGACGTGGAAGCTCGCGCAGCGACCATTCTGTCGGGTCTTGGGTTTACCAATGTGCAGTTAAGCGCACCAGTTAGCGATTTTTCAGGTGGCTGGCGTATGCGCCTAAACCTAGCTCAAGCGCTACTTTGTCCTTCAGACTTACTGCTGCTTGATGAACCTACTAACCACTTAGACTTAGACGCCGTTATTTGGCTAGAGAAATGGCTTCAACGCTATGCGGGAACGCTATTGCTGATTTCTCACGATAAAGCTTTTATCGACAACACGGTTGCGCAAATTATCAGTGTTGAACAACAGAAGCTTATCACCTACACCGGTAACTACTCGTCTTACGAAACCCAGCGCGCTGAACGTATTCGCTTGCAAAACATTGAATATGAAAAGCAGCAGCAAAAAGTAGCGCACCTCAATTCGTTTATTACCCGGTTTAAAGCTAAAGCGAGTAAAGCTAAGCAAGCGCAAAGTCGTATTAAGCAGTTGGAGAAAATGGAAACCTTGTTGCCAGCCCATATGGCAAGCCCATTTAGCTTTTCTTTTGCGCCGCCGTCGGCACTGCCTAACCCGCTTGTGCAAATGGAGAAGATACAGCTGGGTTACGACGACCATATTGTGCTGCAACAGGTGAAACTCAATTTAGTACCTGGCAGCAGAATAGGTCTTCTAGGTCGAAACGGGCAGGGTAAGTCTACGCTAATCAAACTATTGGCGGGTGTGCATGCGCCAAAGCAAGGTATTTTTAATACGGCTAAAGGCCTTAAGATTGGTTACTTTGCTCAGCATCAGTTAGAAACATTAGATGCTAACGCTACTCCGCTTCTTCATTTGCAGCGCATTGACGAAAAAGCCACCGAGCAGCAACTTCGCGACTATCTGGGCGGATTTGGATTTAATGGCGATGAAGCATTAGCGCCCGTGGCACCCATGTCGGGCGGTGAAAAGGCGCGCTTAGTATTGGCGTTAATTGTTTATCAGAAGCCTAACTTATTGCTGCTGGATGAGCCTACCAACCACTTAGATTTGGAAATGCGCCATGCGCTAAATATCGCGCTTCAAGGTTTTGAAGGCGCCATGGTATTGGTCTCGCACGACCGCTTCTTACTCTCCTCGGTATGTGAAGATTTCTATTTGGTAGACAGTGGCGAAGTTGAACCATTTAAAGGCGACTTGGACGACTATCGCGACTGGATTTTAAAACAGCAGGCAGCGGAAAAAGCCAAGGCCAACAGCGACGCCAAAAACGAAGAGCAACAAGAGACTGGCGCGCAGAGTAAGCCGGAACGCAAATTAGATCGTAAAGAAGAAAAACGCCGTGAAGCCGAGTTTAGGCAAAGGGTTGCGCCACTTAAAAAAGCCATTGAAAAACACGAAAAAGCCATGGAAAAATGTGGTGCTGCTTTGGCTGAGGTGGAAGCGTCACTTGCCGATACTTCGCTTTACAGCGAAGACAAAAAGGCGCAGCTTATGGGCCTACTCGACAAGCAAACTCAGCTTAAGCAACAGCTTGAGGAAGAAGAGATGGCATGGCTAGATGCCCAAGAGCAAATTGAGTTAAAACGAGAAGAGTATGACAATGCCAACGCCTAATATCGAAAACCGCGCGTTTTGGGAGTATAGCGTTTCTCGCTATACCAAAGGTGATATGGCTCCCCTTGCGCTTTTACTGCAAGACAACCACAAGGTTAATGTAAACGTTCTCTTGCTGATTTGCTGGTGTTTAGAGAATAATGTCATCATTAATTTGCCACAGCTTAAGGCAGTGATTGCGGCATCAAGTGCGACCGAAGAAAAGTTACAGTATCACCGTGCAAGGCGAAAGGCTGCGAGCCCCGAAAAAGGCGGAGACCAAGCAGAATATGACGCACTCAAAGCACAAGAGCTAGAGCTTGAAAGACAGCAGCAGCACGATATTGTTGCGTCGTTCAATGAGCAGCCAGTCACGCATCTGGGTCAAGGGCAATCTGTATCGTCTAACGTATTTAACGCGTCTATCGCAGCGTTTATAAATGCATACGGACTGCGAGACAACAACGAGGCGCGCCAACTAGTGAGCCTAGTGGTTAACCAACTATCGTAAAAACACAATAAGAAAACAAAATGAGTAAATCAGCGCTATCGCATGGAAAGATAATAAAAAGCAGCTTTAAGGTGCCAGGGTGGGCGAAGAACCGTCATGTGCAAACCATATGGCCGCGTTTTATTCAAAAGCGGTTGCCTTTGTCTTACGACATGGAGCGTCTCACATTACCCGATGACGACTTCGTCGATGTGGCGTGGGGGCCAAAACCGCAGGAAACATCGGGTATCGTGGTGATGTTTCATGGTTTAGAAGGCAGCATTAAGTCGCATTACGCGAACGATATGATGGCTCAATTGTCGGTGAATGGTTGGCAGGTGGTGATGATGCACTATCGCGGCTGTAGCGGCGTGCCAAACTTAAAGGCGCGGGCTTATCACAGTGGAGAAACAGAAGACCCCAGCTTTTTCTTAGAGTGGCTTCACGATAAATTTCCACGAATTCCTAAAGTGGCCATCGGCTTTTCCCTTGGCGGCAACATGCTATTGAAACTGTTGGGCGAAAACCCTGCGCAAAAGTGGCTTAAGGCAGCGATTGCCATTTCTTCACCTCTTAAACTTTCAGAGTGCGCTAAATCAATTAACCAAGGTTTTTCTCGCGTATATCAAAAGTATTTACTTACTAGCATGAAAGATACGCTGCGTAAGAAAATGGAGTACATCGATTATCGCAAGCTTATACAGCTAACAAAAACTGATGTGGAAGAGATCACCAGCTTTACCCAATTCGACGAGAAGATCACAGCGCCGCTTCACGGCTTTGCAGACGCTCAAGACTACTATGAAAAGTGTAGTGCGTATCACTTTTTAAGCGCGATCCACTGTCCTACACTGGTATTGCATAGCATTGATGACCCCTTTATGAATCACTTAATTGTGCCTAAGGAAGAAGAGCTTGCGCGCAACGTTACCGTGGAGCTAAGTGAACGAGGCGGTCACGTTGGGTTCATGCAGGGTTCTATATTAAATCCTAAAGTATGGCTGCACGAACGGGTGAAACGTTTTGTAAGTGAAGCCTTACCTGTAAATACTACGTGTCGTTACGTCAGCCGCTAATGTTGATGTCCTATTAATTTACCCAAACGCTTGTTATCAGGAGTGTGAATGATAATCCCCATTGACGCGCTAGAAGCCGATACGCTTTATAGCTTGGCTGAGTCTTTTGTTCTGCGAGAGGGCACGGACTACGGCGCTGAAGAAGTTGCGCTAGATGTGAAGGTGCAGCAAGTGTTAAACAGACTCAAATCGGGTGAGGCGGTGCTGGTCTATTCAGAGCTTCATGAAAGTGTAGATATCAAAAGAAAAGAAGATATTGAGCCAAGCGAAGCTGAAGAACAATAGACACAAAAAAGCCGGGTCGAGCAACCCGGCTACCTACCTGAGGAGAGGAAGGCTTAAAACGCGTAACGTGCAGTTACCTGCATAATGTCTAAATCATCAATGATTCTGTAGTTTGCACCCACAGCCCATTGTGGCGTGATGTAATAGTTAGCGCCTACTCTAAATGTCGCTTCACCATCGTCTACATCGTAGTAGCCAACTTCACCCGCCAGCTCTACCTGCTCTGTGATCATCGAGCGAAGGCCAGCATTAATGCTGTAACCTGTTTCGTCGTTTACGTCACCGTCAATACGCTCTAAGTTGGCACCAAAATACGCGTCTGTTGTCGCGTTAACAGGTAAACGGTAACCCGCACCTAGTGTCAGCATATCAAAGTCAAAGTTGCCCTCTTCAAAGAAGCTATACTCGCCGTTCAGGTACCAGTTGCTGTTCAGTAGGTATTTACCGTTAACGGTTAAACCGTCTGGTTCAAAAGACTCATTGTCGTCAAAGTCCATTTTGGTGTAACCACCTTCTACGTAACGCCAGTCAGGCTTGTCGGCCATAGCTGTAAGAGGAAGTGTTGCCGCAGTTAGTGCTGCTGCAATAAGTGTGAATGATTTACGCATGTGATAACTCCTTAGTATGTTAAGTAACCCACCTTGTTCATCGCGAATGTTCTCGGTTTGTTATAAATGTGCAAACCCAAGCGCAAGTCAGCGCTTAACAGCGCGCTACAAAAGGCTACTTGGTTGATGAACACAAAGCCGTACTTGCCTTCATGCCATCTTTGTTATTTCCGTTAAGAAATAGTGTCCGATTTATTTATCAACATGATGAATAGCAAAGCGTTTGCCAACTTCGTACTAAATCACTATTTTGATATGTCTTAATTTATCTATGTAGCTAATATTTATAGATAAAATGCGTCTGGCTTTTTAGAGGCTACACATTTGAAATGTTCAAAATCAAAGTTTGATGTATTCCTAGTAAAACGTTGGCACATAAAACTGTCTCTAAAAAACAACAGTTATCCTTTTGTCTAACTCATCGGACATTTTTACAAGCCAGTGTTCTCCAATAATCCACAATGTGTGTGTTTGTAAAGTATTGTAAATTATGAAAAATATAAAAAATAACGGCGACTATTTCGTGTTGGAACAGCTTTTGCTCAAGTCTCTGTGTGTTATCCAACATTCACTTTAGCCCTTCGGCAAGGAATTCGGTTTTTCACGATATTAGTGGATAAAGAAAGGAAGAGAGCGCCTTTCTCGCGTGGCTTCAATCAATACCGTTTTTGTAAAAGACGCTTTTCAGTAAGTAAGGCGTGTAACGAGTTGTTGATGGTCATCTGGATAACCATTGTTTTCATAAGGAGAGGACAAATGGCTAAGCCAGTTTCGATTTTCGGTAAAGATTTACAAACGAATGTGCGTCAGCGCAATAAGCTGTCACACCTTCTTTTAGCGATGAGCAGTGTCATCGCATTATTTGCGTTTCATCAAGCCGGTGCAGTTGAGGTTAACGACGATAATCAGCCTCAAAAAGCATCGCCGGTTCTTCAGTCAATTATTGATGCTGCACGCCTGTCAGCGACAGAGAGCTACGAGCAGGACGATCACGGGTTAAACAGCAAGCTTAAAGAAATTGACTACACCACGTATCGTTCAATTCGCTTCAAGCCCGAGCAGAGTCTTTGGCATGGCGAGAATGACTACGAACTGCAGTTTTTTCACCCGGGTTTTTTATATGAATACCCTGTCACTATCCACACTATTGGTGAAAGCAATAAGCCTGAACGCCTAGCGTTCAACAGTGACATGTTCAACTACGACGGGTCTGCGTCGGGGTTAGCTGGGCTAACGGACGAAAAGTCAGGGTTTGCTGGATTTCGCGTTCACTACCCTATCAAGAACGAAGAGTACAAAGACGAATTTGCTGTATTTTTGGGGGCATCGTACTTCCGTCTTGTAGGTAAAAATCAAGTGTACGGTATCTCTGCACGAGGTCTTGCGATTGATACGGCGCTAGCCAAAGGCGAAGAGTTCCCCCACTTCACTGAGTTCTGGGTCCTAGAACCGAGTGAGGGTAAGCCGATTACTGTTTATGCGCGTCTTGAAAGCCCTTCTGTAGCGGGCGCGTATAAATTTGTTATACAGCCTGATATTGATACCAGCGTTAAGGTAGAGAGTTGGTTATTTGCCAGAGATGACGTGAGCAAGCTAGGCATTGCACCGTTTACCAGTATGTTCTTGTATGGCGAGAACACAGAAAAGCGCCATGACGACTATCGTCCAGAGGTGCATGATAGTGACGGTGTGCTTATGGTAACTCACGCTGGTGAAGAAATTTGGCGTCCACTGACTAATCCTGCACGCCTTCAAGTCACGTCACTTAGCGACGCAAACCCTAAAGGATTCGGCATGCTTCAACGCGACGGCGAATGGGATAATTACCTCGACGCAGAGGCCAATTACCATATACGCCCAGGGCTATGGGTGACGCCAGAAGCTGGTTTTGAGAAAGGCCGATTAGAAGTCGTCGAAATTCCGACTAAATCCGAAATACACGACAATATTGTGGCGTTTTGGACGCCTGAAAAGCCATTCAATTCGGGCGAATCACTGTATTTCGCTTACGAGCTTAAAACCGTAGAACAAAATCCGTTTGTCAGTGAACTGGCCTCAGTAGTACGTACCCGCCAAGGCAAGGCTGTGTTGCCGGGTGACGAGTTTAAAAACGACAGTCTAAATACGACACGACAGTTCAGCGTGGACTTCAGCGCGCCTTCTGCCATTACTTTTGATAACGAGTCGATGAAGTTGGTGGTACAGGGTACTAACGGCACGATTTCTCAGCAGCGACTTTACCCCGTTGCTGACGGACAAGAGTGGCGAGCCACCTTCTTTGTTAAGCCGAAAGAAAAGCAGACGGTAGATATGCGCGCTTACATTGAGAAAGACGGTAAACGTGTGAGTGAGGTTTGGAATTATGTCTACCAACCAAAATAATCGCGCTTGCGCAGCGGTATCGGACGAGGCTAAAGCCGTGCCTCAGGTTAAAAGTGATGGCACTGCACGTGCTTCACATTTCATCTTAAAAGGAGAGCATATGCGTTTGTTTATCATGGCAATGCTAGTTATTCCAAGCACGGCACTGGCCGGTTGGAGTTTGTACGAAATCTTTTTACCTAACGGCCTTACCAACCTAGAGATTGCACAGCTGGGGTTGGGGCTAACCCTGTTCGCATGGTTGTGTATGGCGTTTTGGACAGGCATTATCGGTTTCTTTCTGCAGCTTTTTAACGTCGACCCGTTGAGCTTGCGCAGAAATCAACCTCAGCCTGATGCTACTGCGCCATTAACGCAAAAGCACGCCGTGGTTATGCCGGTTTATAACGAAGACACCCGCCGTATTATGGTGGGGTTTGAAGCTTGTATTCGCGAGTTGATGGAAAGTGAAAACAGTTCGAAATTCGACTTTTTCATGCTTAGCGACACCCGCGATATGGAAAAAGCGGATGCAGAGCTACGTGCCTTTTCCCGATTGAAGAAGCGTTTAGGTGCGTTCTCTAGCCAAGTGTTTTACCGTCGTCGCGAACAGAATCTGCACAGAAAAGTAGGTAACCTCAAGGAGTTTTGTGAACGCTGGGGGGCAAACTACGAGTCGATGATTGTGTTAGATGCTGATAGCGTGATGAGCGGTGAGCGCATGCAAGACTTGGCGCGTCGTATTGAGCAAAACCCTGATACGGCGTTAGTACAGACCATTCCAATGCCGGTACGTCAAAACACCTTCTTTGGTCGTTTTGTGCAGTTTGCTGCTCATCTTTACAGCCCAATGTTGGCGACAGGTCTATCGTTTTGGCAAACAGACAGTGCAAACTATTGGGGGCACAATGCCATTATTCGTATTGCACCATTTATGCAGCACTGCGGGCTACCTACCCTTGAAGGGCGCGCGCCTTTTGGCGGTGAAATTTTAAGTCATGACTTTGTTGAGGCCGCCCTACTGCGCCGTGCTGGCTGGCAGGCCTACTTGCTTACCGACACCACGGGCAGCTATGAAGAAGTGCCAAGTAACATTGTTGACTACGCGATTCGCGATCGTCGATGGGTGCAGGGCAACATACAGCATTTAGGGTTATTGAACGTTAAAGGTCTTAAAATGGCAAACCGCCTGCACTTCTTATTTGGTGCGTTTGCGTACATCTCTTCACTCATACTATTTTGCATGTTGGCGCTAGGCACAGCAGATGCGTTAATTCGCGCCACGTCAGTGCCAGAGTTCTTCGTGTCTGAATACCAGCTGTTCCCTAGTTGGCAGGTAGCGCGCCAAGACATGATGATGGTAACCATGTGGGGTACGGCGGCCTTACTATTCTTGCCTAAACTTCTCGGTATTACCTTAGCTTTAATAAAACGTCGCGGCGAATTTGGTGGCGCGTGGTCTCTACTTAAAGGGGCAGCAATTGAGTTAACTATGGCCGTGCTTATCGCGCCGCTAATGATGTTCTATCACAGTTATTTTGTGATTAGCGTTTTTGTTGGCCACTCAGTTAAATGGGAAGCGCAAGAGCGCGAAGGGCGCAAAGTACCGTGGAAAGTTGCAATTAAACACACGCAAATTATGAGCTGTCTAGCGGTAGCGTGGGGCGTAACGACCTTCTATTTCACCCCGTCGCTATTTATGTGGTTGTTACCTGTATTGGTAGGCATGGTGTTAGCGGCGCCGGTTATCCGCTTAACAAGCAGCGATAAACTAGGCATAGCCATGCGTAAGTGGGGCGTGTTTGTCATTGACCAGGAAGTGAATGAGTGTAAAGCACTTAAGCGTTTACGCGTTGCAATGGGGTATTTCGCTATATCACAGCACAAGGCAGAAGTACCTGCGCTTCCTGATAACGTGTGGCAGAGCATGCCAGAGCAAGTACTAAGTCAAAAGCCATTGCCTATGCGCCACAGGCTTCCTAACAGCGCATAATGGACTCAAAGTAGATATCAAAACAAAAAAACCGCACATGTGTGCGGTTTTTTATTGCGTTTAGTCACGTGCCACCTAGCTTTTTATCGATAGACGGCGGCAATAACAATGTTTTATTGAGTAAACGTAACTGAAAACGTTACGGGTACTGTTGTTGTTATGCTCTTAAGCCCTGCAATTTTTTGAAGTGCAGCTACGCCTTCAGCAAGTCCAAAAGACTCTGCTTTAATTAACGTTGGTGACGTGGTTGATACGGTAAGCGTATCGTCGTTTACTTTACTTGCTTTAACAGCAAATGACGTAGGAACGGCTTTTCCGTGCAACATCAAAATACCGTCTACCTTCCCGTTAACAACTTGGCCCGATTTCAGGTTCATCATCGACTCAGGCAAGTTGGCCTCAAATGTCGCTTGTGCAAACTTGGTCACGTTGAACAGCATCTCTTGCATTCGCTTGTTGCGAATATCAATGGCTGTATTCACTGACGATAAGTCAACCGCCACGTTAAGTTTGCCACCGTCAGACAGCGTACCATCAAAGCTATCAAACTTATGTACTTCGGTGACTTGTGCATTCTTCGTCGATAAGAAGTGTAGTGCACTTGTTTCGCCGTCTATTGACCAATCGGCTGCGGCGGGAAATGCTAGCCCACATGCGAGCAATGCTGCAGACAACGTGCGAATACGTGTAGTCATCATAGGTTACTCCTTTTACTTTTTGGTTCCATCTGGCTTGATTTAACCACTACCAGAGTAATGTGGCCCAGCAACATTACTACGCTATTATACGTAGGTTAACACGCTGCGCTAAGTAAATTATTACGCGCTAGTGCTGATGTGGGTTTACGAAGTCATCATACTGGACTACATCTTGCCATGGCACCCTTTGATCGCCCATTACCACAAAATCTGGGTTCTCTAGCGAATGACGCTGATTGTAGGTAAGAGGTTCGAAGTTAGCGGCGGCAATACTCCCACCCGCTTCAGAGACAATGCATTGCGATGCGCCAGTGTCCCATTCGCCGGTAATACCGATGCGCATAAACACATCAGCTTTTCCTTCGGCAATAAAACAGGCTTTCAGGGAACAGCTTCCCAATGGAAGCGTTTGGTATACGCGCTTAGCGCACATTCTGCTGAGCACTTTTTCTCTCGACTGACGACGGCTTATTGCAATCATTACCACACTATTTTTAGGGTCGTCTAGCTTGCGTACGCTTATTGGGTGATCGCCATCAGGTGATGACTTAAACGCACCTTTGCCTTTCTGGGCGTAATATAGCGACTGCCCTGGCGGCCAAAAGATAACGCCTATTGTCGGCTCATTGTTCTCTATTAGCGCAATGTTTACTGCGAAATCACCGCTTCTAGCAATGAATTCTTGGGTTCCGTCGATGGGATCGATTAACCAGTATCGAGGCCAATGCTTTCGCTCTTCTAAACTTGCGTGTTTGTTTTCCTCTGAGAGGATTGGGATATCAGGCGTTGCGGCTTGTAAGCGCTTGTTGATGATATCATTTGCCAAATAATCTGCGCTGGTAACGGGAGACTCATCGTCTTTTTGATAAGCGTCAAACTCCCCTTTATCGTATACTTCTAATACGGCTTCACCGGCTTCGATGGCAATTTCTTTCGCAAGTTCTAGTAGGTCGGCATGGGCGTCATCGGGCATTGTTTATTGTTCCTTAAACCACTTTTGAGCTAAAAACAGCGCGGCTATACAGCGTGCTTCTACAAAGTCTTCTCGTGCAAGTAAAGCATCTGCTTCATCTAAAGGCCAGTGAATCACCTCAAGAGGCTCAGGTTCGTCGCCTTCAAGTTGCTTTGGATACAAGTCTCGAGCCAAAACAATGGTCATATTGGCGTTAAAGAAAGTGGGCGCCATGCTGACCTTATGAAGCTCCACAAGATCATTGGCCGCGAAGCCTGCCTCTTCTTGTAGTTCGCGATTAGCAGCTTCAATGGCAGTTTCGCCAGGGTCTATTAAACCTTTTGGGAAGCCTAGTTGATACGAATGTGTGCCGGCTGCATATTCACGAATTAACACCATGGTGTTTTCATCAAGCATAGGCACTATCATTACCGCGCCCCTGTTTCCGCCAGCCATCCGCTCGAATTCACGGGTGGCGCCGTTCGAAAACTCAAGGTCTAAGCGTTCTACCCTAAAGAGTTTGCTTTGCGCAACGATTTCACGAGAATGAATTTGTGGTAACGGTTTGTTCGGATCAATTTTTGGCATGTCTATCGCTACAACTTTGTTATCATACTTGTATACAATTTCTTAGCTTACTTCATTATAAGGAAAATCGCTTGCCCTTTCTGCCCTGGAATGAAATAGAAACTGTACTGTTAGACATGGACGGCACTTTGCTGGACCTTCATTACGACAACCAGTTCTGGCTACATCATTTGCCTAAACGATTAGCACAAATAAGAGGAATTTCAGAGGCGCAGAGTCAACGTGAAATGACTGCGCGATATGAGTCAGTATTCGGGCAAATTCAATGGTATTGCTTAGATTACTGGGCTGAATCTCTTGAAATGGACTTAGAAAATGAGTTTATGCCGCTGAAGCGTGAGCTGGCACATTTGCTCGCCCTTCGTGACGATACAATTCCGTTCCTCGATGCGCTTCATGACTCAGGCAGGCAGGTGGTATTAGTGACCAATGCGCACCCAAACAGTTTGGCGCTAAAGCTAGAACATACCCAGCTTGACGCACATATCGACAACCTCATCTCTACCCATGAGTTCGGCGTAACCAAAGAGTCTCAGCTGCTATGGGAAAGATTACAGGCACGGGTAAAGTTCGATGCCCATCGCACTTTATTTGTCGATGACTCACTGCCAATTTTAAATGCGGCAAAGACATACGGTATTAAACATTTACTTGCTGTCGATAACCCTGATAGTACTTTGCCAAATCGCAATATTAGTGAGTTTCCAGCGGTGCGCGATTACCGTTTAATGCTAGAAGATATTAAGCAGAACCCTGTTGGGACTGTTTCGAAAGGACGTTTTTAAAGGACGAAAGCACATGGTTTCTGACACAATTTATGTAGGGTCGCTGAATCCGGTAAAAATTAATGCTGCGCTCAATACACTCTCTGACACACTAGAGCACGATTTCGACGCTCAGGGTATGGCTGTACCAAGCGGCGTGCCTGACCAGCCAATGAATGAAGATGAAACGCGGTTGGGCGCCATTAATCGCGTGAAGGCCATGCTTGCTCATCATCAAGGTGGTCTCACAGATGCGTGGTATGTGGCAATTGAAGGTGGTGTGGATGTATTTGAAGATGGTCCTGCTACCTTTGCCTATGTGGCGATATACCATGAAGGTCACTGGTCGGTAACGCGAAGTGCAAGCTTGCCTCTTCCTGTAAGCGTATATCAGGCGCTACAGCGTGGAGAAGAACTTGGGCCAGTTATGGACAAGCTCTTTGATACAGTAAACATAAAGCAAAAAGGGGGGGCTATTGGTTTGCTTACTCTTAATCACGCCTCGCGACAAAGTGTTTATGAAGTGGCGTTAACGCTTGCTATGGCAAAGTTCCATTTCCCTGACTTATACACGGACTAGTGTTGAACCTCTTGTGCTGTACAACAAGGCGCATTACACCGTTAATCAAACAGAGTACCGCAAGGGTATCCTTACTTAGGAAAAATGATAAGGCGATCGCAACGGTCGCCCTGAAATCTTTACTGCGATAGGTAATCTTTTCTGGAACATTTCTGACACTATCCATTACTTAGACTTCAAGTTACTTCTATATTATTGAAAATAGGTTAAAAAATATTTTTTGACACCTTGGCTTTTTAGTTGCACTTCCTTCAGACCAAACGGAATAAGGAGAGTGACAATGAGTGAGACAATCAATACCTACAACCCTGCTACAGGTGAAAAGATCGATCATTATCATTTGATGTCAGCCGAGGACGCCGAGCAAGCAGTTACCCGTTCACAAGAAGCTTATTTGAACTGGCGCCGTACGTCATTTGAGACCCGCGCAGATTTATTTAATAACCTTGCAAACCTGATGGAAGAGCGAATTGACGATCTCGCCAGCCTGATGACACGGGAAATGGGTAAGGTTACCGCGCAAGGAAAGCAAGAAGTGCAGCTATGCGCTGAAATATGCCGCTATACGGCCGAACACGGCGCTTCAATTTTGGAAGACGAACACCGCATTTTCGAAGGCGGCCGAGCAATCATTACGTACCAGCCCATTGGCGTTATTCTTGGCATCCAACCGTGGAATTTTCCGTTGTACCAAGTTATTCGTTACAGCGCCTCAAACATAATGGCGGGTAACACCACGGTACTGAAACATGCTAAAAACGTGTTTGGTATGGCGCAAGCCATTCAGCAAATGTACGAAGATGCTGGCTTTCCTAAAAATGTTTACCAGTCGCTGCTAATTGATGGCAGCACGGCAAGTGACTTAATCAAGCACAAATACGTTCGCGGCGTTACTTTTACCGGGAGTGACGAAGTAGGTAAAGAAGTGGCTAAGGAAGCTGCAAGCTTGTCTAAGAAAACCGTAATGGAGCTTGGTAGTAACGACGCCTTTTTGGTGTTAGAGGATGCGGATATCGACCATGCTGTAGAAATGTGTATCCAAGGACGGGTTATTAATAACGGTGAAACCTGTGTGGCGGCTAAACGCTTTGTTATTGTGGACAGCGTCTATGAAGAATTCCGAGACAAATTTGTGGCGCAGTGTAAAAAGCTAAAAGTTGGCGACCCCACAAACGAAAACACGGATTTGGGCCCAATGGCGAGAGAAGACTTGCGCGATGAACTTCATGAGCAAGTGAAAAAGTCGCTAGAAAACGGCGCTACGCTATCACTGGGTGGAGAAATTCCAGACTCTGATGGCTATTTCTACCCAATTACGGTGCTGGAAGATGTATCGCCAGGTATGCCCGCTTATGATGATGAGCTATTTGGACCAGTTGCGTCGCTCATTCGCGTACGCGACGACAAGCAAGCCATGGAAGTAGCAAATGATTCACGTTATGGCTTGGGCGGCGGTATCTTCAGTACAGATACCGACAAAGCAATAGCATTGGCGAAAGATGAATTTGATACCGGTATGGTTAATATCAATGGGTACTCTTTGGCACAACCAAACTTACCTTTTGGTGGTGTGAAAGACAGCGGTTACGGTCGTGAGCACGGAGGCTATGGTATGCGTGAATTCGTCAATATCAAAACTATCATGGTCGCTGAGAAATCGGCCGAGTAGTGCACTTCGGTAAGAAGCGATGAGAAGAAAGGCGAACTTGGGTTCGCCTTTTTTGTTTTGCCGTACGCCCTATTCATTAAAGTAGTCGCAAAGTAAAGCTCATGTAATCGAAAACAGTCAGGCGAAAAAACAGTGCACAGTCAACTAGGATGAATAGTTTCGTCCGGGCAAACGGTCTTTTAATCAAATATCTGTGTATTAATGAGTAGGGAATAACATAAGGCGATGGTTATGACGGTTATAAATGAACGGTTAAGTAATGCAAGATCAGGCATTGGGCTTACAAGGCAGGACAAACAGCGCGGTAGAAAACAAACTGCGTTTTTTTGCGCTATGACAACCACTGCTATTCTATCGTTCTCGGCTTTAGCGCAGCCGTTGTCTCAACCATCAACTACATCAGACGATGCCGTCCTAAGCACCAGTCCTATGGGTTGCCATAACGTTTCGGTGCAAATATTAGGGTCGGGTGGACCTGAATTGGATGACGGCAGAACATCTAGTGCCTATGTGGTTTGGGTAAATGGCAGCGCCCGCGTGTTGGTAGATGCTGGAAGCGGAAGCAGCGTTCAGTTTGGCGCTGCGGGGGCAACGTTTGAATCGTTAGAAGTTATCTTGCTTTCGCACTTACACACCGATCACTCCGCCGATTTGCCAAGCTTTGTAAAAGGTGGGTATTTCACCGATCGCGAGAAGGATTTAATAATAATGGGGCCAGAGGGCAACGACATTATGCCGTCCACAAACGCCTATGTGTCGTCGTTAATAGGGAAAAACGGCGCGTTTAAGTATCTATCTTCTTACACCATAGAAGGCCAAGATGACTATACGATATCCACAAAAAGCATCGGGACCACAACCTTTGAACAACCGTTTAAACGCAATGTAAACGATAGCGTCAGTGTTGAGGCAATGACGGTGAACCACGGGCCTATTCCAGCATTAGCGTGGAAGGTCAAGGCCAATGGCTGCGAGGCGGTATTTTCAGGCGATACCAATGATAAACAAGGAAACCTTGCTCGTTTTGCTAAAAACGCGGACCTTTTGGTGCTGCACAACGCCATTGGTGATGACGCGGGTCAGGTTGCTAAGAACTTGCATATGACGCCGACTCAGATTATCGACATTGCCGCGCAGTCAAACGCTAAGCAAATAGTGTTGTCTCATATTATGAAACGTAGCGAACCGGGTCTTGATGCACTTACTGAGGCGGTTACTGTTGTAGCAAAAGGTCGAGTATATGCCGCTGAAGATTTAATGAACATTACCCTGTCTGAACAGGAGTAAAGTAAGCGTAAACCGTTTGCGATACACGGTTTACGCTTTTATAGAGGTTCTCTAACTACTATTGAGGGGCAAAAGGCAGCGGAATAGGCGTACCGTTTACACTGGCTTCGCCATCTTTTAGTGTTAGCTTTGTCTCGTAACCTTTCTCGGTTTCTTTTATTAAGCCTTGTTGAGCAAAGGTACTTAGCATCATAGGTGTCTGTTGTTCTACAGCGGCTTGAAGCTCTTCAGCCGTCATATTTTGTGCTTGTGGCGTCGCCATTAGTTGGCCCATCATATAGCCAGATGCCATACTCTGTGCTAGCGCTTTATCGGCGGTGATTTGTGCATCAGCCAGCAAATGCGTGACCCAATAAGCGGCGTCTTCCAACGTACCGGGAAGTGCATCTATACCCACTAATTTCGTGTTTGCGTAAGCGTTAAACGACCCTTCAGGCAACGTTGCTTTCAGCTTCGTTATATTAATCTCAGGCTCAGCTTTAAGCTGTGTTAGCAAGTTAGCTTCAATAAACTCCATCATTTTGGCTGGCACTTCTTCAGAAGGCACTAATAATGAATTGTTGCTAAATTCTTGATAGGCCTTAATGAAGTCGATATCTAAGTTATTGATGGCAACGCCTAATACCATGTCTGTAGCATCAAGCTCAGGGCCCACGGCTTTGTCGACAGCGTATTCTACGTAGACATTGGCGGTGTTATTGTCTTCGTCAATCTTGACGTCAGTAGCAAAAGCTAGGTTCTCAATCTTAACTGTCGCACCTGGCTCAATGTTAGAAATTTCTATGCTTTCAATACGCGCCTTACCAGTAGATTCAAATAAGTCACCTTTGAACGCCGCTACCATATCGCCATCATAGCTCATATCCATAGACAGGTTTTTCATCTCTAACGAAAATTCATCTGCACTTATGCTTAGCGATTCACCCGACGACGTATACAAAGTTTGGTCACCATCAGGCTCAGCTTCACCCGCATAACCAGAGAAAAGCAGTGTGAACCCCTCTTCTTCGGCCGTCGCGCTAAGCGCTGGAATAACGTCTGCGTAGCTTAGTCCACCAAACAAACCAACCACGCCTTCGTTGCGATAAATTGGCTGTTGGCCATCCCACTGAACGTATTCTCTTAACTCATCTCCATCAATAGAGACCGTATAGTGAACGCGGCCTAATCCTAAGCCATCGCCAAAGTACACCGGTCCGTGATGAGCTACTAGCGTAGCGGTAATGCTAGGGTTTTCTTCCATTGGTATATCAGTGGAGTCAACATTCTGTGCATTGATTAGCGCTTGAAAATCGACAGCAAGCTTGATTTCTGCTGTTGTCGAAAACCAGCCTTTGTCATACGAAAGTACCTCGGCAGAATAAACGGCTTGTTGGTTAATTTCGTTTACGGCGGCGTTAACATTTTCGTGAACGCTAGTGCCAATAAAATAAGGGGCAACGCCAAGTGCAACCAAAGTTACGCCCGCGCCAGCTAGAAGAGGTTTGTTCATGATTACAATCCTTTGTTAAAAAGTGTTCCCAGTTCCTCTGGCCACAAACGTGAAGTACGTTGGTGGCCTAGAAATTCTACGCATAGTTTGTGCTATGCATCACAGCTTAATAGCGATATAGCCGCTACTATCCGGCGCACCAAACAAGCGTGCGGCCTGATGGACTTCTTGCGGTAAGCTGTCGTCAGGCTTAAATTTACCACTTACTCGAATATTTTTCATTGTAGTAGGGATAACCGCATCCATCGACAAGCTTAGTAAGTTAGGCTCGCTTACTAGTATTCCAATGTCATCGCCTTCACAACGCAGCTTTGCGGAATAAGTGCCAAAATCAATAGGACCCTGTGTACCGGCAACTGTCGCGTTTAGCCAATCTCCGGTACCGTTTAGCGATTGACACGCAGGCCCAAACGTTAAGTCACTAAGCGACACTTTAAAGCGCCCTCCAGCATTTACTGGCAGCGGAAGGCGAACTTGTGCAAGCACGCGGTCTACCGGTAAATACAGCGTGAAGTTTTCGGTATTGACAGTCTTTTGGCTGAAAAGCCCCGTGGTAATAGGCCCTTCAAATGCAATGTCGTTTTTATCGCGAATATTACCTGCTTTAAGGTTTAATTTAATTTTACCTATCAACATATGTAAGGGACTAAGCTCCCATTTTACATTGTTGATAGGCAGGCCATTAACCACTACAGTTTGCGCCTTGCCTGAAAACAAGGTGCCGCTAACACCACTAACGGCAACATTGCTAGGTAACGCAATACGGCCAATAACGTGAACAGCAGGCATGTAAGCAATGGCAAACAATAAGAAGGCAATAATGCCGCCTATAATCCAACTAACTTTCGACTTCATGCTTTACCTAATTGTAATCGGCGAATTTTGATATAGCCTGGCGCATCGGCCTCGGCAATATCCGCTTGAAGAATAATCACGCCCATATTTTCCATGGCTTTGAGCCATTCTAAAACACTGTTAAACGGCGCCTGATCAACCCACACCTGAAGCTCGTCGCCTTGTGGCTGCATACGAGATATAGCAATGTCGTGCTGAGCAGTAGTGCGGTTTACCGCTTGCGGTAACGAGCCAGAGAATGTTCGTTTACCCCCGCTGCTGCGGCGTAATTGCTGCGCTCTTGCTGCACTGTCTTTTACCCAAACCAACAAGGATTGCTGGTTGTCGAGAAGTTGTTTTTGTTTATCTAAAGCAGCATTAAGCGGCGACCATACCGCAAAATAAAATAGCGCAATTATTAATAGCACAGCTGAAACCAGTACTAACTTTTGTTCGCGCTCGGTCAGCGCTTTGTACTTTTCTAAGAGTGCATTCATGAGGTACTCCTTACTGATACTGTACCTACAACGCCATTGTCACGATTATTTATGGCCCCTTGTTCAACCACAAAGCCTGCGTTTTCTGCTGTACGTTTAAACTGCTCTAGCGCTTCAAAGTTTTTACCTTGCGCCTGAATGCGAATCTCAGTGCGAGTGGCATCGAAGCGCAGTGTTTGCGGTTTTACATCAGTGGCTGAAAAAGCCGGAGCGAGCTGGTCTAGCATAATAAGCATAGAGGCACTGCCACCACCTTGTTCTAACTTGGCAAGCTCGCTTTGTAGCTTCAGTCGCACGTTGCGATAGGTACCAATATTGGGGAAACCCGCTTTGACAGCGGTATTAATCTCACTGCTTAACGCCTGATTTTGGGCTTTAAGCTGGTAAAGAGAAAACCCTTTGTCGATAAGGCTGGTGCATAGCGCTAACACTGCTAATACTGCCGCAACACGCCACTGATTCAGAACACCGCTGCGTTTGCGTTTTACTTTGTAATCGCCTTGGCATAGGTTAAAACTGCTTTGTATCGCCTCTTTTGCCAATACTTGCATAGGCAGCTCTAAGGGTGCCTGCGCTTCCTCAATATTTGGCAAAGTGCTTAAATCGATACCCGCATAATTGGTAATGGTTATCGGGCTTTCTTGTTGTGCTGTAAAATGGACAAGAGTTGGCAGTAACCATGTTGCCTCGCCCTGCACGCCTTTGAATGTGTCTTGTCGAACGAGAAGCTGCTCACCTAATGTAAGCACTGACCAACCGTTTTCGGTGACTGGTACTGCGAGTACATCAGGAATAATGGTGTCGCAGAATAACCCTGCCTCGCTAAGCCAAGACTGCCACAGCTCCATCTTTTCATGGCTAACTACTGCAACGGCCTGCTCATCGCCTCGCTTAGGGCCGATCGCAAAAAACTGCTGGCTAATGTCAGTGGCAAGCTCGTCTTCTAGCATATACGGGATGGCAGAAATGATCTTGCGGCCAGCTTTAGGCGGCAGCTCAACCCATTTGAGTAAAATTTCGCTGCTAGGCGCTAAGGCAATAACACTTCGTTGTCCCGCACGTTCGGTCAGCGAAGATAAGGCTTCTGCATTAGGCAGCTCGCCCGATGCAATAATTTCATCTTCGGTTCGCGAATAAACGAGCCAGCTAATTGGGTCTGTATGGTTGGCGCCTAAACGCACCAAGAGTTGTTCCATCAATAGGTTCCCCCAAACTCGCGATTCACAATACTAACGCCGGTATCGGCATTAACGTGAAACACGGTGGAAAGCTTAAAGGTTGCTTTGTTGTATTGTGTTTTTGTATGCAACATAAAATATTCAGTTTTAACCGAAAACCAATCTTGTCGAGTGCTTGTTAAATTAAGCGCTTGAATAGAGGGCTCGCTTAAAAATGCATTGGTATCGTCCCAGCCGTTTTGCGGGCGACTGCTAATCAAACTTGCGGCCTGCTGAATGTCTAACCCCGTTAGGCCTGCAAGTAATGGTGCATCTTCTTCTTCTAATGTGTTGACGTTAATTTTCAACTCATTGTAATCCGGGATCACGCAAACTAATGGCAGTAATGCGTCTAGCCACTGTGGTGATACACCGTTAATAATACGCAATTCGCTTTTTGATGCCAGTGGTCCATTAGCCGCAAGGTAAGGAAACTCTCTGGACTCGTATTCGCTGTCTTCCGCACCGTAAGGGCGCATTCTGTCATCTTCGTCTACCCAGTCGGCTAGACTGTCCCGTAAGGTATCTGCGGTGTAGTTGTCTAACCCGTCAACGCTAAGTGATAGCAACATAGTGTGAAAAGCGTCCATGGCTTCCGTGGTGTTACTCGTCCCACTGCTGCCATTACCGCTGTTACTGCCCGCGCCTCCTGCACTGCCAGACGTAATCGCGTTTAAATTAAAACACGCTTGCAAATCGTCTAAGTTAGCGGTTAAACCACCGTTTTCTAAAGGATAGCTGAATTCTTGTGCCCAAGGCTGATCTATAGAAATCACATTCGGGCTTTCTTCTATCAAAGACTGGATAGACTTACGCGCAAAAGCCTCGGCTCCCATGGCGTACCAGTAGGCTTGATTGTTGTCTTTTAAGTTCATCGTACGCTGCACCTGAAGCTGCAAGCGTGTACCCATTTCTGTGGCTAATACCGCAACCAAGGCTACTATCATGAGCACAATCATTAATGCCACGCCTTGCTGCTTAGCGGGTGGATTAATCGACTTGCGCTGAGTACTCTTGATTGTCATGACGATTCACCCGTAGTTAAGGTAAATTCTCTGCGTATTTTTCCGAAGTCTTTACTGACAAACTCAATGGCCACCGCGCGCGGCAGTGCAGCTCCTTTATAACTTTCGCTCCACGACAGGTCTTCGTCTTCATCTAAGGAACTACTGTTAGCGGTGGCAAGAAATTCAATTTTTAAGCTTTCTACATCCTCTAACAGCACACGGACTTTGGGCTCGTAGCCTATGACGTTATCCACATAGTTGCTGTAAAGGCGCTCCAGTTTGTTTTCTCTAAGTCTATAGGCGACAAACTGTAGGGTACTTCGTGGCAACATTAACTGAGGGTTGTGCCACCCTCCGCGTACAAAACCAATGCCGTCATCGTCACTGTCGTCGGTTTCACCGCCAGACATGACCACGTCTTGCTTTTCGCCGTTAACCCTCGCTGCACGAGGCACGGCTTGCTGAAGGTCGCGCTCAATCGTGATCATGGCACGCTGCAATAATTGAAGTTTTGCAAAACGCTCTTCTGAAATATCATTGCTGTCGATAACTGTGGTAAGTAGACCTGTCGATGCAAGCCCAATTAGGGTGAATATGGCCATAGCAATCAGTATTTCGATAAGCGTGAATCCGCGCTGCATGCTAATTTCCCGCCGTCGATTTAGCAACGAAAGTGGTTACTGATGTAACTGAACTGCCGTAGCTTTCGTCTTCACCCACCGAAACGGTTACCGATCGCAAGTCGTTGTCGTTGGTTTTTGTCACCGTTTGCTGCCAGTACCACGTGCGATCGGCCATCTCCATCGTGCCTTTTAAATTGTTCTTGGGCGGCCACGTGGTATCTAATTGAAGCTGGTTTAAGCGATTGCTTGCCACCCAGTTGGCAAAGGTGACAGATTCTATTTGCCCAACGCTTGATAAATGCTCGCCTGCAGCTTTAAGTACTGCTGTACCGGTGAGCGCAAAAATAAGCAGGGCGACCATAACCTCCAGTAGCGTCAAGCCACTTTGCTGGCGCGGCGTGACAGGTGCAACGTTCTTTGTCGATGCATCAACGTTGAACGCACTCATAGTGGTCTCTCCAGAGGCCCTTCAAGCACTAAAGGCGGAAGATCTTGGTTTTGCAGGCTGTAATAGACGGGGTTGTCGCCGTCATCACCTTCGTAATTAAACGACAAGGTAAAAGGCGTAATTTCGCCACTCGACATTATAAGCACTTGAGGCGGAGGCAGCTTTTTCTCTTCTTCGTTACCTATTTCAACCCCTTCATCAGAAACACTTAAATTCTCGTCGAATAGTTCCCTGTCAAAGAGCCTGTCTTCAACATCCCATGGTAAGTCGTCTAAATTTAAAGTGAAGGTGAAAGGCTCAGGTAACGTATAAGGCTCGTAGGTTTTTTCGCCTTCGATACGCTGCCACTCATCATCGTCGTCTAAGTAGACAAAGTAGTATTCATTTTTATCGGCTTCAAACCGCACACCAAGCTGTTGTTGATTTAACACCGCAAAATCGCTGGCCATATCAACAATCACCTGCAGGCGTTGCGCTTGGGTTTTTAGCAGGTCAGATTTACTCGCACCGAATGCGTTAAACATAACGTAACCCGCCGCCAATCCCATAAGCAGCAGTACCAGCATGACTTCTAATAGGGTAAAGCCTGCTTTTTTCAAAGATGTACTGCCGCGGTTGCGCATAAAGGTTAGTTCAGGTATTCGTTAATGTTCCAGTTACCAATGTCATCATCAGTACCCGGTTCGCCGTCTGGACCATTAGAGAAAATATCAACTACGCCAAGTTCTCCCGGACTAATTAGTGCATATGGATTGCCCCACGGATCTTCAGGCAGGCGTTTAATGAAACCACCTTCAGGGTAATTACGTGGAATCGGGTCGATAGTTGGAGCGGTAACTAGCGCTTCTAGTCCCTGTTCTGTGGTTGGAAAGCGGTTGTTACGCAGCTTATACATCTCAAGCGCGCTTTCCATTTGCTGGATGTCTACCGCCGCCTTTTTAAGCTGCGCTTCTTCTTGGTTACCCAAGATTTGCGGTGCCACCATAGACGCCATAATACCGATGATTAGAAGTACGACCATGACTTCAATCAAACTGAAACCAGAACTGCGATTAAGTGTTTTCATTAAATATTCACCATGTTGTTCAATGCTAAAATTGGTTGCAATATTGCCATAACGATAAACAGAACAATGCCTGCCATCGATACAATAAGTAAGGGTTCAAATACCTTAAGTGAGACACCAATAAGCGCTTCAAATTCCCTATCTTGATTATCTGCGGCGCGAGCTAGCATTTGCTGTAGCTCTCCCGACTTTTCACCAGACGCAATCATATGCATCATCATTGGTGGAAACATTTTTGTGTTATCCAGCGCAGCCCGAAGGCTGCTGCCTTCTTTAACGTTAATGGCTGCATCTGCCACTTGGTTTTTAATATGCTGATTTTCTAGCACATCACCTGAAATGCGCATAGCCTCTAGTAGTGGAACCGCGCTGGCACTCAAAATACTTAAGGTTCGCGCAAAACGCGCGGTATTGAGCCCGCGAGACACCCGGCCAATTAACGGCAAGGTTAAAAGCGCTCTGTGGTAGCGCAGCTTCATGTGCTTTTGCTGCAGCACGCGCTGAATAATGACAACAAGCACGGCAATACCAATAAGCATAAATAAGCCGTAATTTTGCAGCCAGGTACTGACAGAAATTAGAAACTGGGTAATGGCCGGGAGGTCTTGCCCCATGTGATCGAACTGCCCCACAATTTTGGGCACTACCACCGTTAACAATAGCAACACGATACCCATTGCAAAGAACAGCATTAACGATGGGTAAATCATCGCTTGTGTAATTTGGCTGCGGGTTTGTTGTCTGCGTTCTGTGTAGTCGGCAAGGCGGTTAAGCACGGTATCAAGATGACCTGATTTTTCACCAGCTGCAACCATCGCACGGTATAGCTCGTCGAACACACTTGGAAATTGACCCAATGCATCGGCAAGTCCATGTCCTTCCACGACTTTACTGCGTACTGCCATCATCATGTTTTTCTGACGAGGCTTTTCACACTGTTCAGCGACGGCAAGCAGTGCTTCTTCAACGGGAAGGGCCGATTCTACAAGGGTGGCGAGCTGACGCGTGAGTAGCGCTAAGTCTGATGCTGAAATACGGGGTTTAAATAAAGAAAACGACAGGCCTTTGCCTTCGCTTTGTGCGCGCTCTGCGACCTGCTCTACTTCTAAGGGAATTAAGCCTTTTTCGCGCAGCTGTTGGCGAACCTGGCGTGCATTATCGCCTTCAAGTACGCCATTTGTATTTTTACCGCGGGCATTAACCGCCTTAAAAGCGAATGCCGCCATTTAGTCTTCCCTCGTAACTCGAAGCACTTCTTCAAGTGAGGTAGCGCCCGCCAGCACTTTACTACAGCCGTCTTCACGAATGCTTGGTGTCGTCTTTCTGATGTAGCGTTCAATGGCTTGCTCACCTACACCTTCGTGCATCATCTCGCGCACTTTTTCATCTACCAACAATAGCTCGTGAATACCGGTACGACCGCGATATCCGGTTTGATTACACGCGGCGCAGCCATGAGGCTTGTAGATAGTGGTCTCGCTTGTGGCGTTTTGCCCTAATACTTCAAGCTCAGAAGCGTCAGGCGTATGTGGCTTTTTGCAATCTGGGCACAGGGTACGAACGAGTCGCTGTGACAAGACGGCCAATAAGCTCGAAGACAACAGAAATGGCTCAATACCCATGTCTTCTAAACGGGTGATCGCGCCCGCTGCCGTATTGGTATGCAGAGTAGAGAGTACTAAGTGACCGGTTAAACTGGCTTGAACGGCAATTTGCGCCGTTTCGATATCACGAATCTCACCCACCATCACTACATCAGGGTCTTGACGCAAAATAGCGCGAAGGCCTCTGGCAAAAGTCATATCTACACGGGGATTAACCTGTGTTTGTCCGATGCCCGGAAGATCGAACTCAATAGGATCTTCAACCGTTAAAATGTTTCTGTCTCGCGAGTTTATTTCGGTTAACCCTGCGTACAAGGTAGTACTTTTACCCGAGCCCGTTGGACCGGTAACCAAAATAATGCCGTGAGGCTTGCGAATAAGAGATGAAAAGTGGTTACGGTTTTGCAGCGTCATGCCTAAATCTTCTAGATTTAAGCGCGCATTGTTCTTATCCAATAGACGCAGCACCACGCGCTCGCCGTGACTTGAAGGCATAGTAGAAACACGCACATCCACCGCTCGCCCTGCAATACGCAACGTTATACGACCATCCTGAGGCACACGTTTTTCGGCAATGTCTAACTTCGCCATAACTTTTATACGTGACACCAACATGGAAGACAGCTTGCGGTTAGGACGTAAAATTTCGCGTAATACGCCGTCTACCCTGAAACGAACCACAAGCTGGTTTTCAAAGGTTTCAATATGAATATCTGATGCACCTTCTTTGATCGCCTCGCCCAACATGGCGTTGATAAGCTTGATGATAGGCGCATCGTCTTCACTGTCTAACAGGTCTTCAGTGTCAGGCAAGTCTTCAGCAAGAGCGAACAAATCACTTTCGTTACCAAGGTCTTCCATAAGTTGTTTAGCCGCAGAACTATCGCGCTGAAAGGCGCTGGTTAGCAGGCTTTCAAACTCATTGGCAGGAATAGTTTTAGGAACAAAAGGTTCGCCGTAGAAGCGTCGCACTTCGGCAAATACATCAAACGGCGTATTCTCTGTGAAATACAAAACCGCAGGTGTTTCATTAGTTTCCAGCAACACCTGATTACGCTTTGCAAAGCTAAAAGAAAGCTGTCTTGGACCGGCCTCTTCTTCAGGCAAACCGGCGTCTTCACCCATGGCTTCCAAGGCTTCTTCTTGTGCCTCTAATGCCTGAGTAATCTGTTCGTCCTGCCCTGCCATGTTAGTCGTTACCTTCTTCTTGTTTCTGCTTCTCTTTCTCCGAGAGGTATTCTTCAAATGAAGGAGGTAAAGCGAGTGCGTCATCCCATTGAGGAATGCTTGGCGTCTCTTCATAAGGCATTAGCGAAACACCTTCTTGCTGGCGTTTAAGCTGAAGTGCGCGAATGTAGTTGTATTTGCGATGGCTGATTGCGTTCATTGTTGCGCCGTCGCGGACGATAGTCGGCTTTAAGAATACCATCAAGTTACGCTTACGCTTGCTGGTTGATGTCGATTTGAATAAGTGACCGAGTATTGGAATGTCACCTAATAACGGCACTTTTGATTCACTTTCTTGCACGTCTTCGTCAATCAAACCGCCAAGAACAATAGTGCCGCCATCATCTACAATCACCGTGGTTTTAATTTCACGCTTGTTAATTGAAATATCTACCGATGTAGCGCCACTTACGCTAGACACTTCTTGTTCGATCAGCAGCTGTACCGCGTCGCCTTCGTTGATTTGTGGTGTAACTTTAAGTTTGATACCCACTTCTTGGCGGTCAACGGTTTGGAAAGGGTTAGAGTTGTTCGCCCCTGTAGTTGTGCCTGTGATAATAGGCACTTCCTGACCTACAATGAAAAACGCTTCTTCGTTATCCATAGTAGTTAGGTGAGGTGTGGCAAGAATATTTGAATTGGTGTCGGTACTTACTGCTTGTACTACCGCGCCCCAGCCATTTTCGATAACGCCGGCAATAAGGCCGTTAGCGCCGCCTAAAAGGCTCGCTAGTGCGGTGTAATCGCCTTCATCGGTGGTGTTAACTGTGACCACTTCGCCATCATCTGTTACATAGGCTTCGGTATCGGTATCGTCTTCTGCTTGCTTAAGGGCTACCGCCAATGATCCAACCGGTACAACACCGTTGCTGAACTGTGTACCGCCGCCGGCTTCAGAAGCCCACTGCACACCCAATGTAGTGCCGTCGCCTTCAAAGACTTCAACGATAATGGCTTCAACTTGTACCTGCGCACGGCGAATATCAAGCTGACGTACTACCTCTTCTAACGAGCGCATCATGTCTGGCTCTGCGGTAATAACAATGGCGTTAGAATCTTCATGTGCATCAATGCTGATTTCACGGTTTGAACCCGCTCGGCGCGATGTAGTGCCACCGCCTTGTTCTTCTGCTTGAATGCTAGCAGATACGCCCTGCAATACTTTTACTAAATCTTCCGCTTTAGCGTAGTTAAGAAACAGCACGCGGGTGTTGCCGTTTGATTCAAGCTCTTGATCCATGCGCTGAATAAGGTTGATAAGACGCTGGCGTGCTTTAATATCGCCGCTCACAATAACCGAGTTAGTTCTGTCGTCTGCCACAACGCGAGGCTCAGACTTAGTTCCTGTATTAGCTTTTCCTTGCGACTTATTAATGCTGTCAATAATGCGCACCATTTCTGATGCTGACGCATAGCGAAGTTTAACGATTTCTACTTCTTCGTCACCGGCACGGTCCACGCGCTCGATAATTTCTACTAGTCGGTTAACTACCGCAGCACGGCCGGTTAGCATCATTACGTTCGATGGGTCGTGGCTAACTACGTTACCGCCGCCCGCCTGGTCATTTAGCTGACGTAAAATAGGTGCAAGTTCGCGCACCGGTACGTTATAAACAGGCACAACGCGAGTGATCATTTCATCGCCGTCGCGATTAGCGCCTTCAACAACAGGAATATTGGATGTTTTAGCGTCTTTCGAGCGAACCACTTTTAAAATACCGCTAGGCATTTCTACAACGGCAAAGTCATACACTTGAAGTACGTTTAGGAAAAACTGGTAGTACTGATCTTCATCGAGCATGTCATAGCTGCGTACGCTTATTTTTCCACGTACGTTAGGGTCGACAATAATGGTGCGCTCAAGATTTTTACCAACAATATTAATAAACTCGTTGATGTCAGTATCTTTGAAATTAGGCATGTACTCAGCGGCCGTCACCGAGAAACACAGAAGCGCTGTACACATGGCTGTGCTCAAGCGAGATAATAGTTTTTGGCTAGTGCGCCTTTTCATTCTAACTTCCTTCATTTCCTAACTTGTCGATGACCGAATTGCTTTATTTGTTATTTTGCTTACCTAGCGACAATATAGCGCTGCTACCGTCAGTGGTATTAAGACTCGGGTAAATCTAGGTATAGCGTAGTTAAACTGCCATCTCGAATAATCGTTAATTCTATAGTTTGTGCATTGCGTAGCTCAGACAGCGCCTCTTGCGATTGCTGCAAGTCGGTAAGGTCTAGCCCGTTAATCTGTGTAATGACATCACCAGCCTGAAGCCCTGCCGATTTAAATAATTCAGGCTCTTTGCCTGGGCTCACTTGGTAGCCGATAAGCTGGCCTTCTTCAGTTTTTGGCGATATTGAAATAAAGTCTGTGAAGTTGGCTGGACGCTCTCGCAGAGCTGCAGTTGCCTCTAATGCTTCGTCGCTAAGCTCAACGGTGTCTTCTTCTAATTCTTCTGGCTCAGGTCGGTTTCTTGCCTGCATTTCACGGCGACGATTAGCTTCGTCGTAGTCAATTCCGTCAAGCATCAGGGTTTCGTTTCTCACCCCGTTCTTAATAATAACGCGATCGTTGTACACTTTTTGCAACGTGGCATTGGTGCCTTCAATCTTCTCACCTAGGCCATAAACCGCTTGGCTGCCGCGATTTTCAATAATAGCGGTACCCGCCTCCTGCTCTGAACTGGCCACAACACCCGTCAGGGTTAGGTTTAAGCGCGTTTCTGGTGCGTCGGTAACCTCGGCGACCGGTTCAGCAGGTTTTGCCGCAGCATTACCAAATAAATTCAGCTGTTGTATTTTGGCGATGTTGACCCCATTTTGGCCTGACGACGAAGAAATAACCGGAGCACGGCTTACTGTGGGTGTCGCAGATAGTTGAGGTTCGGGTATAATTCGCCACACGAGTTTGGCAGCAAATGCAATTAAATACAGGCTGAGCAGAACCACTACGATGGTATGTAGCTGTTTTTGATGCTGGTTCAGATAAACAACCAGAGATTGTGGGTTGGGTTTATTGAATGTCATGCTGCCACTGATGGTACTGCTTTATTATAATATAGTGAATTTTTGGTTAACCGCGCTTTAGCAAACCCATAATAGCCTAGTAAAGGTGAGGGTCACAACACTAAAGCCACACCATTACGAAAATATTACATGAGCCAATCGGATAGCAACAATACAACACAAAATGTCAGGCTGGACAAGTGGCTATGGGCTGCAAGGTTCTTTAAGACCCGCGCAATAGCAAGAGACATGGTGCAGTCGGGAAAAGTCCAGTACAACGGGCAAAGAGCCAAACCTGGTAAGCATGTAGAGCTTGGCGCCATGATTAAAGTTCCCTCAGGATGGGATAATCGTGAAATTAAGGTGCTAGGCTTAAGTGACAAGCGTTTGAGCGCGCCTTTGGCGCAGGCGCTTTTTGAAGAGACGATTGAAAGTGTAACAAAACGTGAAGAAAACCAAACGGCGCGCAAAATGAACGCCTTTCACAGCCCTAAACCAGATCATAGACCTGATAAAAAGCAGCGACGACAGATTATTAAATTTAAGCAGCAATAATGAGCTGCTCAACAGGATTAGTTATGAGCGATTTCGATAAATTACACCGCTTCTTATTTACCCAAGCTAACGTTCGTGGCGAATTAGTTCGTCTTGATGAGAGCTTAAAGCAAATTGTGCACAGCTATGAATACCCTGTGCAAATTCAAACATTGCTAAGTGAAATGGCGGCAGCGACGTCATTGTTAACGGCAACGCTTAAGTTTAAAGGTGAAATTTCTCTTCAAATTCAAAGCAAAGGCCCAGTAAGTTACGCGGTGTTAAACGCCACTCACGAACAAACGCTTCGCGGTGTGGCGCGCTGGGACGAGACATTAGAAACATTGCCAGAAACGTTTTCAGAGTTATTGTCTCAAGCGGTATTGGTCATTACTATCACACCTGATGAAGGCGAGCGTTATCAAGGCGTTGTTGCATTAGATAAGCCTTCTCTAGCTGAATGTATTGAAGGCTACTTTGCTCAGTCAGAGCAGCTAGCGACCAGCGTGCACCTAATGACTGACATGAGCGACCCTAAAAACGCGAAAGCGTCGGGAGTGTTACTTCAGGTCTTACCGACTGATGCTAGCGCTACTGATGTGTCGCAAGCCAATGAGTTTGCTCATATCTCTAAACTTACTCAAACGTTGACCAAAGAAGAGATGTTTACGTTGTCGGTTGAAGACATTTTATATCGTCTTTACCACCAAGAAGACGTGGAAGTGTATCCAGCGAAGGACGTAACCTTTGCCTGCTCATGCTCAAAGGAGCGCAGCGCTGAAGCACTTCGTCACGTTGAGAAGTCTGAGCTTCACGCAATTATTGCTGAAGAAGGGGCGATCAAAATGAACTGCCAGTATTGTCATACTGAATATCGCTTCGATAGTATCGACGTAGAGGCTATTCACAGCGGCAACTTCGACGCACCGTCTTCAAATCAGTAACTACTTGTTTACTGCTGTGTTAAAGCACCTTCTTTCGAAGGTGCTTTTTTGTTTCTGAATCTCTCACCGTCTAGATAGGTTCATTTTCCCAACACTTCACTTGTGGTTAAAAAATGCCCAGTAGTAAGTGTTTAACTTTCCTACATCATCCTATTTTCCTTTTCTTCCTGTCGTGGTGAAAATTTTCACCTTCACTTTCTAAAAAAAATTGTCATTTTTTATTTTGAAATTCATCGATCAATATAGGTTTTCTACGCCCTATTTTTGCATTTATATCCAAGGAAAAGGCTTTCCTTGTAATTAATTTACAATATTTATGAAATTAACATATGAGAAATAGTGAGTATGTGTTTTATAAATGCGCGCTAGGCCTTGTTTACATTACACTCGAAGAGGTGATACTTTTTTGAAAGTGCTTTTGAAAAATTACATATAGGGTAACAGCCATGACCGCAGCAGCCTCAATTCAAACGGATCTGAAAGTAACGCCACTCACCGACCTGCCAAATGCAGAACTTATCGAGCGCGCCGTCAAGCGCGGCGAAGGTGTCCTTGACAAAAACGGGGCGCTTGTCGTTGAGACCGGAAAACGAACCGGTCGCTCTCCAAATGATAGATTTATCGTTAAAGAGTCAACAACCGAAAATGACATCGATTGGGGCAAGGTGAACAAGCCTTTTGACGCTGACAAATTTGATGCGCTGTGGGACCGCGTTGAAGCCTACCTGTCTACCCAAGAACACTTTCTTTCACACCTTCAAGTGGGCTCCGATCCTGAACATGCTTTGTCGCTTGAAGTAAGAACGCAAACCGCGTGGCAGCACGTTTTTGCCCGCAACCTTTTTATTATTCCTGAACAATGGAATGTTAAAGGCGACCAGCCTTGGCAAATCTTAAACGTACCTGGTTTCACTTGTGAGCCAGAGCGTGACGGCACAAACAGTGATGGCACAGTTATCATCAACTTCGCTAAAAAACGTGTGTTGATTGCAGGCATGCGTTACGCAGGTGAAATGAAAAAAGCCATGTTCTCCGTGCAAAACTTCCTGCTTCCGGCAAAAGACGTGCTACCTATGCACTGTTCTGCCAACGTGGGTGAAGAAGGCGACGTGACTCTGTTTTTCGGTCTTTCAGGCACAGGTAAAACCACGCTTTCAGCCGATCCTAAGCGCTTCTTGATTGGTGACGACGAGCACGGCTGGGCACCAGGTAGCGTTTTTAATATTGAAGGCGGTTGCTACGCTAAATGTATCGATCTTTCTCAAAAGAACGAGCCAGTAATTTGGAATGCCATCAAGTTTGGTACCATTCTAGAAAACGTAGTGCTTGATGAAACGCGCACGCCAGATTATACCGACACTTCGTTAACCCAAAACTCACGTGCGGCCTATCCGCTTTCACACATTGAAAAGCGCGTTGCTGAAAACCGAGGCGGCGAACCTCGCTCGGTTGTATTTTTGACCTGTGACGTAAGTGGCGTGTTGCCTCCTGTTTCAGTGTTAAGTGAAGAAGCTGCGGCGTATCACTTCTTAAGCGGTTACACAGCGAAAGTAGGCTCTACTGAAATTGGCTCTACTAGCGATATTGAATCAACCTTCTCAACGTGTTTTGGTGCGCCTTTCTTCCCACGTCCAGCAGGCGTGTATGCAGAGCTTCTGATTAAGCGTGTTAAAGCGTTTGGCGCTAAGGTTTACTTGGTTAATACCGGTTGGACAGGCGGCCCTTACGGCACAGGTAGCCGTTTTGATATCCCTACTACGCGCGCCATCATCGACGCAATTGTATCGGGCAATTTGGCTGATGTTGAAACCCAGCACATTGACGCGTTAAACCTAGATGTGCCAGTGGCAATAGACGGTGTAGACAGCAATTTGCTTGTGCCACAAAACACGTGGGCAGACAAAGAGAAGTACAACGAATACGCCGCTAACTTAGTCAACGACTTTAAACAGAACTTTGAAAAATACGACGTTAGCGACGCTATCGTTAAAGCCGGGCCGGGTAACTAACACTCGGTTTGCCCCTTCCCAACGTTCATCACACTCAACGTGATTGATGTTTTGCCCGCACCGTGTTGCGGGCTTTTTTTGTGTTGTTGTTAACAAATTTAACATTATGAATACGTATGTTTATTTAAGTTGAGCAAGGCACTAGCTATCATTCACCGTACACAAGAAGGCTTTAATTAAGCGCGCTTCGTTAATTAAGTGCGGTTCGCTAATTAGGTGCGCTTCGCTTTGAAGCATAAAGAAGGTTTTGAGCATGATAGACAGGAAACAGCGTATAGCACTTGCATGTGCTGGTTTGGCATTTTTCTCGGTAAATACGGTAGCCGAAGTTCAAACAGCGACACTCGAAAAAGCAACGCTAAATATTGATACGGATACCAATGACTTCACGATAAGCGCGTTGCACGATAGTGGCTTTCAAGTAACGTATCTTACTGATGACAATGGCACGCCTTACGCAAATCTACCGTCTATGGCGCTTCCCGAGCCCGCGTTGACTGATGTTAAAAACAAAAAAGCTAATGATGTAGAGCTAGTTGAAACTGAGACAACCCTAATCTTAAAACTCAATAATATTGCAGCGCATGTTGATAAGGCGACGCACGCTATCAGCTATTCTGTTAACGGCAAAGTAGTAGCAAAAGAACAAGGCGGACTAAGTATTTCCAGTGACGGCGTCAGCCTGTCGTTTGCGTTAGATGAAAACGAAAAACTCTACGGTGGCGGCCAGCGCGTTTTAGGTATGGATCGTCGTGGTCATAGCATGCCGCTATATGACAAAGCACACTATGGTTACACCACGTCTTCAAATCAGATGTACTTTGGCTTGTCGGCTGTGATGTCGTCAAAAAATTACAGCGTATTGTTCGATAACACCGCTTCTGGTGAACTAGATATTGGCAAAACGAACAACGACGAGTTGCTATTTAAGGCACAAGGCGGCCGTGCTAGCTACATCATGGTGTTGGGTGAAAATTTAGAAGACACGGTTACGAATACCGTAGCAGTTACGGGAAAACAGCCGCTTCCGCCGCGTTGGCTGCTGGGTAACTTTGCATCTCGATTTGGCTATAAATCTCAAAATGAGGTGATGGATGTTGTCGATGCCTTTAATACGCAAGATATTCCCGTTGACGCCGTAGTGCTCGATTTATATTGGTTTGGCAAAGACATTAAGGGGCACATGGGGAACTTAAGTTGGGACGCCGCCACTTTCCCTGAACCCGAGAAAATGATTAGTGAGCTACGCGCTCAAGATGTCAAAACCGTGCTGATAACAGAGCCTTTTATTCTTACGACGTCAAAACAATGGGAAAGCGCCGTTGCCAATAATGCCCTTGCTCAAGACGATGATGGTGCGCCGTATACCTTCGATTTTTATTTTGGCAATACCGGCCTTGTTGATGTGTTCAGTGAAGCGGGTCAAGATTGGTTTTGGCAATACTATGAAAAGCTTGCTGCACAGGGTGTTGCAGGCTGGTGGGGCGACTTGGGCGAGCCTGAAGTGCACCCTGATGATATTCAGCACATGTGGCAATCTACAAAAGTAAGCGGCGCAGAAGTGCACAATGCCTACGGTCATCAGTGGGCGAAAACCGTGTATAACAATTTAACTGCGCTACAACCCGACACGCGTCCGTTCGTGCTGATGCGTTCTGGCTTTTTGGGCAGTCAACGGTACGGCATGGTGCCGTGGACAGGCGATGTAAGCCGAAGCTGGGGCGGACTTAAACCTCAGGTAGAGTTGGCACTTCAAATGAGTGTTTTTGGAATGGCGTATACCCATTCCGACTTAGGTGGGTTTGCTGGAGGCGAAACCTTTGATCCTGAGCTTTATACAAGATGGCTTCAGTTCGGTACCTTTTCACCGGTATTTAGGCCTCATGCTCAAGATAATATTGCGCCAGAGCCAATTTTCCACGCCGATCCGGTAAAGTCTATTGCGCGTAAGTTTATCCAACTTCGCTATGACATGCTGCCCTATAACTATTCACTGGCCTTTGAAAATGCGCTTTACGGCACGCCATTAATGCGCCCGTTAGCTATGGCGTACGGTGAAAGCGATTGGTTTGAAAATGCAGACAGTTATCTGTGGGGCGATGGCTTGTTAGTTTCGCCTGTGACTAGCGCTAACCAAACGGTGTGGCCGACCAAGTTGCCTGAAGGCGTATGGTTTGATTTTTTCTCTGATACGAAATACCAAGGTGACCAAACCGTTAACTACCCGCTAAGCCAAGATAATTTCCCGGTGTGGGTAAAAGCAGGAAGCTTTATGCCAATGGCTGACGGGCTTAGCCGCACAGAGCAGTTTGATGCCCGTAAAATAGAAATGCATTACTGGCATGACAATTCAGTGAATTCATCTTCATATACTTATTACGAGGATGACGGCAAAAATCCAGCGTCTGTCAAAAAAGGCTTATATACAAAGCTACTTCTTAATGCGTCAGTAGACGATAAGGCCGCATTAACCCTGACCCTTGATAGCGAAGGTAGCTATATAGGTATGCCTAAGCAGCGAGATATCACTTACATCGTGCATGGTTTAAGCGAAAAACCACAGAGCGTTTTACTTGATGGCAGGAGCGTACCTGTAATGTGGGATGAAAAAGGGAAAACGCTTTCACTTGCATTTTCTTGCGATTATCAGCAATCTGTAAAGGTAGTGATTATGTGATAATTAAGGGCTGCTGTTCTTTCTTGCACAGTAAAGGTCAGCGCCCTCAAAAGGTTCACTTTGTGGTCAAGGGGCATAACTACGCTGTGCCCTCACGCCTAAATCGGATGTCTTTCTACTGATATCAGCCATGGAGCCTAAATGAGCCGACTTCCTGCCACCATCGTTATTTTTGCTGTTTTTTTTCTAATTGGTAAATTGTTTCTCTTGTGGGGAATATTACTGCCAGATATTGCAGCCGATCTGCAAATGTCTGAAGTAGTCAGTGGCGCACTTTTTTCGCTTTTCTCTGTAGGCATGATGTTAGGCGCTGTGATTGGTGGCAAGTATGCCAGTCGCTTCGAATATATGCCGCTATTAGCCACGTTATTCAGTATGAATACGGCGCTGTTGCTGCTTGTGTCAGTGCTTACCGCTTGGCAATGGTTTTTGGTGTTAGCGGTATTAATCGGTGTGGTGAGTTCAACAATATTTACTATTGGCCACACGCTTATTGCACGAATGTACGCAGAAAAGCGCTTTACTATGATGGGCTTAATGGACTTTATGTTCAGTTTAGGAACGTTTGCGGCGTCGTTCTTTGTAACACTGTTATACCTTGTTGAGCACAACTGGCGCTTACCTATTCAGGTGTTGGCAGGCGTTATGATTTTGCTTTCGTGCTACGCATTTATTGCGGCGCGCTCTCAGGCAAAAATACTTAAAGGTCAGCCTAAAGCACCTAAAAAGACCTTGGCGTTTGGGGTCATTATTAAGCAGCCTGTTTTCATATTTCTAACTTTGCTTACCTTTGGCTATGGTGCTGTAGAATTTGGTAACGCGAACTGGTTTGTGAGCTATGCGCAAAACGGCTTAGGCTTTACCGGCGAACAGTCGAGAAACTTACTGGCATTTTTTACCGCTGGCATGGTGATTAGTCGCCTTACCTTCCCTTTTTTACTGCGATTTGTATCGGTACACCGCATGATTGTAATCATGGCGACAGCATCGCTAGCAGGTGTATTCGCACTGAAGTTAATGCCTTCATTTTACGGGATTGGCGCAGGTAACTTACTGCTTGGCTTAGGGCTAGGTGGGCTCTTCCCGTTAGCACTTTCTGCGGCAATGAATATCGACAGTGACAACGGCCCCGTACTTTCTGGTATTTCAATTATCGGTAACTCTACAGGTGTTCAAGTGGCATCGTTTTCTACCGGGCTATGGGCGAACTTTGCTCCACTTACTACAGCGTTTTGGGTGATCCCGCTTGGCGGCTGCGTGCTGTGGTTGGCATCTTATGGATACAGCCGAAAAATTAAGTACCACCGAAGCTAATACCAATCCGTGTAGTGTTTTTGGGCTTAATGGGTTTGATAGGGTAAATAAAACTCTGCGACCAAGCCCTGCTGAGGATGATTTCGCAACGTCACCTCACCATCGTGAGCTTCTACAATTCGCCTTATTATGGCAAGGCCAAGGCCTGAACCTGACGAATTGCGGGCTTTGTCGCCTTGTGCAAACGGCATGAATACACCGTCGAGCTCCGTTTCTGGTATTCCCGGGCCAAAGTCGCGTACTTTGCAATACACGCGCTTTTCGTGGCGATTGTAAAAGCTGCTAATAGCAATATCGTCCGAGCCGTATTTGAAGGCGTTTTCGATGAGATTATCGATCACGCGTTTCATTGCAATTCGTCGTAGCGACAACGGAGGAATGGCGTTGAGTTTGAGTTCAATGTGGTGCTTATCGTCTAAATGTCTGGCTTGTACCAGTTCTGCAATAATCGCGTTTAAATCGGTTTCTTGAGTGACTTCTTCGGTGTCGTAGCGCGCATAGTCAATGAACTGGTCGATGATGGCGTTCATGTCTTCTATGTCATTTACAATGCCGTCTTTAATCCAGTCTTGATCTTCTGGAAGCATTTCTGAGGCAAGGCGAATACGGGTAAGCGGTGTGCGCAAGTCGTGAGAAATACCTGCTGTCATGATATTTCGGTCATTCTCAAGCTGCTTAATGCCTTGGTTCATGCGGTTAAAAGCCCGGGTAACCTGAATCATCTCGGTGCTACCTTGTTCGCGAAGCGGTGCTGGGTGCTCACCTTTACCTACCGCTATCGCTGCTTTTTGCAGGGCTGACAACGGGCGAGTCATGCGTCTTACAAACAACCAGCCTCCGGCCACACTTAATATACCAATTACCATCAAGTACATAGTAAGAGGGGATATATTCGCTTCGTTAAGTCCTGAAATAGGAATAGAGATCCACGTGTCTGGGTATCGGTTCAGGGATATCCACACAATGTAAGGTGCATTTTCATCACTGGCCTGCGTGGTGGTGCTAATGCGCACATCTGCAAGCTGCCGGAGCTGCTCGCTAACCTGAGAAGAAATATAGCTATAGTATACCGCGCTCTCTAATCCATTCTGTTTGGCAACGCTTTCGTCAAAGACCTGTACCTGGGTTTTTTGAAAATAGCGGTCGCGGGTTTCTTGGTTAGTCACTAGCAAATCGTTGGCGAGCACAGATTTAACTTGGGTGGCCAATAAGCTGTTAATTTGTTGGTAGCTGGGCTGAATAAAGTAATAGGTAACAGAGATGTAGGACACAATCTGATTAATAAGCAACAGCACGCCAATAAGCATGACGGTTTGGCCAAATGCACTTTTTGGAATTAAACGCATAACATGCCGTCGCTTTGAATCATAAGCCAGTGTTTGGAATGGCAGTAGGTAAACGCATAATTAGGAGTCATGAGTAAACATACTTCATTTGCGCACTGGCAAAGACGGGTAGAGCCCGCCGTATCAGCCATAGGTGCTAAACTTGTTCGCCATCAGGCACGAATACGTACCCCAATCCCCATACTGTTTGAATATAGCGAGGGTTGGCAGGGTCTTCTTCAAGCATTCTTCGTAAGCGCGAAACCTGAACGTCAATACTGCGCTCTAGTGCACTGTAGTCGCGACCACGCGCTAGGTTCATCAGTTTGTCTCGCGACAATGGCTCGCGGGGGTGAGTAACCAGAGATTTTAATACCGCAAACTCGCCGCTTGTCAGTGTTAAAGGTGTATCGCCAGCTGTCATCTCACGGGTGGCGAGGTTCAGTTTGTAATTGCCAAATTCCACAATTTGCACATCTTTAGACGGCGCGCCCGGCGCTTCGCTGCTGCGTCTGCGCAATACCGCTTTAGCACGCGCTAGTAGCTCGCGGGGGTTAAATGGCTTAGGCAAATAATCGTCTGCACCCATTTCAAGGCCGATAATGCGGTCAACTTCATCGCCTTTTGCAGTAAGCATAATAATGGGCATGTCGTTTTCTTGCTGGCGCAATCGGCGGCAAATAGACAAGCCGTCTTCGCCAGGTAGCATAAGGTCCAAAACCATTAAATGAAAATTCTCGCGCTCAAGCAGTCTGTCCATTTGTTCTGCGTTAGCCGCACTGCGAACTTGATAGCCCTGCTCAAGCAAATAGCGCTCTAATAGGCTGCGCAGACGCATGTCATCATCAACAACGAGAATTTTAGAGGTTTCCTGACCCATACTCATACCTTTCGTTTTACTTTTGTTTCACTATAACCACAAGATGTGAAATACAAAAGCGAGAAAAGCGTAAAAGGCTGGGGATGTTTGTTACAAATAGTGTCTAGGTCTGTCGAACTTAGATGTAAAGAAAGAGCCAGCAAAGGCCCAGTAGAAGCCCAGCAGACTCCAACGAGGAGGAAGCCATTACGCTTTTCTCCCCACTTAGCTTATAGTGAACTACGTATTGGTGAGAAGCTTTATAACGTAGGCGCTGCAACAACACACCAGCAGTACAAGTTGTAATCCACAAGGGGCACTAATCAAAAGTGACGACGTTAAGGGCTTTTGTTTGCGCCGTTCCGTTAAGCGTTTCTAAATATAACTGCGTTATAGCATCAGTCCCGCGGTGCGATTGCTCATAAAACTGATCGCTCACTTTCTCTGCGAAGCGTTTCCATGCACTGGCGTATTTTGCCAAAAAGGCCTCGTGCCCCCATTCATGTTGGCGCAGTTTCACGCGAGCTGGCGCGAAAAATATCTCTGCATTGAGCAGTTTGGGGTTGGGCTTCTCTCGGGCTTTCCAATCTGTCGCACCAATGAGTGTAACGTCGCTCAGGCTGTCGCCAAGCTGCTTGGTAAGGTCATTAATCAACGTACCGTTGGCAGCGAAATCAAGCAGCCAGTAGCGCGCATCGCTGCTTTTACTGCTATTGCCTTCGCTACTTAGGGCTGAGAGTTCGTCATAACTATACACTTCATCGTAGCAGCCGGTCGCTTTTACCAAATCCACGTTTTGTTTCGAGGTTAGCCCAACCACCTTGTAGCTTGCGTTTCGAGAGGCTTTTTGGTCTTTAAGTAGTTGCGCTGTACCCAGTGCGGTTTTACTCGAAGCGCTCGACAACAGTAAGGTTTCATTGTTTGCTTTCTCTGCCACATAGTCATCGAGCACAAACGAAGTCATATAAAGGGGTCTAAAATTAAGCTGCCATGCTTCGCGGTTTTTGTCGTAGCCGGGGTCGGCGGCACAGCGAAGATATTGATCGTAAACAGGGCTAATGCTCTTCCGTTTTTCGTGGATGTCTGAAAAACCGTGAGGGGCAACTTTTCCAGCTTTTATCACCCAATGGCTAGCCATAGGCAGGTAGCCGAACACCTTTTCACCTACTTTGATATCGCTATGACAAGACGCCTTAACGGTAGCAAAGCCCCAAACGGGCACAATACCGAAGCCATGTGCTTCATCAACGTCATTATCACTCTTTGCAGGGAAAAAGCCCCAATAGCCCATTTTAAAACCCAGTGCAGCATAGGTGATGTTGTTGGCAGAAAAGCCAAAGCTGTCTGTCTCAAGCAATACTTCGTCTTGCTGTAAGTCGCTGATGTTTATGTCGCGGGTAACAACGTTAGTGTTGGCAAGGTTTTGCTGGTCTACCCAAATTTGTTGGCTTTTAATTGTGGTCATAATAGGAGCCTGCTGTGTCAAAAACTAGGTCGAGAAACTAAATCAAGAAGCTAAACCAAGAAAGTTTCCGAATAGAACCTAGATTGACTTAGGGCATGAGCCATTACGACTTACTGTTTTAAATATATGCCTATAGAAGCGATGTATATTGGGCTTACTCGTCGCTGCTCAACCAATCCATCTGATGACCAGCTCTGCGCTTTTTATTTAAGATGTCTTCAAGGAGCGGAGTTAAAATGAGCTCCATGGCTAAGCCCATCTTTCCGCCGGGTACAACCAAGGTGTTGATGCGAGACATAAACGCGCCGTCGATCATTTGAAGGAGGTAGGGGTAGTCCACAGTCTTCATTTCCCGTCTAAAGCGCACAACCACAAAGCTTTCATCTTGGGTTGGAATTTCCCGTGCACTGAAGGGGTTGGAGGTATCAACGGTTGGTACGCGCTGGAAATTAACGTGGGTGCGTGAAAATTGTGGCGTGATGTAGTGGAAGTAGTCGTCCAGTCCTCGCACTATGCTGCTCATTACCGCTTCACGAGAATGTCCTCGGTCAGTGGTGTCGCGTACAATCTTTTGGATCCATTCTAAGTTTACAATCGGCACCATGCCGACCAGTAAATCTACATGTTTTGCTACATCATTTTCTTCCGTTTTTACACCGCCATGTAAACCTTCATAGAACAGCAAATCAGTGTTTTTGGGTAAATCTTGCCAAGGTGTAAAGGTGCCGGGCATTTGGTTAAAAGGCACGGCTTCATCGAACGTGTGAAGGTATTGTCTAAACTGTCCTGTACCCGAGCTGCCGTATTCCCTAAACAGGGATTCCAGTAGCTCAAAGTCGTTGGCTTTAGGGCCAAAGTAGCTGATATGTCTGCCTTGTTCTTGGGCTTTGCGAATTTCTACTTCCATTTCCGGGCGGGTAAAACGGTGAAAACTATCGCCTCCTACAACCGCAGCATTAACACTTAAGTTCCTGAAAATATGGCGTATAGCGTTGGTCGTGGTAGTAGTACCCGCGCCAGAAGAACCTGTTATAGCAATAATAGGGTGTTTGACAGACATAGGAATTCTTTTTGGAAATGACGGGTACTAGTTATAAGCTGATGTGAGCTAAGAATCAAGGGGAGGTATAAGCGCATACCACTCGATTCTTGGAAGTTGCTTTCGCTCCAGCCTGCGTGTAATCAATCATCTAGCCGTTTGTGATGGTGCTGCAATAGGCGCACAATTAGCTTTGCCTCTTCTTCGTCTAAATCAAGAAGTGCGCGAACATGTTCTAGGTGGTGCACATCGTGCTCACTCAACTTTCCGTCGTCCAAAAGGCTTCTTACTGTGTCTTTAAACCTATCGCGTTTTAGCTGCATCTGCGACGTGTAGCTAGAAGATAAAATACCTGCTGGTAGGGCGTAAAAACAGATACCCATAATAGTTATGAGGCCGCCAAATATTTTACCCAATGCAGTTATAGGAACGGCATCACCATAGCCCACCGTGGTCAGCGTGACGAGTGCCCACCACAATGAAGCGGGAATACTGCTAAAAACATCGGGCTGAGCAGCATGCTCAATATAGTAAATACAGGTGGCGGCGATAATCGTGAACAACAAAAGTACGCTTAACGCCGCAATAAGGCTGTGAGACTCGTTGCGCAATACGGTAACGAGAGTTTGCATAGAGCGCGAATAGCGCCCAATTTTTAAAATTCGCATTACCCGAAATATTCGCAAAATACGTAAATCGAACGCCACGAAAACGCTTAAGTAAAAAGGCAGAATTGCCATTAGGTCGACGAGCGCCATGGGACTTTTCAAATAGGTCCAGCGCTTTTGCCATGTCGTTGTACGTTCGTGATTAGGGCGGTTTGGGGCCGATGCGCTGCCGTATAAACGAAGAAAGTACTCAACGGTAAATATCAGTACTGAAACCACTTCGATTATATGAAGTTCGTACTGCCAAATGGCAGGGATACCCGGCACTGTTTCCAGCATCATAGCGACAACATTTACGATAATTAACGCGATAAGAAATACATCAAATATTTTGCTGAGCTTTTTGTACTCGTGAGCCTCGCTGGCAGGCGCAAGGATGTGATAGCACGCGTTTTGAAATGACATAGCCATGGTAGTGAGGGAACGAATGTCCTTTTTATACCAATTACCGTTGCAAATTGGTAATGCTTCTAAAAAAGAAGGAGGTGTTCGGTGCTATTTTCAAGCGCGGATGGGGTCAAAACATGGTAGTTTAAAATACAAATAAGCAAACAAAGAGCGTATCCAATTGAAAAGTGCAAAACATTTAGGGGCAGTACTAACCTCGGCACTGCTTGTGGCTATGTCTGTGCCCACGGCACAAGCTAAGTCTGACAGCGTACTTTTTTCATCAACTCCACCTGTTATAGATGGTGTAGCCAATGACGCTGCATGGAAAGGGGGCGATTGGCATGAAATGACGTCGCTTATGTGGGGCTCGGCTCCTGAGTCCGGTGATTTTTCTGGTCGATATAAACTGCGATGGAACAAGGATGCGCTGTATCTGTTGGCAGAAATACAAGACGATCACCTCTCAGATACCTATGCCAATCCCCTTGAACGTTATTGGGATGATGACTGTTTAGAAATTTTCATTGATGCAGACGCCTCTGGTGGCGATCACCTTAATAACTACAATGCGTTTGCCTATCACTTAGCGTTAGATAATCAGGTTGTTGATATAGGTCCAAATGAAGCAGGAGAGGCTGTACCACAACTCTACAATGATCACGTAGAGAACAAATGGCAGCGAGATATATCAGCGCCGCATAAGATTCATTGGGAAGCAGCGGTACGTGTATTTGATGATAGCTATCAACACGGAAAAGATAATTCGCCTGTCACCTTAAAAGAAGGTATGACACTGGGCTTTATGCTTGCCTATTGCGATGCGGATGGTGGCGACAGAGAGCACTTTTTAGGCTCTCATGAGATCACCCCAGTAAACGGCGATAAAAACTTGGGGTATAAAGATGCATCGGTGTTTGGAAAGGTGAAGCTGACAAAGTAGTGAACCATAATTTGTCGCTACTTTAATTGATTGACTTGCCGCGCGTAATTGGAAGGAGTCGCAGAAATGCCAACTCCTTTTAACCTGCAATCACTCACCTTGACTAAAAGCCATGCCATTTGGCGATAAATAAATGTGCTACAGAGCTCGTCACGCTCTGTCTGGTTGAGTTAATTGGCTTCGCCTTCCTGCATACTCAGATCTAACTTGTCCAGCACTGCAAGTTTATTAAAACTGATCATCTCACGTATTTCTTTTCCATATTCATCGCCACGCTCAGAATACTTCCCTAAGCCATAGCTGAGCGCAACCCCGGTGACAGCCTTGTCTTCTTCACGTAAGGATTGTCGAATTTTACGCAATGGTTTGTAAGCATCGTGGGTGTTTAAATTTAGCATGTAGCTTTCTACTGAGTCGGCAGGCGAACGGAAATCAGCAACTTCATGATTTTTGTTAGTGTCACGCGATTTTGGAACGATACCGCAGCCCTTAGAGAAACACCACTGACCAAAAAAGTTGTTCCCTAATTTTGCAAAACGAGAGGTACCCCATGCACTTTCATTCGCTGCTTGTGCAATTGCTAACGACGCAGGAACAATGTCGGCACGCCTTAACAACACCTCGCAGGCTGACTCCTGTTCAAGGTCAGCATCGTCAACACGAAACTTTGTCAGGAACTGGTCTAGATTGTCTGCTTCATCCGCGTCGCAAGAACTTTGAATTTGCTCTCTATCGGTGGCTAGCTCTTTGTTCACCTCGACTACAATAGGAGTGAAATACTCAAAAAATGCCGCTTTTCGGTCAGGGCCTGCGGCATAAGCAGTAAAGTCTGGAGCAGATTCTTTGGCAAAAAAGGCGAACCACGCTGCGGTACTCGCCACTACTGCTACAAGCAACACAGCAATAAGTTTAGTGTTCGACATCAGGTGATACCTCTTTTATTAGAATGAAATAATACGCTTTTTAAGCAGACTACCTGAGCTTATTAAATCTCGCTAAGTGGTTAATCATCTATGCGGATTGATATTAATACCATACAGGTTCTTGTATGCGCTGCAACATATGGAGAAGGTCAGTAAATTAAAGATTTATAATGTATACAGTACTATCGGCAAGTACCAAATCAGACTCGATGTGAAATTCAATACCTTATTGCTTATGTACTGAGCGCGAGTTTTCTTTTGTGTTGAGCGTTAGTATCAGGTTAAGCAGTGATATGTAGCTGGGAAACTACGATTTCTGCGTTTACTGCACGTTAGCATGGTGAGTAAGTGGTAAGAGTAGGTAAGAGTAAAAGTGGGGGGCGTAGAATTCACACCCTGGCTTTTCGTAATTATGTAAGAACGCAGCATTACGCTGCGTTCATTTAGCACTTTCTATGAGGCTTTCGGCTACTTGGCTTCAGCTTCACGCGCAATCGCACGGTGCGCGATATCAGTGCGGTAGTACACATCTTTAAACTGAATGGCTTTTAGTAGCTCGTAGGCTTTTTGCTGCGCTTCGGTAACGTTGTTACCCAAAGCTGTAGCGCAAAGTACGCGGCCACCTGCGGTTACCACTTCGCCATCTTGAAGGGCGGTGCCTGCATGGAAAACCTTTCCGTCTAACTTAGCGGCTTCTTCGAAACCAGTAATCACGTCGCCTTTATCATAGCTGCCTGGATAGCCGCCAGCGGCAAGCACAACACCTACCGACGCGCGCTCATCAAACTCAATCGTTTCGCCAGCAAGTTCGCCTTTGCACGCTGCTTGGCAAAGTGGAACTAAGTCAGACTTTAAGCGCAGCATGATTGGCTGAGTTTCCGGATCGCCAAAGCGGCAGTTGTATTCGATTACCTTCGGAGTGCCATCGGCCATAATCATAAGGCCAGCATATAGAAAGCCAACGTAGTCGTTGCCTTCAGCAGCCATGCCGTTAACTGTTGGCATAATCACTTCTTGCATAATACGGTCGTGAATGTCCTGCGTTACAACCGGAGCCGGAGAATATGCACCCATTCCGCCTGTGTTCGGCCCTTTGTCACCGTCAGCAGCACGCTTGTGGTCTTGGCTGGTGGCAAAAGGAAGTACGTTTTTGCCGTCTACCATGACAATGAACGACGCTTCTTCACCGTCTAGGAATTCTTCAATAACTACGCGGCTGCCGGCTTCGCCAAACGCGTTACCTGCCAGCATGTCGCGGATAGCGTCTTCCGCTTCTTCAAGGGTCATCGCAACAATAACACCTTTACCCGCAGCAAGACCGTCAGCCTTTACTACAATCGGCGCGCCTTTCTCACGCACATAGGCAATAGCTGGGTCAATTTCTGTGAAGTTTTGATACTCGGCCGTTGGAATGTTGTGGCGAGCCAAAAAGTCTTTGGTAAAAGCTTTAGAGCCCTCAAGCTGCGCGGCAGCTTGAGTGGGACCAAAAATCATTAAACCTGCGTTAGTGAACGCATCAACAACACCTGCAACTAGCGGCGCTTCTGGGCCTACAATAGTAAGCTCAACATCGTTACCTTGAGCAAAAGAAACCAAGCCAGCAATATCATTTACATCGATAGCTACGTTCTCAAGCTTAGGTTCTGTAGCTGTGCCTGCATTGCCAGGTGCTACAAATACTGTTGAAACATCAGAAGACTGCGCTGCTTTAAACGCTAGCGCGTGTTCGCGGCCACCGCCGCCAATTACAAGTACGTTCATTAACTGTTCCGTTTTGAGTGTTTAATTTTATGATTTTGGTTTGGTGAATTTTAGCGTCATGCGATTGCTCTCGCCAATCGCCATGTATTTTTCGCGATCTTGATCATCTAGCGCCAAACGTGGAGGTAGCGTCCACACACCTTTCGGGTGGTCGGCAGTATCCATTGGGTTAGCGTTGACATCGCTGCTTGCTTCAAGCACAAAGCCTGCTTTTTCGGCGGCAGCCACAACGTAAGAACGCTTCATGTAGCCACTTTTCTTCATTGCTTCATCATCTGCGCTTTCAGGAAGCTCATGTTCCACTACGCCCAGTACGCCCCCTGGCTTAAGCGCTTTGAAAAATGCGCCAAATGCATTGTCGATACCCTCGTCACCGTGACGCATATACCAGTTGTGTACGTTGCGAAACGTCAGCACCATATCGGCACTACCTGCGTCGCTAATATCTAACGCTTTGATTGGGTCGAATGCAGTAAGCTCAGCACCTTCGTACTTCATGCCCGGCTTCATTTTTTCTTTGAAGCCTTCCACCGATTTTTTAAAGTAACCGCTGGTTTCATCATCCACGTAAAAGTGAGCAGCTACATACTTACCGTTATCTTTTACAACAGAATAAAGGATGTCGGCGTACCAACCACCACCGGGAGAGATTTCTACCACAGTCATGTCTGGGGTAAGGCCAAAAAAGCGCAGTGTTTGCTGAGGATTACGGTACTCATCGCGTACTTTTGCACTAGCAGAGCGGATATCGCTCATTGCGGCATCAGAAATCGCATCTGCGCTGGCATAAGTAGCACTTACACCTAGGGTTGCGGCTAACACATATTGGGCTAACTTTTTCATTCTTATTTCCTTTTTCTGTCGAGGGTAGGCGAATAACATAACACTATTACTACAAATTACCACGGGTCAGATCAAGCCTATCAGCTAACCCCTATTTGCACTTACGCCTTAGCAGAATAATTCGCAACTCTGTCGCTTCGATGAGATTTCACTACAACCAAGCAAATGACCTCGAGTCTGCGTATTTAAAAGGGTTAAGGAAAAATAACAAACACACAGTAAAGCCACTAAACGCCACTTTACTGCGTGTTTAACTTAGGTGTTGGTGTCCCTCACTAAGCCTGCACTAAAAGGTATTGCGTAAATACTTATTAGTGACGGAAGTGGCGCATACCCGTGAACACCATCGCAATGCCGTGCTCGTCAGCGGCATCAATGACTTCCTGGTCGCGCATAGAGCCGCCTGGCTGAATGACTGCTTTAATACCTGCTTCAGCTGCAGCGTCGATACCGTCGCGGAATGGGAAGAATGCATCAGACGCCATTACAGAGCCTGCAACTTCAAGGTTCTCATCAGCTGCTTTAATACCCGCAATTTTTGCAGAGTAAACACGGCTCATTTGGCCTGCGCCCACGCCTACCGTCATACCGTCTTTGCAGTAAACAATCGCGTTAGACTTCACGTACTTTGCTACCTTCCAGCAGAACATAAGGTCGCGTAGTTCATCTTCGCTTGGCTTACGCTTAGTCACAACTTCTAGGTCTTCCATTTCAACCATGCCGAAGTCGCGCTCTTGTACTAATAAACCGCCGTTTACGCGCTTAAAGTCATAACCTTCAGTTAGCTGACCAGCCCAATCGCCACACGCTAGAAGACGTACGTTTTTCTTCGCACTTACTACTTCTTTCGCTTCATCGCTTACTGTCGGCGCAATAATTACTTCCACAAATTGACGGTCAACAATCGCTTGCGCTGTTTTCGCATCAAGCTCGCGGTTAAATGCGATAATGCCGCCAAATGCAGACGTAGGGTCAGTTTTAAACGCGCGGTCATAGGCACTTAAAATATCTTCGCCAATCGCTACACCACATGGGTTAGCGTGCTTAACGATTACACATGCTGGCTCTTCGAATTCTTTCACGCACTCTAGCGCCGCATCGGTATCAGCGATATTGTTAAACGAAAGTTCTTTACCTTGAAGCTGGGTAGCAGTGGCAACAGACGCTTCTTGAATGTTGTTTTCAACATAGAAAGCCGCTTCCTGGTGGCTGTTTTCACCGTAGCGAAGGTCTTGCTTCTTAGTAAGCTGCATGTTGTAGGTACGTGGGAATTCACTGTGCTGGTGGTCACAGTCTGCTTCACAACCTGTGCTGTCTAAACGAGCACCAAAGTAGTTTGCAATCATGCCGTCGTATTCGGCCGTATGTTCAAACGCTTTAATCGCAAGGTCAAAACGGGTGTTGTACGTTAACGAGCCATTGTTGTCGTTCATCTCTGCAAGCACGCGAGAGTAGTCCGCCGCATTAACAACAATAGTGACATCTTTATGGTTTTTCGCTGCAGCGCGAACCATCGTTGGCCCACCGATATCAATATTTTCAATCGCATCTTCTAGCGTACAGTCTTCGTTTGCCACGGTAGCAGCAAACGGGTAAAGGTTAACCACCACAAGGTCGATCGGCGCAATGCTGTGTTCTTCCATCACTGCTTCATCGGTACCGCGACGACCAAGGATACCGCCATGAATTTTCGGGTGAAGGGTTTTAACGCGGCCAGCCATAATTTCTGGGTGACCTGTGTGATCAGACACTTCTTTAACAGGTAAGCCAGCGTCAGCGAGAAGTTTAGCAGTACCGCCCGTCGACAGAAGTTCTACGCCAGCGTTATGCAGCGCTGTCGCGAAATCGAGGATACCGGTTTTATCAGAGACACTAAGGAGAGCACGTTTAATTGGTTTTGGTGTTTGCATAAATTTTAAGTTTCTAATGTTGTAGTGTTGAAACAAAAAGAGCACCGATTGGTGCTCTTTGGTGGGCAAAGCCCTTGGAATCTTAGTTCATGCCGTATTGCTTAAGCTTCTTGCGAAGTGTGCCACGGTTGATGCCCATCATGATGGCAGCGCGGGTTTGATTGCCGCGTGTGTAAGTCATGACTTCTTCTAGCAGCGGCGCTTCAACTTCAGCCAGTACCATTTCGTACAGGTTATCGATGTTTGCGTTATCCAATTGCTTAAGGTACTTATTAACCGCTTGCTTTACAGAGTCACGCAGTGGCTTTTGAGCTTGCGTTTGTGAAGGCGTAGTTACTGTAGTAGTAAAAGGTGAAGTCACGTTTTGATCGAACATAATACTGTGTTGCTCTTAAGTTAGTCATCACTATGCTGCGGGAGAAATCTGTCGGGTTTCTCGTGTCTGCAGCGCTTGAAAATATGCATTTAGTGCATCGAGTTGCTCATTCGCATCATCGATAGCGTTAAACGTTTTACGAAACTGACGATCCGTATCGTGCTCCGCGAGATACCAGCCCACGTGCTTACGGGCAATTCTCACACCGGCTATGTCGCCATAAAAGTCCTGCACATTGGCTACGTGCTCATGCAAGAGTTCATATAACTCTGACAGCGGCGGTGCTGGTAGGTTCTCGCCCGTTTCAAGATAATGTTGGATTTGCTTAAATATCCAAGGTTTACCTTGCGCGCCGCGACCTATCATTACGCCATCTGCACCGGTGTAATTCAGCACCTCTTGTGCTTTCTCTGGAGAAGTAATATCACCATTTGCAATAACAGGAATTGAAATTGCCGCCTTTATTTGACGTATGGTGCTGTATTCAGCTTCTCCTTTATACATACAAGCTCGTGTTCTGCCGTGAACAGCAAGCGACTGTATGCCGTTTTGCTCTGCAATGCGGGCAATCTCTACCCCATTGCGATTTTCTGGGTTCCAGCCGGTACGAATTTTTAGTGTCACGGGTACATCAACAGCATTAACTACTGCTTTAATAATCGCTTCCACTGTGTCTGGGTATTGAAGCAATGCAGAACCTGCTAGCTTCTTGTTGACCTTTTTAGCAGGACAACCCATGTTGATATCGATGATTTGCGCACCGTTCTCAACATTAAATTGTGCTGCTTGAGCCATAAGCTCAGGATCAGCCCCAGCTATCTGTACAGAGCGAATGCCTTCTTCACCCTCATGATTCATACGCGCTTGTGATTTAGCTGTGTTCCAAACTTTCGGATTACTCGAAAGCATTTCTGAAACAACAAGCCCTGCACCTAAGCGCTTACAAAGTTGGCGAAACGGTCTGTCTGTTACGCCAGCCATGGGGGCCAACATCAAATTGTTTTCTAACTCGTAAGGTCCAATTCGCATTGTAAAATGTATAGCTCGCCATCTAAAACTGCACAGAAAATATACACCCGGCTAAAACGGGGCGCTAAGTGTACGTGTTTTCGCAAGGCTTGAAAAGGCTAAAAATCGCACAAAATTTCACTCCGTGGTCTTGACAGTGAAAAAAATCTGTCACATTAGTAAGCTAACGTCGATTTTTAGTTTAAATATTGTACGAAAGTCTTACAGCCCCCGATTTGAAAGGGCTGTAATGTGAAAAAAATTAACAATTAATTAGGCGGTAACGTGCTTTGTCGTACAAATTTTCGTCGCAATTTTGAGGTGGTTGACCGAAAACACACTATTCTAACTGGGCGTAATTTTCACCGACTGGTCGGTTCATCGCTCAAACTTAGTGTTTTTTGCCCGATACTCTCGCCCATTCGCCATCAATGGCACTGGGTTCAAGGGTGATATCGTTAGCGTACGCTTCTTCTATGCGCGTAACTTGCTCCGCCAAAATGCCAGAAAGGACTAACAAACCGCCTGATTTGCAGTAATTTGTAATCACGCTTTGAAGTTCTAGTAATGGACCTGACAAGATGTTCGCCATCACGACATCGGCTTCGAGCTCAGGCTGGTCTTCAGGAAGGTATACATCCAAACGGTCTTCAACGCCGTTGCGTCGTGCATTTTCTTTTGTTGCTTGTAGCGCTTGCGGGTCGATATCAATGCCGATGACGCGCTTAGCGCCCAACTTCAGCGCAGCTAACGCTAATATTCCAGAGCCACAGCCAAAATCGACAACGGTTTTATCCGTCATATCTATGCCGTCTAGCCAGCGCAAGCAAAGCGCTGTGGTAGGGTGCGTGCCAGTACCAAAGGCAAGACCTGGGTCTAACATTACGTTAACCGCGTTTGGATCGGGAACATCGCGCCAGCTTGGGCATATCCACAAGCGCTCGCCAAATTGCATGGGATGGAAGTTATCCATCCACTCTCGCTCCCAGTCTTTGTCTTCAAGTGGCTCAAGCTTATATTTAAAATCAGGGCCTAATACTTTGGCTTTACCCAAGCGCTGAAGGATGCCTTTCATATCGGCATCAGCTTCAAATAAGCCGACAACTTGTGTATCGGGCCACAGTAACACTTCACCCGGCTTGGGCTCGTACATAGGGGTGTCTTTCGCATCCACATAGGTCACTGCTTGTGAGCCGTTGGCCGTCAGCATGTCGCCTATTGATTCTGCATGTTCAGAGGAGGTATTAATTCGAAGTTGTAGCCAAGCCATAGTTATCGTTCATTGAGACCTTTGCGCATTATTGTACCTTTGCTTGGCAGTAAACAAAATGCAGGCAAGCGAAAAGCTTTCAGTAAATGAAAACGCGATGCTTACAGAGGCATGATCAAATCTAACCACTTTGGTTCTCAACAGGCTCTCAAGTACCCAATAAAACTTGGCTGCTCAATTGATTACGTAAGCCTCGAGAAAAACTAACCTTTTGTCGACTGGTGAAATTCTAATATAAGTTTATATTATGAGAAGGGTATCGTTTAATTTATAGTCTGGTTCATCTGTTGTATGCGCGCACTTTTATCTGCTGTTTGTTTACTGTGTTTTATCATACCGCTTAGCGCGAAAGAGCTAGATGTGGTTGTAGGCTGGAACAAGCCTCCATACGTTATTTCACAAGAGCACACCGGCTTTGAAGTTGACTTGGTGCGGGCGATCCTTGCTGAAATGGGATATGGATTGTCGCCTATTTATGTTCCTTTCGGGCGTACGGCAAGGTTATTAAAAGATGACGCCGTTGACATTGGACTTACCCTTAACCCTGCACACACGGTCGATCAAAGCATTTTATCTGAGCCATATATTATCTATCAGAACGTCGTGGTAACACGGGCAGACAGAGAACTGACGATAGACAGTATCGACGATTTGAAAGGTAAAAGCGTCATTGCTTTTCAAACCGCTCAATCGGTATTAGGTGAGGACTTTGGGCGAACTCTTGCATCGCAAACTACCTATATAGAAATGGCACGACAAGATCGTCAAGTGGACATGCTGATGCGCGGCAGTGTCGATGTTGCCATTCTCGATAGAAATATTTTCAACTACTTCAAATCTGCAAACAGTGCTTATGCCGAAGACGCAACCGTCTTTCATGAGCTTTTTCCTATATCGCCTTACAGTGCTGCAATCCCCGACCCAGCGCTAAGAGCCAAGTTCAACGCCACCCTTCGGCTATTTATTGAAGATGGGCGGTATCAGTTACTGCTTGATGAATATAAGCTCGATAACCTCCTTCATAAGCTTCCCGTAGCGGAAACGGCAAAATAATTCTTAGACAGTGAACTATTTCTGATTCAACGTATAAGAAACTAACATTACGTTACCTTCTATTGCCGTCAAAAGCTGCATAATAAGAAGGAGTAACAGGCGCTAGGATCATACGTTAAGGAAAGGTTTATGTTGAAACAGGGTTTTTTGCTGGCCGTAGTCGTGCTATGCACTGCATGCGTGTCTCAAGCAAATCATACAGATAAGATTGAGCAATGGTTAGATAAGCCTGCTCACGTTCAGGCGCAAGCGATTGCGAGTGGCGACACGACATCTGCTGAGCTCGTTAGCGGTTATCTTGCGCGAATCGAACGGCTAGATGAAAAGGTAAATAGCGTTTTAGCGTTGAACCCTAACGCGCTGAACGAAGCGAAGGCCATCGATAAACGACTCGCGAATGGCGAGACGCTTGGCCCTCTGGCAGGTATTCCCGTGCTGCTAAAAGATAATATAGAAAGTAAAGAGATGCCCACCACAGCCGGCTCAATGGCGCTTATTGCTAATTACACTGGTCGCGATGCGCCTATCGTAGAAAAACTGAAAGCGGCAGGGGCAATTATTTTGGGTAAAACCAATTTGTCTGAATGGGCAAACTTTCGCTCTGAATCCTCTATCAGCGGCTGGAGTGCAGTTGGCGGGCTTACCCGAAACCCGCATATGCTATCAAGAAGTGCTTGTGGCTCGTCATCGGGCTCGGGCGCTGCCATGTCACTTCGCCTCGCGTCACTTGCCGTGGGCACCGAAACCAATGGTTCTATTATTTGTCCGGCATCCATAAACGGGGTAGTCGGCTTTAAACCAACCGTGGGCTTGCTTTCCAGAACTCACATAGTGCCTATTTCTTTCAGTCAGGACACCGCAGGACCAATGACGTCTAACGTTCAAGACGCCTGGCTAATGACGGCAATCATGGCGGGCCCTGATGCAAGCGATAACGCGACACTAGACGCAGAGTCTCACCGCCCTTCTATGCCAACATCTTCAATGCTGGCTACAGATTTAAAAGGCAAGCGTATTGGTGTGGTTAGGTACCGCCAGGGCGATAACCCTCATGTACTGGCTGTTTATGAAAAGGCGTTGAACCAGCTTAAAGCATCGGGCGCGACGCTGGTGGACATCAGTGACTTCTCTCAGCCAGATTCATTTTGGGCCGACTCCTATAATGTTCTGCTGAGCGAGTTCCATCATAGTATTAACGAATACTTGTCGGGGTCGCCGGCAGACCTCCCTGCAAGGAACTTGTCTGAGCTTATCGATTTCAATAACAAAACAGAGCGCGAGTTAGCGCTATTCAATCAAGACATTTTCGAAAAATCGCTCGCGTCGGCAGCCATTGACAGCGAAAAGTATCAAAATGCACTGCGCCTTATTCAAGACACGGCGGGCAAAAATGGTATTGATACGTTGTTAGCAAAGCACAATGTTGATGTACTAGTTGCGCCCTCAAACAGCCCTTCTTTTTTAATAGACGGCGTATATGGTGACCATTCGCCTGTCGGTTTTATCGGTATCGGGTATTTGGCCGCAATTGCAGGATATCCGCATCTCACAGTGCCCGCTGGACAGGTGAAAGATCTTCCTGTGGGGATTAGCTTTATTGGTGGAAAGTGGCAAGACGAAAGCGTGTTGAAAATAGGTAGAGTCTTTGAAGCAAAACACGGCTTCTTCATTAAGCCTGGCCTTCTGCCTACACGTTTTGACAACCCAGCGCTAAAAGGTATCGAAGACGGAATTGATGTAGTTCGCTAGCGGGAAATGAGGATACATAATCGTATTTCGCCTCAACAGAAACGAAAAAAGCCCTTGGTTTAACTCAAGGGCTTTTGAACGTCTTTTCTTTCGATTGGTTAGCCAGGCTTTTTCACCCAAGCGCTACACCAGCCATCAGCGTTAACAAGCTTATTAGGGAAAATGTTACAAGGGCGGTGTTGTTCGCCATCGGCGCCCTGCACGTACATGCAGTTTGCGCATTTTGCACCTTCAACAGTTGACGACGGTGTGTAGTTCAGTGCTTTTGCAGTAGGGTCATCAGCACTCAATTGTTCTTGAGCCTGAGCACGTAACGCTACACCACCTAATGTAAGACCGATAACTGTCGAGCCAGAAAGCTTTAAAAAGTCACGGCGATTTACAGATTTCATAACATTCTCCTTAAGAGATAGAAACGATAATGATTCTTTTTTATTCAGTGCCTTAAACGCAAAAACCTGCCCAAAGAGGCAGGTTTTGTTTCATGTTTAAATACTATCTCTTTTTGAAAAAAGATCGAACGAAATGTCGCATTTTCGCTTGATCCAGATTAAATAAACTTCAGAGTTACAACCTTAAGTATTGAATGTAAGACCGTTGGACAGTTTATTAGTTCACTTCACGGTTAACTTTACATCGGGCTTTGCATACGCAAATTGCGCAATTCGTTGTGTGCTGTGGTAGCTGTCTAGGCCTGAGATACAGGCCGTTTGCGCTTGCTCTATATCTGCATAGCCGTCTGAATCTATTATTTGCTCAGGAACGTAGAGCTCCTGGATTTCGCCGATAACCATTTCGGTTTCATTAAGCAAAGTAAAATGCTGTGCTACTTTTAAGCCCATTTTAATTTCACTTTCTTTGACATACGGCGCACTGAAGGACTCACTGATCTGCGCGGTTAACCCAACGGCTTCAAATTCACTTTCATCTGGCGCATAGCGGGCTGATGTTTGGTGGGCTTTGTCGACCCAGTCAACAGCCACGTGATTTAGCGTATAAAAGCCCTGCTGTTTTATGTTGCTCAACGTATCTCGCGTGACGGTATGTGGACGCATGATCATGCCAATGAGAGGCGGGTTTGCACCGACATGAACAATAGAGCTCACTATAGCCAAATTGTTTGTAACGCCGTTTGTTGTACCCACCAAAGTCGCCGATTTAAAACCAGACAAACTATTAATTAGGTTTGCGCGGTAGCGCTGTGCAAGGGCGTCTATATCACCGCGGGTAAACTGCTTAGTCATTCTCTCTTTCTGCCTCTATCTGAATGTCATCACCGTGCTGATAAGCAGTAAGCTCAATGGGCTGACAACACACTTGGCAGTCGAGCACCTGTACTTGGCCAACATCGTTAATTTCATCTATTTCAACATCATTTGGAGCCATGCAGTAAGGACAGGAAAAGCCCATGGAACGAGTTAAACTCATATTTAAATGCCTTTGTAATCACTAATGCTATTTGTTACGTAATGCAAAGACGAGTGGATTTTCTTTTAGACACGCCCCTTGTATCTGATTTTAAGGGAAAAGGACAAGACTGCCATTTGACGCTTATGAGTAATCAGAAAACTGGGTGCACAAATAATAGATGTGATAGACGAAAAAGGTGACCTTGTGGCAAATAAAGTTGGTCAATGCCCGTGCTGTAATAGAGAAACTCGCCTTACTTACCATCATCTTATTCCGCGAAAAATGCACAGGCGTACCTATTTTAAAAAGCACTTTAGCAAAGCGGAGCTTCAGGACGGCATTTACATTTGCAGACAATGTCACAGCGGTATACATCGATTTTATGATGAGATGACGTTGGCCAAACACTACTTCAATTTGCAGCGTTTATTGGCAGATGCGCAGCTTTCTTCGTTCTTTCATTGGGTGTCTAAACAGCGCGTACGCGTGTAAAAGTACACGCTGTGCACTATTGGCAGCAGATGTGATACCCAATCGCGGAGGATTTAATTTGATTCGCGTGGCTGTATAAATATACACTATTGGTGTTTTCATAGCCAAAGATACCTCATGCGAAAAGATTTACCGCCACGTTATTACCTTACACACTTTCACGAGTTCCTTGGGTTCTTTGAGGGTGCTAGCAGGGCGCTTCTAAGTGACGAAGCCACTGATTTTGTTAGGCGTTTTAAAGCGTTAGACGATGACAAACAGTGTATTGTTGTGCGCGCTGCAAATCGCAAGTACGCAGTGATTGACAGGACGCAGTTCAATTATAGCGAAATCGCTGTGCCACAAGAGCAAATAGATTGGCTTACCGACAACGGCTGGTTTGGTGACCTTACCCACGCTTCGCTTAATGACATCGCTGGTGTCTTGACCAAAGATGCTCTGCTTGAGCTACTTGCTGAATACGGCAGTATTCAGGGGCTCGCATCTCTCACCAAGCCTAAACTCGTGACGTTGCTTAATGAACATATCGAAGCTAGAGGCTGGCCAGAGCGTTTTTCGCTAGATAACTACTTAGTGTGCTTGTTCGACGATGCACTTCGCTATTTGCTGTTTATCTATTTTGGTAACACCAAAAGCCGCCTAAATCAGTTTTCTATGCGCGATTTAGGCGTAATGAGAACCCGTTCTGATTCCGTAACGGATACGGCGCGTTTTGAAACTAAAAGCGACGCCCAAGCGTCATGGTTTTACGCCAACCATTACAGCCAGTTAGCTTTTTATAACGATGATATGTTGCTTGCCATTGCCGAAGGTGAACTGCCCATTACAGAAGGTGTGTCGGCATGTTTTTATCGCGACCAGTTTCTCTATGCACTAGGTCTAAAAGTGCTGATGTTTGATAGAGCGAAAGGGCTAGAAGTATTGAAAGCGGCGCAAAGCGATAAGGCAAAAGAAAAGTGGTTAAGAGAGAACTACAAGGACGGAAATGAAAATAGTGTTAAACAGACCCTTGAAGAGATAATTGATAATCCGCAATCGGATACGCTGCTAGCATTTGCAGAAGATTTCTATGCCCGTAAATACCACAAAAAACGCACCAGCACGGTTACCGACATGCTTCGCAATGCTAGCCGTACACTGGATATTGACGTAAGCCAAAACCAACAGGTTGAGCGTGGTGTGCTGGCGCATTATGCAAGGCACGGCATTGAAGGCTGGCGCACGGAAAACCGATTATGGCGCACTTTGTTCGGCCTTACCTTTTGGAAGCAACTTTACGAAGAAGACACGCTGGTTACTGAGTTTGATCGCAGACCGTTATCGCTTAAACAGAATAACTTTTACGCCAAGTTTGAACACAGTATTGAAGCGTTGTTACAGGCGCTTGATAGCAAAGAAAAACTGCGTTTTCATATTCACAAAATGGCCACGATGCACTATGGCAAAGTGAATAGCCTGTTTATGTGGTCTAGTCATTTGCTTACGCCTATAGAAGCGCTAATTGAGCATGGTTCGCTAGATTCTATTTATGCTTTACTTCGCATGATGTGCAAAGACTTTGAGAGCCTCCGAGATGGCTTCCCCGATATCATGGTATTTGACGGCGCACTTCGCTTTGAAGAAATCAAAGCGCCTGGCGATCAGCTTCGCCGAAATCAGCTGGTTTCAATTCAACGTTTGCAGCAAGCTGGATTTGACGTTGCGGTAACAACAGTGAAATGGATACGCGACCCAGCACAGCCTTATGTTGTGGTAGATATAGAGACCACTGGGGGAAACAGCAGCTACAACCGGATTACCGAAATAGGTATGGTAAAACTTGTTGGTGGGAAAGAGGTAGACAGGTTTCAAACCCTGTTAAATCCGCAGCGCCGCATTCCTAGCAACATTACCCGCCTTACTGGAATTTCGGATGACATGGTGGCAGATGCTCCGCTTTTTGCTGAAGTAGCGGAACACGTGGCAAATTTCACCGAAGACGCTGTGTTCGTTGCTCACAACGTAAACTTTGACTACGGGTTCATTAAGCAAGAGTTTGCAAGACTAGAGCAGAGTTTCAGGCGACCCAAAATGTGTACCGTTCGCGAAATGCGTCGCACCTATCCTGGGCTGCCTTCTTACTCGCTGGCAAACTTAACAAAGCATTTTCACATAGAAATGGAGCAGCATCACCGCGCGCTGAGCGATGCGAAAGCCGCCGCCGAGTTGTTGAAGCTAGCGTTTGAAAAAGACGATGAGCAAGTGAGCGTTTAAGTCGGCCACTAATTGTTTGGAATTTTAGCGTAGTTGAACTGAACAAAATGAGCCGAAAATAAGTATGTAGTGGGGTTAAACACGCATATTGAGATGTAAGAAATGGCATTAACTGAAGAACAAGAATCACGGGTAATTGAAATGGCGTGGGAAGACCGTACGCCTTTCGAGGCAATAGAGCGTTTATACGGGCTGCCTGAAAAAGATGTGATAAAGCTTATGCGTAAAAATCTCAAACAGAAAACCTTCAAGAACTGGCGAGAGCGCGTGTCGGGTAGAAAAACCAAACATGCCAGCCTGCGCCCTGAAGGTGTGGACAGAGGATACTGCCCCTCTCAATACAAATTTAAAGGCGCTAATAAGTAGCGTGTAGAAGCCTTTCCTATAGAAGCGGAACTGCCTTACGTTGTAGCTGCCTTTATTTTTTGGGAGGCGAAATAGTAGTAATCGGCAAAAGAAACGCAGTTAACTGCTGACGCATGGGGGTAGGAAAAACGATCGTGTTTTCTGATTGCAAAATACTCTTCGCGTGTTGAACCTGACGCAATAGATTTTGATAGGTGTCGTTATTTTGCTGAATCGCTTCTACCTTGTTCATGACAAGCTCAATGAACTCTGCAGGAGAAACGTCTGTATGTTGTTTGATCTCAAACGCCAGTGCCTTTAGCACGTAGGCTTCCCACTCCTTTCTATAACTGTCTTTCAGCCGTTCTGGGTAAAGCGTTAAGTCAGATATATCTTGCGCTAAGTCTACGATATCGAGAGGATCATCAAAAAGGACGCGAAACGCAAGCAGCGCTTCATCGGAGAGTCGGGAAATGGGAAGTTTTTCTTTGAACTGAGCGTAACGGCTGGGCACAAGAACACCTTCAAATTACGATTATTAGAGTTAAACAGTACGAGCTTTAGCGCTTCATTAGACTAAAGTTTAATAAACTCAACTTTAAGTTTAAAGCTCAAGAGATTAAAAATACGTAATCTGCGGTAACTGAACTCACAATGGCGACAAGCCGTAACTTATTATGCACTGTTAAAGTGTGTACGCGTTCTTGCTGTTTGGCCCATCGTTTGATGGGCCTTTTTTATCTGGAGTAGGCGCTTCGTTTCATTCAACTATCGAAGGAGAGTTTTACTCCTGCCAGTAATCGACTGACACTATCTACCACATCAGCTCTTATAAACCATTCAACATCATGCTTCTCCGATAGCACGCCACTAAATTCCAGAGAGCCGCCGTGACCTGTTCCTAGGAAGTCTTCAATTAATTCAGCGCGCTCACCAAAACTACTGTCTATATAGGAATAGTAAGCAAAATATTCGATAGGATATGATGTGTTAAAAGCGCTTGCAGCGAATTCGCCGCTGGTGCCCACTACAACTTTCGCAGCACTTTCATCAGTACGCTGCACTAATTCAATGAACGCGGTATCTTGTTCATTAATACGTAATCGATATTCTGCCCTGGCAAATGTACCGTTCAGCATTCTTTCAAAACTGGCTTCGTAGCTATGTCGTTGTCCCATCTTGGCCGAATATTCAATTTCGAAATACTCATCCTCTCCGCCAATATTAAAGGCTTCAGATGCTTCAGCATTTGCAAGTTGACCAACGACTATTTCAATGGCGGTGTCGTTTTGCAATTGCCTCACATGACGTACCCCCGTTATCCAACCATCTTTCGACAAGCCGGTGGAAGAAACACGCCCTTTGTAAGTTGGAATAACACCTAACTCAGTTTTCCCCGAATCGGTTTCATGCCTTAAGTACAGACGCCTTGCGTAGAGATAATCAGTGTTGTCGCTGCCGAATGTATTGTGACTTGATGAAAAGTCATCGCCAGTCACCACAAAGCTGTTTACTGACCACGCAGAAGTGATGGCAAGAGAGGGATAGTAACGCAGTCGATATTGTTCGCGGCTCGGGCGGTTGGAACGATTATCGTAACGAACCTGAATATCTAGCTTCTGTGAGAAGGTGGGCGCTATTTGTTCTGCCTGCGCGTTAGTTCCTGCAATGGCTATCAGCGGTAAAATAAACAAAAAAAGATTTCGCACCTGTTTAACCCTAAACAACATGATTAAGTAGTTTATACATTAAATCTAATTACTTAGCGCAACGAATAGCGGTTTAAGGAAAAAAATACAAAAAAAAAGCCGGCAGGGATGCCGGCAATAAGTGGAGTGGGACTCCAATGAGGGTAAAACACACAAAAGCATTAAAACTCAGGGAGATGTCTTAAAACTTGTATGCAGTATAGAACCAAGTTTTAAATAGGAAAATCGTTAAAAATTGATTGTAGTAATCGGAAAATTAGAATGTGATGAATAGCGAATAGCGAATAGCGAATAGCGAATAGCGAATAGCGAAGAAAGAAAATTGGGCTACACAAAAAACAGCGTGTAGCCCAAAGGGGGGATTAGGCTAAACCTAGCTTCTTCTCTAGGTAGTGGATGTTGGTTCCACCCGCGAAGAAGTTTTCATCGGCCATAATGGCACGCTGAAGAGGGATATTCGTTTTAATTCCTTCAACTACAATCTCTTCAAGGGCGTGGCGCATACGAGCAATCGCTTCGTCGCGGCTTTCACCGTAAGTGATAAGCTTGCCTATCATTGAATCGTAGTAAGGAGGTACGTGGTAGCCCGCGTAAATATGCGACTCCCAACGAATACCTAAACCACCTGGCGCATGGAACATATCGATAGGACCAGGGCTAGGAATAAAGGTTTGTGGATCTTCTGCGTTAATTCGACATTCAATAGCGTGGCCACGAATTTGAATTTGCGACTGATCAATTGACAGTGGCTGACCAGCTGCAATGCGAAGCTGCTCTTTAATAAGGTCAACGCCTGTGATCATTTCAGATACAGGGTGCTCTACCTGAATACGGGTATTCATTTCAATGAAATAGAATTCACCGTTTTCATATAGGAACTCGAAAGTACCTGCTCCGCGGTAGCCAATTTCAATACAGGCTTTGCGGCAGCGATCGCCAATCTTGGTGCGCATTTGCTCAGAAATACCCGGTGCAGGCGCTTCTTCAACCACTTTTTGGTGGCGACGTTGCATTGAACAGTCACGCTCACCTAAGTGAATGGCGTTACCTTGGCCATCGGCTAATACCTGAATTTCAACGTGACGTGGGTTCTCAAGGAATTTTTCCATGTAAACCGTTGAGTTGCCAAATGCAGCGCCAGCTTCTGCTTGCGTTGTTTCAATGGCTTTAATCAACTCAGCTTCGCTGCGCACCACGCGCATACCACGACCACCGCCGCCGCCCGCAGCTTTAACGATGATTGGGTAACCAATGCGCTTAGCAATGGCTTTGTTGCGCTCTACGTCGTCAGTTAGCGGGCCGTCGGAACCGGGGACACACGGTACGCCTGCTTTTTTCATGGCGTTGATAGCAGAAACTTTGTCACCCATAAGGTTGATAGTTTCAGCTTTAGGGCCAATGAAAATAAAGCCGCTTTTTTCTACCGCTTCAGCAAAGTCTGCGTTTTCCGCTAGGAAACCGTAACCTGGGTGAATAGCAATAGAGTTAGTGACTTCTGCAGCAGCGATAATGCGAGGAATGTTCAGGTAGCTTTCGGTTGCCGATGCTTTACCAATACAAATTGATTCGTCAGCCAGCAACACGTGCTTCAAGTTTTTATCCGCAGTAGAGTGCACCGCTACGGTTTTGATGCCTAGTTCTTTACAGGCTCTCAAAATACGCAGGGCAATCTCACCACGGTTAGCAATAAGTACTTTATCTAGCATAGTTAAGCACTCGCTTATTCAATGATGAACATTGGCTGGTCGAATTCTACAGGGTCTTGGTTTTCAACCAAGATTGCCTTAACCACACCGGCTTTATCTGCTTCAATTTGGTTCATCATCTTCATCGCTTCAACGATACAAAGCGTGTCGCCAACTTTCACTTGCTGACCCACTTCTGCAAATGCTTTTGCCGTTGGTGAAGATGCACGGTAGAACGTACCTACCATTGGAGACTTAACAACGTGACCTTCTGGCTGAGCTGGCTCTGCTGGTGCTTCAGAAGCAGTGGTAGCGGCCGCCGCTGGAGCAGGAGCCATTTGCGGTGCAGCAGGTGCTGCAAAGCTGTAGTTCATTGGCGCTTGAACACCCGTTGGGCCACGGTGGATGCGTACAGACTCTTCGCCTTCAGTGATTTCTAGCTCGGCAATGCCAGATTCTTCCACTAGTTCGATGAGTTTTTTAATCTTTCTAATATCCATGTTCTGTCTCTGCTTTATTTATGCGATTTCGGTAAGTTGATTGCTGCAGTTAGCGCGAGCGAGTAGCCCATGGCACCAAGGCCAACAATGACGCCAGCTGCAACATCAGAAAAATAGGAATGATGACGAAACGGTTCACGGGCGTGAACGTTCGACAAATGCACTTCAATAAACGGGATATTGACACTTAATAATGCATCGCGAAGGGCGACGCTGGTGTGCGTGAAGGCAGCAGGATTAATAATAATGGCATCAACAGTACCCATAGCAGCGTGCACGCGATCAATCAGTTCAAACTCAGCGTTTGACTGAAAATGCGTTAAGGTCACGTTGCTTGACGCAGCCTGCGCCTGCAAATCATCTACGATGTCTTGCAAGGTTTGTGTGCCGTATTTGTCGGGTTCTCTTTGGCCTAACATATTCAGGTTAGGGCCGTTCAATAACAAAATATTCATCTAGTTTGCTGCTATCTTCGGGAAAAAGTCACGGTTATTGCCATTTCAACAAACTTTTGTGACAGTTGCACGAAAAAAAGCCAATTAATTTGCTCGTTTATTGTGTTAAATGCTGATTATAGTGATAGATAAAGATTTCGCAGCAAAATACTGGTCTAATCAGGTGTTTTCGGCGCAAAGTTTATTGGAAAGTTTGCTTATTTGCTGCCTGTGAAACCGCAGCATGCTGCACTCTCAGAAGGCGTTAGTGGGGGATGAGATGGTAGTTTTGACGAAAAGTATCAGTATGTATTGCTATAAATGCTAAGGCGAGGCCTTAGTTAGGGCGCTGTCGAGCGAAAACTGCACACTCACGTACTTACCATGGAATTTGGCTACATAAATGCCAAAGTGAAGGTGGGGTAAGGAAGAAAACCCCGTATTGCCGGTATAACCGATAAGCTGCCCGCGCTTTACAGTTTGCCCTCTTGTTACTACAACACCTTTATATTTCAGGTGGTAGTATTCGCCGGTGGTTCCGTCGCTATGAAGAATAACAACGTAGTTAGCGTATTTTGCAAACTTCGGCGTTGGCCCGCCTTTCGTGCCGTCATCTTTCGTGTCGATCACTACGCCTTCCCGGGCGGCTAAAATAGGTGTACCTACAGGCGCGGCAAAATCGAGAGCATACCTTGACGCACCAGAATGACTAAAATTGCCGTTAAAGCCTTGCACAATACGGTATTTGCTAGCTGGTTGTAGCGGTGGCAGATACGTATAGGCGTTGTCGTGTATCGCGTCTACGCGCCCCACCGTCCATTTAACGCGCATAGAATCCCAGAATGCGTCGGCATTTTTTACTACGCCAAGGGGCACTTGGTCATTGGTATCTAAAAATGCATTAACGTGGGCTTTTGATTTAAGCTCCCCATTGCCTGTGGGAATGTCTTGCATCACATTGGAATACAGAGTTAGCGCTACGGGCAATTCTACTTTTCTTTGTACCGAGACTAGAAAAAGAGAAGAAGACGAAGGCGTAAGCTCAAAACAAAAGCGCTTGTTATCGAAGCACCCCGTGGTTTTCGCTGTTATTGATAGGGAAAAAGTGAGCGAAATAAATAAGAAGGCCAGCATTGAAGCCAACCTTCTTTTCTGAAACCCGTCTCTACCCAAAATAAAAAGAGCGGCGCTTCGCACCGCTCGCCATATTAAAGGAGGAAAGGCCTCGAATAGAAGCGCCTTAGTCCAAGCGACCACTTTGAGCATCATTAACGTCAGACCCATTGTTAAGCCACTCGTTTACATGACCGGCAAAGGCGTCTGCTTTCATAAACCCGGTAACACGGGCCTTGGTTAGCTCGTCGCCGTTTTTGTCAAAGAACAAAATGGTTGGCAGGCCTAGCACAGTGAAGGTGTCAAAAATCTCCTGACGTTCTGGTGTGTTATCGGTAAGATCCATTTGCATCCATACTGTATTGCTAAGCGCAGATATCACTTGCTCGTCTGGGAAGGTGTACTTTTCAAATTCCTTACAGGCAACGCACCAGTCGGCATACAAATCGACCATCACAGTTTTACCTTGTGCGTTAGCCGCCGCAATTTTATTGCGTAAGTCTGCCAAATCTCGCGCAACAACAAAGTCTGGGTGCCCTGCGTGAACACCATCAGCATGTTCGCCCCAAAGTCCGGTGTTGAGCCCTGCTTGATAGGTAAGGCCAGCACTTCCCATAATGCCTATTGCAACCACAACAGCACGTACAAGCTTCATCAGTGAGTTTTTGCTGGCGCGGTTAAGTGCCCAGTAATAGCCGAACAAACCGAAACCAAGCAATCCCCATAGGAAGCCAGTGGCAGGGCTATTATATAAACGCTCAATAAACACAATGGCCACGGCAAGCATCATAAAGCCAAAGGTAACTTTAACCACATTCATCCAGTTACCCGCCTTAGGTAGCAGCTTACCACCCGTCATGCCGAACAGAATGAGGGGTACGCCCATACCTATGCTTAACAAGTAAAGCGAAACAAAACCTAGCGTCATATCGCCAGTTTGAGCGATGAATAGTAATATGCCAGTAAGCGGGGCAGTAGTGCAGGGTGAAGCGATAAGACCAGACAATACACCCATAATAAACACCCCTGCAAAGCTGCCGGGTGTTTGATTGTTACTCATGTGAGTGAGCTTTTCTTGATACTTTGCCGGTAGCTGAATTTCAAAGCCACCAAACAGAGCAACGGCCAGCGCCACAAATAGCACAATGAATACGCCGAGTACTACAGGGTGTTGAAGCGCAGCTTGAAACTGCGCGCCGGCTACCGCAACCACTAATCCAAGCAGTGAGTATGTGATCGCCATACCTTGAACGTAAACAAAGGTTAGCCAGAATGAATGCGATGCGGTTTTAGGTTTGCCCTGACCAATCACAATGCCCGACACAATGGGATACATCGGGAATACGCAAGGTGTAAAGGCTAAGCCTACGCCTAGTGCAAAAAATAGAGCTAAAGTAAGAGCAAGGTTATCTTTATCGATTAGCCTTTGCGCTAAATCGAACTGCTCGCTTTGTGAAGAAGTTGCTGCGTTATTTGGTTCTGAGGCCGTATCTGTCTCAGCAACTGCACTGCTTCCCACTTCATTTAAATACACGACTTTCACTGTTGGCGGGTAGCAAAGCCCTGCGTCAGCACAGCCTTGATAGCGAATTTTTACTACGCCGTCACTGCTCGCTGATTCTATGGGCAAAGTAATAGATACGCCGTTGTAAAACACTTCAGACTCGCCAAAAAACTCATCCTGAATCATTACCCCATTTGGGTACTCAGGCTCGCCAATTTCGGCTTGTTTCGCCACAAACTTAAACTGCTTTAGGTAAAGGTAGTAGCCGTCGGCAATATCGAAGCTTACCGTAAGCACATCGTCTTCTTGGTTAAAGTCGAACGCAAACGCTTGGTCTACATCCAAAAACTGGGGTTCATCCACGAACGGATCGTCAAAGGCATTGGGCACCTGAGCCAATGCGAACGTGGTTAATAACGTCATTAAACAGAACGCTGAGAGAACATAAGCAGTAAAGCGCTGGAACAGCGAAGCTGATGCATTGCCTGATGAGAAAGAAGGTAAAGTCATAAAGTTACAGTTCATTTTTATCTATTTTGCGTTATCGTTATTTTTATTAGAATTACGTTTTAACTAGCGCTGTAGCGTGGTTTGTAACCACTGACCGTAAGCGCTGCTAGCCTCAGCATTAAGTTCTAACCATTCAGGGACATCATACGGATGTAGTTCGCTTACTCTATCGAAGGCCTGTAAAACGTGTCGTGTGTTCGTTTTAATAAGCAGTTGGCATTCTACGTCGGTTTCCACCTTCCCCTGCCACTCATAAACGGACTCTATACCCTTGATTATGTTGACGCAGGCGGCAAGCTTTTCTTCAACGAGCGTGCTGGCAATTAACTGCGCTGTCTTTTCATCGGGCGTGGTGCACAATACAAGCTTAATTGTCATGAACTTTTCCTACTTTATTTCGCGCCTGTTACTTTGCTAATGGGTCGATATGTAATTGACCTGAAAAGTCGCACTATTCTTTCATAGCTACAGTATATCACGGTCGTTATCGGTCGCTTTAAGTGGCTATTTAAGCGAAAGGGTGGGCACCTTTTCTTGTTATTACGTACAAAGACCCTATAACAGGTTATGAATACATGAAAGAGGAAGCATTTTGCGGGTTTTATTTATACTGTTTGCCCTATTACCTATTTTAGAGATTGCGTTGCTGATAAATGTGGGCAGCGTGATCGGTGGTTGGAATACCGTTGGCTTGGTACTTCTTTCTGCCTTTATTGGTGCTTACTTTGTTAAACGCGAAGGCGTGAGTACGCTGCAAACGGCACAAGAAAAAATGCAGCGAAATGAAGTGCCAGGAAAAGAACTAGTTGAAGGCTTGATGCTGGTGGTTGCGGGTATTTTACTTGTGACGCCAGGCTTTATTACCGATATTTTCGGCTTCTTATTGGCAATGCCAGGCTCTCGTCACTTCTTTGCTGCTCAGGTCAGTAAGCACATGAAAATGCGTGTTGTCGCTCCGGGTATGGGGCCGGGAACTGCAGGCTTCGGACAGGGTCAGTCACCGTTTGGGCAAAGTCCTTTCGACCAGCGTTCACGCTCACATAATAGCGATGGTGATGTGTTTGAAGGTGAGTACACCGATCACACCACTAACGACCCAGATAAGCGCTTAAAATAGCGAGCCCCAACGCCCTCTCCATCAGGTTATGAGCGCCGTTTACCGCGATAAACGGCGTTTACTTGCCCAATAAAAAGAAGTATTTAGCAAAAAAACCAAATTTTTTACATTTTTTTGCTTAAAAACCCTTGAAGTTATCTGGGTACTACCCCATCTATCCGTGCAGAAACGATTTTAACTGCTCAGCAATGAGCAACCTTAAACACACGGCATTTAGATTATCTGAATGTCGACAATTACATTCATTTGAATAGTGGAATTTTCAGGAGACTTGAAAATGGCAATTCGTCCTTTACACGACCGCGTAATCCTTAAGCGCGCAGAGCAAGAAAGCAAATCTGCAGGCGGTATCGTTCTGACTGGTTCTGCAGCAGAAAAATCTACACGCGGCGAAGTAATCGCAGTAGGTAACGGTCGCATTCTTGAGAACGGCGAAGTTAAAGCGCTAGACGTTAAAGTAGGCGACACCGTTATTTTCAACGACGGTTACGGCGTTAAAACAGAAAAGCTGGATGGTGAAGAAGTACTAATCCTAAGCGAAAGCGACATTCTAGCGATTGTTGAGTAATTACAACTAACGTTAAAACGAATTTTAGAGGAATTTAATCATGGCAGCTAAAGAAGTACGTTTTGGTGATGACGCTCGCAGTAAAATGCTAAAAGGCGTAAACACACTAGCTAACGCAGTTAAAGTAACACTAGGTCCAAAAGGCCGTAACGTTGTTCTAGACAAGTCTTTCGGTGCACCAACTATCACTAAAGATGGTGTGTCTGTAGCGAAAGAAATCGAGCTTGAAGACAAGTTCGAGAACATGGGCGCGCAGATGGTAAAAGAAGTTGCGTCTAAAGCGAACGACGAAGCAGGTGACGGTACAACTACTGCTACTGTACTTGCTCAAGCAATCGTTACTGAAGGTCTTAAGAGCGTTGCAGCGGGTATGAACCCAATGGATCTTAAGCGCGGTATCGACAAAGCGGTTGCGGCAGCAGTTGAAGAGCTTAAAGCTCTGTCTACTGACTGTGCAGACAGCAAGTCTATCGCTCAAGTAGGTACTATCTCTGCAAACTCTGATTCAGAAGTTGGCGACATCATTGCTCAGGCAATGGAAAAAGTAGGTAAAGAAGGTGTTATCACTGTAGAAGAAGGTCAGGCACTTCAAAACGAACTAGACGTTGTTGAAGGTATGCAGTTCGACCGCGGTTACCTATCTCCATACTTCATCAACAACCAAGAAAACGGTACTGTTGAACTAGACAACCCGTTCATCCTATTGGTTGACAAGAAGATTTCTAACATCCGCGAACTACTTCCTACCCTTGAAGGCGTAGCGAAAGCGGGTAAGCCGCTAATGATCATCGCTGAAGATGTTGAAGGCGAAGCGCTTGCTACACTAGTAGTTAATAACATGCGCGGTATTGTTAAAGTTGCAGCGGTTAAAGCACCAGGTTTCGGTGACCGTCGTAAAGCAATGCTTCAAGACATCGCTATCCTAACTGGCGGTACAGTAATCTCTGAAGAAATTGGTCTAGACCTTGAAAAAGTTCAGCTTGAAGACCTAGGTACTGCTAAGCGCGTAGTTATCAACAAAGACAACACAACAGTTGTTGACGGTAACGGCGACCAAGAAGCGATTGAAGGCCGTTGTGCTCAAATCAAAGGTCAAATTGAAGACTCTACGTCAGACTACGACAAAGAGAAGCTTCAAGAGCGTCTAGCTAAGCTTTCTGGCGGTGTTGCAGTAATTAAAGTTGGTGCAGCAACTGAAGTTGAAATGAAAGAGAAGAAAGACCGCGTAGAAGATGCACTACACGCAACTCGCGCAGCGGTTGAAGAAGGTGTGGTACCTGGTGGTGGTGTAGCACTAGTTCGCGCAGCAGCTAAACTTGCTGACCTTACTGGCGACAACGACGACCAAACAGTAGGTATTAAGCTTGCACTACGTGCAATGGAAGCGCCTCTACGTCAAATCTCTATCAACTCAGGTGCAGAAGCATCTGTAGTAGTTAACGAAGTGAAGAACGGCGAAGGTAACTACGGTTACAACGCAGGTAACGATACTTACGGCGACATGCTAGAGATGGGTATTCTTGACCCAACTAAAGTAACGCGCTCTGCACTACAGTTCGCATCTTCAATTGCTTCACTAATGATCACAACTGAAGCAATGGTAGCTGAACTACCTAAAGAAGACGCACCAGCAATGCCTGATATGGGCGGCATGGGCGGAATGGGCGGCATGATGTAGTGCGACGAGAGTCGCGTAGGTCGCTAACCTAGCAGGCTATATTGATGGTGTGCACTAACTTTTATAAGTTAGTGCCACTAGCCCACCTGCAAATTTAGTAGTCGACTCCGGTATTCGGGGAGTGAACATCGAATGCCGGAATCATTACTTCATTAAGTAATGGTGTCGCGCAATCGTGTTTGCGATTGTTTATAAAAGCGAAACGATTCCGTTATCGCATCACAACGAACCAATCGAAATACACAGTCCTAAGATTGTTCTCTCTTAGGTAGCGAAGCTGATGCTATCGCAACATTATGTAACTGTGGGTTTTGATTCGGCCAGAAATAAATGCTTTAGGGTGTTAAGCCTTATAAATAATTCGACCTAAGATCTACCGGCGTAAGCTGTTGTAGTTATTGTCTCACCGTTTTGCTTTTGGCAAATCGGTAGTGAGACCTGTTATACGGCTAACAGTAGTCTAGGGATAGTGCGATGCTGGTAACGGCATGGTGCGAAGCTTCCTGACAATGTACCCCTGCGTAAGCAGTGTCTTAACTCGTGAGAGTATGCATAGCTGGCTAACAATAAGCTGGCTGGGGGCTAGGCTGGGCAATATGGTTAACGTAAGTGAACTGTTGATAAATACCGTCAACCGCAATGAGCGAAATATTGTTGATGCGCTCTGACCAAAAGGTACGTGGTCGGTTAATCCTTTTACATCTGGGATTACGCCGTCTTATGACCACCGGTAGATAGACAGAACCTAAGTTGTTCGTGTAACTGCAACGGTACTCGGTAAGCCCAATTATCCGCCTGATTGTTCTTAACAATGATACAGGCAGGCAATCCGCAAGGAGCGCTGTTGGATGAGTGGGTAAAGGAGGTTTGAAAAAGCGAATGCTGAGCAGTAATAGCTCAGATAGGGGTTCAAACTTTGCCCTAACCTGAAAGGGTGCAGACTTCAGACTGGTCTTTAATTGTGTGAAGGCTTGTAAAGCCGTCTTAAAACCAACCCAAATGGGGATTAGCTTCCCTTTTGGGCGGGCTTTTCTCCATTTTAGGTTAAGGAGGAAAGCAAGATGAGTACGACAATGTCAGTACCTGCATTCTCCCACCCACCTTCGGGCTGGCATACCATTAACTGGTATCTGGTTCACAGGCAGGTGAGAGGGTGGCAGGTGCGGATCGCAAAGGCGACTAAGCAGCAACAGTGGCGCAGGGTGAAAGCCCTGCAACGTATGTTGGTGCGCTCGTTTGCTGCCAAAGCATTGGCAGTCAAGCGCGTGACTGAGAACCGTGGCAAAGCAACGCCCGGTGTCGATGGGGAGTTGTGGAGCACGCCAGATAGTAAATGGAATGCCATTAGTCGACTACGGCGGCATGGCTATAAGCCTAAGCCGTTACGCAGAGTTTATATCCCAAAGGCAAACGGCAAACGCCGCCCGTTGGGAATACCGACAATGCTGGACAGAGCTATGCAGGCCTTATACCTGCTAGGTCTTGAGCCGGTTTCGGAAACTACTGCGGATCGTAATAGCTATGGTTTTAGACCCATGCGTTCGACCGCTGATGCCATAGAGCAATGCTTTGTGAACATCAGTAGGAAGAGCTCAGCTAAATGGATTTTGGAAGGGGATATTAAGGGGTGTTTCGACAACATCAGTCATGACTGGTTACTTGCCAACATTCCGTTGGATAAACAGGTACTCAGAAAGTGGCTGAAAGCAGGGTTCATGGAGTCTGGTAGTTTACATGCGACAGAAGCGGGAACGCCTCAGGGCGGGATCATTTCTCCTGTTTTGGCCAACATGGCGCTTGATGGTTTGGAAGCGGTGCTTGAATCCCATTTTGGGAAGAAAAATACCAAAGCCGCCTACAAGACCAAGGTCAATTACGTGCGATACGCGGATGACTTCATCATCACAGGAATCTCGCAAGAGTTACTGGAAGATAAAGTCAAACCCCTTGTTGAAGCCTTTATGGCCGAGCGAGGACTAACGCTATCGAAAGAGAAAACACTGGTCACTCATGTTTCTGAGGGTTTTGATTTTCTGGGTCAGAATTTACGCAGTTACAACGGCAAGCTTTTAATTAAGCCTAGCCGAAAGAATCTGCGAAATGTACTCGGAAAGTTGAAGCAAATAGTTGCGGGTAACAAAACAGTCACCGCTGGCAATTTGATAATGATGCTAAACCCTGTTTTACAGGGGTGGGCTAATTATCATCGTCATGTGGTGGCTAAAGAAACCTTCAATTATGTGGACTACAGGGTTTGGAAGATGCTCTGGAAATGGTGCCGAAGACGACATCAAAATCGTCACAAACGCTGGGTTAAGGATAAGTACTTTAAATCAGCAGGTAACCGTAACTGGGTATTTTCTGGCGTAAATGGGAAAGGCAATACCGCTCGACTTGTTTACACCATGGATACGGCAATTAAGCGACATATTAAGATAAAAGCAGAGGCAAATCCGTATTTACCGGAATTTGAAGAATACTTTGAGCAGCGCCTAGAGCGAGTTTGGAAGGAGTCTTTTAAAGGTAGAGATAAGTTGCTAACGCTTTGGCTCAGACAGCGGAAACGCTGTGTTATGTGCAACAACCTGATTACCAAAGAGACAGGGTGGAATATCCATCATGTTATTGAAAGGGTGAAAGGTGGTAGCGATAAACTGAGTAACTTAGTGCTGTTGCATCCCAATTGCCATAGACAACATCACTGTCAATAAAATTGCTATCAGTTTTAGTTACAGTTTTTTATGTGCTAAATTTTATACATTGGAAAGATAACTTGGAGAAGTTTTATGACTTTACAAGGCTTTATCATCGGAATGAGCTTTATTTTATTGGCGTTTCTCGTAGTCTGGATGCTCAATAACGTTGGAATAGAAAAGCATAAACGCGAAAATCATTCCAACGATAATGGGTGCAGTTAGTCGTCGGTCTTTACCAAAATATCGACTTATAGAGGCTTGAGCCGTATGCGGGGAAACTCGCACGTACGGTTCTCAGGGGAGGGACAGCCAGTAATGGCTGTTCCTTACCCGACATCATCCCCCAAGCTTAACGCTTAAAAGAAAGGCGCTGCTCATAGAGCAGCGCCTTTTTTGTTTGTGCTAACTCTTTTGGGAGTTAGTTTAACGGAGGAATGTCATCGGCATTTTGGTTAATTTTACCTACGCCCGAGTAGTTGATAACTCGCTGCTTAACCACGTCGGCATCATCTAGTACGTAGTCGTACGGCACTTCGTAGCTGGATGTTGGCGTGGCATCAGGTCCTGCTACAACGTCACCATCAGCTGGCGTTGTCCACGTTACGCCTTCGCCAAACAGGTTGCCTGACGTGTTCCAGTATCCAATAACGTCTGAGTAGAAAGAAACAATTGGGTTTTGCGTGTTCTCAAACACATTGTTCTCTACCTGAAGCTCTGCACCAATTCTTGAATTGATTGCCGTAGAGGATATCTGATTATAATAGTTGTTATACAAGTGACCGTGACCGTAGCGGAATAACGGTAAACGTGATTCGATATTCTCAAAGCGGTTGTGGTGGAAGGTAATTAAACGCTCGGTATTGTCACTGTCTACATCATTCTCAGTGTGGCCGTGTAACGAGGCTTTCCAATGATCATGAAGGTAGTTGTAAGAGATAGTGATGTTTTTCGCGCCGCGTTTACTATCTACTAATCCGTCGTAGAAATCCTTGTCCACAGACAATGTGCTATAAAGCTCATTGTGGTCAATCCAAATGTTGCTGGTGGTAGAGCCGTCGTTATCACCTTCAATAGAGATAGCGTCTTTACCATCAGTAAGCACGTGGTGGATTTTCAGGTTTTGAATAATCACGTTATTTGCACGTCGAATTAAGATGCCAATGCCGTCGAATTCGCCCCTGTCTGCAACCCCGATAATTGACACATCGTTCATGTCTTTTATTTCAATCGGTGAGCCCGTACCGCCATTGTTTGCGTCGGTAATGGTGCCATCTACATAAACCGTCACTGGGGTGTTGCTGTTCGCTGCGCTATCTAGTGCCGCTTGCAGATCTGCGCCGTTATCTACGGTGACTACTGTACCGCCAGCACCGCCGGTTAATGCATAGTTGTATTGCGCAAAACCGTACGCATCAAGCGTTGGAGCAGGTGCTACATTCGGTAAGTTAGGCTCGCTTGGCACCCAGCCTTCGCCGTTATTAAAGTGAGAGAATATTGCCGTTCTGCTGGTAAGTTCAGTCACTTCGCTGTCGGTAAGAATGTGGGCAAACTGACGGCTTGAAAGATCAAGCGGGTTACCCTGCATATCCATGCTGCCGTATTCACGCCATCCAGCTGCTGCGGTTGCAGGGCTAGGGTTTGGTGCAGGTTGGTCGCGTACTCCTTCGCCCGCCCAGCCGATAGTGGCAATGTGGGTGTCGAAACGGTTATTAATAAGCGTAATATTGTCGAAGTAGCTCGCGCTGCCGCCACTTCTTGCAATATACGTAGAGTCGTCGAGTACACCGTTACCAATAGGGCCTGGGCCATTGGTGAAGCTGCTGTTTAAGAAGATAAACCCTTTATAAGAAATATCAGGTACGCGAGCTTGTAGAATGTAGCCGCCCGCTGTGTCTTCGTCAGGGTTACCATTTTTAGAGTCGCCAATGGTGCGAATTTCGCTGTTTTCAAACAGTGCGGTATTTACGTAACCCCAAATGAAATCAACGTTGCCGGCAATCAATGAGTTGTAGAACCAACTAAAGCCTTTTAACAGCAGCGTATCTTGTTCACTCACAAAGTTCATATCAACGGCAGTTAGACGACCTGAATCACTGTTAAAGTAAATCGTCTCAGCTTGGTTAGAGTAGTCGTTGCTTCTGATGTGTGAGTTTTTCAAAGTGAAGTTCGTTAGCGTCAGGTTATCTACGCCTTCCACTAAAAATACGCTTCTTCCGCCTGATGGCGTGCCCGCCGCAGGTGCTTCGCTCTTGCCACTACCGCTGTTAAAGCTTTCAAAGTTATCGTAGTACACCACGGTATTGTCTCGGCTCTCGCCTTGAAGCGTGACATTGTTGTTACCGCGAAGGAACAGCATTTCCTGATACTCGCCGTCACGAATCGTAATGCGAGATGGCGTATCGCTACTTACGTTTTGCATCACGTAATTAAGCGCACCTTGCACCGTGCGGAAATCCGCTTCGCCGTCATCATCTACGGTAACATTCGCGCCAGAAGGTGCAGCGGCTCTTGTTGCAAAGCGCCAGTTCGCACTCTTGCCAATACCACTAAAGCTTTCACCATTTAGCGTTGCGCCGGTTACCGTACCATCGCTAATGGCTACGTAATACGACTGACCATATTGAAGGGCATTTGTATGAGGCTTAATCACTAATTTGTTGCCTACAACTGATGCTGGGCGGTAAGCCACTTTGCGCTGTCTGTCTTGGCCTTCAAAGCCAATAAAGTCTTCATCAGCTGCAATATTGATAACGTCTACCAGGGTGTCGTCTGTCGCATTGTAAATGCGTACTTCACCGCTACTTCCTAAGGTGGGTTCGCTGTCGAAGGTTAACGAGAGTAGGGTATCGGGATACGCATTGTTATTGCCCGAATACGGTGTGGTATCCGGGAATAAGTCGCCATAGGTGGCGGTAGGCATTGTGAAGCCTTCGCCAACATTAACGGCAATGTGTTTGCTTAACGTAGGGTCAGAGCCAGAAGTAAAAGTTACCATTGCGCTGCCGGCAGCGCGAGGGGTAATGGTAACTTGTGGACCTTGCTGCTCTACGCTGACCACACTCGCATCACTGCTGGTTACGGTAAACGTGTCTTCAGTTATACCGTCGTTTTGTACTGCGGTAACGTAAACGAATAACGGATCGCTACTGGTGGTGGTCTCCCACTCTGTTTCTTTGAAATCCAGAGTAAGTTGAACTGGTTTAACAGCGGGGTCACCTACTTTTAAATCGTCCAGCTCGAACGAACGGTTATTAGTGAAGAGGCCAATCAGTCCCGCTGCGCTATAGGTTGTATCTTCTGCAGTACCCATGTTCTCGCCGTCTAAATAAACGGTGAGTTTCTCGTTTTCCATTTCAAAACGTACGCGATACCACGTGCCGTCTGTACCGTCTTTTTCACCCAGTACAATAGGTGACTTAGCTTGGACAGGGCGAGAAATACTGCCTTCGGTACTTACCGCTACTTCCACTTGTGTACTGCTTGATGAGTTTTGTACATTCAAACCTCCGCCGTACCAGTTTCCAGCGCTATCATAACGACCTAGAAGGAAGATCTGTTTGTTTCGCGTGGTGCTGTTTTGTCTTGGACGAATGCGCGCTTCAACAAAGTAATTTCCATTTTCTGGCAGGTTGCTTAGCGCCGACTCTTTAACCAAGAAAATCTCGCCACCTTCACCGCCAGCGGTGTAGCGCATCACTTTGTTGCCGTCATCTTCTACAATATCAAACGTGCCTTGTGGACCGTTAGAGCCTGCGTCGTCTGAAATAAGCGTGAAGTTATCTAAAGAGCCCGATGCAAAGTCGTCACAGAAGTAAAGCTGTGGTTCATTTTCACAGCTAAACTTGCTGTCATCTGGCGCTTCACCCACATACGATATAACAAAGTTATCGATAACCACTTTGCCGCCACTTTCAGTACGAAGCTGTAGGAACGAGGTGGGTGTACCAATAAATCCATCGATAGTTAGGCGTTGCCCTGGCACAAGGTTATTAACCAGCTCGCTGTAGAATTTAGAGTCGCCGCCATGTATCGATTTGCTGCTACTGCTGGTGTTGTTATCTACATATATCTGGAAGTTGTTGTCGCCTTCACTGTCTTCAACCGCAATGATGTCCATACTAATGGTATATTCACGGCTTAAATCTAATATACCCGTGGTTACAGTGTCATCAGCGGTTGTGTCTGTATTAGGGGTACTGTTGCCCATGGTAAAGCGTGCACTGTCGATGGCTAGTTGGCCTTCGGAGATCACTAAACCTGAGCCGCCGCCCGTTACGCTATAAAACGGTGTCGCACCACCATCGGTCGACTTGTATTCAGGGCTGAAGAAGGTGTCAGCGTCTGTTTCAAACGTTTCCTCTAACAGGGTGTTTTCATCAATATATTCAATGCGAATATTGTCGATGACCACAATAGAGCCACTTTCCGTTCTAAATTGAAGGTACGAGTTAGGCGTTGCTATCTGTCCTTCTACTGTCATGGTGGTTCCCGGTACTAAATCGAGCACAGGCTCATTAAAGAAACGAGAATCTGAACCTAGGTGTGAGTTGGCGCTGCCAGAAGTATTGTTATCCACGTAAATCTGGAATTTGTTGTCGCCTTCAGAATCTTCAGCAGAAATGACATCAAAGATAACATTGTAAGGACGGCTCAAATCCAGTGCACCGGTTGATGATGTATCGTCAGACGAGCTTTGGGTATCTGGTTCAGTATTACCAAGGGTAAAGCGTCCGCCGTCAAGCTGAATACCAGTGTCAATTTGCGTTACCGAGCCACCGGTAATGGTAAACATGGCGACTTGCTCACCCGCTGCATTTTCAATCGCGGCAAAGTTTGTCGAGAAAATATCCTCGCTTTCGCCTGCAAAGGTATAGGAAAGCGGCAGCGGTACGCTTGGAATGACTTCGGGTTCTTCAGGCTCGGTAGGCTCAGGCTCAACCGGAGGCACTGGGTCAACTGCGTCAGCTACCGTCTCAATTTTTAAGTTATCGATAGTGATAGTGGCACTCGAATCTGTGCGCAATTGGAAGAAACTATTAGTTACCGAGCTATCGAGAATTTTCGCGTCAGGTGCACTAGGATCGCCGCCACCAATATCGTCACCCGGCTCATAGGTGTAGGTAAAGCGTGTGCCGGGTACCATTGTGCCGTCCGCTAATCCTTCGCTTACAAACTTAGAAGCAGCACCGTGTACAGAGTTATCTTGCCCTGTGGTGTTGTTATCTACATAAAGGCTGAATGTACCGCCGCCATTGTGAGAAATAACGTCGAAGCTAATGGTAAAACCTTCACTAAGGTTATAAATACCCATGCCTACCGTATCTGATGCCGACGTATTGGCACCTGGGTTGGCTGCAGCATTACCTATACTGAATCGATCGCCTTCAAGGGTAAGTTGACCTGTGGTGGCGTCGACTAGTGGGCTGCCACCTGTTACATAATAAAGCGCGCCAGCATCTGGCTCTTCACTTAAACGCTTGTACGACGATGAGAAAAACGTATCGGTATCGGTATCGAAATTCTCTTCAAGCGCCGCCTGGATAGAATTCGCTGCTTCCTCTAATTTTGCCAGTTCAACATCTGCTTGTTCTTGGGTAAATGCAAACAGGTAGTTTTGCGGGTCTTCATTGGCAAGGCAGCTTTCAACATGAAGCACTAACGGCATAGACTGAGCGTTATCTGGAGATACCACGCACAAACTGTATACCTCGTTAACCGTGTTGAAAGCACGGGAAATAAGATACTCAGTTTGCTCACCGTAGCTAAGGGCTATGACTTTTCGTCCAAAAGAGAATTCATAGTTACCCGTTGTGCTTTCCTCACCGTGCACTCTTACGAATGTACCTGACAAATTCGTTTCGTCGTCTGGCGTAAAGGTGTAAGTGGCTTGAGATACACTTCTGCCTTCCAGTGTTGGTGCGTAAATGTCGCCTGTGAAGCGGGTTACATCAAAGGTGTTAGGGAAGAGCGTGCCTAATTCGGCTTCAAGGTAATTTACGAAATGGCTGATAGCCTGTGCTTTATCCACAAGCGTAGCACTGGCTCCGCCAGCAGAACCAAGCCACACCTCTACATCCGCTGCAAAATCAGCATCAGATTGATTAAAGAAATCTTCAATGGTTTGCCCTTCGTCGAGGGTTGCCACTGCTACATCGCCGGCACTGGCGCTTAGTGTTATACCGTTACTTGGATCGCCATCGGTATCAAGAGATTGTAAAAGTCGAAGGGTGTTTACGACCGACTGGTTAAAAGGATTGTCGGTTGCGAATAGGTCAAGAGGAGAGATAACGCTCGATGCTGGGGTTTCTGGAAACGCCAGCTGACCTATGCTGAAAGCGAGCTGTTCGCCTCTGAAGTAAGAGTATTCACCCTGCGCATTGGTGGTGCCGTTTTCCACAGAAGCAGAAGAATAATTAATTCCTTCAACGGGGCTATCAACAAATACGCCAGTAAGTGCTGGGTCGGGGGGGAGGGTTACGTTGGTAGAGCTTTTCTCGCCGCAGGCAGTAACGAGAATAACACCACCCATCAGGGCAGCAATTTTCGTGAGTTTCATGGTACTCAATCTCCATATTTTACTGGGCGTACTACCGCACTACATGTCCGCTCCAGCTTTATTATGTGGAAAAGGCCGGGTTTCCCCGGCACAGACAATTAGTAGAACTTGATATTTACACCCAGCTGATAGCTGCGGCCGTACTCTTCTTTCTGGTACAGAATATTACCGCCGCTTAACGCGTTACCCTGGAAGTAGCGAAGGTCTGACTCCTCGGTAAGGTTGATGGCGTCAAAGTACAATTGTGCGTACTCGGTAATGTCGTACTGAAGTTTAAAGTCTAAGCTTTTAACCGAATCTTGATATTGGTCACCCCAAATCTTGCAGGACTTAGGGTCGTTAAGATCGGCAGTAATTGGGCATGAGCCAATTTGTTCAAGAACTTCAGAACGCACGTTACCAATTAAGCGAGCTGAGAACGTTTCGCTCTCCCAACCAAATACAAGATTGAAGGTGGTATCAGCTTGGTCGGGCAGTGCCACTTTGCCTTGACGAATACTGCTATCCAGCGTGGCTTCACTATCTAGGATGGTGGCGTTACTTTGAATGAATAGACCATTTTCAAAGTACTGGTTGTAGCTAAGCTCTAACCCGATAACCGAGGCTTTGTTGCCGTTAACGGTAATGTTTATCTCGTTAAGATATAAATCTTGCGGAATAACAAACTCAGTCACCTGGTTTACCGGAAGCGTTAGCGGCAGGTCATTAAGCGCCATGCCAATTCCGTTTACATCTACGATAAAGTTGTCGATGTCTTTATAGAAAACTGCCGCTTCCATAAAGAGGTTTTCGCTTGGATACCAGCCAATTGACGCATCGTAGTTAATAGATGTCATTGCAACGAGGTTAGGGTTACCCACATCTAGTGCATTATCAGAACCCAACACATACTGGCTTAACTGTTGAAGCGATGCGCCACCTTGACTGTCATCACAATCGTCAGAACCCGGAGGACAAAGCTCAATATCGCTGTCAAACACAGCAAATGCACGGGCTTGTTTAAACGACGGGCGAGTAAAACTCGTCCATGCTGCGGCACGCACTAAGAAGTTTTCACTCGGTTCCCATTTAATGTGTGCACTAGGGAAAAACTCACTGTATTTAATAGACGCTTCTGGAAGAGGGATAGCAATATCCAATGCACCAGCCCCTGCGCCATTAAACTCAAAGTCATCGTTTTCTAAAGACAAAAAGCCGGTAGAAGAGAACTCGGTTTGTGTCCAGCGAACGCCGGTTGTTAGTGTGGCATCTGCGCCTAATGGTAACTCTGCCATTGCGTATACAGCCTGCGTATCTTCGGTAATGCTGTAGTCGCCCTTAGTGCTTTCGATCGACACTTCGCCATTTGTGGCAGGCTCAACCGTTTGACGAGTGGCATCAACAATTTGGTCGACAACTGCGCGGCTTTCAAACGGCAGCTGGAATGCGCTATTTGAAGGTATTTGGGTGTCATAGTCGGCAAGGGTAGAATTCACTGCGGCAATACATGCGTCGTCGCTACAGTCGCCGGCAGAAGGGTCGAAACTCCACCGGTCCTTGTCACGCACGTGATCGCGCTCGCTCACCTGCACACCAAATTTAATGGTGTTTAACCAGTCATTAAAAATGTCGGTTCGCAAGTTAAGGTTCACTGTCTTAATTTCATCAATTCGCGTTCCGCCTTCTAAAAACAGGTTATCGAATTGATAATTTGAAAGGTCAGAACCATCGCCACTACCCGACGTTCCAAAAATACTGTTTTCCGGGTCGTAGGTTAGACCTGCGATTTCAGCAGCTTCCTGTGGGCTTAAAATGCGGGCGTTAATGTTGTCGCGACCGCCTTGACCATAAACAATCAGGTCTCGTTCACGGAATTGAACGCGGCGGTCACCAGTGGAGTCTTCTTCAGAGCGAGATTGAGCGTATTCGTAGTCAAACACGAAGCGTTCAGCAATACGGTTTTCGCCCCCTAAGCTGAACGTTATGGTTTTGTTCTTACTTTCTTGTAGGAAATGCTGGTGGAATACGTCTATATCGCTAAGAATAAACTCTTTCGTAGCGCCGTTTACGTATACAATTTCATCGTTTCCGACAGAGCCTGCATCTTGAAAATCGTAAAATTCTCGCTGTGCGCGATCATCATCTTCAAACTGAGTGAACGTGCCTTTGGCATAATAGTAAGCGTCTGCAGAGGGCTTGTATTCAAGGTTTAGTGCTGCAGCTTGACGAGTTCTTCCTGCAATTTCGCGACGAACTTCTAACTGAGAAGGCGCAAGAATTTCGTCACCCTGGGCAATTTCTTCTTCTGTTTTACCCAAGTCGGCGGTGTAAAACTTCATTTCGTTGGTGCTGTGGTGGCGCGTTTCGTCTATCTGGGTTTTGCGGTCTTCGTGAGAGATGGCAAAGCCAATACCAAAGGTGTTGTCGAGGAAAAACTGGGTGCCGTCTAAGCTAAATTTCGGAGAGTGCTTTTCGCGCGCTTCTGAATATGCGTCTTGAACACGCATTTTTAATGTATTTTTGCCGCGATCGAAAGCTGAAATTGCTTTAACGTTGACCGTACCGCCAATGGAATTTAGGTTTTGGTCTGGGGTGAGTGTTTTCAGCACTTCAATGGTACCGAGAAGGTCAGCAGGAAGTGCGTCTAATCCCACTTTCCGTTCTTCGCCTGCACCAGACATTTGTGCGCCGTTCATATTTATGGATACGAAGCCGGGTCCTAAGCCCCGTACGGTGACAAACTTACCTTCGCCTTCAGAGCGCTGTAGCGTAACACCCGGCAGTCGTCGAAGGGACTCCGCCACGTTCTGATCAACAAAATTGCCTAAATCATCGGTAGAAATAACAGAGCTAAAGCCGCTTTTCATGCGTTCTAAGTCACGCGCTTTAAGGTCTGCCTGTTTAACACCCTTTACTTCAACTACTTCAATTTCGCTAGGGGTCTCATTTGTTTCAGTTTGCTCGGTATTTTCCTGAGCGGGTGCAGTTTGCGCCATGCTGGAAAACGCCGTGGACACGGCTAGAGCGAGGGCTGTCCATTGAAACACTTTCATGTTTTGAACTCCTAAATTCCAAAATCGACATAGCTGTAGTATTTGTATTTTGCTATGCCACCGGTGGCAGTATTGATCTTGTCAGATAGGAATGCACTAATATTTAACGTTTATTTCACAAATTATTAATATATGAATATTTAGTGATCACAGTGTTGGGACTCCTGCGAGTACCCGCCATGAGTTTTCTTCATGAAAAGTAAGAGAGGGCGCGGGGTTGGCAGTAAAGTAGCTGCTGTAAATTGACCAGTCAACCACATCTAATTCACTATCAATTATCCCATTTTTGCTTGTGTACTGATTGCTTTGTATTTGCTTAAGTATGCGCGAGTCTACAGGGTCTAGATCTTTACCTGTGCGGGTGAGATTAGCACCTACGTCTTGGTTTTCAATCAAGCTTGTCCATGTTTGCTGTGCAGTAAGTTGCGCATCGCCTAATTTATCTATTTCATTCTGATGAAAAGGCGACGTTGAAAGAGAACGAGTGATTACGTCTTTTTCTTTCTTTGAACCGGTTTTGGCGCTCTTAACATCTATGCCTTTACTGTTGTCCTCAGACATGTCGCTATAGCCCTTCATCACGTTTTCAGCAACATACAGTCGAGTGAGTGATTCCTTATCGTCCCATAATTGGAAAAACCATAGCTTTTTCGTAGCGGGGCCTGGGGCATAAATATTCCCAACCAGATTTGCGGTGCCGTTTTCGCCGCCATAAGCTGAGTTTTTTTGCCAGTTGGCAATAACGTTATTTTTGATATCAACGAATTCTTGCTGCTGTGGGTAAGGCGGGTTCAGTCGCCATCCGTTAATGCGCGGGTTTCTACTGGTATGATTGGCCAATATATTGCGCAAAAAGCTAGCATTACTGCCACCCCAAATGCCGCCATAGCCATGACTACCTTTGTGATGGCCCGCGTTGTTTAAACTCTCTGATAGTATGCTGTATTGCAGTGTAAAGCGTTGGTTATTGTAGAAAGAGCCTACTTCGTCTTTTGACCAACTTAGCGAACAATGATCGATAATGACATCAGTGGTATTTCTAACGGTTACTGCATCGCCTTCTTCACTGTCTTTCCCCGGCCTAAAGCGCATGTGACGAATAATAACCTGGTTAGCTTCAACGCTTGTTGATGCGCCAGAAATTACAATTCCGTGGGGAGATGTCTGTCCTGCAATGGTGACGTTGCCATGTTTTATTTCTAACTCCTTTTCTAGCGCGATCACGCCAGACACATTAAAGACAATCAGTCTGGGATAGTCTTGCGCAATAGCCCATCGCAATGTTCCCTCTTGTGGGCTTTTAGCATTATCAGACAAAGAGCTAACAACTAACACTTTTCCTTGGTTTCCACCTTGTGTGTATTTTCCGAACCCCAGCGCACCTTCAAACGCCAATGATTGTGCGTGACAGTTAGACAAGGCGAGAAACGCGACGAAAGCGACAATCAGTTGAATTGGAATATATTTCATTACTGCATGTCCTGCTCGTAAGGGTGGGCACCGGTGGTTGGTTGGCGGGCGATGTCTTTGAGTTTAGCGCTCCATGCTTGGAGTACCTTAACGTCGTGGATCATACCCTCTAGTTCTATTGCTAAAATTGATACAAGCTCTCCATCTCGCATGAAGACTGGCACGGCAACAAGCGTTACGTTGCGCGGTGCGAAGTGGCTGACGGCATAGCCTCTGGTACAAGTTGTTGCTCGTAATTTCGCGGCTTGTTGTTCATCAAAGTTTGCGGGGTGTGTGCTGTCGTTCATGTTTTGATACTTGGGATGGTAGGCCAACATGACATGACCCGCAGCAGATTCAAATAAGGGCAGTTTTGTCCCTGGCCTAATTGTTGTTATTTGCTTTTCTCTGGCATCTAAAACGTCAATTACAAACGCGCAGTAGTCGCCTAATGTGCAGATGATTGCGCTAGCGTTGGTTGCAGCTATAAGTTTCGAAAGCGCAGGTGCAGTGATTCTCTGAACGTATCTGCTGCGCGAGTTAGCGGCGCTAATTTCGTAAATGCGTGTGCCATAGAAGTATTTTGTACCACGCTTTTCGACTACCCGTTCGCTGGTTAATGTTCTAAGTAATCTAAATACTGATGTGCGGGGAAGTTTAAGCGCTGACTCAATTTCAGAGGCACTTAAACCCGAGCGAGACTCGGCGATGGCTTGACATAGCTGCAGCGCCTGCATAACACTGGGAATAACATACCTTTCCATCTTTTTGCGGTCCCGAAATCAAGATAATATTGCTCGATATTAACACGAATTAAACAAAATGCTACCGGTGGCATTTTAAATTATTGATGATTTTTAAATCAATCACATTGAGAAAAGAGAGAAAACTGTCGTGCAACTCATCGCATCTATAAGAAGGTTAACGCTTTATCAACCGCGTCCGGTAAGCGGTTTAATTTTGTATATTTAAAACAAAAAATTAACATGTGTAGGTGCTGTCGAGGTGCAAGTTGAAGACTCAGCGAGCGGAAAAGTGAATGAATGCGTGACATCTATGCTAAGGGCGACGATAAATCTGTGGAAGCAGAGTCTTACCTTTTGAATGTTAATAAAATAGTTATTTGTGTCTGGTGCTTTAATTACTAGGTCTTTTTAGCCCGTCGATAGGTGGCTTGTACTTGTCCTTATTTGAGATTACTCTGCCACGCCTGCTTTCTCATTCTCATTTGAAGCAGCGTTAAACTTAGAGCATTGTTCTTGTAAGGCATTACATTCTATATGGCACCACGTTCTTTCGTTTTTTTAGACGAACTGAATTCTTCGATTAGACCCGCAATAAACTACACCAGTGGTGTAGGCGCTATGCTGTGGTTGGCTAATCTGGTGTTACTGCTGAACATTGCGCTAGTTATCAGTGGTACCTTGGCTGACTCGGCAGAATTTGTCAGTGCGTTTAATGAAAGTTTGGTTGTAGAGCCTTTTTTCATTGCACTGGCCAATCACACGCTTTCGCAATTTATTGTTCCCACCATTGCATTAGTGTTAGTTGGTCTCTTGGTTAAAGCCACGGCTATAGCAAAGGCGCAAATAACAAAACAGCGCCGACCTATTCCTTACCTTTGCCCTACATTCCCCCAGCCTTTTGTTCAGACGGTTGGCAGTAGAGCGCCCCCACTTTTTAGTTAAACGTCTCCGATTTGATTATCTAACGCCGAAAGCGTTGCGCAGTATGTGTGACAAAGCTTTACCGGTGTGTTTTTCGATGCTGTAACGCTGCCATTCTCTATTAAGCGGCCCAGTCATCGCCGTTTAACTTGTGGGTTATAGGAACTTGTTTTGTCTATTCGTAACCTTTTTACTTTAATTGCTGCTGGTGCAGGGCTGACGTTGGCCGGTTGCAGCGGTGGCGTGCTTGACCCTAAAGGGCAAGTGGGTATGGATGAAAAGAATCTGATTATTCTTTGCACCATCCTAATGCTGATTGTTGTTGTTCCCGTTATTTTTCTTACGCTTTACTTTGCGTGGAAGTATCGCGCTAGTCGCGATTTCGAAATTTATACCCCTAAATGGGCACATTCGACCAAAATAGAAGCGGTGGTGTGGTCCATTCCAATTCTCATTGTCGTGTCGTTGAGTGTGATCACCTGGCGCTCTACTCACGCACTCGACCCTTATGCACCGCTAGAAGGTCAAGGAGAGCATCTTACTGTCGAAGTAGTCTCGCTCAACTGGAAGTGGCTGTTTATTTATCCTGAACAAGGTATCGCAACGGTCAATGAATTGGTGTTTCCAGCCAATAAACCCGTTGCGTTTAAGATTACTTCTGAAAGCACCATGAATTCGTTTTTTATTCCTCAGCTAGGAAGCCAGATTTATTCCATGGCGGGAATGGAAACCAAGCTTCATCTTATTGCCGACGAGCCAGGTACGTACAAAGGCATTTCTTCAAATTACAGCGGTGCGGGATTCACTGGAATGAAGTTTAACGCTATTGCCACACCTACCGAGGATGACTTCGAGGCGTGGGTTGCCAGCGTTAAGCAGTCGCAAACATCGTTAACGTCAGGTGCCTACGAGCAGCTTGCTGAGCCAAGCGAAAACAATCCGGTGACCTATTTCAGCAAAGTCGATGACGGTCTATTTCATAACATCGTTATGAAATACATGAAAGATCACGGCTCTATGGATTTCTACAACAAGCCGGAAAATGCCGCCATGGGCGAACATCACGCCATGCCTGAAATGCAACACAGCCATCACCAAGAGGATGCACAATAACCATGTCTTTATTAGGTAAATTATCTATTGAGGCCGTGCCCTATCACGAGCCGATTATTATGGTGACACTTGCTGTTGTGGCAGTGGTGGGTGTGCTCATTGCCATGCTTATCACCAAGCACAAACAGTGGGGAACCCTGTGGTTTGATTGGATAACGTCTGTCGACCACAAACGTCTTGGAATTATGTACATTGTGTTGGCAATGATCATGCTTCTGCGTGGCTTCGCCGACGCCATTATGATGCGTACTCAGCTTGCAATGGCAACCAATGGTGCGCCAGGGTATCTACCGCCAGAGCACTACGACCAAATCTTCACGGCCCATGGCGTTATCATGATTATCTTCATGGCGATGCCGTTTATGATTGGGTTGATGAATATCATTTTGCCACTACAAATTGGTGCTCGCGATGTGGCGTTTCCATTTTTAAATAACTTAAGTTTTTGGCTGACCGCAGGTGGCGCAATTCTAGTAAATGTGTCTTTGGGTTTAGGTGAATTCGCAAAAACAGGGTGGGTTGCTTATCCGCCGCTAGCCGGGTTGGAGTTTAGTCCCGGGGTTGGCGTCGACTATTATATATGGGCCCTGCAGATATCCGGACTCGGTACGCTGCTAACCGCCGTAAACTTCTTAGTTACCGTGTTTAAAATGCGTGCGCCCGGCATGAAGTTAATGCAAATGCCTATTTTCACATGGACCTGTACGTGGGCGAACATTCTGATTGCTGCTTCGTTCCCTATTCTTACGGCTGTGTTGGCTATGCTAACCCTAGACCGCTACATGGACTTCCACTTCTTCACGAATGAAGCCGGTGGTAACTCGATGATGTATATCAACCTATTCTGGGCGTGGGGACACCCTGAGGTTTATATTCTGGTACTGCCTGCATTTGGTATTTTTTCAGAAGTTATATCTACGTTTACCGCTAAGCGCCTGTTTGGCTACAAGTCGATGGTGTATGCGTCGGGTGCCATTGCCATTCTTGGTTTTATTGTCTGGCTACATCACTTCTTTACCATGGGTTCAAGCGCCAATGTGAATGCCTTCTTCGGCATTATGACTATGGTTATTGCCGTACCCACGGGCGTGAAACTGTTTAACTGGCTATTCACCATGTATCGCGGTCGCTTAATATTGAGTGTGCCTGTACTGTGGACGTTAGGCTTTATGGTGACCTTCACCATTGGCGGCATGACAGGGGTGTTACTTGCTATTCCAGGTGCTGACTACGTACTTCATAATAGCTTGTTTCTCATTGCGCACTTTCACAACACCATTATTGGTGGTGCGGTATTTGGCTATCTGGCTGGCTTTGCTTTTTGGTTCCCGAAAGCCATGGGCTTTAAGCTTGACGAAAAAACCGGAAAAGCAGCCTTTTGGTGCTGGCAAATTGGTTTTCTTTTGGCGTTCATGCCCCTGTACGTGCTTGGCTTTTTGGGTATGACACGCCGCTTAAATCACACCGACAATCCTGACTGGAATATCTGGTTATACATTGCTGCATTTGGTGCGTTTGTTATAGCAATTGGTATTTTCTTCCAGCTACTTCAGCTGTTTGTAAGCTTCAAAAACAAAGAAAAACTTAACGATACAACGGGCGATCCGTGGAATGGTCACACGCTAGAGTGGTCAACGGCGTCACCGCCTCAATTTTACAATTTTGCCAAGATTCCTCACATCAAAGACATTGATGCATGGACGGATATGAAGGAGCGCGGCGAGTCGTATCAACGCCCTGAAAAATACACACCTATTCATATGCCAAAAAATACTTCAGCCGGAGTTTTCATGAGCATGAGCTTTACTCTAATGGGCTTTGCGCTTATCTGGCATATTTGGTGGCTTGCTGTTGTCGGTTTAGTGGCAGGAATAGGAGTATTTATTAAGCGTTGCTATACCTCGGATGTTGATTACTACGTGCAGGTAGATGAGGTTGAACGAGTTGAAGCTACGCACTTAAGTGCCAATACAGTGGGAGGTCGCTCATGAGTACTATTGCAACATCAAGCGCCGCATCAATGCCGCATGAACACGCACACGAAGAACATCATGAAAACAACACCGTGTTTGGTTTCTGGTTGTATTTAATGACCGACTGTTTGTTGTTTGCTTCTTTCTTTGCCACCTATGCCGTGCTGTTTATGAATACGGCGGGCGGTGTGTCTGGCAAAGATATTTTCGAGCTCAACTTTGTTGCAGTTGAAACAGCCGCTCTGCTTTTAAGCAGCATTACCTTTGGCTTTGCCATGATATGTGCTCACCGACAAAACAAGTCAGGCGCCCTTGCTTGGCTGGCGGTGACATGGGCACTGGGTGCGTGTTTTATTGGTATGGAGGTGTACGAATTTCATCACCTTATTGAGCATGGCAACGGGCCGCAGCAAAGTGCGTTTCTAACGGCGTTTTTCTCGTTAGTGGGACTGCACGGACTGCACGTTACAGCGGGCCTTATTTGGATGACAATCATGTTTATTGAAGTAACCCGCCGAGGTCTAGGTGAGCAAACTGTTACTCGACTTAGTTGCTTAAGTCTGTTTTGGCACTTCCTCGATATCGTATGGATATGTGTATTTACCGTAGTGTATTTAATGGGGGCAATGTAATGGCGTTACACGATGCAAAATTAGCTTCAAATACGGACGGTCACGCTTCATCGACCCACAATAGTGATGACGCACATGGCGATGTGAAGTCTTATATTATTGGCTTCATTCTATCTGTGGTACTTACCGCTATTCCGTTCACCCTAGTGATGAATGGCGACCTATCTAAAGTTACTACGATTTGGAGCGTGGTAACTTTGGGCTTGGTTCAAATGTGGGTGCACCTTAAATACTTTTTGCACCTTAACTTTGTTACCGAAGAAGGCAGAGCCAATACGTTTTCATTCTTATTCAGTGCGCTTATTATTTTCATGGTGGTTGGATTATCCGTTTGGATCATCTACGAATCAAACGCCATGATGATGTATTAGCAAATCTCTGTATATGCGTGGTCTAGCCTGACGATCATGTCAGGCTTTTCAATGTGATTAATTCATCGCGGTAAGTACGTTAAGCCCTCATGTTTCGCCCTTCTATTGGTGCAACCTATTTTGGGGGCAACATTGGGGCTTCTCAGTACACCTTGATACGTGTCTAAATGGGCGCGTTCTAAATTTGGATTTTACCCATGACCTCTACTTATAAACGTTACCTCTCAGTTACCAAGCCCGGCATTATTATGGGCAATGCTATTTCGGTAACGGGCGGTTTCTTGCTCGCGTCCCGTGGCGATATAGATTATTGGCTATTGCTCGCAACGCTCATCGGTTTATCGCTGGTGGTGGCTTCAGGTTGTGTCATTAATAACTGCATTGACCGAGATATCGACGGCAAAATGCAGCGCACGGCTAACCGGGTTACGGTAACAGGCGAGTTACCATTACTTACTGCGATGTTGCACGGTGCTGTGCTGGGTATTGCAGGGTTTGGCTTGTTAGCGCTTTACACCAACCTTACTGCCGTATTTTTTGCCGCTTTTGGCTACGTCATTTATGTGGGTGTTTACAGCCTGTATATGAAGCGAAATTCTGTGTATGGCACCTTCGTTGGCAGTTTGTCGGGGGCCGTTCCGCCCGTAGTCGGTTATTGCGCCGCGAGCGGTCAGTTTGATATGGCTGCGGCTATTTTGCTGGGTATATTCAGCATTTGGCAAATGCCCCATTCTTATGCCATCGCTATCTTTAGATATAACGACTATAAGGCGGCTGGCATTCCAGTATTGCCTGTATCGCAAGGTATCGCGAAAGCAAAACGCCATATTGTTCTTCATATTGCGTTATTTGCTTTAGTTGTAATGCTGCTTCCACTTAGCGGTTATACGGGGATTGGCTTTTTAACAGTAGCTTTCGCAACAAGCCTTTGGTGGCTGTTGATGGCGCTGCGCGGATACAGACCCGACATCAACGTAGAAGGCTGGGCAAAACGTGTTTTTGGTTTCTCCATTGTTAATATAACGCTGTTATCCGTCGCTATGTCACTGGACTATCACACGTCAGTAACGAGTCTGTTTGCACTTTCGTTTTGAATAAGGCGTTTCTAGTCATTCGGTAATATTTGCTTGAAAGCTTCCAATACAGTGTGCGTATAGCAATTCATTCACTTTGGGCAATCAAGGCGTGTAGATTGGGAGCATAGTCTGGCATAGATTGGGAATCAGGCCTGACCGAGTGCTTTTTGCCCTCTGTACAAGCGAATAATGGTGAAGCTATTAACTGCCAGTAACGTAGCTTCAAGCAAGGTGCCGCCAATAGAGCCGACAATAATATTGTTGGTTAGCCAACATATTGCACCGCACAAAAACGCTAAACGCATGCGGATCCCCGATAAACAAAACAAGGCATAAGTGCCTATACACGTTCCCAAAATAGGGAATAAATCGTACCAAACTTCGGCCAAATACAGCCCGGCTGCTAGCGATATTAATATAAATAGATAGGCGACACTGCGAGAACGGGTTTTAATCGAAATGCCTGTTCTTACCACTGAAAGCAAGGCACTTAAGCATGCGGTTACGGCACCAAGTAGCGCAAAATGCAGGGCGTGATTTAAATTCATCACCACCATCATTATTCTCAGGTGCTGATCATCACGCTGATAAAAGCACAAAATGCCAAGCGCAAAACTCAGCATTCCTATCGCTTGGGCTAAGTCGAATTCTGGTATTATCAACATTTTATTCGCGCTAGTGGCTTATTTAACATTCCTACAATTAAAATCTATCTCAAACTAAGCTACTTCAGCTTTTGAGTAGCGAATAAGACAAACTTCTGAGTCCTAAAGCAATTAACAGGATTGGAATTAGCATAATAATACTCCCTCCTCCTGTTCTACTCTCTTGTATTCCACCGTTATTTGTAGAGCCTCCGCCCTGAGCTTCGGAAAGAGTAATCCGTAATGCACTAGAGTTTGAAGTGAGTCCATCGGAAACAGTAAAATTTATGTCTGCTTGGTTTTGAGTAAATGAGGCAGGAATATCGAGATAATAAACAGGTCGTGCAATACTGATATTCTCGTCGATAGATAAATCATCGCTTTGAACCCTCAAGTAGAGCTTATCTTTATTAACATCATTCACAGTGTAGTTAATGGTTAATCTGCTGCCTTTTGAAGCTGTGATAGTTGTATGTAACAAACCGATCGTAGGTGCAACATTCACGGGCAAAACTTTAACGCTCAGTTGCTTTCTAACTGTCTTTTCGTGGTCTTTAGCAATGAACGCAAAGCTGATAAATTGAGCAGTATCCACTTCTGGTACCGTGAAACTAAAACCATTATTCTGTGCCTCGGTTGTTACGTCTGGGCCCATGAATTGGCGATAACTGACGCTTGAGGAAGCACTTCCATTCAATAGATCCCATGATGCAAAAAGCTTGTCTCCAGCATTTGCGAGGGGGCTTGATATCGATAAATCTAGGGATAGGTTATTCGATGTCTGTTCTTCAGGGAGTAGATATTGGTCTGCAGGTTTTCCGATGCTGTAAAAGCTAAATGTTCCTTGTTGATAGTCGGGGTTTTCGAGAGGCAGAGAGGCATTTGTGGATACTAAGTATTCAGATAAAATACTGTCTAATTCTATTAATTTATCTGGCCTCTCATTCGCTAGATTACGGGCTTCTTCTACATCACTTGCAACATTATAAAGGGCGTACCTATGTTCTTCCTTGTCACCGTAAAAAAATGTCTTTATTAGTTTCCAACCGTCGTATAAGACTGTAGCGGAAGGAGGTAACCAATCGGGAACGCGAGGCATTGTGGGATAATATGTGAAAATAGGTCTGGGCGATAAGGTGTCACCACGCAATATTGGGCGAATATCTTCACCATCTACAATATGTCCTTTCGGCATTTCTGCGTTTAACCCACTCAATAAAGTAGGATAAAAGTCAGCAGATTGGATAGGTTGATTGGATAAGGTGTTTGACTGAGTGAGGCCTGGCCATATTATGAATGTAGGTACGCGACTGCCACCATCATATTGCGTCGCCTTACCGCTGCGAAGAGGAAAGTTACTTGTTGGATGAATCTCGCCCAGTACATCATACATATTCCCCCCATTATCCGATGTAAACACGATGATAGTATCATCTATAATTCCAACCTCTTCTAACGCGTCATATAAAATAGCGATAGCATCGTCGAAGTGTTTTACCATTCCTGCGTAAGTTGCACTTCGTTGGCTGTTAAAAGGGGAGCGCTTGTTAATGAAGTGGTCCACAACATCCTGCTTGGCGTTAAAGGGAGCATGTACCGAAAATGGCCAGAAATTTACATAAAAAGGACCTCGACTGTGATTGTTCAAAATCCACTTTTTTGCCTCTTTAGCTAAACGGATGTCTATATGTTCCTCTTCTGTTTCGGGCGTTAAATTCGGAGCGAAAGACCAAGGTGCAAGATAACCTCCGTAAGGGCCAGAGCCGCTGAAGTGCGGAATGTCTATATCGAAACCATGTTCGAGAGGGCTATATGGCGAAGAGCCTAAATGCCATTTTCCAAAATGCGCCGTGTGATAACCCTCGTTCTTTAATACCTTGACCAGAGTAGGAAGTGATGTGTCAAGACGAGTGGCTGTTAGGGGAATGGTTGATAATTGATTTCGGGGACCACTGCTACGTTCAGATGAAGTAAGCCTAACTGTAGGCGTCTCGATATTCGGATTTAAAATACCATGTCGAGCAGGTGTCTGGCCCGTGAGGATAGAAGCTCTAGTCGGGGAACACAATGGGCTATTACTAAATGCCTGAGTAAATGTCATTCCTTTTTGTGCTAGAGCATCTATATTCGGCGTTTCGTAGAACTTATTATGTTGATAGATTGACGTGTCGTTCCAGCCCAAGTCGTCAGCGAGGATAAAAATCACATTTTTTGGCTGGTCAGCCTCCGCCGCAAATGTGAGATGTAAAAAACAAAGTAACATTACAAGCTGGCGCATACCACTCCATTGATATAATAATGTTGAAACATCCAAGATGTGTCGCATTATACGGTATACTGCAATAATTAATACTTCAATATTGGAAGAGGCATGGCAACGGCATCCGCACTTCACATTTTGGTTAAAACAGAGAAAGAAGCGCTTTCTATTTTAGAGCAGCTTAAAAAGGGTAAGGATTTTGCGACGTTAGCAAAGCGTCATTCTAAATGCCCGTCGGGCAAGCGTGGCGGCGATCTTGGTGAATTCCGTAGAGGCCAAATGGTAAAAGCCTTCGACGATGTGGTATTTAAAAAAGACGTGCTCAAAGTACACGGGCCGGTGAAGACCCGTTTCGGCTACCACCTTATTAAAACGCTTTATCGTAGTAATTAAAACCAGAGCCTTTTAAAACCAAAGCCGCTAAAGCCGAAGTAAGCCCGATCCATTCAACAAGCGTTTAAAGTATGTCCTAGCTAATTACCTTGTTAATTGCCGGGCTCCCACTTTTCACCGCATACTGAATTTTTGGTAAATATGGCGTACGGGCTGTTGGTGTCGTGCAGTGAATTGCGTAGCGCTGCGCCGTGATCTACCGTAATAAAAGCTGTGTTAGAGGCCTTACCTTGTTCATCCAGCATAAAGTAGTCGCTGGAGTAGCTTGTTAGCATCATGCGATTGTCGTAACCCATATCGCTTAAGCGAACCCGGGTAATGGCTTTAAATTTAGCATCGGGGTTAGAAAGGCCTACGATTTTCTTAAAAAAGTAGCCTTTATCAGACTGCAGCTGGGAAAAACCATTTAACGTGTTTACCAAGGTTTTTAAATCTATTGCTTCGCGCTGCAGCATGAAGTCGTGCTGGATGGCATTGCCATCTTTTCTAAGGCTGTCTTTCGACGGTGCTTTACCAGCAGTATAGGCCTGCTCTGCTTCCATTGAAGAAAGGTGCGCTTGCCCTTCCTCTGTATAGTGAATCAGTGCGCTCGTATTCATGTTTACGTAGTAGTCGCTGATCCCCGCAGGTACCACTTCAAATAGCATAACATCTGGGGTTACGGCGCCTCGCTCTTCGGGCGTTTGAGGGCCTTTAGCCACGCACTTGTCAGAAATGAAATAGTAATATTGGCCAGCTTCAATGGCGAAAGCTGTATTAGATAGCACCGCGCAGGTGGCCAGAAATAGTAGCCTGGAAGTGAGCTGCTTAATTGCCGTTAAAGTACTGCCTATTTGCATATCAAAGACGCCTTATTGTTTGATGCATTTATCTATCATACCAATGCTTGCCGACTGGTATAAGGCGTCATTGTAAGGGGGAGTTGGTAAAAGCGCGAGTTAAGCTTTAGAACGCGCTTTGTGTTTAGTTTGTAGCTCAATAAAGCTAAGTAAGAACTTATGAGCAAACCCACTGTTAACGGGGGCGAAGGACAATAGTGTCGCTAGAGTAGTCTGTAGATATCTGTAAATTGTCGGCAAGGGCGGCAATAAGCGCGTCTACATCATTGGTGTTGAATAGCCCTGCTACTTGCATGTTAGCAAGCGCAGCATCACCTAAAACAACCGTTTTATCCGTATATCGGCTTACTTCTTCAATCACGTCAATTAATGGCTCGCCGCGAAATACAATCTTGCCCTCACGCCAGCTTAAATCATTCGCGATATCTTCATCTGACACGGTCTCAACGGTGCTGTTAGGCAAAGATAAAAGCGATTTTTCACCTTGAACTAACGTCAGTGGCTGAGCCTGCGGTTTTATAATTGGATCAATAATGCTTTCGCCATTCGCTTTGTTAAGTGTATAGCTGGCGACTTCTACCACGCCTTCGGTAACTACCAGTTCAAGGTCGCCGCGGTGATATTGCACATTAAAAGCAGTACCAACCGCCTGTATGGCTTTACCGGCTGCAAGTACATTGAGCGGGCGGGATTTGTCTTTCGCCACTTCGATATGAAGCTCACCTTTGACAAGCTGAATAATCCGTGAGGTTTCAGTAAAAGCGATGTTCACTTGAGAGTTGGTATTAAGCCATAGTGTACTGCCGTCCTCTAAGCTAATGCTCTTGTGCTCGCCCGGTTTGGTCGAAGCTTGTAACGAGTAGCTTGCCATTTGTGCAACAGGTTCGGTTTGGTTAGACGGCGAGAATAAATTTAGCCCCTGATAACTTAACAGCCCAACCATTAAAAACGAGGCAGCAATGGCCAGCGGGCGCTTCCAAGTCACGGTGTTATTTGCTTTGTGTTTGGCGCTAGGCTCAGGTGTATGAGGTACGATTTCAGCCAGTTCGCTAAGCACCGACATCTTGTCCCACAAGGCTACCATTTCGAGGAAGGTGTCTCGATGCAATGGCGTTGCAAGCCATGTTTTTAGCGCTTGCATTTCTTCGGCATCAAGCCCTTCGTCGAGTTTCACTAGCCATTCGCTAGCGGCATCAAGCACACGCTCATCGCTATTAAACTGTACAACGTTGCTATTGGTGTCTGACTTAGCGTTTTTTGTTTCGTTTGTTAAACTATTCATGGGCGTCTCTCTTTACATCCGCCGTACTGTGTTGCCCACCACTTTGATAAGCATTCGGCCGTGTATGCGACGTCGTTTGTCGTCGCATAAACAAAGTGCATCTTTTTATTCCTTCAGCAATATGCTTTTCCACGGTTTTTTCGCTTATCTCTAATTCTTGGGCAATCTCTTTAAGAGAGTAGCCATACACTTTCTTTAATACAAATGCGCGCCTGCATTGCTTGGGAAGGGCGCGCACTGCGTCACAAAACAACTTAAACTCTTGCTGGGTGGCGTTGTTGTGAAATGTTTCATCTTCAACACCGCTAATTGCGCTTTCCAGTGCTGCTGCAACCTCTACGCTGTCGTCTACCATGCGTGTTTCTGCACGCTTCAAGTGATCGTAGGCCAAGTTTTTTGCGGTTTTAAACAAAAACGACTTGGGCTCTTTAATATGCTCGGTAGATTTCGCCTGACACAAGCGAACATACGTATCCTGCAGTATGTCATCCACTTCTTTAGGCGGCACAAGGCGCGATAGCATTTTGGCCATCGAGCCGCGCGCCGACATATAGGCATTATGTATGGCTGTTTCTATGGGCATATTGTTATTTTTTATCGTTGTTACTGACTAAGACGACAGCCACGCTATTTTCCCCCAGTATTTTCAACATTATCGCTCAAAAATTAAATTTGTTAATGGGTTGTATATAATGCGACGCTAGTTTAAAACAACACCAACAATAACGTGTAGGGTGACGCAGACGCATCACACACTCTAATAATCAATAATAACAATAGCGTAAAACCAAATATGCCTGTGGCAAGTGAACCATTCGACACAATAATCATGCTGCCTTTTAAGCCTAAAGCTTTAACGGTTGCACTGTGCATGATGTCGTTCGGCGCAAGTCACACTGTTATTGCGCAGTCAGTGCTGCCCCACCAACAAGCAGAAGTGATTACACAGAATACATCGCAGGTCTCCGCAATAGATTTCGCTATTCCTGCACAAAGTGCAGACGAGGCAATCATCGCGTTTGCCAATCAAGCCGAGCTGACCGTAGTCTTCCCCTTCAACAAAGTCAGGCATATTTTTGCAAATGAAGTAAGTGGTAACTATACCCCGCAAGTAGCAATAGAAAAGCTTTTGGCTGGTACAGGCCTGAGTGCTGATATTGTCGATAACACCCGAATAAAAATAGTGCCTGCTAGCGATAGTGATGAAAACAATCACTTGCTTGGTCGTCTTTTTAACGCCATTACCGCACAAGACGATAGCTTGGTAACCGTACCTGACGAGCAAGGTAGTTACGATATTGAATACATTGAAGTAAGGGGATTACGAGCGCGTGTTGCTCAATCGGTGGGGATCAAACGCAACGCGAACGTCATCATTGATACTATTCAGTCGGTGGATATGGGCAAGTTTCCCGATCAAAACCTCGCAGAAGCGCTGCAGCGTGTCTCTGGCGTATCTATCGACCGCGCAGAAGGTGAAGGTCAACTTGTTACAGTGAGGGGGTTTGGGCCGGAATTTAATCGGGTGTTATTAAACGGCAGGCCTATGGCAACCGATAAGCTCGGGCGCGAATTCAGCTTTGATACACTGGCCTCTGAGATTGTCAGCAGTGTTACCGTGCACAAACAAAGCCAGGCGACTATGCAGTCAGGTGGCATCGGCGCTACGATCGATGTTCACACCGCTAAACCTCTTTCTTTCAAGGGAATGCGGGCGGCTGGCAGCATCAAAGTGCAGTACGATACTAACTCGCAACAATATGCGCCTTCTACCTCTGCTATGTTCAGCAACACTTATTTGAATAACTCGTTTGGCATTCTAGCCTCTTTTACTCAACACAAGCGTCAAGCGCGACTAGAAGAAGCGCAAATTGATGGTTGGTTGGTAAATACTAACGTACCTGAAAGTGAGCTTTCTGATGACGTTTCTACGCTATATGTACCCAGGAATTACGATCAAAGAGTACGCTTTGACGATAGAACCCGTACGGGGTCTGCGCTCGTTTTACAATATCGACCTAACAACAAGCTCGAGCTTACGGCCGATTATCTGGGGTCAACATTTGATGTTGAAACCTCGGCAACCTCAATGGGACATTGGTTTACATCGAGCAACCTTGAAGATGTTACGGTGGATGAAAACGGCACGGCGGTGGCTTTTTCACAAAATAGCGGGCATGCCACCGACTTTCACGCGCGCACATTTAACCGTTCATCGACTTTGAGGAGCTTCGGTTTTGCAGCGAACTACATCGCAAGCGATAGCGTAATTGTTGATGCTGATCTGTCTTACTCAATGGCCAATGTCGATGACAACAATGGAGAGGGTAATTCTCTCTCGCTTATCGGTTATCTAAATCGCTCTTCATTCGATCATCGTCAGTCGAATATATTGCCTGCAATATCGGGCTTTGAACAAGCCAACCCCCGTCAGGTAAATGCCTTGGGGGAGCCGGTTGGCGTGTCCCATTACTTAGATCCAGCCAACGGCCGTTCCCACGTGATGTTGCGCAGAGGGTGGAGTATTGATGACGATATAGGGCAAGCTAAAATCAATGTAAGTGTGCTTGGGGATGAAAACTGGTTTAGCAAAATTGACGTTGGTGGAGCATTAACTCAGCGCGAAAAAGCCAACGAAAGAAGAGACAACGAAGCAGACGCAAGACACTGCAGCTTTTGCGGCTATTTTGATGCACCAGATATTCCCGATAGCTTCCAAACCATATTTGACGCAGGCGACGATTTTCTTGGGTCGATTAGCGGGCATGAGAACATACCTCATCAGTGGCTGCGTCACGACGGTGATACATTATTCCGTTACTTGGAAAACGCTGGAGATGTCAGTCTAGCCGCTGAAACACGGGGAAGCTCTTTCGCTGTTAAAGAAACAGTGTATGCGGGGTATATTCAAACCGCTATTGAAAAGGACTACGCGCCTTGGTTTATCGATGTGCATGCAGGGCTACGTGCTGAATATACTGATGTAAAGGTAAGCGGTGTCGATGAGCAGTTATCGGCGTTAGTTATTTTAGACCAAACCGAACTGGGGCAAGAGTTTGGCGCCTCGGTAAATATTGATAAATCGTCAAGCTACACAAATCTTTTACCTAGCATGAGCGTTAAAGCCAGCTGGTTAGATAGTTGGGTATTTCGCGCGGCTTATAATCACAGTATCACCCGCCCAACCTTAGAACAGATGGCGCCGGGCGTAACTTACACCACCACGCGACAAGGTGGTGATCTGCGGGCGCGTATCGGAAACGCACAGCTATTGCCCTTTGAGGCAAAAAACATTGATTTGGCCATTGAGCATTACTACCAGGAAAATAGCTATATATCGGCAGGTTACTTTAGAAAAACGGTAGATAATTTCATTGTTAATGAAAGCAGTACACAAACCTTTAATAACGTGACTGACCCTAGCACCGGCACAGATCCAAATGCGGTTGATGATGCTGATGCGTTAGCGCAGTTTTCCGTAATATCTCCTAGCAACGGTGAGTCTGCAACGGTTGAAGGGGTAGAGGTAGCAGTACAGCATTTGTTTGGCGAGTCAGGGTGGGGAATTCAGGCCAATGCGAGCTTTGTAGACAGCAACGCTGAATTAGACACCGCCAATATCCGTTCAACCTTCGCACTTACAGGGTTGTCGGGTGCCAAAAACATGGTGCTGTTTTATGAAAAAAACGCGCTGCAATGGCGGGTGGCCTGGAACCAGCGAGAAGGGTTCTTGCAATCGCTGAACCAAACCCAAAGCACCGAGCCTACCTTTGTTAGCCCCTACAAGCAGTGGGATATGAGCCTTTCATACCAGTTCAGCCCGAGGGTTTCTGTATTTTTTGAAGGTATCAATATTACTAACGAAACCGTGCATAAGCGCGGCCGATTCAGCAATCATCTCTTGCTTGTGCAAGACGCAGGGGCGCGCTACGCCTTAGGTGTAAACATCACGTATTAGTATTCGGTCACACGCAATGTGCAAGCGCCTAGCATTTATGTTCCTTGTGTATTCTTCTCCAGTGTTTCTATTTCTTTCCACAGTTTTTCTGATTGGGCGGTAAGCAATGAATAAGTCTTTATGTCACCGTTTCTTTGCGCGTGCATGGCTTTTTCAAGAAGGGCGTCATACTGCTTCCGCATCTTTTTGGTTGGATTGCTTTTAAAAAGTCCAAACATAGTGAAAGTCCTAAAAAGAGAGATAGCGAGAAAACGTTTGAACAGGAACTTTCGATCACCCATTTTCGTGAACAAACTTTCATAAACATTCATGGGAGAATACTTGAGTGAATAGCAGGCCACTTGGCTAAGTTGAGCTAAGTATGGCCTGCACTTTGGTTACATTAGAACTGGTAAGTGACGTAGGCACTAATACTTCTGCCTGGCTCTGAGTAGCGCTGGTATCCATTACCGCTCACACCGCCAAAGAAACCACCAGTACCGTCTCTTACGCTATTAAGTACTTCCCAGCGGTAATACTCTTTGTCTGTAAGGTTGTAGATCGCCGTGGTAAAGCGCAGGTTTTCAGTAATGTCGTAGTAGGCGAGCAGGTCGAAAACAGCATAGCCTGCAGGCGTATGCGATGGACCTGCACCGTTGTTCAACGAGGTGTAGCTAAGTTGAGTACTTTCTTCTACCCCTTTACTCAAAATTGCGACAAGTTCTGCGCCCCAATCACCTTCATCAGATACGTAGCCTAGTCCAACTGTTGCGGTATCTGGCGATACGGTTTCTAAGTCGTCCCCCGCATTGTTAAAAGCAGACGCGGTGTCGTAGGTACCGTCCAATGCTGTATAAGCAAAACGACCCGCAATGTTATCTGTAAAATTGTAATTAGCAGTAACTTCAAAACCGTCAACAGTCAGTTCGCCCGTATTTTGTGGCTGCGTGAATACATCATCAGTATTGACTACGGTTTCACAACCGAAGCGACCGCACTGCACGGTAGTTACTTCAGTGCCATAAGGCGTTGAATAAGTCTCGTCTTGAATCATGTTAGTGTATTCAGTTCTAAACACCGACACGCTGACATTTCCGTTCTCGAAATCACCAATATAGGTGAGTTCAAAGTTAGTCGATTCTTGAGCATCGAGTTCACTGTTGGCAATACGGTCAAGGTCAATAAACGTGTTACCAGTTATGATATCGGTGACTTCATCGCCTGAGTTTGTACCAAAATACAAGCTTTGGAGCGTAGGCGCTTGGTAGCCCTGGGCAATTCGGGCATTTATAGAGTGGCCTTTTACGAATTCGTAGGTAGCACCAATCTCTCCTACCACCGCACTAAATTCGCTGTCTGTGATACTTAATCCTGTGGGATCTGAAAATGTGCTGTCTACAGTAGGCGTATATTCCGTGGAATCGTAGCGAAGTCCAAGGTTTACGCTTAATTGCTCGCTAAGTTCAACCGTGTCAGCTAGGTAGGCTGTAATTAACGTTTTTTCGGTTTCTGGAACGAAGCTTTGGTCGCGAATAGGGTAGCCGTCTAATATAGGCGAGTCCGCGGTTTGTCCAGCGAACCTGCGGTCGAACATCACCGCTTCTGCGTCCACCTTTTGATAACTAAAGCCATAAATAATCTCATGGTTAAATTCTCCGGTGATTGATTTGGCTAAATCAACATTGAAACTCAATGAGTCCTGGCTGAAATTGCGGTCCTCGGTACGCAATATAGCGTCGCCGTCTGCACTGCCGTAAAGAAAGCTGGTTACACCCGATGAAAACAGCTCTTGATAGTTCAATGTCACATCTATGCTGTCAGCAAACGCTAGGCCTAGGTTTTCGTTGTTAAAGAAAAGCCCAATTCGCTCGCGGTTATTTTCATCCGCTGAGGTGAAGTCAAAATAAGAGTCACTTTGGCGAGAAAGAGGTACGCCGTTCGTTTCTCTGTCCGTTTTTTCGTAAACAAAGCCTAGTTGCTGGTGCTCGGAAAAGTTATAAGCAAGTTTAAGTAAAACTGCATCGACTTGATTATCCATCGGGTCAGCCTGACCACGTGCTGAGCCAGAGATATTCTCACCATGGCTGTGGGCTTCTGTTTCGCTACTGTCGCGCATTGTGTATTGCAATAGCGAGTCGAAGTTACCCGTTCTGTTAGCGACGGTGCCGTGTACTAGCCATTCGTCAGAGCGTGCATCAAAACCGGTTTTCAACTTAACGCCTGTAGCATCACCAGTGGCAGGTAAAAAGTCGCTCGCTTCATTGGTCACGTAGGTAACTGAGCCTGCAAGGGAGCCTGGTCCTTGCGCGACAGCGCTTGGGCCTTTAGTGATATTGACGGCTTTTACGTGTTCCAATTCAATTTCGCCGCGGCTCGATCCATACATTCCATAAGCGGCGAATGAGCTTGGGTTTAGCGTTTCGCCTTGACCGACGCCATCTACAGTTACTGCTACGGCGTCTCCTTCCAAGCCGCGAATGTTGAAGCCATCGTTACCGAAACGGTTACCCGTATCATTAGTTTGTACTCCTGGGATATAGCGAGCGGTATCTTCAATATTTGTAATTGAGCGCTTTGACAGAGTTTGTGCATCCAGCACGGTTTCGACAGTCGTTGTCAGGGTTTCTTCACTTTTGGCCTTTGTAACTGCCAATTCTGATTGTTGAGCTAGGGCAGGAAGTGTTAGCGCACAGCCAAGCGAAATAGCTACCGTTGAGCGTTTAAATTTCATTGTTTTTTCCAATTTTTAATAAAAGTGCAAATAATTAGTATTTCGTATCAACGCTAAGCCTCCTGTTTGCGTCGGTTGATATCATTTTTATTTTTCTTAAATCGCGCCTGTCAAAGCGATTTCTTGACACTTCGTGCGTCAAAAATCGACCGTAATACTATTGATAACTATTATCATTTGCAATAGTATGATTTCACTTTTACACAACTAGAAAATAAAAAACCATGAAAAAACACACGCTCATCAGTTTACCCTTGCTTATTGCAAGCTGCTTCAGTGGCGCTGCTCTAGCCCACGTGGCTTACCTAAAACCGCTTCAGTTTGAACCGGTTAGAGGCGGTAAAGTCACGCTGGATGCATCTTTTGCAGAACAATTTTTTGTACCAGAAGCGGCAATTACGAATGCATCGTTTGAAGTGGTTACCCCTAGCGGCAAGCTAGTGAGTGTGGAGAAGATTGTCGATCTTTCTACCCGTAATGTTCTTGAGCACACTTTAGAGGAAGAAGGGACTTACCAGTTTTCAACCGGAAAACGCATGGGGGCAATTTTTCGCGTGTATGAAAAGGACGGTGAGCGTGGCTCTATGCGAGGTAATGAAAAGCCTCTACCTGAAGGTGCGATACTAAAAGAGCACTTTCAATCAGTTACGTTTGCAACAACGTACGTAACGAAGAAAGGGCCAAGTGAACAGGCGTTAGCGCCAAGAAACGACGGCTTAGAGATCGTGGCAATTAATCACCCTAACAGTTTGTTTGCCAACGAGAGTTTTAATTTCAAAGTTCTGTTTAACGGTAAGCCTGTAACCGATCATGAAGTCTCGGTGTACCAAGGAAAAGATCAGTTCGCCGAAGAATCTGATGTAGAAAAATTAACGACAAATGCCAAAGGGCAAGCGTCATTTACTCCTTCAGCACAAGATGTCTATTTGATGCAAGTAAGACTGCGTACCGACGCGCCTGATGGTGCAGACGTGCCCACTTATAGCTACACCACCACACTTTCATTCGAAGCCTACTAATTAACAAGGGTACAAGGAGATAATTATGTTTAAAACAGTAAGTTTAGCCGTTGTATCTGCGCTTTGTATTAGCGCTTCGGCAGTAGCTGCACCACATAGCGCCAGCGGCATTATATTGACCTATGACTTGAACAAAGACGAGTCACTTCCATTAGAAGAGTTCGTTGATGCCAGACGTGCTCGCTTCAATGCGTCTGATACCAACAAAGACGGTGTACTTGATGAAAGTGAATATGTTTATGAGTGGGAAGGCAAAGTAGAAAAACGGTTAGCTGAAGACAGAAAAGCATCGGTAAAACAAACTCACATACGTTTCCATGCTGTTGACAGCAACGATGACGAGTTCATTACTATTGATGAAGTCAATGCGGTGGGTGAGCGAAGTTTCTCGCGTATGGACAGTGATAATGATGGTGTTGTTGCACTGGGCGACCCTGAGCCAGCACCCCGTCGCTCGGCGTCAGAGGAAAAAGATGACAAACCTGAGCTAGTACAGCGCCCTATGTTGCGCATGCCGACCAGTCACAATATTGAAGGCTTTGTCACCTTATACGACCAAAACGGTGACGAAAAGGTAACAAAAGAAGAGTTTCACGCCGTTCGCAAAGCGCAATTCCAGCGTACAGACGAAAACAGTGACGACAAACTCACAGAGCAAGAATATGTGCTTGAGTTTGAAGACAGACTGGATGCACAGATTGAGAAAACTCATGAAGGACAAATTAAGCAAACTTACGTTCGCTTTGAAGTTCTTGATACAGACGAGAATGGCAAAATGACATTTTCAGAGTACATGGTGTCTGGGTTTAATGCCTTTCATCGCTACGACACTAATGGTGATGGCTACTTAACGTTAGCTGATCCAGCGCCTGCGCCACGTCAGCAGGAGCAAAGTGACACCACCACTGCACAAGTCAGCGAATAATGGTTGGGCGTTTCCTTTTATATCTGGCGGTATTTACCGCCAGCTATGCTGTTAAGGCCGAGTTGTATGTGTTTCCTGCACCATCACCAGAAGCAACCTCCCACACGCTTAACACAGAAATAACCCTGTACGAAGAGCAGACACTTAGCGCCATTGAGCAAAAGAATATTGATCTACTGATTAAAGACACCTATCAAACGTTAGATAAATCAAACGCAACGAGTGCGCTTAGCGAAATTAATCAACGTTACGAAGGTACACTTCCGGCGTGGCTGTACAGTGCCATTAAGCGGTGCGAGGATTGGTTTAATCGGACTGAAGGTAACATAAGCTGCCGCAACGGTGCGCTTTATGACTATTGGGCCGAATATGTTCAAGGTAAGCATGACCTTTCACGTCGCGAAGTGAGACGTCTTGCTCGTGTGGCACGCATTGCTGAGGTCAATTTTAATGACGATAACAGCGTGGCATTTGCGTCACCTATCAAGTGGGATTTATCCGAGTTCACAGCTTCTCTTGCCGTAGATCGTATTGCTAACTACCTGACATCAATTAATATTCGTTCTTACCACATTAGCGCGCAAGGGCTAGAAACCCACGCGTCGAACCAAGGTTTTAGTTGGCAGGGGACCGTGGCGCAAGAGGCTGTAATTCAAAATGGCCGCGCAACGGACGCTGTTAGTAATCCAAGTACCATTGCATTCATCAGGCCGTGGCAACGCCCAGTACTTTCTACTTCAAAGCTGGCGTCTCTAGAAAAAGGCGTGTTAAGCCACAGTGACGGTTGGCCTAGCGCCAAGTTTCAAGCCATATCAGTGGCGGATAACGCATTTGAAGCCATGTTGTTAGCACACTTTTCGGCAACCAAAACAGCGCAGCAAGCCATGGAGTTAGTTAACGCGAACCCATCACTAGCGCTGAAGTTAATTGATGAAAATGGCAGGGTATTTACCAGCAACGCCTATACGGCTCGCACGTCGGGTAAAAACAAGGCTGAAAAAAATGGCCACGCCATCTCAATTGATATCACCTTACCGCTATTTGACATTGCAGATTATCGCGGTCCTTACGTAAGCGTGTGGATAAGCGACGAAAAGAACCGGCTAGTAAAAAGCTTGGCGCTTCGCGGCACTAGCGAAAGATGGCTAGGCGAGCTGCGCACATGGTGGCGAAGAGTGGGTCGGAAAAATGAAGGTTTAGTCGATGGGTTTGCCGGGGCTACAAAGAAAAACGCGCCCTTGCACATACAGTGGGATGGATTGGATGATTTTGGAAAAAGCGCAAACTCTTCGTCGTTAATACTTCACGTTGAAGTGGCGAGAGAACACGGTGGTCGAAGCTATGAGAAAATTCCATTTACCTTTGATAGCCTGACTTCACCAATAACCGTAACGGGCACGGATGAAATCGCGTCTATTACACTTTCACTAATGAATTAGTCGTCTATCTTAAAATTGCAGTAACGTAACGAGCACTACCAAAGGCAGCTATCGCAAATCGCTATCTGAAGTTTTCATAGCCCTCATTATTAGGGCTGAGCGTTTTACCCTTTAAACGTGATACTGGCGTTTGCGGTTAGCCTGCCTTCTTTCACATCAGCAGAATCCGAAATATCGTTAGGTAAACAGCCGCTGTGCAGCAAGTTGGCTGGATACAACACGGCGCGATTAAACATAGGCTCAATACGGGCGATTTGGGTGAACATGGCGGTATCACCGTTTATGTACGCTTTAGGTGGTAACCCTACGCTGGTGGCTTGACGTTTTAAGGTTTTAAAATAGCCTTCGTATTGCGCGGCATTAACCCGCTCTAACCCCGTTTCAATATGTCGATAGAATGCAGTACCGCCCAAAGGCGCGCTAAACAGATAGTGCACCAATGCCCATTCATTATCCTTTTGCGTATCGATGTGCGGAATACATTGAATGGGCGATAAACTTTTCGGCGCTTGATTGGCTATGGAAAGTTGCACTAGGGGTATTTGAAGCGGCTTTTCCACGCCAAAATCTTGTAGCCCATTATGCGAAGCAAGTTGGCTAAACAACAACGGAAGCGAGGTATGTAGGTGTTTGACATACTCCTGGGGCGGGTGACTTCTCACCCCCGGATAAAAGTCGCCATCTTGTTTTGTAAATGGGTGGTGTTGAGCAATTGTTTCTACCAAACTCAGCGGGTCTGGTATGAAACCATCGATAACAACAATCGGTGTGGCTTGCTCACCAACCTTAATCAATTCGTAGTTTGAAACCATGCGTCTGCGTTTTTATTCGCCTTGTTCTTTTTGTCGATAAGGGCATAGATTTGTGCGTTTGACGCTATGAGCGTGTAAATGCTTTGCAGCATGTGTTGTGCATGCAAATCAGCAATCGCGTCAGCACTAAGCGCCGCTAGCTTATCTTCATCAATGGTATATAACCCTGTTATAGACGTTTTGCTTTCGTTTTCAAAGGTAATATCTAGGGTGAATGGTGTGATAAGGTTGTGCTGTTGCAGCGCGGCAATAAAACGTTGATTTTGCGTTTCACCGTCAAGAAGCTGAGCAAGGATCTGCTGCTTTTCTAACAGGTAGTTACTGGGCTCTCCCGTGTTATCAAAAAGCGGTGTGCCTTTTTCTTCGCTTACTGAAGCGTTATCCATATCAATGCACAGCACCCGGTTACTGCTGTCAGCGCTTTGCGCTTCCGTTCCTACATAAAAAGGCAGGCGTTCAAACTGTGCCGGAATATAAACCGCATCCCATTCACCTTGCTGCCAAAATAGGTTTTCCTTTTCTTCAAAACCTAGCAAGGCAGATAAGCCAAATTGTCCTGAGTCGTCAAACTTGGTGATCACCACGGGATAATGCACCACTAGCTTGTTTAGCTCAGAGACCACCACAGGAACAAGGTGCTGATTGGCACTGAGTGACAATGCATCGTCGGTTACTTTCAAATCTGCATGTTGTTTATTATTAATGGCAACCATGTGAGTCATACGTAGGCCCTGCTTATTGATTTACGTTAAACGGCCTGCAGGCCGAATTGGTGAATTTTATTAATAAGTTCGCGATGTTTAGGCAGTTTCTCCACCGCCATGCCGCGAGCTTTTCTGTTCTGCATCAACTGTTGCTTAGCAAAGTCGGCGTTAACCCATTGCTGATGTGCGCCTAAATCTGAGGTAAACCCCATACCGTACAGGACATACTGATAGCTTGCCGCGGGGAATACCTCGTTGTTGCTGGTAAAGTCTTTGTCACTAGGTGGGTGGTATTGCCACAGAGCGAGTAATTCTTTCAATGAATCCGGAATAGTATGACTATCGCGATTGTCCCGCCAAAATGCGCTGTCTTCTCGCTTACTCAACATGTAATGCAGCTTTAAGAAGTCGATAATTCGCTGCCAACGGTAAGAAAAGGTGTCATTAAAGCGCTTTGCCACAATATCCATTACGGCTCGATTTGCTGGCAACTGTTCGGCGATCATTGAGGCAGACAGCTCTACCAGTACAAGCGCTGAAGCTTCTAACGGCTCTAGAAAGCCCGCCGCTAGCCCAACAGCCACGCAGTTATTTTGCCAAAAGTACTGCCTGTGTCCGCTTCGAATAGTAATGTCTTTTACGTTTATCCCATCTATGCCGTTTAACGTGCTGGTTTGGCGAACGTATGTGTCTAAGCGAGCATAGGCGTCATCTTTACTCTGATGCCTACTGGAATAGACGTGGCCTACACCTCGGCGTGACTGCAAACCGATATCCCAAATCCAACCGGCGTCTTGTGCGGTGGAGATAGTGTGGGATGCAATAGGACTTTGCGGGGTGTCATAAGGCACGTGTACTGCTAATGCTCGGTCGATAAAAAGTACATCGTCACAAGGAATAAACGGCACCTTGTAGTGTTCGCCGAGCAGCATAGATTTGAAGCCGGTACAGTCAACAAAGAGGTCGCCTTCTACTGTTACCCCTTGCTTGGTTTGAAGGGCTTTGATATCGCCGTTATTGCTGCTTTCGATGCGGTTAACGTCGGCCAGCACATGGTGTACACCTAGTTTTTCAGTGCAGTGTTTGGTTAAAAAGGCGGTAAATTTTCCTGCATCTAGGTGATAAGCATAGTTAGCGGTGCCTGCAAACTCTGCGTGGCGTATGCTTTTAGGTGCACAACCTGCTTCGCATATAGCTTCCTGAACACATACTGCATGGGAAAAAGACTCGTTTAATTCTGGTGCTACAGTCTGCCAGTAGGGACCTAAATTTGTTTGCGAAAACCCTTGGGGCAGCATGAGAGGGTGGTAGTAAAAATCGTGCTCTTCACCAGTGGTCCACTTAGCAAACTTTGCTCCTTGCTTGAATGTGGCGTCGCATTCTTTGATGAAAGTGGTTTCGCTAATACCCAATGCAATTAGTGTTGAGCGCATGGTTGGCCAGGTGCCTTCGCCCACGCCAATAATAGGCACATTGGGGCTTTCTATTAAGGTTACTTTAATGTCTTTGCGGGTAGCGCATTGATGTTGCGCTGCAATACGACCAGCCGTTAGCCACCCTGCGCTACCGCCACCAACTACTACAATGTGCGTTATGGGAGTTGCTGTTGTCATACTGATTTCCTGAATAAAAACTGTGGCTACCAAATGGTAGCCACGAATGTGGGACCAACAAATGCCGGCCCCAATTACGCGAAACTAAAAGTTTCCGCGCACACCGAAGGCCCAACGTCTGCCGCTGTCTTCAACCAACAGCAAGTGATTAGAGAAGCGACCGCGTTTATGTACAAACTCTTCTGTAAGGTTAATACCTTCAAAGAAGATTTCTACATTGTCTGTCACGCTGTAGCTACCGCTAATGTCAAGCTGTTGATAAGACTCAACAATGGTTGGGCCGTCACCCTGCCCTTGTGTTAACGACTGAACGAACTCATCACGCCAGTTATAGGCAAGACGAATTTGATAATCGTCAGTTTCATAAAATGCCACCAAGTTGTAAGAATCGCTTAACCCGGTTAGTGCAAATACCTGATTAATATCGAATGGATCGAGTTCGGCGTCACTGTCAACGATAGTTCCGTTGGCAAGCACCCCAAAGCCATTATCGAAAGTGTGCTGAAGCGCAAGCTCGAAGCCGTCTACCGTTGCGTCTTCACCGTTATTTGGCAGAGTATTGGTAAACACAGCAACGTCGTCACCCGCATCTGGCGCGCTAGCGTTAGTGCCTGTAGAAGGGTCGGTTAGCAGGCTGCCGTCAGCAAGCTCAAAGGTTTTGTCTTCTTGACTATTAACAATAAAGTTCGATACCAGCTTTCTGAAGTAACCAATCGATGCATAGCTTGCTTCGTCATAGTAATACTCTAGTGACAAGTCCAAGTTATCCGATTTGAATGGCTCTAACGCAGGGTTACCACTGGTAGATGTTAAGTCACCACCTTGGCGGGTGGTTGTAATTACCGTTACCGGCGACATGCTGTTAAGCGTAGGGCGAGTAATAGTTGAACTCGCCGCAAAGCGCGCAATTAAGTCGTCGGTAATTTCCAAACGTACGCTGAAGTTTGGCAATAGCACGTCGTAATCAGACTCAGTGGCAATACTTTGCGCATCGCCAAAACCAGCCAGCATTTCGGTTTGATCCAGAATCGTTAAGCCCGTTATTGGCGCTTGCGTTCCGTTAACCGTCACATCCGTCATTTCATAACGCACACCAGCGGTTGCGCTTAAGAACATGTCTGCAACTTCGCCTTCAAAGTCGAATTCCATATAGGTAGAGATAATATCTTCTTCAACTTCAAAGCTGTTATTACGACGCACCGCATCAAAACTAATCGACTCACCATTTACGCTTTGATAATAAGATTCTAAAAACGCAAAGTTGGCTTCGCCATCATGGGCAAGCCAAGAGGTGGGCATGCGACCGCTACCACTTACGTCAGAAAGAAAATCGCTGCCTGCGTCAAAAACGTATTGGCTGCCTGCTGGGATCTCAGGTAAGTCTGGGTAACCACAGTAAGTACAGTGAATACCTACACCTTCATTGTCCCAACGGGTAAGTGATTTGGTTTCGGTGCTGTACTGTGCGCCAAAGCGAATTTCAGTTAAGCCGCTGCCATCTGTTACGTATTCGCCGTCAAAGCGCAGCTGGCTCACTTCATCTTCTACCGCCCAGCCTCGACGCAGCATTACGTGAGCTCGGCTGTTCGCTTCATCAAGATGATTGCTAACACCATCAGGTGTCAGTGCAGGGTTATATATAGGGAAGCCGTCAGGACCCGTAACAATCGCGCCATCTAGTTCTTGTTGTCCGCTATAAATATTGTCATTAGGCGAAGCGAACATGCTGGCAACTGGTAAAATGTTGTCATCTACTTGGAATCGTACGCGGTTGGCATAACCAATAAGTGAAAGCTGATCGCCGCCACCATTATTGGCTTCGCGTTCGGCTTCTGAATGACTTAAATCAAACGATAAATTCAGATTATCAGAGTACTGGTAATCAAAGTTAAGGCCTATGGCATAGGTATCAGTTAAACGGTCGAACGTTTTGGCGTGCATATCGGTCGCCAAACCTACCTCTTGGTATAAATCGACAATAGTACCGTTTGCATCAACCGTTGGGCTGCGGCGATTGCCGTTTTCATCAAACAGGCTGCCGTCATCACCTACACCCTGAATGTTAGGCGCGGTAAACCAGTGGCCGTACGACGTTGCTTCAGACTCTACGTCAAAATCTGAATACAGTGCGTCAGCAGTTACTACCAGTTTGTCGTTAGGTGCATATTGGAATACAAGATTAGCGTTTGTTCGGGTACGCTCTTCAAAGGTCACTTTGTGATCGTAGTTTCGCGGTGAAAATACATTGCCTGTCCAAGCGTCGCCTGACTGCGTAACAGGGTTTGGCACGCCAACGTTCTCTAGCCAACCGTCCATCTGAGCCTGGTTAAGGCGAGTCTCACGCTCTTGGTGTGAAACGGCAAGTAATACACCGAAGGTGTCGTCATTGAACGTGTTGCTAATAAGGCCAGAAAATTGCGGCGTAGTTTCTTCGCTATTTTCGTCGTACACGCCTTTTACCGAGCCCGCCATTTTAAAACCGTTTAATGCGAACGGGCGCGCGGTATTAATATTAATGGTAGAGCCTACACCACCAGACTGCATTGTGGCCGTTGACGTTTTATGCACATCAAGGCTGCTTACTAACTCAGAAGCAATCGTGTCGAAACTGAACGCACGCGAATCGTTTTCAGACGCCATTTGACGGCCATTTACCAACACGGTGTTAAACTGTGGTCCAAAACCACGTACGGTAATTAGCTGGCCTTCACCGCCTGAACGGTCGATAGATACGCCGGTAATACGCTGTAGTGATTCAGCTAAGTTGGTATCGGGAAAATCACCGATGTCTTCTGCGCTAATGGCGTCGACTACGCCAGCAGAGCTGCGTTTAACATCCATCGATTTTGCAACCGATGAGCGGATACCACTTACCTCAATCACTTCTACGTCTTTATTGGGTTGCGCGTCTTGGGCAAATGCACTATTCGCAGAAATAGCCGACGCTAAAACTGCTGCCACTGAGCATGCAAGCTTGGTTTTCCTATACATGATGGTGTGTGTCCTAATCGTTAATTTTAATGCGCCTTATGGTGTGCACCCCACTTGGCTTTCTCTCACAGCATTTCGCTGTTAATTCATCAAGACGACACGGTTTGTAAAATCCCCCAAATTTATTTAACAATTTTTTAAATTAATTGAATCACCTTATTTAAAAGGCGTGATTTCTTCGACATCGATTATCGTATTTCACCTTTACGTGTGTTTAAAAAGTGCACAATTATTAATGTATTCACAGAATAAATGCTTCTTTATCCACTTCATTTATCGCCTGTATGCCATTTCTATATAAATATTAGTTATGACTCGTAAGTAAATGATACTAGTGATGTATGCCCATATAGCGTAGCTTTGCCGCAGTTTCGCTTGAAAAATAAGCGGAATAAGGGGTGCTATTCGAAGCAAAATAAATACAGAAATTGCCTGTTCTGTTTTTGATTTCGCTAGAGAATGCTAGGCATAAGTGAATAAAATGGCTTAGTACTGTTTAAAGGGTGTCATTCTCGGATAGCCGGAATGTGAGGAGAAGCGTGTGAAAATCATAATATTAAATGAGTCAAAAGCGCCAGATCCGCTAAATAATGTGGAGAAGCGATGTGCGGCTACACCTAGTAGTGCACAGCGTCTGGTGAAAAAAGGGGCGACCTTACTGCTTGAAGCAGGAGCAGGCGTACACTCAGGGTATTCAGATAAAGAATACAAAGATGTAGGCGTAACTGTCATCGATGATGTGAATGATGCATTATCAACAGCAGATATGCTCGTGGCGGTGAACAAACCCACCGATGCACAGCTAGCGTTGATGAAAAAAGGGGCCATTGTGGTAGGCCATCTCGACCCTTTCTTTCAGCAATCGCTTGTTGAGTCTATTGCAGAAAAGGGGCTAACCGCTATTTCTGTAGAGATGATCCCTCGTTCTTCTCGTGCACAAAAAATGGACGCATTGAGCTCGCAAGCGAGTCTTGCGGGTTACGTAATGGTGATGCAGGCGGCGAATCAGTTGCCATCAATATTACCTATGATGATGACACCGTCAGGAACAATAAAACCAGCAAAGGTATTTATTATTGGAGCTGGCGTAGCGGGTCTTCAAGCTATAGCAACCGCGAAACGCTTAGGCGCAAACGTACTTGCTTATGACACCCGCCCTGTGGTGGCTGAGCAAGTAGAATCGCTAGGTGGCAAATTCCTTAAGATCGACATTGGGGAAACAGGCCAAACGAAGGACGGTTATGCAAAAGAACTGACCGATGAACAAAAAGCGAAGCAGCAAGAAGCGCAACGCGACGCGATTGCCGACTCTGACATTGTTATTACGACAGCGCAGTTATTTGGTCGCAAACCACCAGTGCTTATCTCAAAAGATACATTAGCACTCATGAAGCCGGGCAGTGTGGTTGTAGATATGGCCGCAACATCAGGTGGTAATGTTGAAGGTTCGGTTGCTGGCGAAACCGTTGAAGTTAACGGTGTAAAGGTAATTGGTAATGGTAACTGGAGCCAGTATGTGGCTAAAGCCGCCACCGACATGTACGCCAATAACATCTGCAACCTTGTGGATGAGTTCTTTGACGATGAAACCAAAACCTTTGGGCTGAATTTAGAAGACGACATTCTGGCCGGCTGTGTTATTACCCACGACGGTAGCATCACCAACGACATGCTTAACAACGCATACAAAGGAGCCTAATCATGGAAATCATTTACCTACTTTTCATCGTGCTACTGGCTGCTTTTTTGGGTTTTGAGTTAATTCGAAAAGTCCCAGCAACCTTACATACCCCCTTAATGTCAGGCTCTAACGCGATATCGGGTATTACGTTAGTGGGAGCATTGGTAGCCTCGGGTAGCGACAACAACTTGCTAACGACCATTCTTGGTACCGCAGCGGTGGCGCTGGCCAGCATCAACGTGGTGGGTGGTTATCTCGTTACTGATCGCATGCTTGGCATGTTCAAGAAAAAAGATAAATAAGGAGTACGCAAGTGAGTGATATCGTAACCGTAATAAACCTTGCGTACGTAGTAGCTGCGGCACTATTTATACTAGGACTTAAGTTACTTAGCCATCCAGATACCGCGAAAAAAGGTAACTTTATTTCTGCCATTGGTATGCTGGTTGCTGTCGTCGTCACCCTGCTTGACCAGCAGATCATTAGCTATCATTACATCCTGCTAGGTTTTGTTATTGGTGGCGCCTTTGGTGCGTGGAAAGCCAAGACCGTTGAAATGACGGCAATGCCAGAAATGGTGTCGTTATTTAATGGCTTTGGTGGCGCAGCGTCATTGCTTCTGGGTTGGGCAACATTAGCCGGAATGAGCCTAATTACTCTTAAAACTGAAAGTGCGTTTACTTTTATTACCCTGTTTTTCACAATTTTAGTTGGGGGCATTACGTTCTCTGGCTCGGTGGTAGCCTGGGGTAAGTTGTCAGGAAAAATGAGCTCTAAAGCCGTTATTTTCACAGGGCTTCGCGAGCTAAGCATCTTGCATCTAATTGGCATGGTGGTGATAGGTTATTTCTTTACTACCGACCCAAGCAACCCACTTTGGATTTACTGTGCTATTGCGTTGTCACTAAGCTTCGGCTTGTGGGCTACCATTTCAATTGGTGGTGCAGATATGCCGGTGGTTATTGCGCTTTTAAATAGCTACTCAGGTGTAGCAGCGTCGGCGGCAGGTCTTGCTACAGGTAACACAATATTGATTGTTACCGGTTTACTAGTAGGCGCGTCAGGCTTAATTCTTACCAATATTATGTGTAAGGCCATGAACCGTTCATTGATGAATGTGTTGTTGTCTGGCTTTGCCAAGCCAGTCGAGGCCGGCGAAAAAATAGAAGGCGAGATTAAAGTACTGTCGGCGCAAGATGCATTTTATGTATTAGAAGCAGCGCAAGCAGTACTGGTGGTGCCTGGTTATGGTATGGCGGTTGCGCAAGCGCAGCATGCGGTACGTGAACTTCAGTCGTTGCTAGAGGAAAATGGCTGTACGGTTGACTACGCCATTCACGCTGTAGCGGGGCGTATGCCGGGCCACATGAACGTTTTATTGGCAGAAGCTGACGTGCCTTATGACCAACTATACGAGATGGATGACGTTAACCCTCGTATGGAAAACTATGACGTGGTTATTGTTATCGGTGCAAACGATGTAGTTAACCCAGCAGCCAAAGAGATGAAAGGCAGCCCTATTTACGGAATGCCAGTTATCGAAGCACACCGTGCGAAAACGGTCTTTGTACTTAAGCGTTCTGCGAATGCCGGTTTTGCCGGTGTAGACAACCCGCTGTTTTTCAAAGACAACACGCGCATGGTTCTGGGTGACGCTAAAGACACTATTAACAGCATTATTCGCGAGTTCGGAGACGACTAATACAGCGTATCTCTTTGAGACATCTTCTATAAAGGCCTGTTTAAAACACAGGCCTTTTTATTGGGTATTAAACTTAATTATAAAGTACTCAACTATAGTTGTAGTTGATGCTTATCAGCTCTAGTATGTGAATGCTATAGATGTTGAGTTAGCTATTCATATAGTCGCATAGAGATGTACGAGTAAATGTCTACGACCCCTTTTCATATTGAGCCGTTTAGAAATTGTATTTTGGTCACGCTTCGCGGTAAGTGGGATATGTCCACGAACATTCAGTACCTTGCTAAGCTTTCTGATTGCTTGAAAACCCGTAAAGGCAGACCCTTTCACTTATTTGTAGACATGCGTAGTTGGCAAATCCCCAATTCTGATACCTTCAATCAAATAAAAGCGCCCATTAAGTTAGATAGGCGAAGTCAGCTCAGCGAGACATGGCTAGAAGATGAAGCAACAGATGCTGATCACATTGCAGAGAAGTTTTTTAGCGCGCCATCAATTAAACTGGGATTTGAACTTGAACGTACTCAAAGCATCTCAGAGTTTATAACCCTTTGTGAAGAAAAAGCAGATAACGTTGTTATAGATTATGTTCGAACTTGGATAGGCTAAAAAAGCCCGCGTTCGATAAACAAAATTCGTCGCGACAATAGATATTTTATATCGCAACAACTATCGCGTTCAGTCTTACGTTGACTATAATACGCTGCTTATTTTCGCACTTTCTACGCTAGGTATTGGCCTAGCCCACTTACAAATAGGTGAATAAATTGTCAGATTGGAGCATCGAAGAAGCGGAGCGCGTCTATGGCGTGTCTCAATGGGGTGGCGGCTATTTTCAAATTGGTGAAAACGGCAACGTCCATATTACCCCTGTTCCTGAAGATCCTAGCATTCGAATCGACTTTAATTCGGTAATTGAAGATATCCGCAAAGAAGGCGTACAGTTTCCTGTTGTTGTGCGCTTCCACGATATTCTGCGCTCGCAAGTTGCAGGCTTGAACAAAGCATTTAGAAGCTCCATCGAAGAAGCCGAATACCAAGGCCAGTACCAAGGTGTGTATCCGGTAAAAGTAAACCAAATGCGCGAAGTGGTTGAGGAAATTGTCGATGCGGGCAAGCCATTTAACTATGGCTTAGAAGCGGGGTCAAAAGCCGAGCTTCTGACTGTGCTTGCCATGAATACTAACGAAGAGTCTCTGACTATCCTAAATGGTTATAAAGACGACGAAGTTATGCGTCTTGCGCTGTTAGGAAGAAAGCTGGGTCGCCGCGTTGTGGTAGTAGTTGAAAAATACACCGAGCTTCTTCTTCTGGTAAAAATAGCCAAAGAGCTGGATATCGATCCTATCATTGGTGTGCGCTCAAAAATGACGGTGAAAGGTCGTGGTAAGTGGGAAAGCTCTGGTGGTGAACGTGCGAAATTTGGTTTAACCATTACTGAGATCATTAACGCAGCCCGCTACCTTGAAGAGCAAGGCATGGCACACTGCTTAAAGCTGCTGCATTTCCATATTGGTAGCCAATTAACAGACATTCGTGCGGTTAAAGAAGCGGTAACCGAAGGCGCGCGTATTTACGCAGACCTTCACAAAATGGGCTTCGAGCTAGATTATGTTGATGTAGGCGGTGGCCTTGGTATCGATTACGACGGCAGTAATTCAACTAATGAATCGTCGCGTAACTACAGCATGCAAGAGTATGTTGCTGACGTTGTCTATGGCATGAAGGAAATGTGCGACCTTGAAGGCGTACCGCATCCGCATCTGGTTAGTGAAAGTGGACGTGCAATCACTGCGCATCACAGCTGTGTTATCACGGAAATTGTGGGCGAAATTAAGTCGAATGCGTCGCAAATGGATACATCAGCAAAAGCGGGTGAACACTTCTTCCTTAAGAATATGCGCGAACTTGCAGACACGTTTGATGAACAAACGAACATGCATGAAATTTACAACGACGCGTCTCAGTATAAAGAACAGGCGCTAGATGCATTTAAATTACGCGTGTTGTCACTTGAAGAGCTGGGCAAAATCGAAACGCTGTACTGGCAAATTATGGGTCGCTTACAGCAGTGGTATCGCAACGAAGAATATGTTCCAGAAGAGCTTCAAGAGCTAGATTACAGTTTGTCGTCTCAGTACCTTTGTAATTTCTCTGTATTCCAGTCGGCTGCTGATACATGGGCCATCGACCAGTTGCTGCCGGTAGTGCCTCTTATTCGTATGAATGAAGAGCCAACGGTCAATTGCTCGCTAGTGGATATTACCTGTGATAGCGACGGTAAAATTGATCAGTTCACTATTGGCCGTGAAATTACTGACGTACTGCCAATGCACCCACTTAAGAAAGATGAGCCGTACTACATTGGTTTGTTCTTAACGGGCGCTTATCAAGACGTTATGGGCGACATGCACAACTTGTTTGGTCGCTTAAATGAAGTGCATATTTACAGCTATGACGACGATCCTGAAGACTTTTACATTGAAGAAGTGGTGAAGGGCTCATCGGTAGAAGATGTACTTAACGTTATGCAGTATAACCCGCGCGCAATGGCATCAGACGTAAAACGCATGATAGACAAGCAAGTGTGGGACGGAAAATTGAACCCTCGTGAAGGGGTTCGCTGGACTGATTTTTACGAAAACTGTTTGGCAGGTTATACCTATCTAAAACAGTAGCGTTTAATATCTGAATGAAAGTACCGAAAAGCCGATGCCGATATTACTTATCTGCGTCGGCTTTTTTCAAGTAACGCTTCCAAAACTCGGCTGTTGTTGAATTAATCATATTCGACTCTGCGTTCATCAGCATCACATAGCCAACTTTGTGTTCAGGCAAAAACGCCACGTCAGCGCGATAGCCTTTTACCCAACCCCCATGATAGTTAAGCTGTAATCCATTTAAGTCGTAAATACGCCAACCCAAACCATAGTGAGCATCGTCAATCATGCCGCGCCAACCTCTGCGGTAGGTTTCACGCTTCGTTTTCACGCGCTTTGTAGTGACATAGTCCACCATTTCATCGGATATGACCGTGGGGAACTCGCCTAGCAGCGCTTGCAGATAAATCGTCATATCTGAAATGCTAGCGTTAACGCCAGCAGCTGGAGAGAACCGGTAGTAGTTGCTTTCTACCTTTCCTTCGCGCCATTTATTTCTGGCGATAGCAATATGAGGTTGAGCCCATGATTCTGATGCAAGCAATCCGCCTTTTCCAACACTGGCTGTTTTCATACCTAGTGGTGCAAACAGGTTGGCCTGAAGCTGTCGTGAGTAAGAGGTATTATTGTTGCTGAAGTAGTATTCCAGCGCACCAAAGAGTGCATTTTGATAGGTATAGCATTCACCCGGCGCACACAGTGGTTCAAGCTCGCCCAGGGATTTAAGCACGCGCTCCAGCGAGTAGTCAGCTTCAATAAGGTTGTCGTAAGCGTTGGGCATAAAGCCACTAGATTGGCCAACGATATGTTGCAGTTGCAGCGCATTCATTCCTTTGCCTTTAAAAGGAATGTCGGGTAATAAGGTGGTTATCGGCGTTTCCCAGCTAAGCTGGTTTTTTTCTACAAGTTTAGCTGACAACAACGCAGTAAAGGTTTTTGAAACAGAAGCTAGCCTGAATACTGTGTTCTCTGTAACTTTCTCTCCGCCGCGTTTGCGGGTACTTCCATATACGTAAACCCTTGGCGCTTTGCCCTGTTCATAAAACACAAACGCATAACCAGGCACGTTGTATTTTGAGGCTTCCTTTTGAACGTAACTAGCATAGTCATCAAGCCAATCCGCAAAAGCGCTTTGTGTAATGACCATTAGCATCGCTATCAGCCAAATTTTAGACAGGCGCAGCTTGAAGGTGCGCAAAGAGTTCAGCATACAGTCAGCTCGTTAAGCCTGTGGTTTTCTGATACATCCATCAGGCGCTCATTATTATTATCGCATTATTATGCGTTTAGCTGCTCCAATGATCAAATGTCGCCAATTATGCTCACTATCTCTTCAATGATTTGATTTATTCTAGCGGTAAGCGAACCGTTGTAAGAATATGCAAGAAAGGAAGAGAAGTTCGACTAGCAAGATTTGTAATTATTGAGTTCTGATTTTGTCGCACCAACAGAGCCAATGCACGATACACTAGATAAAGGTGATAAACGACAGGTGGGAAGTGCATTCTAATGCCAGACAGTCTTTTTGTCTCAGACATGGGGGTTTCAGAAAACTCGACAACTGCTGAGTCAGTGCTTTCAAAAGCAAGACTTAGTAGAGATCCGCGCTTTGACGGACGATTTTTTGTGGCGGTAAAAACAACCGGTATTTTTTGTAGGCCAATCTGTCCAGCGCGACTTCCTAAAGAAGAGAATGTGACTTACTTTCAACACGCCACACAGGCAATGGCACATGGTTATCGTCCATGTTTTCGCTGCAGACCAGACAGTGCACCTCGTTCAGCGGCGTGGAAAGGCGTGGGCGCAACGATTAACCGAGCGTTGTCGCTGCTATCTGTTATTCCCATTGAGCGCGTTGCGGATATTGCTATGCGGTTGGGTATTAGTGAGCGTTACCTTAATAAGTTGGTCGTCAATGCTGTGGGCATACCGCCTAAGCAGTTTCAAAATATGCAGCGCACTTTGTTTGCAAAGCAGCTTATTCAACAAACTCATTTATCTATGACAGATATCGCAATTACGGCAGGCTATCAATCACTGAGACAACTGCAGCGTGCCATAGAGCAATATTGCGCTACGTCTCCTACCCAGCTTAGAAAAAAAGAGCAGGTTCAACAAAAGGCTATCTCTTTATTTCTTTCTTATCGGCCGCCGTACAATTGGCCCTATATACGAGATTTCTTGGCAACCCGCGCTATTGAAGGCATGGAACGAGTAACGGACCAGAGCTATGAACGATACTTTTCATGCAATGAAAGTTTAGGCTTTTTTAAAGCCATTCACGACGAGGCGCGCCACGGATTCAAACTTCTCATCGACATGCCTGATTTAGGTCGTCTTCATACGATAATTGAAAATATAAAGCAGGTACTAGATCTTCACGCTGACCCGCTTTTAATTGAACAAAGCCTATTGCAGTCTGGGTTACCGCCGAGCAAGTTAACGCCTGGGCTACGCCTTCCCAGTGCATGGAGCGTATTTGAAAGCGGCTGCCGGGCTATTGTAGGCCAGCAAGTTAGTGTAAAAGCGGCTATTGGCCAGGTGACTTTACTGGTACATCAGCTGGGCGAAACGGTCTCTGATGCGCTCCCGTCAAACGGTCTTGAATCTATAACGAGTGAACGCTACAGCTTTCCCTCGCCTGAAAGTGTGGCCGAAAACAGTCTTGAATTCTTACGTATGCCACAGGCGAGAAAAGAGGCAGTACGTCATTTTGCTCGTTTATTCATAAACGGTAACATGCCAAGCCATGAAGACATACTCGCCATTAAAGGCGTGGGCCCGTGGACGCTCGACTATTTAAAAATGCGGGGGGAGAGAAATCCTGACGTCTATCTTGGCGGCGATTTGATCGTTCGTAAAATGGCCCAGCAGTACCCCATAGCGCCCGAAAAAGCGGCACCTTGGCGCAGTTATTTAACCCTTCAATTGTGGCAGTTAAGCAATCAGTAAAGAGAGTCGTTAGTATGAAATATACAGATTTCGTGAACAGCATACAGGGGCTTGTTAAAGTTGAAGCCACTGATAAAGGTATAACGGCTATCGCGTTCGTGAGTGCCGCTGAATCAGGTAATACGGCCAACGCAAAGCAGGGTGGCATAGGCAGAAAAACTGCAGCGCAAGAAAGCGTGCTAAGCAACGACTTTCATTCGCAAAAAAACGCCATCACCGAAGCAGCGTGCAGTCAGTTACAAGCATACTTTGACGGTACGTTACGCGAGTTTGACCTACCGCTTTGCCCTAAAGGTACGGCGTTTCAGAATCAGGTGTGGGATGCCTTGCAGCACGTTAAATACGGCGAAACCGCTAGCTATTTAGACATCGCAAAAGCCATTGGCAACCCAAAAGCTGTCCGCGCCGTGGGTATGGCAAATGGTCGTAATCCTATTGCTATTGTCGTGCCTTGCCATCGTATAATCGGAAGTAATAAAACCCTAACGGGCTATGCAGGTGGTTTACCGCGTAAGCAGTATTTACTTAATTTAGAAGGAGCCCAAGGGGTGCTGGGGCTATAAAAGAATGGGTGATAAGAAAATGGTGATAAAAGAATGGCAATAAGAGACATTATCTCGCTGCTTGTGTTAGCCGGTATCTGGGGCGGTTCATTTATTTTCATGCGTGTTGCCGCACCTGAATTTGGCATTTATGTATTAGTAGCCATTCGTACCGTGCTTGCTACAGCGGTATTGCTACCATTGCTTTTAATACGAGGGTCGGTAAAAGACATAAAGCGCCACTGGTTGGCCATTGCGCTGGTGGGCATGGCTAACACGGCGGTGCCTTTCGTCCTGTTTAATTACAGCAGCCTGCATTTAGAGGCAGGGGTGAATGCCATTTTAAATGCCACGGCTCCCATGTTTGGCGCCATTGTCGCTTGGCTGTGGTTAGGTGACAAACTAACAAAGTCAGCAGTAGCGGGGCTTTTTGTAGGCTTTGTAGGCGTAACCGTTATTAGTCAGCAAAAGCTTGGCGAGGGCGATATTAGTTTTCTTCCTATTTTGACTGCATTATTGGCCACCACTGGCTACGGCGTAGCGGCGTGTATGATGAAGAAATGGTTGCAGGGGGTTAAACCTTTGGTGGTCGCTACAGGTAGTCAGGCTATGGCCAGCGTGATGCTAGCACCATTCGCGCTTGCGACTTTGCCAGAAACAATGCCAAGCGTTAATGCATGGGTAAATGCGGTAGCGCTGGCTGTCGGTGGCACGGGTATAGCGTATATCTTATATTTCAAACTCATAGCTGACATCGGCCCAGCCAAAGCCATTACTGTAGCCTACTTGGTACCACTATTTGGCATTATTTGGGGTGTACTGTTCTTGCAAGAGCACTTATCAATTCAAACCATTGTGGGTGGTTTAATGATTTTGTTCGGTGTGGCGTTAACCACAGGCGTTCTCAAAAGAAAACGCCTTAAGGTTAAACCTGCTTAAATTGAAACAAACCTGGGCTAGTCTATTAGCTGCATTCTTACTAAGTTGCTGCCGTCGCGCTTGGCTTGATAAAGCGCGTCTTCCGCGTGCGCGGTAACTTCGTGCATAGCACGTGGTGACGCAGTGTAAGATATACCAATAGACGCTGTAATAAGCAGTTCTGGTAACTCTTGTAGCGGCGGCAAGGTAGCGATGCCGTGACGAAGATTTTGTGCCATATCAAAAGCCACATGCGGGCCGGTATGTGGCAATAGAATAATGAATTCTGCACTGCTCCAGCGTCCCAGTACATCTTGCTCGCGCAAGTGCTCAGCCAAATACGCCACAACTTTATCCAATAAGTCGTCGCCTGCGTTTCTGCCGTGAGCGTCAACAATGTCAGAAAACTCATCAATGCTAATCAGCATTACGCTTAGTGACTTATGTTCAGCCAGTAGCGTTTTGTAGATAAGCTGTAAATTCTCTTTTTCTGGAAGACGGTTAGTATGGCGAACAACCAGATCTGGCTGCATGTCTTTTCTGAAGTAATACAACAGATTGTAGATAAGCAAAAACAGCGAGAATACAACAACCAGTAGTGTTACAACGCTGAATATAAATGCTTGTGAAATTTCAGCCTGGCGTTCTTCAAGTGGACTGAGTAAAAACACCGTCCAACCAAATTGATTAAGTTTTACTTCGGCAATAAGGTAATCATTCTGGTCGATAGTCACTAATTTATTGTTGAGTGCCTGCTCGTTCTGGATAGTAAGGGGAAGGCTGGCATACCAAGGCAATTCTGACAAATTGGTAAAGTCAGAGTAAGACGCGATAAGATTAGGATCAGAAGACAGCATAATGTCACCCTCACCATCTACAAACAAAAAGTCGTAGCCGTACTCTTGCTTATAGGTATCGAAGACCTCGATAAAACTGCGCAGACTCTTTCCAACACCAAAGAAGCCCAAGAAGCGGCCATCTTCATCGTGGATCTTTATATCAATATAGAAATGGGTGTCTTCCCATTTACCGATATCTGCCACGGCATCGGTAGGGTAGTCCTTGTACTTGAAATACCAGCTTACTTCCCCTTCAATCAGGTTAATTATGCTGCCATCAGAATTATATTGTTTTCTGTCTGCCTCGCTGGCAATAAAGAAAGACAACCCAAACTCGTTTTCAAGACGATCCAATGTTTTGAAAACAGCCTCTTGGTCAATCGTTTCTCCATCCATCAAGTCTACTAACTCGGTGGAATGCCCCAAAGCTTCTGAAATATGGAGTGGTTTTAAAAGTTGCTCCACAATAAGTGAGATTGCGGGCGAAAGTGACTGTTGTTGCGCGCGACTCTGCTCGGCAACAATCTTGGAAATACTAAAATGTACCAGTGTAACGATAGCGATAACCACTACCGCGAATAACACTAAAATGCTTCTATGCAGTGTTCTAAATGTGTTCACAGACTGCGCATGCTCCCTTGCCTGACTGAACTTTACCTATAATGGTAAGTATACCTGTTGCAATATTGAACTACTAGGTGACTATCATTAACTTTAGACTAAATAACAATGAAGGAAAACACCTAGTTTTCGCTCTCTGCAAATAGCTTTTTATCACGAATGAACCGCTGACATATGCTATTCCCTTGGTTACACTATGCTCCGATTTTCATTCTCTTTGCGAAATAAAGGAATTATATGGCTTTCTCAGTGGTTGTTTTAGCGGCGGGTAAAGGTACTCGTATGAAATCGTCGTTGCCCAAGGTGTTACACAAAGTAGGTGGTGTGCCTATGGTGCAGCGAATTATCAACACAGTAAAATCACTGGGTGCTGACAATATTCATTTGGTCTACGGTCATGGCGGCGACCAACTAAAGGCAACGGTTGTTGAAGACAATCTAAACTGGTGCTTACAGGCCGAACAGTTAGGTACAGGCCACGCTGTTCAGCAAGCGGCACCTCATATTAAAGACAATGAAGACGTGCTTGTTCTGGTTGGCGACGCGCCACTTATTCGCGAAGAGACACTAAGTGCGTTAAAAGCTGCAAAGAAAAGCTGTGATTTAGCACTGCTCACTGTAAATCTAGACGACCCCACAGGCATGGGCCGTATTATTCGTGAGAATGACAACATTACCGCGATAGTTGAGCACAAAGACGCCACTGATGCCCAGCGTGAAATTAAAGAAATTAATACCGGTATGATGATGATGTCTGGCGTTGATCTTAAGCGCTGGTTGGGCGAGTTAAGCAATGATAACGCGCAAGGTGAGTATTACCTTACCGACGTTATTGCCATGGCAGCGGCCGAAGGCAAGCGAATTCAGTCAGCACAGCCACAGTCTGCGGTAGAAGTGGAAGGCGTTAATAATCGTTTGCAGTTAGCTAACCTGGAGCGCGCGCTTCAGAGTCGCCAAGCCGAGGAGCTAATGACCAATGGCGTGACCTTGCTGGATCCTGCTCGTTTTGACTTACGCGGCCAGCTTGAAACCGGTAACGACGTAATTATCGACGTTAACGTTATTGTTGAAGGTAAGGTGACACTTGGTAGCAACGTCAACATTGGTGCAAACTGTATTCTGCGCAACTGTACTATTGCCGATAACGCTGTAATTGAAGCTAATTCTATTGTTGAAGAAGCCAGTGTAGGTGAAGCCTGTACGGTCGGGCCTTTCGCTCGACTACGCCCTGGTGCAGTAATGCAGAAAAATGCCAAAGTGGGTAACTTCGTGGAAATGAAGAAGGCTATTTTAGGCGAGGGCGCCAAAGCGAATCACTTAACCTACCTAGGCGATGCAGAAGTGGGTGCCAAAGCGAACATTGGCGCAGGCACAATTACCTGTAACTACGACGGTGTGAACAAGTCCAAAACCGTCATCGGCGACAATGCCTTTATCGGCTCAAACTCGTCGCTTGTCGCGCCTGTAAACATTGGCAAAGGCGCTACCGTAGGTGCTGGTTCCGTGATCACGTCAACCGTAGACGAAGACGCGCTAGCCGTTGCCCGCGGTAAGCAGCGCAATATTCCAAATTGGCCGCGCCCGACCAAAAAATAAAGACGTACCCTTATTAAAGCTCGCTAACGGGTTACATGGTGAGATAGGGCTGGCAAACACAAATAGTGATTAGCTAGCCCAGTTTCTTCTTCAGTCCCATCAAACTATCGCCCAGTCAGAAAGATGACAAAATCAGAGGGCTTAAATTAACGTCTACTGTGTCGCTGTAAACGCAACTCATTCAGCTATCTGTCTTCTAAATAATGAACTATCTAAGGTTTCCCCTATCTATCATTACTGATAGTGTGTGTTTACTTACCTCTTAATTCTCGTTACACAAGGATATGCGATGATATCTACACTTCTGGTTGGCTTTGGATTTTCCGCCACAACCTTTCATTTGCCATTTCTAAATTATCTACCGCAGTTCTCTGTCGATGTGGTTATCTCTTCAAAACCTGATGCGGTTAACGCAGTTTTACCCCATGCTGAAGTGTATGGCTCGTTGGAAGAAGCGCTTAAAATTCACGATGTAGATTTGGTGGTTATTACAACCCCAAATCACCTTCATGGGCCACAGGCGAAACTGGCATTAGAGCACAGCTGTCACGTATTGGTAGAAAAGCCATTTACATTAGATAGTGAAGAAGCAGAAGCTTTAGTAGAGCTTGCACATTCTCAAAATAAACAGCTTTGTGTTTATCACAACAGACGTTTTGATGGCGATTTTCTTACGATTAAGCAGCTAATTAACGATGAAAAACTTGGCGACATTAAACGTTTGGAAAGCCGCTTCGACCGATTTCGCCCAGTACCACGAGACAGGTGGCGTGAAAATGCAGGGCCAGGAAGCGGTATCTTCTGGGATTTAGGTCCCCACTTAATCGACCAAGCGCTACAGCTTTTCGGCGAGCCGGAAGAAGTGTCGGCAAACATACAGGCCTTGCGTGAAAATGGACAGTCAGATGACACGTTCGATGTAACACTTCACTATGTTGATAAAGTTGTAAAGCTAGGTAGTTCAGCTTTTCAGGCAGGAGCGACATTGCGCTACGACTTGCAAGGCACAAAAGGCAGCTTTCGAAAGTTCTATTTAGATCCGCAAGAAGATCAATTGCGTGCAGAGCTATCTTTTGATGATGAACACTGGGCGATTACAAAAGATAACGAGCATGGCGTGCTAGCTGTGGTCAATGAAAGCGGCCAGCTAGTTGAAGAGACGGTGACAACATTGAAGGGTGAATATCTCACGTTTTTCAATCGCCTTGCTCACGCTATTGAAGACGGTAAATTCTCGCCGGCTGACGCGAGTACGGTCGTACCTGTTATCAAAGTCATTGAGCTAGCCATAAAAGCGAGTGCTCAAAAGAAATCGCTGGCGTTTAATTAAACAATTACCTTGATCGTCGTTTCAATTTAACTTACGATGCTTTCACTTTAAAACTAATAACTTTCGTTTTGAAAGTTATGATTGAATGTTGAAGGTGTGTTTGCGGACTGTTTTGCAGACTTTTCATGGCTTGTTCTCAATTGGAACAACGCGTACATGAAGGTTTAGCGAGAAGGCGGCAAGAGCATGAGGTTATATTGAAAAGTAGTAAATCGGTTGAACAGCGCCGCCAGCAGATAGTGGCGTGGGTGAAAGAGCATGGTCAATCTCAAGTTGAAGATTTGGCCGTGCGTTTTGCTACGTCTGAAGTCACCATTAGAAAAGATCTCGCAGCCCTTTCGCAGCAAGGTTTACTGATTCGACAGTTTGGTGGCGCAGTGCCTGTACCATCATCTACCAATTCAAATGCTGGGCCATCTCAGTTTATTACCAGTGACCCTTTCGCGAATTCAACTACTAGCCCAGCAATTAACGCTATAGGCCAACTTGCAGCGAGCTTGGTCAAACCGGGCAATAAGCTCGTTATAGACTGCGGGTCTACCACCGCATCCATCTTACCCCATTTATCACATGCCGATGATTTAGTGGTAATGACCAACACATTATCAACCGCCAATTACCTTACCCAAAGTGAAAAAGAGCCGACGGTGTTAATGGTAGGGGGCACATGGGATGCCCAATCTCAGTCGTTTCAAGGCGCTATGGCTGAACAGTTGGTTAGTGCCTATAGTTTTGACATTGCGTTTATTGGTGCCGCGGGCATAGATGTCAACAGAGGCACCACCACCTTTAACGAGCTTATTGGTGTAACCCGCGCCATGGCTGTGGCGGCTAGTAAGGTGGTTATAGTAGCCAGCTCAAAGAAATTAACGCATAAAATGCCTAACCTAGAGCTAAGCTGGAAAAACATTTCTGTTTTGATCACTGATGAAGGCATTTGTGAACAAGACAAACTTAATATTGAAAATCAGGGCGTGACAGTACTTATTGCAGCGCCGAGTGGAGAATAATTATGTGTGGAATAGTTGGCGCTGTAGCTGAGCGTAACGTGGTTGAAATCCTATTAGAAGGTTTAAAAAGACTGGAGTATCGCGGCTATGATTCAGCTGGCGTAGCGCTATTGCAAGGCGACGGCACGCTTACGCGTATTCGCCGTACAGGCAAAGTACAAGAGCTTGCTGATGCGGTGGCAGAAGGTGAAGCTTTGGGTACAACTGGAATTGCTCATACCCGTTGGGCAACGCACGGTGGTGTGACTGAAGCGAATGCGCACCCACACTTTTCAACTGAACGTGTAGCTGTTGTTCACAATGGTATTATTGAAAACTACGTTAACTTAAAAGCACAGTTAAAAGAGCAGGGCTATACCTTTACCAGCGACACCGACACAGAAACTATTGCTCACACCGTACACGAAGAGCTTAAGTCAGGTAAGACTTTACTAGACGCTGTGCAAAGTGCCGTTAAAACCTTCCACGGTGCGTATGGCACCGTCATCATGGATAAAGAAGATCCTAGTCGCGTAGTGGTTGCACGTTCGGGCAGCCCGCTTGTAATTGGTTTGGGGCTTGGCGAAAACTTCATTGCTTCGGACCAAATGGCATTGTTGCCAGTGACACGCCGCTTTATCTTTTTAGAAGAAGGCGATGTGGCAGAGATTACTCGTCGCGACGTTAAAATCTTCGATAAAGACGGCAATGCCGTTGAACGCGAAGTGATTGAGTCGAATATCGAGCACGACGCGGGTGACAAAGCGGGTTACCGCCACTACATGCTTAAGGAAATTCACGAGCAGCCAACCGTTGTGCGTAATGCGCTTAAAGATCGTATTGACGAAAACGGACTTACTGCTGACATATTTGGTAAAGGTGCTGGCGAGATATTCAAAAAAGTACAGCATGTACAAATTATTGCCTGTGGTACCAGCTACCATGCGGGTATGACGGCGCGCTATTGGCTAGAACAATATGCAAATGTGTCGTGCAACGTAGAAATTGCATCAGAATTCCGTTACCGCAAGTCAGTAGTGCACCCAAACAGCCTGCTTATTACTATCTCTCAATCAGGTGAGACAGCCGATACGTTAGCTGCCCTTCGCTTAGCAAAAGAGCTGGGCTATATGTCTAGTTTGACTATCTGTAACGTTCAGGGTTCGTCATTAGTACGCGAGTCAGACCTTGCATTTATGACCCGCGCTGGCGCGGAAATTGGCGTTGCGTCTACCAAAGCTTTCACTACTCAGCTCACTGCGTTCTTAATGCTTACCCTAGCACTGGGCAAAGAAAACGGCATGACAGACGCTGACAGCAAAGCTATTGTCTCTGCGCTTCATAGTCTACCTGCAAAGCTTGAAGAGACCTTAGCGATAACTGGTGGCATTGAAGATTTAGCTGAAGAATTTGCAGATAAGAACCACAGCTTGTTCCTAGGTCGTGGCGATCAATACCCTATTGCCATGGAAGGAGCGCTTAAGCTTAAAGAGATTTCTTATATTCATGCGGAAGCGTATGCGTCTGGTGAATTGAAACACGGCCCACTTGCGCTTATTGATGACGAAATGCCCGTTATTGTGGTTGCACCGAACAACGAACTCCTCGAGAAGCTAAAGTCGAACGTTGAAGAAGTACGTGCCCGTGGCGGCATCATGTATGTATTTGCGGATAAAGATGCGGCGTTTGAAGGTGATGAAACCATGCGCGTTATCAACGTACCGCACTGCGACGAACCAATCGCACCTATCATTTATACCTTGCCACTACAGCTTTTGAGCTACTACGTAGCGCTAATTAAGGGCACCGACGTTGACCAGCCGCGTAACTTGGCGAAGTCGGTTACGGTGGAATAAAGCACACTGCTGAAGCACTTATTCGTGCTCACAAACAAAGCCTGCGACTGACAAAAGCGCAGGCTTTTTTGTTTTCAATAGGCGAGTATTGGCTGCTAATTAAGCGGCTTTCCTGCAAGCCCATGAATCACTATTATTTCACTTCTCTTTCCACCACTCTCACTTTATCGATAAACCTTCTCCATCCGTCTTACTTTGTCAGGTAAGGCAGTTGTAAAACGAGGAGTAAGGTCATACCTATAAGTCATACCAAGTTTCAACATTGCGAGGCAACATGGCTATCCCATACTCACTGCTAGATTTAGCGCCAATATCTGAAGGGTTTGGCGTAAAAGACGCGTTAAACAATTCAAGGTTAATGGCTGTGGAAGCTGAGCGCTGTGGCTATGAACGTGTGTGGTTAGCCGAGCATCACGGCATGCATGGTGTTGCCAGTTCTGCCACCTCAGTAGTGTTAACGCACATTGCTAACGCCACCGCTACCATTAAAGTTGGTGCGGGCGGTATTATGCTGCCTAACCATGCACCTTTGGTCATTGCTGAACAGTTTGGCACCTTGGCTGAATTATTCCCTAATCGCATTGAGCTTGGACTTGGCCGTGCACCAGGCACTGATATGGCAACCGCACGCGCGCTTCGTCGTAATTTGCAAAGCGATGTGGACAGTTACCCAGAAGATATTCAAGAACTTCAGCACTACTTGGGTACACCGCAAGACGGGCAGCCGATTGTTGCAGTACCTGGGGCAAATACACATGTCCCCCTGTGGTTGCTTGGCTCTAGCTTATACAGTGCCCAAGTGGCGGCAAAAATGGGGCTGCCATATTCGTTCGCCTCGCATTTTGCGCCCGATGCGCTATTCGATGCGCTTCATGTGTACCGCAATATGTTTAAACCGTCGCCTCAGTTATCAGCGCCAAAAGCGATGGCTGGTGTAATGGTGGTGATTGCTGAAACCGATGAAGAGGCTGAACTCCTATTCACGTCAGTGAAGCAGCAATTTATGAACATGCGACGTGGTCTTAATAGGCCTTTCGCTAAGCCTATGCCTAACTTTGAAGAATATTGTACGGCGACTGACGAAGCAATGTTATCGAATGTATTGAGGTATGCGTTGGTAGGGTCGAAAGAAACGGTGCAAAACAAGCTAGCTCAGTTTGTTGAAGCGACGGGGGTTGATGAAATTATCGTGTCGATGCCGATTTACGATATAGAAGCGCGCTTGTTTAGCGTTAACGCATTTGCGGAAATCGCATCTTAGTTTTTAGACAGCTATTCCCAGTATTGAATATTTGGTTATAACTTCCACTATGAATGACCTTCGAATAACTTTATGATACGTCTATATATGCGTATTTTCAGTTAGTTGTGTTAGGTTCACAGTCATGACAAAGGTCTGGTTTTCCCTTCTTTTAGCTTTATCTTCTTTGATGTGGGGCACTAGTGCTGCTTTTGCGAAAGAAACCCTGGACCTAATTGTTCTTGAAACACTGCCTGTTCCAATTGTCGCTGATTCGCGGGCCGAGTTCGAAAAGGAACTTGCGCGGATTATGCCCAATCACGAGATTAACGTAACATCGTATAACGCCGAAGGCTCTGAAGTTCGTGCTAAGGAGATACTTACCGAGCTTGCACAAAACCCAGCGCCTGACCTTATTGTATCGGTGGCGACCCTTGCCACCAGAGCGCTGAATGCGTCTGAAGCGTTTGTTGATGTACCTAAGCTGTTTATGGCGGTCTCAGCACCGGTTGAAGAAGGAATAGTTTCTGCTATTGGTGCGGTTAGTGAACGCAACATGACGGGCGAGTCACACGTGCTAGACGCAAAGGTAAAGCTAGATATGTTAGAGGGTGTGCTCAGAGCGTCTAAGCCCTCATCGCATTTTACCATCGGTCTAGTCCATTCTACATACCCATCGTCAAGTAACTTGGTTAATCAACTTCTGGCACTGAATGGTGACTACGAGAACATAAATCTTGTTGCTGTTAGTACACCGTATATAGAAGGCGATGATGGACTGGTTGAAATGACTGACAGCATCATCAACAGCTTGCAGCAAAAAACAAACGAGCTGGATGGTTACTGGCTTTCATCTGGGCCGCTCGCGGAATCGAATGGCTTAGTAACAAAGGTAAAAGAAGCTACGGGACTGCTTCCTTTATTCGCAGAAAGCATTTCCTCTGTGAAAGAAGGTGCGCTTCTTGGCGTAGTATCTGAGCCAGCGAGTATTGGCAAATCAGCTGCAAGAAAAGCCAAGCTAATTCTTGAGAAAAAATCGGCGAGGGACATTCCCGTTGATAAAATGGATACGTACACTGTAGCGGTAAATGTGTCTACAGCAATCAAACTGCAGTTGCCCATTCCTTCAAATTACTTGAAGCTGTCGAAAAAACATGTGTATCAATAAGGCCTAATTAGAAGTAAGTATGCGGATTAAATCGAAACTGCTGGTTATCTACATTCCAATTTTATTAATTGGTATGGCACTTACTGGGTATTGGGCTTATTTGACGGCGTACGATTCAGTACGCGAAAGAGAATATCAGCTCCTCACTCAGACGCTTACATTAAACGTTTTAGAGATCATTGACGAAAGACGTGAACTGCTTATTGAGTCGGGCCTAGAGAATGTGCCTGTGTTTCGCGAGGCCTATCAAAAGGAAGTGTTTGAAGAGCTAAAGTCGTTGCAGCAAGCCACCGACCGCCACTTTGCGATCAGTGACAAGAGTGCTGATACTGTGGTGTTTAGTACGATGGAGCACACTGTGGTTCCTAATGTCGAAGATGCGACAATCGCAACCATTGCCAGCCGTAAGGTCGCCTTTGGTGAGTCGAATATCAACGATGCTGACGTGTTATTTGCGTGTGCGGAATTTGCGCCATGGAATTGGAAAGTTACCGTATTACAGCCTGCGGACGCACTGCAATCTTCCCTATCTACTATTGCGTGGCTAACGTCATTAGTGACGCTATTTGCTGTCGTTATTGTCAGTTTGCTTATGGGAAGAGTCACACAGGTGTTTGTTGTTTCTCCTATCGAAAAAATAAAATCAGCAGCAAGTCGCATTGCGGTTGACCATAAGAAGGTCAGTATAGACTTACAGCAAAACGACGAGTTAGGTAGTTTAGCGCGAGACGTTGAGGCAATGTCTGGTGAAATAGAACAGTACGTTGCTCAAGCTCAGCAAGCAAACCGCGCAAAAACGGATTTTCTTGCGGTAATGAGTCACGAAATTCGCACCCCACTGAACGGTATTCAGGGATTAGCAACGCTACTTCTTGATACGCAACTGTCGGATAAACAGCATCAGTATGCCAGCGATTTGAAATCATCGGCGTCTATTCTAGCGACCGTTATCAACGATGTTCTGGATCTTTCAAAAATTGAATCAGGTATGTCAGAGGTTGACGTTACAGAGTTCGATCTTGACGCAATGCTGAATGACCTTATTACGCTACTGGGTACCAATGCTAGCGCCAATAGTACGCGTTTGGTTTACAAAAGTAAGAACATGGAATCGGTGGCAGTAACCAGTGATATTACGAAGTTACGCCAGATAATCATTAACTTGGTGAGTAACGCAATTAAGTTTACTCATAAGGGCACTGTGACTATTTCCGCTAAGCTCAAACAGCCTTCCCAGGATACCGTGAGCGAGAACCATTTGGTAATTGCGGTTAAAGATACCGGTATTGGTATTGAGCCAGACAGACTCGAGCATATTTTTGATAAGTTTACGCAGTCCGATTCATCAATTACGCGTAAATACGGTGGCACTGGGCTAGGTCTTGCTATTGCAAAGCAGCTTGCACAAATATTAGGTGGTGATATTAAGGTGGTGAGCAAAGTAGGTGAAGGTTCATGCTTCACCGTTACCGCCAAGGTGCAGAGTCGTCGCGTGGTGGAGTCGTCGGCCGATTCGGATTCCGCGCGACAAGCAGAGCGCGCTAGCTTACCAGAAGGTATTAAAGTTCTGTTGGCTGAAGATAATGCCATTAATGCTGTGGTAGCACAGGCACTCTTAGAACAGCTGAAATGTGATGTTGAGCACGTTGATAATGGACTGAAAGCCGCTGCACGAGTAGAAGAGGGCGGTATTGATGTTGTTTTCATGGATGTGCACATGCCAGTGATGGACGGCATTGAAGCGACAAAACGCATTCGAAAGCTTGATGGAGAGCTTAGCAAAATCCCGGTTATAGGGCTTACCGCCGAAGCATTCAAAGAGCGGCACGTGTCATTTAAAGAAGCAGGGATGGACGACATCGTTACCAAACCAGTCACCGTTGAGGCACTGCAAGAAAGTTTGTCGAAACTGGCGCTTAATCAAGAAGTCACTGATAATAGTTAAAGTGATGCAGCTTCAGTAATTTGAAGTTGTAAGAGCCCGTGGGTGATTTCACCATGGGCTAATATATAGATGCTTTAACAGTAACTTATTGCTTAAGGTGGCGTGTGCAAATCAATAAACCCCGCGAGCTACTTCGGCTGAGAATTGCGCTGATCATTGGTGCTGTACTTGTGCTTGCCTTTATGGCTGCTGACTTGATGCTACTACCAAGCAGCATGTACGAGCTGTACATATTCGATCGCTTACTTCTTCAATTCCCTATTATACTCGTCGTTGTTGTACTCTCCTTCTGGCGCAGGTTCATCCAGCATCGAGCCTACATTTTCGCAGGGTTACTTATTGCGCTTTCTTACAGCAACTACTGGTTAATATGGGTTTGCTGGGAAGAGCACAGCTTCATTTTCCCCTACGAGGGCACCATTTTATATGCTTTCTTCTGTGTGTTTGCGCTGGGTATTGCCTTTAAATTAGCGCTAGCAGCCAACGTCATCAACATTCTGGGTTTCTTGGGGTTAATGTGGGTTGCGCCGGTTTATGGTGACAGAGTTCCAATTTCAATGGCATTTGTATCTGGGTCTTTGTTTATTTGTGTCTATGCCCGTTATCGGTTAGATCGCAGCGTACGCATGTTAAAAGAAACCAATGACAGGCTACTTAAACTTAGCAAATTTGACCCCTTATCTGATTTATTGAATCGGCGTGCGTTACGAGAGCAGAGTGAAAAACTGTTGGCGTTGAGTAAGCGTCATAAAGTGTCGATGGCCGTGATGATGCTCGACTTAGACGACTTTAAAAAATATAACGACAGTTTTGGTCATCAGCAGGGTGATGAAGCCATAAAAATACAAGTCCGCATTATGAAGCAGGTCTTTAAGCGAGAGACAGACATATTAGGTCGGTACGGTGGCGAAGAGTTTATTGTTGTATTGAGCGACATTCAGAAAGAACAAGTTGAGAAGCACTGTGATGCACTTTTGAATAAGTGGACAGAAGCAGCATTAGAACATGCACAAGATGCAAAGCATCCTTTAATGAGTTGTTCCATTGGTGTGGTGTTTGCCAAGTCGGCCGAGAATATGTCAATCGATTGCCTTATTGACGAAGCAGATAAAGCACTTTACGAAGCAAAAGAAAAAGGTAAAGCCCAGTTTGTATTAAATCAGGCGCAGTGCTTAGAATAACACTGCGCTTTTTCACGATTGGCTTACAGCTTCACAATCATCTTGCCCGTGTTCTTGCCTTCAAACAACATATTTAGGCCCTTCTCGGCGTTCTCTAAGCCTTCCACAGTGTGTGCACGGTACTTGATTTTACCTTGTTGAACATAAGGCGAAAGCTTTTGCAGTAGTTGTGGGATTTCACCCCAGTGATCAGGCATAGCAAAACCGCGAATGTTAATTCGCTTTTTAATCAGGGGGATCCAGTTCGGGCCCGGTGACGGCTTTTCAGACTGATAATCGGCAATCATTCCACATACCACAATTCGGCCATGGGCATTCATTCTGTTAAAAATGTGCTGCTGAATAGGACCGCCAGTATTTTCAAAGAAGACGTCTATTTTATTTGGTGTTAGTTCGGCTAACTTTTCTTCTAAATTGTCGGTTTTGTAGTTTATAGCGCCATCAAACCCAAGCTCGTTAACAATCCAATCGGCTTTGTCTTCGCTTCCTACTACGCCAATTACACGCAGCCCGTCTGCTTTAGCAAGCTGACCTACAATTGAGCCTACAGAACCTGCTGCACCCGTAACAATAAGTGTCTCACCTTCTTTGGGCTCGCCAAAATTATATAAACCTGTTGTGGCCGTTAGGCCTGGTAGTGCAAAAACACAAAGGGCCATTTCCTCAGTAATGCCAGGCTGAAGTTTGTTAAAACCAGAACCGTCACTGAGCACATATTCACTCCAGCCAGTCATTCCCATAACTTTGTCGCCAACCGAAAAATTAGGGTTGTTAGACTCAACCACTTCGCCCACACCGCTGGAGCGCATTACATCGCCAAGCTCCACAGGTGGAATATAGCTCTCTCTGTCTTCACTCATCCAACCTAACATCGCAGGGTCTAAAGACATGTGAGTTTGCTTTATCAAAATTTGACCGTCTTTAGGCGTGGGAATTTCGAGCTCTTTGCTCTCAAATAAATGTGGCCCAATTTTTCTGTCATGGGGGCGATTAACGAGTGTTATAGCTTTGTATGTTGACATGGTGTCCTCCTGTTACAAGCACAAATGGTCGACGTCTTATCGAATGTAAAAGCGCGTCGCTAAACACGGTTGCATCTGCGCTGTTTAAAATAGGGTGGGGGTTATAGACATAAACACAACCTATAACACAGCCTACTTATAAATTTGAGTGAAACCTTTTTGCATTTCCAATAGGTGTTAGTGATAGTTAATTAAAATGGCGTTAACAATATTGAGATCTTTCGTTAACGTTGCTTTATCAAAGTTGCTTATAAATGCGTCGAAGTTGTAGCTATAATTGTAAAAAATGCGATAAAAGTGCGTAAATGGCGTTTACTTGCATTGAACAAAAGTACTCAGATCCGTAGAATGCCCGATGCAATTTTCCCCTTTTACAATGAGTATCTTATGAAGCAACAGTTTTCTTTACGTGCCTCAGTTTGCTTAGCGCTTGCTACCTTAGCCTCTTCTTCAGCGCTGGCAGCTGGTTTCCAAGTTAATGAACACAGTGCAAACGGTCTAGGCCGTGCCATGGCTGGTCAAGCGGCTAAGCCAGAGAATGCCTCCATTTTAGCAACTAACCCTGCAGCGATTGGTGTATTTAAAGAAGCTGAGTTCAGTGCATCAGTAAGCTTTATCGATCCGAATGTAGATATCGATGGTGATGTTAGCTATGCGTTAGGCGAAGCCCCAGTTGGCCAACCTAGGCCAGCAGCAGAAGACAACATTGCAGATACTGCTTTTGTTCCAGGATTCTTTTATGTAAGCCCAATTAATGAAAAGCTATCTGCTGGTGTAGGTGTATTCACAACCTACGGTCTTCGTTCAGATTACTCTGATGATTTTGGTGCGCTGCATTTTGCTGACACAGCTGAAGTAAAAACGGTTACCCTAAACCCTGCTGTATCTTATAAAGTGAATAAGCAGCTTATGGTAGGTTTTGGTTTAAACATCACTTACGCTGAAGCTGAAATTGGTTCTGGTGTATCAAACACGCTAGCGGGCACTGTTGCAGGCCTAGCGCCAACAGCAGAAGCATTAGGTATTACATTGCCTACGCTTACTCCTGGCAATTCACTGTTTAGCATGGAAGGTGACGATTGGGGCTATGGTTGGAACGCTGGTATTTTCTGGCAACCAACTGATATGACTAATGTTGCGCTTTCATACCGTGCAGAAACGAAACTAGAACTAGAAGGCGCGGTATCTTCAGAGACGCCAGTGTTTCCTATCAACTTAAACCAGCCTGGTAGTCTAGATTTGAACCTTGCTGCGATTACAGAGCTAGCGATTGATCAAAAAATTGACAATCAGTGGTCTGTACAAGCAAGTGTTACTTTCACTGACTGGAGTACGTTTGAGAAGCTTGAAGCTAACCTAGAAGACGGCATCGATTTCCTAATTAAAGAAGAGAATTTCGACGACTCATGGCGTGCAGCGCTTGGTGTAACTTACATCCTAAACGATGAAATTACCCTTCGTGCTGGCTATGCTTATGATGACGGTGTGGTATCGGTAGAAAACCGCTCACTTAGTATCCCAGATACAGATCGTCATTGGTTCTCTGGTGGTATGACTTACACGGTAAGCGAAGATACATCAATTGACGTGGCTTACGTATTCATTGATGGCCGTGAAGCGAATATCGACAAAGATAGAACGATTCTAAGCAATGTTCTTCCTGGTACTGACTTTACTACTAACTTCTCTGGCACACAGTCAGCTACTGCGCACATTCTAAGTGTTCAAATGAACACTCGCTTCTAATTTCAAAGAAGCCAAGTTAAATAAGAAAGGCAGCGTATTTACGCTGCCTTTTTGGTAATGACCTATGCACACTGGTATAACGTCGCATTTTTTATGTGCGATGGGGTTCTTGTGCGCTGTTTAACGACTAAATTTGCGCAAATAAATCTTGCAGACATGTAATTGCTGCGCCGATTTTTGCAGGCATTAGCTCCCTTTTCGGTGTGACCGCATAAACCGTATAATCTGGTAACTCCCAGTCAGTGAAGAGCTGCTTCATTTCACCAGACTTTAATAGATGTCTCACTTCTGGTTCGGGAAGAACCGCATAGCCAACACTATCTTGGGTAAGTTTAATCAACGTCTGCATTGAGTTGACATCAATGCGTTGTGTATCCAATTCATACTCGCCTTCGCTTTCGTGCTTCATGACGTATTCTTCAATATGTCTGTGAGCAATGTATGTATGCGCGTTAAGCGCTTCAGGCGAAGTCAGAGTTTCGTTTGCAAGTGGATGGTCTGCAGAGACACATAAAATGCGCTTCCAGGTCGCGAGTACCAAACTGCTGAAATTTGTATCTGAGACTGGGGCGAAGCAAAGAACAAGATCGGCACTGGAAGCGATAATGTCTTTAGGCTCGTCAGTTACGGTTAAAGAAATAGTTATCTTAGGAAATTCTTCACAAAGCTTTTTCAGTGGCTCGCTTAACAGTCCTCCGCCAAAACCCTCCGGCGCGATGATGTTTATTTTACCTGTGGGATCATCCTGCAGACTTTCAATTTTTTGCTGGGCAAGTTCTGCGGTTTGCAGCATTTGCTTACTGGTTTCGTAATAGATGCGCCCTGCTTCCGTTAGGCTCAAGCTTCGGGTATTTCGGTTAAAAAGGCTAAGGCCGATATCGTGTTCTAGCTTTCTTAACTGCTGACTAATAGCAGAGACAGTCATGTGCAGCTCTCTAGCAGCTACACTCATGCTACCGCTATCTGTTACTGCAACAAAAACCTGAAGAGAGCGAAGTAATTTAGTATTCATGGCGCTTAGTTAATCCTTTTTATTGGCCGCAGTATCTTGACTGTTCATTTGTAGCAAATTAACGACGGAAATAGTCGAATTCTACCGTATTTTAACGTTGATGAACGCTTTTGAAGCAGGTCTTTACGCAATGCTTACATTGGAAAGTTATGCATTCTCTTCGCATTTGTAGCTAAAAGTAATTTTAGGGCTCACCTTGTTTTAAAGATGTTTTCTTTATGTTTTTAAATGGTAAATTATTGAAATCCAGCGTTTCTTTGCCCGATTAAAGTGCTAGTTTAATTATTCACTAACTATGCAGCTGAGAATCGCGAATGAAACAGTTTACTTTGATGATTATTGTTCTGCTCTCCACCTCGTGGATGGGCGGTTGTACTTCTACTAAAACGTCCGATGGCGCTTCATACGGGCCCGCCGCGTTCTCACAGCCTGCGTTTACTGCTGTTACCGTAGCCTACGCACCCGAAATGCAGGGTATCCTTAATCGTATTGAGCAAGATCCCAATGCATCCATTCACACAACCACAACCATCAAAGGCGTTACGTATCGCCTAGGTACCTATCACGACGAGCCAATATTAATATTCGCTACTGGAATGAGCATTGCAAACGCTGCTATGACTATGCAGATGGCGTTGGATTACTTTCCGGTTAAGCAAGTGGTTTACATGGGGATTGCGGGAGCGGTTAACCCAAAATGGCAACCGGGTGACGTCATTGTTCCGGCGCGTTGGTACTACCATGATGAGAGTGTGTATACCAATGAAGATCCGAATGCTCCGGGGGAATACATACTGCCTGAATATTATGCAAAGTTCATTGAAGAGCAAGATGAACGCCGCGCTAAAGATCCTCACACACCAAAATATAAGCCCTTTCACTTCATTCATCCTGACGAAGTGCTTATTGTGAAAGAGGGGATGGATAAACCACAAGACACCGCCTATTTCAGCGCGACACCGCGTCTTTTAAATGCGGCGAAACAAGCAATGAGCACTATGCCAACGCAGCGTGTGCTTGGAGAGCGGGATGCCGAGCTCTTTGTAGGCGGAAATGGTATTACCGGGTCTGTCTTTATGGATAACCGTGAGTATCGAAAGTGGACAAGAGACGTGTTCAATGCCGAAGTAACTGAGATGGAGTCAGCCGCAATAGGTCAAGTATGTACCGTTAACGACGTTGACTGGATTATTGTTCGAGCTATTAGTGATTTGGCTGGCGGTCAAGAAGGCGTTAACGTAGAGAACAAGTACGACGATGAAGTGTCGCGAATTGGCGCTAACGTTCTGTTTTCTGTATTAGATACACTCGCTGAGGACGAGTAGTAGATAGTATGGCAAACATTGAGGCAACGTTGCTTCTTTGCATATGAATGTTAGTTTCAAAACTAAGCCAATCGCGACAGCCTAAAAATAAGTAGGCGGATAGAGAAGGTAAACATTACGCTCTATCCGCCTTTTTGGTGTGTCGCTGATGGGATCAATTGAACGCCAGCGAGTAAGCCGTTGTCGATACGTGGCTAACGAATGGTTCTGACCATATTTATGGTATTTGTCGCAAGTTTTACTTCAACCAGAAAAACAATGAGCGCACTGATTAGAAACATCATAGCCAGTATGAACAATACGATGACTGGTGTTTTTAAATCGACAACCCATAGCGACCCAGAAAACAGCGCCATAATGACGGTACACACCATTAGTCCAGCGGCGACACACAGCCCAATCGCCCAGTTAATCACTTTTACCCTGCGCCATAGCACCTTAATTTCTTTCTTTGAGCGATCGACAATATGCGGGTCTGAAAGGGTATGAATCTGTCTTTCTGCCACCCTCACCCTGTCTGATATTCGGCCCAGCCGAGACGACATAACATTGAGGAAGCCCGCAATACCGGTAAGTAAAAATACGGGGGCAACAGCGAATTCGATAAGCTGTGAAAGACTAGGAATAAGTGTGTCCAATGGTTCCTCCAGCGAACAAAGTTTGGTGTTCTTACTTCAGGCAAAGAGTGGTTAACCCATTGCTGCAATCTACTAACGTACTGCCAGTCTATATGCGTTAGATACACGTAAATTAGAAATAGTGTATAAAACTAAGACTTGTGTTGTGACAGTAAAGTCTGCGAACTGCAAAGTCTACGCCAACGCTTAAATCAGAGATATGACGTAATTGTCAAAATGCCGCAACAGTTTAGCGAGTTTTAACCCATTCTTGCCTAAATTAACGATACACTAGCATCAGTTGCTAAAAAAAACATTATGTCATCATAAGGATAGATAATGCGCTTTGCCCCAAGCTTTCCTCTGTCGTTGCTAGCTGTGTCTCTGCTATCGCATGCAGCCATCGCTCAACAAACCAATGAAATAGAAAGAATTGAGACCACGTCTTCTCGTATACAGGGAAATATGAATGCTTCCGGTTATGCAGTGTCGTCTATTTCAGAAGAAACGCTTTCGCTGCTTTCATTTCAACATATCCAAGAGTCGCTGAATTACATTGCGGGTGCCGGCGTACAGCGGGGCAATGGGCAAGAGTATTTACCTGCCCTTCGTTCGCCAGTGTTAACCGGCGCTGGCGCGTGCGGCGGAATTTTAGCAGCAGAAGACGGTATTGCGTTGCGCGCAGCAGGTTTTTGCAATATTAATGAGCTGTTTGAAGCACACGGTGAAATTGCACAGCGTATTGACGTGATAAAAGGCCCTGCGTCAGCGCTTTATGGCTCTAATGCGATACATGGTGTGATTAATGTGATTACCCCTGACACAACCCAAGGCGACGGAGAGCTTAGCGTTGATTACGGGTCTTATGGGTTTCATCGCGTAAAGCTTAAAGAAGGGAAAGACTTTGGTCACAGTGGCGTGGGTATCGCCGCCAGTGTTACCAGAGATACAGGATATCGAAATGAAGAGGGCGTTGACCAAGAGAAAGTCTCGCTTCGCCACAGGCTAGAGTGGGACAGCACGGTTATCACGAGCGGCCTTACCTATACCCATCTGGACCAAGAAACTGCCGGCTACATCGAAGGGTTTGAAAGCTACAAAAATACACAAATAGCCAAAAGCAACCCAAACCCCGAAGCGTTTCGAAAAGCAGAAAGTTTTAGGCTATGGAGCAAGTTCGATACGAGCTTTAGCGGTGGTCATGCACTGTCGATTACACCTTACTTACGCAACCAGGACATGCGTTTTAGAATGCATTTTCTTCCAGGCAAACCCCTTGAAACGAATGCCCAAAAAGGCGTTGGTGTGCTGTCTCAGTTCAATTACGTCATTAATGACAGCCTAAGTGCAGATATAGGATTAGACGTAGAATACACAGAAGGTGAATTAACCCAGTCACAAGACAGCGCCACAGAAGGGTCTGCCTTTTTGGTTGAAACCATACCTGTAGGAAAGCACTATGATTATGATGTAGATGCCACGCTATTTGCGCCTTTCTTTACCTTCAATTGGCAAGCTGAGCGTTGGGCTATTTCTGTCGGCGGGCGCTTTGAGTCTATGCAATACGACTACACCAACAATATGAATGTTGGTCGTGTTCGCGAGGATGGCACGCAGTGCGGTTTTGGCGGCTGCAGATATTCCAGACCAGCAGACAGCGAAAATGATTTTGATAACTTTAGTCCGAAGCTTTCACTTCGTTATCAACTTAACCCTCAAACCCAGTTATTTGGCGGCATCGCAAGAGGCTATCGCGCGTCTCAGGCAACAGAGCTGTATCGTTTGCAGCGTGCACAAACTGTTACTGATCTTGACTCGGTAACGGCCGATAATAACGAGATGGGCGTTACAGGTACACTATTTGACGGCAGCTATACGCTTAGCCTTTACAGCCTACAAAAAGATAATGTGATTTACCGCGACAGCGACTTTTTCAACGTAAGCAACGGCGAAACGTGGCATAGAGGCGTAGAGCTTACTTTTGACCAACCGTTAAGCGATGTACTGCGCTTAGATTTTGCTGGTACATACGCAAAGCATACCTACGAGCACAGTCAGCTCTCAGGTGAACAAGACATTAAAGGTAATGATATTGATACTGCGCCAAAGCTTCAGTTTAACGCTCGTTTAAGCTTTGAGATGTCGAGCAAGGTACAAACGCAGCTAGAGTGGCAGCATGTTTCGAGCTATTTCACCGACGCTGAAAATCTCAACGAGTACGAGGGGCATGACTTGGTACATGCGCGTGTACGCTACAGCGTGAACGAAGACGTTACATTGTATGCGCGGGTTAACAACGTATTTGATACAGACTACGCTGAACGCGCAGACTTTACTAGCTTCACAGGCCCTCGATATTTTCCTGGCCGGCCTCGAAACTTCATGATAACGGCATCGTTCACGTTATAGCTTCAAATAAGCAGCCGTAATAGATAATTATTAATCTTGAAAATACAGACTATTGCCGTGATTTGCTTGTACCGCAGCGGCATCAGGCGTAGTCTGTAGGCATCAGCATGGGTCTCAGTCACGCCATGTATAGCGCTTGGAAAGGTCAGGCGACATACGTGGAATGATTGTTAATAGGTATACCCATGCAAAAAATAGTAATTGTTGGTGGCGGTGCTGGTGGTCTTGAATTAGCCAGTCGCTTAAGCCGCACCCTCGGGAGAAAGAAACAAGCCGAAATTACCCTCGTCGACCGCAGTCGAACCCATATCTGGAAGCCGCTATTACACGAAGTGGCCGCCGGTGTAATTGATAAGCATTCAGACGGTGTGGACTACGCCATCCACGCTGCAGCTCACCACTACCGCTTTCAATTAGGTGAAATGTGCTCGCTTAACGCGCAAGCGCAAACCATAACCTTGTCGCCTTTAATCGATGAAGAAGGGACTCAGGTTTTACCTGAACGCGAGATTCATTATGACCAGTTAGTGCTGGCGGTTGGCAGCGTGAGTAACGACTTTGGCACACCTGGCGTTGCTGAGCATTGCTACTTTCTTGACTCGTTAAAGCAAGCTGAACGTTTTCACAGAGCGCTTCTTAATCAGCTAATCCGCATCAATCAGCAAGAAGATAAAGACGCCAGAATTGATGTCGCTATTGTCGGGGCAGGAGCAACAGGTACTGAGCTAGCCGCTCAACTTCACCATGTGGCGAATTTGTCCAAGGCGTACGGAATGCCAGACATGTCAGCTTCTCGTCTTAAGATTACGATCGTAGAAGCGGGAGAGCGTATATTGCCTGCGCTACCTGAGCGTATAGCAAACTCTGCAAGAAAAGCGCTGCATAAGTTGGGCGTAGACATTAAAGAGCAAACCATGGTGGCAGAAGCCGACGCGAAAGGGCTGATCACAAAAGACGGTGGTCGGATTGACGCTGATTTAATGGTGTGGGCTGCGGGGGTGAAAGCACCGGACTTCATAACAAAGCTTGCGCTTTTTGAAACGAACAGAGCCAATCAAATTCTTGTTGATAAGCAGCTTCGCAGTTCATCTCATAAGAATATTTGGGTGCTAGGCGATTGCTGCGGTTTCCAGCAGGAAAATGGGAAGTGGGTGCCGCCTCGAGCGCAGTCTGCCCACCAAATGGCGGATATTGTTGCGCATAATATAACGTCGTTATTTAATCAAAAAGACACGAAAGATTTTACTTACAAGGACTATGGATCCTTGGTTCACTTAAGTAAATACAGCACTGTTGGAAGCTTAATGGGCTCACTGTCAAACAGCAGTATGTTCATTGAAGGGCGTCTAGCTAAGTTGGTTTACGTTTCTTTGTATAATATGCACCAGTTTGCAGTACACGGAAAAATTAAAGGTGCTCTAAAGCTCCTTGTGAAGAAGTTAAGTCAGGCCATCAGCCCTAAGCTGAAGCTTCACTAACCACATGTAAAAAAAGCCCCATGTTTGGGGCTTTCTTAAATCATAAATTTAGTTCGCTGGGACTAAATGTAAATAGCTATTGTTTCACGCCTTCAACGTGAAGCTCTAATTCTACCGTCTGCGATGCTGGGCCTAAATCATAGTCGATGCCATAATCTTTAAGTGCAATCGTCGTTGTGCCCATAAAGCCTGCACGATAGCCGCCCCATGGGTCTTTGCCTTCGCCAATCTTTTTGGCTTCAATTGTAATAGGCTTTGTCACACCATGAAGCGTGAAGTCACCCATTACATCCATCATGCCATTGCCTTTATCGACAATTTTTGTGCTGACAAACTTCGCCTCTGGAAAGTCGTCAACGTTTAAGAAATCGTCGCTCTTAAGGTGCTTGTCACGCTCTGCGTGGTTTGAGTCGATACTGTCGGTATCGATAGTCACCATAATTTTTGCTGCACTAGGTGCTGCGTCGTCGTAACTAAAAGTACCTTTAAAATCGTTGAAGCGACCAGTAAGCCACGAGTAGCCCAAGTGTTGAATTTTAAAGTTGATAGACGCGTGGGCGCCTTTGCTATCAATCACATAATCTGCGGCGTTAGCGGTGCTTAAAGACAGCGCAGCGGCCAGGGCAAGTGTTAACTTCTTCATCATTTCTCCTTTCTTCTCAATATCATCGAAGCCGTAACATCTGCTTCAGTGTGTCATCGTTACTAATAAAGTGGTGTTTCAGCGCAGCCAGCGCGTGAATGATCGCCAATACAATCACCGACCACGCAATATAAAAATGGGCCTCTCCTGCAATGTCTTCTTGATTTTCAAAGAACTCGCCCATTGCAGGTACAGAAAACCAATTAAATACGTCGATGCTTCTTCCATCGGCCGTTGAAATTAAATAGCCGCTCGCGAATAGCATGATAATCAAGGTGTACAGAAGCCCATGACCTATGCGACTTAACCTTTTTTCTAACGGGGTGCCATGTGACGGCGGCCGTGAAGTAACAACGCGCGTGACTAAGCGAATAACAGTGATGGCAAGCAAAATTAATCCAACACTCTTGTGCCAATGCGGTGCCGTCTTATACCAGTCGCTATAATATGTGAGGTCGACCATCCACAGCCCTGAAGCAAACATGCCGACAATGGCAATGGCAGATATCCAATGCAAAATAACTATAGGTCTGGACCATCTTGGTTTCATATCACTTCCGTTATTACTTACTTGCAATCAGGTTGTTTAGACCTTCAGTTAATGCGTTATCTCAAACGCTAAATGACCGCTGAAAAAACACCTTATGGATCAGTTGAATCTAGTGTATTTCTAATTACGTTGGCTAAACATCACATTTAATGGGAGTGTTCGTTCTTGTTTTTAGAACGAATGTACAGCAAACAACCCACCAAACCTGAGTCGCGACACGGTTAGTTTTCGAATACGCGTCGTTTAATGGTCGATAAAATGCGCTAAACACCTCTATTAAACGCGCTAAATACTCTTATAGTTTAAATAGGCAGTAACAAAAGTGACTGCTTTGCTTCAATGTTGTTTAGTTCAGTAGAGGTTGTACGCTTTGCGCGTTTCGTACGTTTTGTTGGCCGTTATTCTGCCAGCGTTATTTTCATCACTAGTATCCGTCTCCGTATTGGGAGAGGGGAGAAGTGTGCAAAATATTGCGGGGCAGTCGAACAGTGCAAATACGCTCTCAACCCTCATTAGCGAATGGGAAAGCTCCGCTTTTGAAGTATCTGACGACGACATTGATGATGGCATTTCGTTTGTCGACATCACCAGCGGCTTGGAAAAATACCGGTTTTCGGCTGGTAAAACGATTGATGCAAAAGCCTTTACTAGGCAGCGCGATAACATCATTCGAGGGCCACCTTCTTTCACTTAATCATTAAAAAACTGAATTTTTTATTTTTGATTAGGAGAAAGGTATGCACGCCTTAAATCTATATAAAACCGAAGCTATCGATACTTTGGCATGGCCGGTTGTTGAAAACACCATTACTGTAAAATCATCTGCTATGGCGGTCTTCACTGACTTTAAGCAGCACTTACCACACGTTATTGATGCTCGAACTCCAGCGACGAAAATAGAGTCGATTATGCGTCAGTCTCATGTTCGTATGATGCTGGTTGTAAACAGTGAGAACCGTTTCATTGGTATTGTGACCAGTCACGATGTCGGTGAACAGCAAATCATTCAGCGTGTGAGCGAGCTTAAGATTAAGCGAGAAGAGCTCACTGTTCATGATTTCATGCGTCCTAAAACCTCGCTCATGTCGTTCGATTTCAGTGAGCTAATACGTTCATCAGTGGGGGACGTGATAGAAACACTCAAAGACTACGGGCAGCACCATTGCCTTGTCATGGACAGAGACAGTCATGAAATTCGTGGCGTAATCAGCGTAAGTGACATTGCTAGAGAGCTGCGTTTGCCGCTTGATATACAGGGCCGCCCTACGTTTGCTGAGCTTATCAACATTCTTGCTGCTTAATTTTCAATTTTCTCAATACTGAACCATACTTTGACTACGTGTTGTTTCAAAACAACTCGTAGTCAAAGGCATATATCGCCTTAACGGTATTTGCTAGCTTAATATTTTATCGAAGTAGTTAGGTGGTTATATGCAGTATGCTCATGGCGAATTTATTATTACACGCTGTGGTGATGCGGTGCTAACGCAAGCTTATGGGCCGTGGAACAGAGAGTGTGTAAATAGCTTTGCCAGTGAGTATCGCACGCTTTCCGAGTGCTTACATGGGAAAGCTTGGTGCGATATTGTTAGTGTTGTTGGCGAATCACTACTCATTCCTGATGCTGAAGCGCTGCTTCACGAACGTGTGGCTTCGGTAAATCCCATAGGGCTCACTCATGTGGCATTAGTGATGGGAGAGTCAAGCGTTCGAGCAACCACGCAGGCGCAACTTAAACGCGTGTATCGCGATACCAATATTGATTATATTTTTGTGGATTCCATAGAAGATGCTGTTGATTGGTTGTCTTCAAAAGGATTTTCCGTCGATAAAGATGGCATCGATTTGCATCGTAAGAAAGTAGCAATGAAGCTGTAGATAAAACTTGGTACGCATTTCGCAACGTTTCATAACATCTGTATAACATTGTTCGATGAAACGAGGCGATATTATGAATAGATCACTATTTCCTACCAGCGTTGTTACGAAAGCCTTCACATGGGCATACCAAGAACTCGGTTTAAATATCAAGCAAGCTTCTGAAATATTGGGTATTTCTCCATCTTCTTTGGCGCAGACTACGCTACTTGGGTTTGAGAGTGGCACATCAGAGTACAGAAAGCAGCTCGCTTTTATTCGTATGTATCATTTACTCATTTCATTGTCAGATGGGGACAATGAGCAAATGAAGGCGTGGTTTAGCAGTTACAATATAACGCTGGGCGCGACCCCTTTTGAAATGTGCAAAGCGTATGACGGCATTGAGAGAGTCGCCGATCAGCTTCGCAAACTGAAGCAGTCGACTTGTGGTCGAGAGCGCACACTCGCCGTTGTTGAGTTTTCTCATAAAGAGCACGTTGAAAAGGCAGGTGCAAGGCTTCACTAAGCCACTTACTTAAGCGCTTTCGTCAATCGATATTATAAAGTCTGCGCACGCTTGTACCTGAGTAACTGGGATCATGTGGCCAGCGCCAGAAATAATTTTGTGTACCGCACTTCCTGTTGCCTTTGTTACCGCGGTGATGTGCTCATCGGGCCTCAAGATAGTATCTTTTTCACCATACAATACCCCAACAGGGCATTGAATCTCTTCATAACGAGTTTGCTGACGGTGCAGACTGCCCTGCGCAGATACTGTATCTCTGCTACCTTCATAAAAGCTTCGAGAGTGAAGCGCTAATAAACCACCGCCTTCAGTTGAAAAGGATGGGGGGACAGGCTCGGGGTGAAAAATTTGTGCGACTTGTTTTCTACCTAACTTTGCACGCAGTGGACTGGCAATGGTTTTTGCAACACTGCTGCGTACCCATTCATTGGGTATGTAAAGCACCGAAAGAGGCCCGGCACCACCTTTTAGTGGTGTAGTTAACGGGCATAGAAGCGAAACCGATTTTATTTTGTCAGGTGCATCGATTGCCATCCTCAGTGCAATTCCTCCTCCCATTGAATGCCCAGCGATGCTCGCACTACCTATTCCCTCTTTTTGCATCCACTCGAGTATCATTTTACTTTGCTGTTCGAAGCTGGCGGATGTGCTTTTGTAGCGGCTCGAAAATCCGCTGCCTGGACGATCAACGGTATAGACTGTGTAGCGGGAAGCGAGGGTTTTTGCTAATTCGCTAAAATTGTTACTATTGCCAAGTAAACCATGAATCAGCACAAGCGCCGGACCGTTTCCTTGCTTTTGCCAGTGAATAATTCCACCATCAACGGGCGTAAGTTTTCCTGATGGTGTGAATGAAGCTTCGATATTGCTGTCCATTTTGGCGGTAAACCAAATAAGCGCTACAACGATACAAATAATGATGAGCAATGCGATGATCATGTTTTATGTCCAAAATAAGGATAAAAAACAACCTATCGGTTAACGCAAAAATGGTCAAGTAAGCAGTAGTGATAGTGACCTATAGATGTAGGGCCGCTAGTGCTGCAACGTTAACGTGGTTACGCCATGACGTATTAGGATTTGAGATGGAATTAATAATAACCCCTTCTATCGCGATAGATGAAAGCGAAGCTGAATTGCAAGCTATTCGAGCACAAGGTAGCGGTGGGCAGAATGTGAACAAAGTAAGTAGCGCCATACATTTACGCTTCGACATAAATGGATCATCGCTGCCTGAAAAGCTGAAAGAAAAGCTACTTCAGCTTAAAGATAGTCGCGTAACCAACGAGGGTGTTTTTGTGCTTAAAGCGCAAAATTATCGAACGCAAGAACAAAACAGAGAAGATGCGCTAGCGCGACTTGTTGCGTGGATAAAGGCTGCGACAATTGAACAAAAACCGCGCATAAAAACAAAGGTGAGCCGTGCGGCAAAAGCACGTCGTGTAGATGTAAAAAAACAACAAGGTGCTAAAAAATCTATGCGTAAGAAAGTGGAATTTTAAACAAAACTAATCTAAAGTATAAAGCCTTATAGATGTCATTTCGCAAGACAACGGAAAATTCTTACAATAATAAATGAATGTGTCTTGTGCTTATGCTAATTATTGGAACTTAGGGAAGCATACAAAGTGACGCGTTCGAACGTTATTCCTATGGTGCTATTTGCAGCCATAGTGGTTTCGCTTGGGATTAATACACCGCAAGCCGCAAACGAGATTATTGCTCGTTTGTTCAACAAATCTATTTCTAATACTGAACTACAGCCTTCACAGGCTGATGTTGACCGTTTTCAGTCTATTTTAACTGACAAGTCTGAGAAAGAAGTACGAGCTATTTTAGCTCAGCGTGCACTTGGTAATAAAATTACCGAGTCTGTTCTTTCAGATTTTGCCGATAAAAATGCGATAGAGCCAAATGAAAGCGAAATTCAATCTGCGTATTCTGTAATAAAATTATGGACCGTTGATTTGGACAGCGATGGCGCCTATCAAGATGAAGAGCTAGAGCGTTATCGTTTGGCAATGGCGGAAGGCATGGCAAAAAGCTGGAAAGTATCGAAAGCCCTTTACGAAGCGTACGGCGGAGATGTGGTTTTTCAACAGGATAACCCGTTAACACCAGTAGGAGCTTATCAAAAACTGTTTGAACAGTATCGCGAAAAGGGTGAGTTTGTTATTTACGACCCTGCTTTCAAAGCTGCGTTTTGGAGTTCAGTTAAAATGAAATATGCCAAAACTTACGACCCAGATAATATAGATTTTTCACTTCCCTGGTGGGAAAAGAGCATGACTGCTTCAGAAAAATAGTTCGAAAAGCCCTGTTTTTACAGGGCTTTTTTAATTCTTTTAAAAAAATCAAACTCAGTGCGGAATAAAAACTTTTCTTCAATCGTTATCTCAGTGTCCTTTATGAAAAACGGAGATAAACGGATGAAAAAGTTAAATACTGCAATTGCACTGGCTTTAGGTATCGCGTCAACGTCTGTGTTGGCTCAAGAAACCACGTTCTCTGCTAACACATCAGCTAATGCGTCGACTTCTGCATCACTTTCACTAACAAGCGGTGCAACTACACAGTCTGCAAATCAGGTTAATACGCAGACTTCTGCCGAAGGCGAAGCATCTACGCAGAGCCAAATGTCCACCGAGACCTCAGCCGATACCGGTGAACAATTATCCGCAAACCAAACAAGCAACGATCTATCTGCCGATCAGGGAGTGAGTCAAGTTTCTGCAACATCAGATATGGCGAACTCGATAACTTCGCCAGTGCCAGGCGCACTGACAAGTAGTGTGTCTGGGTCATTATCTGTACTGTCATCAGCGTCTGGAAATGCAGAACAAGTCGATGGAGCAGAAAGTGAAGCAGAAAGTACAGCGCAGACAGCGCCAAGCTTGGCATTGAACCAAATCGGTTCACTAACAAACAATGGCGCGGAAAATACCGCAGGAGGTTCGCTAGCTGGCAGTGTAAGTGGTGCACTAAACAATACTGCAGAAACAGCAGCAGGCAGTACCTTATCGAACACGGCTGACAGCACGGCTGCAGGCACCATCGAAAGTGCGGTAAACGGCGGCGTAGCCAATACAGCAGCCAGCACCGTAGCAAGCTCAGTGACCAGCTCTGTAACCGGAACGGTTGGCACCGCTGTCGAAGGAACAATTACTGACACGGTAGGAAATACGGTAGAAAGCACGGTAGAAGGCACGGTAGCAAGTACGGTGGATAGCTCTGTAGAAGGCGCAGTTTCAAATACAGTCGATCAAACTGTGTCAGCAACAGTCGCAAATACGGTAGGAAATACGGTAGAAGGTACGGTAGCAAATACGGTGGATAGCACCGTAGCAAGCACGGTAAATAATACCGTGGCGAGTTCGGTTGAAAGCGCCGTAACAAGCACTGTAAACGACAACGTAGCTTCAAGTATTTCAGGTGCGCTTGGCCTTTAATATAAAGGCCTAAAACCACTAGGTGGGCGTAGAGCAACTTTGAGCTAGCACGTTAAATAGCCACCTTAAAATCTGAGTGCGGCTTGTCTAAATAGAAAGGCAAGCCGCTATTTAAGGTCTAGGCTGCAGGTGCGAATACACTGCCTCGCTATCGTGCATTCCTTAAAGCGAGCACCTCAAGTCAAATCTCACGTCTCTCCTTAAAAACAGCAATCGCTAAGTTTCACTTTCTCTGTGGTAGGTAACAACAATGAATACGCAAATACTTCAACACTCATCAACAACAAACAACCTTATTCGTGGCGGCCGCAATTGCCTATCGCTGTCCGTGGCAGCTGTTTTACTCGGTAGTAGCGCTGCTTATGCGGGCTCTGACAGTCACTCGCACAATGATGAAGATGCGAATCATACAAACGCAAAACACCAAACGATTTCATTCTCAGGGTCTAGCTATCTAGGGTACCGCTCTGATAGCAATGTGAGCGTTAGCGAGCTCGATACGAATTCAGATGTGGCCGACGGCGCGGTACAGTCAGAAGCTCAGCTAAAGGTGCTGGTGAAGCCCACAGCGAAATGGGAAAATGTACTGTCGGTAAGTCAGGCGAATACCAACTATCAAACGCTAAGCGAGTTCGATCTTGGCCTTACCACACTGTCCGCTAGCACCAGCTATGCGTTTGACTTCGCCAAACTAGGAGCGCACTACTATCACGCTAGCGCTGAGCTAGACGGGCGTGACTTCCTCACCTATCAACAGTCTGGATTATCTGTCGGAAAATTGTTGGGGCAGCGCACTTACTTGCGTGTTAGTAGCGACCTTATCGATAAACAATTCGAGAACACGCCTGAAGGTGCGCCAATTCGAGATAGTGAAGCAGCTGCTGTGCGCAGTGACCTATTTTACTTCTTCGAAGGGGAAGACTTCTTCCAAATCGCACTTAAGTATCAAAATGAAGATGCCCAAAATAATGTGTTCGATTACACCGGTATTGGGATGGATCTAGCGTACACCTATCCTCTAGCGGTGTTTAGTAAACCCTTAAAGCTTACGGTTGCCTATCAATTAGATGTAAGAGATTACGCCTCAGAACAAGATGGAGGTATAGGCAGGGAAGACGACAGACACGTTGTTGAGATGAGTGCCGATTACGCCATTCACAACAATGTTGATATTAAACTGTCTACGCAATATGGGGACTTTGCTTCTAGTGTCGATGGCGCAAATTATCAAGAAACCATTGCTGAGTTAGGCATTAACGTTCATTTTTAGTGGGCGTTAATATAAATTCTATAATGAACAGCACGCTTAATTTAAGGCAGCACACCAAAACCGAATACGCTGTCTCGTCCGGGAGCCCCTGCATCTAAAGCTAGCTGCTGAAGTTTCAACAAGGCAGCGTTCCTTTCTTGTTTTTCGCGCAAAAAGCATGCATACAAAGCGGTGGCGCGCGGTGAAGCCATAGAGGTTCCCGTTTGCCTGATCGTTTTTCCATTAGGATGTGCGGCATCTACCGACACGCCAAACGCAGCAAAATCAACGTAATCCCCTTGGTTTGCCCACCGGTAAATTACATTAGATTTATCAACGGCCGTAATGCCCAATGTTTCTGTATAAGCCGCGGGGTACAAGGGTAAAGAGGCTGGCCCCTCGTTGCCCACCGCAGCAATGATTTGAATACCGCTCTTATCCAATTGATTTATAACCCGCGCTAAAATAGGGTTGTCGGGACCTGCAAGACTCATGTTTATGGCGTCTACCTGCTGTGATGCAAGATAGTTTAAACCTTCAATTAACGACATCAGCGTAGCGCCTTGGCTAACACTATTACGCGAATAAAACACACTGGCGTTAAACACCTGGCTAGACTTTGGCAACGACGCCGCCAATAGGCTGGCTACTGCGGTACCGTGGTCTGACGAAAAGGCAACGTCAGTTTCGCTGCCCGCATTGCCATCTTGCTTCTGATTTCGATCTTGATTATGACCAACAATAAAAGACGCTTGCGTTAGATTAACGTGTGAGAGCAGTGGGTGATTGGACGCTACATGAGTATCAACCATTCCAATGCGCAGTGGGGTTGGACAGGTTTCCAGCTTTTCACTGCTTATCTCTTGAAAAGACCCGTTCGAAGTGGGCTTGGTCTGTGACAAATAAATATGATTTCGACCAATTTGAGACTGCAAATTATGGGGCAAACTGTTGCGAATAGACGACACATCATCCTTATCTCCTGTGACTTTAACTTTAAAAAGCCACTGAGAGAGCGCGGGCAAAAACTGAGCTTTTTGTATTTCAATATTGGCACCTTGAAAATGTACTTTGTCGGCTTCTTCCCCTAGGAATAGCCACTCCTTTTCGACAGCCAGAAAGCCATTTTCAACCGTTACTTCATTAACAACTACCTGGCCTGAAGTCGATAAAATAGTGGTTGCTGCAGGAGCGATAAATTGGGGGGCAGGAATGTCACCTAGTACGCCCGACGCCACTGTTGATAAGTCTCTGGCGCCTTCGATAGATGATTGCGCTTTTCGTCTTGCTTCCTCGCGAATGGCCTTTAGGTCGGAGGAGGTTCGATCAATTATCGGACGCACGGGAGACACCACTTGATTCAATGTTCCTGCTAGTTGGGCTTGTGATGTTGGTGCCGCAATCAAACTCAAAATCGCCACAATGAGTGTGTACTTCATTTTACTACCTTTACGTTAACGTTGGGGCAGATCGGTGCCTAAAGAAGGAATGGCATAAATTGTGCCATAGCCTCTATTAGAAGCCTGTGGTCCATTGTGCAAAAACGTTGTTCTAAATGTGCGCTAAAGGCGAACAGGCATTTACCACTACCTTACAGTGTAGTGACGATTAGACAGAAGAAAAATTCCAATGCGACCCTTTAGACTGTTAAACATTCGCTTTGTCTAGATGGCTCACAGACCGCTGCAATACAGTGCAGTAAAAAAATAGTTCTTAGAACGTGGAATAAAAACAAAAGTGGCTCGTTATCAGGGTAGAGATAACGGGAAACCTCACAAAGGTACATGAAAATGAAAGATGAGTTGACTGAACTCGTCCCGTCATTGCGAAAGTTTGCATATTCGTTGACGGGTAACATGCATGATGCTGATGATTTACTTCAGAACACGCTTGAACGGCTATTGAGTAAACCGCTTCCTGAGCAAGTTACATTAATGGCTTGGGCATTTAGAGTGTGCCGCAACTGTTGGATAGACGAATACAGAGCGAAGAAAGTTAGAACCAATGCGACTGATGCCCTTTCCTATGAAGCGCAATCGGCGAATAGCTGCAATGACATAGATGACGCTATAACGCAGACAATTACGCTTAAACAAGTCTCAAGCGCTATGGATGAGTTACCCTGTGAGCAAAGAGAAACCCTTTCTTTGGTTGCTGTACAAGGGATGAGTTACGCGGATGCTTCTGAAGTGTTGCAGGTACCGACGGGCACCATTATGAGCCGTCTTGCCAGAGCGAGAGCAAAAATATCAAACTTACTAAATGGTCAAAACGAGGTGCTATCGTGATCTTAACTGACGAAAAACTCTCAGCATTTTTAGATGGAGAGTTAGATACCGCTGAGATGGATCTGGTTCGTGAAGCGATAGCACACGATGTTACCGTCTCTGACCGACTCGCCGCACTTGCAGAAGTGGATAGAGTTGTGAAGGTGGCTGCTGAAAAAGCGACAGCAGTGGCGCTGCCCAAAGAAATCGTGGCCCTTTTGAGTGATGAAAAACCGTTAAGCCAGGCGAGCGGCGTACAGGCATCTGATGCAAGCTTAGCCAGCGTAAGCGCTGCAAATCAAAGCTCCGTAAATCAAAGCTCTGCGGAAAACGTTAAGCCGTTTCCAAAGAAAGCGAATTCAACTAATAGTGCGCCACATAAACAAACGAAGTGGAAGGGGCCTTTTGCAATAGCTGCGAGTGTGGCGGTATTAGCGGGCTTAGTGTTCTTTAATCAACAGGGCGCTGAAACAACGCAGCCTTCTCATTGGGCGAGAGTATCATCGGTACTCGACAGTAACCTAACTGGCGAAGCAACAACCTTTGATTCAGGCGTGACGGTTACGCCGCAGTTGTCTTTCGTAAATACGGAGTTTAACTACTGTAGACAGGCTGAAATCGCATCGAAAGATGAACTAAATGTAATGATTGCTTGTAAAGATAAGCAAGGTGCGTGGCAGCTTGCCGCTAGCAAATTGGACGAGCTAGGTGAGAATGCAGGTCAATATCAAACCGCCACTAGCGCTAAAGTAATGGAAGAAGAGTTAGACAAAATGATGGCGTCTGCGCCATTAAACCGAGAGCAAGAGAAAAACGCAATTGAAGCAACTTGGCTAGCTGATAAGGCCGAAGGAGTAAATGATGAAAACTAAAATTATGTTAGTACTTGCGATATTAATTATGGCGGGCTGCGCCAGTCAACCCGATTATAGACAGGCCAAAAAAGGCGGCTTTGGCTACACGGAAAGTAAGTTGAGTGATACCCAATACCGCGTGCATTTCAAAGCGAAGGGGTCTGATAAAGGCAAGGCGATGGATTACGCCATGCTCCGTGCTGCCGAACTTACGTTATTAGAAGGTTACGACTGGTTTGTAGTGACTGACCGAGAGACCTTAGTAGATAAAGAGACTGTGCAAACCACACCTACCGCAGGCTTTAGCAAGCGATATGCACGGGTTACCGAGTGCGGTGTGCTCACTTGCAGAACGTCCTACCACCCTACTACCCAATTCGAAACCGGTGTGTTTGTAGGGGGCTCTCAGCAAAGTGAGATCGAAAGTATCTTGAGTATTGAGATAGGCAAAGGTACGCGTCCAACGTCGGCAACGAGCTTTGACGCAAGAGAAGTTCGCGATAACTTACAGCCTAAGACGGAAGAGTGATAAAAAATCAAAGGGCATAACCTCCCTTGACTACGACACAAATAAAAAGGGCCGCTGCATTATGCAGCGGCCCTTTTAGTAGCAGTAAAGATTAACAACATAGTGATACCAGATTGTTATACTGCCAGTGTCTTAATTCATATAATGAAGAAGGCGATTAATTAAAATAACCATCGACCTCTTTTTCAGCTTCGTCACGGCTTTTGCCATAAGCTTGTTGAATCTTACCTACTAGTTCTTCACGTCGACCGTCAATTACATCTAGGTCGTCATCGGTAAGTTTGCCCCACTTTTGCTGCACCTTACCTTTCATTTCTTTCCAATTACCTTCAATACGATCACTGTTCATAACTTGCTCTCCTTATCCAAACAATTGGTTGAAAAAACTGGCGGAATTAATTGGCCAGTTATTTTCTTAGCAGCAAATGCTGTTCCATTGTGTAGGTGCATGAAAGTATTGAATTTGTTGTTTATGAAAATTCTGCCGTACTGTTGTTTTTTATGCAGAATTTACAAGTTCTTGCAAAGCCTACAGGAAGCATAGTCATCAACTAGGCCAAGGTTTTAGCATACGCTTCACTGTCCTGCCTTTTTTCTATTTTATGTTGATCTTCGCTGCGGCCTTTCTTCCAGTAGCTGCTAATGTAAATATTCTCGTGCGCCACGGATTTTTCGTCCTTGAGCCATGCCCGAATCGCCCGCATATCAGAAAATTCACACGCCACCCAAACTGTGGGGTTTCCGTCGAGCCAAGTTAACTGGTCAAGGCGGGAAGGTAAAGATTGCTCATGTTCCCATATCACCGTTACTCCTTCGGGCTTTTTAAGTGTAACCGCATCCTTTTCGTCTTCAATTTTAATCACGGCGTAGCCTTTGGTTTGCACAGGAAGCTCGGCGAGGTGATTTCTAATACTAGGAAGCGCTGTCATGTCGCCAGCCAACAGTATCCAATCATATTGCTCGCTGAGTCCCTTACTAGAACCGGGCCCTGCGAGCGTGATGATGTCGCCAGGCTTTGCACTTGTCGCCCATGCCGACGCAGGGCCAGTTTTACCACCATCGGCATGGATAACCATATCCAGAATCATTTCAGGCTTCTCTGCGTCAAAGTGCGCAACCGTATAGGTGCGCATTGCCACTTGGCTCGTATCTGTGGGGCGTTTCAGCGGGTTTCCTTCTAGGTCGAACATAAGTTTAATGTACGCACCTGCAGTAACCGAGGGAAAGGTAAGAAGGTCTTCCCCACTGAGGTGTACACGCTGCATATTTGGGGTAATTCGGACTGATTGGGTGACAATAGCTCTGCGAGGTTGCGGTTTAGGCATTAGCTTACTCCTGTGATCTTGAGTAGCTATTCTATTTAGAAATAATTCTCATTTCCATTTCTAAAGGTGAAATGATCAGGATTGTTTAGTTCTATTTTTTAGATTAACTGACCGGTCTTGAGATAAACTAATACAAATAAAATAGATAGGTGTACGTTGGATTAGTACTATAACAATAAGCGAGAAATACGCACTGGAAAAGGAAAGACTAGAGCAAAAGAAAAGGGGCTAAAAAGCCCCTTAAAAAAACCACAACATAACTTGGAAAACACATTTACACACCACAAAGACGCACACTCAACGACTTCATGTATAAGTTAAGATAGCCTAATTATAAAAAGGTTCCGCTTTTTTAAAAATAAAAGGTAAAAAAATAAATACCTTTGAAATAGGCGTATTCCTGTCACCTGTCACCTGTCACCTGTCACCTGTCACCTGTCAGGCTGGCATTAATTCGCTAAGGCCTGTTTAGCTTTGATGACAAATTGGGCCAAATGTATAGCAACGGTTAACAGGCCCTAGCCAACGTGTCTTATTCTTCGCAATGTTATGTAGACGACGCACGTGGTTGCTGCGATGAGCGCTGACGCTATAGCGAACGGAAGCGCGATGTCCAGTTGGTAAATGAAAGCTGCCAGTGGCGGACCTATTACGTAGCCCATGGCAGTCGTTGCTGTGATTAACCCAGTGATTGTGGCTTGTTGAGAGGGGGCGCAGTAGGTCGTTGCTGCAGCTGCCAAAGATGGGTAGGCCATTCCCATACCTAAACCCATTAATGTCATGGCCGCATAAAGCATAAATAACGAATGTTGAAGAAAGAGCAGCAAGTAGGCTAAGCCCAATAGCGGAAGCGCGATAGTGATCATCGCTTCTTTGCTTATTCGGCCTTTTTGTACCCACCCAAATTGGGCTGTGAGAGACGCGGCAGCACTGACCATCATCGCGAAACCCACTTGCCGAGCAGCGTCTACGGGTGAATAGTCGTAAAAATCGATAAAAAAGAAACCCAGTGATTGCTGCATCATCGCCATTGCGCAAAATACACAAATACATGCGGCGACGAATACATAAGGTACTTTGCTAGGCGCTTGGTCATTGTCGCTAGTCTGCTGAGCGTTTTTTTGCTGAGACAAAGGCGGCAGAACAGGTAGCTTAAAATATACCAATGTAAGCGCCAGCAAGGTTAGCAACACGATGCTGTACAACGGTGCCAATAAGCCAAAACCGACTAAAAGCCCAGCGTAGGCGGGCCCCACAATTTGCCCTACGTTGCTTGCAGAGGTGACTTTGCTGATTGCACTTACTCTACTTTGGGGCGTACTGATGGCGACGGCGTAACCTACCGCAGAAGGCGGAGTTGCAGACATAATGGTTGATTGCAGACTTCGGCTTATCAACAATGCCAAAAACAAATTGGTGCCGCTTATAATGCCAGAAAATCCTGCCATCCATGCACTAGCGAAGGCAAACGTGCCCAAGCTATAACCCGACAGACCAACCATTAAAATACGTTTGAAGCCCGCACGCTTAGCGACCTTGCTCCACACATTCGTGCCGAACGCAAAAATAAGTGCAGAGCTAGACATAATAGTGGCAATGTGGAATTCAGAAAGGTTCGCCTGTCGCCCCATAGAAGGGAGTGTGGTAAGCATAACGCTTTGGCCAACAGACGTAGCGAGCAACGCACAAAAAAGAACTCTAAAAACGATAGTAGATGCAGACGGCGAAAGCACGCAGGTAGCCCTTTTGGTAGGCGATAAAGAAACAACGCAATTTTATCACAAATGAAGATAAAAAAATGCCCGCCAAAGGCGGGCCAAAATCAGAGGTATGTAAAGGCCGGGATGGGCCTTTGAGGGGAGAGGGTAGTCGTCGGATGACAACTCACTAATAACATCGACGACATTACCAGTGTCCTCACTATGGTCTCGCTGAAGCAACACACACGTACATTCAACGAATCCAAATTGGGTCAACAATCCCTTGCTGCACGAGACATCACTGTCGGTGCTTGCGATGTAGGTACTCAGAGCTTGTTTGCAATCCTTATGAAACAAGTGCCTTGCATCCTGCGAGTTTAATTAGGTTGTCTTTTACCTAACCTCATCATCGACCAGCAATTTAACGAATCTTCTACAGGCATCCATTAGCTACAATTCTGACACATCCGTTTTTCCTTGGTGACACACTCCATGCACTTCCCATGTCGTCACCTTCAGTATTTGTCATCTACGCAATTTGGCCTCTCCGTCGCTAAAGCTGTCCTAGCTACAAACTGCGTTCTGTATTTATCCGTTAGTCTAATGTATGCGTGATCTGTGCCAAACCTTAAATTCAGTTTAGAATAATTTTAAATCGCTGATTTTTATGGGTTATTTTTATTTTTGGACAGCGAGTGGCTCGTATTTGAAAAACTAGGGTTGAGTAGGTATGTAGTTTTTTCTCGGTGGTGTGTAGCGTTTTACAAACACTTTTCTTTTCTCTGTGTTACTCGTCGCATTGCTCTTGATCTTTTCTAAAAATACATTAGATTATTTATATATTAGAAATATCTAATTTAATGCTGTGTCCCATAAATGTACCCATTGTTTTTGCTAACGCAGGTAGGCGTTGTGAAATGTTCTTCAGAGCAAAGGTCATGGTTTGTGAAAGTGGAGCGCCACTCAACACGCCAAGGAAACACAGTGGATGGAGTTAACCCAGTCGTATCACGATTAGAGGGAATCAATGTATTTCCTAGTAGGAGTTCATAGCTATGTTCACGGCAGTTATTGAAAAATTACTGTTCCTATCTACCCAGAAAGGTAAGTGGGTTTATGCCGCTTTACTGTTGGCTGTTGTCTTTTGCGCTTATCAAATGCGGCTAATTACGATAGATACCGACCCAGAGAATATGCTTGAAGCCAATCACCCTGCTCGCGTTTTTCATAACGATGTGAAGCATACTTTTGCTATGCACGACGCGATAGTGGTGGGGGTTATAGCATCACCGGCCAATGAAACAGCCACTCAAAATGCTGCTTTAAGTACCAATAAAGGCATCTATACACCAAACAACCTGCAAGCAATAGACGGTGTTACCCAGCAAATATTAAACACTGAGGGTGTTATTGCTAGAGATGTCATGTCGTTTTCAACAGTGGACAATATTACTCAAGGTGACGACGGTGAGCTCAAGTTCTCTTGGATGATGTCACCAGCCCCATCATCGCAAGAGGAAGCAGATTACATTGCTGATGCTATTGCACGCCTTCCAATGTTACAGGGGAGCCTGGCTTCTTCATCACACAATGCTGCGGCTATCTATGTGCCCATTAAAGATAAAAATGAGAGCTTTCGTATTGCGGAAGACATTCGTGCCTATATTGGCGCGAATACAATAAACGAAACATTGCAGTGGCACATAACAGGACTCCCTGTTGCTGAAGATCAGTTCGGCGTTGAAATGTTTATTCAAATGGCAATTTCAGCGCCAGCTGCGGGACTAATGATTTTTATCCTCCTCTTTGTCTTTTTCCGCAATTTTACGCTGATTACCGCCCCGATGGTGGTGGCAATGGCAACGGTAATTATCACAATGGGGGCGCTAATCGGCTTAGGTTTCACTGTGCACATCATGTCATCCATGATTGCCATATTTTTGATGCCTATCGCTGTTGTTGACTCGGTGCACATATTGTCTGAGTTTTCAGACCGCTATAAACCAGGTCAAAAGGCCGATCAAGTGATTACCACAGTGGTTGAACACCTATTTCAGCCGATGCTGTTTACGTCGCTGACCTCTGCGGCAGGGTTCTATTCACTTATGCTAACTCCCATTCCACCCGTACAGATTTTCGGTGCTTTCATTGGCTCAGGTATTCTGTTGGCTTTCGCTATTACGCTTACCTTTATACCTGCTTATATATCAAGAATGTCGCCAGAGGCGCTCGCAAAATTGCAGTCTGCACTGCACGCCGATGCCAATACCTCATCAATGAAAACAACATATTTACAGCGATTTGTGTACGGCATTCGCACCCTGGCGCTAAATTATAAAAGGGCATTACTCGTAGCATTCATGGTGATTTCAGCGGTGTCAGTGTGGGGTATTTTCCAAATACAAATTAACGACAACCCTGTGCGCTGGTTTAAAGAAAATCATGAAATTCGCGTAGCCGATAAGGCGCTTAATAAGGAGTTTGCGGGTACGTATAACGCGTACATTGTTATTGAAGATACCCGCAAGCTGAAAAGTGCACGTGAAATACTGCTAAGTGCAGTGTTGCCCCCTTCATTAGATGAATGGCGTGAAACAACCCTCGATACACTAAACAATGAAAATGCCGGCAATAATTTTGAGACTCTCGCATTTGCCGTCGATGATGCATTATTCGGTGATCTTGATAGCGACGAATATGACGCTTTAAATCGATTGCTTTCAAGCATTGATGAAATTAAAGGCACAAGCAAAACGTTTCAACAGCCCGATAATGTAGCGCTGCTTTCAGACCTGCAAAATTACCTAAGCACTCAAACGCTGGTGGGTAAAACTCAGTCCCTCAGTGATGTGATTAAAGTGGTTAACCGAGAGCTGCATTCGGGCAATGACAGCGACTACGTGTTACCTAATACTCAGCCGGCGATAGCACAGACGCTCTTGCAATATCAGTCCTCTCATAGGCCTCAAGACTTGTGGCATTTCGTGACACCAGACTATCGTAAAACCTTGGTGTGGCTACAACTATCCAGTGGTGACAACCAAGATATGACAAAGGTAATTGAGTTAGTCGAATACTACTTCGCTCAACACCCACTGCCTGATGGCCTGACATATCAATGGGCAGGTAAGGCATACCTAAATGTGGTGTGGCAGGACAACATGGTTGCAGGCATGTTAGACAGCTTACTTAGCGCCTTCATTATTGTTTTTGTGATGATGGTATTGCTGCTGCGTTCACTGATATTCGGTGTATTAGCCATGCTGCCCCTTACTATAACTATCACCTTTATTTACGGTGCTATTGGCATTGTAGGTAAAGATTACGATATGCCTATTGCCGTGCTTTCAGCCCTGACATTGGGTTTGTCGGTAGACTTTGCCATTCACTTTCTGGCTAGAGCCAAAGAGATTTACAAGCAAACGGGTAACGTGAGTAAAACGTTTGATGCCATGTTTGAAGAGCCTGCTAGCGCTATTACTCGTAATGCGCTGGTCATCGCGCTTGGCTTTACGCCGCTGCTTTTAGCACCACTCGTACCTTACATCACCGTGGGTATTTTCCTGGCAAGTATCATGTTTATTTCGGCACTCGTTACGCTGCTGGTGTTGCCAGCTGCTATGACGTTGCTTAAACGTTGGGTTTTCAAGGAGGCCTAAAATGCGTATTCCCATATTATCAGTGTTCATGTGGCGTCGACCAAAAATACGAAACCTTCGAAGCATGTTCAGGGGCCTTGTTGCGCTATTACTTATATCGGGTAATGGATTCGCTCAAGCCTTGGCAACCCAAAGCGACGAAAGCAGCAGTAGTATCGATGTTGCTGAAATCGTTAATAAGGCTGAGCAGGCGGCGTACTACGCGGGCAATGACGGACGTTCAATGGCGAGAATGCTCATTGTAGATGAGCAAGGTCGAAAGCAAATGCGTCAGTTTACTATTCTGCGCAAAGATGTGCCGAATGAGGCAGGCGCCGACACCGGCGATCAACGTATGCTGGTTTTCTTTAGCCGTCCTACTGAGGTTGAAGGCACGGTATTTCGCGTTGAGAAGCATGCGGCGCTTAATTCTGATGACGACCGTTGGTTATATTTACCGGCTTTAGACTTAGTAAAGCGAATCGCCGCAGGCGATAAACGTACATCGTTTGTTGGTTCTCATTTCTTCTATGAAGATGTTTCCGGCCGCGCAACAGCGCAGGACAGTTTTGAGCTGCTTGAACAAACCCAAACTCATTATCGCTTAAAAGCGACGCCTAAGGACACAGCGCTCGTAGAGTTCAGTCACTATGTAGTAGAGATAGACAAAGGCACTTACCTGCCCACCTTGATTAACTTTTATAAGGGTGACAATAACTACCGCCGCGTTGAAGCTGTAACTATTGAGACTATACAGGGCAATCCTACTGTGGTGAGAAGTAAAGTGACGGACCTTGCATCAGGTGGCTATACCCTTATGGAATTCAGAGGGATTGAATACGACATAGGTCTTCCAGATAGCATATTTAGTGAGCGTAGCCTACGTGTGCCACCGCAACGCTATATTAAATAACACTATTTTGAAAAAGGAATTTAGCACGGTGCGCTTGCCTAAATTACTAGCTCCATCCATATGGATAACGCTGCCTAGCCAAGCCTATGGTCTTTCTGAGCGGGTTAAAAAGCAATGGAGGGCGCACGCTTTACTCGCGCCGATTATTCTCACCTTTGCGCTCACGGCTTTAGTAAGTCTGCCGTTAAACGCCCAGACGGTGGGTGTTGAAAGCCAACATCAGAAAGACCCATTGAAAAGCGGAGTAAAAGAGCGGAAAGCTAACGTAAACGACGAGTGGGACAGCATGTGGCCTGAGGAGGATAATGTCGAATCAGGTGACGATTGGAGCGATGAGTGGGATGACGAATGGGGCACTGACAGCAAAAGTAAGCTTCGTATTTCTGGTTTCGCCGAGCTCGCCGTAGGAAACCGTTTTTCCCGTGACATGGCTACCGCGTTTGGCAGTCAGAATTCACAAATGAACGAGAGTTTTCAAGCTGCTAACGCGCCATCTGTGTTAAATAACAGCACATTGCGCGACGCCAGAGTTCAACTTCGCGCAGACTATGCATTAGACAGTTCCTCCATTTCCAGTAAAGCCGACGTTTGGTATGACGGCGTAACGTCGTCGTGGGAATCACAATTTCGCGAACTGGCATGGCAAGGTAGCTTAAGCAGTATTCTACCCAGCGCTTTAGTCGGCACGGGGGACTGGGCAAATGCATTTGACATTAAAGTCGGTAAGCAAGTGCTGACTTGGGGGGCAGGGGATTACTTGTTCTTAAATGATCTCTTCCCTAAAGATTATCAGTCGTTCTTTGCAGGAAGAGAAGACGAATACCTTAAAGCGCCGAGTAATGCATTAAAGGTGTCGGGCTACACGGATTTTGCCAATGTAGATTTAGTCGTCACACCTGAATTTGAGCCTGATATTGGTATTACAGGCGAAATATTTTCTTTTTACAGCCCGCAATTGGATGAAAACATTGCCCCTTCGTTTTCTGTTGAACGTGATAATCGCCCACGAGGAAGTGAGCTTGCCTTAAGGGTGTATAAATCTGTTAAGGGGATGGAGATTGCAGGCTATGGTTACACCGGTTATACAAGGCAGCCCACCGCGACAGATTCTCTTGGAAGACCGCGCTACAGTAAAATGAATGCCTATGGCGCAAGTGTTGTCGCGCCTCTGGGGCGGGGGATAGCAAATGCGGAATATGTTTTCTACAACAGCCTTGAAGACATAGATGGAAGTAACGGGCAAATAGCGAATGATCAAAGTCGTTTCTTACTAGGCTATAGCCAAGAAATTGCCGCAAATCTTACCGGTGGTTTCCAGTGGTACACCGAGTACTTACACAATGCGGATGGCCTAGATAGAACAGTCTCGTCTTCTGAGCGAGTTCAAGAAAAATACCGCCATTGGGTGACGACCCGTTTAACGTGGTTAGCACTTCGTCAAACACTGACGTTAAATACTTTTCTGTTTTATTCACCCAGCGATAGCGACGGATACCTAAAGACTACAGTGGCTTATTCGCCCACCGACAAGTGGCAAGTGAGAGCGGGGGTGAATGTCTTTTCAGGTAAGGATAACTATACGTTTTGGGGGCAGTTTGAAGACGCAAGTAATGCGTTTATTGCCTATCGATTTTATTTTTAATCTCTTCCAATATTTAAGGATTACGTTATGTCTCAGGAAAAAGCATTAACCGCCTTCGCAGGGCTCATGGTGTTGTTGTCTGTATTACTAACCCATTTTGTTCATGCAAACTTTATGTGGTTTACCGTGTTTATTGGCGCAAACTTGTTCCAACAGAGCTTCACTGGCTTTTGCCCAGCAACGCTATTTTTTAAACACGTGCTTGGGCTTAAAAGTGAACGGGAGCTAGCGTAATTAACTGATGCTTCACAAATGCGCTAGCAAAGCATTTTCTATTGAGTAATTGGCGCTAAGTAACATTTTGCAAAGATAAACGCTTATCGCAATTTACTACGTTGTGATATGTTATAACGTGATTGTTAAATAGTATGTTAGGTCATCTTTGTGAAATTTTCTGTCACGCTTTCTAGCGTTAAATTCGGTTTAATTGCGGCACTATTGGTTTTATTTAGCACGTTAAACCCAACCCAAGCCGCCAATTACGAGGAAATTGACTGGGTAGCTCTTATGCCCGAGGACGATTTGAGCGCGCTTTTAAATAGGCCTGAGTTTTTAAACGATATTGCCGATGGCTCTGCCGCCGACTCTGTCGATGACTTTGCTTCAAAGCAGCTAGAAGATGAACAAGCACAGCGATACCAACAAGCGTTAGTGTCGACGCGAGTGATAGAGGCGTTTGACGGGAAGGCTATCCGCATCCCTGGATTTATAGTGCCTTTAGAGCAAAACGATGAGCAAAAAGCGACGGCTTTTTTCGTCGTTCCTTATTTTGGGGCTTGCTTACACATGCCACCACCGCCGCCAAATCAAATTTTGTATGTTGAATACAAAGAAGGCATTGCAGTTGAGAACTTGTACGACCCTTATTGGTTTGAAGGCACGGTAAAAATAGACAACCACGAAAGCGCACTAGGTACATCTGCTTATTCGTTAGTGCTAGACAGCTTCGCGCTTTACGAGGAGTAACTGATATGAAAAAAACAGTCGTTGCAGCTACCGTTTTATCAAGTCTTATAGCATTTCATAGTACTGCGTGTGAACTACACGCAGGTATGGGAAACATGCAGTTTGGCTTTCAGCACCCCATGATGCAACAGCACTTAGCGGCAGCTAAGGAGCCACTTATTTCGCTCAATATCGACAGAAAGCGAGAAGTGGCTAAGCTTGAAGCGTCAGCCGTTCCGCTGCGATTTTCCATTCCTTCGAACTATAAAGAAGTTAGCGTAGATGTAATGGCAAGTGATGGCGTAACGCTACTGTCGCCGCAGCGCTTTTCTTTGCCGTCTACAAAGGGCGAACAAGCCATTAGCTTTCAGGCACAAGAAGAAGGCACGCACGAACTTGTTCTAAAAGTCTATGCGCTTAAAAAGAATGTGCCGGTAACTTACACCCGCAAAGTCAAAATTTTAGCAAGTTAAAAGCTAGGATAATGTATGAAGCGCGCCACGTACGTTTTACTGGCTTCTCTTATTGCTTTGATAGCATTGGGCGCGCTGGTGGGGCTCGGCCTGAGGGGTAAGCTTGATAGCGTAATTGAGCGCTTTTTCGAGAATAACACGGCGATTTATCAAGACAGCCCCAGGTTAACTACCGTTCAACAGTTCCAACCCTTATCGTGGGACGCGCTGTTACCTGACGCCGAAAAGGCGCTGTTGGGCAAGACCCGAACGACTCAAAATCCTCAGCAGAATTTACCCCTTCATGAACAGGTATTTCAGTCTATTCAACGCACGTTTGACGATGAATACCAGCAAGCGCTTATCTCAGTGAATACGGTTGATACATTTAACGGCAAGTACGTCGAACTCAGCGGGTTTATTGTGCCTGTAGAGGCCAATGCACAGCGAGAAATAACGGCGTTCTTCATTGTGCCTTATTTCGGCGCGTGTATTCATTACCCACCCCCGCCACCGAATCAAATTGTGTTTGTTTCGTTGAATAATACCCACGAGCAAGGCGGCATTAGAGGAATAGACATCCAGCAGGCGTATACGTTCTCGGGTGAGTTTTCTACCGGGTTGTATGAAGACCCTCAGGGCACATCCGCTTACTTACTGGATGTGGTAGAAATAAAGCCCTATTCAGGGCTGGGAAATGGCATTAACGATGACAACGCTAATTTAACGAACGGCGCTTTCCATATAGAAAGCGACATTCGTTGATTTTACTTTGTCAATGCTCTACCAAGAACCGTACATGGGGTTTGGCAGAATAAAAATCTCTGTGCCCACTCGTGGCATGAGCAACTCAACGTTGGCAGATTCTTGGGTTACGCCGCCCACATCTTCAATGTTGTCGCCAATTTGCATGATAATAGTGTGAGGCACAGCCCACGTAGACGTCGCGTCTTTAGATGTATTCGAACATGCGATCTTGCCCTGAGTAAGCTGCATTCTGCGCAAGTCTTTGTCATTAACCATACCTTCTTGGCCTACCGCTTCTTTGTCTTCAGCAGTGCGGCCAACAACACAGGTATTACTCGTGGTAAGCGGCAAACCTTGCGCCAAAAGGTTATTCCAGGTGTGACTATCAAGCGCTTTATTGCGATTCGTAATAAGCGCCACCTTGCCATTTCGTGCAACTACTTCATCGATGAAAGCGGCTACACCAGGCACCAGTGTGGCTTCTTCACGTTTTACCCATTCGGCCCAGCTTTGTGAAGAATATCCCAAGCCAGCACTTTCCCGTTCTTTTTGATAGGTGCTATTGTCTAGCACGGTTTCATCAACATCCATCACCACAACATCGCCATTAGCAAAACGCGTAGGCAGCGCTGAAATAGCTTGGCCATACACAAAACTTGAAAGAACAGGGTACTCTTTGCTGCTGGTTTGGTATATCACAGCATTTGACAGAGTGTGTGATTTTACACCAGCAAGCGGGGTTGAGGGCGCAGACGAGCACGCCGCAATAGCTGATACTGCAGCGCCTATGCCCGCTGCTTTGCTGATGTAAGAGAGCTTGTTAAGAGATAACAATGTTATTTCCTTTTATTGTTTCTTCTGCCTACCGGTTTCAACACCCAAATTATGTCTGAATTTATCGATGAACAGGGCCTGATAATTCAGCAATGGCGTCGTGTGCATGCAGACTTTCTTGATGTTCTACTTTTACACGAAAATAGGTAGCTTGGTAATACGTACTTAACGCTTCATGCAGTCGCCTTACCGAATCTTCTACAAACATTAGGTTTTCAGCATTACGCTTGGCAAACGCCTGTTCATCTTCACGCTTAACTGCGGTTTGAAGCGGTGTGCCTAACGCGTTTTCTATCAGGTCAATAATACCAATAAAATCGGGGATCTCGTTGTCGCTTAAATCTAGGGTTATATCGGCAAAAGAACGCTGTGCATGCGCCGTGGCGATGCTGGCTTGTTTAGAAGCGAGCCAAGCGCCCATTTCTTCTACGGATAAACCTTTTCCTTCGAACTGCTGCACAAATACTTCTGATAACGCCTTGCGAGAGAGGGAGGCCGAACAAGGACAAGTACTAGAGTACGGTACTCTTAACTTAAGCTGTGCCTCATAACGTTCAGGTGATCGTCTTACGCAAAGTGAAGCAGGGTACGATTGATATCCTGACATCCTACTTATGAGCGCCGGACGCGACACGGTGAGGTCAAAGTGTAGATTAAGCTGGGCGCTGTTGCTCAGCCCATCTTGAGACTCGATAAGCGCGTTCATTAACGACACAAGTGCCGACTTATGTAAGTCTTGGTTGCTCAAATATCGCTGCAGCAAGCTGTACAATCGAGACATGTGAATGCCTTTAGCATTGGGGTGATCTAAACTCACTGTTACATCGACTTTTGCTTGGCTGGCTAATCGCTCACCGCGCTTACCTAGCACGTGCAGAGGGATAGCGATTCCCTGCATACCTACACTATCAATAACAGGAAGTTGCGCAGTGGAATGCTCTTTAGTGACATCGGGAAGTACCGTGTCGGAATGATTAAAACTAGACAAAATAACCTCTGAATGAGACCTCAAAAACGACTTACACCACTAATATTGCGAGCGTCGCTCGATAAGAATTACCCGCTTTTGAGATTATGATGAAACTAATAGGGTTGTGATTGGGTGGTCTCGCGCTCTTCGCAAATAGGCTCCTGCACGCTCGACCTAAGCCGATAGTTAATCAGGTGCGCACCAACGATAATAAACGACGCGATTACCGTGATTGTTACTTCACCATATTCACCTAGTACTTCGTGTCCTAAGCCTACCCATTCAACCAGCAGCGGACTACTTAAAAGTGTTAGGCCAAAAACGCCAGCAAATACTACCCACTTATTTTTGTGATGTAGGTAGCCTAGTGAGAGCGCAAAAACACCGATGGGCAGCACAAAGAACAGCAATATTTGATGGAAGGTTTCATCATTGAGAATTGACACACCTGCCAATGCAGGTATGGAAATCAATAAAATAGGCGTTAATAAACAATGTATTACGCAAAGGGATGAAAGGAGCATAGCGAGCCTGTCTGAAATGAACTGCACTTTTGGCATTGCGCTGCTTCCTTGAGATATCGAATTCATAGTATGTCCGAAAATTGCTATGGCGCACGCACAATGAGTGAAGCTTGCGCCTGAGAGAATAAAAAATCTAACTAGCTGCTTATCAGTAAGGTTGGCTGACTTGGAGTTATCTCTAGTGCGCCTTGTCCTTTGTTGGTTACCCAAATTGCATTAACGTGCTGCAGGCTTGGCCAATGGGGAAACCCTGTCATCTCAATACGCTTTACGGGGCCTTGGCAACTAAGCAAATATGCGACACGAAAATCAGAGTGCGTGTTGCGATGGGCATGGTCTTCGTGTTCACTTTCATGCTCGTCATGCTCGTCATGCTCGTCATGCTCGTCATGCTCGTCATGCTCGTCATGCTCGTCATGCTCGTCATGCTCGTCATGCTCGTCATGCTCGTCATGCTCGTTAGCTACCTCCCATGGGCTTTCAAGTGTGGTATCGAGTAATTCACACGTATTGCTCAGGGTAAAAATATCGTCAAAGCGCTGAAAAACCTTTTGCGTTTCTTTATAACGTTTTTTCTCGCTAGCCGTGGATGGCGCGTATTCAAACCCCAGAACATCAGCAGCAGGCAGCTGCAGCACAAACTGCCACTCACTTCCCGCTTGTAGGATTTGTAGTTTGCCTTCGCCGTGAGTATGAGGCGCAGCATGAACAGCGTTGATACCCATCCCAGCCAAATTCAATCCGACAAAAGTACCTACCTTAAGAAAAGTTGAAGAGGCGCGTAGCGCTTTTTGTGAATTCTTCCACGTAATAGAAATAGTTTTCATTTTTACCTCTTGCGTAAACGTTACAATATAACATACCATAAAAATAAATATGATACATTATCACATTACACAAATTCAGAGGTTAGAATAATGAAACTGTCTCGATTGGCGTTAGGCTTATCGCTTTCAGCGCCTGCGTTGCTATTAGCATCTCCGTCAGCGCTGGCACAAACACTTTCTGGCACGGTAACTAATGCAGCCGGAAAGCCGCTCGCTAATGCCACTGTTGAAATTGAGGCGCTAAAGCGCGTTACCAGCACTAACGAGCTGGGCGAGTTTACTTTCTCTAACGTAAAGGAAGGCGACTATACGCTTCACATATTCGCCTCTGGCTTCGCTCACTTACATGAGCATGCGCAAGTTCAATCTGACAACGCAGAAGGCGCTAACTTTGTCTTGGCGCGCAGTGCTATCGAAGTGATTGACGTGCACGCCACGCCTATGCATTTATCGGTGATGGAATCGGCCACACCAGTGAGCGTGTTATCTGGCGAAACCTTACGTCGGCAACAAGCGGCCACGCTGGGCGATACGCTAGAAAAATTACCCGGCGTACAGTCTAACTTCCATGGCAATGTTGCGAGCACGCCAATTATTCGTGGCCTTAGCGGACCACGGGTACTGATTACTCAAAATGGCTTGGATGTGAGCGACGTTTCCCGTGTTGGCCCCGACCACGCAGTAGCAAGTGAAGCCTCAACCGCTAAACAAATTGAAGTGCTGCGTGGGCCAGCAACCCTGTTCTTCGGAAGCGGTGCGATAGGCGGTGTGGTGAACGTAGTTGACCAACGTGTGCCCACGTCCACTGAAACGCGCGGTGAATTTGTATTAGAAACGCAAACCGTTAACGACCAGAAACTTGGAACGTTTAACGTGACTACTGGGGTGGACAACATAGCCTTTTACGCTGACGGTTTTTATCGCGATTCAAATGATTATGAAACACCTGTTGCCCCTGACATTGATGACCCAGATGGCGCCCATGTGGTTGAAAACAGTAACGAAGAATCGAATGGGTTTACGTTAGGGACCAGCTATTTATTCGACCAAGGCTATGTTGGCGTAGCGGTAGAGCGATTTGAGCGAGAGTATGGCGTGCCTGGGCACAGCCATGGCGGAGATACTTCGGTATTCGCTGATCTTGAGCAAACTAAGTATCAGCTTTTAGGTGAGTACAACTTTACCAATGACTTTTTGCAAAGTGTTCACTTTAGAGCGGGCTATACCGATTATGAACATGCTGAAGTTGAGGGCGGTTTAGTAGGTACCACTTTTAGTAATGAAACCGAAGAACTTCGCGTAGAGTTATTGCATAAACCCATGGCTGGCTGGCGCGGTGGTATCAGCCTTCATTACAAAGGGAGCGATGTATTTGCTCAAGGCGAAGAAGCCTTTACACCGCCTTCAGAAATGGAGATGTTTGCTGTAGCACTCATGGAAGAGCGTCACTTTGGTGATTTTCTGGTTCAACTAGGAGCGCGAGCGGAAAGCGTAACATTAGACGCATCAAGTGTGCTGTTGCCTGAGCTTGACGCTCACGAGCACGACGATGAACATGATCATGATGAGCATGCTCACGACGAACATGAACATGAAGGCAGCGAGTTCGTACGACAGTTCGCGGTAGATCAAGAGTTTACACCTATATCGCTATCAGCGGGTGTAGTTTATACCATTAATGAAAGCTATAACGTGGGCGTTTCACTTTCCCGTTCAGAGCGCGCCCCTTCTGCCTCTGAGCTTCTTTCTTTTGGCCCGCATATTGGCACCCGTACCTATGAAATTGGCGCCCTGTTTGATTTGTCAGAGGAAGGCGAGTTTGTGCTTTCTCAAACGGCAATCGATCTTGAGACAGCAAATAACATCGACCTAACGTTCAGAAAAACACAGGGTGACGTTGGCTTTGTATTTAATGCTTTTTATAACCAAGTAGATAACTACTACTTCCAAGAAGAAACCGGCTTATTCGCTGAAAGTGGTCATGACCATGATCATGGCGAAGAGGGGCACGGTGAAGAAGGGCATGATGAACACAGCGATGAACTACCTGTTTACCTGTTTGGTTCAGCTGACGCCATCCTTCATGGTTTTGAGTTACAAGTTGCCTGGCAAACCACTGACAACCTAAAACTCGATTTCTTCGCCGACTACGTTAAAGCCCGCCTTAAAGATGGTGGCGCACTGCCTCGCACTTCGCCCATGCGAGTGGGCTCACACGTTGCCTACACGTTAGATAACATTCGCGCAGATTTAGACATCACATATTTTGCAAAACAAGACGATAACTCGACGTTCGAGACTGAAACGGACGGCTACACCCTTGTTGATGCTTCAATCACGTACGACATTCCTTTGGGAGATATTGATTTATCGGTTTACCTGAGCGGTGAAAACCTAACCGACGAAGAAGCGCGCGTTCACACCTCATTTCTGAAAGATATTGCACCACGTCCGGGTAGAAACTTTGCTTTCGGCGTACGCGGTTATTTCTAAGATCAGCTTATAAAAAAGAATTATTGATAGGGATACACACATGAAAAATAGACTAGTACTAAGCGCCATAGCCAGCGCACTTTTGCTCGCAGGCTGTGGTGATGCAGAAACCAATATTGTAGAGCTGGATCCTATTGAGGTGCCAGAGGATGATCACGACCACGACGATCACGACTCAGATTATGAAATTGAAAGTGAAGGCAGATTGGTTGTTGCCGATGCTGCATCAAATACGCTCACTGTCTTTGATCTAGATGATAATTCAGTACTTGATACGTTTTCTGCAACCTTTGATGGAAGCAGTGTAAGCGCCTCCGCAGACTATCGCTTTGCAGTCATCAACAGCCGAGCAAACGGACTAACTGAGTTTCTTGATGGTGGGTTATGGCGAGAAGATCACGTAGAGCATCTGCACGACTATGAAGAAGCCCCAAGTCTGTCTAGTTTCACACTTGAAGGTAGTCAACCGACTCATGTAGTAACACACGACGGTCAGCTTGCTGTGTTTTACGACGGAAATGCCGATACCAGCATGCCGGCAGCGGTAAAAGTAGTAACCGATACCCAAATTGCCAGTGAAATTACAGAAGTTCCTACTTTGGAATTTACTGTAAATATGCACGGTGTCGCGGAACCGCGTGGAGACATACTAATTAGTACTGTACGTCGTGATGATGCAGAGTCTCGTTCTGCTAATCCAATCTTGCCAGACAGTGTTGCGGTATATCACTGGCATGATGGCGAGTACGAAGAAGAGCAACGCTTTGATGGCGAGTGTGCTGATTTACATGGCGCCGCTCAAAACGAAATCGCTGTGGCATTTGGCTGTAGCGACGGCGTATTAATTCTCAACGAAGATGATGAGGTATTTACCAGCGCGTTTATTGACAACATTGCTGGGCTTGGCGATTTGCGCATTGGCACAATGTATGGACATGAACACGCTGAAGCGTTTATTGGTATTGCTTCACAGCACGGCGGTGGCAGCGCCATCTTGGCCAATGTGTCGCCTGTAACTAGCACAATGAGCGTGATTGACTGGCAGCCAGAGACTGACGCTCATGCAGTGTCATACGGCTTCTCAATGGGCGGTGAATTCTTTGTTATTTTAGATGACAAAGGTTTTGTAACACTGCTAGAAGCGCATGAAGAAGACGGTGACACGCACTGGGAATTTGCGCACAAAATTGATGTGGCCAGTGCCAGCGCCGCAAACCTAGCAGAAGGTCAGTCATTTAGCATGGCGGCATCGCAACACGAAGAAGCCTTGTTTGTTGTTGACCCTGTTGCGCAAGCTATCCTTGCTGTTGATTTGGAAACCGAGACCACGGAAACCTTGCTTGAACTGGATTTTGAGCCTGCAGGTGCAGTTTGGCTAGGTATTGCAGAAGAACACGAGCACGACGATCACGACCATTAATACGTAGTGGTATTACGCTAATGAAAGAGCAGGTTATAAGCCTGCTCTTTTCGGTTTTAATGTATTTTGTGCTTAAAGCCATTAGTTTGTTGCTAGAGCTGCTTACAACAACAGCTTTATTTAGGCAGCGGAATAAACTCGCGGTCATCGCCCGGAATAGTTGGGAATAACCCGTTTGCCCAACGAGCCTCAGCGTCTTCTATTTTCTCTTGAGAGTACGCCAAAAAGTTCCAACGTAAAATGGGTTGTTTCTCCATTTTCTCTCCACCTAAAAGAAAGTAGCGACTATTCTCCATGGTTTCAATTTCACTTTCATCGTCCAATAGCACAAATTCGCCTGCGCTGAATACTGCATCGCCTAGTTTTACTTTTCCGGAAATAACGTAACAGGCCGTTTGAGAATTGCCACATGGACGCTCAATAACCGCTCCTGCTTCTGTTATCACATCTAAATAAAACATGGGTGAGTACGTCTTAACCGGTGACGTATAGCCGTACGCTTCCCCTGCAATTAGTCGCATCAGTACTTTTTCACGATGTATATAAGGAAGTTTAGCTTTGTTAACGTGTATAAAGCTGGGCTCCATATCTGCCTTTTCTTCGGGTAATGCAACCCAGCACTGTAGACCGTTTAGCACATGGTCACTGCCTCGGGTTTCAATGGTCTCTCGCTCAGAGTGAACAATGCCTTTACCCGCTGTCATCCAGTTTACGTCGCCAGGCTGTATTTCCTGAATAGTGCCTAAGCTATCCCTATGCAGCATACTACCTTCCATTAAATAGCTAATGGTGGCCAGTCCTATATGCGGGTGGGGCCTAACGTTAATGCCGCTGCCTGCTGGGAAATGTGCAGGTCCCATATGGTCAACAAAAACAAATGGGCCAATGCTCCTTGCGTCAACGTGGGGAATAATGCGACTTACTGAGAAGCCACCTAAATCTTTTTTGTGAGATGAAATTCGTTTTGCCATGATCTTTCTCAATTAACGTTGTTGGGAGAAGTTAACCGGTGACCACGCAGGCTCGGCTGATTCTATTGGTGTTGCGAGTTCTGGGTACTGCTGTCTATCGGCAAAAACGACGTTGCCGTCTACGACAGTTAACTGTGCTTGTGTGTTTAGCAATGCCTTTTCACTTACTGTTAAGATATCGTGGTTAAGAATAGCAAAGTCAGCGTAAAAGCCAGGTCGTAATATACCCTTAACGTTTTCTTCTCCAGATAGTGCAGCACTGCCTTGAGTAAATAGCTTAAGGGCTGTCAGTCTGTCTACATGTTCTGTACCTAAATCAAAACCACCCACGGTTTTTCCGCTCACTGCCCAGTAATAGGTGGCCCATGGATTAAAACTTGAAACGCGGGTACCGTCTGTGCCTAAGCCCACTGTGATACCAGCACTAAGCATTTGCTTTATAGGGGGCGTGCGCTTGGCTTGCTCGGCGCCATATCGCTCAACGAAATCCTCACCAGCAAAGGCCATACGACCTTGTACCGCAATCGAGCCACCTAACGCTTTAATGCGCTCGAGATTTTCATCAGACACCGTCTCGGCGTGGTCGATAATCCAGCGCACGCTATCAACGGGCTGTGTTGAGTGAATATGTTCAAGTACGTTTAAAATACGTGTTATAGATTGGTCATAAGTGGCATGGAGCCTAAACGGCCACTGCTGCAACAGATGAAGCCTAATCACTTCTTCCAGCGCATCTTCGGCTTCGCCTGGAAGTTCAGGGCGTGACGCACGAAAGTTTTCATAGTCTGACGCTTTATAAGTGAGTAGCTCGCCACCGCCTTCAATTACATAGCCATTGTCTAAATGAATATGCTGGTTTTGATTTGTTTCATACTTACTCATCCATGTAGCAAAACTCACCATTTCTTTATTAGGCACTTGCGGGAACAAGTAATTAGAAACCCGTATCGGTAACTCACCGAGCTTGGCAAGGGTTTCACTGGCTGTATAGTCTTCAGGAAAGGTATGGCCACCGCCGCCTGCGTCTACTACGCTGGTTACGCCTAAGCTAAGTAGCTTGCGATAAAACTGTCGACTGGAATTTAACTGCTCATTTGCGCTTAGCTGAGGCAGCGCTGCAATGGTTTTATACAAAATCATTGGGTTGGGTTGAGCAAGCAAAACACCTGTAGGGTTTCCGGTAGCATCTCGCTCTATCACGCTTCCCTTTGGCGCTTGGGTGTCTTTGTCTATTCCCAGTGCTTCAAGGCCTTTTTTATTGAGCACACCACCTGAGTAAAGATGAAGCACAAATACCGGTGTGTTTGGCGCGATGTCGGTAAGCTCTTGTGGTGTAGGTAAGCGCTTCTCTTCAAATTGATAAGGGCTGAAACCTCCAATGACTCTTACCCATTGCCCCTTGGGCGTGCGTTTGGCTTGTGCTTCTAGCATGGCTAAGCCTTCTTTCAAGCTTGTAATACCTTCCCAGCGAGTTTCTAAATTATAAAAACGTCCTCCTCGCGTTACGTGCATATGCGAGTCATTAATACCTGGAATGAGCCGCTGTCCTTTTGCATCGATTACTTGAGTGGCACTATCTGCGTCTGCTAGCAGCTGTTGGGCATCTTGCGAAAAGGCGCTAAATTTACCGTTTTCTACGCTAAGAGCCGTATAGGTTTGGCCGCTCGAATTTGTGATTTTTGCATTTACAACGACCAGATCTGGGGCAGCCATTGCCTGGCTAGCGCCAAACAATAGAGCAACAATCGAAAAACGTGACAATAATAAATTCATGGGATAGCTCCTAGTTATTGCTGCTTTGGCTAGTGGTTTGTTTACCTGACTGGGCTGCAAAATAAGTGGCTAGGGCGTCAATATCGTCATCGCTAAGCCCTGATGCATTGGGGCGCATGATGCTGGCCATACCGCCTTTCCTGATGCCGTCGCGATAAGCTTTAAGTGCATAAACTAGGTACGGTTTGTTCTGACCTGCCAAATTAGGGTTACTTTCAATGCTGGCAATGCCTGTTTCACCGTGACACCCCATACAGTATTGTGAAAGTGTTTGGCCTTTTTCGTATTGCGCGCTATCGGTATTAGCGCTAACGCTGAAAGAAAGTGTTGCGATATAAAGCGCGGTCAATAGTGCTACAAGTGGGTGCAAAGCTCTCATGTTCAACTCCTCGTGCAGTAACGATACAAGTGCGACAGGTCACGGTGACCTGTCGCATCAAAGGCTACTGGCCTTCTTTGGCGTTAAACATTTCGGTTGCGTAAATAAGGCCTAAACCGTATCCCCCAGCATGTTCTTTTGCGATGTTTGTCACGTCCACATAGCTTTCAGTGCGAGCCCAATCACGTTGAAGTTCTAGAAGGTACTGCAACCAAGTAATGGGTTGAGCACCTGCCTGAATCATACGCTGAACCGCCATGTCGTGAGCTTCTTTAGATACACCGCCAGACGCATCGGTTACAAAATACACGTCATAGCCTTCTTCAATGGCAGACAGCACTGGCCCTACACCGCAAACTTCTGTCCAAAGCGCTGCAATAACAATTTTGTTCTTTTTAAATTTCTTAACCTTGTCGGTGACTCGCTTATCTTCCCAGGTGTTCATCGTTGTGCGGTCAATAGGTGTTTGGTCGGGGAATACTGCTTTTAATTCCGGGAAAAGCGGGCCGCTGAATGACTTTTCAGCTACGGTTGTCAGAATGGTGGGTACATTAAATGCCTTTGCAGATTTTGCTAGACCTGTAACGTTGTTGCGCACATCTTCGATTGAATGTGAGCGTGTTGCAAACGCCATTTGAGGCTGGTGGTCGATAAGAATGACCGTGTGGTTGTCGGGTGTCAGAAGGCTGTTGGCTGGCTCTCCTGCTTGTACAGAAGGAACAAGAAAGGTTAAGCCAGTAACAAGTGCTGCCATTGATTTTTTAATATTGAACATTGTGATTTCCTCTTGGATTAAGTTTGTCGTGAGTACTTCGTAAACCTCGAGATAAATCTTATGTTCGTTTTTGTTAATTTAAAATGCGTAAAAATCCATCAAATTATTCTAATTTTTAGAATAAAATGCCTGAATTTGAGAGAATCACGCAAAATCTAACAAATCAGTACCGAAGAAGTTATCGATGACACAGCGCCATTCACCACTTGCATCCCTTTGCAGAACGTAAACGGCGCGCTTACCCTCGCAGGGTAGGGCGTTGGGTGTTGCTTTAGGAACAAGGTAAAGCTTAGCGACGACTAGCGCTACGTCACCGGCTTGTATAACCCGTTCATCTCCGGTTGTAACAAAATGATCGGGCATGAATTTCTTTTGAAATTTAAGCAGGGCATCAACGCAGTCTCGCTGCGTGGCATGTTCTTCAGCGGCTTGGTTTTGCGTTGAGCTGGACATAGGGGTCGCGACCACTGTTGCATCGCTAGCATAACATTGGGATAAGGCGTCTTGATCGCCGCGGTTTACTGCGTCATGCAACTGTTGTAACACGTGAGATATTGGATTGTTCATGGCTGTCGTTCCGTTACTTTTACCGCAAGACGAGCCAATAAAAAACCCGCCTTTGCGGCGGGTTTAGTGAATTCTATTTACGCACTAGCTAACCCGCCCATTCCTTAGAATAGCGAGAATAATAATCAGCGCAGTCGCTGAGTAAGCAGTATGTGTATTCGTGTTTTTAGGCATAGTATTTAAAAACAGTGCGCTGCTAATGAGTATTTAATGACCCGAGTATCCTGTGCACAATGAAGAAAGTCAATGGGTTTTTAGGTGTAGAAATTAGACCCATGCGAGTGGGTGGGCAAGCGGTAAGTGTAAGGTATAAGATGTAACGCTACCCTAGGCTTCAAATATGGTAATGCGAATAATCGTGCCCTGCTTTAAACAATCATAAATATCTTTATCAGTGAACCCGCTATTGCGGAGAAGTTGCCTGGCAACTAGCTTAGCGCCTTTTGTACACTGCTTGTCACGTATTATTCGAAGTGCTTTGTTTAAATAACTAATAGAAGGCATGATAAATAACCTTACGCGCTAGGCGTGAGTTTTGTATGATATTTAAACGATATGTTTTGGTGTAATGATCACTCAAACCATACAAACTGTGTTACGAATTAAGGTGGAATTTGACCCTTGGAGTTACTTTATAGCTGGTTAACGGCCAATGATGCGATGTCGATGTCATCATCAGTAATACTTGTTGTTACCTCCTTCTTTACGTCGATGATGACAGCAACGCTGGGTATTGGTGGCGGGGTCTTATTACTGGCAGTAATGGCCGGTACTATGCCAGTCAGTGCGCTGATCCCGGTTCACGGTTTAGTACAGCTTGGTTCAAACGGCAACCGTGCACTGATGACGGCAAGGCATATCGACTGGAATATGCTGAAGTATTTTTCTTTAGGCGCAATCGTTGGCGCTTTTTTGGCCTCGTTTGTTGTGGTTCAGCTGCCGTTGGTTATTATTCAATTTGCGGTTGCCGCATTTATTTTATTTCTGGTGTGGGGGAGTAAACCCAAAGCACAAGAAATGAACCCCGCGGGTAGAACATTGGCAGGGTTAGTAACCACGTTGGTTTCAATGTTTGTAGGTGCTACAGGACCTCTGGTGGCGGCCTTTGTGCACCGAAATAATTACAGCAAAATGCAGATAACCGGCACGTTTGCCAGCTGTATGACACTGCAACACGGCCTTAAAGCGTTTGTTTTTACCTTTGTAGGATTTTCCTTTGCCCAGTGGGCGGGGCTTATCATTATTATGATTGCCAGTGGTGCGCTCGGCACGTTTTTCGGCTTGAAGGTATTAAAGCGTGTCCCCGCTGAAAAATTTATGCTGGCGTTCAAGATAGTGGTGACACTGTTGGCCCTGCGGCTCTTGTGGCAGGCATTCTCAACCTTATTTCCCGCTGTAATCTGACACAGTTCTTTACCTTCAAAATACTTACGTTAGTGCGCAAGTTTTCATTTCTAGCGTTTAAAACGGCATGTGTATCAGACATTACGAGTAGATAAACCAGCGAAGGAGAATCACTGGTTTATCTTTATGCCTTTTGGAGTTTGAGTTTTAAACGGTTAGAACCTGTAGCTCAGCGATAAATGCCACTCTCGTCCGGCAGCGGGTACTCGCTCACCTACTGCGACATCAGTATTCATCACGCGGTTAATTCCTGCTGTGTGTGGGGCGTAGTGTTTATCAAACAGGTTATGAACGGTTGCCGTTACCTGAAGGTTTGACTGTGCATTATCTATAAGGGTGAAAAGCCCCGTAATATGCACCAATCCATATCCAGCGGTAGTGTTTTCACTTTGTAGCGCTGAAACGTGGTTTTGTGCTCCTGCCAATTCTGACGTTAATTGGAGTGCCATTGGCAAATCAAGCAGCTGTGTGTCCCACTGAATGGTAGTGATGATCTGTTCGGGGGCAATACGAAACAACGCATCGTCAATATCGTCGCGATTACCGTGCTGAACACTTGCTACTGCGTTAAGCTTTACGTTATCAAACACGTTACCCGAAACAGTCAGATCTGCCCCTTTGATTACAGCGTCTGTATTAGTCCATTGAAATGGTGTTGTGCCTGCCATCATGGTAGAGACCATATTGGCAGCCATATTCATGCTGGGAGAACCAGTAATATAGTCTTCAATATCTTGATAAAAGAGGCGAGGAGAAACTGACCAGCTTTTGAAATGGTAATCAATACCCACATCTATCTGGCGTGCAGTTTCGTTGTCTAGAGCCAAGTTTCCAATGTAGTTAAACCCGTCTGCCATTCCCCCAGAAATACCAAGAGGCAGCCACGTATAGCGTTCGAAGTAAGTAGGGGCACGGTTTTTCTGCGATACGCCAAGGACAACATCGACATTGTCGCTGGCGTGATATCGCGTGCTAGCGGCAATATCTAACATGTTATAGCTCTTACTGCGTTCTGCCGCGTTGAAATCATCAACGAGTGAAGCAATGGCTTGGTTCATCATAACCATATTAGAACCGGCTAGCCCGGCATCCATGTCAACACGTGTATACCGGGTACCAATTGTTGTTGAATAAGATGCTTTATCTCGCTGCCATTCTGCGTATACGCTGGCTGTGTCTTTTTCTACGTTGGTAAAGTTATCAACGAAGAACATGCCGTTATTAGGGTTGGTGATGGTCGAGTTATTCCTGCTGTGGTGCAGATAGGCACCCAGTTTGAGGTCACCTTCATAAAATGGCATTACATAGGTGGCATCTACACCTTGAGCAATAGCATCAGCGTTATTCTCTCTCGCCATGTCGGCAGACATCACCATGCGCTGTGAGAAGTTGTCCATGGCATGTTGGTTGCTGTTGCCAAACCAGCTTAACGTGAAGAACTCCCTATCGTTTGCGTTATAGCGATAGCCCAGTCGATACCAAGCGGCATCAATAAAACCAATGTCCATGGCTAAAGCAGGGGTGCCGCTTTCGTTAGTATTAAGTTGCTGATAACTCACATCGACTTGGTGATTGCCCCACTCGACGCCCGCCCTGAACTTACCGCCATTTCTTTGGTAATGGCTGTTTGGTATAACGCTGTTATCTCCCGACTCTTGTTCGTCGCGCTGCTGATGAGTGAAGGCGCCGCTAACAAAAGCCTGCTCACTCTTATAAAACAGATTGCCTTGGTATTGCTGACCGCTCCCCGGAGATATTGCGCTGGCACTTACGCTACCGCTAAAGCCTGTATTCAAGTCAAAAAGTGCTGAGGCATCAGAGTGAATGCGAAGCTTTCCGCCTAGCGTCTGAACACCTGCACTTACTGGCACAATCCCCCGGTAAAGGGTGGCGGTCAGTCCTGGTTCTGGCAGCACATGAGAAAGGGGCGAGTCCATGGCGTTTGGTCCTGCTCCAGCAATATCAACGCCATCAATGCTTACGCCAACTCGGTCACCATAAAGTCCTCTATACTGAATAAGTCCGGTGACTGGGCCGTTTCGAGATATCGACACGCCAGGTAATGTGGCAAGCTGATCGCCAAAGTCAGCGTCAATATTGCTGGCAGCACTAACAGACTCTTGCTCTATATTTTGCGTGCTAAGGGAAAGCGGTGTGCCAATAACGGTGACCACTTCTGTCGAAGTGTTATCGGCTAAGTCGATGGTGTTTGCGTAAATGTGTACGGGCGCGCACGCAGTGAATACGGCAAGCGCAATGATAGATTGCTTCATAACAATTCCATTTTAAAAAACGAGTGTTGTGCATGGTGAAAGCATGCATGTTCAGTGTGTTTGGGAGGTTGTTATGCGTGTGGTGGGGCACGACTTAGCGGCGCCGCGTAAGCAAAATCTGTAAAGGGCTTAGCCGCTAAACGCGCGACTAAAGCGCGATAGCGAACCAGCGATAGTAAAGGTAATGTGGCATGTAGTGGCTCGTCAACCTGAGGTAAGTCGGCTAACGTGCCATTGGTACAGTCAACGTGCTCGGCGGGTGCTTTGAGCAGTTCGGGGCTAACAAAAACGAACTCACCTTCAAACTCAGTGGCGCTAATTGAAATGTAGCGCATGGTCTTGCCAGTACAAATAAGTTCAATATCTTCACCTACAAACGCACGTGCTTGCTGCATAGTATGGGCAGCAAGGCCAAGTGCTAATGCATTTTGCAAAAGCATACAAAGGCAAAGTGTTAGTGTAAGTAGGCGTCTTAAAGTCATTTTTCTTTATCTGGTTAGCGCCTTTTTATCATAGCCTGCGTTTTGGTAATTTTTCTACCTATTATTTTTTACGTATCTCCAACCCCCGCTTTTTTCAGCTTTCTGTAAAGTGTACGGGTACTCACTCCCAGCGCTTGTGCAAGTTGCTGGGTATCGCCTTCAAAAGACGTGTGAACCTGACGTAAGTATTGGCGTTCCAATTCGTCTAAGGTCACAACGTTACCGTGAGATGAAGAGGCATCATTGATAGCATCAGAGCTTATGTTATCGAGCTCGGGTAAGTCTGTATCGTAAATAACGGTTTCATCAGCCAGTAAAATAGCTTGGTCTACAATGTTTTTGAGTTCGCGAATATTGCCTGGGAACGGGTAGTTGGTTAGTTTTTCTAGCGCGTTTTTATGAAACCGTTTTTTCTCTTTAGACATTGCCAAAAAGTGAGCGGCTATCAGTGCTATATCTGATCTTCTTTGTCGTAAAGAAGGGAGGTTGATAGGAAAACCGGCAATGCGGTAGTAGAGGTCTTGTCTGAATTCGCCCGTTTCCACCATGTGCTTTAAATTTTTGTGTGATGCACACACCAAACGAAAATCAGCCTTTTTAGACACTGTGCTTCCTACAGGTCGATAAGTTTGAGACTCGAACAGCCGCAGAAGCTTTACTTGTGTGGAAAGTGGGATATCGCCGACTTCATCAAAAAACAATGTGCCGCCTTCCGCTGCTTCTACGAGCCCTTTCTTATTTGTGGTTGCGCCTGTAAATGCCCCTTTTTCATAACCGAATAGTTCGCTTTCAAGCAGCGTGTCAGACATGCCGGTACACTCGATGACAACAAATGGTTTGCCAGCACGGTGACTACTCGAGTGAAGTGCTTGGGACACCAGCTCTTTACCCGTGCCGGTTTCACCAAACAGTAGTACTGAAATATCTGAGTTAGCGGCGCGATTTATTTTGTTTAGCATTGCTTTAAATGCCTCTGATTCGCCGACCATCTTTCCTGCTGAAGGTCGGTTTGAGGCAAACGAAAGCTTATCAAGTATTTCCAAGAAACCTAATAATTCTCCGCTACCGTCGAAGATCGGGCGCATGAGGATGTCGCAGTAGCTTTGACCCTCACTGGTGGTATGAACGTGTACTACGCTAGCCGCTCGTCCTGTGGCTTTACTCTCTTGCATTGGGCAATGCTCGCCGCACTTATCGCAAGGTTTGTTGTTGCGGTGAGAGACTTGATAGCAGGTACTAAAGCCAAGCTTTATATCCACAGGGTAGGTATCTCTGTAGGGCTGGTTGACAGCTTCAATAACGAAGCTTGGGTTAATGAAGATTGCGGGTTTATCTATCGCATCTATCATCGCTTGTACTATGGATATATTCATGGGTGGCTGAATATTAGTTTGTTCTAATTTAATTTTGGCAATTTATCATATTGGCATAGAGCTTGTTCACTGTTTGAGACAAACGACAATACTTCGGTAGAAATTCATTCAGTTCCAAAGAGAGTTTTATAATGAAAAATAGCGTAATGCTGGTGGCGATAAGCTTATTGGCAAGTAGTGCTCATTCATTGGCAGATACAGTGACTGCCTATGAGAAAAAAAGTGAAAACAGTGTACAGGAAAAAGTCAAAGAAGCGCGATTACACGCAAAAGCACTGGGAGGCGTGCTAAAGTCACGACTACAGCAAGCAATTCAATCCGGAGGGCTAGAGGCTGGCGTTAACGAATGCCAGATTGCAGCGGCTCCTATTGCTCTGGCGCTTAGTCAAAACGGGTGGGAGGTTGGGCGTACCGCGCTGAAAGTAAGGAACCCAAACAATGCGGCAGATCAATGGGAGCGTGAGCAGTTAGCGTGGTTTTCACAATTACTGACCAAAGCTAAGCAAGACAATTTGGCCCCTAAAAGACCTATTGAAACTTATCAATACGATAGCGAAAGCGGTGAGTTTAGGTACATGATGGCGATTGAACAAGGTCAGGTGTGCATGGCATGCCACGGAGCTAATGTGGCGCCTTCAGTAAAACAATCCATTCTAAAGCACTATCCCAACGATCAAGCTACAGGGTTCGAATTGGGAGAATTACGAGGCGCGTTCACACTCTTATATACCCCTTAACTTTTCCTTATACTCCACTTTTTGACAATCTGCTAAGCAGCCTTTCTCTTGTGCCATATTTGTCACCTAAATGACAAATATGGCGAATGCATCGCCACCAATTGTTGCGTTGGATCAATAAGCCTCACACTCGGTCGTGGAATAATTTATCTGCACAGTACGAAAATACCGCCGTTTATCGGTAATTGCGCTTTAGCAGCCAAATTACTGATGTATGGCATAAACCGTGCTCTTGCCATGCGGCATATTCATGTGTTCATCACTGAATTTTAAACCACTTTTTCTGCTAAGCGTTTAACGCGCACACGAAATACAAGGGAGATAACCCATGAGCGATACGTTAATAGAACTATCGCGGTGGCAATTTGCATTAACTGCAATGTTCCACTTTATATTTGTACCCTTAACTTTGGGGCTTAGTTTCCTACTCGCCATTATGGAATCGGTATACGTAATGACGGGTAAAGAAATTTATAAGCAGATGACCCAATTCTGGGGAAAGCTGTTTGGAATTAACTTTGCCATTGGTGTAGCCACAGGCTTAACCATGGAATTCCAGTTCGGAATGAATTGGTCTTACTATTCTCACTATGTAGGCGATATCTTCGGTGCGCCACTTGCCATCGAAGGCCTAATGGCCTTTTTCCTGGAATCTACCTTTGTGGGGTTGTTCTTCTTTGGCTGGGACAAAATGTCAAAGGTGAAGCATCTGATGGCGACTTGGCTGGTGGCCATTGGTTCAAACTTCTCTGCACTGTGGATTTTGATTGCTAACGGCTGGATGCAATACCCGGTAGGCGCTGAATTTAATTTTGAAGCCATGCGTATGGAAATGACCAGCTTTGCTGAGGTTATTTTTAACCCCGTAGCACAGGTCAAATTTGTTCACACTGTATCAGCAGGTTACGTGACCGGCGCAATGTTTGTGTTGGCAATTTCAAGTTACTACCTGCTTAATCATAAGCATATCGCCTTTGCGCGCCGTTCGTTCGCCATAGCTGCTAGCTTCGGCCTAGCCTCAACGCTTTCTGTGATCGTGTTAGGTGATGAAAGTGGTTATGAGCTTGGTGATGTACAAAAAGTGAAGCTGGCAGCAGTTGAAGCTGAGTACGAAACCCATCCTGCACCTGCGCCGTTTACTGTGTTTGGTATTCCAAACGACGAAAAGCAGGAAACCGAGTACGCCCTTCAAATTCCTTGGGCAATGGGCATTATTGCTACCCGTTCGTTAACCGAAGAAGTAAAAGGTATTAAGGATCTTAAAGAAGAGAATCGCGAGCGTATTCTAAGCGGAATTAAAGCCTATGAAGTACTTGAAGATGTAAGAAACGGCACCGCGACAGCTGAGCAACGTACTGCCTTCGACCAAAATAAAGACAGTTTGGGCTACGCTATGTTGCTAGAGCCTTTCACTGAGAACGTTTCAAATCCTTCTGATGCCGCGCTTCAACAGGCAGTAGATTACAGCATTCCGCCGGTTGCCCCATTGTTTTGGAGTTTCCGCCTTATGGTTGTGGCTGGCTTTATTATGCTTGCGCTATTTGTGTGCGCCTTTTACTACAGCACTAAACACAAGATTACTAAGCCACGCTGGTTATTAAAAAGCGCGCTCTATGGTTTGCCGCTTCCTTGGATTGCCTGTGAGGCTGGCTGGTTTGTCGCTGAATATGGTCGCCAGCCATGGTCAATTGCAGAGGTGCTTCCGGTGCATACGTCGGTATCTAATCTCGCCGTAAGCGACGTGGTAATAACCCTTGTAGCCTACAGTGCTTTCTACACCGGCATGTTCATTATTGGTTTTTACTTAATGAAGAAGTTTGCCAAAAAAGGGCCGATTCCCCCTGCAGATAAGCAGCCTGACACTGAATTTGATCTTATTGACCTTGACGAGCAAGGAGCAAAAGCATGATTGATTATGAATTACTAAGAGTCATTTGGTGGTGCTTGGTTGGCGTTCTGCTAATTGGCTTCGCGGTTACTGATGGCTTCGATTTGGGCGTTGGAGCACTGCTCACGCTTATTGGTAAAAATGACAAAGAGCGCCGCGTAATGATAAATACAGTAGGGCCGCACTGGGATGGCAACCAAGTTTGGTTTATCACCGCAGGTGGCGCTATTTTCGCCGCGTGGCCGATGATTTACGCCACTGCGTTTTCTGGTTTTTACCTTGCGCTGGCCCTTACCTTAATTGCCCTTTGGATGCGCCCGATAGGCTTTGATTACCGCAGTAAATTACCTAACCCGCAGTGGCGTAAAGCGTGGGATTGGGCGTTATTTGCTGGCGGTATTATCCCAGCCCTTATCTTTGGTGTGGCGTTTGGTAACCTGCTGTTGGGCGTACCGTTTGAAATGGACAGCACGCTTAAATCAACCTACACAGGCTCGTTCTTTGGCCTTTTAACACCGTTTGCGCTGGTGGCAGGACTGCTTTCTGTGGCTATGTTGCTGAATCACGGTGCAACCTGGCTACAAATGAAAACCGATGGCTTTATTGAAGTTCGCGCACGTGCAGTATCGGTTGTGTTAAGCCTGGCTGGTGTCACGCTATTTGTACTTGCAGGTCTTTGGGTAGCATTTGGATTAGATGGCTTCGTGATTACGTCGGCAGTCGACACTATTGCAACGTCAAATCCACTTAAGAAAGAGGTTGCCATTGAAGCTGGAGCTTGGATGAGCAACTACAGCAAATACCCCCTTATGATGGCAGCACCTGTGCTGGGTATTATTGCGGGTCTGGCCTGTGCGCTTTTCTCTAAGAAAGGTAATGCAGGCATGGCGTTTGTATCGAGTGCGCTATTTATAGCAGGCGTTATCTTAACAGCTGGCTTTTCAATGTTCCCATTCCTAATGCCAAGCATCACTATGCCAGAGGCGAGCTTAACCGTATGGGACGCTACGTCTAGCCATATGACGCTAAACGTAATGTTTATCGTTGCCTGTATCTTTGTGCCTATTGTACTTAGCTACACGGCCTATAGCTTTTACGTAATGCGCGGGCGCATTAAAAACGAAGACCTCGACCAGTCTCACACCATTTATTAAGGAGAACGCTATGTGGTATTTCGCTTGGATTTTAGGAGTTTTGCTGGCGTGCTCTTTTGGCATTATCAACGCCATGTGGTTGGAGTCGACGGAAAATATGGATAGACCCGAAGACCAAGAGTAGAAGTAGGCTGGCCGCAAGGACACGTCGTGAACTCGCCCATGGGGGCTCTTAAGCAGCGTCCCTGCCGCTGAGGGTTCTTGCAGCCAGCCCACCACCACTTCGAAAAAAATGAAAAAGAAATGCGAGATTTGCTCTCGTTACTAAGTAACGAAAAAGATGAGTCAAAACCACAGTGATCAAAGAAAAAGTTCCCAACCGGCAAACGCTCAACGCGTGGTCCAATAAGATAGATAAGGCGCAGTCGCTTGGCTTGCGCACTTCGCTTATGGCCCAAGTAATGGTTAAGTGTTTGTCGCTTTTTTCTTTGATTATTGGGTTCTATTATTTTTCACATATTGCTCATGATTGGGTAGTAAACCAGACTCCTGCAACAGCGAGTGATGTCACAGGACTTGCCGTTTCTCTGGGGCTTAGCTGGCTGCTACAAGGCGCATTCAATGCCTTATCTAGTAGTGCAAGAATGCAGGTGTTAAACAAGCTCGAACAGCACCTACAACACGTATTCATTGAGCGTCAATATGCGCTTATTCGACAGCACTCGGTTTACTATTGGCAAACGGTGTGGCTGCAGCACTTACAGGCTTTTGCTGACTGGGCACTTGAATATCGAGTGCAGCAAATGATTGCAGTTGTTGTCCCCTTGTTTGCTTTAGCCGTTATCTTTTATGTGAACCCCGTTATAGGAATTGGCCTATTACTGACATTGCCGGTAGTGCCGCTTTTTATGATCATTGTGGGCAAGGGAGCCGCTGCCCTACATCGAAAGCATTTTATCGCCCTTGAACGTTTGGGAAGTTTATTTACTGATAGGTTAGCCGCGCTGCCGATGCTGGCAAATTATCAGGCGCATCAAAAACAAACAGCCCTGCTTAAAGATGCCAGTGAAAATTTGAATGCGCGTACTATGAAAGTAGTGAGCGTAGCGTTTTTGTCCAACAGCGTGCTCGACTTCTTCGCAACACTCGCGGTTGCACTTATGGCAGTATTTATTGGTTTTTCACTGTTAGGTGAATTGAGTATTGGGCCGGAAATAACGCTCCAGCAAGGCTTATGGATATTGCTGACTGTGCCATTGTTACTCAGTGAAATGAAAAAGTTGGGACAGGTATACCATCAGAAGGCGCAAGCAGAAGCCGCCAAAGCTGAACTCGCGCCGTTATTCTCGTGCTTCACGCAAAATCTTGATGGTAGTGCAGTGAATCCGGTCAACGCTGACACAACCCACCATCATTCATCAGAACACGAGGTATTGCTTGCGGCTAAAAACCTTAAGGTTTTTGACATAAACGCCCCGCAACCTCGCTTGCCGAGCGGTAAGGATAAATCGGCTTTAGATGATACTCCTGCACTCTTGCACGCTGAATCCCTTGTAGTATTAAAGGGCGATAAAATACTCATTAGCGGGCGCTCTGGTTCGGGCAAAACACTATTATTAGAAGCCTTAGGCGGTCAAAGACCTAGCACACATACATTCAGTGAACCGGTAATTTGGATTACCCAGCACCCCGTGATCACGCCAGGTACCGTGCGTGAAAATTTGTGCTTAAACGACACCTATACAGACGACGCGCTTACGAAAGCACTAGAAGCAGTAGAACTTGACGCGTGGCTGTCGTTATTGCCTTTGGGGCTTGATACGGTAATGACTGATTATCCGCTACTTTCAGGTGGAGAAGCGCAACGGCTGTCGTTAGCGAGAGCGCTGTTGCGCAAAGACAATATATGGTTACTAGACGAGCCTACAGCCCATTTGCCAGATTCCCTGCATGCAAGATTGGCACAGTTAATTGAACGTTTGGGTAGAGACAAAACGCTGATTTGGGCTTCTCACAAAGCACTCCCTGCAAACTGGTTTAACCGCTTTTGGACGGTATCGCGAAGTACGAATGAACAAGACGTTATTTCCAACTCAAACTTCAACTCAATGTCAAAATCAGAGGCAGGGCTTAAAAGCAAAATAGGCGCAGTACAAGACGGGCACCTACAAGGCTGTAGCAGCGTGACGGAAACGAGCTTTAAGATGAATGCCAATCAAAAGGAACGTAGCCTTGATGAAAAGTAAACCGGCTTATCTCACGCTGCTGCTTGCTCTTTTACATGGTGTGGCAGGAATAACCATTCTTGTTATTTCTTCGTGGTTTATTGCTATCAGCGCTATTGCACCAATAGGTTTTAATTACGTTATTCCCGCGGTGGTTATTCGCGCGCTAGCACTACTTCGCATTGCTTCGGGATATGCAAGTATGTGGGTGGGTCATAACGATTTGCTTACCCGTATCGCAGAGGGTCGCTTACTTGTATTCAGTCAACTTGAAAACAGTAAAATTACCGACAAAGCCTTCACCACAGAAGCGTTAGCGCAGCACACCGAAGAGTTTGCCAGCCGTTGGATTGCATGGATAGCTCCGCTTTCTAACATTACATTTATATTCACAAATCTTTGTGTTGTTGCAGTATGGTTTGACCTTCCCGGCACCTCGTTTTTAATTACGCTTTTTGTTATTTGGCTCTTCATCGTTGTGCTGCAAGGCTTTAGTGGTTTAAACGTTGCGAAAAAAGCGACAAAGGAAAATAAAGTGTTTCGCCAAGAGTCAGCCGACTTTCTTAACTGCAGCGCTTTATGGCACTTAAATAAAGCAATGACAGATAAGCCACAGGAAGAGGGTGGGCATGTGATCAATAGCATGCCGAGTGCTGACAGGGTGTGGCGACAACAAACTACGCAGAAAGACAAAGCGCAACGCTCGAGCTGGTGGTTTCAAGGCGCGGCATTTTTTGCGGTAGTGTTAGTTATGTCGGGCTCAGTTAGTCCAATATCTGACTTTTCGTATATGCCTATTGCTATTGTTGTGCCCATGATATTGATGGCTGCGCCTGATTGGGCTGGTGCAGCTTTTCACAGCATTACCAAGTTTGCACAGCACAAACAAAGCGCGAAAGCCCTTAAGAAGCTCAAAACCTCACCCATTAAAGTACTTGAACGCACCGAACTGCACCATTCACTTACGTTATCTGATTATACTGCCAAAAATAGACGCTTACCTTTGGTCAATGCTACATTCCCAGCCACTGGCATCGTATGTATATCGGGGCCGTCAGGCTGTGGTAAGTCATCTTTGCTTCAGTCAATTGCGGGGGTTGTGCCTTCTACTGGATTTAAAGAAGTGGATGGCATGCGTATACCCGATGGCTTAATTACAAACTGGCGCTATGTGGAACAAGAGCCAATAGTACTTTCTGGCAGTGTCTCTTCAAATTTAGACCCTGCCGGAATGGGTATTCCCCTTGATGACATGACTAACCTGTTGGCTCAATTAGGGCTAGAGGCACTGTTGCCGTTGTCTATGTGGGTTGGCAAGGCGGGAAGGGCGCTTTCTGGGGGAGAGCGTAAGCGACTAGCCTTAGCGCGCGCTATTTTATCTCACGCCAATGTGTTGCTTGTTGATGAACCCTTCGAGGGCTTGGATGTAACTACTCAACATAAAGTGTGTGAGGTATTAAATCGCTACGCTGCCAACCACCTCATCCTTGTTGCTTCTCACGTTACGCCAAGCGCGTTGAATGTGTCATCAACACTATCACTAGATAAAGGGAGTGTTGGTAACCTGAGTAAAGGTCAGCGCCTTAACATGGTCTGAACATCAGTGCTGTTTTAAATTATGCACATTGCTCAAATTCTTCCGTGATCTCTTCCAGCGTTCTTCCTTTTGTTTCTGGGAAGAACTTAGCAACTAATATCAGGCTGACTAAGGCAAATCCGCCGTAGATTGCAAACGTGGCCGCGGCTCCCAAGTTGGCCAACTCCCAAGGGAAAACAACTTGAACAAGAAAGCTGGTGAGTGAATTCACCATGCCAACTAATGAAATAGCCAAAGCGCGGGTTTGATTCGGAAAAATTTCAGCAAGCATTGCCCACATCACTGGGCCTAGAGACATCGCGAACGAAGCAACAAACGCAATGATGCCAAACAACACTAAAGGTGCATTCATATTAATACTGCTAGTTAGCAATGCTTGCTGATACGCATCGTATTCGTCGCTGGTAAGTGTGGTCTTTAGCGTGCGCTTAAACTCAACGTCTGAATAGTAAATATCGTTGGTTAGTGGAGTTAGCTTTATTGCCACACTCGGCGCATCTTGCTGTATTTCGTTTATGGCCGTTTGCTGTACTTGATATGTCGCCTGCTTAAAGCCATAGGTACAAATAGACATGCTGATCACTACGCCAGTTAAGCCAATCAGCAGCAGCGGTTTTCTTCCCCATTTATCAATAGTTAGCATAGCGACTACGGTAAATGCTACGTTAACCAAGCCAATCCATACAGCCTGCATAAATGCCGCATTGGTACCTACACCGCTTTGTTCAAAAATCGTGGGCGCGTAAAAAAAGATAACGTTAATGCCGGTAATTTGCTGAGCAATGGCAATAATAATGCCGACCATTAACGGAAATCGCATGGCCTTTGCCTTTAGAAAGCCTAGGCGTTCACGAAAAGGCCACGACTTTTCTTTAAGTGAAGACGCTATATCTTCAACAAGAGCGCTGGCTTGGGCTTTGTCGAATAAGCGGTTTATAACCTGTTCGGCTTCCTCGTGTTGGCCTTTGAGTACCAGCCACCTGGGGCTACGCGGAATAGTAAACAGTAAACCAAACCATAGTGCTGCGGGGATAACCTCCAAGCCCAGCATGTAGCGCCACAAATGCGTATCTATACTCCATTCAGTAACCCAACCTGCACCGCTATTGCTGAGCTGCAACAGGTAATAGTTGGTGAAATAGGATAGGGCGAAGCCAAATACAATGTTTAGCTGGTTCACCGACACCATTTTGCCTCGGTTTTCTGGGGCGCTTATTTCCGAAATATACAGCGGGGCAATGATCAGCGAACAAAACGCAATGCCGCCAATAAAGCGAGAAAGCACTAATAGTTCGAAATTAGGGGCTAAGGCTGAGCCGACAGAAGAAAGCAGGTAAAGGAAAGCGACAAGAATGAGTGCTTTGCGCCTGCCAATAGCGTCGCTAACGCCGCCGGCAAATAGCATGGCTATTAGCGCGCCTAGTGTCGGTGAGCTTACGACGAAGCCTTGCTGCCAATCGCTTAGGTTAAATTCGGCATCGATAAAGCCATTGGCTCCTGCTATTACACTGGCATCGAAGCCAAAAATAAACCCTCCAAGAGAGACAATGAGTGTGTAATACAGCGACGGAGACAGGGCTTTATTCATTTTATAATTTGCCTAATGTGTCCCTATTTACTACTTCGGGTTCAAATAAGTGCTCAATAGGAATAGGGCTTTTTATGTCATAAACATGTTGCAGCACCCAATAAGCAGCCATTTCTCCCATAGCGTGAATAGGGTTATTAATGGTAGTGAGTTTTGGATAAAGGTAGCGCGAAAACAGTACGTTATCGAAGCCAATGATAGAAAGCTGTGACGGTATATCAAATCCCGCTTCTCTTGCGGCGGTCATTGCACCAGAGGCCATTTCGTCGTTCGCGCATACCAATGCGGTAAAGTCAGAGAATGTTCTCTGAAGATGCTGCATGCCTTCTTGACCTGATGACTCGTGGAAGTCACCTTCAAAGACACTGTTTTCACTAAAGGTAACCCCTGCTTCTTGAAGGGCTCTTTTGTGACCAGCCAGACGATCGCTTGCATCCTTTTTAAATAGCGGGCCGCTGATGTACGCAATCTTTTTGTGGCCTGCATCAATAGCAGCTTTCGTTGCCATGTAGCCGCCTCTTTCGTTGTCCACAACAAAGCAGTTTTCGTCGAGAGCGTCCACTTTTCGGTTTATCACAACAACGGGGATCTTACTGTCTACTAGTGTTTTTAAGTAGTCATCGGAGACGGCTTCAGCATGAAGAATCAAGGCATCGCAACGGCGGCTTTTTAAAAACTCAATAGCTTCGTGCTCGCGCTTTTCATCCACATGACCGGCGGTAATAATAACGTGCTTACCGTTTTGTTTAAGCACATGTTCTACTGTACTCATCAAGTCGCCAAAGTAAGAGCCGTGCAGTTCAGATACGAGCAAACCGACGCTGTTAGTGCGATTTGACGCAAGAGATTGCGCAATAGCATTGGGCTGGTATCCCAACGATGCCATAGCATCCTCTACTTTTTTGCGGGTGCGCTCGCTTACCTTCGCGTTGCCATTCATAACGCGAGAAACGGTAGCTAACGAAACACCTGCGGCCTCTGATACTTGGTAAATTGTTGCCATACGGTTTGGTACTTGTCCTTATTTGATACCGCTAATGTACCCATTTATCCGGCTCTTAACCAGTTTTGAATAAGCCAAAGCGCTTTGTTTTGGCGTACGTTTTTGGGTTGCGTAGTCGACATAAACTATGCCGAAACGCTTTGAATAGCCCAGTGCCCACTCAAAGTTGTCCATTAGGCTCCATGCAAAATATCCGCGTATGTCTACGCCTTTTTCTATTGCTTCATTTACCGCATTTAAATGGGTGTGGAAGTAGGCGGTACGCCCGTCGTCTAACACTTCACCGTCTATGAGCTCATCATCCATTGCTGCTCCGTTTTCAGTGATATAGATAGGCGGTAAGTCGTAGCGTTGGTGCAAATCAACAAGCAGCTCGGTAAAGGCATCAGGAGTGATTTCCCAGCCCATTGCGGTTAGTTCGGTTGTGGCTGGAGGCACAATTTCAAACCAACCATTGCCATCACTTTGATACACAGTGCGGGTGTAATAATTAATGCCTAAGTAATCGATTGGTTGGCAGATAATAGCCATATCACCTTCCGCAATGTCGGGCTTAACGTCGGGAGCGAGCTTATCGATAATGTCTGGATATTTGCCTTCAATAATAGGTTTTAAATACCATTGGTTTTGGTAATCATCGGCGAGTTTGGCGGCGTGTATGTCTTCGGGTGAATCACTTTTTGTATGGCAATTGCTAAAGTTAAGTACGATACCGTTTTGGCTTTTTGGGCAAACTCGGTTAAGCACCTTCAACGCTAAACCGTGAGCAAGCAATAAGTGATGCGCTGCCTTTCGACCATTTGCCATGCCTGTCTTTCCAGGTGCATGAATGCCTGCCTCATAACCCAAATAGGCTGAACAAAATGGCTCATTTAATGTCGCGTAGGAGTGGACTTTTTCGCCCAACGCGTTTGCTACGGCTTCAGCATATTTTTCGAATGCATAGGCTGTATTGCGATTAAGCCAGCCACCGTTGTCTTCAAGGTGTTGCGGTAAATCCCAGTGATAAAGCGTTACGAACACTTTCATGCCGCGCTTGATAACTTCATTGACTAAGTTTACGTAAAAGCGCATGCCCACTTCGTTTACGCTACCGTCCTGTTTCATCACTCGCGGCCACGAGATAGACAGCCTATAAGCATCAACACCAAGAGAATCAATTAGCTCTACATCTTGTTTCCACAAATCTATGTGGTTACAGGCAATGTCACCATTAGTGGCATCAGTAATGGCATTTTTCTTTTCGCAGAACGTGTCCCAAATACAATCTAATCTTCCTTTTCTGTCTCCCTCTATTTGGAAACTTGATGTAGCCACACCAAACAAAAAGTCTTTCGACAACATCATTGAATTGGATGGAAGGTTAATTTCTTGCATCGTGGGTATGTCCTGACTATAACAATTTTTTCATATTAACCCTGCGCTAGACAGGGCAAATAACATCATATTTACATTGAATTCGATTACGCTTCGTGTAATTATCTCTTCAATGTAAGCGCTTACAAAATCATTTGTAGTTAGATGTAAGCGCTTTCAAATGTAAATTTATCATTAAATAGAAAAATAGCAACAGAGGTTATTCGTGGACACACCAGTGCAGCCTAATATTTCAAGCGCCCAAGAGGCAGAGGCAAACGGTGGATACCGTTTTGCGCTTATCTCACTCACCACGCTGTTCTTCATGTGGGGTTTTATTACCTGTTTGAATGACATCCTTATTCCTTACTTAAAAGGTGCATTCAACCTTAGCTTCACACAAGCAATGCTGATTCAGTTTTGCTTTTTTAGTGCCTATTTCATTGTGTCACTGCCTGCAGGCATGGTGGTGTCGCGCATTGGTTACCAGAAAGGTATTGTACTTGGGCTCGCTATAGCCTGCGTGGGGTGCTTGCTGTTCTTCCCCGCTGCATCAAGTCAAATATACGGTATTTTTCTGTTAGCTCTTTTTGTATTAGCGTCTGGTATAACCGTACTCCAGGTGTCTGCCAACCCTTATGTAACGGCACTCGGCGACCCTAAAACTGCCTCGTCACGACTCACCATGACCCAAGCATTTAACGCTTTTGGTACAACCGTGGCTCCCTTCTTCGGTTCTTATCTTATCTACGGCGCTACAGGAGAGCACGGAGGCGGTACGCCAAGCGCTTCAGACGTGCAAGTGCCTTACCTAATTCTTGCTGCATCACTGCTTCTTCTGGCTCTTATTTTCATGTATTTAAAGCTGCCGAAGCTAAATCACACCAGCGCAAGCACTGGAGTATTTAAAGGAGGTGCATGGCATCACAAGCACCTTGTTTTAGGCGCTGTCGGCATTTTTATGTATGTTGGCGCGGAAGTGGCTATTGGCAGCATGCTAGTGAATTATCTAGCGAGTCCGGCGGTTGGCGGATTAAGTGAGGCAGGGGCGGCCAAGCTGCTTGCTTACTACTGGGGAGGCGCGATGGTAGGGCGCTTTATCGGTGCTGTGGTCATGCAAAAAATCTCGGGTGGCTACGTGCTGGCGTTCAACGCTTGTGTGGCTATTGCGCTTATTTTGCTATCACTTTCAAGCACAGGAGACATAGCGCTGTGGAGCATTTTGGGAGTAGGTTTGTTTAACTCAATCATGTTCCCTACCATTTTTAGTCTTGCACTTCACCAGCTAGGAAAAGACACCCCACAAGGTTCAGGCATTCTTTGTTTAGCCATAGTTGGCGGTGCCATTATTCCACTGCTTCAAGGCATGCTTGCAGACACCGTCGGCGTTACGCTGTCATTTTTACTACCTGCTTCTTGCTACCTTTACATTGCCTACTATGGCCTTGTAGGAAGTCGCGTATCTCACATTAATACCACTGAAAAGTAACGAGGATAAATAATGCGAAAAAGTATAATCGCGAAAGTTGTTACCGGTGCATTGGTTGGCGTTTTAGTTAGTGCATGTTCAGCTGAAAAAAATACGTCTTCAGTCGATGACGTTGAGCCACAGCCAAACAAAGCGAGCGAGGTATGGCCTAAACTAGATATTGAAGTTAAAACAAACGCTACTGTCGAAACTAAGGTAGAAGAAATTCTGTCTACCATGACTATCGAGCAAAAAATTGCGCAGATGATCCAGCCTGAAATTCGCAATATCACGGTAGAAGATATGCGCAAATATGGATTTGGTTCTTATCTTAACGGCGGTGGTGCATTCCCTAATAACGACAAGCACGCCACACCAGAAGACTGGGTAGCACTTGCAGAAAAGCTTTATCAGGCTTCCATCGATGACAGTTTGGACGGCTCGACAATTCCTACAATGTGGGGGACAGACGCTGTTCACGGTCATAACAATGTTATAGGCGCAACCTTGTTTCCTCACAACATTGGATTAGGTGCGGCAAATAACCCTGAACTGGTAGAGAAGATTGCGCACATTACAGCTAAAGAGGTCATGGCGACGGGTATCGATTGGGTATTTGCGCCTACCGTTGCTGTGGTACGTGACGATCGCTGGGGCAGAACCTACGAGAGCTATTCTGAAGACCCAGCCATTGTTAGAGAGTATGCCGCTTCAGTGGTTAAAGGTCTTCAAGGCGCGGCTGACAAAGACTTCTTAAGCGACCAGCGTGTAATTAGTACAGTAAAGCACTTTGTAGGTGACGGCGGTACGGTTGGCGGTGATGACCAAGGTGACAATGTTGCCAGCGAACAAGAGTTATTTGATATTCACGCCCAAGGCTATGTGGGCGGATTAACGGCGGGCGCGCAGTCTGTCATGGCGTCGTTCAATAGCTGGAATGGCGAGAAGCTTCATGGTCATAAATACTTACTAACAGACGTACTTAAAGAGCAAATGGGCTTTGACGGGTTTGTTGTTGGTGACTGGAACGGTCATGGGCAAGTTAAAGGTTGCAACAACGAAGATTGTGCGCAGGCCATTAACGCAGGCTTAGATATCTTCATGGTGCCAAACGATTGGAAGGTGCTGTATGACAATACCCTAGCTCAAGTAAACGACGGCACCATCCCTATGTCGCGTATTGATGATGCGGTACGCCGAATTCTTCGAGTGAAAGTACGCGCTGGACTTTTCGAAAAGCCAAGCCCGGCAAACCGCCCGTTATCTGGCGACCGTTCGCTTATTGGCAAGGCAGAGCATAGAGAAGTGGCGGCGCAAGCGGTGCGCGAGTCTCTGGTACTGCTGAAAAATAAAAATAAAACCCTCCCGATTTCTGCAAGCAAACGCATATTGGTAGCGGGCGATGGTGCGGATAACATCGGCAAGCAATCAGGTGGTTGGAGTATTACGTGGCAAGGCACAAATAATACCAACGATGACTTCCCCGGCGGCAGCTCTATTTATGACGGCATTAAAGCGCATGTAGACAATGCTGGTGGTAACGTACAGCTATCGGTTGACGGTAGCTTTGAAACTAAACCTGATGTCGCCATAGTGGTGTTCGGTGAAGAGCCTTATGCCGAGGGTCATGGCGATAGAGAAACCTTAATTTATCAACACGGGAGCAAGACAGATCTAGCGTTGCTCGAAAAATTAAAATCTCAGGGAATTCCGGTGGTGTCGGTGTTTATCAGCGGCCGACCGATGTGGGTTAACGCAGAGCTAAATGCATCTGATGCATTTGTTGCAGCTTGGCTTCCTGGCTCTGAAGGTGCAGCGGTGGCAGACGTTTTGTTTGGTGAGCAGGACTTTAAAGGCAAGCTGTCTTTCTCGTGGCCGTCAGAGCCTCAGCAGATCGTTAACAAGGGCGATGAAACCTATGAACCTTTGCTGCCTTATGGCTTCGGCTTAACGTACAGCGATGACAACGTTCTAAGCGATGCGCTAAATACTGAAATTAAGGTGAGTACTGACAGCAACAAGCCGATGGAAATTCTTAAGGGCTCGGTTGAGGCACCTTGGGTATTATGGCTCTACTCTGGTGATGATTCTCTGGCAGTGAACGCAAGCACGCATACTGTTGGAGCAATTACTTATCGTACGGTTGATAAGGAAGTGCAGGAAGATGCGCGTAAAATCACTTTCGATGGCACTGAGTTCGCCGCTATGCGTTTTGCAAGCAAGAGCTTTTTCCGTGAAGATTTAAGTGCGCAATTACTTACGCATGGTGCCTTAAGCTTTAACGTTAGTCGTCACTCAGACATAAATGCACCTGTAACGGTAGGCATGAACTGTGAAGGCGAGGGAGACGCAGCGGGCAGCTGTTCAACTCAAATTGACATTAGCGAGCAGCTAAAGGCGATGCCAGCTGACACATGGACAAACATAAGTATTGACCTACAGTGCTTTGTTGATGAAGGTATCGATTTTACTGGCCTTGTTGTGCCATTTGAACTGGGAAGTTCAGGGAAGGCTAGCTTGAGTGTGGCAGATATTCAGTTTACCCCTGAGGCTGACAAATCGGCGAGTATAAGTTGCCAAAACTAAACAGTAAGTAGCTCTCAACGCTACTAGAAAAAACAACGCCGCCAACCTCAAAAACTGGCGGCTTTTTTTTGTTTGCACCGACCTTGAGCCTTCCGTTTATCGATCTATTATGCAGTTCATCCCGTAGCCAACCTGTAATATAAACAACAATCGTTGGTGAGATGAAAGTAGATAAGACGTGTTTCCGTCCTGCATTCATTCTTGTCATTCGGGAAAATTACAGGGTAGTAAAATGACAGATGAACAGCGTGCAACACCAAGTCTCTTACTTGCGTTAACACCTGTTGTATTGACGCTTTTAATCCTCGGCACCCAGATATTTTACTTCGGCGTGTTTGAGCCTCATATACCGCTTGCCATTGGCATAGCATTAACAAGTTTTGTTGGTACTTATCTTGGTCTAACGTGGGAAGAAGTGCGGGCAGGAATCTTTAAAGTTATCCATGTTGCGTTGCCGTCGGTAAGTGTACTTATTGTTGTAGGGATGATCATAGGTATTTGGATAGCCAGCGGTACGGTACCCACCATTATTTACTACGGGTTAAAGACCCTGTCTCCCCAAATTTTTCTGGCCGCGGGTATGGTTATCTGTGCAGTCGTTTCAGTTTCTTTAGGCACAAGTTGGGGCAGCGTAGGCACCGTTGGTTTAGCATTAATGGGTATCGGTGAAGGATTCGATATCCCCATGTACTGGACGGCGGGAGCAGTAGTTTCAGGCGCCTTTTTCGGAGACAAGGTATCGCCGCTGTCGGATACCACAAACCTTGCTCCAGCGGTTACAGGTACCGACGTGTTTTCACATATCAAGAATATGATGGCAACGACAATCCCTGCCATGGTGCTCGCATTTCTGATTTACCTTGGCGTCGGCTTCTTCGTTATCGATGCTCAGAGCGTCTCATTTGCAAAAATTGCAGGTATCACCAGTGCATTAGAAGATAACTTTACCGTTACGGGGTGGGCGTTATTGCCAGCGCTTGTTGTTATGGGGTTGGCCTTAAAGAAAATTCCACCCCTTCCTGCGTTATTTGCAGGAGCGGTTGTGGGAGGAGCTTTCGCCATGTTTATGCAAGGTCAGAGTCTGCAAGCCGTTTTCGATTATGCAAATAACGGATATGCCATCCAAACGAATATTGTTGAAATAGATAGTTTGCTTAATCGCGGCGGCGTTCAGTCAATGATGTGGACTATTTCATTGGTATTGATTGCGCTTGGTTTCGGTGGAGCGTTAGAAACGACAGGCTGCCTAAGAAGCATTATCAATGCAATAAAGAGCAAAGCGAAAACCTTTGCTGGTACACAGATAGCAGCGGTTGGTACGGCGTTTTCTACTAATCTGGTGGCTGGCGACCCGTACTTGTCGGTAGCCTTGCCGGGAAGAATGTATTCACCCGTTTATAGAGGCATGGGTTATTCCACGCTTAACCTGTCCCGTGGCATTGAAGAAGGGGGCACGTTAATGTCACCGCTCATCCCTTGGAATGCCGGTGGTGCTTTTGTGATATCTGCTCTTGGCTTGGGTATTTCTGGCGCAAACTTAGAGAACCTGCTGTACATCCCTCTTGCCTTTGCTTGTTGGACGGCGCCCCTAATAGGGATATTTTACGCCTACGTTGGCTGGTTCTCACCCAAAGCCACTAAAGCTGAAAAGGAAGAATGGGAGTCTTCTGGCGCCGAAATAGCGAAATTTAATAAGGATGGAACGCCCGTTACCGAGTAATATTGGATAAGCGAAAACAGTCGCTTGAAACGCGCGAGTGACCGTAGCTAAAACTAGTTACTACAGTGTTAAAGTCTGATGACTCTAATACTGTAGTACACTCGACTTATTGGCGTTCAATTCTTTGGTTTTCTTAGTCATCCTGACTGAAAATACAAACTCTATTCCTACCAAACCTTTTAGCGACATAAAGCGCTTCGTCACACTGCTTAATGAGATTCGATGTTTCAATCCCTGTTTGATACTGCGCAATGCCAGCAGAAAAGGTTTGTGCGCTGATATTTGGCGTAATACGTACTTTTCGATAACTATCAAGGATAGAGCTAACAACTTCCTTAGCCTCGGCAGCCGACGTGTTAGGAAGGCACAGAATGAACTCCTCTCCACCATAACGTCCAAATGTATCTGTTTTTCTAATGGACTTGGAAACGTGTTCACAAAAGGCTTTGAGTAAATCGTCCCCACACTCATGGCCATAGTTGTCATTGATTTCTTTGAAGTTATCTAAATCGATTAACACCAAAGATAAGTCGTTTTTATATGACTTTGCTTCATTTAGCTCTAATTGCACTGCGCCGAGTAAACTTCTTCTATTACGAACGCCTGTGAGCGTATCTACGGTCGCTAATGTTTCCTGTTCTCTTTTCAACCTTCGCTGGACAGCATATAGATAGCTAATGAGGGCTAAAAGTCCTAATAAAGTCAGCGCCCCAGCAGTAAGAATTAGATTCATTCTGTTGCTGTTTGCAAGTTCCAGTTGAGATAATTCGTGCTGTTGTTTTAAGAGTTGTAGTTTTCGCTCAGCTAACGCACTTTCATAATAGTCGCTAAACAGTTCTTTTCTGTCGTCAGTTTGATAGTAAAGAGATTGATAAAAGTTCTTACTGTCTCGCAATGCTGAAATGGCAGCCTCTTTGTTCCCCAGCTGCTCGAAAAGAGAAGACTGAATAGATTTGAATTGTGCCCAATGTAAATCGGGTGAGCTGTACTCGTCACTCAAGTTGTCGATAATTAAAGCTGACAACGCGTTAGCTCTTTCAAACTCACTCTGTTCTACTAGTGCTTTGAACCGAGAAATTTGATAAGTGTTAGTATCGTATGAGGTCGGTAGTAAGGATATGAAACTCTCAGTTTTTTCAATTAATTCATGCGCCTCTTTTACTTTGCCTAGAGCATAGAAATATTCAATTTTTAAAACTAGTCCATAGGTGTAGGTATTCCAGTCCTCAATGGATGTAGCGTATTCGGTGTATTTTTCGAGCATGTCGAAAGCCTCATCTATTTGACCTAAGTTCTCGAGGCTTCTTCGTTGGCAGTCTAGGGCAATTTGGTAATACCGATGGGGGCTAGACAAAGGCCTAGTATAAAAAAAGGTCTCTGCACGAGAACACAATTCTAAAGCACGCTTATTCTCCCCTAAGTAAGACATATTGAGCCCTATCTCAAGCTCCATGTTTTCTATTGCACCGTCTCCAAAGAAGCGTTTTTCGGTTAATGAAGGCAGTTCGCCTAACACTTTCGCGCCAGAGTTTAGGGATGCTCTTATTAGTCCCATTCTCGCTAGAAAAATGGATTTAGTCGCAATAGCGTCAAAGTAAAGCTCAGGATCATTGTCGTTGGCAAACGCTATTACTTCGTCAATAGTGCTATGGGCTAAACGCCACTTTTCCTGAATGGCGAGGTTATAAGCTGACAGAATGTTGTGTCTGAAATACAACGCTGGGTGTGAACGCTTTATATCTTTTAAGTGGTCTTTCGGGGCAAGTTTGTACTCTTCGAATCCCGTGGGATGATCAAGCATAGATTGCAGTAAAGCAATGTAAACAGATGCAAGAGATGACTGTTCAGATAAGACATCAGAGTCAGAGACTAATGCCGTTAACTCTTCTTCACTGTCGGGTTTACTGCCTATAATTTGGGAATACGCTTGGAAATATCTGTCATCGTCAGATGCGAAGGTATTGTTTATTCCCAACAAAAATAGCACTAGTACGCTAATACACTTCTTATACTTCACTCGCTTTCTTCTTTTATTACTCGTACCTGAGCTTGTCTAGTGAGGTTATCAAATATTGGAAGAAATGTTTGATAATTCTAGCGTGCTAAAACAAAAAAGGGCCTGAAAAGGCCCTTAGTATTATTGCTCTATCAACTTAGAAAGTATATCTAGCGCCAAGCGTGTAGCGAGGTCCGTACTGACGAGCAAATAAGAATTGCTCTTCGAATCGGCCGTAGCCACGCTCTGTTTCGTCGTTAATGTTTACGCCTTCTAGGAAGACAGTTAGGTGCTCATTCACATCATAGTTGATGCTGGCATCAACCTGACCAAAGGTGTCGAACTGAGTTGCTGGGTTATCTGAAGAACCTTGTGCTTGGCCAATACCCACAACATAGTCTGAGCGCCATGCATAGGTCACTTTTACAGAAAGGCCTTCTTTCTCATAAAACACTTGGAAGTTGGCCGAGTCACTGATACCTACTAGCGGGTCTTGCTCGTTCAGGTTGTAAGGATCGTATTCAACGTCACCGTCAACTAACGTTGCGTTGGCGCCGAAACCAAAACCAGTGTCGCCAAACGTGTGCTGTATAGCTAGCTCAATACCTTCAACCGTTTTTGAATCGCTGGAATTACCAGGCTGTGTGGTACGCCAGGTAATTAACGGGTCGTCCGCATTAGGGGTTACCACACCGTTTTCGTCAGCATAGCCGTTATCAATAAAGTAATTATAGATAGCGCTATCGGTGGCTTGCTCACCAGCTGCCGTTAATGCGGTCACGGCTTCGTTCCAGCGAGGGCCTTGATAGATGTCACGTAAACCTTCGAACTGCTGATCTTGACCTGTGGTTGTAATGTAGTTTTCAACCGACTTTCTGAATAAACCCACGGCAAGCATGCTCGACTCGTCGTAGTACCACTCAAATGAAAGGTCTAAGTTAGTTGACTCGAACGGTAGCAAGCTGGTGTTACCCGCCGATGCGGTTCTCGCGCCAATTTTAGGGCTTCCACTGAATGCCAAGCCACCTTGTAGCAAGCCAATCGGCGCTCTGGTAATTGATTTACCCCAAGAGAAACGCGCAACAATGTCATCCGTCACATCTACTTTTACGTCGAACATGGGTAATAGAATGTCATATTCGCCTGTAAAGTCTTGCACCTGTAGCTCGTCTTCAAACTGCGTGATCCACTCAGAAGCTGCGACCCAATTTACCTGCACAGGTACACGAACCTCCGCAGAGCTTGGCACTTCTGTTTCTTCGTAGCGTACACCAGCATTTATTTGCACGTAATAATCACCGACCTCGAAGTCCCACTCTGACTGAACATAAATAGAGTCGGTAATTTCCTCTACGTTACTGACAGAAGGCGCACCGCTGAAGTAAGGGTCGATAGAGTAAGCGTTACTCTCGCCAACGACATCACCAGTAATGAAAGCAAGTTGACGGGCAATGGCTTCGTCAAAATCATAGGTGTAATAGTAACCCGGATTCATGCCTGCGCCACCACCGTCAAAGGCGTCTAGGAAGCCTGATGTGTCATTGCGAATAAACATGCTGTCTGGGAAAATTTCTGTGAAAGATGGACTAAAACCCGGGCCGCCGCGTAGTCCGCTCCACGCTTCAAAACCCGTCAATGCTTGTTCTGTTCGGGCGTAACCAAAGTCAATTTTAACCAGTGGTATGTCGAAAGCTGAGTTATACCACGTGCCGTCAAGCTGCAGCTGCTCAATATCAGAGCGACCTGGTGAGTAAATGAATTGGCTGAAGTTAGAGTCAATTTCACTAGGTAAGATTTCATTCGTACCGTTGTTCCAGTTCACATAAACTTGTGGAATCTCGCCTGCTCTGTAGTCGTAAACTTTTGACTCAAGCTGGTTTGAGCCCAGTATAATTTGGCCAGAGCTACCCAAACCTTTGTCATAACCGTTATCAATCTCGTTGTAAGAATCGTGGTAATCCAGACGGAAATGCCAATCGTCAGACACTACCCAGTCTAGGTTTACACCAATTGAACGCGCGTCAACTCGCGTGGTTTCGCGACTGGCAGTAAACGAGCCGTCGTCGCCACTAATATCGGCATAGACTGCTGTACCATTTTCGTCTAATTCGTACGCATTAATATTAGCGCCAAAGTTATTCCAAATACCCCATCCCACTGTGTTGGTGCCAGTAGTGGCGCGTGTTGCAGTGTAATCTATCGTTGCCGTAAAATCGTCAACTGGGCGAAATTGGAAAGTAACTTGGGCGTTTGAACGCTCACGCTGAACGTCAGTAATGCTGTAGTTCATGTCCTTAGGGAAGAACGCAGCGTCGGTAATATTGGTGCGGTTATCAACCACATTTTCAGGGTCTAAGTCAGGTAGTGCAGCGTTTTCTTGAAGCTGCCAGCCTTGAATATTTGCCGCTTGCTGCTGAAAGTCACGTTCTTGGTGAGAGAATGACAGACCAAATCCAAACATGTCATCGGCAAACGTGTTGCTGTAGACACCAGCAATTTCAGGGGTTACGTCATCACCCGCTTCGTTAGACGAGTCGTAAATACCTTTCACTGAAAACGTGGCATTTTGTCCTGATTGCGCCAACGGCTTCATGGTAATAATGTTTACCGTTGCACCTAGTCCCCCGCTGGGGTTTTCTGCACGGGCGGTCTTCTGAAGCTCAAGCGTGTTTACACCTTCAGAAGAAAGGTTGGCTAAATTGAAGGAACGGGTAAAGCCCGTCCCCGGCATTTGTCTACCGTTCAGGGTAATTAGGTTGAACTCAGGACCAAAACCACGAACGGTAATTTCACTACCTTCACCGTTTGAACGACTAATACTTACACCTGTAATGCGTTGAAGTGCCTCAGCCAGGTTGGTATCAGGAAATTTACCTAGTTCTTCAGCGGATATGGCATCTACTACGCCGCTTGAGCTGCGTTTCAAATCCATAGAACGGATCATACTGCCGCGAATACCGCTTACTTGAATAACTTCAACTTCGCCCTCTGCCGGTGTTACCGCTTCTGATTCTTGTGCGTAAGAGGGAAGAGCTAGGGTAGAGCCCATCAACAAAGCCATTGATGTGGCAAGCTGGGTCTTTTTAAATGGTGTGTTTTTCATAATTGCCCTACTAATTCTTATCAATTGGTCACTGCCGCTTTAAAGGCTAAAGCGGCATTTGCTTTGTTACTGTGCTGCTATTTCTACATTGTCGATGCGATAAACTGCACCTTCGCCTTGCCCCCATGCTGGGAACATCATGATGACGTTGATAGCGCTGATATCTAAGCCTGCGTCATATAGGGTTTGTAGTGGGAAAGTGTATGTTTGCCATTCACCTTCAACCGGATCAGCACCTTCCAAGCTGGCCGACATTGGAAGTTCAACAGCAGAAGAGACATTAATGGACTCTACTTTGAACAACCAAGGAGCAGAGGCGTCGTTAGGCATTGAGCTTACTTTCATTTCAAACTTAATCGCGCCATTTGAAAGTAGTGATGAAGCATCGAATGATACGGTTTCATCAGCTAAGAAACCCATCACCGTTGGTGTAGCGCCAATGCGAAATTCTGCTACTGTGCCGTGTTCCGCGTCGTCTACTTCTTCAGTTGGCGTTGAGCCACCACAACAATCCCAGATTGACCATTGTTCAGCTGCTGTATCAGCAAAGAGCGTGATGCCCGCACCTGACGCATCTTCGCCGCTATCAGGGTGGTAAAATTTCACATTGTCTAAGCGATAAACCGCGCCTTCACCTGTGCCCCAAGCTGGGAAAACCATAATGACGTCGATAGCACTCACGTCCAAACCACGTGCCTGCAATTCTGAAATGGTAAATGTGTAGGTTTGCCATTCACCTTCCACAGGCTCCTGACCCTCAACGCTATCAGAAAGTGGCAATTCAACAGCAGTAGATGCGCCATTAGACTCGATTTTGAATATCCAAGATGCTTCGGCGTTACTAGGCGCACTAACTACGCGCATATCAAACTGCAATAAGCCACCGTCGGTAAGTGCTGTAGCATCGAATGGGGTGTCACCGCCGCCAGATTCAGGGCGCGTGATAAAGCCCATTACAGTCGGTTCTGCGCCAATTCGAAATTCTGCAGTTAGACCGTGTTCTTCGTTGTCCATTTCTTCAGTAGGGGTAGAGCCGCCACAGCAGTCCCACATAGGCCAGTTAGGGTTCTGCCCATCTTCGAAGATGACTAATTCTGGGTAGCTAGCTCCGCCTTCTTGCGAAATTTCTACGTTAGCCATTCGATAAACCGCGCCATTGCCGGTATCCCACGCAGGGAAAACCATGATGACATCGATAGCGCTTGTATCTAAGCCTGCTGCTGCAAGCGCGCTAAGTGGAAATTCGTAAGACTCCCACACACCCTGTTCAGGCGCAGCACCAGCGGTGTCTGCGGATCCTACATAGCCGTCCATCAGTGGAAGTTCTGCGGCAGTTGAACCTTCAGAACTTTCAATCTTAAATAGCCAATTAGTTGTCGCATTTGCAGGCAGCGATGTAACTTTCAGATCGAATTTAACACTGCCAGTTTCTTCCATTGGAGACGCATCAAACGGAGACGCTTCACCTTCTGGGTCGGTAATGAATTGAGCTCGACTGATAAAGCCCATTACCGTAGGTGTTTCATTAATAGCAAATTCGAAAACCTGTCCTTGCTCGGCATCTTCTACGAGTGCTGGTGTTGACCCACCACAGCAGTCCCACGCAGGCCAGTTTGGATTAGGTGTTCCGTCGAAAATAGTAAGGTTTTGTGCAACACCGGTTGACGGTGGTGAAGGGATAGGCGCCTCGCCTTCCACTAATGCATCGTCTAGTGAGTTGTAACCTGGGCGAACAGTTTCACAGCCCTTGCCGGTGTCTGGGTTCGATGCACATTCGTACACTCGAACATAATCGACCTCGTAAGTCTGACCTTCGACAAACGCTTCAGCATCAATACCTGTTTCGTTTACGTTAGCTGGCCAGTCGCCACCTACTGCAAAGTTAAGGATAATGTAGAATTCTTGATCGAATGGCGCGTTGTCCCAGTGAGTGGTTAGCTCACCTGTGCCTTGCTCAAAGTATTCCGCATACCAGCCGCGGTGAGAAAGTCCAGTTGCGTCACCGTTTGCGTTATAACGAACTTCTGAACGACGCTGCGTAGCGTAAAGGTAATCGTCCATGTACCAGCGAATTTCGCCTTCTTGCCATTCAACGGCGTAGGTGTGAAAGTCGTCTGCTGGATTCGCTCCATCAGGAAGCGAGTAGGCTTTGCCTGAGCTATCGTTATTTGGCCATTCTTGACCATAGTGAAGGGTGCCGTGAATATGGCTTTCAGGATTGCCGTCGGCATCTAGTGCCTTAAGGTTTACGGCTTCCATGATGTCAATTTCGCCAGAACGAGGCCAGCCACCGTAAACCTCATCAGTAGGCATCATCCAAAACGCCGGCCAACTGCCTTGACCAGAGGGTAATTTAGCACGCATTTCAATACGGCCGTATTTAAAGTCTGCTTTGTAGCGCGTGTTTAGACGGGCTGACGTATAAGGCTTTTGCGCTCCTTCTTCCGCGGGTAGAGCAACAATTTTTAGGCTACCGTCAGACACAAATGAATTGTCTTCGCTGTCGGTATAACACTGAGATTCATTATTGCCGCCACCGTCGCAGTTTACTTCGTGAGTCCAGTTGTCATCGTCAATACTGTTCCCATCGAATTCGTCGCTCCATACCAGCTCCCAGTCAGAAACGGGTGCCGCAGGATCAACAACGTCGATGTCTGTAGATGTGGTTGCTCCGCCTCCACAGCCAAATAGGGTTGCGACTGAGATCGCGGCAGCTATCCGCGAAAGTTGAGATGCTTTTTTCGTCATTGTTTTCAGCCCTGATCTAAAGAAATTGGGTTTTTATGTAGTGGCAAATGCCACGTAAAAAGCTTTTTGTAAGCGCTTACAATTTAGGTCAAATAAAAATGGCTGTTTGAAAGCGCTTACATTACATTAAGCGACTGACACATAAAGATCAATACTGTTCTCAAAAAATTAACATTTGGCTGTCGGTCTTATTTTTGTTGTTTTTAATTTATTTTCAAATAAAACAATAATATAAGGTTGTATTACAGGGTGGGTTAAAATTTAAAGGTGCTTGTTTCACTGACTATTTACAAATTATCTCAGAGACTTGTTAATGATCTGTGCTCGATATTTTGTTCGCACCTGGGTACACATCACGTTAAGCTCAACGTACGATCTCATGTGAGTTGTTATTATGCATCACCACAATCACAGCACTACCGCCTCTAATCATCATAAAGGTCAGCATCACGGCCATCACCACGGTGCGCATGCTCAAGCGCTAGGCACAGATTCCACACGCATTGGATGGGCGTTCTGGCTAAATTTCATCTTTACTATTATTGAATTCATCGGGGGTTGGCTTACTAACAGTGTCGCCATAATGGCAGATGCTGTTCACGATTTAGGAGACTCTCTATCCATAGGTCTGGCGTGGTATTTAAGTAAGCTCGGGAATAAAGCATCTACCGAAAAGTATACGTATGGCTTCAAACGGCTAAGCCTTTTGGGAGCTATGATCAACGGCGTTATCTTGGTGATTGGCTCAATTTGGGTGTTGTCTGAGGCCATCCCTCGTTTATCTAACCCCGAAATGCCCGTTACAGAGGGTATGATTGGATTAGCGATCCTCGGTATTGTCGTGAACGGATTTGCAGCTTATAAACTCCACGGCGGTCATTCGATGAATGAAAAGGTGCTTAACTGGCACTTAATTGAAGACACGATGGGGTGGGTAGCGGTACTGGTAGTAGCCATTGTGCTCCATTTTATTGAATGGCCTATACTCGACCCAATTTTATCTATTGGTTTTACGCTATTTATTTTGGTCAATGTTGTTCGGTATGTTGTGCAGACTATGTCTTTGTTTCTACAGGGCGTACCTGACTTGGCTACAAGGAATGCTATTAGCAACACGCTTTTGAAAATCGAGCACGTTGAAGAAATTCACCATGTACATTTTTGGTCGCTTGACGGAGAGCAGCACGTGCTTACTGCACACGTGGTAATAAACTGTGCAATAGACAATGACAAACTGAGAGCACTCAAAAAGGAAGTTCACGAGCGTTTAGCCCCCTTTGAACTTGCTCATACCACGATAGAGTTTGAGTTGCCGGGTGAGCCATGTCGTGATGATAATGACCATTTACACGCCCACTCTCATGAACACCAGCACGAAGAGATAAATTAATACTATTATTTGGGCAAAGGCGTTTGTTTTGATTTTCAGGGACTAACAGCCTGTAGTTGTGCAAAAAAGAGGGGCGTTCACACGCCCCTTTCAACACACACGTTTTTTAATTTATAACGAGATTAAAACCTTGCTTTAAATGCTACGCCGTAATAGCGATCTGCATCGCGCGGTATTTGATAGCGGAAGTTGTCGCCGCTATATGTGGTCGCGTAGCTTTCATCAAGCAAGTTCTTCGCAATCAAAGATACGCGGAAGGCATCGTCTTTGAATGAGAAGCTAACGCTTGCGTTAAGCATGCTGTAGTCAGGTAACAATGAGTGAGGGTTGAATTCACCCGTGTTGCCTGGCAAGTCAGAGTACTGTTCATCGGTATAGATGTAAGACGCGTTGTAGTAAACGTCAAAACCATGCTCTGTTTCCATGAAGTACTCCGCTGACAGTGAGTATTTCATGTCAGGTGAGAATGGAACATCCAATCCCGAACGGTCGGTACACTCTGCCTCTTCAGGACAATTAAATCTATCGATCTCAGCCTTGGTGTACGCAGCGCCACCGATTAGCGTTAGGTTGTCGGTTGCGTTCCACATAAAGTCTACTTCAACGCCTTGGGTCGTCACATCACCAGCATTGGTAAGGCGCGTAATACATGCGCCGTCAGAACAATCAAAGTTGTTTGCTTGGAAGCCTTCAATGTCAGTACTAAATAGCGCGATATTTAAAAGTAGATCGCGACTTGCGTACTTGTAGCCAATTTCGTAAGCGTCAGACTCTTCCGCGCCAATTGGGCGTCCGTCATTCTCTGGGTTGAAGTTATAGTAAACATTGAAACCAGGGCCTTTGTAGCCTTGAGAATAGGTTGCATAAACCATTTGATTTTGGTCGAGATCGTATTGAACACCAAGGCGGCCAGACAAATTGGTTTCATCTACCACACCTTCTGCATCGGTGTTCTCGGTCGCAGGGCGAACGCCCACACCACGGCGTCCATATTCGTCGTTACTTATACGACGGTGAGTGTAAGACACTTCATCATCGGTATAGCGAAGACCGAAGATAAGGCGTAAGTCATCGCTTAAGTCGTAGGTGCCATCTCCGTAAACGGCCCAGTTATTAAACTCAGTGCTCATGAATGCCGTGGCAGACACAATGTCGTTGGCATTACATGTCACACCTAGCGAATTAGCGTAAGCGTCTAGGTCAGAAAGTGCGTCTGTCAGCGCGTCTCCAGACAGGTTATTCTGCGCATAGAATGTCAGTGCTTGGTCAAGTTGAAGGTTATTGTTTTGGCAACTTGCATCACGAGTGAAGTTACGCTCTGAATCCATGTTCCAGTAGAACATACCGGCTAGGAAGTTAAATGGGCCTGCTAGGTTTGATGCAACACGGAATTCTTGAGAAAACTGACTCCATTCTTGCTCACCTACGTCATGCAGCTGAAACGGCACTCCAAATACTGGCTGGTCGCTGTCGCCAGCAATAGACGTAAAATCACCTTCGCGGAATTCTGTATTTTCCCATGAGCGCTGGGCAGTGATCGACGTGAAGGTGTAGTCACCAATGGTTTTGTCAACTTGTACAGAGAAGGCCGAGTGGTCGTCAATAGTGCGAGATTCGAAGTCATGATCAATTTGTCGCTGTTCTAAATCGATACCGTCGGCAATGGTCTCACTGTTGGGCGCTGCCTTCGAGTCGGGATTTCGACCGCTAGATACGCCTTCTAAATCAGCACAACAGTCGTCATCCGCGCTGTAAATTTCGCTAATGAACTTTACTTTTAAATCATTGGTTGGCTCGTAAACCACAACTGCACGGGCACCTTCACGGTCATAGCCGTTTACTTTTTCATTGTTGTAAACGTTGTCGATATAGCCGTCGAATTTACCTTGGAAGACGGTTAAGCTGGCTGAAAGGTCGTCGGTTAAGCCACCACTTACTGTGCCTTTTAAACGGTATTCGTTATCTTGATAAAACTCGGTAGAAAGACTGCCTGTGAGCTCCTGAGAAGGATCTTTTGTGGTGATGTTTACCACACCAGCAGAGGCGTTCTTGCCAAATAAAGTACCCTGTGGACCACGTAATACCTCAATTCGATCTACATCGTACAAATCGGCAAACGCCTGACCAGAACGCCCTAATACAACGCCATCTACCACCGTGGCTACGCTCGGCTCTGCGGCGATACTAAATGAAATTGTTCCAATACCACGAACGGTTAAGGCTGAATTTCGAGTTGTTGTCCCTTTTCGGAAGCTCACAGAAGGCACAAGCGCTTGTAGATTTTCAACATTGTTAGCAAAGGCAGATTCTATCTGGTCACCGCGTAACACTGATACAGCAACGGGCACATCGCTGATGCTTTGAACACGCTTTTGCGATGTAACGACAATTTGTTCAAATGATTTATCATCTTTTGAGGCGTCGACTTGCTCTGTATCTGCCTCTTGCGCAAATGCATTGGTGTGAAGTAGCAATCCAGATGTCATAGCAAGGGTTACCGCCTTGCTGATGAGTGATCTCTTTGTATTCATGTTGTTCTCCAGGGTGTTTCGCTTATCACGCCCTCACTTACACCTTGCTACCTTTATTCGGATACAAAAGCATTTGAGCAAGTAATCGGCGTTTCGTTTTTTATTCTGGCTGCGTAGGGTACAGCGCTACGCGTATTATTCTTTCAGTAGCAAAATTCAATAGCGTTATAAATACGGTCTTCTATATAAAAGATATCTTGCATCTGATGTCTTATATAAGAGTGATTAAGTTAAACAATTGTTAAGCCGTTTGCAAACGTTATGTTAATTTTTTTGTGTTTTTTCTATACAAAAATGATGAAGGAGAGTTAGGCGTGCTGAGAAGCAAGGCGCTTCAAGCCTTGCTCATACTTTACTCGCCACCATTTCAGACTTATACCAATTGCCACGAAACATGTTGCCCACAAGCCGACTAGTGCAGGGACAAACGCGTTGCTTAGTCCATTCACAAAGCCTACAGGAGAGAACATCAGGTAAAGCGTTGCGATAAGGCCAACAAGCACGATGGCGCAGGGAATGGCATAGCGCCATGGCGTCATATTGACTTCAGCCTTCGCAGTGAAATGCCATGGAGTAGTCATTGGGTAGAGCCTGCCTATAGTCAACATAATAGCCAATTCAATAGCGAACAAAATGGCGTAGATATGGATAAAGTTAATATCGACTTCCCATACGAACTTTAGCAGTCCATAGGCAATTACGTGGAAGATAATCGCGACTTTTGCCGCCAGCGCAGGAACGCGTTTTGTAAATAGGCCAACAAGCACAATAGTGATAACGGGAATATTGTAAAAGCCGGTAAATATGCGAATGATTTGCCACAATCCTTCAGGGGCAAACATAAGCAGCGGCGCCGTGATAAAAGAGAGCACAGCAATAACAATACTGGTGATCTTGGCAACGCGAATAAGCTTTTCGTCGCTCACTTTGTCTTTTTTGAAGGGTTTGTATACGTCTAAGCAAAATAGGGTGGCAGCACTGTTAAGCAGTGAATTAAAAGAGCTAAACACCGCACCAAGCAATACTGCTAAAAAGAAACCCGACAAATACTGTGGGAGTACATCTTTAACTAAATGAGGGTAGGCAAGGTCGATAGTTTGAAGATTTTCGTCTTGATATAAGTGATAAGCAATCACGCCTGGTAACATCATCATAAAGGGCACAAGCACTTTAAAATAGCCAGAGAACAACACCCCTTTTTGGCCTTCAACCAGATTTTTAGCGCCTAAGGTTCGCTGAATTACGTATTGGTTAGTACCCCAGTAAAACAAATTGGCTAAAATCATACCCGTGAAAATAGTACCAAAAGGAACAGGGTCGTCGGGACCACCTATAGCATTGAGCTTTTCAGTTTCCGTTGTAGCAATAGTAGATAGACCTTGGCTAAAGCTGCCGTCGCCTAACGCCACCAAGCCAAGAACGGGAACCAATAAACCCACAATTAAAAGGCCAACTCCATTAATCGTGTCTGATACGGCTACCGCTTTTAAACCACCGAAAATGGCATAGAGAGCGCCAATCGTACCGACTATGACGATGGTAAGTACCAGTCCCACCTCATAGCTTACGTTGAAAAGCCCGGGTACATCAAAAAGCCTAAGCACGGCAATAGAGCCAGAGTAAAGCACCGATGGAATGGTAACTAACGAATACCCCACCATAAACAAAACTACCGTCATTCTGCGAACGCTATCGTCGAAACGGTCGCGTAGAAACTCAGGTAGGGTGGAGAAAGCGCCCGCTAAGTAACGAGGCAAGAAAATAAGCGCCATAATAATGGTAGAGATACCAGCGGTAACTTCCCACGCCATAGCGCTTAAGTTATACCCAAAGGCAGAGCCATTTAATCCAATAAGCTGCTCTGCGGAAAGATTGGTAAGGATCATGGACCCAGCAATAAAAGTGCCGGTCAACCCTCTTCCTGCAAGGAAGTAACCGTCTTGCGTGTTTACTTCCCCTTTTGTTTTCATGTAAGAAATAACGGCAACCAGTGCCATAAATGCCATGCATGACAATAGGGTAAGGGTGATATCCATGAACTGCTCCTATGCGCTACGCTGGCCAATGTGTGGTGTTCGACATATCCATATCGGTATGTTGAACATCTGGGCCCATTACAATGCGACTGCCTTTTTGGATGAACACCGCCACATCGTTAAGCGCAAGTATTTCTTCTCTGTATTGCTCACCCTGCACGACTTCCTCGGTACCAAAACGTATCCATTCACCTTTTGGTAAGTAGTATTTAATTTTTCCTCCGGGCACCACACAAGGCACAACAAGTAGGTCATCACCGCACATAAATTGTTGTTCAAAACCATGCGAAAGCGGCTGTTCAGGGAAGGCTAACGCCATGGCGCGCTGAACCGGAAGTCCTGTTTGTGATGCTTTTTCTGCGGTTTCCTTTAGGTATGGAATAAGCTTATATCTTAGCTTAAGGGCCTCAAAAACTGCATTGGAGGCGGCATCGCCGTAGGACCAGGGTTCACGAGGACCAATACCGTGCAATCGCATATGGGCACTAAACACTGACGCTTGTGCCCATCTTACGTAAAGTTCTGCATCTCGGGTGTCTTTGTAAAACCCGCCTATATCGGTAGCGAAAAATGGCCCGCCTGACATACCCCAGGACAAACTGCCACGAATACTTGCGGCTAGGCCATGCCAGTCGGCTTGCGGGTCACCGCCCCATTGTGATGGGTAGCGCTGACTTCCTGTCCAAGCTGAACGGCTAAATAGGAAAGGGCCTGTTTTGCAGTAAGCGTCGGCAGCCTCGTACACACAGCGGTTGTAAAGCATACTGTAAACGTTATGTAGACGATTACCTGAATCACCGCTATACGACAGCATATTGTCGTCTTCCAGCTGTTCGCCAAAGTCGGCCTTTATCATATCTACGCCAAGGTCAAATAAAGGTTTGTGCGACGTTTTCCAAAATTCGTAAGCTTCAGGGTTGGTAAAGTCTAAAATACCTGAGTCTGGCAAAGGCGTAAGTACTTCGCCAAATGGGCTCAAATCCCACGCATAGCGGTACGCTTCGCCAGTGCGTTTGTCCTTTATCAGCCAACCCTTTTCGGCCGCCTTTTTGTAAAGGGGGTTTTTCACTGAAATCATGGGGTATTCCCATACGCAAATCTTAAAGCCTAACGCTTTAAGTTCATCAATAACCGGTTGAGGATCGGCGTAGCGTTTAGGGTCCCACTCAAAAGCAAAGCGGGTATCAGTGTCTTGCCATGCGCGACCATCAAGGGTGATAACATCGCAAGGCATATTCTTTTCGCGCACTTCGCGGGCAACGGCGAGTAGCTCGTCGGCGTCTTTATAATACGCTTTAGACAGGATTACACCTAAGCTCCAAGTTGGAGGTGTTGGCGCAAAGCCTGTTAACTCACTGTAGGTTTGAAGGCATTTAGCTGGCGAGTCTTGATGGAACAAGAACATGTCGAGTACGTTATCTTCAACTAAGCACACATAAGCTCGCTGTGACCAAAGTGCGTAGCCGACTCCATGGGTGACTGGTGCTGGAGTATGCACAAACAAATTCCAGCCTTCAGGACTCCATGCGTAAGGTGTGTTTTTATAAGACTTTTCGGCGTTTACGCCTAAAGCGTCGTGGTTGTATGAGCGAATTAGCTGGCCGCGTTTATCAAGCTTGCCCCATTTCTCTCCAAGACCATAAACGGCTTCGTCGTAGCTAAGCTCTAAACTTACTAACCAACCTTTGTCGGTTTTAGCGAATGGCGGCAAGCGATGCTGACGTACAAAGTGGCCGTCGGTGGCGCTTTGCTGAACTAAAACGTCATTTTTATACAGCTTGAAATGAAGAGGTGCGGCAAAAACTTCTAATCGATAGTCGCCTGCTTCCAGGGTGCTGTGAGACTGATCACCGGAAAGTACTAGCGATAGCCTTTCCGGCGCTTGAGTAAGCATACCAAAATCATCTGCTGCATTTACGTCACTTTGAATGCGTAAACCAAACTGACTAATACTTAGACTCAACTCACCATATTGGGTGGGGACAATAAGTGTCTTATCATCCGACAAAAAGGGCTGCTCAGTAATGTCAGCGGCTTTAATATCGTTCCATTCTGGCTCATTTACACAAAACGCGTTACTCATTTCTACATTACCCTTTATGTCTTATATAAGACATAAGTTAATGAAATGTAACTTGGGTGTCAATCTGCAATTAGAAAATTATGAAGATTTAGATCCGCGTTCACTATCAAGCCGTCTTATATACTGATATTTTGGACAATAAGGGTTACGCCACTTAATGCAAGCATGGTTAAGGCTAACAGTCGGACAGCGGCAGCGGATACGCGAGCAGCGAGAATTCGTCCTAATCGCGTGAAAATTAAAATGACGGGAATGGCAAAAACAGCAGACAGAAACACTTCTGTTGAAGGCAAAGTACCAAACGGTATTATGGCAAGGCGTATAAGTGAGGTAACACTAAATACGGCCAGCAGCGTTATCCTGATTTCATTAATTGGCCAGGTTTGTCGATAACACTGAAATACCACAGGTGGGCCAAAGGTAGAAAAAAGACCACCTAGCAATCCACCTAGAGCGCCAGCGATAGAAAAACCGTATGCGCGACCAGATGGCTGTGTCCGCTTTCTTTTTATTAATAAAAGGCCACAGCAGCTGAGAATAGCCAAGCCGAGCAGTAAATTGAGCCAAGTTGCCATCCCAACGGACAGGTATTCCAACAATGCGTAGCCTACCGCCATAAATGGTATACCGCTAACCAGTATAATAGTGAAAGCACGTCTATTTATTTGCTCCGTGTTTTTCACTACTAAGCTGATGGAATTGAAAAGACTTAGAAAACTCACCATAAAGGTGGTCGCCGTAAGCGGCAAGATGCCGAATAACGTAAAGCTTGATACCACCATAAGGCCAAAGCCAAACCCGCTTAAGGTCTGTAGCAGTGTCGCAAGCCCTAATAGCGCAAACATGGGAAGCAGTGTTTCCAAAAGCATCACGTGTAATTCCTGCAATGTATGTGATTTATATCAAAAGTGCGCTATAACTCTTGTGTATGATATAACAACAAAAATTAAGCGTTTAGGTTAGGGTTCATGTCTTCATCTCAATTCGATCACAAACTCAGCGGTCCAAGTCTTGCCTTTCAGCCACTGTATCAACAAGTCGCTGAATACATTAAGCAGCTTATTGTCGAGCGCCGTTGGCAACCAGGCGAGATGCTACCTAGTGAGTTTAAGCTTGCTGACGAATTCAATGTTAGCCAAGGAACCGTTCGCAAAGCGCTAACATTGCTGACAGATACCAAAATTGTAACCCGTCGTCAGGGGGTCGGTACATTTGTTTCTGAGCATACGGCACAAGATGCGCTGTTTCGTTTCTTTCCGTTACAAGCTGACGGAAAAGGTGCTGACCTACCCAAAGCTGAACTGTTAAGTAAAGAGCTGGTCGAGCCAATTGAAAGTGTCCAAACTGCACTATCAATTACCGCTAAAGACAAAGTAGTGAAGCTTAAGCGTAGGCGAATTCTCGATAACGAATTTTGTATGCTTGAAACTATTTATTTACCGTCTAAGCGATTTCCTGACATCGAGAAGCGAGAAGATATTCCGCATACTCTGTATCATTTTTATCAAACAGACTATAACCAAACTGTATTTAAGACCCGTGACAGCATTAAAGCGGTTTTGGCCTCAAAAAGTGATGCAAAAAGCTTAGGTATCGAAAAAGGAATGCCGTTACTTATGGTTACGCGCGTCACTGAGTCTATTGACGGTAAACTCATTGAATATCGTGAAAGCAAATGTAGAACTGACCACTACCATTACCAAGTTGAACTTGATTAATCCTTTGCTATCAACGCCAAACTGTTCAACCACAACGTTTTAAACGTCCGTTCCTGTCAAATTGTTTCTTACCGACTCTCGAACACCTAGCATAACAAGGTAACGCTTTACCTTGTTATGCCACCGCTAGACATTTCTTTTTATTGCACTCCAAACTTTTCATTAAGTTTGTTAACACTTTGTTGACATCGGTATATCTGTGTAATAACTTATGTCTTATACAAGACTAAAGTTTGAAGCTAAAGTTATACAAGAGCATACTGCAAAAGTAAACCGCGGCTTTTTATCTTTGCAGTACGTTTAAGAGAAAGTCCGTACTAGCTTAAAGCAACGAATTCTAAGGTGAATGAAACAATGAATAAGATACCAGAGGTAGGTTTTGGTTTTTGGAAGGTCGATACTGCCATATGTGCGGAAACCACGTACCAAGCGATTAAGGCTGGCTATCGACACTTAGATTGTGCCGCTGATTACGGCAATGAAAAGGAAGTGGGTGAAGGCATTAAGCGAGCGATTGATGAAGGCTTGTGCACCAGAGAAGAGCTTTGGGTTACTTCTAAACTATGGAATACCTTTCACGCCCCTGAGCACGTGGGTCTTGCTTTAGAGAAAACCTTGTCAGACTTACAGTTAGATTATGTAGACTTATACCTGATCCATTTCCCGATAGCGCAGAAATTTGTGCCTATCGAGACCCGTTATCCACCAGAATGGTTTTACGAACCTGATGTTGCCGAGCCTAAAATGGAACTCGCGCCTGTACCTTTGCATAAGACATGGGAGGCAATGGAGTCGCTTGCCGATAGCGGAAAAGCAAAACAAATTGGTGTGTGTAATTACAACACCGGTTTGCTTAACGACCTGATGAGCTATGCGCGTATTAAGCCAGCCATGCTGCAAATTGAATCTCACCCGTACCTTACGCAAGAGCGACTAATTCGTTTGGCAAAAGACTATGGACTGGAGGTGACGGCCTTCTCTCCGCTAGGTGCCTTATCTTATCTAGAGCTTGAAATGGCTGATCAGACGGAATCAGTGCTTGAGCAAAGCGTAGTAAAAGCCGCGGCAGAAGCCCATGGTAAAACGCCCGCGCAGGTTGTCTTGCGTTGGGGAATTCAGCGCGGTAACGCCATCATTCCAAAAACGTCAAAAGTTGAGCGTATGAAAGAAAACCTCGCACTTTTTGACTTCTCACTCAGCGACAGTGAAATGCAGGCAATATCTGCATTGAACGTAAATCGCAGATTTAACGATCCAGGGCACTTCTGCGAAGCTGCCTTTAACCGTTTCCACCCTATTTACGACTAGGAGTTAGCTATGAAAAACGTCAATGACAGCTCTGCGGTAGCCTACGCAAGTGTACCTACTCAGCACAATTATAACGGCGGTGTGTTCCCTGAAATAGTCGTGAACAACGAGGGTTGTACAACGGTAGAAGAGACCGTTGCATTTGTAAAAGCAAATCAATCAGAGCTTGAAGCAAAACTTGCAAAGTCGGGAGCACTACTTTTCCGAGGGTTTCCAATTGATTCCGCAGAGACCTTTGACGTTTTCTCAGCAGGCTTCGGCTATCCTAACTTTACCTATCAGGAGTCGTTGTCTAATGCCGTGCGTATTAACTTTACTGAGCGCGTATTCACAGCAAATGAAGCGCCGAAAGACGTAGAAATTTTTCTACATCATGAAATGGCGCAGACGCCTATTTCACCTAGCAAGCTGTTTTTCTTTTGTAAGACTGCAGCGGATGAGGGGGGAGCAACGCCTTTGTGTCGCTCCGACAAATTGTTTGAAGCATTGAAGGAAGAAAATCCTGCGCTTGCTAAAGACTTTAAAGAGAAAGGCCTTAAATATACGACTACTATGCCAGCAGCCAATGATGCCAACTCTGGCCAAGGAAGAAGCTGGAAAAGCACGCTAAGCGTTGAGTCATTAGAAGAGGCAGAAGCTAAATTAAAAGAGTTAGGATACACCTGGCAATGGTTGGAGGATGGTAGTCTAAGAGCCATTACGCCTGTCTTACCTGCGGTTATCGAACTTAGTGATGGCTCAGAAGTGTTCTATAACCAGCTAATAGCTGCGTATATGGGATGGAAAGGCGTAAGGGAAAACCCGTCGTCGGCAATTACTTTTGGCGATGGAAGTGCAATTCCTAAAGCCGGTTTAGAGCGCGTTGCAGAACTGTCTGAAACTTACACCTTTGACTTAGAGTGGCAAGATGGTGACGTGGCTATTGTTGACAATTACCGTGCAATGCATGGCCGCCGCCCTTATTCTGGCGAGCGAAAGCGCGTAGTGCTTGTTGCGCTTGTGGCCTCAGAGCGATAAAAGAAAATGAACGATATAGCAGTAAAATGTAAAAATATTTGGCCCGGGCTAGGAATTGCAACCATTACCGGTATGGCGGCGCTCTTTTTGAGTGAGCATTACAATGCCCCTGCTATGTTGTTCGCATTACTTTTGGGTATGGCCGTATCGTTTTTGTATCAGAACGATACGCCCTGTGCGTGTGGTATCGATTTCACGGCAAGTACTCTTCTTCGCGCTGGAGTTGTTCTGCTTGGTCTACGCATTGCGCTAGGTGACTTAGCGGTACTTGGGTGGCAGACCGCTCTTATGCTGGCCGCTGCCATACTCACAACAATTATTGTCGGAGTGGGTCTCGCCAAATTACTCGGGTTACAAAAGCGTTTTGGTGCATTAACGGGAGGCTCAGTAGCCATTTGTGGTGCGTCTGCGGCTCTCGCCATTTCCACCATTCTTCCCAAGGGAGAAAACCACGAAAGAGACACGTTGCTGACGGTTATTGGCGTAACCGCTATGTCGACCATCGCCATGGTGCTCTACCCAATTGTGGCGGCGCAGTTGGGCATGAATGATACGGAAGCTGGCATTTTCTTAGGCGGCACTATTCACGATGTGGCGCAAGTTGTGGGGGCAGGTTACTCGGTGTCTGACAGTGCAGGCGACATGGCGACACTGACCAAGCTGGTACGAGTAGCCATGCTAATGCCAGTGGTACTCATTATGATGATTGCCATTAAACACTTTTACAAAGCCAAAAGTCAGGCTGACGGGGCGCAAGTGCCTAAAATGCCGATGTTTCTAGTTGGCTTTATTGTACTTATGTTACTCAACAGCTTTGTAACCCTACCCGAAGTAGTTATTGAAACGGGGACCCAGATATCACGCTTCTTCTTAGTCGTTTCAATTACGGCAATCGGTATGAAGTCTAACCTTGGTAAGTTAGCCGAAGTCGGTATGCTGCCAATTGTGATGATTGTGGCAGAAACGCTGTGGATTGCACTGCTTATATTGGGCTATTTGTTCGCAATATAGTGGGATTTTTTTGCGCGATTTATCACAATTATTCTTAATGCACTCTTAATACACAAAGCACTCAATGACGAGGTGGTAGCAGTGAAAAAACATGGCCTTCACGAACTGTACGCTAAGAACCCTGTAAAGGCCGACGAACAGGTTTTCCAGCGAACTAGCAACGCGCTGACTCGGCGTGGTTTTATCAAAGGTCTGAAGTCTCTGTCTTTGCTACTTGGTGCTGAAGTCGTTTACGGTCAGTTCATGCCAGCAGGACTTATTCCCGCTGCATTTGCTCAGTCGAACACGCCTTTTTCTATCGAGGGAAAAGACGGGCTAACAATACTTAACGACCGGCCAATTAACGCTGAAACGCCAGCGCACTTACTTGATGATGCGGTTACGCCTGCCTCTCGACTTTTCGTAAGGAATAATGGTATTCCCCCGCAAAAGCCAGACGCGAGTACGTGGACGCTTACTATTGAAGGGGAGTCGGCCGAGCAGTCAAAAACCTTCACGTTGGAAGAGCTCAAAACCCAATTCAAACATTATTCATACCAACTAACGCTGGAATGCGGCGGTAATGGACGTGCCGAGTTCTCGCCAGCAGCGACGGGGAACCAATGGACTACCGGAGCTGTGGGATGCCCTAAATGGACAGGTGTAAGGCTTAAAGATGTACTCACGTCAGTGGGCGTAAAAGATAGCGCTGTTTACATTGGCTATTATGGTGATGACCAGCATTTAAGCCGTACACCGGGCAAAGCGGCTATTTCTCGCGGGGTGCCGATAAACAAAGCGATGGAAGATGAGTCGTTGATTGCATGGGCAATGAATGATGAACCTCTGCCTTTAATGAATGGCTATCCGCTCCGACTAGTTTTTGGTGGTTGGCCAGCGTCTACGTCTGGTAAGTGGCTTAAGAAGATAGTGGTCAGAGACCGCGTGCATGACGGAGCAAAAATGCTGGGCAAAGCGTACCGACTCCCTTGTAAACCTGTTGCTCCGGGGGCGAAAGTAGCCGATGAAGATATGTGTATCATCGAAGCTATGCCTATTAAGTCACTCATTACTTTTCCACAGTCGGGCACTGATCATCCTTTGGCCAAGAAACTAAGCGTGCGCGGTCATGCATGGAGTGGTGAGGGTAAAGTGGCTGAAGTGTACACATCTATTGATTTCGGACAAACGTGGCAAATAGCAGAGCTCACGCTACCCGTAAATAGACATGCATGGCAGCAATTCACTACAAAAATAGCCTTTCCTCAACAAGGTTACTTCGAAATATGGGCTAAAGCCGTAGATGAAAATGGAAAATCACAACCTATGGTATTGCCGGGCTGGAATCCAAAAGGCTACTTAAACAATGCCTGCCATCGCATTGCTGTGCGGGTTGTGTAAAACACATGGTACCGAGTAACGTGTTTGAGATATGGAGCGCTCGCATGCGCCATCTATTCGTTTTTGTTTCTATTATGGCGGGGGTAGTTAGCACACCACTGGTTGCGGCCATCAATGAAAGTAGCGATAAAAATAGCGGCTCAAGTATGCATTCCGCTGACGCCACGACTGTGTCTGTTGACCCCCAGTCAGGTCTTACTGTAGCGCCGGGCTATAATCTAGTTGTTGCACACTGTAGCGCATGCCATTCGCCTTCACTAATTACACAGAACGCAATGAGCAGAGAGAGATGGCTTGAAACTATTCGATGGATGCAAGACACGCAAAAGCTATGGCCATTAGGTGATGCGGAGCCCGCTATCCTAGACTATCTGACGTTGTGGTATGGTCCTAAAAAAGGCGCCCGTCGCCCGCCCCTAGAGCCGCATCTACTGCCACAAAAATAAAGCTCGTCTCAACCGAGCGTTTTATTTCATCAGTTTTTCAAGATTCCGCCGATACTCATAGCATAACGCTACTTCAGACTAATAGTTAAATGGTCTGGATATCTGTTAATCTGAACAAAATAACTCTATAAAAAACATATCGGTAACCACACATGTTTGTATCTCGCAGTAAATACGAAGAAAAAGAAGCGCAAGTACGTAAACTAGAAGCAAGAGTGCAAGAAGCCTTAGACAAAATTGACGTTTTAGAGGCAGAAAATAGTGAACTCATTAATGCCATTGAGGCTGCAAACGGTCAGCATGCATCGTCGAACGATTCCGTTGTAATGAAGTGCATTGTTGATGCGATGCGTCAATTAGAAGGTATTCGTGAAACGGTGTTGGCTACTTATCAACGTATCGATGCTGAGAACCAGTCTGTTGCTAATATTAATGAGTTGTTTAGTGATTCTGCGACTACATTAAGCAAAATTGTTACCGACATGAGCGGGCTTAATGTCCAAATGGGCAGCATGAGCGAACGTATATCGGGGCTATCAACGACAGCAGATAACATTAATAAATTTGTTACTACTATTACGAGTATTTCTGATCAAACTAACTTACTTGCGCTAAACGCTGCTATCGAAGCTGCGCGAGCAGGCGATGCAGGCCGCGGGTTTAGTGTTGTTGCTGATGAAGTACGTGCATTGGCGACAGAAACCAACAAATCAGCAACAGAAGTATCTGAGCTGGTGAACGGTATAATTCAGTCTACTTCCAAAGCGGTTTCAGGTGTCAATGAACTGCGCGGAAACAACGAGCAGCTAGAGACCGGCATTAATCAGCTAAATGGCAGCTACGAAGTTATGGTGCAACACTGTGACAGTATGAAGTCCACTATTAGCGAAGGCGCAATTGCTACGTTTATTCAAACAGTAAAATTGGATCATGTAGTGTGGAAGGCCGAGGTTTATGCAGTGCTGTGCGGCTACAGCAATAAATCTGTGGCGGACTTTGGCGATCATAAGAACTGCCGCCTTGGGCAGTGGTATAGTGAAAATGCTAACAAAGCGATTGGCCAAACAACGGCATTCAGAGAGATTGAAGCGCCGCATGCAAAAGTGCATAGTAGCGGTATCGCTGCCGTTCTAGCTAAACAAAATGGCAACAATGCTGAGGCAGATGCTAAGCTTATGGAAATGGAACAAGCCAGTGAGAGAGTACTAACACTACTTGATAGGCTAGTTAATTAGCGCCCGTAGAGCCTTGCGGTTCAACTGGCCCTATTGAAAAGCGTGGCGCCCGAATTCATAGCGGCGCCCTAAACGGAGGGCTTTTTGGTGAGTGAAACATCGTATTCCACCGAACAAGAGCGCATTCTAGCGCTGGAAGCCCGCGTTAACTCTTTAGAACGACAGCTTAAACGTCAAAAAATAGCGCGTAAAAACGCAGAGTCTTTTCTTGAAACCTACTCACAAGATGCTTACTTAGCGAATCAAGCGCTAAGAAAAGCCTTAAAAGATTCAAAACAGCGGGAAAGGGAGTTGTTGTACCTTAACCGTGCCGCATCACAGCTTTCAAATGCTCAGCCGGGTAAGAGTTTTATATTTTCTGCGCTGGAATCGGCGGTTGAATTTAGCGGTGCCCATTGTGGAAAAGCATTTATTGTAGAAGGTGAAGCGCTAACGGTGGGGGATGATAGCCAGGTGCTATCTCACGAAAATGGATGGTATAGCTCTCCCGAGCTCGCCAAACTTCTCAAAGACGAAACCCCTCTGACACTGCGCGAGAGCTATTCCCACTGGTGCGTTAATGCAGTGCAGCGACCAGATACAAAAGAAGAAGCAAGGCTACTTCACTTTATGCATGAAATGGCAGACGGCGAATTCGCTTGGCTCGTGTTGCTTACCAAAGACGATCACTTAGAAGAAGAAACGCTACACGTTCTTGATACCACCAAACATTATCTAAACATTACGTCTCGTTACCAGAACAAAAAAACTGAGCTCACCAGTCGGCAAATAGAATTGAGTTCGGTTAAAAAAGACAGAGACTTTCTAGAAGAAAGGCTGGTTAGTGCAGACAAGATGGCGATGTTGGGGCAACTTGCTGCGGGTATAGCACACGAAATCAATAACCCTATCGGTTATGTTCGAAGCAATACGGTGGTTGCAAAAGAAATTTTTAGCGATTATCAACACGCGTTAGAAGAAATAGGCAAGCTTTGTCGCACTGCTGGTGGAGAGGTAGAGTCGCAGTTCGAGGCGCTGGAAAAACGCTTTTCACTACAAGAAAGTGCGAGCGAAATTACAGAGATGTTCAATGAATCTCACGAGGGCATTGAACGTATTATTGAAATTGTAAAAGCGCTGCGAAGTTTTTCGTATCCTGGTTCAGGAAAGCATACACAAATTAGTGCCATTGACGCCATGAACACGGTGATCAAGCTCACGAATAACCTGCACAGGTACAAAAACAAACTTAATGTAGAAGTACCCGATAAGGATGTCTATTTCCTTGGTAATGCAGGACAGATTCAGCAGGTGTTGGTTAACTTTGTGACCAATGCTATTTATGCAACCCCAGAAGGGAAGTCCATAACACTAAAAGTGCAGCAAGATGACAAAAGCGCCATGCTTATCGTAGAAGACGAGGGTATTGGTATGTCGAAAGAAACACTGGATAGAATATTCACGCCCTTTTTTACAACTAAACCACCCGGCGAGGGAACAGGCTTGGGAATGTCTATTTCCATGACTATTGTTGAAGAGCACAACGGAAAGATAAATATCACTAGCGAAGAAGGAAAGGGTACGCGCGTTACCGTTTTGTTACCTCTAGCCTAAAGTATAAATTGCTTTCCTAAATAGCTGATAGAATATAGAATTTCTCTAATTTTTTCTTCCTGCTAGACAGAATTTGTTTATGTTCTAGTCTTAGGAGGTAAGCAACATTTCCTACGATTAACGGATGATTGCTTTGCTACATGGAGAAAGCACCCAATGAGAAATAATCAGCCAGTTACCCAAAAAGAGTACAAGTTTCCCGCACATCATCGTCTTATTTCATCTACCGATAAGCGCGGTGTAATCCAGCATTGTAACAGCGCATTTGTAGAAGCAAGTGGCTTCAGTCGCGAAGAGCTCATTGGCAAAAATCACAACATTATCCGTCATCCAGATATGCCTGCTCCTGTCTTCAAAGAAATGTGGCGTACTTTGGAATCAGGGCAAAGCTGGATTGGGTTAGTCAAAAACAGAAGAAAAAATGGCGATCACTATTGGGTTTCGGCGTTTGTGACTCCCGTTTATGAAGGTAAGTCAGTAGTAGGCTACGAATCTGTTCGAGTGCCGGCGTTAAATGACGAAATAGCACGCGCATCTAGCGTTTACGCCAGAATGCAGGAAGGAAAATCTGCGGTATCGCCGATGTCGCGACTGGGGCAAGGCCTCATGCACATGGCGCCAACAATACTGTTAAGCGCCCTACTTGTTTTAGTACTCGCGTTTACCCATGGTTGGGCAGCGGCAGGTATTGCGCTGCTTGGAGCTATAGTTTTAATGATTGCTCAAGAAGCCAAGACAAGAAAAGACTGGGGCGCGCTGCTTTCTCTTAGCCCAGAAAGCTACGCTAATGAAACGGTGGCACAAACCTACTTCCCAGACCCCCCTCACATAAGCCAAGCCAAACTTGCACTGGGGTGTGAACTTGCCAGAAATCGCACGGCATTAACCCGAATTAAAGATGCATCAGCGGGGCTCGAATCAATTGCTAACACCACGCATCAACAAGCGGAAAGCACCAGTGCCGCGGTTGTTCAGCAAAATCAAGCTACACAGCAAATTGCGTCTGCGGTAACGCAAATGAGTCAAGCGATTCAAGAAGTTGCCGAACGAGTAGAAAGTAACGCAAAGAGCGCAAGGACAGCGGCATCTAATGTAGAGACAGGCAACCAAAAAGCAGAGCAAGCCATGCAGGCGATTGTCGCCTTACGCGAGGCGGTTGAGTCTATCTCTACCACAGTGACAGAGTTGGCTCAGTCAACCAGCGATATTGGCGAAGCGGCCAATATCATCTCGACCATCGCTGAGCAAACTAACCTGTTAGCGCTTAATGCTGCGATTGAAGCTGCAAGGGCTGGCGAACAAGGAAGAGGTTTTGCGGTTGTTGCCGATGAGGTTCGTACTTTAGCTTCGAAAACTCGCGAATCGACCGATAAAATCCACAACATCATTAATGAATTGGCTGAGCGTTCTGATCGAGCTGTAAGGGTATCGACGGAAGGGCTAGCTTCAGCTGAGCACGGCAGCGCTATAGTAGAAGAAACCCGAGGTGCATTGTTTGAAATTAACAATGCAGTAAAAGGTATCGCTGATGCCACGGTAGAGATGTCTTCAGCGGTAGAAGAACAAAGCACGGTGGCAGAGCATATTAACCAGCAGTTAGTAGAAGTCGCTGACGGCGCGTCTGAAACCCAGCGTTCATCTGAAGCATCGCTTGCAGCAAGTCACGATTTGCGCGCAACGGTTAATCAGGTTCACGAGCTAATATTGCGTTTCAGTACAGATAAGCGAGTGGGAGAGTAATACTCTCTCCAGCTCGCTTAAGCTCGCTCCATTAAAAGACCTATTGCCTATTGGCGCACAGATGTGGGGCTAAATAAAAGCCGATAAAACCGGAAACAACGCTGTAGGCATGGGTATTTATGAGTTCGCGTTTAGTCCCGCGTGTAGGCCGCGTCTGTAGGCCGCCACAGCGGGGAATAGCGAAACCAAGTATGTGCACCCCAGTATCAGTAAAATGATAATAACGCTGCTTTGTCCAAACAGTGGGCTGCTTAAAAACAACCCATAGGTACTGCTTAACCAAGGTTTTAGTGCGCTCATAAGCCCAGCTACCAAGCCTAAACTCAGTGCGGCACTCACAATCGTAAGCAGCATCGCTTCAATCTGTATGAGTAGCAGTAAGGTAAACGGTCCTGCGCCTATAGTTCGTAAAACGGCGATTTCTTGATAACGCTCTCTCATCGTTGCCAGCAGCATAGTCGCAAGCCCAATTAGCGCGCAGATGACGATAAGACCGGAAAGGCCAAGCAATAGCGATTCAACATTTCCCATAATTTGCCAAAGTTCTGCGAGTGCCATGCCCGGTAGAATAGCCATTAGCGGCTCTTTTTTACTTTGATTAATTTGATACTGAAGCTGCAGTGCAGTTACCCGATGTTTAAGCCCCAGCATCACCACGGATACTGACTCAGGCGTAAACGCTTCGCTATTGTAAACTGCATGTTCTTTTGTATGCTCGTCATGCTCATGCTCATGCTCATGCTCATGCTCATGCTCATGCTCATGCTCGTTCGCCTTGTCAGCAGATTTACGGCCTAACATTGAGGTGGGCGAATGTTTAGGTCCTGTGTGGGCTTCTTCAAGTCCCTGTAGGGTAACGTATACGGCTTTATCTACGGGCGTACCGGTTTTCTTAACTATGCCTGAGATAGTGAAAGGGTGATCATCATGGTTGTTGAACGATACGCTACCCAGACCATGGGAAATAATAATCTTATCCCCTACCTTGTACCCCAATGATTTGGCGATATCTGCGCCAATAACGGTAGACAGTGGCTGCGTAAATGTCGAGCCTGCTGCCATTTCAAGTGATTGCATATCACCGTATTTAAAGTGGTCGAAAAAGCTGTTGGTCGTACCTACTACTCTAAAACCTCTGTGGGTATCACCCAAAGATAGTGGGATAAGCCACGATACCTGCTTGTTAGATTGAAGCGCCGCAATACTTTTATATTCAATACCTTTGGTGGGAGTGCCTATATTAAACACTGATGACAGGAGTAAATTAAGCTGTCCACTTGGTGCGCCAACAATAAGATCTACACCAGAAACGGTGCGCGTAAAACTGGTTTTAACTTGGGTGCGAATAATGTCCACGCACAAAAGTAAACTAATGCTGATGGTAATGCTTAAAAGTGTGAGGATTGCCGTTGTTTTCCTGCGCTTTAAACTTTCAATAGCAATGGTACTTAGCATTACGCACGCTCCTGTGCTTTTGGGGCCTCATCGCCTCGCGTTTTTATGTGGTTTGTACTTGGGCTTAATTCACTCATGCTGCAGTGGCGGTCGAAATAACTCTCCATGGCTTTATCGTGACTAACAAAAATCATGGTGCTTTCACCTGCAACGTCTTTTAGCAGCGACATAAAACTATCTCTGGCATCGGTATCTAGGGCAGAGGTAGGTTCATCGACAATTAATAATTGTGGGTCGTTAATCAGTGCTCTGGCAATGGCAACGCGCTGCTGCTGACCAATACTCAATGCGTCAGCTTTCGCATGCAGCACGTGAGAAGGCAGCTGTAGCTTGTCCAGTAAATGACGAAGCTTTGCGTCTGATGCTGTCTTGCTGACGTTTGTACTTGCAAAATACACCGCCGCATTAATGTTCTGTGCCACAGAAAGGTAGGGAATAAGATTAAATTGTTGAAAAACAACGCCGATATTGCGTGCTCTAAACTTGTCCCGCTGTCGGTTCGATAATGCGGAGAAAGGCTGCGCTAATAAGGCAATGTCGCCCTGAGTTGGAGTTAATGTTCCGCACAGCAAATTGAGCAATGTGCTCTTTCCGCTACCCGAAGGCCCTGAGAGAAAAACGTGCTCACCTTGCGAAACTTGCCACGCTTTAATGTCAATGATGGGGGGGCTTTCTTTGGTGTACGAAAACTGTAAATTGCTAACTTCAATCGCTGTGTTACGCCCTTCAGACACTGCGTTGCGCTGGGAGTGAGTGCTATTTTTTTTATTGGTGGTATTCACGCTAAGCCCGACCTGTATTTACGTCTTATGTTCACATTAGCAAAAGCGACACGTCTGTTCACCCAGTTAAAAACCAGAGAAAACACATTGCCGCGTTGAGGTAATGTTATCAAATAACATTTTTGCGTATAGCTATGCTATCAGATCTCATCAGCCTAAAGCGGCAATTGCTCTTATTAATTGCTCATCATAACGACGCAAAAGAGAGGCGCGCCTAAATTATCAGCCGTTAGCTTGTAGCTTTACCACTTCTGCGCTTTCATCTTCTAATACGCTTTCTGCGGTAGCGCCTTTGAAAATCTTACTGATTTTATCTTTGTTTTTAGACAGCATGATGGTGAGCTCTTCCACTACGCTATCGTCTAGCTTGATGCCCTTCGCATGAATGTAGTCAGCAAGGTTATCTGCTGCATCGAGCATTTTGTCATACTGATCGGCTTCTTTTTTGTCGGTAGTTACCAATTTTTCTACCCCTTTGTGCGTAACAACATACTGTGTGGTAATGGCCATGGTAGGTCCCCTGTTTATTAAAGACACAAAAACTGTACAGTATTTTACTGTATAGATAAACAGTATTTTGATTAAATGTCTGAGCGTAGTGTTTGGGGAAAGGGCAAATGATTGTTCTAAAGGTGATTAATGCTTGTGCAATTAGTAACTGCTGCGTATAATGCGCGCCCTTACAGCCATCCCAATTCGTTCCTTGTCTCCATACAGTCGGCTGTACTGTCGAGGCTACAACCGTAAGGAGCTATAATGCGTCATTACGAAATCGTATTTATGGTTCACCCTGATCAGAGTGAACAAGTACCTGGTATGATCGAGCGTTATACCACAATCCTAAAGCAAGACGGTGGTCAGATTCATCGTTTAGAAGATTGGGGCCGTCGTCAACTGGCTTACCCAATTGAAAAGCTGCACAAAGCCCACTACGTACTAATCAATGCTGAAGCGTCTGCAGAAGCTGTTGATGAATTGGAAAATGCTTTCCGTTTCAACGACGTGATCCTACGTAACATGGTTATGCGCACTAAGACTGCTGTGACTGAGCCTTCTCCAATGATGAAAGAAGAGCCTCGTCGTGAGCGTCGTGACGATTCTGCTCCTCGCCAAGATCGCGCGGAAAAGAAAACTGAAACCACTGAAGACAACGCTTAAGGAGATCACCCATGGCTCGTTTTTTCAGACGTCGTAAGTTCTGCCGTTTCACTGCAGAAGGTGTGACTGAGATTGATTACAAAGATATCGCTACTCTTAAGAACTACATCACTGAGAGCGGTAAAATTGTCCCTAGCCGTATTACTGGTACAAGCGCAAAATATCAGCGTCAGCTGTCTTCTGCGATCAAGCGCGCACGTTTCCTTGCGTTGCTTCCGTACACTGATTCACACAAGTAATTTGGCGAATATAAGGGTTAGCTAAGATGAATATCATCCTACTAGATAAAATCGCCAACCTTGGCGGCCTGGGCGACCAAGTGACTGTTAAGTCTGGTTACGCTCGTAACTTCCTTTTCCCACAGGGTAAAGCGGTTCCTGCAACAAAAGACAACGTTGAAAAGTTCGAAGCACGTCGTGCTGAACTTGAAGCGAAAATTGCTGAGCAACTAGCTGCTGCTAACGCACGCGCTGAAAAAGTTGCTGAGCTTGCTGAAGTTACAATCGCAGCTCCTGCTGGTGACGAAGGTAAACTATTTGGCTCTGTTGGTACTCGTGACATCGCTGATGCAATCACTGCAGCTGGCGTTGAAGTACAAAAAGCAGAAGTTAAACTACCTACTGGTACTCTTCGTGAAACTGGTGAGTATGACATCGACTTACAACTTCACTCTGACGTTATCACTTCAATCAAAGTGATCATCATTGCTGAAGCGTAATCGCTGACGTATTTGAAAAAAGCCGCTCCTAGAGCGGCTTTTTTTTGCTCTAAATTTTTGTTCGATACTTAAAGACCAATACCAATCCGCATAGATGATTGCCCACCCAGAAGGCGCTGGCAAGTTTCCTAACAAAGCGTGGGAATGCAGGGATGGCCGTTGCTTTTCAAATTCCCAGAGTGAAGCTTGCCAGACCTTCCCGAAGGGCGAGTTTAAAATATCCCTACCCTCACTCCACGTCGCGACGCCTAATTAACGATGGGTGTAAGCAAATATGTCCAGCGCCGACAAATGGCGTATTTTTGAGGTCCACTCATCTACGATAAATAACGTTTTTTAAACGGTATTTAAACAAAATGTTAATAATCGCTGAAATTCTTAGTGTCATGGCTTTAAACTTTTTCTGTCATTCCTGCGACCTATAGTAAACCAAACAATAAAAAGCATAAGTGCCATATTATGGACATCACTAAGCAAGCAATAAAAAACGCGACTGGGGTAGGTATAGGAATAACACTGCTGGTATTTTTAGGGCTATATAGCCTGTTTAATTTACCTGTACAGCTGTTTCCTGACATTGAAAGACCGAATATTAACATCCAGACCTCGTGGCGCGCTGCGTCGCCCCAAGAAATTGAGTCGGAGATCATTGAACCTCAAGAGGAAGTGCTGCAAGGGATCCCTGGCCTTGAGTCGATGAATGCATGGGCAAACCAAGGTAATGCGTGGATTAATCTAGAGTTTGGTTTAGATACGGACATGCAGAAAACGCTCATTGAAGTGATTAGCCGCATGAATCGCGTACCGCCACTACCTCGCGATGCCTTGTCCCCTAATATTATGCTTGCTGGAAGTGGGGGAGACGCCCCCGCTTTGACCTACTTCTTTCTTCAGCGCCTTCCAGGCAATCCAAACGAAATTAATACCTATGTGACCTTTTTTACCGATGTCATTAAACCTCAGCTTGAATCTATCCCGGGCGTTGCAAGGGCGCGTATGGAAAGCGGGGTTGGCGGCGTTGAGGAGTTTCAAATTGTTTTCGACCCGTTTAAAGCGGCGCAGTTAGGCATTGACCTAACGGCAGTTGCCAACGAGTTGGGGCGTGCGAATGATATTTCAGGTGGCTTTGTCGATGTGGGCAGAAGACGCTATACTCTGCGTTTTGAAGGTCGCTACGAGCCTACGCAAATGGGTGAAATGATCCTCGAATGGCGAGACGGCAGCCCTATCACGCTAAATGACATTGCCGAAATTAAAATCACCCGCGCTGACGGTGCAAACTACAGTGTGCAAAACGGCAATCCGGCCATATCTATTCGCGTAGACAGGCAAAACAACGCCAATGTTCTAGCTACCTTAGAAGCCGTAAAAGCAAAAGTTGCACAAATAAACGAACAGGACTTGGCCCCTGAGCAGTTAGTAATGGCGCAAAGCTTCGATGCCTCAGTGTTTATCTATAGAGCGGTGCAGCTAGTTACCAGCAATTTATTTATAGGCGTGCTGCTTGCCATTGCCGTGCTTTGGCTCTTTATGCGCCAGCTGCGGGCAACGCTCATTGTGGCATTGGCCATTCCTATCTCACTACTTAGCACTTTTGTGGTGCTTCAACTTACCGGTCGCTCGCTCAATATCATTTCACTGGCAGGACTCGCCTTCGCGGTAGGTATGGTGCTAGATGCTGCTATTGTCGTGCTGGAAAACATTGTAAGAACGCGCAAGAGCGCCGAAGCCGAAATTGAAAATAAAGACCCAAATTCACAAACGCACATGGAGGATTGTGCCCATCGGGGAACGAAAGAAGTGTTTGGTGCCCTCATGGCGTCAACAGCCACCACCGTTGCTATTTTTATTCCCGTCATGTTTTTGGAAGATGTTGAAGGGCAATTGTTTGCTGACCTCGCTCTTACCATTGCCATTGCAGTGTGTATGTCGCTAGTGGTTGCGGTAACGGTATTGCCCGTCGTTGCCGCTAAATACCTTAATGGCAACATGCCAGCTGATAGCTTACAGCGGGTATGGGCTAAGATAACCCGCGCTATTATGTCGCTATCAAGTACGCCGCTTCGCCGACTTGTATTAGTTCTAACACTCATGGGCGTGCCTATTACAGGTAGTGTTTTGCTTATGCCTTCCATGGATTATTTGCCGCCCGTAAAACGCGATGCCGTTGACGCCTTCTTAAGTTTGCCTGCGGGTGCCAGTGAAAACTTTATTAGTGAAGAAGTGATGCCAATTATCGTTGAGAGACTGCAGCCCTATATGGACGGAGAAAAGCAGCCAGCGCTGAAAAACTACTACATTATCACATGGCCAAATGGCGGAAATTTGGGTGTGCGCGCTAAAGATCAGTCTAAGGTCAAAGAGTTAGAAGCCATTGTTCGCGATGAAATTTTAAAGGATTTGCCGGATACACAGACCTTTTCACAACAAGGCAATTTGTTCGGCGGCTTTGGAAACGGTCGCTCAATCGACATTCATCTTCAAGGTACCGACCAAGCCATGCTCGGCATCGCTGCGCAAGCAGGTTTAGATAAATTGAGAGAAGTTTTCCCTAACGCGAATGCGCGTTCGAATCCTCCTCTAGAGCAAGCCGAACCAGAGCTTCGCTTTTACCCTAATGACAGCCGAATGATGGAAGTCGGGTTAAATCGGGGCAGTATGGGGAACCTGGTACGTGCCATGGGTGATGGTATGTATGTGGGGGAGTACTTCGATGGCACCAAACGCATGAATATTATCTTTCGCTCAGCACCCTGGTTTACACCCGAAGACTTAAATAGCACGCCAGTCATGACGCCATCAGGCGAGGTGGTGCAATTAGGCGAACTGGTAGGTATTGAAAGAGCCGTAGGGCCAAGTCGTATTCAGCGCATTGATGGTCGAAGAACCCTTACGCTAAACGTAAATCCGCCAGAGGGTATGAGTTTAGAAGAAGCCATGAAAGTGATTACCTCTGAGGTTGAACCTGCCATTATGGCCATGATGCCTACCGATGGCGCTATTAATTATGGTGGTAGCGCGGATAGCTTAAAAGGCGCTATTGCCTCGATGGCTGATAACTTTCTTTTTGCCATGGTGTTGCTACTGCTGTTAATGGCGGGGTTGTTTAAATCGTTAAAAGACAGCGTGCTGGTAGTACTTTCTATTCCGCTAGCCACGGTGGGTGGGGTGATTGCTATTCGTATCATGAACATCTTTACCTTCCAGCCCATGGACCTGTTAACCATGATTGGCTTTATTATTTTGCTAGGGCTTGTAGTAAACAATGCCATTTTACTCGTGCATCAGACTCGCCTAGGAGAGCAAGAAGGGCTGACCCGTGATGACGCGGTAGAACAAGCCATCAAACTACGTTTACGGCCTATCTTTATGAGCACGCTGACTTCAATCTTTGGCATGCTGCCCCTGCTGTTGCTACCAGGTGCAGGCAGCGTTATTTACCGAGGTCTTGCGGCTGTTATTGTGGGAGGAATGACGGTGAGTACCATATTCACCTTGCTACTACTGCCTACCTTGCTGCGTATGACGGCTTCAAAGTCACCTGTAAATATACTCAAACCCCTGGCCGAGCGCATAGAGAGCACTGGCGCTTCGCCGACTACCTCATCCACCGTAAAACAAAATAAATACAACGATCATGTGTAAGGAAAAGACAACCATGAAAGCAATGACTTCTACTCTCGCCCTTAGTGTGTTTGCCTTATTTGCAAGCAGTGTATCGTTGAGCGCACACGCACAGGATAGCAATCAACCACCGCCGGTGCTGGTTCAAATAGATGAAGCCAGAGAGCAAGCGATTTCACAACTTACCTGGGTTCCTGGAACGGTACTTAGCGTTATCGATGCGAACCTAGCCTCTGAGGTAGACGGTCGCATCACTTGGATGGCAGATGTAGGTGATGTGGTAAAAGCGGGGGAGCCTTTAGTTAAAGTCGACGATACTCGCTTAAGTATTACCCGCAATCAAAATGCCTCAAATATTGCCAGATGGCAGTCGCAGGTTGAACTGTTTACCAAACGTCTCGCGAGGTACAAAAACCTTCAGGCCAGTCAAAACACGTCCAGAGGTGAGTTAGAGGAAGTGGAAGCTGACTTAGAGAATGCTAAGCAGGAGTTAGCGCAAGCCAAATTGGATTTAGAATTCACCGAATATCAGATAGCACAAAGCAGTATTCGTGCTCCCTTTACGGCTTTGGTGGTTGAAAGGCAGCAGTCGCCGGGCGAATACACTGGGGTAGGGCAAACCCTGCTTCGCGTGGTAAACCCTGATAGCGTTGAAGTTCAAGTGCGCGCACCGCTCAACGTATTACCCTATATTGCTAACGGCATGAGCGTTAGCGTTCACAATAACGTGAACCAAGTAGAAGAATCTATTCGTGCCATTGTACCGGTAGGCAACAGTACATCGCGCATGATGGAGCTACGAATTGCCATCAACCCCGGTGACTTTCCTATAGGCAGTGCAGTGCGCGTGGCGCTGCCTAGCAGCGATACTCATGATGGTGTCACCATACCCCGCGATGCACTGGTACTAAGAAAGTCGGGCACCTTTATCTATCAGCTCAATGAAAATAATGAAGCGGAGCAAGTTAAGGTGACAACCGGGGTGGGGATGGGCGATAGAATTGAAGTGTTTGGCGATGTGAACCCGAAGCGCTCGGTTGTGGTGAGAGGAGCTGAACGTCTGCGTGCAGGCCAGAAAGTACGTTACAACAATGAGCGTGAGTCTTTGACAGCGAAGAACTGAGAGAATTGTAACAAATGTAAAAGTGCTATCCATTTAGACTAAAGTTAATGAGAATGTTTCTTATTTGTAATTGTTGATTATCAAATGGAGACATCCTTGAAAAAGTTAGTTTTAGCCAGTGCAGTGTGCACGCTATCCAGTCCGGTAGTATTTGCGCAATCCCTAGAAAACCAGAATGAAGAAACCAAGTCTATAGAGCGAGTTGCTGTGGTAGGCGCAGCAACTAACTTGAGCATTACTGCCGAGGATATTGAGCAGTTTCAGGCAAACGATTTAGCTGATGTTTTTAGAGAGTCTCCGTCGGTCAGCGTTGGCGGTTCAGTAGGTGTAGCGCAGAAAATCTTTATCCGTGGACTAGAAGATGCCTACCTGAATGTAACCGTAGATGGCGCGCAACAAACCTCAACCCTATTTCACCACATAGGCCGCGTGACGCTAGATCCCGATCTTTTGAAGCAAATCGATGTGCAGGCTGGTGCAGGTGAAGCAACCAGTGGCCCAGGTGCCATTGGTGGTTCAATCCGCTTTAAAACCAAAGATGCACAAGATTTATTGAGAGGCGACGAACAATTTGGTGGTCGAGTAAAAGCGAGTTATTTCTCAAACGAAGGCACCCGATATAGCGGCAGCCTTTATGGAAAGCTAAGTGATTCATGGGGCTTGCTAGGTTATTACAGCACGGTTGACAGAGATAACTTTGAAGACGGCGACGGCAACGAAGTGCTGGGTACTGCCGCAGATCAAGATCTCATGTTCCTTAAAGCCAGTGGTTACATTGCGGATAATCAATACCTTTCAATAAGTGCAGAGCAACGCGATGAAGAGGGTGAGTTTTCGGCAAGACCTAACTGGGTAGTACTAGAAGGTGCTCCACTTTATCCTAGTGAAGCAGAGCGTGATACCTACGTAGCGAACTACCGCTTTGACCACAGCGCATTGGTTTTCTTAGAGGCCACTGCATACCAAACTTCATCATCGTTCCGCGGCGGCCGTTTCGATTTCTTGTCTGATATCGATACCTATGGTTTTGATATTAGGAACACCACCGACATTTCAAACCACGTATTCACCTACGGTATCGACTATCGTAAAGATGAGGTAGAAAGTGGTCCTGGCGTAGGTCCTGTGCAGAACGCAGAAGAAGGCAGCGTAATGGGTATTTACGCGCAAGCTCATAGCAATATCACACCAGAGTTGTTGTTGAGCTACGGTGTTCGTTATGACGACTTTGATTTTCAGCAACAAATCTTGATCGATGACTATTACGGCACACCCGTTACCGATGAGCCATCTGGACTAGACGACAATGAACTTAGCTTTAACGTCGGTCTTGAATATCAGCTTACCGAAGCTTGGACCCTTGGTCTTGGTTACGCAGAAGCGGCGCGCGGTAAGCAAATTGGTGATGGTTTCACGCTTGACGAATACTTATATGATGGTGAGGACGTTCCCGTTGTAGCCAGTGACGTGGTGCCTGAAACTGTCACCAATATTGAAGCGTCAATCGAATACAGCGCGAATAACCTTAATGCGCGCCTTAGCGCCTATGAATCTACTATTGATGATGTGCTATTTAGCGGTTATCAAGGAAACTCGGTATTTAATAATATCGGCGACCTAGAATCATCTGGCGTAGAGTTTAACCTTGCGTATCGCTGGGACTCTGTTGACGTGTACTTTGGGTTTTCAAGCGTAGATGTTGAATTGATGCCTCGTGAAGATCTGTACAGCGTACCCTATAACAGCATCGATATTAACGGATACGAGTTTGTTGGCTTAGGTAATAGTCGCGGTGATACGTGGGTACTTGGTGCAGATTACACCGTTACTGCAGACATTAGCGTTGGCTTTAACATCACTATGGTTGACGACATCAACATAGATACACTACATCAGGCCTTGGAAAACGGTTGGACCGACTCGCTTTATTCACTTAACAAAGCAGACTATACCCTAGTGGATATTTATGGCGAGTGGGAAGTCACAAACGACCTTCGCTTAAATCTGGCGGTAACGAACTTGTTTGATGAAGCGTATATCGACCATTCAAGTGTGGGTGACTACAGCGAAGTATTCCCAAGCGTTATTGGTCCGCAAGAAGCTGGACGAGATATTCGTTTGTCTGTCACTTACGATTTCTAAGCAACGCCTTTAGATGAACTTTTCCACGTTTAAAAGGTGGGTCTTTTGGGCCCACCTCTTTGCTGGCTTATTGGCCAGCATTGTCGTTTTCATTATGGCTTTTACCGGTGTATTACTCACTTACGAGCGCCAGTTCAAAGAGCTAAGTGAAATGGCTTATGCACAAACGATTGATATCGAAAAGTCGGTAATCTCGACTGAGCGGGTTGTATCAATACTTCGTGAAAAGCATCCTAACGAAGCGCATATTTTTGTTCGATGGGTCAATAGCGAGGGAGCGGCAATTCCCGCATGGGCCGGCGAACACAGCTATCTTATTCACCCCTATACCGGAGATATATTAAGAGAAGGAGAAGGGGTCGTTGAAGAAGCATTTCATGTCATAACTGACCTGCATCGATATCTTTTAATGGAAGGGGATTACCAATTAATTGGCAAAACCATAACGGCTTATAGCAATCTTATTTTTATTTTTTTGCTGTTATCGGGAGTCATCATATGGTTGCCCAAACACATATCGAAAAAATCCTTAAAGCAGCAAATGTGGTTACGGCAAAAGTACACTAATAAACAGCACCGTCGCCGACATTGGCATTTTGTTTTTGGTATGTGGTCACTGCCTTTTTTAGTTGTGATTGGACTAACGGCTACCCTGTTTTATTTTGAGTGGGCAAACAACGCATTGTATGGAATGTACGGTGAACAAGTCCCTACTCGCGAAAAGAAAGCTATGCCTGAGTCGCTAGACGCCGACGTTGTCAGTTACGACACGCTATTTACCAAAGCTCAGCAACACGCCAATGAAAATGGCTATCAGGATTGGTATTCCATGTGGATGGAAATTGGCAAAAGTGAGGGTGTTGCACGGTTTTATATCGATAAAAGTATAGGGCACAGGCAAGAGTTAGCGTATTCACTGTATTTCGACACGGGAACCGGTGACATCACTAGGACACTTTACAAAACCGATTGGCCCAAAGGGAGTCAGGCTTGGGGTACTTCCCGCTTTTTGCACACGGGAGAATACTTTGGCTTTATAGGGCAGACCATCGCAGGGCTGGTAAGCTTGCTTTGCTGTATCTTAGTTTATACTGGCACACTACTTGGTGTGCAGAGACTTCTCAATTTGCGAAAGCAGCATTAAAAGACTTAGGCAGGGTAATGGTAACGACTAGCCCTGTTTGCTTTGTAGCACTAGCGTCTCTATGTAATGCGTTGTCTTTGATTAGTGCAGCGCGATTTATCGCTGATATGTCGCCGCCCACAGCGGCAATTTGACGTTTCGCCAGTGCAAGCCCAAGACCAAAGCCAGAGCGCTTTGCGGCATGTACGTAGTTTTTGGCTGCCCGTGCCTTGTCTACCCTGAAAAAAGGTTCGAATATGGCGTCTAGCATTGATTCAGGCACGCCGGTGCCTTCGTCTTTAACCGTGATAACATAGTTATTGTTATCGCTGGTCAGCGTTAAACTCACTTTGCTTTGCTCAGGGGTATGACGCAAGGCATTACGAATAATATTTTCTAACGCCTGCCCCAAAGCAAGCTGGCTGCTCTTTTCAATATTCGCGCATTCAGGTGTGTCGACATGCAAGGTTCTATCAGGGTATTCAAACCGCGCATCTTCACAAATAACATTGATAAGTTCTACCAAGTCAAAGTCATCGCTGTTCAATTGTGGCGATTCTGTATTTAGCCATGCAAAGGTTAGCGTATCTTCAACAAGCTCTCTCATCGTGCTCGCTTCATAACGCAGGCGTGAAAGCGCTTGTTCACGATTAATGTCTTGCTCTACAAAGTCTATTGCCATATCAATGCGGGCAAGAGGCGTGCGAAGCTCGTGAGAGAGATCAGCAAGCAAACTTCTTTGATTATAAATGAGACTGCTGGTTCTTTGGGCCATCTTGTCGAACGTTTGGGCAAGCCCAGTAAGTTCGTCATTTCGCTTGGGCATTGCAGCCATTGCACGGGCTTCTAAATTCCCATTTGCGAAATCTTTTGTGGCATTTTCTAATTGCTTTAGTGGCGTCATTAGGTGTCGATACAGCATAAAACTCAAAAGGCTTAATATCACTAGAGGTAATGCAATTTGAAGCGTTAAGCGTGTGGCGAGCAATAACGAACCTGGGCGCATACGCTGTGGAAGTTGAATTAAAAAGTGCGTATTGTCATCGACGAAGGGGACTTCCATCACAGGGTTTTCAGAAAAGTACAAATGTATTTTCCATTCGGGGCTGCGGCCTATTTGAAATCGGTCAACAAACTCATCTAACATTTGGGTGTCAGCGAATGTGGTCATTTGGGAGTTAACTACGGCAAGCCACGTGTCTTCCTTTGTCTTCACTTCTTGCAAAAAAGCAGCTAACGCTTGTTCTCCATCCTCCAGGTAGATTTTCTCCGCTTCTTGACCATAGGAATAAAGGGTTTCTTGATGAGCTTTATCGATAAAACTCATGCTGGTCTCGGTATGATTGGTAAGCCACGCGATGGCCCAAAATAACAGAACAGTACCAACGGCAATAAATGCGCACAGTCGCCATAGCAGTTTATTTTTCACGAAAAGCGATATCCTTGGCCGTGGACAGTGGCAAGGCGTTCAGGGGGCATGCCAGTCTCAACGAGCTTTTTGCGTACTCTAGACAAATGCATATCTAAGCTTCGGTCGTACCTCGAAAAGGGTTTGTTAAGCACGCTGTGATAAAGAAATGCTTTGCTCAACGTTTCCCCTTTGTTATCTACTAACATCCAAAGAAGCTTAAATTGTATTGGCGTGAATTCGAGTAGTCTTGAGTGGTATTTGGTAACTTGCTGAATGCGATTTAAATAAAGCACATCAACAATGATTTCCGACTTTTGCGTGCCTGAGTCGTTTAGTGTTTTGCTGCGTCGCAACAGTGCGTCGATGCGAAGCATCATTTCAGTAAAATTGAAGGGCTTGGGTAAGTAGTCATCTGCGCCCTTACGGTAGCCTTCAATCCTTTCTTGCTCGGCACCTGACGCGGTGATCATCATAACCGGTGTTTGCTTTATTTGCCTTAATTGGTTTAACAGCGACAAGCCGTTTAAAGAGGGAAGGCGTATGTCGAGTAACACAAGGTCAAAGTTCTCCTCAAGCACAGCTTGTAATCCAGCATTACCGTCACTTTCGTGGCGAGTGTCAAATCCTCGAGACTGCAACAGCTGTGTGATTTGTTCACTTAACGTCGCGTCATCTTCAACAATGAGTATTCGGGTTTTACGCATAATGGCTTCAGGAAAGAATTTTAAACATACTATTAATAATAGTTATCATTTGCAACTAATCGGTTTGTGACGATAAATGGGGCCGCTAACGCGCGCTTTTATATTGTTACAAATTTACTGTGGTGCTGATGGTTTCTCGCTTTACAATAACGGTTAACAGCTATCTTAGTGCTTGCGCTAAACTGCGGTGCTCTTGATGTCTGCACAATTGAGTAAATAAAGCATAGACGCAGCAGTCAACTAAGCGCTTTGCCTCCTAGGTTGGAGCTACAAGGACACGATCTTAAAAATGGTAATGAGTTTAAAGAAGTTAACGACGTTGTCGGCGTCGCTAGTAGTAGCAGGAAGTGTCGTTACTGGTTGCGCCAGCTCTAATCATGTTACTCAGATAGAAGGTGAAAATGCTGTAATCAAGCACGCCAATGAGCCTGGGTATGAGGACAGATTCAGCAATATTTACGACAGTTTTAAAGCATACCCCGTCACGTGCACTAATGATTGCTACCCAGCGTCTGCCGATATTGAATGTGAAAGTGACATGCAAAATTGTCAGTTCGTTGGCAACAACCCGACAGTGAACTCGCACACCGGCTTTAATGTCACCTGGTTAGGGCACGCAAGTTTTTTACTTAACACCGCAAGTGGTGAGCAAATACTTATTGACCCTGTGTTTGGGCAGTTTGATTGGCCCGTCAATTGGGCTTTTCGATTGGCGGAGGGGTTCAGCCGCAACGAACCCGCTGAGGTAGGTGAAGACAAACTCGCACAAACCGATGCTGTGGTTTATTCCCATATTCACTATGATCATTTCAATAAAGCCGATATTGCCGAATTAGGCACAAAGCCCGAATATCTTGTTCCGTTAGGTTTCGCAGAGCACTTCCCTAATAGAGGCTACACCATTAAAGAAATGGCGTGGTATACCAGCAAAAACGTAGGCAAAACCTCTATCCACTTCGTGCCGGCCCATCATTTCAGTAACCGAATTTGGGTGCCTTATTTGTACGAGGACGACAATGCGACACTGTGGGGTGGTTGGGTATTTGAGAGTGAAGGCAAAACATTGTTCTTTGCGGGGGATACGGGATATTCACCGCACTTCATGGATATTAAAGCGCGCTTTGGTGAAATAGATGTTTGCCTGTTACCTATAGCGTCTTATTTCAGCGAAACCTCACCTAAATGGTATCGCAAGGTACATACTACGCCAGAAGATGCCATTGTTGCGGCCCAAGACCTAGGCTGTAAAGCCGTAGTGCCTTGGGGCTATGGAAATGCCAGCTGGATGATGGGTGACAAGACGTCACATTCTGCGCTATTTCGTCTTATGAAAATGAAGAAGCAGCTAAACCCTGCAATGCCTTGGATTATTTTGAATGAAGGTGAGCAGGCGTCTTTTTAATTTAAGCTACGGATAAATGGCCTATTTATCCGCAATCTTATCCGCAATTTTTTGGCATTTTTCGCGCCATTCGTCATCAAGCGCCTCAAGTTTCGCTAGCTTTTGTGCCAGGGATTTGTCTGCTTTGGTATGGGCGCATTGCATTAGGGTGTGAACGTTAACGGTATCGTCCTCACGGTGCAGTAGTGTTACTTCGTCGCCAACACTGATGGTTCCGGTTTTAATAACCCGGTAATACCAGCCAGTGATACCTCGTTCTCCGACAAATCTATCTAAATTGGGCACTTCGAAGCGTTGCGAGATTTTATTGCAAGGGGCACGGGGTGCACTTACTTGCAGTTCTACCTCGCCGAACTTCCATATATCGCCGATATAAACGGTAGCATCGTCCATGCCCTCTACACTGATGTTTTCGCCAATGCTGCCCAGCGAAAATTCGCCTTCAGGAAAATGCTTTCTTAATGTCAGATAGTTGGTCGGGTTGAACTGATGCAGCACTTTCTCCGGTCCACCGTGAAGCCGTTTGTTGGCCTGTTCGTCTTCATCGGTTCTGTCCATATGTACCGTTAACGCGTCGACGGGGGCTTTAACAATACTGCTTGGTGCCCCACGAGGGCCTAGCGGCTGAGGTTTTCCAGCAAACAGAGCGTTAACAGAAAATGAGGTAGACATGGCATCTCCAAAAAATATTTTTGTGCATTTAAACCTTTCTACTATAGGGTACGACTAACCTTATAACACTAACAAGTGCTAATGCTAATCAGCACCACAAATAACAAAGAGAAAAGAATGGAACACACACAACAACGTGTTGTACACGCCAATGTGGTGTTTGGTAATAAAAGCGAAAATGAGCTGATATCTAAAGCGAAAAAGGGCGATAAGCAGGCATTTCGGTCCCTTTACGATGAACATATTGGGCGAGTCTACGCGCTTTGTTACCGGCTTACAGGTGAAAAGGGAATGGCAGAAGATGCTTCGCAAGAAGTCTTTATTCAGCTATGGAAAAAATTGGGTAATTTTGATGGGCAAAGCCAATTTTCCACGTGGTTACACAGCGTTACGGCAAACATTACCATCTCTTATATGCGTAAGCAGAAAGGGTGGGTGCAGCGGATGTTTAACTTGGAAAATAGCGGCATTAACGAGATGCCGGCTGAAGAAAACAGCACTGATGTGGATTTAGAAGCATTAGTTATTCGCTTACCCGAGCGAGCCAGAATGGTTTTTGTCCTCCATGCAATTGAAGGTTACAGACACGAAGACATTGCCAGCATGTTGAACATGGCAGTGGGCTCAAGCAAAGCACAATTTTTCCGTGCTAAGCAATTATTGAAAGATTTTATGGGAGTCGATGATGAGTAATTTTGACGACAAGCTTGCTCAGCATATTTCTGGGATATCGAAAGAGAAGCAGCCAGAACGAGATTTGTGGCGAGGAATTGAACTCGGCATAACATCGCAGCAAGGCGACGCTTCATCATCTACGGTTACATCAAAACAGTGGATGGCAATAGCCGCAAGCGTTTGTTTAGTTACTGTATTGTGGTTCGCGGCTCCTTTTGCGTTTAAAGCTGATGAAAGTCGAAGCGATGGCTATGCCCTGATTGACGCAATGAGTATGCAGCAGCAACAACAAGTGAATAGTCTTCTTGCTAGTTATGAAAGTACAACGGCGCTAACTGAAGATTGGCAAGAGCAATTAAAAGAATTGGACGATGCTGCAGATGTTATTAAAGCGGCATTAAAGGACGATCCAGACAACTCAGCATTAATCAAAATGCTGCATCACGTATATCAACAGCAGATTGCCTTAATTGAGCGAGTGCACGCGCCAAAGTGGCAGCAAATTTAATAAGGGTTTAAAGATGAATATAAATACGAAAAGCACATTTTTGCACACGTTCATGGCACCTTTGGGGGCCAAGGTATTACTTACTACTGCGCTGCTAAGTATCGCTACTGCGGCGTTTGCAGGAGAAAAAGTAGATAAGACCATCGACACATCGTCTTCGCCGAAAGTGGACATTGAACACATCAACGGAAAAGCAGATATCCGAGTTTGGGATAAGTCTCAGGTTCGTGTCACCGGCGAACTGGGCGATCAAACTGAAGAGTTTATCTTTGAAAGACGTGGAGATGTCGTGGTTATACATGTTGAAGTCGAGCGCCACTCGAAGAGCTGGTTTAATAAAGGTAAAGATGGCGACGACCTTGTTATCTATATACCTTCAGCAAGCGACCTTCACTATACCGCGGTCAATGCTGATCTTATTGCAGAAGGTATAACAAAAGCAGTAGATGTTGAGGTGGTAAACGGCGACGTAACCCTTAAAAACATAGGTGAGCGGGTTGAAGTTGAGTCGGTTAATGGCGATATCGTGCTTGAGAATGTGAGAGGCCGTTTAGAGGCGGAAACAGTGAATGGCGAAATTGAAGCGTCACACTCAGGAAACACGCCAGTGAGCTTTGCGTCAGTTAATGGCAAGCTCGACATCACTTCCGATAGCCCAGACGTATCAGTAGAAACCGTCAACGGTCGAATCGATGTGTCTCTTCAAGCGGTAGACGTACTGCAAATCAATACGGTTAATGGAAGGACTTACGCAAGTTTAGGTCTTAATAAGAACGGTAGCGTAAAAGCGAATTCTGTAGGCGGTGCGATGGAATTTGTCTTTCAAGATGGCGTATCGGCACAATTTGATATTGAGACGCACGCTGGCGGCAACATTGTAAACAATATCAGTGATGAAAAGTCGCAAAAGCCTAAGTATGGCCCAGGTAGCTGGCTACGCTTTATCCATAACGGTGGGGCTGCAAATGTAGACATCTCTACGGTACACGGGCGAATTGAAATAGACCAAAAGTGAATAAGCTATAGGCAACACAATTGAAACTTTAGGTTGAAAAAATGAATTTAGTCCACATTTATTAATCAGACATGTGGTGATTAATGAAAAGCTGCGAGTGATCGCAGCTTTTTTTGTTTGGTCGCTAAAAATGTGTAGCTGAGCGTTTGTAAGTAACAAAAGTGCGTTTTAATGGCTCTTAGTTACAAGTTAGCGGACCTGCACGCTTCACCCACATCATCACATTGTTTGTTATTTTTTGATTGGAGGTTAAATTGAGTATTGTTGGACACGTCAAAAGGTTTTGGCGATTTCATAGTCTAATTATTGGTGCGTTTGGAATATGCGCATTTACGCTAGGCTGTGCTGTTCAGGAACCCGCTTATTACGAAGGTACTTGGGTGGTGACTAAGGCCTATAATGTAGGTGTTTCAGCTCACTCATCAATAGAGTCAGAAAAGTTCTTGGGTCGCTCGGTAACCTATGCTTCAGACTCGGCTAAACTCGATCAGGCATTTTGTGAGTCACCGGTGTATTCAACGAAAAATATCAGTAATCAAGATTTTTATGCTGCTTTTAAAGCCTCTCCATCATCGCTTGGCTTTAGCGACGACAAGATTACTGAAGTAAGTTTGTCGTGCCTTGATAATTCAGCAATCATGGGGTCTACACTCATTTTTCAGGAAGGTGGCAGCGCCTACACCTTGGTTGATGGTACGTTTTTAAAGCTGGAGAAAACGCTTTAAACGATGTTGTCTTTTTGCGCTTTCGCAACAAAATGACGACTTCCTTTGTTGAGTGATGGACGTTAAAAGCGCATAATATCCAACTGACTTTTGTGCATTGGGATAGGTTTCACTCGTGGCGTCTGCGTCTAAAAACGATAAGAATGTTGAAAAATTGAAGGTTCCACCTCATAGCATTGAGGCTGAGCAATCTGTTTTGGGCAGCATGCTTATTGACCCTGAAAGCTGGGACAAAGTCGCGGAGCTTGTTACCGATAACGATTTCTACAATCGCTCACACCAAATTATCTTTCGTGCTATCACTCGACTACTAAACAGTAGCCAGCCAATAGATCTTATAACAGTATCAGAAGAGCTGGAAAAGCATGATGAACTGGAAGATGCCGGTGGTTTTGCCTACTTAGGTGAACTTGCCAAAAACACGCCAAGTTCTGCGAACGTTGTGTCTTATGCGCAAATTATCAGTGAGCGCGCGATAACCCGAGAGCTTATTGGCGTGGCGCATGAAATAGCGGAAGTTGGGTACAACCCCGAAGGCCGTGACAGTGCAGACATTCTTGACCTGGCCGAAAGTAAAGTATTTGAAATTGCCGAGCGAAGAACTGGTGAAAACGAAGGTCCTCGCGATGTCGAGTCTATCTTAGGGAAGACCATTGACCGTCTAGAAGAATTGGTGAAAACCAATAAAGACGTTACCGGTGTTACTACCGGCTTTACCGACCTAGACAAAATGACCAGTGGTATGCAGCCCTCTGACCTTATTATCGTGGCGGCTCGTCCATCGATGGGTAAGACTACTTTCGCCATGAACTTGATTGAAAACGCCATGATGGCAGAAGACAAACCTGTACTTGTTTTCAGTCTTGAGATGCCCTCAGAACAAATCATGATGCGTATGTTGGCGTCATTAAGCCGCGTTGACCAAACCAAAATTCGTACTGCTCAGCTGGATGATGAAGATTGGGCACGTATCTCCAACACCATGGCTATGCTCAAAGACAAAGATTGTTTGTTTGTTGATGATTCATCAGGCCTTACACCAATGGACGTGCGAAGTCGCGCAAGAAAACTCGCTCGCGAACGCGGTGGAATCAGTCTAATCATGGTGGATTATCTTCAGTTGATGCGCGTACCTTCTCTTAGCGATAACCGAACATTGGAAATTGCAGAGATCTCTCGCTCATTGAAAGCATTGGCTAAAGAGCTTGAAGTACCGGTAGTCGCCCTTTCACAGCTTAACCGTACGCTAGAACAACGCGCCGATAAACGTCCAGTTAACTCTGACCTTCGTGAGTCTGGCTCAATCGAGCAGGATGCCGACCTAATTATGTTTATTTATCGTGATGAGGTTTATCACGAAAACAGTGAGTATAAGGGCATTGCAGAGATTATTATTGGTAAACAGCGTAACGGCCCAATTGGTACCTGTCGACTTACGTTCCAAGGTCAGTTCTCACGATTTGACAACTATGCAGGCCCTGCCATAGCCGACGAATACTAGCCCCTCTTATAGCGACTAAAGGCTTCGACCGCGGCCACGGTCTACATTTTAAGGGTAAATAAGTTAAAGTATTTCAGACACAAAAAAGGCGCCGTAAGGCGCCTTTTTCAATTCATCTACAATGAATTACTTTTCTTCAGCTACTTTCACTGTGTCTTTAACTGTCACTGAAATGCGACGGTTAACACGGTGTGCTTCAGCGTTCTTACCATTGTCTAGAAGCTGAGTTTCGCCGTAACCGATAGTCTCTAAACGAGAACCTTCGATACCGTACATGTCTACCATTACTTCTTTGAAGTTTGCAGCACGACGCTTAGAAAGGTCCATGTTGTAAGCTTCACTACCTGGTGCAGAAGTGTGACCTTCAATTACCGCAGTTGTTGAAGGATACTGCTTCATGAACTCAGCAAATTCAGAGATTTCTGGATCTTTTGGCATTTTAACTACAGCACTTTCGTTGTCGAATAGAACGCGTAGTGTGATTTCTACTGTCTCTTCGTCAAATACTGTACAACCTTTTGCATCAACTTTTACGCCAGCTGGTGTATCAGGGCACATATCTTTGCTGTCTACAACGCCGTCGTTGTCCGAATCTTTAATTGCACAGCCAGTTGCATCTACTTTAGTGCCAGCTGGAGTGTTAGGACACTGGTCAACGTTGTTTAGAACGCCATCGTTATCATCATCGATGCTACAACCATTTGCGTCAACACGAACACCGGCTGGTGTCATTGGGCACTGGTCTTTGCTGTCTACAACGCCATCGTTGTCGCTGTCTTTAGGTGCGGCAGGAGTGCCTTTACCAAATGGGATCGCGATACCAACTTTAACACTGTAGTCATTGTAATCTTCACCGAAGTCGTGATAAGCGGCGATTTCAGTAACAAGTTTAACATCTTCGTGGATGTCCCAGTGTTTACCGATACCGATGTTACCAAGGGTAGTTGATTCGCCTACTGCTTGACGCTTAACACCACCGAATAAGAACCATGCATCATTTGGCATGAAGTATAGTGCGTCAACACCAACCATTTCACCGCTTTCATCACCGCCGCCTGCATAATCAAGGTCTAGGGCTGTAAATTCAACACGAGCTGCCCAGCTTTGAGTAAAACGGAAACCGTATTCAAAAGCTACGCCACGACCATCGTCGTAAAGGCCGCCGTCAGTTAGATCTAACGGACGTGAGTCGTCAGTGTTGTAATACATGCCAGACAAACCAAACCAGTTTTTGTACTCTGGCTCAGAAGAGTCTTGTGCAAATGCATTAGTCGAAGAAATTACAGCAAGAGATAGCGCTGCCATTTTAAAGTGTTGTTTCATAGTCACATCCTGTTTAACGTTGAGTGATTATCGATTTTTGATAATTTTGTGTTGTGCTTAACGTTTAACGCTAGCACAAATTGTGCCATTTATAATATGGGTTAGGCTGCGATCCCTTGTAATGTGGCAATAATTGTTCGTCTTCCACCATGATCTCGGTGTTCGCCGAGCATGATACCCTGCCACGTGCCAAGTGCAAGCTTGCCTTGTTGGACAGGTATAGTAAGTTGACACCCTAGTATACTCGATTTTAAGTGAGCAGGCATATCATCTTTACCTTCATAAGTATGCCTGAAAAAAGAAAGCTCTTCTTTTACACTATGGTTGAAGAACGCTTCCATATCATGCCTCACTGTAGGGTCGGCATTTTCATTGATTGTCAAACTAGCGCTTGTATGCTGAAGCCATAGGTGCAAAAGGCCGACTTCAACATGACGAATACTGGGTAGTGCAGATTCCACCTGCTGTGTTATCAGGTGAAATCCTCTCGGGTAGCTGTCGAGTGTAATTTTTTCAGACTGCCAGAAATTATTTGTCAAAACAGATTTCCAAATGCGCTAACCCTTCGTCGCACATGAAAGGAAGAATAATTTTAGCACCATCAACCTGGTGACTAATCGTATGTTGCTTTCCTGATACAACGATGGGTGTTGCCATTCCAAACTCGTAACCCCGTTCAGCAAGGTCTCGTTTTGCGTTACCGCAAATCATGTTGGTAACTTCGCCAACCATGTCGCCTACTTCTGCATCAAGCTTCTCAGGGCGCTCGCCAACCATTCTCTCCATTATGGTCAGGGCCAACGACTCGTCAAAAGTAATAGACATAGAGCCGCGAACGTCAGGGCCCACCATGCCAATTAGCCCCGATACATCGCCTTTGGCGATATCACTTTGTTTGCGCTTGGGCTTGCCCGGGGTCAATTTAGTTTGAGCCATGGTTTCAAGCACGTTCAAAAGACCAGCAATAAACGGGTTCACAAAATCAGCATTCATGTACACTCTCCTGGGCAGCGTGATCTTCCGTTTGTTGACAATCGGCACATAATCCATGGGCCTCTATAGTTTGTTTCGATACTTTGAATCCGTGTTGCTTTGCTTGGCTATCAAGGGTCTCTTGAAGACCTTCAGATTGAATTTCAGCAACATCACCACAGCTGTCACAAATTAGAAACTGAACAGGGTGGTTACAACCAAAATGATAGCAGGCCACAAACGCATTAGTAGACTCTAAACGGTGAATAAACCCAAAATCGAGAAGAAAATCAAGGGCGCGATAGACTGTCGCAGGTTTGGCACTAGACTCTGTTTCTTTCAGTGAGTCGAGTAGTTCATAAGCACCCATAGGACCGTGCTTTGAAACAAGAATTTCGTACACCTTTTCTCTAAGCGGTGTGAATCTGGCGCCGCGTTGCTCGCAATAAGCCCGTGCCTTATGAATAAGTGTGGTTTTGTTCATTGATGATAACCGTAAACTCGACTTTCATTGTTATATTAAAGCGTCACTTCTGGATCACGTTTTTTAGTGTGTACATGAGCTATTAACTCATCTTCCAAGGCAAAACGCTCTTCTAATGTCTCACCAAGCTTGGCTAGCGCTGAGTCAAATTCAGCTGCCTGCTCGGGCGTTACTGCTTGTGCAAACGTATCATTAAATGCGAGTGCTGCGTCAGTGGTTTTTGTCAATCTGGGGTAAAGTTTATCTCGTAGTGCAAGGCCTTCATTGTCGTTTTCAACCAACATATCGAAAACCTCAAAGTGTCCTACCGACAAATAATCGAGTAATGCGCTGCAAAAGTTGTCTATTTCATCTGGGTCAGGTAAACACTCGCTTCGCTTGTTAATACCTGCTAGTTCACAGAAAGAAACTAACAGTGCCTGTCTGTCCATTAACCAGCGGTCAATAACCTGGCTTTTCCCGCCCCATTTTGATTTAACGCTTTCTAACTGTTGCAACATTTTGATGTGTTACCCGTTTAGCGACAATAAGTTTCAGTATAACACTGTGCACTAGCGACACAAATTTTGCGCGAAAAAGTTCGTTTCAAAATGTATGGTGGCGATCTATACGCTCAGTATTTAGTGTAGTATGAAGCATTAAAGAACAGGAGTGATGTGCAATGATGATAAAGTTGGATGAGGCGAAACTAGCTGCTCAGCAAGCCCTGTGGGTAGTTTTTAGTCGCGGCAAAATTGTGGTACAAGAATCGTCTGAGTCTATCCCCGTTGCTTACCTGAGTGATATTCCATTTTTAGCATCTTATGTCGATGAAATTCATCAACTTCCGCCGCTCAATGAGACGGCGCATAGAGATCTGCCCGTATATGTTGTTGATTTGGGCGCTGAGCATGTTGACGAACCCGGTTGGGAACGGGTATCGCTTAGACAGCTTCTTTTTGCCGAATACGATATTGCCTTTTCCGTTATTGGGCGAGCCTGGCAATACATCCACTTCTTGCGTACTCATCAATTTTGCGGGCAATGTGGAGCCAAGACTGAACGCGTAGATTGGGAAATGGCAATGCATTGTCACCGCTGTCAACATCGCAGTTATCCAAGAGTGTCTCCCTGTATCATTGTTTCTATACACGACAACGAAAAAATATTGTTGGCCAAAGGCGTTCGCCACCGAGAATCCAATATGTATTCAACCCTTGCAGGCTTCGTAGAAAGTGGTGAAAGTCTGGAGCAAGCGGTCCACAGAGAAGTTTTCGAAGAAGTTGGCGTTAAGGTTAAAAACTTGCGCTATTACAATAGTCAGCCATGGCCATTTCCACATTCCTTAATGGTCGGGTTTGTTGCCGAGTATGACGAAGGGGAAATTCGTTGTCAGGAGAACGAGATAGATGATGCGCAATGGTTTGATATAGATGCGCTGCCGACTATTCCACCGAAAGTGTCTATTGCGGGACAATTAATTGCTGAAACGGTGTCTCTGATCGGCGACAAATAAAAAACCCTGCCGAAGCAGGGTTTCAATAAGTTTAGCACGGTCCCATGTAGGGCTTCTTTTCTTTAACGGTTATAGTAATAGCAAACACTCACTTTAAGTGCAAGCGTCTTTTTAAAGTAATGTTCAAGTATTGTTTGTCTTTAATAATCGACACTACACCGATTTGTCGTTAAAACATTGATTTTTTAATACAGGTTTTAGCACACCTTAGTTAAGAATACTGGTATACTTTCGCGCTCAAATATCTTCAGTAATTTAGGTGAGTTATATGTCGCAAAATTTCCCCAGTGTTGATAAGCCCGCGTTAAAGAACGATCGTTACTTACGTGCGTTACTTAAGCAGCCGGTTGATGTCACACCTGTATGGATGATGCGACAAGCCGGGCGCTACCTCCCAGAGTACAAAGCGACTCGTGCAATAGCAGGCGATTTTATGTCGTTGTGCAAGAATGCAGAACTTGCATGTGAGGTGACGCTACAACCTTTACGTCGTTTTCCTCTCGACGCTGCAATTCTCTTTTCGGATATTTTGACCATTCCAGATGCGATGGGCCTCGGTCTTTACTTTGAAACAGGTGAAGGCCCTCGCTTTAAAAATCCAATCACGTGTAAAGCGGATGTGGATAAAATCGGCCTTCCTGATCCAGAAGGTGAACTACAGTACGTAATGAATGCCGTTCGTACTATTCGCCGTGAGCTTAAAGGTGAAGTGCCATTAATTGGTTTTTCTGGAAGCCCTTGGACACTCGCGACTTACATGATTGAAGGTGGTTCAAGTAAAGCCTTTACCAAAATCAAGAAAATGGCATTTGCTGAGCCAGCAACGCTTCATGCGTTACTAGCAAAACTGGCTGATTCTGTTACTGAGTATTTAAATGCTCAAATCGCTGCGGGCGCGCAGTCAGTCATGGTATTTGATACTTGGGGTGGCGTGTTATCTCCTCGTGAATACAAAGAATTCTCGCTTCAGTACATGGAGCGCATTGTAAGTGGGCTGACCCGTGAAAATGAAGGCCGTAAAGTACCTGTTACCTTGTTCACCAAAAACGGTGGCATGTGGCTAGAATCGATTGCGGCGACAGGCTGCGACGCAGTAGGTTTAGACTGGACTATCGACATTAAAGAAGCGCGTGCGCGCATTGGCGATAAAGTTGCACTTCAAGGTAATATGGATCCATCAATGCTGTATGCTCAACCGCAAAGAATTGAGCAAGAAGTGGCGTCCATTCTAGAAGGTTACGGTGAAGGTAGCGGTCACGTATTTAATTTAGGTCACGGTATCCATCTAGACGTACCACCTGAAAATGCAGGTGTGTTCGTTAATGCGGTACATGAACTTAGTAAGCAATATCACAAGTAAGCGACTTCGATAAAGGAAGTAAAATGAAAACGTGGCTTGTGTTGTTGCTGATAGCGTTTGCATTGATAGCAGGGTATAAATTTTCTGGCTATCAACACCAACTCAGTGAATCCAATGCAGAAAAAGAGCGACTAACCAATGTGTTAGCGCGCTCTCGTGCCACCGAAACGAGTGAGCTGAAAGTTATTAAGCCCGCCGCCAAGTTGGTTTCAAATGAAACAGGTGCGGTGCTCTTGGATACAAGCGTTACGAAAAACGGCGAGATGAATGTTGCCCCCGTTGCTGAGAATGTCCAAATCATGGCGCCAGAGGTTTTCTACACGAAAACCGAAGGCTCACTCAATACGTTTTTTGCGCTGCCGCCTAACAACGAGCGCTTTGTTTTAGACTCGGTAAAATGTGAGAACGGACATTGCGAAATAACGGGTGAGTATGACGGTTCTGAAACTGAGCTGTCGCGAGTTATTGAAGCATTGGAACAGGAACCGTGGTGGGAATTCGGCTCGCCTATCATAACCACGCAAGTGGCACAGCGAGGCCTCAAACTTAACGTTTCTTTCGCCGCATCCCATTCGCCAAATGCTCGTGTGCGTTATCGGAATAGCACTCAGGCCGATTTAAACAGTCAGCTTGCCTCAGCGGGTTAACCCCAAAACGTGTATATCGCCAATTGAATTCGCGGTATGCCTTATTCAAACGTGTACTGGCGTTAGGCGTCTCTTGGTAAACCTTTTTCAATTACGCGAATAAGCCGCGCTTGCTGCCTGTTTTTTGCTTCAGACGCTTGTTGCTTCTCTTGCTGCCGCTTAAGAGCCCAATCAATATGTCTGTCCACCAAGTCACTCACGCTCCCTCGTCTTTCTTTCAAAAGCAGAATGCTTTGTTCATCATACGGAGCGTTTCCTAACGCAACGGCAATATTACGCTGCCACTTCTCAAAGCCAATCCGCCTGATGGGAGAGCCTTCCGTATTGCGTAAGAAGGTTTCTTCAGACCAGCCGAAAAGCGCATTGAGACTTTGGCCGTGAAGCACTTGTCGCGGGTGGAAATCTTCTTCACTGGTAACGTCGGCAAAGCGATTCCAAGGGCAAACAAGTTGGCAATCGTCACAGCCATAAATGCGATTGCCCATCATGGGGCGTAAATATTCGGGAATATCTTTGTCTGATTCAATGGTGAGATAGGAAATACAGCGACGGGCATCTACTTTATAAGGCGCAACAATCGCATTGGTAGGGCAAATGGTTAAACACGCCGTGCAGGTGCCGCAACCCTCTTCAATTGGTGAGTCAGTGGGTAATGGCAAATTGATGAACAGCTCACCTAAGAAGAACCAAGAGCCGGCTTCTTTGTTGAGTGTCAGGCTGTGTTTCCCCGTCCAGCCAATACCCGCTTTTTCAGCAATAGCGTGTTCCAACACGGGGGCTGAGTCTACAAACGGGCGATATTGGGTATGCGCCAAGGATGCGGTGATTTTCTCTCCCAATTGCTTCAGACGTTTGCGCAGCACTTTGTGGTAGTCACGGCCCAATGCATAGCGGCTGATGTATCCTATTTCTGGCTTTTTTAAATGCTTGGCAAACGAGGCGTCAGGAGGTAAGTAGTTCATGCGAACGCTGATAACCCGTAATGTCCCTGGGACCAACTCATCAGGCCGGGCACGCTTCATCCCATGACTCTCCATAAAGGCCATGTCACCGTGATACCCATTGTCTAACCATTCCTGAAGGTGTGCCTCGTGCTGATGTAGATCAATATCGCTGATGCCAACCTGCTGAAAGCCTAGCGCTGTACCCCAAGCCTTGATATTGTTGGTTAATTCAACAAGGTCGATAGAACTAAATTCGGACATGTGCTCATGCTAGATACTCAATTAACGTCAAGTTTATCATACAAATTATTTCGGGCCGATCAGGTTAGGGAAAATGAGGGACAAGCCGCCGCGAATTCGGGCTGCGATATGTTCACGTTGATGCAACGAGCTGGTGATGTGGTGTTTAAGCAGTGTCTTGAGCTTATGCCAAACTCAGACGTTTACTTAGTGCTGGTGGGCCAAGGTAACAATGCGGGTGACGGCTACATTGCAGCAATAAACGCAAAACTTGCGGGTAAACAAGTGCATTTATGTGCGGTTGAGCCTGAACGTACGCTGGAAGGTGATGCTGGCAAAGCACAGCAGCGCTGGCTCGATTCAGGAGGCAGTATCAATGGGTTTGACGCTGCGCTCCTCGAGAAGTCTGACGTAGTGATTGATGCGCTTCTTGGTACAGGTATTAATAGCTATATTCGCAATGAGTTTGCAGACATCATTGATGCGGTGAATGCGTCATCAACACCGGTAGTAAGCGTTGATGTGCCGTCAGGGCTTGATGCAAATACAGGACAGAGCCTGGGGCGATGTGTTCAGGCTGATATCACCGTTACTTTTGTGGGCATTAAGCCGGGGCTTGTTACTGGTGCGGGTAAACAATCGTGCGGTAAGTTAGTGTATGCGGACTTGGGTATCGGCAAAGCGTTCCAAGCATTAGCTAAAGCGAGCGCGACCATGCTAAATATCGACCACTTTAAAGGTATGGGGCCACGGGAGATTAACAGTCATAAAGGGACTTATGGTCGACTGTTGTGCATTGGCGGTAACCGTGGAACAGCAGGTGCCATTCGACTCGCCAGTGAAGCCGCGCTGAGAAGTGGTGCGGGCATGGTACGCGTGTATACCCATGAGTCGTCAGTCGTTCAGGTCAGTGCAGGCAGACCTGAACTCATGGTCACCGACTTTAATTTGGAAGATGCATTAGCTTGGGCAACCTGTGTGGTTATTGGACCGGGTCTTGGGCAAGATGAATGGGCAGAAAGCGCATTTGAAACCACCATGAAGCACTGTCAAAGCCAAAATAAGCCTGTGGTCATTGATGCTGACGCGCTAAATCTGTTGTGTCAGCAGTCAACCGCGTACACCTTGTCTGACAGTATTTTAACCCCTCACGCGGGCGAAGCTGCGCGTTTACTCGGTGTTTCTATTGATGATGTAGAAAGCGACCGTTTTAACTACGCAAGGCAGTGCTCACAGCGATACCATGCGGTCTGTGTACTAAAAGGGGCGGGCACGCTTATCGACAATGAAAAGAAAACCTGGGTTTGCCGTCACGGTAATCCAGGTATGGCTACCGCAGGAAGCGGTGATGTATTAAGCGGAATATTGGGCGCGTTGCTCGCGCAAGGCGTAGAAACAGATATTGCAGCGAAATATGGTGTAGTACTTCATGCTAAGGCTGGCGATGATATTGCCCAACTGTATGGTCAACGTGGTATGATAGCAAGCGATTTGTTTGACGCAGTACGTGCGCTTATAAACCACTAGTTAGCGTGGTTTTGTCTTGAACGGGCAGGCATCTACTGTGTTATTCGGCTTTCTATTACTGTGGAATATTGTTGATGTCTTACCCGCATACCTCTTTTTTTGCTAATGAAGTAGATGATACTGCGCAGCTTGCCAGAGATTTAGCGCAGGCTGTTTCGAGTCAACTCCCTACCGATGCTGTTATTTATTTAAACGGCGACTTAGGTGCAGGGAAAACGACATTTAGCCGATATTTCATTCAATCTTTAGGTCATTCAGGTAGCGTTAAAAGTCCAACCTATACATTGGTTGAACCTTATGAGTTGGATGGCGTCAATATCTATCACTTCGACCTGTATCGCTTAGCCGACCCAGAAGAGTTAGAGTTCATGGGAATTCGCGATTACTTTGGTTCGGGCGCTATCGCGCTTATTGAATGGTCGGAAAAAGGGGGCGAATACTTGGCATCCCCAGACTTAGTGATTAGTATAAATATTACGCCATCGGGTAGGCAGTTTAATTTGGAAGCAAAAAGTGCCCACGGTGCGAAATTGCTTCAGCAATGCAAGCGCGTTTAGCGCAAATGCGAAATGAAAGAAAAACTGAATAAATAGCCGCTCCGGAGTTGACGAGAGCAGCATAACAATAACAGAAAGGCTAATTATGGTGCGCAGTATAGTTTCGGTATTATTATTGTGTTTCGTCGTGCAATTCGCACACGGTGCGCAAAATAACATCGACGGGGTTAGGATATGGCCGTCGCCGGACAATACGCGCGTTGTTTTCGATATGAAATCAGCGCCAGAGTTCACCTATTTTACGCTCAAAAATCCGCTTCGGCTTGTCATCGATCTTAACAACACCAGCGACACCGCTAAGCTTTCTGGCATTGAAAACAGCGGTGATTTGATTAAAAAGCTGCGCTACTCCACACCGAAAAACAAATCATCTGCCAGAGTGGTTGTTGAGCTCAATAGAAATACAAAGCCTTCGTTATTTGCAGTAACCCCCGATGGTGCTTACGGACACAGGCTGGTTGTCGATTTACCAGATAGCGCGCCGAAGCCGTCTCCAACGTTATCAGCGTCGGCATCAACCGGCTCTGTCGTTATTGATGATTCAACCAGTGCCCGAGACCGAGACATTATCGTCGCCATCGACGCCGGGCATGGTGGACATGACCCAGGTTCAATCGGTCCGGCTGGTACCTATGAAAAGCACATCACCCTGAGTATCGCCAAAAAACTGGAAGACATGATAAACCGGGAGCGAGGTATGCGCGCCATCATGACTCGTGGCGATGATTATTATGTTTCTCCTAATCGACGTCCTGAAATTGCGCGCGAGAAAAAAGCCGATTTGCTTATTTCCATCCACGCCGATGCGTTTAGTCAGCCTCAACCGCGAGGTGGTTCGGTGTGGGTACTATCCATGCGAAGAGCAGACACTGAATTAGGCCGCTGGCTAGAGAAATCTGAACGTCACTCTGAATTACTCGGTGGTGCAGCTGAAGTGATCAATGATAAATCAAGCGAGCGATATCTTACTGAAACCATACTGGGTTTATCGATGGATCACAGTATGGCGACCAGCCACGATTTAGGTAATAAAGTGGTTGAAGAGCTAAAGCAGGTGACCAGTCTGCATAAAAGAAAACCACAAGCCGCCAGTTTTGCAGTTTTGACCGCGCCTGACATCCCCTCTATTTTGGTCGAAGTTGGTTTCATTTCTAATCCGCAAGAAGAGAAGAATCTGAACTGGTCTAAACATCGCGAACGCTTAGCGAATGCCATGTTTAATGCGACTAAGCGTTACTTCAAGCAAGTTCCCCCTGATGGTACACTGTGGGCACAAGAAAGGGCGAACAACCGAACGCACAAAGTAAGAAGCGGCGAGTCGCTCTCGTTATTAGCACAGCGTTACAATGTAAAAGTAAGCAGCATCAAAGCAGCGAATGATCTTTCAAGTGATGTTGTACGCGTAGGGCAGGTACTAAATATTCCGAGAACCTAAACCTAGGTTTTGTTTCATCGGCTTTTTCAGCACTCATTGCACTTACATGTCGTATCGCCACGAATCCATATAGTTAATATCATAGGGTAGTCCTTTGCCTATACAGCTTTTATCTCCCCAACTTGCAAACCAGATTGCCGCTGGTGAAGTGGTTGAGCGCCCCGCGTCTGTGGTTAAAGAATTACTAGAAAACAGCCTTGATGCTGGTGCCACCAAAATAGAAGTCGATATTGAAAAAGGTGGCCACAAACGCATTCGAATAAAAGACAATGGGTCAGGCATTGTCAAAAGTGAACTGCAGCTGGCATTAAGTCGCCATGCAACCAGCAAAATCACCACTCTGGATGACTTAGAACAAATTCTCTCTCTTGGCTTTCGTGGCGAAGCGCTGGCCAGTATTAGCTCGGTAAGCCGGTTAACACTGACATCACGCACTGAGTCTCAAGGAGAGGCGTGGCAGGCCTACTGTGAGGGTAGGGAAATGGCGGTAAATATTCAGCCAGCGGCCCACCCTGTTGGCACCACAATTGACGTGGCGGATCTGTTTTACAACACGCCAGCAAGACGTAAGTTTTTACGCACCGAAAAAACCGAATTTCAGCATATTGAAGAAGTCATAAAACGCATAGCACTGAGCTATCCCAAGGTTTCATTTGTTTTAAAACACAACGATAAAGTAGCAAAGCGCTTTATCGCCGACAAAGCAGGCAGTTTAGCCACCCGAATTGGCGCTGTGGTTGGACAAAAGTTTGTTCAAAACGCCGTACATATTAGTACCGAGTATGAAGGTCTTCAGATTGATGCTTGGCTAGGTAATGAGGCCATGCTTCGCAGCAGCAATGATTGCCAGTTCAGTTTTGTTAACGGCAGAGGCATGCGAGATAAGCTTATTATGCACGCTATTCGCCAAGCGTACGAAAGCGTTTGGGGTGTGGTGGAGCAACCAAGCTTTGTGGTGTACTTAACGGTTAACCCTAAAGATGTGGATGTAAATGTTCATCCCGCCAAGCATGAGGTGAGGTTTCAACAAGGCAGATTGGTGCACGACTTTATCTGTAAAACCGTGAGTGATGCGCTGCACGCCATGACCGACGAACAGCCTTTATCAGGAATGGACGCAAACCGTCCTTCGGGCTCAGATTTCATGTCTTCTCAGGTAGAACACGATTACATTAGGCCTTTACAGAATCAAACGTCGGATAATGCACAGGCGTTCAACGAGTCTTCTCGTTACTCGACGGGGGGAATCTCGCAAGGCGCGCCACAGTCTTATGGGCAATTTACAGGTAGTCCAAGAAATACATCCTCGGGAAGTGCCAGTGGTGGACGAAGTGGTGGCGCTGCACATAAGCAAAGTCGAGGGCCAAGCGCGGCATATCAGTCAAATTACAATGCGTTAATGACGCCAAATAGCGACATTATTAACAACAATGCAGACCCGATGCTCGTTGCAGAGCACGTTAATCTAACTTCCCAGTGTAGAATTTACCCAAAATCAGAAAAAATTTACCTTCTTTGTGCAACTAAAGTTGCAAGTATCTGGTTAAGCGAACTATTTTTAAAAGCGCAACATGGACAACCGTTGTTAATGCCCGTTGCTGTCTCGCTCAATAATGTCAATGAGCAACTGGTTACAATGCTAAACGACGCGCATTTTGAAGTGAATAAAGTGGCTGGCAAATATCGGCTGCAACAGGTGCCGGCCGGCACCAGGCACTTGCCGTGGCTCAAGTGGTTTGAATACTTCTTATTAGTTGAACTAAATGATGAAGTAAATTCACTTGATGATGCCGTAAAATCATTGGTTTTGCCTGAACATGTTTTAGATGAAGAGACATCAAATGCGCTGTGGTACTGGTTGGATCAGCAGAGTGAAGTGAAACAATGGGAAATTATTGAGCAATTTGCTAAAGTGCGCCCCTTAAATTCAGTGCTAGATGTATGGGGAGAATAAGGTGTCCAATGGCATAAATTCTGCATTGCCAGTAATAGCAATTATGGGCCCCACGGCATCAGGCAAGACAGGCTTGGCGCTTGATATAGCGGCCAAGGTTGAAAGCGAAGTAATTAGTGTTGATTCAGCCCTTGTTTATAAAGGTATGGACATCGGCACTGCGAAGCCAACGCAGGAAGAGCAAGCAGGTGTAGTACATCATCTAATTGATATTATCGACCCTGCACAAAGCTATTCGGTGTCGCAATTTGTAAACGACACTAATGCGCTAATTGGCGATATTTTAGCGCGTGGCAAGGTGCCAATTTTGGCTGGAGGTACAATGATGTACTTTAATGCCTTGATAAATGGAATTTCGCCACTACCTAAGTCAGATGAAAAGATACGGGACGAAATAACACAGCAGGCACAACGCTTGGGTTGGTCTAAATTACACGATGAATTACGTGGTGTAGATCCAATTAGTGGTGAGAGAATTCACCCCAACGACCCACAGCGAATTACCCGTGCGCTGGAAGTGTATAGAAGTACCGGCAAGACGTTGACACATTGGCAACAACAAGAGGGTGAAAAGTGCCCTTATAACATTGCACAATTTGCCATAGCGCCCGCAGACAGGGCAGTGTTGCACGAACGTATAGCGACCCGCTTTGATTTGATGTTGGAGCAAGGGTTTGAGAATGAAGTAGTAAAGCTCTACGAACGCAGTGATCTTCATGAAGATTTGCCTTCTATTCGTTCGGTAGGGTACAGACAGATGTGGCAGTACCTAGACGGCCAATTGAGTTACGCAGAAATGCGTGAAAGAGGCATTATTGCTACAAGGCAGCTCGCCAAGCGTCAGCTCACGTGGTTACGGGGCTGGGAGCAGGTTACATGGCTAGACACATTTGCTAACGATAATTTGACTAAAATTACAGCGAAAGTCACACTTTAAATGTTTGAGTGTGGTATATATTAGACGTGCAGTGATAGTGAAATTCCTATCACGAATAATAAAAACTAAGGATATCAAATGGCTAAAGGGCAATCTTTACAAGACCCATTCTTGAACGCTTTGCGTAAGGAACGTATTCCAGTATCAATTTATCTGGTAAACGGTATTAAACTTCAGGGACAGGTTGAATCTTTCGACCAGTTCGTAATTTTACTGAAGAACACAGTAAGCCAAATGGTGTATAAGCACGCGATTTCTACTGTTGTTCCAGCACGCGCTATCACAATGCCTAGCGCAGGAGATTCTGAAAATACTAAAGGTGAATAATTTAAAAGGTAACGCGCTTGTTTGACCGTTATGAAGCCGGTGAACAGGCTGTACTTGTTCATGTTAATTTTTCCGACGAGAACAGTAAAGAAGACTTAAGTGAGCTTGAATTGCTTGTGTCTTCAGCAGGGGTTAATGCGGTAGAAGTTATTACGACTTCGCGCAGTGCGCCTCATGCTAAGTTTTTTGTTGGTTCAGGTAAGGCAGAGGAAATAGCAGCGGCAGTGAAAGCACACGATGCCAACGTTGTTATTTTCAACCACGCGCTTTCTCCTTCTCAGGAGCGTAATTTAGAAGCGGTGTGTAAATGCCGGGTGTTAGATAGAACGGGGCTAATTCTTGATATTTTTGCGCAGCGCGCAAGAACACATGAGGGTAAGCTTCAGGTCGAACTAGCCCAGTTGAGGCATATCTCAACTCGTCTCATCAGAGGATGGACCCACCTTGAGCGTCAAAAAGGTGGTATTGGTCTTCGCGGTCCAGGTGAGACACAGCTAGAAACTGACCGTCGACTACTTCGTGGTCGTATTAAAGCCATTCTTCGTCGATTGGAAAAAGTGCAAAAGCAACGCGAGCAGGGTCGCCGCTCGCGCAAACGCGCTGAAATTCCAACGGTATCCTTAGTTGGCTATACGAATGCGGGAAAATCGACGCTGTTTAACACCATTACCGACTCACACGTTTACGCTGCCGATCAGCTGTTTGCAACGCTAGATCCCACGTTACGCAAAATCGATTTAAAAGACGTAGGGCCGGCTATTTTAGCCGACACGGTAGGTTTTATTCGTCATCTTCCCCACGACCTCGTTGCTGCGTTTAAAGCGACACTTCAAGAGACTCAAGAAGCAGATTTACTGCTCCATGTGGTTGATATTGCTGATGCAAAATATCGCGAAACCATGGATGAAGTTAATGATGTACTTGAAGAAATTGAAGCTGGAGAGATTCAACAATTACTAATCTGTAATAAGATTGATAAACTAGACGACGTTCAACCGCGTATAGAAAGAAACGACGAAGGGGTGCCTGTCAGAGTGTGGCTATCTGCACAAACAGGCGAAGGAACGGAATTATTGAGCCAAGCTTTAACCGAATGTTTAGGTAAAAGTATGGTGAATTACACATTAAAGATTCCGCCTGCACAAAGTCGATTGCGCGGCGTGTTGTACGAACTAAACTGTATTGCTAGTGAAGAATACGACAGTCAGGGAGACTGGGTAGTTGATGTAAGAATGCCCGCCGCTGACTGGAACAGACTTGAAAAACGTCTGGAAAACGGAATATCAGAGTATGTTGTGCGACATTAGTCAGTGCTAGTCACTGCATTGAGCATGCGAAATTCAAAAATATAACAGTAATCTATGGAGTATCAGCATGGCTTGGAATGAGCCGGGTGGCAATAATAACGACCCGTGGAAGAATCGCGGTGGGAAAGAGCAAGGTCCCCCAGATTTGGACGATGTTTTTAAGAACTTATTTGGTAAGTTTGGAAAGTCAGGTGGCAACGGTGGCGGCTCAGGCAAAAGCCTAGGTGGTATCGGCGCTGGTATTCTTGTAGGTTTACTTGTCGTAATTTGGTTCATTAGTGGTTTTTACACTATTCGTGAAGCAGAGCGTGGCGTAGTGCTTCGCTTCGGTGAGTATCACGAGCAGGTTGAGCCGGGTCTTCGTTGGGCGCCAACGTTTATTGACTCAGTAATCCCAGTTGATGTTCAGTCAATTCGCGACCAGTCATCTTCAGGCTCTATGCTTACAGAAGACGAAAACGTGGTAAGCGTTCAAATGGAAATGCAATTTCGCGTTGTAGACCCTTATCGTTGGACGTTTGCCGTTGAAAGCCCTGAGCAGAGTTTAAGTCAGTCTCTTGATAGCGCTATTCGCTACGTAGTTGGCCACTCTAAAATGGACGACGTACTTACCGACGGCCGTGAAGTAACGCGTCAGCGTGTATGGGAAGAGCTTCAAGCGATCATTGAACCCTACAACATGGGTGTTTCCATTATCGATATGAACTTCCGTGATGCCCGCCCACCAGAGCAAGTTAAAGATGCTTTTGATGATGCGATTGCTGCACAGGAAGATGAACAACGTTTTATTCGTGAAGCTGAAGCTTATGCGAGAGAGATTGAGCCACGTGCACGTGGTCAAGTAAATCGTATGAATGAAGAAGCGCAAGCCTATAAAGAGCGTGTAACGTTGGAAGCGCAGGGTGAAGTGGCACGTTTTGAAGAGCTGCTTCCACAATATGAGCGCGCACCTCAGGTTACTCGCGAACGTATCTATCTTGAAACCATGGAAGAAGTGTTGGGTAACACCAGCAAAATCATGGTTAATAGCAAAGGCGGAAACAACATGATGTACCTGCCTCTGGATAAAATTATGGAGCGTCAGCAGTCGTCGTCTAACGATCGCTCACGCAACACGCTAGAAAGCTTACAAACACCTGTAACTGATACCTCAGGCAGAAGCCGTAATTCGTCGCCAACCTCTGGTTTGCGCGGTGACAGCTACAGAGAAGGGAGATAAGCATAATGAAGAATTTATTAATAGCAGCATTCGTTCTTCTTGTTTTGCTTGCATCAGGTTCTCTGTTTGCAGTTAAAGAGGGTGAGCGTGCCATTGTTATTCAATTTGGTAAGGTTCAGCGCGATGACGCGACCGGTGAAACTCGGGTTTTTGAGCCAGGTTTACACTTTAAACTTCCGTTTATTGACTCGGTACGCCATTTAGATGCGCGTATTCAAACGTTGGATGGAACGCCTGATCGCTTTGTAACAAGCGAGAAGAAAGACCTGATTGTTGACTCTTATGTTAAGTGGCGCATAGAAGACTTTGCACGTTACTACCTATCAACGGGTGGCAACAAGCTGCAAGCAGAAGCGCTACTGAAGCAAAAAGTAAACAACGGCCTACGTTCTGAGTTTGGTACTCGTACTATTGCACAAATCGTTTCTGGTGAGCGTTCAGCGCTTATGAACCAAGCAATGGAACAAGCTTCTACATCGTCTGATGAGCTTGGTATTGAAATTGTAGACGTACGCGTTAAGCAGATTAACTTACCTACTGAGGTGAGCAACTCGATCTTCCAGCGCATGCGCGCAGAGCGTGCCGCCGTAGCTCGTGAGCACCGTTCAGAAGGTCAAGAGCAAGCCGAGGTCATTAAGGCAAACATTGATGCGAAGGTAACGGTAATGCTTGCTGATGCTGAGCGTAATGCACGTCAACTTCGCGGTGAGGGTGATGCGATTGCGGCACAAATTTACGCTGACGCTTACTCAAAGAACGCTGATTTTTACAGCTTCCTGCGCAGTATGGACGCGTATAAGCAAAGCTTTAACAGCAAACAAGATGTCATGGTTATTGCACCAGACAGCGACTTCTTCAAGTATATGAACAAGTCAAACGGTAACTAAATAGCCGTAATTTGAAGCTTTAAAAACCAGTCTTTTTAGACTGGTTTTTTTACGCCTTTTGAAAGGCTAACGGTATGATATAGCGAGTTATATTTAATCTGTGTAGCCGGGCAATTTAGGAAAATGTACACTGACTTAACCCTTCATTTACCCTATCCACTGCCAAAATTTTACTAAATCGGGTAAAATACCGTCTGAATACTATTAAAACACGTCACTATTTATGTACAAGGTTGATGCCTTCCCAGCATTAACCTTGGTGTGGTAGACGTCAATAAACGACAGAGGGAAGATTTTGACAACGGAAAATACAAATACAGTGTCTGCCGATGATAGGGGCGGACAAGGTGGGTTATTCTCGCGATTTCTCACCACGGTGGAATGGTTAGGAAACCTGCTCCCACATCCAGTAACGCTGTTCGCTCTGCTTTCACTTTTCATTGTGTTACTTAGTGGGATACTTGGTTACTTTGACATTGCTGTAGCTGACCCTCGCCCAATAGGTGCAAAGGGGCGTGAAGAAGACGGTATGATTGAAGTCATATCGCTGATGAGCGCAGAAGGTTTGCAGCGAATAGTGACAGGCTTGGTTACCAATTTCACAGGCTTTGCGCCACTGGGTACCGTACTTGTTGCGCTTCTTGGTGTATCGGTAGCAGAACATTCTGGCCTGTTATCAGCAGCAATGCGCGCGTTGGTGATGAATGCCTCTAAACGTGCCGTGACTTTTGCTATCGTCTTCGCAGGTATCATTTCAAACACAGCATCAGAGCTTGGCTACGTGGTACTTATTCCACTGGCAGCGATGATTTTCCACTCGTTAGGTCGTCACCCGTTAGCGGGTCTGGCCGCCGCGTTTGCAGGTGTATCGGCTGGCTATAGCGCCAACCTACTGCTTGGAACCGTCGACCCACTGTTGTCGGGTATCACGGAAGCCGCTGCTCACATGATTGACCCCGACTATATGGTAGGCCCAGAAGTAAACTGGTACTTCATGTTCATCAGTACCTTCGTTGTAGCCACAATGGGCGCGTTGGTCACCGAAAAGGTTGTTGAGCCGAGACTCGGTAAATTTGACCCTGCTGATGCTTCCATAGATCTAGGCAAGCAATCAATGGACGCGCCTACGGATTTAGAAAAGAAAGGCCTGCGTTGGGCCGGTATATCGTTTGTTATTGTGTGCGCGATACTAGCGCTAACGGTAGTGCCAGAAAACGGTATATTGCGTCATCCAGAAACAGGTGAAGTAGCGGGCTCTCCGTTCCTTAAAGGCATTGTTGCATTCATATTTATCACCTTTGCTATTCCTGGCTTTGTTTACGGTAAAGTTACCAAGTCGATGAAGAACGACAAAGATGTTATTGATGCCATGTCTAAAAGCATGGGGGCAATGGGTCTTTACATAACGTTAGTATTCTTTGCTGCGCAGTTTGTTGCGTTTTTCAAATGGACAAACCTAGGCACAGTATTAGCCGTTAAAGGTGCTGCGTTGTTACAAGCGGCAGGGTTAGATGGCCCAGCGGTGTTTATTCTGTTTATTTTGATGTGTGGTGTAGTGAACCTGTCGCTAGGGAGTGCATCAGCGCAATGGGCGGTAACAGCACCTATTTTTGTGCCAATGCTCATGCTCATAGGCTACGCGCCTGAAGTGATTCAAGCTGCATACCGTATTGGTGATTCAGTCACAAACGTTATCGCACCTATGATGAGCTATTTCGGACTAATCTTGGCCATGGCTGCAAGGTACAAGAAAGACTTGGGAATGGGCACGCTCATTGCCATGATGCTGCCTTACTCAATGGTGTTTATCGTAGGTTGGACAATTTTGTTCTACATTTGGGTGTTCCTACTCGGTATGCCGGTAGGCCCGGGCGCAGCGACTTACTATCAGCCTTAAATAGATAGCTTTACGGGCTGCCACACGCATAATGCGGCAGCAAACTAAGAAAGCGGCATGTGTTTTTGAAAAGTATTTTCGAACACCTGTCGCTTTTTTAATGCCCAAAATCTATTAACGCAATCGCACTTTTTTGGCGTTATAGCAGATCATAATCTAAGGTAATTCAGTATAATACGGATATAGCGCAGTACTTCTCGGACTATGAATACATGAAATACAAATCGAACAAAGGTTTTACTCACGGGCAACCAGATAAAATTGGCGTACTGGTAACGAATTTGGGGACACCGGAAGCGCCAACTAAGCAGGCGTTACGCCCTTATTTGAAAGAGTTTCTTTCTGACCCGCGGGTTGTGGAAGTGCCTAAAGCGATTTGGTGGTTTGTATTAAATGGTATTATTCTAAACTTTCGCCCCAAGCGCTCGGCAGAGGCTTATTCCACCGTATGGACGGAAGAAGGCTCTCCACTTATGGCTATTACTAAAGCGCAAGCATCAGCTATTGCTGAACGCTGTAAAGCCCAATATGGCGATGACGTAATTGTTGATTTTGCCATGCGCTACGGCAAGCCCGCCATTGGTGATACCATCGAGTCCATGTTGGAAAAAGGCGTACGCAAACTCGTCGTTTTACCGCTTTACCCTCAATACAGCGCGTCGACAACTGGCTCCACATTTGATGCTATCGCTAAGGATTTCACCTCTCGCCGTTGGCTCCCAGAACTTCGCTTCGTGAATCACTATCACGACCGCGATAATTTCATTACCGCGCTGGCGAACAAAGTAAAAGCGCATTGGGAAACCCATGGAAGAGCGGACAAGCTTATTTTGTCTTACCACGGTATTCCTAAGCGCTATTTAATGAATGGTGACCCCTATCACTGCGAGTGCCACAAAACGTCGCGCTTGCTTGCCGAGAAACTTGGCCTTTCACACGACGAATATATGACAACCTTCCAATCTCGTTTTGGTCGAGAAGAGTGGTTGAAACCGTATACAGATGAAACGTTAAAGTCTTTACCTGAAAAAGGGGTGAAATCCATTCAGGTTATGTGCCCTGGCTTCTCAGCCGATTGCTTGGAAACTATTGAAGAAATTGGTGAAGAGAATCGCGAGTACTTTATGGAAGCTGGTGGTGAGCGCTATGAATACATCGCGGCACTTAACAGTGACAAAGAACATATAGACGTGCTTTTTGACATAGTGCAAGAAAACCTGCATGGGTGGACAGTGCAGTCGGACAACGGTTTGCGCGCAGGCTTAGCAAGAGCGTTAGGCGCTGAAAAGTAGCGTTTGAAAAGCTGACAGTAAACGTTTCGAGGAAAACCAATAGGGAAATCACCCTTGGTGGCGCATTTATTATATTGAAAGGGAGATAAGGTCGTGGAAGGCAAAGCACCAAAGGCACTACTTAAAGCGCAAAAACTGGCGAACTTGCTGGATACTGCTGTAAAGCTCCCTTTTATCCCAATAAGAATAGGCTTGGATTCAATCGTGGGCCTTATCCCAGGAGCCGGTGACGCGCTGATGCTCTTCGTTTCACTTCGAATAGTTTGGCTGGGAAAATCATTGGGTATGCCCAAAGCGCTAATAGCTCAAATGGTAAAAAACTCAGCAATCGACTTTGGCTTAGGTTTTATTCCATTTGTTGGCGACATTGTGGATATATTCTATAAAGCCAATCAGAAAAATGTCCGTATTATGGAGCGCTGGTGGATAAGCGAAAATAAACATGAGGTAGATAAAGTAACACAGAAGGCACTATCCGAATGGAGTGCTGAATAACCTAGGTTTAGTTACCCAAATACCTGCGCTTTTTTCACTTTGCTTATTTACTGTGTAAAGCTACGTAAAGCTTGAGTAAATAAGAGAACCTTGTCCTTTAGCTAAATGTCTTTTTTGCAAAGACAACCAAGGGCAACGCACGATGACATCAAAAAAATTAACGGAAAAGCCGCTAAAGCGACGCCGCTTTATGAAAACAGCGGTGGGACTTACATTGGCTCCTATTGCTATCGGATTGTGGGGTTGTGGAGGTTCTAATTCCACCTCTGCAAGTTCCACAGCATCTAACTCCTCATCTTCCAATAACGACACCGATTCAAATGCCGAACCTGAAGAAGATTTTGACGGTTGGGCAAGCGGTGGCACGTCAGCTATGACGTCAGACTTTCCAGACGATAGTTTATTTGACACTGCTTCTGTATGCAGTGTGGCTCTCACAGGTTCTCAAACGGAAGGCCCGTGCTATTTTCAAAGTGACTATCTTGACGACATCTCATATGAGCAAACAGGTTTGCCGATGATGTTGTGTCTTCAGTTAATTGATGAAGCGTGTAATCCCCTATCGGGTTATGAAATTGAAGTATGGCATTGCGATGTAGATGGCGTTTATTCAGGAGATACCAGTGATAGTGCCGATGCCAGCGGATTTAATTCGGCATTTTGCACGGGAAATGAAGTGGATGCATTAAGTGCGAAGTGGTTCAGAGGTATTGCGGTGACAGATGCTAGCGGAAGAATAAACCTAAAAAGCTGTTTTCCCGGCTGGTACAGCAGCCGAGCTATCCACATCCATTTTCGTATACGTCGCAACAATACTGATCAATTGGTTTCTCAATTTGGCTTTTCCGATAGTTTTTGCCAAGACATTTGTACCAATCATCCCGACTACAGTCACCGGGGTGAGCCAGACACGTTGCTGGGGCAAGATACAGTGTTTGGCAGTGACTACAATGAATATACATTTAGTGTGTCACAAAACGAAGATGGTTCTTTGCTCGCATACAAGCGCATAATAATCAGTGATTAGACTTCCTTTTTCTCTCCTATACACTATTTTTTAACATGCCCGTTAGCAACGGGCATTTTATTACGCACAGTAAACCCATTCGCAGCATTGTTTCGTAGCACAACTAATAAGCACTTTATTTTCTGCTCAAATTACAAGGAGCGTGCAGCACATGAAAGCGTCCGATTTATTTGTTAAAGCGTTAGAAGCAGAAGGCGTGGAATACGTCTTTGGTATCCCAGGTGAAGAAAACCTCGACTTACTTGAGTCGTTGCGCGAGTCCTCTATTAAACTGGTGCTGACTCGTCACGAGCAAGGCGCTGGCTTTATGGCTGCTACTTACGGCAGGCTTACCGGAAAAGTGGGAGTGTGCCTTTCGACCTTAGGACCTGGGGCCACTAATCTAGTTACTCCCGCGGCTTACGCTCAACTTGGTGCTATGCCAATGTTGATGATTACTGGGCAAAAGCCGATCAAAACCAGCAAACAAGGTCGCTTTCAAGTTATCGACATCGTTGACATGATGCGGCCGATCACTAAATTCACCAACCAGATTGTGAGTGGCGATAGAATTCCTTCTACTGTGCGAGAGGCATTTCGTCTAGCCCATGAAGAGCGCCCGGGCGCTGTACACATTGAACTGCCAGAAGACATTGCCGCAGAACAAACCAGTGCCCAAATACTAACACCTAGCATGGCCCGTCGACCTATCGCCGAATACAAAGCAATTGCTGCTGCGGTTACTATGATTGAAGAAGCCCAGTCACCTTTGTTATTGATTGGCGCCGGAGCAAACAGAAAGCTAACAGCGAAAATGCTCAGGGAGTTTGTTGATAAAACCTGCATTCCATTTGTTACAACCCAAATGGGCAAAGGGGTACTAAACGAAAGCGACCCGCGCTTTGCAGGGAATACTGCTCTGTCTGACGGTGACTTTGTACACAGGGCAATAGAGCGTGCCGATCTTATTATCAACGTAGGCCACGATGTGGTAGAAAAGCCACCGTTCTTCATGCATCACAACGATAAAAAAGTGATTCATGTCAACTTTGATTCGGCTGCCGTAGACCCTGTTTACTTCCCGCAACTCGAAGTCGTTGGAGATATTGCTAACAGCATCTGGCAAATAAAAGAAGGCATTACTCCCCAAGACAGTTGGAAACTCGACTTCTACAAAGATGTGCATCAAGCCTATGTAGACCACCGTGCTGAAGCAGAAGACGACAACCGATTCCCTATCTTACCAGAACGTCTTGTACGCGATATTCGTAAAGTTATGCCTGATAACGGCATTGTTACGTTAGACAACGGCGTATATAAAATATGGTTTGCCCGAAATTACCCCGCATATCATCCGAATACCCTGCTTTTAGACAACGCACTGGCTTCAATGGGAGCCGGTTTGCCATCAGCTATAGCAGCCAAACTAGTGAAGCCTGATGTCCCTGTGGTAAGCGTATGCGGCGATGGCGGCTTTATGATGAATAGCCAAGAAATTGAGACTGCCGTTAGGCTTAAGCTTGACCTTGTGGTGATCATCTTGCGCGACGATGCGTACGGAATGATCAAGTGGAAACAAGCAAACATGCAGTTCGATGAGTTTGGTTTAGATTATGGCAACCCCAACTTTGTTAAATACGCACAAAGTTACGGCGCACAGGGCTGGAGAGTTGACGACGCGGATGTACTTATTCACTTAGTTGATAAGTGTTTGAACACAAAAGGCGTACATATTATCGATTGTCCAGTTGATTACAGTATGAATGACAAAACACTAAATCATACGATTAAAGAGCTTAGCGCCAAGCTTTAAGCCAAACGTAACAGAAAGGTAAGGAGTAAAAAATGTTGAAGGAAAGCTATCCCTATTATTTAGCGAGTGAGCCACATTATGCCAATACCGACTTGGACGTGACTAATAAATACACCGGAGAGGTAGCAACCAAGGTGGCGATGGCCGATGCGGATACCATCGATAAGGCCATTGCTGCAGCAGAAGAAGCGCAGCCTGCGATGTCCGCCATGGCTCCTTTCGAAAGACAAGCGGTGCTAGAGCACTGTGTGAAGCGCTTTACCGAAAGAGCCGACGAGTTGGCACAAGCGCTTTGTATAGAGGCTGGTAAGCCAATTAAAGACGCTAAGGGCGAAGTCAGCCGTCTTATCGATACCTTCAAAATAGCGGCAGAAGAATCAGTGCGTATTAACGGCGAGGTGGTGAATTTAGAAATCTCGGCGCGCGCCAAAGGTTATCAGGGCATGACCAAGAAGGTCCCCATAGGTCCATGTTCATTTATATCGCCGTTTAATTTTCCTCTGAATTTGGCTGCGCACAAGGTGGCTCCTGCAATCGCAGCAGGCTGTACCTTTGTACTTAAGCCTGCCTCGCGAACCCCTATTGGTGCGCTCATTATTGGTGAGGTATTAGCTGAAACCGACTTACCCAAAGGCGCATTTTCTATTCTACCCTGTAGCCGCGACGGCGCTGACTTATTCACTACTGATGAAAGACTAAAGCTGCTTAGCTTCACAGGTTCACCTGATGTGGGCTGGGCGCTTAAAGCAAAAGCAGGAAAGAAGCCGGTGGTATTGGAGCTTGGCGGTAACGCCGCATGTGTAGTTGATGAAGATGCCGATATTGAAGACGCCATCGACCGGGTAATTGTCGGAGCTTATTATCAATCAGGGCAAAGTTGTATAAGTGTTCAGCGCCTTTTAGTGCACAGCAAAATATACGATGAGTTTAAGTCGCGCTATGTGGAAAAAGTGAAAGCGTTAGTGTCTGGCGACCCGTCTAATGAAGACACCTTTATTGGCCCTATGATCTCAGAAGGCGAAGCAGAGCGCCTTCACGGCTGGATTGAAGAAGCAAAAGAGAAAGGTGCCACCATTCTATGCGGCGGAACACGAGACGGGGCCATGCTTGAGGCTACGGTAATGGAAAATGTACCAAAGGATTGTGATGCCAGTGCCGAAGAAGCGTTTGGCCCTCTATCTATTCTGGTGCCATTCGATGACTATGACGAAGCGCTTGAAGAAGTAAATAACAGCCGCTACGGACTTCAAGCAGGTGTGTTTACCCGCGATATATACAAAGCGCACAAAGCATGGGACGTGCTTGACGTTGGCGGTGTGGTCATTGGAGATGTACCTAGCTGGCGGGTGGACAACATGCCCTATGGTGGCGTGAAGGACTCAGGTCTAGGGCGCGAAGGTATTCGCTATGCGATTGAAGATATGTCTGAGACTCGACTTATGGTTATTCGTACTCCTCAGCAGTAGATCGAACTTCACTGCTCAATCAAGCAATGTTCGCGCAATAGTGCGAATATAAGCATTCGAGGGCGAGGCGGCAGGTTTAGATTAATCTGCCGCGTACTCTTCTAGCAGTGAAAGTGGAATAATGTCTAACGCTTTTTCATGTGTGGCTTCCAAGCGTACTTTCGGCGCTACACCTGCCTCATAGGCTTGTAGCCAGCGAGCGGCACACAAACACCATCTGTCGCCTGCTAACAGGCCAGGAAATGTCATACTAGGCCACGGCGTGATGAGGTCGTTGCCTTGTCGTAGCGAAAACTGAAGAAATTCGTCAGTGACAACCGCGCATACGCTGTGATTACCCACATCAGCGTCTGGTACATAGCAAAACCCTTCTCGCGTAAATCCAGTATTTCCACAGCATAGCTGGAGTGGGCGTCCATAAACATTTTTTGCGTTCGCCAAAATCAGAACCCTCTTTTACAACGTATGGTTTAATAGGTATGTCTTATTCAAATCGCCAAGTAGCGAATTTAGGATGAATAGAACCTTATCTATCCACCTTATGACCCTGCTCGACAAGGGTCAACAATAAGCACTACGGTAACTACGTTTTAAGGTAAAAAATCGTGCTCGATAAAAGCAAAAAAACAGGCGACAGTAACTTTTCTGAACAAGAGATTGCGCGCTTCGATGCGCTGGCTGACTCTTGGTGGGATCCAGAAGGCAAATACAAAACCGCGCTGGATTTTAATCGGGCAAGACTAAACGTTATAAAAGCACAAATAGAAAATCATTTCGGTCAGGGCAACTTGCCTCCCAATTATTCCGCCTTATCAGTGATAGATATTGGCAGTGGCGGTGGGCTAATAAGCGAACCGCTAGCAAAATTAGGCGCTCAAGTTACGGGAATAGATGCCAGTGCGGTGAGCGTAGAAGTGGCAAAGCGCCATGCTCAAAATACAGGAGTAAAGGTAGACTATCAGCATAAACTCTCAAGCGAGGTAGTAGAAGAAGGTCGGCAATATGATGTGGTAATTAACGCCGAAGTTGTTGAGCACGTGCCTGACCAGCAGCAGCTTATGCGCGAGTGCGCAAGTTTGGTTAAGCCGGGTGGCCTCCTGATTTTGGCGACGCTGAACCGCACGCTGAAAAGTTATGTTGTTGCCATAGTGGGAGCGGAATACGTAATGCGCTACTTACCAATAGGAACCCATGACTGGAAGAAATTTGTTAAGCCCTGCGAATTAAAACGCTGGATTGGAAATGAGTTTACCCTTAAGTATCAGGTCGGTATGAGGCTAAACCCACTTAAAGGAGAGTGGCTAACCACTTCGAGCCTAGCGGTAAACTACATTCAAGCATATTCCAAACATAAATAAGCGACTATAAGTGTTATTTATGTCCTGTATGTTTAGTGCAAATGGTATGGGTTAACATACTTCATACCTGACGCTATCTTTCTGAATTAACTGACTAATAGTAACTAACTCCGTCGAAAATTTACCTATACACAGTAAAAACCTTTATTAAAGATTTCACACAAAGGTTGATCTTTACATAGTGTTTACATAATTATAACAAAGGTCTGACCACAGACCACATATAACCATAATTATGGGACACACTCGATGACACTATATAACCACTTACGCTCTATAAGAATACGCTCTACAAAACCATGGCTCGGTAAATTCGCCGTGTTATTAGCTTTGTTCAGTATGACATTAGGCTTGTCTGGCCAAGCCTACGCTGGCACCTACGCAAAAACCAAGCACCCTATTGTGTTAGTTCACGGTCTGTTTGGGTTCGAAGATATCTTATTTGTTGATTATTTCTATAAGGTACCGCACAAACTTAGCCGAAACGGCGCTGTTGTCTATATCGCAGAGGTCTCACCAGCAAACTCGACCGAAGTCCGCGGTGAACAGTTACTCGATTACATTGATGAAGTTCTGGCGCTATCAGGAGCTGACAAAGTGAATTTAATTGGACACAGTCACGGTGGTCCAACGGCACGTTACGCCGCAAGCGTTGCCCCAGATAAGGTTGCTTCGGTAAGTTCAGTTGCCGGCGTAAACTGGGGAAGCAAAGTGGCAGATGAACTACGAGACGCTTTTTCTGAAGGTTCAGTGGGCGAGGGTGCTGCGGGCGTTGTAGTTAATGCGTTCGCCAATATCATCGAGATTGCCTCTGGGTCAGATCCGCGAGACAAACCAACAGATTCAATCGCTGCGCTTAATTCATTGTCTACGTCTGGCTCTGTTGCTTTCAATCAAAAATATCCAGAAGGGATGCCTACTGCCTACTGCCGCAACGATGGAAAAATGTTGGCTGAAAATGGCGTGTACTATTTCTCGTGGAGCGGAGGCAGAACTTACACCAATGCACTTGATGTAGTTGACCCATTCTTAGCTATTACTGGCACCGCATTCAAAGAGCCAAACGATGGGCTAGTATCGACCTGTAGTTCTCATTTAGGCAAAGTACTTAAAGACAACTATAAAATGAACCACCTTGATGAAGTCAACCAGAGCTTTGGCATAACGCACTGGTTTGAAACCGACCCAGTTGACGTGTTTGTTCGTCAGGCTAACCGACTGAAAGGCTTAGGACTGTAGTGGAGAAGCGTCAATTACGCCGTGTTTTTCCAATACTAGGAGGGCTGCTCGCCCTCTTAGTATTCGGTGCTATTCTTTACAACCAGTTAGCGTCTGAATCCCAAACCTCTAATTCAGAAATTTTCAGTCAACGCTCATCCTTAGGTGAACAAGCGAAAGCCGGAGAATATGAGTTAGAAGGAGGCGGTGCAGTACATCAAGTAACTGATGTAGGTAGTCATCGGGATAGTGACACTGATATTGCAGCTGATCTCATTCCCTTTGAACTCAATTACTCGACCAAAGACGCTTTCGATCGCTTCGTATTTGCACGCACCTCAAAAGTGCCGCAAGCAGTGAAACTTGCCTACACAACCCATGCTCATGAAGTATTCACACTCAGCACGCAAGGTGACGCAATCGACTTATTTGCCCGGTATGTCGATTACAAAGTAGCGCTGTCTTTGGTTGAATTGGACGTTGACCTTGCCAGTCACAGCTTGCAGGATGTGTCGTTTAAGCTAGATGAGCGAGAGGAAATTAGACGAACTTACTTTAATAATACTGAATATCACTATCTGTTTAGTCAAGAAGCGCAGGTAGATGAGGCGGCGCTAGCACGTTTAAGTGTTGCCCAAGAAAACATCTTGTCCAGAGACGAAAGAAAGGCCCTTATCGTCGAGTCAATTAAAGCGGGAAACTCCGCCGAACGTGAAGCCTTCCAGCCCACGCTTAATATGCATCGAATAAACGAAATAAAAAACAACCACAGCACTATTAACGATCGCTATAACGCAGTGGCGGCTGAATTTGGTAGCGAAGTTGCAGAACGCTTTTCCAAAACATGGGCACAACAAGCTCAGTGGCAAAACAGAATTGCCGAATACAAAACATTCCGCGATAACTTGGTTCAGCAATCTCTTGATTCAAACGCAATAGAAAAAGCACTGCAAGAGTATCAATCTGCCCATTTTACTGACAATGAAATAAAGCGTCTTAAAGTACTCACAGCGCTGTAGCAGCATCTAGATAGAGCTGGTTTAAGACCTGCAACTGGTTAATTATCTGCGAAAAACACAGAGGTATAACCATAAAGGCGCTGAATAGTATGAGTCATATACAGAGTGATTTGAAAGCGTACTGCACAGTTACTAATCTTGGGTTATTACAATTCCTGACTAATCACCATAAGGCCCGTAATCATCATTATGAAAATCTACGAAACGAAGACTGCGCCCAACCCACGTCGAGTACGAATGTTTTTGGCTGAGAAGGGCATTGACGTTGACTACGTTCAGGTCGACATTCAAAAGGGTGAAAATCTAACTGCGGAAATGCGCGCGAAGAACCCGCTGGGAAAGATACCTATTTTAGAGCTTGATGACGGCACCTGTATTGCCGAAACCGATGCCATTTGTACGTATTTTGAAGCACTGCAGCCAGAGCCACCGCTAATGGGAACAACGCCCGTTGAAAAAGCGACTATTTCTATGTGGCAACGACAAGTAGAGTTCGCGTTTATGATGCAAATTGGTATGTGTTTTCAACATACTACAGGCTACTTTAAAGATCGTATGACGCCAGTTCCTGAATTTGGTAAGGAAGCGGGTATCAATGCGTCGAAATATTTGAACATTTTAGAGCGTCGACTTGGTGTTAAAGAGTTTATTGCTGGGGACACCTTTTCTATTGCCGATATAACCGCGTTATGCGCTATGGATTTCGCCCGTGTGGTAAACATTCGTATGACTGACGAGCATGTCAATCTGGCGCGCTGGTATGAGGCGGTAAGTAACAGAGAGAGTGCAAAAGCCTAATGATAGATTTATACACCGCAGCCACACCGAACGGTTGGAAAGCGTCGGTAGCGCTTGAAGAAATGGGGCTTGAATACACTGCCCATGCCGTAAACCTGATGAAGGGAGAGCAGAAAACTCCTGAATTTTTGGCAATGAACCCCAATGGCCGCATTCCTGTAATTGTGGATAGAGAAGCCGACGGTCACATCGTGTTTGAGTCTGGCGCTATCATGATTTATCTCGCAGAAAAAAGCGGTATGTTTTTACCCTCCGACGCAAAGCGAAAAAGCCAGGTTTTACAGTGGGTCATGTTTCAGATGGGAGGCATAGGCCCAATGATGGGCCAAGCTAATGTGTTCCACCGCTACCTAGAAGAAAAAATTCCAGTGGCGATAGCACGTTATCAGAACGAAGTACGCCGCCTATTTACTGTGCTTGATGGGAGGCTAGAAAATCGAGAGTATTTGGTCGACGACTACAGTATTGCTGACATGGCGAACTGGTGTTGGGTGCGTACCTATGAATGGTCTGGTGTAAGCATAGAAGGGTTAGACAACTTAAACCGTTGGAAAAACAGTATTGAAGCGAGGCCAGCCGCACGGCGTGGAGTGGAAGTCCCTAATAAAATTGACAGAGAAGCACTGATCAAAGGGGCTAAAAATGTTGTTACGAAATAGCGCTTTTAACTGAGTCGACAAACCGGTTGAGCCATCCCGATGCCATGCTAGGTTTGTAAACAAGTTCGAAGTGCTCCGTATGATAAAAGTCATAACCTAATACATCGACGCTAGTAAGGTTATGGCTTTTTGCTATAAAGTCAGGCACGTAGGCCAAGGCCAGTCCTTGTCGAACAATGGATATCAGCGTGCCAAAATCATTACATCGATAGCGAATTGAGCGGGGCACTTTGTCGTCTCTCCATCCATCAGAACCGATGCCGCGTTTTATTCCACAAAAGGGCGAAACATCAGGGCAGGCGAATGCGTAACCGTACAAACTTTGACTTGTTAATGCGCCGTTCTTTGCTTCAGTTACCGCAGCGTGGTTTTCCGCTGCAGCGACCACATATGTAGACGAACCTAGCGATATATGATGAAGAGAAGGGTCTTTCTCTCGTTCTTCCATCGCAAAAGAGGTGGCAATAGCGAGATCGCTTCCTCCTTTTGACACACTATCCAGCGCTTTACCTTCCCAACAAGCATTAATATTTACGTGAAAGTGAGTTTGTAAAAAAGAGGGCTTGGAAAGCAACGTAGGTAAGTAGTATTGAAGCAATAGCGATGGGCCAGCAACAGTAACGTTGTATACAGCAGTACTTCCTCTAAACTCACTGAGAGCTTGATCGGCTTCGTGCACAAGATGAGTGGCATAAAGCAGAAATTTGTTACCCCGTTGGTTGAGTCGAATATGTTTACCTACTCGGTCAAATACTTGCACCTCCAATTTATGCTCTATGCGCTTTACTACTTTAGACAACGCGCCTGTGGTCACTGATAAATGCTGGGACGCCTTGTTCAAGTTCTCATATTGCGCAACAACAATAAATTTTCTTAAGTCTTCAATATCCATAAGTGCATCGCTAAATTGCTTCCAATTGGGAATTAATTGAATCTTAATTGTAGCTTAACTGTATGTGAACTGAATGTCAGTATTGCCACAGTAGCCTTTCAAACATACTTGCCGCCTTATGAAATATCTCTTTCTTACTGCTTTATATATATTCGTGACTTTCATTAATACACCCGCCTCCAGTGCGAATGCCGTCGGCCGCGAGTTAGCGCCAGTTGCCACGACACACGCTAATCACGATAAAGTTGGATCTCACGGAATGGTAGTGTTTTCCGATGGTACCGATCTCTACGCTAGTCATCTGCCGCTATACTACTCGCCACACGATTATCAACTTATCTACAAGATAGACAGTTCATGTAAAGCGCTAGTTCTTGAGTCTTTAGATCTGGATCACGCTGGCGCTTTTTCTCAGAGCAGCATGGTTACACTGTTGCCGGCTATTTTTGATTTAAATAAGCTCATTAATGGAGAGCAATTTTCTATTCCTGCGGAATTCTTTAAGGGGCACTTTGAACGAGGCGGTAATCAGTGGCTAAGTGAATCGAAACTGACATTCGTTGAGTTGCTGTTTAAACGTCGAGTGTCAAAACAGTATAAACGGCAACACGCCGATGTAGATGCCCCTAATGATCCGAGCGCTAATTCATGGTCAATCATTGAGCTTGGCGATAGTCAACTGTACGTTCATAGTATTGGTACACGCCCTTCTTATGATGCGTTAATACTCGTAAAAGGATGTAGCGAACCAGCGATAAAACCAACGGAAACGCATGTGCCTAGTGTAGAACAGCTCAATGCGGCGTTTGCAGTATGCGACTTATACTCATTATTGTATTTCGAAACACAGGACTTTGCGCTGTAAAGCTAGCCACGTCTATTTAGTACTTTTCTTGACCAAAAACGTCGCTGATGGCTTTAATATGTTCAGGGCCGATACCACAGCAGCCCCCGATGATGGTTGCGCCAGCAGCCACCCAAGTCTTAACGTATTCAACATAGCGGGCGGGGGTTATATCGTCACGTATTTCGGAAAGTAGCGCGTTGGCCGCGTGTGTACGTTTTCTCTCAGAAAAGCTATTTGCATAAGCGCCAATATTAATCGAAGCATTTAAACTTCGCGTTATTGAAATAGCGTCTTCCATCTCTTCCGGCTGCGAGCAATTGAAAAGTACGCTCTGTACTTCGCTCAATAATGACTCTATCTCACTTAGCAGCTCACCTGAGCGCAATGTCACAGGCTCGTTAGATGTTTCTCGATTACTAACGGAGAATGACAGCCATATAGGCAGTGAAGAGTGCTGTTTTATAAGTGACACCACGGCTTTAGCTTCTTCTACCGAACTTGCAGTTTCAATCAACCAAACATCAACATAGGGCTCCTGGGCTTTAATAAGCGGGGTGAGAATGTCGGCTACACGGCTCGCATCAAATAAATCCGGGCGGTAAGAACCAAAAGCTGGAGGAACGCTACCCGCGACAAATCGCCTCTTGTCACCATCGCTCTTTAGTGCGTTTACTGCACCTCGAGCGAGTTCGGCCGCATTCTGAGCGAGAGTAAAAGCCTGCTCCCTAAATGTATTTTCCCCAATATGAAAAGGTACAAGCGCATAGGCGTTAGTGGTAATAACGCAGGCACCAGCTTCAAGAAAACGTTTGTGCACATCACTTACTAATTCTGGTGTTTGCATTAGTGCCAGTGCTGACCACTCTGGCTGCTTAAAGGGCGCACCTGTCTTTTTCAGCTCTCGCCCCATGCCGCCATCTAAAATTAAAATGTCATGCATTCCTTCTTTCATGCTGCCCAAAGCCAAACCTTTTGAGATGTGAGATGATTAGTAATAATTTGCCTGAAGGGCTAGGTTTGCACTTCCAATGGATTGCGCTTTTCTGCCTACAAGACCTTCGCTTATGTGTACCTGAGCAAGGCCACGCATATCAAGCGTCTCCATCGCGGTTTGCGTATGCGCGACCAATGCGTTTTTGACATCATCAGGAATTGCGCCATCTATGATTACGCCGTCTAGGTCTAACAAGCTCATTGCACATTGAGTCGCAAAGGCCAATCCTCTGGCGGTTTCGCTTAACCAGTCTTCTATTGAGTGCGTGTCACAAGACCAGTGGGATGGCGATTCATAAATATGCTGACCGTTATGCCCAGCGTCGTTTAGCTTTCTTTCCAGCAAATAAAGTGAAGACTGGGTTATTAGCTGGCTTTGTGTACTGCCATTGTAAAAGGGTAAAGAGCCAATGGCCCCGGCGTTGCCTGTTTTTCCATTAACTAACTGGTTATTGAGTACCAGGCCACCACCTAAGAATGTGCCCACAAAGATGTAAAGAAAACTACTGTAGTTTTGGGAATTACCGAACGACATCTCTGCGCTGCACGCTGCCCCAGCATCATTTTTTATAAAAACAGGCAGTGATAATAAATCTTCCAACGCCGCTTGTGGGTTAAACTCTCTCCACTCTTCCAATTCAGTTTTTGGGGCTCCGGCTTCTTCTGCCCAGCTCCAAATTTCGAAGGGCATAGCAACGCCTAAACCTCGGATTAGGCGCTGTTGGTCGGTATCCAAATTTTTAATGAGTACATTGAAAGCACGTTTTGCAAAGGTAAGCAGATTGCTTACGGTCGGGTAGGCAAACTTCTCGTGAAGTGTTGCTCTTACATTGCCTTTCAAGTCGAGTAACGTCATATCGAAACTTCGTCGACCTACTTTCAGCCCTATACCAAACGCGCCGTTTTCATTTAGACCAAACGGCACCTTGGGCTGGCCTACTCCGCCTTTGATTGGCTTTAGTCGCCTTACCAGGCCGTCAGCCTCTAGTTTTTTAATGATCACTGTCGCTGATTGTGCAGACAGCCCCGTTAACTGTGCTATTTCAGCTTTAGGCAATGAAGAACGTTGGCGAATTAGGGTAAGGATATCCCGTTCATTCGCTGAGCGGCTATCAAGCAATGTAGGTGCTTTTTGTGATGGCAGGTGAAAGGCCGATTCAGTATTCAATGTATTTACAATCTATCGTTTTAAGAAGCTAGAGTGTAATAACAACCTAGCCGTGTATCAAATTTAAGAAATGGTGTAGGTACTTGTTCAGACGTAACTTTATTCGACAGTACTACGTCAACCCTATCACACCCATTGATTTTTGCGCAAAAGGTTAAATCAATTAGGTTGATTTAATTGGTTCTTTCGACAATACTATGCCCCAATTAATTAACGATTCGTTAACCTTGCGCGAACTGTGCATAGGTAAGCTGCAATTTTTAAATTCTGTTAAGTGAGGCTGGTATGAAGATTTTATGTTTAGGTGAAGTGCTAATTGATATGTTAAGCCAAGGTGCTGCGCCCAAAGATGGCAACATACCAGCAATGGAACCTTTCCAGCCCTACGCGGGTGGTGCACCTGCTAACGTAGCGGTTGCTGTTGCTCAGCTAGGTGGTGAGAGTGCGATGGTCTCGAAAGTAGGTGACGATACTTTTGGCGCGTTCCTTAAAGAAATGCTAGAGCACTACAAAGTAAATACTGACTTCGTGTGGACTACACAAGAAGGTAATACGGCTTTGGCATTTGTAAACTTGGATGCAGACGGCGAACGCTCTTTTGATTTTTATGTTGATAATGCAGCGCATAAACACATTTCAGAGCAAGATTTGTCGACGATAGATTGTGATAAAAATACAGTGCTTCATTTTTGCTCAGGTTCTATTTCAGGCCCTGAACTTATTCCAGGTACCGAGTTTATTCTGAACAAGGCGAAGGAAAACGGCATGATGGTGTGTTTGGATATTAACTATCGCCCAGCGTTTTGGGATGACACAGCGAATGCTCCGTCACGTATAGATGAAGCTGCAAAGAAAGTGTCTGTTTTAAAGGCTAGCCGAGAAGAACTCGCAGAGCTATATGGCGAAGAAAATGCTGATACAAAAGTTCAGCAGTGGCTTGATAGCGGTGTTAAAGTTGTATTGGTAACCGATGGTGGTGAGCCTATTCACTATATTACCAAGTCGTTTAGCGGCACGTTAGCGTCACCTAAAATGGATGTAAAAGACACGACGGCAGCGGGTGACTCTTTTATTGGTGGCTTCTTATATTTCCTATCTACAAAAGTGAAAAGTGCTGATGACTTCGACGCATGGGCGGAGAACTTCGAGAATGTAAGCGAAGCTACGGAATTTGCTATCCGCTGTGGTGCTTACACGGTAACGCAGTATGGTGCATTTAGCGCACTTCCAACAAAGGCTGATATCGCTAAGTAAACGCCTTACGAAATAGGATGATCTTAAGATAAACAAAAGGGTTCAAAATGAACCCTTTTTTCTTCAATAGCTGCGCACCGGCAAAGGTAGCGACAGCTGATGTATTGGAGGCTTAGTGCTTATCTGCTCTGCTTTGGAACTTACGCTCTTCAGTATTAACCTTAATCCATTCGCCAGTGCTGATGTATTCAGGCACCTGTACAACCAGTCCGGTTGAAAGCGTGGCAGGCTTGGTTCGAGACGTAGCAGAGGCGCCTTTAATAGATGGGTCTGTCTCAACAACTTCAAGCTCTACGCTCATTGGCAAATCTAGCGCTACTGGCACTTCACTTACGATAACCACCTGAATACCGTCGGTGTCTTCATTAATGAATAGCGCCTCATTTTCAATACTTTCTTTGTTCAAGTGATAAGGCGTGTAGTCTTCCTTATCCATAAAAATGTATTCGTCACCATCAACATAAGAAAACATTGCCGGACGACGAATTAAATCAGCCATATCTAATGTGTCTGAGTCTTTAAATGTTTCGTCGTACTTAGCACCTGTGACCACGTCATACATGCGCATGCGATAAATGCTGCCACCTGCACGACCTTGGGGTACAGAACGCTCTATATCTCTAACTATGCAGGTCTTACCGTCAAATACCACGGTGTTATTCTTTTTGATTTCACTAGCCTTAGGCATGGCGATTTCCTATTTTTGTTCTCTTCAGGCAATCCGCCCGAGGTCATCTGTAAAACTTCATTTTCAGCGATTTTTTCTTACTTAGGAAGTATTTTTACGTGGTTAGTTTTCGATTAACGCTTTAACGTTGGTTAGCGTGTCAGCTTCGGCGGCGGGTTTATCCCAACGAATACGGTGAATGCGAGGGAAGCGCAGCGCTACACCCGATTTATGTCTTGAAGAAGGATGGACCGCGTCGAAAGCCACTTCTAACACCAGATCTTTCTTTACCTCCCGCACAGGGCCAAAGCGTCCAACTGCATTGCGCCGTACCCAGTTGTCTAGCTTCTTAAGTTCTTCGTCGGTAAATCCAGAATATGCTTTTCCTATTGGCAGAAGCTGGTTGTCTTCCCATGCACCGAACGTGTAATCGGAATAGAAGCTCGATCGTTTCCCGTGCCCTCGCTGCGCGTACATCATTACCGCATCAACCACCAGCGGGTCGCGCTTCCACTTGAACCATTGCCCTTTGGGACGGCCGGGGATGTACTTGCTATCTAAGCGCTTTATCATCAACCCTTCCACCGCGCGATTTTGACAAACGTGGGCGTGAAGTTCACGAAGGCTTTTAGGAGAGCTTGCAGAAAGGGTTTCCGATAAAAATAATCGCTCGCTTTTGTTGTGGTTAAACCATTCATGGAGCGCCTGGCGACGTTCCTTCAACGTTTTCTCAGTTAAATCTTTGCCATCTAGCACCAAGGCATCGTAGACAATAAGTCCAACAGGTGAAGACGCTTGCAGTGCTTTACTTGGCTTTTTCTTGTTGAGGCGTTGCTGAAGTGCATTGAATGTGTCGACATTCGGCTGTGAAGCCATAGCGTCATAAGCGTCGCCTTTTACGTTATGAATAACCAGTAGTTCACCGTCTAGCACCATATTTCCGTCTACCGTCTCTAGTAGGTCGGGAAAAGAATGGCTAATGTCATCCCCTGTGCGTGAGAAAAGCGCCTTATCCGGCGTCTCTTCATCTATTGTTTGCCCTTTTTTGTTATCGTTCTGGTCTTTTCTTGTGGCGCATTTACTGGCAATAGGCTCCGATTTAACAGCAAGCTGAACGCGAATACCGTCGTACTTGTTTTCAATTTGCCACGTGTTTTCCGTAAAAGCATCAATATCGCTGTCCTCAATAGGGTGGGAGAGCATCACGGGGTGGAAAGTAACTGCATTTTCAATGTCAGGTTTGTCAGCTTTGCCTTCTAGCCAAGCAAGCATGTCGGTGTAGGGTGGTGTAACCGCGTGCCACAGCGTTTCAATTTCTTTGATATCTTTATTGCCATAATCGGCCAGTATTTGTTTAATGGAGCGAGCCGACACGCCTATGCGCAATCCGCGGGTGCCAAGTTTCAATAAAGCCCAGCGCTGTGCAGGGGTCATTATCGTCAGGTAGTTGGCTAGCGTTTCCGACACCTTCTGTTTACTCACAGACGCAAAGGTTTCTACGACTTCAGTAAGACTTGGAAGATTATCCGTAGGTTCACTGTAAGGCCATAAATGCGCCACGGTTTCGCTAACCTCTCCCACATAATCGTAGCTCATTGCAAAAAGCGCAGAGTCAGTGTGTTCGGTAATGAGCTTTTTCACAGTGTTACGCTTAAAAAAATCAAATCGCAACGTACCGGCCATAGCGGCTATAGCCCAACCACGATCAGGGTCAGGTGTGTTGGCAATGTAATCAGCAATGAGTTGCGCTTTGGCTTTGTTTCCCGACGTGTAATAAAGTTGCTCAAGCAAAATACCAAATGCTTTCATTAGTCGCCTCCTTGCTCTTCTTCATCGTAGCCGACAAGCGATAATGCCCTAGCTTTGAACCCCATTTTTTCAGCTTGATACATTAACGCGTCTTCTCTACCGTGGGTCACCCATACTTCTTTGGGATTCACTTCTTCAATGGTTTGTAATAATTCTGGCCAATCGCAGTGATCGGAAATAATAAGCGGTAGTTCGGCATTTCTTTGCTTCGCACGGGCGCGAATTTGCATCCAGCCAGACGCCATAACAGGGCGCACATTGGGTAAGCTTCTCGACCACCTGTCGGCCAATGCCGAGGGGGGCGCTAATACAATCTCACCTGCCAGTGCTTTCTTATCTGCGACATCGGATACAGGTATTAAAGCACCTAGATTTATTCCAAGCTGTTCATATAAATCGCATAGCTTTAGCTGCGCACCATGTAAGTAGATGGGCTTTTCGTACCCCGCTTCACGTAGCGCTAAAATAACCCTCTGGCATTTCCCTAGGGCATACGCACCAACAAGGTGGCATCGTTCGGGAAAAACACGTAACGAGTGAAGGAGCTTATCTATTTCGTGCTCTATAGGTGGATGTTTAAACACAGGAAGGCCAAAAGTGGCCTCGGTAATCAATACATCGCAAGGGACAACTTCAAACGGCGGGCAGGTAGGATCGTGGCGACGTTTGTAGTCGCCGGAAACTACAACGCGATAACCTGCATATTCGATAAGAATTTGAGTAGAGCCTAAAATGTGTCCGGCGGGGAAAAAAGTGACCGCAACGTCATTAAATGTCACTGACTTACCTAGCGTTATGGCGTGTTGGTGGGTTGCCATTTCATCGCCGTAGCGGGTTTTCATAATGGCCAGTGTTTCTGCGCTGGCATAGACACTGTGGTGGCCTGCGCGCGCATGATCAGCGTGTCCGTGAGTGACCAGTGCTGTGGCCACTTCATTCATCGGGTCAATATAGAAATCACCCGGCTCGCAATACAGGCCAGTGTCGTCAGCTTTAAGCCATGTTGATGGATGCACTACACATAATTTCCACGAAATAAACAATGCTCTTACTACGTAGTGAGTACCTAAAATCGACCATTTGATATTCGCTCGTCTAGGATTTTTGCGAACTGCTAAGCGCTTAAGCACATTGTTTGTCGCAGTAGATATGGACTTGATACAGCTTCGGAAGAGGCACTTTAAAAGTCTCTCACATTACATGTGTGGTTGAATCAATGGAGTACTTTCCTTGATGAGAAGTAACACTGATTAAGGATGCTGTAGTCTTATAACGTGCTATTCGAGCTACCTATTGTACAATCTCAAGTTGTTGGGCTTCTGATGCTGTTGCCTCTAGCGTCGCTTCGGAGAGGTGTGGATTATTAAGTTTAAGTACGGTTCTCTCTGAAAGCTTCAGCGCTTTTTCAATATCTTTAAAACTAATGTATTTTTCAAATAACGCGGCGAAGCTTCCGTCTTGTCGGGCAATATTTAATCCCCGTTCTATGCGCTGCGCTAATTCAGGTTTCGATTGTGAAACGAAGAAGAACATGTAAGACGGGTAATACAATAAAACTGAAGGTTCTATGATAATGTCCGGGTCGTTTAGCGATTTCGCCTCTACCACCGCCTCATGAGCCGCACGTGGAAAGTAATCAATTCTACCAGCCTTTAAAAGCTCAATGATAATGTCGTAATTACTGGTTCCTAACGTAGTAAATCCGTTGTGCTCTAGAATCTGAAAGTCGGGCCAGTCGTGACCTTGACCTGCAACAAACCGCTTTAGGTCAGGCGCGCTACGAACATTGTTAAACTCACGTAGAGTAGTTTGGCGGATCAAAGAGACACGATAGCCCATGATTCCGTTCAATAGAGGAACCCGCACCGGAATGGCTTGCTGTTCACGTAGTTTTGACGTCACTGTCCAAAATACGTCAATTCCCCCTTCTTGGTTTAGTTGGCGCAGAACGCGTTCTTGCACCAAATTGCCGCTACTCTCTACGAGATATGTTGGTTTAATAGGGTCTTCTGTTTTGCTAAGCGCTAATTTAAGCAATGCAGAGTAATAGGCATGAGAGGCATAGTCGAGCTCACTACTTTCGACTATCTTAACTTCGTAACTGCTAGGGACGAGCTGTGATGTTTGCGCACTGTCCAACACACTTCCAAAAGCTTGTTGACAGAAAAGGTGCCAAATTATCATCACCGCTACTATTGAAAATAGTCCTACTCGACGTCGACTTTGTATCATGCCTATTTACCTCAATGGCTAAGGAAAAGCCATTGGGCCTGCTAACCTTTAACATTGAGTAAAGCTTAGCAGGCCTACTTATTTAGGTTACGTTTACCGTTCAGTATAGACACAATTTTCAAGATGCAAGCGATATGGCGTTAGGTGAGCTGCTCTATTTCGTCCTGTTTCAATTTTTGCTTTTTGTGAAAACTGCGCAAATACATTTTTCGCCATAGGGCTTCAAAGGGACCTTGGTTGAAGTGCTTAGTAATGCCGTTCGCCAAAATAACTTGTACTGCGGTGAAGGCGATGGTGACAAGAAGCAAATCAAGCAAAGTTACGCTGTAAATAAAGTTTGGAAAATAAGCGGGCATGACGATGCGAAATAGCACAGCGAGTGCTATTGATTGGGTTAAGTAGAGGGTGAACGCAACTTTGCCGCAGTTTATAAGCGACTGATACCACCACGCCGCAGTATGTCTTATATTTATCAATAGGTGAGCGTATACCAAAGCACAGAAAATGGCTGGAATGCTAGTGAACATGGGAATCACATCTAATGTTACCTGTTCGAATAAAAATTGCGGAAGTGCAGTAATGATGGATGTGACGATAGCAACCAATACTAACTTCTTAAATAGTAGTGACGAGAAGCCGTGATTGAAAAAGCCTGCCCTGTACAAGTAAGCGCCAAACATCATAAGCCCCATAGACTGCCACAGCATAGTGAATGGCGCGACAATAACCGTAGACAGCATAAACGATGCTTGAATACCAAGTTGCGTTAAGTAGCCGCTTTGCCACAAGGCCACTTCTTCGTTAAATGTTTCACTGGGTCGCGTTGGCAGTTCAGTCCCCATGTCGAACACAAACGCCATGACGAGCCCACCAACTAACATAATTGCGCTTCCCACAATAAGGTAATGAATACTTTTCTTTTTGAGTTTATCTTGAGGGAGCGTGAAGTGTTTTAAAATAAAAAATGCGCACAGGCTGTAATAAAGCAAAATGTCGCCGCTGAAAATAAATACGCCATGCAGTAGCCCAAATACAAACAGCCACTTGAGTCTGGCTTGTGAGAAATCTAGGAAATGTTGTCCGCGCTTTTCACAGGCCTCAAATTGAATTGCCAGACCTGCACCAAACAACAAGCAGAACAGAGAGCGAAATCGTCCATCCAAAAACAGCGTGTTAAAAAGTGAAATAACCGTGTCTGATAATAGCGGCTCTTCAAAAAATGCATAGTTAGCGTAACCGTTTTGGTGAAACGTAATGTTCATGAATAAGATGCCAAGAATGGCTAAACCTCTAACGGCGTCTATTGAATGAATTCGCATGTACGGTCCTTGTAAGAAAATCGCTAATTCGTGAAGCATAAGAAGGTCAAAAACTCCGCGCTGAAGTTTACGCTAAGAAAATGCATAAGGTCGAAGTGAAAAATGTATCTAAACGTTAAACGCGCTGAGGATGATTACATTGTGCATCTATCGTAAGGCGTGACAAGTAAACCTAACCAAGGTTTTGCCGTATAAGTGCTAAAAGTATTAACAAGAACCATCAATGACTTCACTTCCTTCAGTCTTTGCCCATTGGTTTGAACAAAAAGGCTGGCAACTACGCGATTATCAACACACCATGCTGGTGGAGAAAGACCAGCATGACTGTACATTATTGATTGCGCCAACCGGCGCTGGCAAAACCCTGTCGGGCTTTTTACCTAGCCTAGTCGAACTTGCAGAGACATTTGGTATGAGCGAACTTGCAGAGACATTTGGTATGAGTGAACTTGCCGAGAAGTCGGAAAATGGGGAGCTTGTTAAGAAGACCGGAACCAGTGAACAAGCCGAAACAAAAGCAATAAACAAACAGGCAACAAAAGGAAAAGAAAAGGATGGGTTCAACGGCCTACATACCCTTTACATATCGCCGCTGAAAGCACTCACGCAAGATATTCATCGTAATTTGTTACAGCCCATTGAAGAGATGGCGCTGCCTATAACGGCAGAAACACGTACCGGCGATACGCCCTCACACAAGCGCCAGCGTCAACGTAAAAAGCCGCCAAACATCCTGCTTACCACACCAGAATCGCTCATGCTGATGTTGAGCTACGCCGATGCCGATAAGCTTTTTGGCAAGCTTAAACGCGTGATCATCGACGAAACGCACAGTTTAATGGCCAACAAGCGCGGAGACTTTCTTTCACTCGCCCTCGCGCGGTTAAGCGTTCTATCACCGCATTGTAAGCGTATTGGCTTATCAGCCACTGTCGCTTTTCCCGAAACGCTAGGTGCGTGGCTGGCTGGCAGTGACGGTGTAGCTAATATTGTAAAAGTGAAAGCGGGTGAAAAACCTAAGGTGGAAATGCTGCACTCTAAAGCGCGCATGCCTTTTGGCGGCTTTATGGCTCGCTACGCCATCGATGATATTTATCAGGCTATTGAAAACGCCAAAACCACGCTGGTTTTTGTGAATACGCGAGCTCAGTCAGAGCTGTTGTTTCAAATGCTGTGGGAGGCAAACAAGGCTGCGCTACCCATTGCCCTTTATCACGGCAGCTTGAGCAAAGAGCAGCGTCGTAAGACCGAAGCCATGATGGCAAGCGGCATGCTGAGGGCAATTGTATGTACGTCGGCCTTGGAGTTAGGTATCGACTGGGGTGATGTAGACAAGGTCATACAAGTTGGCGCACCTAAAGGTGTAAGCAGGCTGCTGCAAAGGATAGGGCGAGCAAACCACAGGCTCGACGAGCCAAGTGAAGCGTTGCTCGTACCGGCAAACCGTTTTGAAGCGCTGGAATGTCAGGCGGCGATCTCCGCTATTGAAAAAGGGGAGCTAGACGGGGAAAGTCCACAGCCAGGGGCACTGGACATTATCCCGCAATTTATAATGAACTGCTTGTGTAGTAGGGCCGATAGCCCAGATACCTTGTATCAAGAGATACTTACCGCCACGCCATACCAAGGGCTCGATAGAGATGATTTCGCAAAACTGTGGCAGTTTACTCAAGACGGCGGCAGTGCGCTTAATGCGTATGAGAGATATCAACGCCTCACAAAAAACGACGATGGCACTTACTCGCCAGCGAATCGGCGGGTTATTCAACGGCACAGACAAAATATCGGCACAATCGTTGAAGCGGGTCGGCTTAAAGTAAAGCGTATACGAAGAGGAAATCAGGGCAAGATAATTGGTGAAGTAGAAGAGTATTTCGCTCAGCAGTTAACGCCCGGAGACACCTTCTATTTTGCAGGAGAAGTATTGCGTTTTGAGGCTATTCGCGACATGCAGCTACACGCTAAGCCTGCAAAAGCAAAAGAGCCGAAAATACCAAGCTACGCGGGTGGTCAAATGCCGCTATCTACTTACTTGGCGGATGGGGTACGGGCAATTTTGGCTACTCAGAAATCATGGAGAGCACTGCCTGCACAGGTACAAGAGTGGCTTAAACTTCAACAGGCGTTTTCTCAATTGCCTAGTCCTGACAACGTGCTTGTAGAACAATTTCCGTTTAGACAGGCGCACTATACCTTGTACTACACCTTCGACGGACGCAAAGCGAACCAAACCTTAGGTATGTTGCTAACGCGACGAATGGAAAAAATGGGCATTAAGCCTTTAAGCTTCAGCGTGACCGATTACGGATTATCGGTGGCTTCAGTAAACGCCATCACCCAAGGACAGCTGCAGCAACTATTCCAGCCTGATATTTTAGGGGATGAGCTAGAAGACTGGATGTTACAGGCACCTATGCTCAAGCGCTCGTTCAGGCAAGTGGCGGTGGTGAGTGGGCTCACTGAACAGCGCTATCACGCCAGCCAAAAAACCATGAAGCAAGTAACGTTTTCTACCGACCTTATCTACGATACATTGCGCGAACACGATCGCGACCATATCTTACTTAAAGTAGCACGGGCCGATGCAGAGCGTGAGCTACTTGATTTAAGGCGACTTGCTAATTTACTTATTCGCTACGTGGATTCAACGACACTGGTAAACCTTGAAAAACCGTCGCCCATGGCCATTCCTATAGTACTGGATGTGCGTAGTGAACAAGTGAAAGGCGCTGGCGCACAGGCTATCATCGAGCAAGCTAATTTATATGCAGAAGCTGAAACCATGTTAGACGAAGTTCGCGCATTGCTATCAGGGGCTAGCGTTGAATAACGTGAAGATAAACACGACCTTTAGGCTTCGCTTTAATACCTTGGCGATGCACTTCACGCCTGACACCTTGCTCAACTAACAAGAGCGGTCACAATGCGGAAGCTTGAAGCGTAGTCCCGCAAAATTAACGAGCGGTTTCAAACCGATAATAAAAACTCACAAACGAAGAGCAAAAGAGGAAATTTTGGCAATAAGCGATGCTTGGCTAACCGAAAAAGTAAGCCAGCGCCACATCACTATCACAAAATATGCAGACTACTTGTGGCTGCTAGATGCTCGCGGTGTGGCGTATTTACCCGCATGCGATTGGCTTATAGTGTCTGATCTCCACTTAGAAAAAGGCAGTTATTTACGCAGTTATGCGAACCCGTTGCCGAGCTTGGATTCCACCGCTACGTTAACGCGATTAGAGAGCATCATCGATGATTACAAGCCACTGCGAGTAATCAGCTTAGGTGACAGCTTTCACGATAAACACAGCATGTCGCGCATGACCTTTGATGACCGTCAGCACTTATGCAGATTAATTGATAGTGTGAACGAGTGGATGTGGGTAGAAGGTAATCATGACCCAGATTTACCCGACGGCATACCGGGTACGCCGTGTTTTGAAATAGTGTTAGATAATATGGTATTTAGACACGAAGTAGAAACAAGTGAAACTCGTGCTCAGGTTATTGGCCATTATCACCCCAAAAAGCGCACAACCATTACTCGCCGCCGCTACTCAGGCAAATGCTTTACTAACAACGAAAATGTATTTGTGATGCCAGCCTTTGGTCAGTTCACTGGTGGGCTGGATATAGATGAAGAGGTAATGCTAACGCTTCTGCCTAAACGCTCACGACAGGTATTCATGCTCTACGACAACATTATATTTAAAGTTTAGTCCAGCAAAGTATATAAATGGTACTGTGTCTTTTTTTGGATTTAACAAACAATTGAGTGAGCCGTCACATGGATAGTGCATTTAAACTGTTTGCTTTTTTTATTCTCTTGGGAATCACATCCTGTTGTGCCATAGGAAGAGAGCAAAACACGACTGAAACGGTTATTAATAAAAGGGGAGAAAACCTCTTTTTATTAGGGAATTTTGATAGTTTCACTCTAGATGCTGTAGTCAAAAAACTAGAAAAGTCACCAGAGATTACTCGTATTGTGTTTACTGCAAATGGAGGCTCTAACGACGATAGTGCCACTCTTAAACTAGGACGCTTTATTCGGCAAGAAAAGCTAGACACTCATGTATTAGAAGGAGGAGTAATTGCATCAGGAGGAGTAAGTTTGTTCTTAGCAGGAGTGAAGCGTTCTATAGGAAAAAATGTCTATATTGGGGTTCATTCATGGCAACACTGTAGTGGAAGTGGCGTTCTGAACTGCAAATCCGCAAAAGATTTTGCACATACAGATCCAGCGCATCGTCTACATAATGACTACATAAAGGAAATGCTATCGACTGACAGTTTTTATTGGTTTTCGATTAACGCTGCGCCACAAAATTCAATTCATTGGTTATCATCATCAGAAATACAATCTTTTAAATTGGTGAATCATTCGATAAATGAAAACCTTGAAATTCCGTTTCCTCGTGCATTTCAAAACGAGTATGAAAACGTATGTCATAACTGTCCGATGAAGAATCGGTAGCTAATGGGGTCAGAGTACATTTCCACCGCGGCAGAATTAAAAAAGGGGTCAGAGTAAATTTTGTGACTTAAATTTGTCTTGGAAAATGTACTCTGACCCCATTGTTTCAAATAATGTACTCTGACCCCATTATTTGGGTTAATCGCGCCAGCGCTTGGTTAGTTCGTCGTAGGCGTCTATGCGGCGGTCGCGGAAGTAAGGCCAAATGCGCTTCACTTGCTCGGTACGTTCCATATCAAGCTCTACGGTTAGCGTGGTTTCACCTTCAGCTTCGGCTTTGGCCAAAATCTCACCTTGCGGGCCAGCTACAAAGCTTTGTCCCCAGAACTGGATGCCTGGGTCGCCTTCAACAGGTGACGCTTCAAATCCAGTGCGGTTTGCCACGATAACCGGTAGTGAGTTTGCCACAGCGTGAGAGCGCTGAATGGTTTCCCATGCACCATGCTGACGAGTACGTTCTTCTTCTGTGTCAGTTAAATCCCAGCCGATTGCGGTAGGGTAGAACAACAAGTCCGCACCTGCCATCGCCATTAGGCGCGCCGCTTCTGGATACCACTGGTCCCAACACACCAATACGCCAAGTTTACCTACGCTGGTTTCAATAGGCGTGAAGCCCATATCGCCCGGTGTGAAGTAAAACTTCTCGTAAAAGCCTGGATCATCAGGAATATGCATTTTACGATATTTGCCCGCAATTTCTTTACTGCGGTCGAACACGACTGCGGTGTTGTGATACAAACCTGAACCGCGCTTTTCAAATAAAGATGTCACCAACACGATATTGTATTTTTCGGCTAGTTCACCAAAAAATTCTGTCGCAGGTCCAGGAATTGGTTCAGCCAAATCAAAGGCGTCAGTATCTTCTTGCTGGCAAAAATACAGGGTGCTGTGTAGTTCTTGAAGCAAAATACACTCGCATCCTTCAGCGGCTAATTTGGCAATTTGCTCGGCACTTTTATTCCAGTTCGTTGCTTTATCGTTATCGGCAACGGCCTGTTGTACCAGACCCACTTTTAGCTTAGCTGGGCGCATGTAATGACACTCCTTTCTTTAAGGTGGTGATAATCGAATCTTTTAATGTATTTGTGGGAACCTGCATGGAAATGCAATGCAAGCTGCCGTATTGTCTTACGAGTACACTGCAATCGATTGGTTCAACAATATGATTGGGATGTGCTCTTTGTACAGTCTCAATGGCTTCTGCGTCTTCCTCTTCACCGTAAACAGGCAATAATATTGCGTTGTTACAAATTAAGTAATTTGCGTACGATGCCGGCAGGCGATCCCCTTCGTCATTTACAATATTAGGCAGCGGCAGATGAAACTGTTCATGCTCAGGCAGCTCAAGGGCGCACTCGTCGCACAACGCTTTCAACCCTTCAAAGTGACTGTCATTAGGACGGTTGTTACACGCCTGGATCACTAGGCCTTTGTTCAGCGTGAAACGCACTAATGTGTCGATGTGACCGTCAGTATCATCGCCTTCTAAATGACCATGTTGCAAAATAGTAACTTTGCTGCAGCCTAGCATATCTTTAAATGCATCTTCGTAAGCGCTTAGCGACATATCACCATTACGCTCAGGGTTAAGTAAACACTGGGCAGTACTTAATAGGTGTCCGTCTTCATCAATTTCCAGCGCGCCACCTTCTGCCACAATTGGGCTGCTGCGAAGTATAGATTTACACATGCTGGCAAGATAACGCTGATTCGCCAGATTATCTTCAGCGGCGTTAAACTTATTGCCCCAACCGTTAAAGCGAAATTCTACCGGCGAGCCATTGCCTTCACTGTCTTTACAAGTGATGAAGCCGTAGTCGCGCATCCATGTGTCGTTAAATGAGGCAGGAACAATAAGCACTCGAGCGTTCTCTGGTAAACGAGAATTAAGATCGTCTACGTCACTCGGCGCACATAATAAAATCACACCCGCATCGTTGCGGTTTACTGCAGCAATCACGTTCAGATACGTCGCTCTCGCGTCTTCTAACCATGGAGCCCAGTCGGTTTGCGCATGAGGCCACGCTAACATAACAGCATCAATGTTATGCCATTCAGGCGCCATAGTACGGTTGCCGTGCATAGTAAAATTCCAAATAGCTACGAAATAGGGTTCGGATTATAGCCATGCCTCAGCATGAGACCAAGGCAAATGGCGATGAAATTAATTGGCGGTGACGATTACTTTAAGCCATGAGGACAACTGAAATGACAGAAAAAAGGGGCAGTCTTTATTTTAAATGCCGCCCACCGTTGAGGTGAAGGGTTTGCCCTGTCACATAGTCACTATCAAATAAATAGTTCACGGCTTTCACGGCCTCTTGCGCCCCCGGTACTATCTCTAACAGTGATTTTTCTAACGCTTTTTGCTTATAAGCTTCGTCATCACCCTCATTGAACATAAGCAAAGCTGGGGCAATGCTATTTACTTTTACCTTTGGTGCGAGCTTCTTAGCAAATGATAGGGTCAGGTTGTGCAGGGCTGCCTTACTTGCCGCATAAGCCATGTGTTTCTCGCTGCCTGTTTCTTGAACGTAGTCAGTCATATGAATAATGTCAGATTGAACGTCGCAATCACAAAGAGCCTTTTCAAGTGCCAAGTTTATGCGGTAAGGGGCAACAGCATGGACCAACATCATTCGTTCAATCAAGCTATGCTTGTCATGGTTATCTTTTTCTTGCGCCCAATCTGACGCGTTGTGGATCACCGCTCGATAGGTTTTACTGATTGCCTTAATCTCATCAATTGCTCGATCAATAGCCGCCTCAGTGCTAAAATCCGCCTGTAAGACTGTAGCACCTTTATCCTCAAGCATTGAAATACTTGGACGAAGTGTTCGATAAGTCACGACAACGTGGTGGCCCTGGTCAAGTAAACTATTGGCCATAGCTAAGCCTAAACGTTGACTTGCGCCTGTAATTAACACAGGTGAATTCAAGATGATGTCCTTCTTTCGTAAAAGGTAACGGTTTTATTATTCTGTGCCAAATGCACAGTCGGTAGCAATGACATTAAATAAAAGTCATGTTGCCAAGTAATCGATCTGTAACGAACTCATGCTCGTACAAGATCAAAAAAGAAGTAACTACGGATAAAGTAATGTTAGCAAAAGAAGCGGTAATTGTGCGCGACGCACTAGACCCCTCTATTTCAGAGCCAGCACAACGTGTACGAGAAGCATTAGAAGCCAAAGGTTTAGAAACACCTATGGTGGCTAATGGTCTTACTGACGAGCAAAAGCGCAAACGAATTGAAAGTGCTATGCGTGACGTAATGGACACGCTTGGCCTTGATCTAACTGACGACAGTTTGTGTGATACGCCCACGCGAATCGCTAAAATGTATGTTAATGAAATCTTCGGTGGATTGGACTACCGCAAATTTCCTAAGATTACTGCCATTGAAAACAAGATGCAGATTGACCAGCCTGTACAGGTATCTGATATAAGCCTGACCAGCACCTGCGAACACCACTTTGTTACTATTGATGGCACGGCAACCGTATCTTATATTCCAAAAGACACAGTAATCGGCCTTTCAAAGATTAATCGCCTTGTGGGTTTCTTTGCTCAACGTCCACAGGTACAAGAGCGTTTAACTCAACAAGTGTTAGTTGCGTTGCAGACGTTGACCAATACTGAAGACGTAGCGGTGAGCATTAACGCCACGCACTATTGCGTTAAGGCGAGAGGGATCCGTGATACTAATTCATATACGAAAACGTCTGCGCTCGGCGGCCGTTTCCTTACTGATAATGAATTGAAACGAGAGTTCTTTCGGTAGTTAATGGTTGTTTGTTTCGGAACTTTATTCAAGAACTTTAAAAGCCGCTCATGAAGCGGCTTTTTGTTTGCTAACATTTTGCTACGCTTTCCAATGCGCTTTATTTGATAACAAGCTCTGCATCCAGTGAATCGACAATCAAATTGATACGGCCACCAATACCATCGGCCGCCGTTAAACTGAGTACTTTATTGCAGCACCCACAAGATTCATGCTGTTCGTGATACATGTCGCGAACTGTTTCTAACTGGAAGTCATTTATTGCGCCGCAATACGGGCACATGTATTCCAAAGCACTATCACTTTGCATCGTTTTATCCGTTACCATGTTAAACATATCCATATGACATAAGTCGAATCCCGCTGTGTAATACTTCTGCGTGAAGCAAGAAACAAACCACACACAACAAGAAGAGTGCTACTTCCGCGTCAATCAGTTTGAGAGCCAGTCAAACACAGGCCAAGCTACCAAAGTTATGCGGAAGCTACGTGAACTATCTATTCACTATAAAAAGTATAGTGGGTATTTATTGGTGTGCCTGTGAAAAAATGACTTATTCGATAAGTCACTGGCAGTAAAGATAATTAATTTGGCGACTAAGCCGCGGATAACTTGCTAACCACTTTTCAAACAGCAATTAGCAAGATATGGCGAAAGCTCGAACTTTAATCAGCAAGAAGCCACATTTGTTGAAAAGGCTCAAGCAATAGTGGTGAAGCATTCATTTCGACAGTTTCATCAGTTAGCAAATCTCGGCTTGATGCGCCCTTTAGTGTTGCCAAAAGGCTACGCTGAATGGTCTGAGAGTGCTCACTGAAGTTACATATCACAAGCAGCTTGTGACCCTGTGTATTTTCCCGAAGAAAAGCAAAGCAATGATGGTTATCGGCATCTAAAATTTGGGTGCTAGATTGCCCGAAAATCGCATTCTGCTTTCTAATTGCTATCATTTTGCGCAATCCGCTAAACACGCGAAGGCTCGCAATCTCTGTAAGGTTGGCAGGCGGCGTGTTTCCTAGCGCCAATTCTGTATCTGCGCGGGTAACAGCAATTCGGTTTACCCATCTGTCGTCGTGCTTTTTAGTGTCATCAAATCGATAGCTGTAGTCATTAAGCTTGCCTACCTCATCACTTGAGTAAAGTAACGGAATACCTCCAATGCTAAAGGTGATACCGTAAAGCAGCATCATTCGTTTCACAGCGTCATCAATGCCTTTTGAATCGTTGGATTTAAGCGCGCCTTCTAGCCCACATAAAGAGGCCAGTGAACCACACACACGACAATCGCCGTTAGAAGGGTTTTCAGCAAACGGCACGCCGTTGGCAAAACTTCCTTCAAAACGACCGGTATAAAATTGATTAAGAAAATGGCGGTGATCGAATGCGTTAATACCCAGTTCGTTGGCTACCGCGTCGTCGAAGGTCCATCCGATATCGTCGTGGCATCGCACGTAGTTCACCCATGTGCAGTTCTCAGAAATAGAGAAGCTCTTTTTCATTGAGCGCGTAAGCAAACGGGTTTTACGCGTGGCTAACGAGTTCCATAGCAGTGCCATTAGCAAAGGGTTGTAGGATAGCTGACACTCATCTTTGTCGATGTACTTAAGTACTTCGTCAGGGTGCACGATGGCTTCTGACTTAAAGACCACGGCAGGCGCTACAATTTGTAAGCAACAGTTGAACGCTTGTATAAGTACGTGGGCCTTTTCCTGATTTTCGCAGTTAGTACCAAGCTCTTTCCAAATAAAGGCCAACGCATCTAAACGCAGTGCAGCGCTACCTATATTGGCCAGAAACAACATTTCAGACGTGATAGCGTTAAACACCTCAGGGTTACTGTAGTTTAAATCCCATTGAAAGCTGTTAAATGTCGTCCATACCCATTTCTCTATCTGTTCATTAAAGGTAAAGCTACCTCTTCTTACCTGGGGAAATATTTCTCTTAAAGTATGTTCGTACTGATCGGGAATGGTTCTGTCATCGAAAAGGTAGTAGTAGTCTTGAAACTGCTTCTCACCTGCCAGTGCAGCTTTCGCCCAAGCGTGCTCGTCAGAGGTATGATTGAACACAAAGTCGAGAACAAGATTTATTCCCTCTTTCTGAAGTGCTGAAGCAAGCTTTTCCAGGTCTTTCACTGTGCCTAGCGTTGGATTAACCTTGCGATAATCCGACACAGCATATCCTCCATCGCTATCCCCTTTGGGCGCATCGTATAAAGGCATTAAGTGCACATAGGTAACGCCTAAAGACTTAAAGTAGGGAATTTTGTCATGCAAGTCATTCAGAGTGGGGCCCATCAGGTCAACATAACAGGCCATGCCGACTTGCTGTTCATCGCGATACCAAAGCGGGTTTTTTAACCTTTCATTATCAAGCTTTTTGAGGGCTGGTTTACGGCTTTTTAACCCGTCTCTTAATATTTCAACCAGTTTTTGTAAATGAAAGTAGCAGTCATACTGGTGCCCATAAACGTAGGTATATTTGTCAAAAAGACGAGGAAAATGTTCCTTCAAGCGACGCGTAAAAGTTGTTGCATCTTTCTTACTTAGACCAGATAAATCGGTTGATACCAAGATTCGGTCTAAACATACACCACTGTCAGCAGCATAGCTCATAGAAAACTCCAAAGTGCGACGCTTAGGTGCGTCATACAACCTATCCTAATTAACAGGTTTACAGGCTTTTTAAATTCTGTTAACTTTTATCTTAAACGATTAAGCTCATTTATCAAGTTTATTACATCGTTATTTTTGACCTACTGAATGCGTGCAATGATCAACGTGTTTTTGTGAAGTTTAGAAGGGCTGAACAAGGCCTTTCATACCGTGCTTGTGAGACAGACTATGCCCAATCATGATCCTAGTAGCAGAATTATCAGATGGCTAACCTACCTAATGTTTATGATGTTTGCGATGACGTCAGACTCGGTAGGCGAGATAATCAAAGAAGTGAAAGTGGCGTTCTCTGTCACCAATGCTCAAGCAAGCTTAATGCATTCACTCCCCATGTTAGGTATTGCCTTATCGGGTCTATTCCTAGGTTTCTTGGCTGATAAGTTAGGCCGCAAGCCTACCATTATCATTGGTTTAGCGTTGTTTGGCCTTGCATGCTACAGCTTCTTAATTGCTAACGACTTTGTGTTGATTGTAAGTTTAATGAGCTTATCTGGCGTTGCCGTGGGCATCTTTAAAACAGGTGCGCTGGCGCTCATCGGTGATATTTCAACATCGACCAAGCAGCACACAGCAACTATGAATGGTGCAGAAGCCTTCTTTGGCGTTGGCGCAATTATCGGGCCTCTTATTGTCGCTTATCTTATCCATCAAGGCGTTGCATGGCAGTGGCTTTATGTAATCGCCGGTGGTGTTTGTACGCTACTTATAATCGGAGCTTTGCTGGTGAAATACCCCGCTTACACTCGCGATACAGCCTCAGGTGAAAAGAAAGTATCGATAGCGCAGAGCTTAAGTTTAGTGAAAAACCCCTATGCTTTAGGATTTTCAGTAGGCGCGTTTTTATATGTCGCCGCAGAAAGCGCCATTTATGTGTGGATGCCGAGTTATTTAGTGTGCGACGCGACTACGCTTAAAGCGACCTATGATTGTTATACTGAAGGCTTCTCTCAGACCCTTGCAATATACTCGGTAACGGCATTCTTTATCCTTCGTGCTGCAGGGCGTTTCGTAGGCATCTGGATGATGTCTCACTTCAACTGGGCATTGGTTCTTATGGTGTTCACTGGTGCTATTGTACTGTGTTTCGGTCTTGGTTTGTGGGGCGGAAAACAGCTTGCGTTGTTTCTATTCCCGCTAACGGGCATTTTTATGTCAGTAATTTATCCTACCTTTAACTCAAAAGGCATAAGCTGTTTCCCAAAACATCAACACGGAAGCGTAGCCGGAGTAATCTTGTTCTTCACCGCAGCAGGTGCGGCTGCAGGGCCTTTCATCATGGGCCTGGTGAGCGACGCCAACGGTGGCGACGCCAAGTATGGCTTTATGGTAGCCACGGGTTTTGCTGCCGTGCTCTTTGTTGGCTTGGTGTATAACTACATTAAGAACCCTACCAAAGAACGTTTAGCGGAAATTGAGGCAAGCGAATACGCCAACTAAATGCAATGCTCGCTCTTTATTCCTTAAAACCGTAACGTGCCGGGCTTGCTCTCGGCACTGGTTTTTCCTCACGTTGTTGTTTAAGCTTCGGTTATTCCTATCAGTTTCTAGTCTAATCACGTTCCATGGATGAGTTAAAACAAGCGCAAGCCCTCTACGACACTCTTGTAGAATTTGCAGTGACCTACAGTTTCCAAATTGTAGGCGCCATCATTATTTTTCTGCTTGGCTGGTGGGTGGCCAATAAAATAGGCCACATGGTTGAAAACCTGATGGTCAGCAGAAATATCGATATTACGCTGAGCCGCTTTACCGGCGGTGCCAGCAAGCTAGTGGTATTGGGTATCGTAATAATTATAGCATTAGGTAATGTGGGCATTAGCGTAACCCCACTTATAGCCGCCGTAGGTGCTGTAGGTTTAGGGGCAGGTTTAGCTATTCAAGGTATGTTGGCCAATTATGCCGCTGGCTTTACCATAATTATTACCCGTCCTTTCGTTGTTGGCGACACTATCCGCGTGCGTGGTGTTGCAGGGGTGGTCGATCAAGTCATGTTGCCCTATACCATTCTTATTGACGAAGACAATGTTCACATCCAAATACCCAACAAACTGATAGTCGGTGAAATCTTGCATAATTCTGCAGAGAACATGTTGATTGAACTTGAAATTGGCGTTGCCTATTCCAGTAAGGTCGATGAGGTAATCGATGTGATTCGCAAGGCTGTTGAAACAGTAGATGGAGTCAGCGAAGAAAAGTCACCCGCCATTGGTGTAGATAATTTTGGCGACAGCAGTATTAACTTTGGTATTCGGGTTTGGGCGCCAGCTGTAAGGCATTTCGAAGTGCGCTATGCACTAAACCAAGCCATTTTTAATGCCCTTCAGCAGCATGATATTGAAATACCATTCCCGCAGCGGGAAGTCAGGATGCTCGACCAATAAAAGTTTGTATCGCTATTGATAAAAATGCCGAATAAGAGCCCCCTTATTCGGCATTTTTCTATAACGGCTACGCGATTTTTAGATTTCGTATAGCTCTAGAGGTAAACCGTCAGGATCTTGGAAAAATGTAAAGCGTTTGCCGGTGTATTCATCGGTTCTCACTGGCTCGCATTCAACCCGCTTATTCGTTAGGTGGTTGATCATTTCATCAAGGTTGTCCACTTTGAACGCTAGGTGCCTAAGTCCTTGCGCTTCAGGGCGCGACGGTCTTTGCGGTGCCCCCGGAAACGAAAAAAGCTCAATCTGACTGCCATCAGGTAACGCGAGGTCACATTTGTAAGAGTCTCTGGCTTCACGGTAGTTTTCATCAATAATCGAGAAGCCCAACACGTCCGTGTAAAACGTCTTTGAGCGAGGGTAGTCACTACAAATGATAGCGACGTGGTGAAAGCCTTTCAGCATCTAAATTTCCTTAATATTTATACTTACGGCATCTCTTGACCGCGAGCAGACTCAAATAACTTGTACCAGTGCTCTCGACTTAAATGAACATCTTCAGCCTTTTGGCTTGCTTTAATTCTGTCAATGTTGGTACTGCCCAAAACGGGCGCAATGTTGGCAGGATGTCGCATCAACCAGCCCAAAACAATCGCTTCAGGCGTAGTTTGATATTCACCTGCAAGTTGAGCCACTATGTCTGCTGTTGCACGGTCATTACTATTTTCAACTTTTGCACCTGTGTATCTACCTTGTGCCAAGCTTCCCCATGCCTGAAGTTGCACGTTGTTCATCATGCAGTATTCAAGTGTGCCGGGCGCATAACCTGTATCGCGATTAGCCGCACTGTTGGTAGTAATACCGTCTTCTAACCAGTCTCTAAAGCCAAGGCTCATTTCAAGTTGGTTGGCAACAATAGGTGTGGAAAGTGCAGACTGCAGGTAATTAATTTGGTGACCATGCATGTTTGAAACGCCAACATGCTTTATTTTACCTTGCTGCTGAAGCAGCTTCAGTGTACCGGCGACTTCGTCTAGCTCCATAAGTGGATCTGGACGATGCAGCAGCAGTATATCAAGCTGTTCTATTCCTAATCTAGAGAGAATGCCTTCAACCGACGTGTGAATGTGATTTGCTGAAAAGTCGTAACGCTTTGGTCCTAAATCATCCTCAAATCGTATTGCACATTTAGATTGGATAATCATTTTGTCTTTTAATTCGGGTGCTTGCTTGAGCGCTTCACCAAAAACCGTTTCGGCTTTGCCGAACGTATAAATATCAGCATGATCAAACACATTAATATCTAAACTCAGCACAGTATCGATGATGCTTCTTGCTTGGCTTATATCGGCTTTGGTTGCTGGTTTGTCGTTCCAACCGCCACCTAAGCCCATGCATCCATATATTAAGCGGCTTGCGTGTGGAAAGTGTGCATTCATGTCATTTTCTCCCTGTTTGAGAATATCTAGTGGGCAGGGCCTGTATTAGCTCAAGGCTTGTTTTAAAAGCACTGTAATATGGTCCAAGCGATAAGAAAAGTCTGATTAGGCGAGCGTATTTTTACTGTCGACCGTTAGCCTAGCTTGAAGGTTTATGGTGTTGCAGCACCGATAAAGATCATTTTTGCGATGTAGGCGTGTATTTAAATTAATCAGTGGGCTTTTTAAAAGCTGAGTTCAAGGAAAAGAGGGCATATGTTTAAGCAGTTAGTTTCAATGATTATGGCGGGTATGGTGTGTGTGGGCTTGTCTGGCTGTACTGGCGTACCTGACAAGGTAGTGCCGGTTGAAGGCTTTGAGCTTCCTCGTTATTTAGGGAAGTGGTATGAAATAGCGCGCTTTGACCATAGCTTCGAAGAAGGATTAAGCGAAGTTACGGCAACCTATAGCATGCGCGATGACGGAGGGGTTAAGGTAATTAATCGCGGTTTTTCAGTAGAAGAAAATGCATGGGATGAAGCCGAGGGCAAAGCGTATTTTGTAGAGTCTGAAACGACAGGGCATCTGAAAGTATCGTTCTTTGGCCCATTTTACGCTAGCTATGTAATTATGGAGCTAGATAAAGAAGGTTATCAATATGCTTTGATAACAGGCCCAGATAAAGACTACCTTTGGATTTTAGCGCGAACACCTTCTATTTCAGATGAAGTCCGCACCCGTTTACTAGAAAAAGCGACATCGGCTGGGTACGACGTTAGCAAGCTTATTTGGGTAGAGCACGGCGAAGAGAATTCATAGCCACTTTCGAGCGAGTTGTTCTGCGCGCAAAATGGGAATTGTGCTATTATTGCGCGCATCTTCCCCTCTGTTTGAATAAGTACTAAGAGAGACAAGGCATGCAAACGCTCACCATTACTACGCCAGACGATTGGCACCTTCACTTTCGCGATAACGAAATGCTAGCTGAAACAGTGCCTGCAACCGCACGTTGTTTCCAGCGCGCTATTGTTATGCCAAACCTTGTACCACCGGTGGTTAATGCTGAAATGGCCATGGCGTACAAAGGGCGAATTGAAGCTGCGCGACCTAAAGGTAGTAGCTTTGAGCCATTAATGACCTTATTCCTTACTAATCAAACTACACCTCAAGACATTATCGATGCAAAACAAGCGGGCGTAACTGCGTGTAAGCTATATCCTGCAGGGGCCACTACTAATTCAGACGCCGCAGTAAAAGGCATTCAGGCTTTATACCCCGTATTCCAAGCCATGCAAGAGCAAGGCTTATTGTTGCTAATTCATGGTGAAGTGACCGAACATCACATTGATATTTTTGACCGTGAAAAAGTGTTCATTGATACCCATTTAGGGCCTATCGTTGACGCATTCCCTAAGCTGAAAGTGGTGTTTGAGCATATTACAACAGCAGATGCCGCAAGCTTCGTAGCGGGCGCCAGCGAATTTGTTGGAGCCACCATTACCCCTCAGCACTTATTGTTAAACCGCAACGATTTACTGGTTGGCGGCGTACGCCCTCATAACTATTGCTTGCCAGTACTAAAACGTAACACGCATCAAAAAGCGTTGCGCGATATGGTGGCAAGCGGCAACAAAAAATTCTTCCTAGGTACCGACTCGGCACCTCATGCAAAACATAAAAAAGAAAATGCTTGCGGCTGCGCGGGTTGTTATAGCGCATGGTCTGCAATTGAGCTTTATGCCGAAGTGTTCGAGCAGCTAGGCGCAATAGATAAGCTCGAAGGATTTGCTAGCCATTACGGTGCAGATTTTTATGGTTTACCACGAAATACGACTACAATGACATTAGTGAAAGAGTCGTGGACGGTGCCAGAACAAGTAACCCTAGCTGATGGCACCGATATGGTTCCATTTTATGCGGGGCAAATGTTGCAGTGGAAATTAGAAAAGGCATTTCAAGCGTAGTTTTTGTTGTCATTGTCTGTTTATGTGCCCTGTGGAGTTCATCCACTTGGGCACAAGCATTCTCTTACTCTCACGCCCCCGATTTACCAAGTACCCTTTCTCCCTCTGAGAAGCAGAGTATTCAATCTTACTCACTCACAGTGTTTAAAAATGCCTTATCAAAAAATGGCATTGATTTAACGCCTGCTACTAACACTTTATCGAATAGTGCCGACGTCCTTATCAATTTGATCAGAGATGAAAATAACGAAGATAGTTATTTTTGGATCACGCCGCTATTTGCCTTTGAATGTGGAAATAATGTTCGATGTACGCCGAATGCGGGCAGCCAGGCAACGACAATAGCAGTGAGCTATATCGCACTGAGCAAAAGTGAAGGTTCTGCCGATATTGCAGAGCGGATGAGCGAGCTGATTGCTCAATACAAAGGTTTAGACGACTTCACATTGCTTGCTAGCGCAATGCGGGATGAACTGAAAGCATCTTTCCCGGCCACAATACTTACTTTTGGAACACTAAGCTTAGCAGGTGAGCTGCATGCTAATACCGACAATCTTTGGGTCATCGCCGACATTGTGCCACTTTTTTCAGAGGTGGGAGAGCGAGGAAAGCTTAAAGGTATTGCTGCAGACTTGGTCAGAGACATATTAGATGAGATGACGCTAAAGCAGAATATCCTTTCCGCGCCATGGGAACGTATTGCAAAGGAAGCAATGACCAAGTCTAACGTATTGGTATTCTCAGTAATTCGCACGAGTGAAAGAGAAAGCGTGTTTCACTGGGTAACGCCGGTATCAAGAAACCTTCATGGACTGTACGGCATCGATAAGCCCTATTTTGAATCCTTTGCCAACGTACCAAAGAACTTTAGGGTTGGTACCTTATTGGAAGACTATCGCTATAACGTTGCAATAGAGCATGGCTTCAAAGTAAAAGCCTATGATTCGTGGCAGGCATTAGTGGATGCACTGATCAACAACGAAATTGATACTATTTTCGGTTCTCAGGGGGCAATTGACTTTGGATGTAACCCAAAACAATTTAAATGTGAGACAATAACCCTATCGAGTAAGTACGACATTTCAACGGCCTACCTAGCACTGTCAAAGAAAGACACCTGTGTTTTGGTTTTAGAGAAGCTCAAGTTAGCGGCGGCCGGTGTGAAAATGAGTGACAAGTTTAATGAGCAGCTTTCTTCCTGGAGTGACATGGTGTCCCAAGAATACGGCATAGCTCATCATACCGAACATGGTGTAGTGCACCTTTGGAACCCAAATTAATGACAGTTGAAACAGTTAAGCATTTAGATATAAACCCTGCCATCACCAAGGCGCTAGACTCACAAGGCATTTACCAACTTTCCCCTATACAGGCACAATCGCTCCCTGAGGCGTTGCAGGGGAAAGATGTGATAGGCCAAGCGCAGACGGGCAGCGGCAAGACTCTGTGCTTTGTAATTCCTGCCTTGCAGCACGTAGAAGTGAATGATTTTACCACGCAGGCCATCATACTTTGTCCTACCCGAGAGCTTGCTGATCAAGTGGCTCAGCAGTGCCGTTCGGCGGCTAAGAACATCGGTAATATTAAAGTGACCACGTTATGTGGTGGCCAGCCTATGGGGCCGCAGATTCAGTCACTGAAACATAGCCCGCACATCATTGTGGGCACGCCGGGTCGCGTAATGGACCATGTGGAAAAGCGTCGAATTGACCTAAGTAACGTAAAGTTGCGTGTCCTCGATGAAGCCGATCGCATGTTAGATATGGGCTTTGAAGACGATTTACGCATTATTTTCGGTCAAACGCCAAAACAAGTGCAAACCCTATTGTTTTCTGCAACCTTTACGGAACAAATTGAGCGTGTAGCCAAGCAGTACTTGCACAACCCGGTAACCTGTAAAGTTGAGTCTCAAGACAGTAAACCCGCTATCACCCAATTGGGCTACAACGTGCTCCCGCACACACGCACTCAGGCGCTTAAAGCGGTACTTACCCACTACCAACCTAAAAATGCCATTGTATTTTGTAACCGCAAGGTTCAGGTAAATGAAGTGGTTGAGGAGCTTATCGAAGATGGCTTTAGCGCAGCTGGACTTCAGGGGGACTTGGAACAGCATCAACGCACATCGGTGCTAATGCAGTTCGCCAGCGATGCGCTACAAGTACTTGTTGCCACCGATGTAGCTGCGCGAGGGCTGGATATTGATGATGTTGCCTGCGTAATTAATTATACGGTAAGTGAAGAGCCGGAAACCCATATTCACCGCATTGGTCGCACGGCGCGAGCAGGCGCACAGGGCATGGCGGTAACGCTAGTCAGCGATGACGAAGAGCACTTCTTGCGAAAAATAGAAGTATTGCAAGAAAGCGATATTCCACTTAAAGGCGCACAAAGCCTGCGTTTTCATAAAAACAAAATTACTCAGCCTGAATTTACCTGTATTTCACTAAGCGCGGGTAAAAAAGAAAAGCTTCGCCCAGGCGATCTGGTGGGTGCACTTACCAAAGATGCGGGCATTCCTGGCGACGACTTGGGCAAAATTAAAGTGCAAAACAGCATGAGTTTTGTCGCAGTGAAAACGCGAAGCGTGAAAAAAGCCATGGCGCACTTTAGAGAAGGAAAGATCAAAGGAAAACGTATTAGAGCCCGAAAGCTTTAATATGCGCTCTTAGATCTAAGTACTGACGTTATTCAATGGAAGGTGAGTGTGGTCGCTGAAACTGACTTGAGCGTGTTACTGAAAAATCTGAATCCTGTGGCGAGTAGTGAAGTTTACGTTTTCACTACCTTGCCTGCTGATAGCTTAACCAGTGCGTTAATTTCAGTAGCTAAGGGTATGTTTCAGGAACGCGAGGGCACCACGCTTATTCTTCCGGTTGCCGCAGCCGAGAAAGCTAACTTGCAATTTGAAGGTTATTACCGCTGTATAACCTGTGAAGTGCATTCTAGTTTGGAAGCGGTAGGCATGACTGCAGCTATGTCCACTGCGCTGGGTAAGGCAGGAGTTAGCGCCAACGTGGTGGCCGCTTATTATCACGACCATATTTTCGTGCCAGCTGAAAAAGCCGACTTGGCGATAGACGTTTTAACGTCGTTGTCTAACTAGGTCTGACCAATCTCTTCCTGCCTATTCTCTTTTCTCAAAAAACCATCAACCAGCCCCATGGTTAAGCAATATTGGGCACCATAGTAAGTTGTCATTACCCAAATGGTAGACAGTGGAAGCGGGGTTTTGAAAACCGACTGTGCGAGAATGGCATCTGATATCACAAAAAATAACGCACCGGTTACGATCAGCTTAGTTTGAGCCAACCACACTGCGGTTAAACCCATCAGTGTGATTACGCTAATATAGGCGACTACAGGGTAAAATAAGGCTTTCGACGCTGGCAGAATGTGCACTGCCATCATTACGGCAAAGCTAACCATAATAATACTAATGAACCACTTTGGTTTGCGTGAAATGATATGGTCGCCGGGCGTTTCTTGTAGGCGGCGATGCAGCAACGCAAAACACATAGCATACGTTAAATGGGCAACAAAAAAGCACGCCAAGCCGGTAATAAAACTATCAGCAAAGGGCAAGGCCAGACTAACATCTCCGGCAAGACTAAAAAGTAACGCCGCCAACACCATGTATCGCGGCATGGCGCTAAGTTTTGTATAGGCGAAAACTGCCAGTACCACAATAGGCAGGGCTTTGGGTAAGAATTGCGCCACGTAGGGGGTAAGCGGCAGCGTCGCCAGGTAAATCAACGCTAAGCTGCTAAAGACAATAGTTGTTCTTACATTCATATTTAGCCTTTTTGAAACTGCTCAGTCATACACTTCAACACGACAAAAAAAGCCCCAGTTTGGTGAAGCAAACATGGGGCTTTAGCTATTGTATTTTATGTACGCTACTTTCTATGTACTGTGTTTAGAGTACGCGAATTACCAAATTTTCACGCGTTCTTCTGGTGGTAAATACAACGCATCTTCTTCGGTCACGTTAAACGCTTCGTAGAATTCAGGTACGTTGCGAACAGCACCATTAGTGCGGAACTTCGTAGGTGAATGGGTATCGGTTTGTACTTGGCTGCGCAACGCTTCTTCGCGATATTTGCTTGCCCAAACCTGACCGTAACCAATGAATACACGCTGATCGCCAGTGAAACCATCTAGTTCAGGTGCTTTTTCACCATCAAGAGACAGATGGTAAGCTTTAAGTGCGATGCTGATGCCGCCAAGGTCGCCGATGTTTTCACCTAGGGTATATTCACCGTTCACGTGCAAGTCAGGCAGAACCTCAAACTGGTTATACTGTTCAATCAAGTTTGCAGTGCGTGCTTCAAACTCGCCGCGATCTTCGTCAGTCCACCAGTTTCGCAGAACGCCATCCCCGTCGAAGGTAGATCCTGAATCATCAAAGCCATGGCCAATTTCGTGACCAATTACCGCACCAATACCACCGTAGTTAACCGCATCTTCGGCGTTCATGTCAAAGAACGGAGGCTGAAGGATAGCCGCAGGGAATACAATTTCGTTTAGCGGAGGGTTGTAGTAAGCATTAACAGTTTGTGGTGTCATGCCCCATTCATGGGTCCACACTGGGCCGCCTTGTTTCTTAAGCATTTCTTCGTACAGGACGTCCGAAGAACGCTTTAGGTTTCCAAACAGGTCACTGGCATTAACTGTCAGCGCTGAATAGTCTCTCCACTGGTCCGGGTAACCAATTTTCACGGTAAACTTAGATAGCTTGTCTAGTGCTTGTGCGCGGGTTTCATCTGTCATCCAATCAAGATTTTCGATACTTTCTTTGTAAGCTAACAACAGGTTATTAACCATTTCCATCATGCGATCTTTCGCTTCAGGCGGGAAGTGCTGTTTTACATAAACCTTACCGATTAGCTCGCCTACATGGGCATTTGAAAGGCTTACTGCACGACGCCATTGTGGCTGTTGCTCTTCAACACCGCGAAGCACTTTGCTGTAGAATTTGAAGTTTGCTTCATCAAGCTCGGCATTTAAGCGACTGGCTGAAGCATTTAACAAGCCCCACTTAAGGAACGTTTTCCAATCTTCCAGTGAGGTATCTGCAATAACGCCATCAATGTTTTGCATGTAGTCTTTTTGCAGGATGCCTAGTGAAGGAATGTCGCTAATGTCTGCTTCAGTAAGATAAGCGTCCCAGTCGAACTTAGGCATTAACGCTTTAAGTTCTTCAATTGTCAGTTTGTTATAGTTGGCAGCAAAGTTACGGGCCTGCTCTTTTTTCATATGTAGCTGAGCAATTTTAGTCTCAAGTGCGAACAGCATATCCGCACTTTCTTTAGGCGCGTCGAAACCCGCCAGCTCAAACATGGTTTGAATATGTTTAACGTAGGCATCGCGAATGGTTTGTGATGTTTCGTCGTCTTTGAAGTAGTACTCGCGCTCAGGAAGGCCTAAGCCCGACTGCCACGTGTACATCAAATATTCTTTTGGCGATTTAAGGTCAGGGTATTGAGTTAGGCTGAACGGCGTACCGTAGCCATAGCGAGCAGCATAAGCAAAATATTCAGCAAGGTCGGTGTAGTCTTCAATGGCATCAATCTTAGTTAACTCAGGCTTTAGCGGTGTCATACCAAGTTCGTTGCGGGTTTCCATGTCCATATAGGCACGGTAAAAATCACCGACTTTTTGCTCGTCGCTGCCCGCTTTAAAGTCGCCTTCGGCAGACGATTTTATAATATCCATAACGTGATCTTGTGCTTCATCGCGAAGGATCACGAAAGAACCGTAGCTCGATTTATCTGCCGGTATTTCAAAATTATCAAACCACTTGCCATTTACGTAGCGGAAAAAGTCATCACCCGGGTCAACAGACAGATCCATATTTTCTTTAATGACACCTGAAGAAAGCTGTTGTTGAGCTTCTTCGGTAGCCGCGCTCTGTGTCTGTTGTTCTGTGGATGAATTTTGTGGGCTACAAGCCGTGAGGGCCAGTGCCACGCTTAAGCTTAAAACGCTACGTAACATGTCGAGTTTTCCTTTTCATTTTATTGGGCGACATTTGGGCTTGCCGCTTATTGTTTTTAGTGCGTTGCGAAACCTGTGCATCCCTTCGAAAGAATGGTGTGGCGTATTGCGTGCACGCTTTTTACTAATTTTTAGCATGGCGGGGGGGATAGAAAAAGTGTTTATAGTGAAAATACACAGCTTGTAACAACTTGTAGGGCTAATTTCGCTATAGTGTTTTTTCTCACACACTAAAACATTCAAGGAACGGCGATGGACTTACATAATACCCCTTTCGGTAGCGTATCACCCTGTGAGTACGCCGATGCGCTGCCAAGAGAGCAGTTCATGCACTATGCGATAAAACCGTTGTGGGAAGGCATGCCACGCATTGCGGGTCCAGCATTTACCGTTAAGTGTGAGCCGGGAGACCATCTTATGCTGCATGCGGCGATATATCGCGCAAGCCCCGGTGATATTATTGTTGTGGAAGCCGATGATAAATTCGCTGTTGCGGGCGGTAACGTCTGCGCGATAGCCCAGTCTCGCGGCATAAAAGGTTTCGTGATTGATGGTGTTATACGAGACCTTGCAGAAACCCGTGACAACAAATTCCCAGTATTTGCCAGGGGCGTTATACCCAAGCCAGGAGCCAAAAAGTGCATATCACCGTTAAATGAGCCGATTTCCTGTGCAGGTGTAACTGTTCACGCCGGAGATATCATTGTTGCAGACGAAGAGGGTATTGCAGTAATCCCAAAAGATGAGGCGCTAGCAGCCTATGACATTGCCCAAAAGCGAGCCCAGAAAGATGGCTCCATGTCACTTGAACAGTGGCAGGCTGAGCACGCTGAAAAAGTGGAAAGCATACTCGCTAAATTGGGCTTTGCAGAGTGAAGGCTGACAGGAAATTAGCTTAGTGTTGAGTTGTCTTATGTAAGCGCTTCTCCAAATAATAATTTTCGCCAAGTATCAGCCTGTGCCAAATATTAATTAATGTTAAACGAGCTTTGCGGTAAAAAAGCACCGCAAAGTTCAACACACTTTCAGTTATCGTGTAGAATTGTGACCCAGCATTTTGGGGCATACGTAAACGTGCTCTGTCACTGAATAACTAACGAGTTCTACATGTTTTCATTTTTTGAAAAGCTGACCCAGCCTTTCCCTGACACGCCGCCTACCCAACCGCCAACAGGTATCGTTGCATTTTGTAAATACTACACAAAAGGCATGTGGGGCGTAATCCTTACTGTTTCCGTGCTAAGTGCCATTGTTGCCATGTTAGAAGTGGCGCTGTTTGGCTTTTTAGGGCAGTTAGTTGACTGGTTCTCTGATCAAAATCGAGACACATTTTTAGCCGACCAAAAATTTACCCTCATTGGCATGGGTTTAACCGTGCTCGTTTTTATTCCGTTGTTTATTTTGTTGCGCTCGTTGTTTTCTCGTCAGTCCTTGATGGGGAACTACCCCATGCGCATTAGATGGCAAGCGCACCGCTATTTGCTTGGACAAAGTTTAACCTTCTTTCACGATGAGTTTGCCGGCCGTGTGGCCACCAAGGTGATGCAGACTGCACTATCGGTAAGAGAGACAGTAACCAAGGTTCTCGATTTGCTGGTGTACATCAGCGTTTATTTTATCTCTATGGTAGTGCTTATTTTCAGCACTGACTGGCGCTTAGCCATGCCGCTTATCGTGTGGTTCTTTGTGTACATCGGCATTTTAAAAGTGCTGGTGCCTAAACTAAAAGAAGTCTCGCAAAAGCAAGCCGACGCGCGCTCATTAATGACCGGACGTATTGTTGATAGCTATACCAATATTACAACGGTGAAGCTGTTTTCACACAGTCGCCGCGAAGCGGATTACGCTAAAGAAAGCATGGATGGTTTTCTTAAAACGGTTTATCCGCAAATGCGTTTGGTCACCGTGTTGGAATTCTGCGTGGAAATGGCTAACGCCATTCTTATTTTCACCGTTGGTGCGTTATCTGTGTATTTGTGGATGGAGAACATTGCGAGCCCGGGCGATATCGCCATCGCTATTAGTCTGTGTTTGCGACTAAACGGTATGTCGCACTGGGTTATGTGGGAAGTATCAGGTTTGTTCGAAAACTTAGGCACGGTGCAGGACGGCATGAATACACTAGCGCAGCCTATTGCAGTAAAAGACAAGCCAAAAGCCGACGCGCTAAAGGTAAATGGCGGCGGGATTAATTTCGATAATGTGCATTTTTCTTATTCAGGTGCAGACAACAAACCTATTGATGTGTTCACTAACTTGGATTTAGCCATTAAGCCCGGAGAAAAAGTGGGCTTAGTGGGGCGTTCTGGGGCGGGTAAATCGACGCTGGTTAATTTGCTCATGCGTTTTTACGACACCCAGAGTGGTCGCATTGTCATTGATGGTCAAGATATCACTGAAGTAGGCCAAGAAACCCTTCGCGCCAAAATCAGCATGGTGACACAAGATACTTCACTGATGCACCGCTCGGTACGCGACAATATCCTTTACGGTCGAACGGATGCGACAGAAGAAGATATGATACGTGCGGCCAAACAGGCCGAAGCGCACGACTTTATTCTTACGCTTACCGATAGTCACGGTAGAACAGGGTACGACGCGCATGTAGGTGAGCGAGGCGTTAAGCTTTCAGGCGGTCAGCGCCAGCGCATTGCCATAGCTCGCGTATTGCTAAAAGACGCGCCTGTACTAGTGCTGGACGAAGCCACATCAGCGCTAGATTCAGAAGTTGAAGCGGCAATTCAAGCCTGTCTGGATAAAGTGATGGAAGGCAAAACCGTGCTGGCTATTGCGCATCGACTGTCGACCATTGCGCAAATGGACAGGTTACTTGTTCTGGATAAGGGCAACATTATAGAGCAGGGAACCCATGCCGAGCTTATTGCGCACAATGGCATATATGCAAAGCTTTGGGCGCACCAAACGGGCGGATTTATAGGCGTTGAATAGACAAAGTGCGAATTAGCGTTCAATCGCAGATGGGATGGATAAACCGCTTGTATCTTGAAAGTGGTTAAGTATAATACGCGTCCCTCCCTTGCGATACCGCACTTTCCTTAGAAAAGACGCACAACTCACAAGGGCAGTGTAAGTAAATTTTGTCTTATCGACACCACAGGGGTGTAGTTCGAATTGGTAGAACAGCGGTCTCCAAAACCGATGGTTGGGGGTTCGAGTCCCTCCACCCCTGCCAAATTTACTTAAACTAAGAATTTTTAAGTTGCGCATTTTTTAGATGCGTAAAACAACGACGCTGTAGTGCTAGGATCGTAACATGAGCGAAAAGACGGAAAATCAGTCCAATGCATTGGACATGTTTAAATGGGTAGTGGTTTTTGCACTACTTGCCGGTTTAGTAACCGCTAATACAATGTACGGTGAGATCTCGGTACTATACCGTGCCATCGCAATTGTTGTAGTTGTTGGTATAGCTGGTTTCATCGCGGCAACTACCGAAAAAGGTAGCACCTTCTTGAGCTTTGCTAAAGAGTCTCGCACAGAAGTTCGCAAGGTTGTGTGGCCAACTCGCCAAGAGGCGAACCAAACTACACTTATCGTGCTTGCAGCGACGTTAATTATGGCACTAATTTTATGGGGACTAGACGGCATCATCGTTCGTGTAGTTGGCTTTATTACAGGAATAGGAGCATAACCGTATGTCTGAAGAAGAAGCAGTAAAGAAAAGATGGTACGTAGTTCAAGCCTATTCACAATATGAGTCTCGCGTTAAGAAGACCCTGCTTGAATACATCAAAATGCACAACATGGAAGACTACTTTGGTCAGGTACTAGTACCAACAGAAGAAGTAGTAGAAATGCGTGCTGGTCAAAAGCGTAAGTCTGAGCGTAAGTTCTACCCAGGTTATGTATTGGTAGAAATGGCGATGACGGAAGAGTCATGGCACTTAGTGAAAAGCGTACCTCGCGTACTTGGTTTCATCGGCGGCACATCTGATCGCCCTATGCCAATCACGCAGAAAGAAGCTGACGCTATCTTAAATCGTCTTGAAGAAAACGTTGATAAGCCAAGACCAAAGACGCTGTTCGAGCCAGGCGAAGTTATTCGCGTGATCGATGGCCCGTTTGCAGACTTCAACGGTGTGGTAGAAGAAGTAGACTACGAAAAGAGCCGCGTAAAAGTATCGGTACTTATCTTCGGTCGTTCTACTCCAGTAGACCTAGAATTTGGTCAAGTAGAAAAAGGCTAAGCCTACTCAAGCTACCGTATAGTATTTTTAAAAAGCCCCGTTTGACGGGGCTTTTTTGTATCTAGATAACGATAAAAGGAGAGCGGTGAATATTTATAAAAATTTGCATGTTACTACAACGTAGCATCCTCTTGACCTAAATAAGCCAGAAATAACAGCTAATAAGCGAAAGAAACATAAACATAAACTGCAATATTGTTGCGGTTTTTTCAGAGACTTTATCGCTCTTTGTAAAAGAGTCCCAAAATTTGACACCCAGCGCACGTTTTAAGATTAGGTTCATTCCACAAATTACCATGACCCAAATGAACACCGTTCCGATATCTACCATTTTAAATTTGACCTTCACTCATCTGTTGTTTCTAAACCCTCTAGATCCGACGCCAAATTTGCTATAGCGCCCGAAACTAACCCACCACCTACGGATGTTGCGAGAGAGCTGAAACCTTTAACCGGACTTAAAGCGCCTGCACCCATTCCGGCAAGTGTTCCTGTAGCGATGGTACTGAACGATGCGTTACGCCCGCCACCAATAATTGCCCCGTAGAAACCACCTATGCCACCGGCTATTGCGCCTAAAGCATTGGCCCAAAGTGCACCAGAAACATTTGAGATCTCATGATTGTTTAATTCTGTAGGTTTTTCCATTGTTTGATTATCCTTTCAAAATAAATGATGGGCTTCACACAGTCTGCGTAAAGCCAACATAACTCTGATTCACTTTGCCTATGAAAAATACTGACCTTTCGATGGTTTTTTATTCTAAATAGCCCTTGCATAGTAATTAATCACCTTATATAATGCGCGCCCTTTTAAACGGAAACGGGAAGCCGATTGAGCAAATAATCTCTGTATTTGCGAGGCGTTAGACCCAAACAAGAGAGCATGTAAAATGGCTAAAAAAGTAAGCGGTATTATCAAGCTTCAGGTTGCAGCAGGTGCTGCTAACCCAAGTCCACCAGTTGGTCCTGCACTAGGTCAACACGGTGTAAACATCATGGAATTCTGTAAGGCTTTCAACGCGAAAACAGAAAGCCTTGAGAAAGGCGCTCCAGTACCAGTAGAAATTACTGTATACGAAGATCGCTCTTTCACATTCGAAACTAAGACTCCTCCTGCGTCTTACCTGCTTAAGAAAGCAGCGGGCATCAAGAGTGGTTCTGGCCGTCCTAACACTGAAAAAGTGGGTAAAGTTACTCGCGCTCAGTTGGAAGAGATTGCTAAAACTAAAGAGCCAGACCTTACTGCAGCTGATCTAGATGCAGCGGTACGCACTATCGCGGGTTCTGCTCGCTCAATGGGCTTGAACGTAGAGGACTAATCGAATGGCTAAATTAACTAAACGCGCTCGCCTAATCCGCGACAAAGTTGACTCTACTAAAGAGTACGAAATCAACGAAGCAGTAGCGCTTCTTAAAGAACTAGCAACAGCTAAGTTCGCAGAAAGCGTAGACGTATCTGTTAACCTTGGTATCGATGCGAAGAAATCTGACCAAAACGTTCGTGGTGCAACTGTACTACCTAACGGTACTGGTAAAGACGTTCGCGTTGCAGTATTCACTCAAGGTGCAAATGCTGAAGCGGCTAAAGAAGCTGGTGCAGACATCGTTGGTATGGACGACTTAGCTGAGCAAGTTAAGAAAGGCGAAATGAACTTTGACGTAGTAGTTGCTAGCCCAGACGCGATGCGTGTTGTTGGTCAACTAGGTCAAATCTTAGGTCCACGCGGCCTTATGCCTAACCCAAAAACTGGCACTGTAACGCCTGACGTTGCAACGGCAGTTAAGAACGCTAAAGCTGGTCAGGTACGCTACCGTAACGATAAGAACGGTATCATCCACGCTAGCATTGGTAAGATTGCGTTCGAAGCGAACCAAATTCAAGAAAACCTTGAAGCGCTACTTGAAGCACTGAAGAAAGCTAAGCCTTCTTCTGCGAAAGGTACATACATCAAGAAGATCAGCCTAAGCACTACAATGGGTGCTGGTGTTGCTCTTGATAAGGCTTCTGTAGGTCTTTAATTTCGCTGAGCTTAGGCTTATCGAAATCTCTTAAAGGTTATGGGTTGGAGCTGTGACAATTAGCAGTGCTAATAAGCAGCTCCCGTCCTAGACCGCAGGTGCGGTGTGGTGAAAGAGGTAAGAGAACTTTCACAGTCAACACACTGCTTAATACAACAACCTGCGCAGACGGTGGTTTGACTCAGACTCTCTGGGGTAACAAACACCGTAGAGCGGTATCAACCATGAGGGTTGGTATCAATCTGTGAACCCTGACGGCGTAAGCGGGTAACCGCAAACAAAGTCAGATACAAAGAGGTGAACTCAGTGGCACTAGGTTTAGCAGCAAAAAAAGAGATCGTAGCAGAAGTTTCTGAAGTTGCGTCTCGCGCTCTATCCGTAGCCGTTGCTGAATACCGTGGGATGGAAGTTGCAGAACTGACTGACCTACGTGTTAAAGCTCGTGAGCAAGGCGTATACCTAAAGGTTGTACGTAACACTCTTGCAAAGCGTGCTCTAGCAGACAGTCAATTTGCAGACTTAGACAGCGCCTTAACTGGTCCGCTTATCTATGGTTTCTCTATCGACGCACCAGGCGGTGCGGCACGTCTTTTCAAAGACTTCGGTAAGACTAACGATAAGCTAAAAGTTACAGCACTATCTATTGGTAGCGGTCTTCTTGGTCCAGAGAAATTGGACGCAGTTGCAGCACTACCTACCCGCGACGAAGCGCTTGCGAAACTACTTGCAACCTTCAAAGCACCAGTTGGGAAATTCGTTCAAACAATCAACGAAGTTCCTGGCAAGTTTGTGCGCGTATTGGCGGCGGTCAAAGACACCAAGTAATTGGCGTTTTTGGCATATTGATTTTTTTAACATTTTATACCCAGGAGTTTAGAGAACATGGCTCTAACTAAAGAAGATATCTTAAACGCAATCGCTGAAATGCCAGTAATGGAACTGGTTGAACTAATCGAAGCGGCTGAAGAAAAATTCAACGTATCTGCTGCAGCTGCTGTTGCTGTTGCTGGTCCAGCTGCTGGCGGTGACGCTGCTGCTGCAGAAGAAAAGACTGAATTCGACGTTGTAATGACTTCATTCGGTGGCAACAAAGTTGCAGTTATCAAAGCAGTTCGCGGCGCGACTGGCCTAGGTCTTAAAGAAGCTAAAGAAGTAGTTGAGTCTGCTCCTAAAGCTATCAAAGAAGGCGTAAGCAAAGATGAAGCTGAAGCACTTAAGAAAGAGCTTGAAGAAGCTGGTGCAGAAGTAGAAATCAAGTAATCTGACATAGTCAGATTATTGCCTGAGACGGCAAGGCTGGTGGTTTTTTAAACCACCAGCCTTTTTGCGCTGTATAGTGTGTAGAATCTAACCCTTGGTTACACTACTTAAAGCGCCATTCGGAAATACCCATAAAAAGCATAAAAATCCAACAAGTTAACTAATAATTGGTTAAATTTTGTTGTATGCTGGTGTATCTGCCCGAAAAAGGGTTGTGGAAGTTTGTTGCTTAGTGCGCCATTTGAAACGTAGCTTTTAGCCCATAGCACGCGTTTTAAAGCATTTTGCAGCAGGTTGGGTCATAAATCAGCAGGCTGAGGAACCCATGGTTTACTCTTATAGCGAAAAGAAACGTATCCGTAAGGATTTTGGCAAACGCCCACAGGTATTGGAAATTCCATACCTTCTTTCAATTCAGCTTGATTCTTTCAAAAAGTTTATTGAGATCGATGCAGATGCTCAATACGGTTTGGAAGCAGCATTTCGTTCCGTTTTTCCAATTAAAAGCTACTCAGGTAGTTCAGAGCTTCAGTATGTAAGCTACCGCCTGGGAGAGCCCGTTTTCGACGTTAAAGAATGTCAAATTCGCGGCGTAACTTTCTCTGCTCCGTTAAGAGTAAAACTACGGTTAGTGTTGTTCGATAAAGACGCTGCGCCAGGTACCGTAAAAGATATTAAAGAACAAGAAGTGTACATGGGCGAGATCCCATTGATGACTGAGAACGGTACGTTCGTTATCAATGGTACAGAGCGTGTTATCGTGTCACAGCTACACCGTTCACCTGGTGTATTCTTTGATCACGACAAAGGTAAAACCCACTCGTCAGGTAAAGTGCTTTATAACGCACGTGTAATTCCTTACCGTGGTTCGTGGTTAGACTTCGAGTTTGACCCGAAAGATAACCTATTCGTACGTATCGACCGTCGTCGTAAGTTGCCTGCAACGATTATCTTACGCGCACTTGAAATGACGTCTGAAGAAATCCTAGATACTTTCTTCGACAAAGTAAGCGTACGTATCGACAAAGACAAACTAATGATGGAAGTGGTTCCAGATCGCCTACGTGGTGAGACGGCTGCTTTTGACATCATTGACGGTGAAGGCAACGTTGTTGTTGAAACGGGTCGTCGTATTTCTGCGCGCCACACGCGTGCACTAGAAAAAGCCGGTCTTACAGAACTTGAAGTTCCAGCCGATTACCTAATTGGCCGTGTTTACGCAGCTACTTATGTAAACGAAGACACAGGCGAAGTGATTGTAAGCGCGAACGACGAACTAACCCTTGAAAACCTAGCGGCACTTAGCCAAGCGGGCATCAAAGAGTTCGAAACGCTTTACATCAACGAGCTAGATCACGGTTCATACATTTCAGATACGCTACGTATCGATTCTTCAACTAACCGCCTTGAAGCACTAGTTGAAATTTACCGTATGATGCGTCCTGGTGAGCCACCAACGAAAGATGCAGCTGAAACCTTGTTCGATAACTTGTTCTTCTCTGATGAACGTTACGACCTATCTTCTGTTGGCCGCATGAAGTTCAACCGCCGTCTTGGCCGTGAAGAACTTATTGGTGCTGGTACACTAGATAAAGAAGACATTATTTCTGTAATGAAGCAGCTAATAATGATTCGTGACGGTAAAGACGAAGTAGATGACATCGATCACCTAGGTAACCGTCGTATCCGTTCTGTAGGTGAAATGGCAGAAAACCAATTCCGCGTTGGTCTTGTACGTGTTGAGCGTGCAGTTAAAGAGCGTCTAAGCTTAGGCGACCTAGACAACGTGATGCCACAAGATCTTATTAACGCTAAGCCTATCTCGGCTGCGGTTAAAGAGTTCTTCGGTTCATCTCAGCTTTCTCAGTTCATGGACCAAAACAACCCGCTATCAGAAGTAACGCATAAGCGTCGTATTTCTGCATTAGGCCCGGGTGGTCTTACACGTGAACGTGCAGGCTTCGAAGTTCGAGACGTACACCCGACTCACTACGGTCGTCTATGTCCAATCGAAACGCCGGAAGGCCCGAACATCGGTCTAATTAACTCATTGGCAAGCTTCGCGCGTACCAATGACTTCGGTTTCCTAGAAACGCCGTTCCGTCGCATTGTAGACGGTGTGGTAACAGACGAAATCGATTACTTATCTGCAATTGAAGAAGGTCAATTCGCCATCGCTCAGGCAAACATCGCGTTGACTGAAGCAGGCGAGTTGGTTGACGACCTAATTCCATGTCGTCACCGTGGTGAAACTACCTTGATGCCGAAAGAAGACATCAAGTACATGGACGTTTCACCTCAGCAAATCGTTTCAATTGCTGCAAGCATTATCCCATTCCTAGAGCACGATGATGCGAACCGTGCACTTATGGGTGCGAACATGCAACGTCAGGCAGTACCTACACTACGCGCTGATAAGCCGCTAGTTGGTACCGGTATGGAAAGAACTATCGCGGTTGACTCAGGTGTTACTGTAGTTGCTAAGCGCGGTGGTGTGGTTGATTACGTAGATGCCAGCCGTATCGTTATTAAAGTAGACGAAGATGAAATGCTTCCAGGTGAAGCGGGTATCGATATCTACAACCTGACTAAGTACACACGTTCTAACCAAAACACGTGTATCAATCAGAAGCCTACTTGTAGTGTTGGCGACCCGATTGTTGCAGGCGACGTGCTAGCTGATGGTCCTTCAACAGACCTAGGTGATCTTGCACTTGGTCAGAACATGCGTATCGCGTTCATGCCGTGGAATGGTTACAACTTTGAGGATTCAATCCTTATTTCTGAGCGTGTAGCGCAGGAAGACCGTTTTACTACTATCCACATTCAAGAGCTTAGCTGTATCGCTCGTGATACTAAGCTTGGGCCAGAAGAGATTTCTTCTGATATCCCGAACGTGGGTGAATCTGCACTAAGCAAGCTTGATGAATCAGGTGTTGTTTACATTGGTGCGGAAGTGAAAGGCGGTGACATCCTTGTAGGTAAAGTAACGCCTAAAGGTGAAACGCAGCTTACGCCAGAAGAAAAACTACTACGTGCAATCTTCGGTGAGAAAGCGTCTGACGTTAAAGATACGTCTCTACGTGTACCTAACTCTGTTCACGGTACGGTAATCGACGTTCAAGTATTTACCCGTGACGGTGTAGAGAAAGACAAGCGTGCGCTAGAAATTGAAGATATGCAGTTACGTCAGGTTAAGAAAGACCTTACTGACGAGTTCGAAATTCTTGCAGACGGTATCTTCGCACGTGCACAAACTGCACTACTACGTGCTGGTGTTGACCAAGCTAAGCTTGACAGCCTGCCGCGTGAAAAGTGGTTTGAAATCGCACTTAACAGTGAAGATGCACAGCTAGAGCTAGACCAAATCGCTGATCAGCATGCTGAAATCAAACTTGATTTCGATAAGAAGTTTGAAGGTAAGCGTCGCAAGATTACTCAAGGCGATGACCTAGCACCTGGCGTGCTTAAGATCGTTAAGGTTTACCTTGCGGTTAAGCGTCACATCCAACCGGGTGATAAAATGGCCGGTCGTCACGGTAACAAAGGTGTTATCTCGACTATCCAGCCTGTAGAAGACATGCCATACGATGCTAACGGTACGCCGGTAGATATCGTTCTTAACCCACTAGGTGTACCGTCTCGTATGAACATCGGTCAGATCCTAGAAACGCACTTGGGTATGGCTGCACACGGTCTTGGTGTGAAGATTGATCGCATGATTAAAGAGCAGCGCGAGCTGGCTGAACTACGTGACTTCCTGAAGAAGGTGTACGAGCTTGGTGAGAATCACCAAGAAGTAGACATCGATAGCTTCACAGACCACGAAGTTCGTCGTCTAGCGGAAAACCTTCGTAAGGGTGTTCCAGTAGCAACACCTGTATTCGACGGTGCTCGTGAATCTGAAATCAAAGAAATGCTGAAGCTTGCTGATATTCCAGAAAGCGGTCAGATTGCTTTGTTTGACGGTCGTACCGGTCGCGAATTTGAGCGTCCAGTTACGGTTGGTTACATGTACATGCTGAAACTGAACCACTTAGTAGACGACAAAATGCACGCGCGTTCTACTGGTTCTTACAGCCTTGTTACACAGCAGCCTCTTGGTGGTAAAGCACAGTTCGGTGGTCAGCGCTTCGGTGAGATGGAAGTGTGGGCACTTGAAGCATACGGTGCAGCATATACCCTTCAAGAAATGCTTACCGTTAAGTCGGATGACGTTAACGGCCGTACCAAGATGTACAAGAACATCGTCGATGGCGACCACAGAATGGAACCTGGCATGCCAGAGTCATTCAACGTACTACTTAAAGAAATTCGCTCGTTGGGTATCAACATCGAGCTTGAAGAAAAGTAATACGGCGTTAGCCACGTAATGTTATGAGATGGCCCGGCGCTTGCGCCGGGCTCTAGAGACTGACTCCGCTGGGAGAGTAATGTGAAAGACTTATTAAAGTTTCTAAAGCAACAAAACAAGACTGAAGAATTCGATAATATTCGAATCGGTCTGTCTTCACCTGACATGATCCGTTCATGGTCATTCGGTGAAGTTAAAAAGCCTGAAACAATTAACTACCGTACGTTCAAGCCTGAGCGTGACGGTCTGTTCTGTGCGCGTATCTTTGGTCCGGTTAAAGACTACGAGTGTCTTTGCGGTAAGTACAAGCGCCTTAAGCACCGTGGTGTTATCTGTGAGAAGTGTGGCGTTGAAGTTACACTGACTAAAGTACGTCGTGAGCGTATGGGTCACATCGAGCTAGCTAGCCCGGTAGCACACATCTGGTTCCTGAAATCACTTCCGTCTCGTATCGGCCTAATGCTAGATATGACACTTCGTGATATTGAACGTGTACTTTACTTTGAATCATACGTGGTTACAGAGCCAGGTATGACTACGCTTGAGCGCAGCCAACTTCTTAACGAAGAAGAATACTTGGATGCACTTGAAGAGCACGGTGATGAGTTTGAAGCGAAGATGGGTGCTGAAGCAGTATTCGATCTTCTTACAGCACTAGACGTAGACGCAGACGTTGCGGCTATGCGTGAAGAGCTGCCTTCAATCAACTCTGAAACTAAGCGTAAGAAAATTACTAAGCGTCTTAAGTTGCTTGAGTCATTCCAACAGTCTGGTAATAAGCCAGAGTGGATGATCATGACGGTTCTTCCGGTACTTCCACCAGATTTACGTCCTCTAGTACCACTAGATGGCGGCCGTTTTGCAACGTCTGACCTTAACGACCTATACCGTCGTGTTATTAACCGTAACAACCGTCTTAAGCGTCTTCTAGACCTAGCTGCTCCAGACATCATCGTACGCAACGAAAAGCGTATGCTTCAAGAGTCTGTTGATGCGCTTCTAGATAACGGACGTCGTGGTCGTGCGATTACCGGTTCTAACAAGCGTCCACTTAAGTCGCTTGCAGACATGATCAAAGGTAAGCAAGGTCGTTTCCGTCAAAACCTTCTTGGTAAGCGTGTTGACTACTCAGGCCGTTCTGTAATTACCGTTGGTCCTACGCTACGCCTTCACCAGTGTGGTCTTCCTAAGAAGATGGCACTTGAGTTATTTAAGCCGTTTATCTACGGTAAGCTTGAAGGTCGTGGTCTTGCGACTACAATTAAAGCTGCTAAGAAGCTTGTAGAGCGCGAAGCACCAGAGGTTTGGGACGTACTAGACGACGTTATCCGCGAACACCCGGTACTACTTAACCGTGCACCTACACTTCACCGTTTGGGTATCCAAGCATTCGAACCAACACTAATCGAAGGTAAAGCGATTCAGCTTCACCCGCTAGTGTGTGCGGCGTACAACGCCGACTTCGATGGTGACCAAATGGCGGTACACGTTCCGTTGACAATCGAAGCACAGCTAGAAGCACGTGCACTTATGATGTCAACGAACAACATTCTGTCACCTGCGAACGGTGAGCCAATTATCGTACCTTCACAGGACGTTGTATTGGGTCTTTACTACCTAACGCGTGACAAAGTAAACGGCTTAGGCGAAGGCATGGTATTCACGAGCCCGAATGAAGCAGAAAAAGCATACCGTACAGGTAATGCTGAGCTTCACTCTCGCGTTAAAGTACGTATTACTGAATATGACATCGATGAAGATGGCAACAAAACTGAGAAAGTAACGCTAACTGACACGACTGTTGGTCGTGCGATTTTCTCATTGATCCTTCCAAAGGGTCTGCCGTTTGAAATCATCAACCAAGCGATGGGCAAGAAGCAAATTTCAAGACTATTGAATGCTTGTTACCGTACGCTAGGTCTGAAAGACACAGTAATTGCTGCTGACCAAATCATGTATACCGGTTTCCACTACGCGATGATCGCGGGTGCGTCTGTTGGTATCGACGATATGGTTATCCCTGCTGCTAAGAAAGACATCATTGATGCAGCGGAAGCAGAAGTTATTGAAATTCAGGAACAGTTCCAAAACGGTCTTGTTACCGCGGGTGAGCGTTACAACAAAGTTATCGATATCTGGTCAAATGCCAACGAAAAAGTTGCTAAGGCCATGATGGATAACCTTAAGACTGACATCGTAATTAACCGCGATGGCGAAGAAGAAGAGCAATCATCATTTAACTCTGTTTACATGATGGCCGACTCGGGTGCTCGTGGTAGTGCCGCTCAGATTCGTCAGCTAGCTGGTATGCGTGGTCTGATGGCTAAGCCAGATGGCTCAATCATCGAAACCCCAATTACGGCGAACTTCCGTGAAGGTCTGAACGTACTACAGTACTTCATCTCAACTCACGGTGCTCGTAAAGGTCTTGCGGATACCGCACTTAAGACAGCGAACTCGGGTTACCTAACGCGTCGTCTAGTAGACGTTGCACAAGACTTGGTAATCACTAACGACGACTGTGGCACATTCGAGGGTGTTCAAATGACACCACTAATCGAAGGTGGTGACGTTGTTGAGCCACTACGCGAGCGTGTACTAGGTCGTGTGGTAGCAGAAGATGTACTTAAGCCAGGTACTAATGAAGTACTAGTTGAGCGTAACGTTCTTCTAGACGAAGCGTTAGTAGACATGCTTGAAGCTAACTCAGTTGACCAAATCATGGTTCGCTCGGTAATCACTTGTGACAACGACTTCGGTGTTTGTGCTAAGTGTTACGGTCGTGACCTTGCACGTGGTCACATGGTGGGTAGCGGTGAATCGGTTGGTGTTATTGCAGCACAGTCAATCGGTGAGCCAGGTACACAGCTTACCATGCGTACGTTCCACATCGGTGGTGCGGCATCAAGAGCATCTGCTGAGAACAGCGTACAAGTTAAGACTGCGGGTAGCCTTAAGCTACACAACGCGAAGTTCGTACGTAACTCTGACGGCAAAGTGGTTATCGTTTCTCGTTCAACAGAACTTACTGTTATCGACGAGCAAGGCCGTGAGAAAGAGCGCTATAAAGTACCTTACGGTGCTGTACTTAGCGTGGATGACGGTGCAACTATTGCAGCTGGCGACGTTGTTGCTAACTGGGATCCGCATAGTCACCCAATCATCACTGAACGTGCAGCTAAGATCAGCTTCGCAGACATTGATGACTCTAACACTGAAATGCAGCAAGACGAGCTTACTGGTCTAACCCGTATCGTTGTTAAAGACCTTGCGAAAGTAAACTCTAAAGAGCCTAAGCTAATTCTTGAAAGCGACGAGTTCGGTCTTCAAGAAATTCGTCTTCCAAGCTTCACTACCATCGAAGCGAAAGAAGGCAAAGTGGCTAACGAAGGTGACGTGCTAGCACGTATTCCTCAGGAAAGCTCGAAGACTCGTGATATCACGGGTGGTCTACCGCGCGTTGCGGACCTATTTGAAGCACGTAAGCCTAAAGAGCCTGCTATCCTTGCAGAAATCTCAGGTACTATCGGCTTCGGTAAAGAGACCAAAGGTAAGAAGCGTCTTGTAATTACACCTGCTGAGGGTGACGCGTACGAAGAGATGATTCCTAAGTGGCGTCAGCTTAACGTGTTCGAAGGTGAGAAAGTGGAAAAAGGCGAAGTTATCGCTGATGGTCCAGAGTCTCCACACGATATCCTACGTCTACGTGGTATCTCAGCTGTAGCAAACTACATCGTGAACGAGGTTCAGGAAGTTTACCGTCTACAGGGTGTTAAGATTAACGATAAGCACATTGAAGTAGTTATCCGTCAGATGCTACGCAAGTGCATTATCACTAATCCAGGCGATACGCAGTTCCTTGAAGGCGAACAGGTTGAAGTATCGAACGTCAAAGTGGCTAACCGTGAAATTGAAAAACACGGCAAGATCCCAGCGCAGTACGAAACACAGCTGCTTGGTATCACTAAAGCGTCACTGTCTACTGAGTCATTTATCTCAGCGGCATCGTTCCAAGAAACAACACGTGTTCTAACTGAAGCTGCGGTTCAAGGTAAAGAAGATGACCTACGCGGTCTGAAAGAAAACGTAATCGTTGGTCGACTAATTCCAGCGGGTACAGGTTTCGCTTACCACGAACGCCGTGCACAACGTCGCAAAGAGCAAATCGAAGAAATGTCAGTTTCTGCTGCTGAAGCAGAACAGGCACTAACCGAAGCGCTTAATGCTGGTGCAGACGAAGATACTGCCGAATAAGGCAAGATCATAGGAGTACGTTAACGTACTCCTAACAATTTGGCAGTCATGTTGTACAGATTGCAGATAAATTAACTGCTTAACCTTTGTACACCTTGACAGTCAGAGCGATGATCTTTAATATTCCGCGACCCGATTTTGGATAGCCAATAAGTGGCTCGATAAACGGTCGCGGTTTTTTGTATCAGCGCTCAGTGAATGTTGACGAGCACAATGTTCACAAACAAGAGCGATTAAGCAATTAATCGTATTAATATGGACCCAATCACAGTGATTGGGTTTTCGTAGTTTTTAATCAGGAGCTAGTTAATGGCAACAGTTAACCAGTTAGTGCGCAAGCCGCGTAGAAAGCCCGTTGAAAAAAGCAACGTAGCTGCTCTACAAGCTTGTCCACAAAGACGTGGTGTATGTACTCGTGTATATACTACTACGCCTAAGAAACCAAACTCTGCACTACGTAAAGTATGTCGTGTACGTCTAACTAACGGTTTTGAAGTTTCTTCATACATCGGTGGTGAAGGTCACAACCTACAAGAGCACAGTGTAGTACTTATCCGTGGTGGTCGTGTTAAAGATCTACCAGGTGTTCGTTATCACACAGTTCGCGGTACTCTTGACTGCGCAGGTGTAAACGATCGTAAACAAGCCCGTTCTAAGTACGGCGCGAAGAAGCCTAAGTCATAACGGTTCTCCGTTAGTAAGGCCAAACTGAAGTTTAAGAGTTTTGGGTTTTCCCTGAATTCATACGGAGAATAGAAAATGCCAAGAAGAAGAGTCGTAGGTCAACGTAAAATCCTACCAGAGCCAAAATTTGGTTCACAACTGCTTGCGAAATTCATGAATGTCGTAATGCTCGACGGCAAAAAGTCAGTCGCTGAAAAAATCGTTTACGGTGCGCTTGATATTGTTGCTGAAAAAACCGGCAAAGCACACCTAGATATCTTCGAGGAAGCGCTTGATAACATCCGCCCAACAGTAGAGGTTAAGTCTCGTCGTGTTGGTGGTTCAACTTATCAGGTTCCAGTTGAAGTACGTCCAGTTCGTCGTAACGCGCTAGGTATGCGTTGGATGGTTGAAGCTGCACGTAAACGTGGCGAAAAGTCTATGGCACAACGCCTAGCGGCTGAAATGCTAGACGCAGCAGATAATAAAGGTTCAGCGGTTAAGAAACGTGAAGACGTTCACCGTATGGCCGAAGCAAACAAAGCGTTTGCTCACTACCGTTGGTAATCAACGTTATTTAACTGAGAGAGATTTATGCCTCGTAAGACCTCGATTGAGCGTTATCGCAATATTGGTATTGTGGCTCACGTGGACGCGGGTAAAACCACGACCACAGAGCGTGTTCTGTTTTATACAGGACTGTCTCACAAAATCGGTGAAGTGCACGATGGTGCTGCTACCATGGACTGGATGGAGCAAGAGCAGGAGCGTGGTATTACTATCACGTCTGCTGCAACGACTTGTTTCTGGTCTGGTATGGAGCAACAGTTCGATCAACACAGGATCAACATCATCGACACCCCTGGACACGTTGACTTTACTATCGAAGTAGAGCGTTCATTGCGTGTACTAGACGGTGCAGTGGTTGTTTTCTGTGGGTCTTCTGGGGTAGAACCTCAATCAGAGACAGTCTGGCGACAGGCTGACAAATATCAAGTGCCACGCCTTGTGTTCGTTAATAAGATGGACCGGGCTGGCGCTGATTTTGAACGTGTTGTGGGTCAAATCCGCAAGCGTTTAGGCGCAAACTGTGTTCCGATTCAAATCAACATGGGCGCTGAAGAGAATTTCCATGGCGTCATCGACCTTGTGAAGATGAAAGCCATCAACTGGAATGAAGAAGACATGGGTATGACATTTACCTATGAAGACATTCCGGCTGAATATTTAGATACCGCTGAGCAGTACCGTACCGAAATGATCGAAGCGGCTGCAGAAGCATCTGATGAGCTAATGAATAAATACTTGGAAGGTGAAGAGCTTTCTGAGGAAGAAATTCGTTCAGGCCTTCGTCAGCGTACGCTGAACAACGAAATTGTTCTTGCCACCTGTGGCAGTGCCTTCAAAAACAAAGGTGTTCAGGCAGTACTAGACTCTGTTATTCATTATCTTCCGTCTCCAACAGAAGTTAAGGCCATTACTGGTGTACTTGACGACAAAGACGAGACAGAAGCAGAGCGTCATTCAAGCGACGATGAGCCGTTCTCAGCGCTAGCATTTAAAATAGCGACCGACCCATTTGTGGGTACGCTAACCTTCTTCCGTTGTTACTCTGGTGTAGTAAACACGGGTGATACGGTTTACAACCCTGTTAAGGGCAAGCGTGAGCGCTTTGGTCGTATTGTGCAAATGCACGCGAAAGACCGTGAAGAAATTAAAGAAGTACGCGCAGGTGACATCGCTGCGGCCATTGGCCTTAAAGATGTAACAACCGGTGATACGCTTTGTGACCCTAACCATGTTATTACGCTAGAGCGTATGGAGTTCCCAGAGCCGGTAATTTCAATTGCGGTTGAGCCTAAGTCGCAAGCTGACCAAGAGAAAATGGGCATAGCCCTAAGCAAGCTTGCAGCTGAAGATCCGTCATTCAAAGTGAAAACTGACGACGAGACAGGCCAGACGATTATCTCAGGTATGGGTGAACTTCACCTTGATATCATTGTCGACCGCATGAAGCGCGAATTTAAAGTTGAATGTAACGTAGGTAACCCTCAGGTTGCTTATCGTGAAACCCTTCGTAAATCTGTTGAAGTTGAAGGGAAGTTCGTTCGTCAGTCAGGCGGCCGCGGCCAATTTGGTCATGTATGGCTGCGCATTGAGCCTCAAGAAGAAGGTTCAGGCTACGAATTTGTGAACGAAATCGTCGGTGGTGTGGTACCAAAAGAGTTCATTCCAGCGGTCGATAAAGGAATTCAGGAGCAGATGCGAAGTGGTGTTCTTGCAGGGTATCCAGTACTTGATGTAAAGGTTACGTTGTTTGACGGTTCATACCACGATGTTGACTCTTCTGAAATGGCGTTTAAGATCGCCGGCTCTATGGGTTTCAAAAAAGGCGCCGCAGAAGCAAATCCGGTGTTACTTGAACCCACAATGAAAGTTGAAGTGACTACTCCAGAAGACTGGATGGGTGATGTAGTTGGTGACATTAATCGTCGCCGCGGCATGATCGAAGGTATGGAAGATGGCGTCGCAGGTGTTAAAATAATACGTGCTAAAGTGCCGCTTTCAGAAATGTTTGGCTACGCAACTGACTTGCGTTCACAAACACAAGGTCGTGCTTCATACTCAATGGAGTTCTTCAATTATTCTGAGGCGCCGAACAATGTGGCGCAGGCTATTATTGAATCTAGAATTTAATCTAAATGAAGGTTCGGTCCGGTCTATTGGTGGGTCGGACTTTTAACTTAGGAAACGAGAAAAATGGCAAAAGAAAAGTTTGAACGTACGAAACCCCACGTAAACGTGGGTACAATCGGCCACGTTGACCACGGTAAAACTACGCTAACTGCAGCAATCACTACAGTTCTTTCAAAGACTTACGGTGGTAACGCACAGGCTTTCGATCAAATCGATAACGCGCCTGAAGAAAAAGCACGTGGTATCACCATCTCTACTTCACACGTAGAATACGATACTCCTACTCGTCACTACGCACACGTAGACTGCCCAGGACACGCTGATTACGTTAAAAACATGATCACTGGTGCTGCTCAGATGGACGGTGGTATCCTAGTAGTTGCTGCGACTGATGGCCCTATGCCACAAACTCGTGAGCACATCCTACTTGGTCGTCAGGTTGGTATTCCTTACATCATCGTATTCATGAACAAGTGTGACATGGTTGACGATGAAGAGCTTCTAGAGCTAGTAGAAATGGAAGTTCGTGAACTTCTAAACGAATACGAATTCCCAGGTGATGACCTACCAGTTATCCAAGGTTCAGCTCTTAAAGCGCTTGAAGGCGACGCAGAGTGGGAAAAGAAAATCATCGAGCTTGGTGAAGCGCTTGATTCATACATCCCAGAGCCAGAGCGTGCAATCGACAAGCCGTTCATTCTTCCAATCGAAGACGTATTCTCAATCTCAGGCCGTGGTACAGTTGTAACTGGTCGTGTTGAGCAAGGTATCATCAAGGTTGGTGAAGAAGTAGAAATCGTAGGTATCAAAGACACTACTAAGACTACTTGTACTGGTGTTGAGATGTTCCGTAAGCTTCTTGACGAAGGCCGTGCAGGTGAGAACGTTGGTGTTCTTCTACGTGGTACTAAGCGTGATGAAGTTGAGCGTGGTCAAGTACTAGCTAAGCCTGGTTCAATCACTCCACACGTTAACTTCGAAGCAGAAGTATACGTACTATCTAAAGATGAAGGTGGCCGTCATACTCCATTCTTCAAAGGCTACCGTCCACAGTTCTACTTCCGTACAACTGACGTAACTGGTGCTGTAGAGCTTCCAGAAGGCGTAGAAATGGTAATGCCTGGTGACAACCTTAAATTCAAAGTTGAGCTAATTGCTCCGATCGCGATGGAAGAAGGTCTTCGTTTCGCAATCCGTGAAGGTGGTCGTACAGTAGGTGCTGGTGTTGTATCTAAGATCCTAGACTAATCTAGACTTAGCAACACAAGCCAAAAAAAGCGCACTTAGGTGCGCTTTTTTTATGCCTGCGATTTAGTTCGTGATTGTTGTGCCCTCTGAAACACGCCGTAAAGCCATCCTTGCTTTTATGTAAGAGCTCCGATACCGCATCCCTGCGGTGTCAGGTTTAGAGAGCGATTTCCCTCTGTAATAGACATAAAAAAGCTAGGACTATGCCTAGCTTTGATATTTAGGTCGGTAGCAACAAGGGGGTTACATTTGCTCGACTTTGTAGCCTTTCGCTTTTAATAAGGCGATAACACTGTCATCGCCAACTAGGTGGCCAGCACCGACTAAGACAAATTCTTGGTCATCGTCGCCAAACATGGCTTCGATTTGAGGTAGCCAGTTTTGGTTGCGCTTAGTAAAAACATCGTCGTACGAAGCGGGAGATTCACGTTTGAATGTGTCTACCACCAGTTCATCGATTTTCTGAGTATTCCCTTCTCTCCATGCTTTTATGGTGCTTTTAAGCATGTCTTTTAGCTCTGGTAGTGTTTCCAAAGTTTCAGAAATGAGGCGGTCTTCTTCACCGGCTCCCATATTGGCAAGCATACTGATTTGAAAATCTAACGATTCCAGATATTCACTGGCTTTTCCGTCGCGAGCAGCTAACTGCATGAAGTAGGCATCTACACCTTGTCCAGCTAACTGAGAGCGTTGTGCTTCCATAGCTACCAGCATTGATGCAACCATGCCTGGCTTAAACTGCGCTAACTGATCGGCTGATGCGCCAAAGTTGGCTAAATAAACATTGAGAGCCTGATAGGTCTCTTCTGATACATCATCTTTAAGCGACTTACCGTCTTTGTAAGCTAGCCCAGCCATCATTTTTTGCTGACCTTCAATATCCGTTGGGGCAGGCATTTTTACTTCAAAAACTAATGTGTCACTTTTTTCATAGGTTTCAGTGAACGTAGCGGGCAATGGAAATTCAGAGATTGGCAGAATATGTATTGTACCACCTACATAAACTGCATCATCGCCTTTCGACACTTTCCAAACCGAGGTCTGGTCGTGCTCTACATTTCCTGCAAAGGCTGTTGCCGAAATAGCGAAACTTGCCGCCATTGCCCATTTACGAAGGGGTATTCTTTTCATTGTATATATCCTTATTAACTATTCTACCAAGATGTCTTAGAGTGTATTGGCTACATGCAGCTTAATTCTTCCTGTCTGCCCCCAAAACACACTGCGCTCGACTAGTATTTCCAATCATATCAGATGCTCAACCAAGTAAGGACTGATCTTCAATACAGATTTTATTACTCTTTGTTGTGTCACTTTGATGTAGAACCACTATACCTGCGGTAACACGCCGCGGTCGCGAACATTTCAACTCTCGCTGAGTGAGTAATTATCTCTGCGGACTGGTATAAACTATATGTTAAAGCTTCGGGCGAGTTAATACGTTACGCTATGCACTCCATATTCGGTGTAGGCTGGTAGGATTCATACATTCTTGGCACCAACTCGCTGCTTATTAACTTTAACACTGCAAATAATGTCAAAACCTAACGAACCAAAAACACAGACCGTTAGTGATGCTCTTAAGCATGCTATCGAAAAATTTCCGACGACACCTATCGCAGAGGTTAAGGCAACGGTACCTCAAGATGCTGCTAGTTGGCGGGAGCTCGTGCAGCAACGAAATGCGCAGCAAAAGAAAAAAATAAAGAACATGCGTAAACAATTAGATGTCAGTGTGGAATTACTGGAAATAGCCGGCGTAACAGTTCGTAAGCTCACACCGAAAGAGGTGTCACCGCATTTTGAAAACCATGTTTATATAGACGTGCATGGGGGCGCCTATGTATTTTTTGGTGGCTTACCGAGTATTGAAGAAGGGTTATTGATTGCATCACGGTTAGGAATAACCGTATTGAGTGTAGATTACGCTATGCCGCCACATGCCCCAGCACCTGCCGCGCTTTGTGATTTAAAAGCTGTATACCTAGCGCTTTTAGATAGCGTTGACAGTCGTCGCATACTCGTTGGAGGGACATCCGCAGGCGCCGGGCTGGTTCTTGCACTTGTACAGTCACTGGCCGCCGAGAGTATAAGCCTTCCTTGCGCTATCTATACTGGCACACCATGGGTAGACTTAACGCAGGCAGGGGATAGTCGACAAGTTAATGAAGGTGCTGATCGTGTGCTGGTTACCTACGAAGGGCTACTACAATCTGCGGCAGCGCTTTACGCTGGAACTATCGACTTATCACACCCTAGTGTTTCGCCTATTTATGGTGACTTTACTTCGTTTCCGCCTGTTTTCATCGTGGCAGGAACACGCGATCTATTTTTAAGCGATGCAGTCCGTCTGCATAGAAAAATTCGCGATTTCAACGGTACGAGTCAACTTGAGATTGTGGAAGGGCTGTCTCATGCGGAATACCTCATTGCCCATGAAACTCCAGAATCTTATATGACTTATGATGAACTAAGGGCATTTTTCTTACAGAATCTCTAGCTCAATTCTACAAAACCATACTGTTACAAAACACCTTTAGCCAATGAAAAAGAAAGCCATATAAGCTTGTGCTTATTCTTAAGCAACCCGCGTTTTATCAGTTCTGACTGTCAGTTTAGTGTAAATTTGTAAAAGCATATGCAAATAATAATAATTTGCATTTAGTTTAATCTCTCTGTATTTTACTCGGTGCCAAAATTCAACTCGGTACATTTAGGCATTTAATCACACACTTAAAAGCACTAAAGGGACTTCTTTTTCATGAAGAAAATGAATACAAAAAAAAGCGCACTAGCGCTGACAGTCACCGCAGCAATACCATTTGGAACCGCACTCGCTCAACAAGAGAATACCGCAGTTCAAGAGTTAGAAACCACTAAGGTTCAAGCTACCGAAGAAGCGGGTTATAAAGTTGACGAAACCTCTTCAGTAAAGCTAACGCAACCCATCGCGAATACCCCTCGTTCGATCAACGTGATTTCAGAACGCCTTCTTGAAGATCAGGGGATTACCAACTTAAACGATGCGCTTCGAAACGTTGCAGGCGTATCAACGTTTGGTGGTGGTGAAGGTGGTGGCGGTGTCGTGTCTGCCAGCGACAAGGTCACCATTCGTGGTTTTGATGCACGCTCAAATATCTATGTAGACGGTATTCGCGATATAGCTGGTTACAGCCGCGATACCTTCAACTACGAAGCTGTAGAAGTTATCAAGGGCGGAAGCGGCTCGTTAGACGGTCGCTCTACCGGTGGTGGTAGCGTTAACCTGGCAACTAAACGTGCGCGACTTGAAGATTTTGGTGCAGTGTCAGGTCGCTATGACTCTTTCGAAAACGCACGTGTAACACTGGATTACAATAAGAAGCTTTCTGAGAATGTTGCGGGCCGTTTAAACCTGTTATACAGCGATGGCGGTGACTTCTTTGACAATGGCGTTGAGGAATACCAAACCACTGGTGTGGCGGGCTCATTACTTTATAAAGTGAATGAAGCAACAGACATAAACCTTGATGTATTTGTGATGGAGCAGGATAACGTTCCGGTGCTTGGTCTTCCCTTCCTAACTTCAGCGGCTGCAGAAGCTACAGGTCAGCCCGAAGGACCGATAGATTCGGGTTTATGGGACGAATATTACAGTGTGCCGGGCCGCGACTTCGAAGAAGTGTCCACACAAATGTACACCTTAGTTATCAATCACAAAGTAAACGACGTGGTAACGCTTCGTAGCCAAACCCGTTTTGGTAGCAACGAAAAAGAGTCAGTAATTGGTCGTCCGTGGTGGAATTCAGGTGAAGAAGCTAACCTATTGAATGCTGAGCGCTTGCAAGCATTGGACGAAGAGACTGATTTATTTGTATCACAACTAGACGCAATTCTTTCGCTTGAATCTGGGGCTTTGAAGCATCGAGTTGTGCTGGGTGCAGAAGTAGCAGAAGAAGAGCGTACCAGTTTTGGTGTGACAGCAAATTACACCTATGTCGATGGGCAAGGCAATGTGTTGGAAGCTCCCACCATTAACCCTTTCGACTTGCAAAACAACGTGTTTGTAACAGGTGGTACAACGCATAGCGGCAATGACACTTCGGGTGATGCGAGCACGGTAGCCTTATATCTTCTAGATACCATCAAAGTCGGTGAGCACCTTCAAGTAGACATAAACGCGCGTTATGACGATTTTGATATCTCCGGTTCTGCGTGTGGTCGACGTAGCGGTTGTTTCGATGGGCTCGACGCTCAAGACAGCTACTTTAGCTACGGTGCAGCGGTGAGCTATATGCCTACAGAGAACGGTAATATTTACCTAAGTCACAGTAATTCTAAGCAGCCGCCCGGCGTAGCGTTAGCGCTATCAACCAACGCCGCGCAAAATGCGGTAAGGCCTGAAAATGCAGTAACCACTGAACTTGGTGTGAAATGGCAGTTCTTTAACGACCAGCTACTTGTTAGCGGTGCTGTGTTTGAAACTACGAAAGACGTGGTCGATTCACAAAATATTGAAGACGGTGTCACAGTGTATTCGCTAGCGGGTGAGCAAGAGTCTAAAGGCTATGAAGTCAGCGTTACAGGTATGCTAACGGACTCACTATCAATCTCTGCAAACTATGCGAGTTTAGATACTGAAGTTACCCAGGACACGACAGCGGATTCTATCGGTAACGGTCTACAAGCGTCGCCAGATGATACGGCTAACATTTGGGTTAACTATGCTTCAATGGATAACAAACTAAATGTGGGCGGTGGTATCTATTACAACTCTGGTGAAACCTACTGGCGCAGAAATACGGCTTATTTCACGGTCGATTCTTACACTACGCTTTTCCTAATGGCATCTTATCAAGTGACAGAGGATCTAAAGCTTCAGTTAAACGTTGATAACTTAACAGATGAAGAGTACGTGGTAGATTACAGCGCTAAAGGGCACTTCCGTCCAGGGAACCCTCGAAGTGTAGCTGTCTTTGCTAACTATACTTTCTAATTGAGTATTCGTTATTATAAAACCAGCCTTAGGTAAAAAGACCTCTGGCTGGTTTTTTATATTTTACTCGCTTTGCCACAATGGGAACATCATGCTGGTTAGAATTGAGAACTTCCTTACCAAACAAGAAGTCACCGATGCGGTGTCGCTTCTTGAGAAAGCCGATTGGGTTGATGGCGCTGTAACAGCGGGGCATTTAGCGTTACATGCCAAGAAAAACCTGCAGTTGCCTGAAGATTCTCCCACGGCACGCCAGCTAGGGGATTTCATTTTGAGCTTAATGGGTCAGTCGCAGCACATATTAGCGGCAGGGCTACCTAATAAAATATACCCTCCCATGTTCAACTGCTATCAGAGCGAAGGAGAATTTGGCGATCATATCGATAATACCATTAGGCGGGTGGCAGGAACTGCTGTAAAGGTTCGTACGGATATCTCAATGACGGTTTTTCTCAGTGAGCCCGAAGAATACGAAGGGGGAGAGCTCGTGATCCAAGATACTTATGGAGAGCAGCGTGTGAAATTCGCGGCGGGCGATATGGTAATGTACCCATCAACCAGTTTACATAGAGTGACGCCAGTTACAAAAGGCCGTCGGCTCGCGTCCTTTTTTTGGATGCAAAGTTTAGTAAGAAGTGCTGAACAACGCCGTATTCTGTACGACTTAGATATGAGTATTCAGGCACTTAGCGCCGAGACTCCTAATAACGCTGAAATTGTCAGGCTTTCGGGTGTGTATCACAATTTGTTAAGACAGTGGAGTGAAACCTAAGCTTAAAGACCTGCAAGTAATGCGAGTTTGCGCGGTGAAATTTTCTAAGAAATTGACTAAGCTGTGGGCCATAAACAGTGCTTATTTATTTCTTCTATGGAGCCTACGCCGCAAAGCGCCATTGTCATTTCAAGCTCGTCTCTCAACAATCGAATAGTGTGAGCAACACCTAATGCCCCCGCCGTGGCTAACCCGTACATCAGAGGCCGACCAATAAGCACGGCGTTAGCACCCAGTGCCATGAGCTTTACCACATCAGCGCCTCTGCGCACACCGCTGTCGGCCAGTACCATCATTTCATCACCAACCGTTTGGCGAATAATAGGAAGCATTTCTACCGGTGAAGGCACGCTGTCCAAAGCACGGCCGCCGTGATTCGACACTACAATACCCGCTACGCCAAGTTCCGCTGCTTTTTGAGCGTCCAGTGGATTAAGAATACCTTTCAACACAATGGGCAATGACGTGTGTTGCTGGATAAAAGCAATATCGTCCCATGTAGGAGCCTGTGCCATAAGCCCTTGAAATACCACGCTCTTGCCTTCTCCAGGGTGTGCTAAGGGAGGAGGCGTATCTATATTGACCGCGCGCACATTTGGAGGGAGCGAAAATTCAGTTCTCTGCTCACGGTTTCGCAAGCCGTTAATTGGCGCATCGATGGTGATTACCAATGCTGAAAACTGAAAGTGCTCTGCTTTTTGTATGAGTTCTAGAGTTTGTGAACGGGTAGGTTGAACATAGAGTTGAAACCAGCGGGGGCTTTCCACCTGATTAGATATATCTTCAAAGGAGCAACTGGCTAGTGTGCTCATCACCCATAAGCCGCCTTGAGCTTGTGTTGCCATCGCCGTCGCAATCTCACCATCGGGATGCGCTAACGCTTGATAAGCAACAGGCCCTGAAATTATAGGGTGATCAAACTGCTGCCCTAACAAGGTGGTTTTAGTTCCCCCCAGTTTGACATCTTTCAAAGCGCGGGGAAGTAAACACAGGTCGTCTAGTTTTTCTCGATTTCTTCGCATCGACAATTCATCTGCAGAGCCACCGGCAATATACGCCCACGATTGTGGAGTTAGTCGCTCCCGAGCCAGGTTCTCGTAATCAGACAGTGCTGCAAGGGTTTTAGGAATTGTATTTAGCGGTGTTTTAAGCATATTCGTCAGTTTTATGTAAAGAAAGTAAAAAGCCTTTCAATATTAATTAAATTGCAAATGATAATAATTGTCATTAAGATGCAGTGCGATTTGAGCACGATTAGCCACTTCTTGCAAATAAGAAGAGAAATAAAGCGATGAAAATTCCCTATGACAGACAGGGGATGCAAGTTTCTACGGATAGTCTCACTTTTGGGCATTCTTTCTTGGAATAACAATAATCACACCAATTGCCCTAACTCAAATAGTTAGTGCTTTGCTCATGTTTGGCGTTAGAGCCATTTATGAAGTTAAGCCGCGCGTAACAAGACACAACATTTTGAAATGGCGAGCCACTGGCTGGCCAACACTCAACACATTAAGGATTATCAAATGCCTGTAAATGGTAAGCGCATTATTTTCTTAGGAACCCTGTTTCCCATGTTGTCAGCGGGTGTGCTGGCGCAAAGCGAAGAGATAGAAACGCTCGACACCACCGTTGTGCAATCTGCGTCTGAAGAGCTGAAGCAAGCCCAAGGCGTGTCTATCATTACGGAAGAAGATTTCAAACGTCGTCCTGTCACTAACGATATCGCTGAAATTGTAAGAACCATGCCGGGTATCAACCTTACAGGTAACTCAAGCTCAGGACAGTATGGCAACAAACGTCAAATCGACATTCGCGGAATGGGTCCAGAAAATACGCTTATTTTAATTGACGGCAAGCCAGTGTTGTCGCGTAACTCTGTAAAAATGGGCCGTTCAGGCGAGCGAAACACACAGGGCGACAGCAACTGGGTTCCAGCTGAAGCGATTGAGAGCATTGAAGTTATTCGTGGTCCAGCAGCGGCTCGCTATGGCTCTGGCGCATCAGGTGGTGTTATCAATATTATCACTAAGTCTCCTGATGAAGCTTCTACCTCTATCACCGCTCAGACCGAGCTTTCTTCAAATAAATACGAAGGCGACAACCGTCGTTTTAACCTAGTAACAAGTGCGCCTTTATCTGAGCGCTTCTCTCACCGCACTATTGTTAACTACAACGAACAGGACGCTGACGACCCACGCGTAAATTTAGACGCAACAGACGTAACAACGGGCCGCGGCGGTACAGCAAAAGCGGTAGGTGCAGGACGTGAAGGTGTTGAAAACATCGACGTGCGTACTCTTGTTCGCTTCGACCAAGATGAAATTAATCGCTGGGACTTTGAAGCAGCCTATAGCCGCCAAGGCAACCGCTATGCCGGTGACAATGCATTTCAAGGCGTAAGCTACCCCGTTGATGAAAACGGCAACGTCATCATACCTGAACCTGAAGACCTGGCAGAAACCGATCCTCAGAGCTTAATTGGTGAAGAAACACTAGTAATGCACCGTCGTACGTTCGGCGTAACACACAATGGTGAGTATGACTTCGGCGATTCATTTAGCTATATCCAATACGAAAGCACGTCTAACAGCCGTTTAGGTGAAGGCTCTGCAGGTGGTGGTGAAGGTCGCATTAATAGCCTTGAGATGACCACCATCAAATTAGAGAACATTACGGCAAAGACCGAGTGGAATGTGCCTTTAACGTTAGGCGGCTTCAATCAAACGGCAACGTTTGGTGCGGAATACCGCAAAGAGACCCTAGACGATTCAGTTAGCAATCAGCTTTCTCTGAACGTGGTTGATGACGGTACTATTCCTGGCGTAGAGACTGACCCAGAAAATCGTCCATCTGAAACCGACGCCACGCTTGTAGGTGTGTATGTTGAAGACAACATCATGCTAACGGATTCAATCACGCTTACGCCTGGACTGCGTTTTGATGATCACAGCAAAGCGGGTACAAACCTTAGCCCGAGCTTGAATGCATCATGGCAGGCATCGCCTAATATTGTGGTTCAAGGTGGTATTAGCCGTGCTTTTAAAGCACCAAATCTCTATCAATTAAACCCTAACTACGTGTACTACACACGAGGTAATGGTTGCCCAGTTGACTTCTCTAACCTAGGTGGCGGGTGTCACATTCTAGGAAACCCTGACCTAGAGCACGAAACCTCAGTAAACAAAGAAATTGGTGTTAACTACACCAACGAAGAGGGTTTGAACGCGGGTATTACTTACTTCCACAACGACTATAAAGACAAAATTGGCACCGGTAATGTACCGCCAGAGTATGTGTTACCTGGCGAAGAAGGTGGCGAGGCAAACGTTCAGGTATTCCAGTGGTTTAACGTTCCTGAAGCGGTTATTTCTGGCCTTGAAGGTAACTTGTTGTTCCCTGTAACCAGCACTATTGAGTGGTCGACCAACTTTACCGTGATGCTTGAGTCAGAAGATAAATCTACTGGCCAGCCATTATCTATCGTTCCTGACTACACAGTGAACTCGCTAATAAGCTGGCAAGCCACCGATGCACTTGAGCTTGTGCTTAGCGCTCAACATTACGGTGAGACAGAAAGCCCTACGGCCAGCGTTAATTCGGGCGCCGTTATCGAAGCTGATGATCGCGAAGCCTATACCATAACCAACATTAACGCCATTTACGCGTTCGACGAAAACTTAAGCTTCAACGTGTCGGTTAAGAACTTGTTTAACGAAAGCGTTAAGCGTGAAGGTACACAAGCATCTAACGCAGGGGCGAATACTTTCAATGAACCAGAAAGAAGCTTCTTGTTGTCTGCTACTTACCAGTTCTAATACTTAGCAAGCAGTAACAAGACATTAAAAATGCCGGCCTCGATAGCGATATCGACGTGCCGGCAATCTCATTAATTCAGCCAAGAGATGTAAGGGATTTGAATGAAAGTTAAAAGAAGTGCAGCGCTTTCTTTTGTACTGGTATCACTTGCCGTGGCCTCATCAGGTATTGTGATGGCAGCAACAAAAGCCAGCGATATCGACGGGCTCACTGAAAAGTGGATTAGCATTGAGCGCCAGACGCAAAAGCTAGAAAACGAGTGGCGTGAATCAGAGCCTGCATTGCGTCAGCGTATTCAACTGCTTAAAGCTGAACGTACTCAGCTGCAGAGTATGATTGACGAAAGTAAGGCTGCAACCACCGACGTAGAAGCCCAGCGAGAAGCACTGCTTTCTGAGCAAAGTGAGCTTGAAGCACAACAGGGTGGGGTAGAGCGTGCATTGACTGGAGTAATAGGGCAAGTAGACAGCCTTTACTCGTCGCTGCCTGAAATTATTCGCCAGACGTGGGATAAAGAGCAAGCCGAATTAGCGGCTGACGCCGACACGTCAAATAAGCTTCAGGTTACCCTTGCAAAACTTTCATCCCTTCAACAATTTAATAGCAAGCTTCTGGTTAACGAAACCGTAATGCGTGCTCCCGATGACAAAGATGTATTAGTTAAGCAGTTCTTTGTTGGCAGCAGCTATGCGTGGTTTACCAACGCCGATGGTCAATATCAGGGTGTGGGTCGCGTTCGAAACGGGGAGTGGCAGTGGCAATTTAGTGACAATGTAGATAGCGAAGCGGTGGCCCTTGCCGTCGCTATTTTTGAGAAAAAGCATGAGCCCGATTTTGTTTCTTTACCACTTACGCTGGCTCAAGGAGAAGGCGAATGAAATGCTTATCTCACGTTTTCACAGCATTTAATCCAATGTTGAGATCCTCTCTCATCGCAGCATGTGTTGCTTTGTGTGCTGCTGTGGTTTGTGTACCGGCAGTGGCAGCGCCTGAAGATAGCATGCTGGCCAATATTAAAGACGCGAAAGCTCGTCTGGATCGCACCGAAAGCAAAATTAGTAAAGAGCGGGTAGCGCTGGCTAATGAATTGCGTGCGCTTGAACAGCAGGTAATGAAACTGCGCAATGAAACCACGGTAGCCCGCCGTAAAATGGACGAAAGAACCCTTAGTCTTTCACAGTTAGAAAATCGCCTATCGAGCTGGAGCGAGCAACAAGAGTTCCAACAAAATTTGTTGAGCCGTTTCCTGCTTCAAACTGGTGTAGACAGTCTGTCATTAAGCGAAATGAGCTTGTCTGACAAAGTACAGAAAGTGGGTGAAAAAGCGAAAGAGTTTGCCAATCAACAAACCCCTAATTTCAGTGCAGGAAAGGTTGTACTGGCGAATGGCGAAGTGACCCAAGCAAAAGTGCTTACTCTTGGCCCGGTGACGTGGTATCTGGCGCAAGCACAAAACGTTGCGGGTACGGCAGAGCGTAAGCAAGACCTGTTTACCTCTACGTCCACTTTTTCAGATACGGATACCGAAAGCCTTGCAAGCTTGGAAAGCAGCGGCAATGGCAGCATTAAAATAGATCCTACCCTTGGCCGCGCAGCAACGCGCGAGCAAGCGTCAGAAGGGGTAATTGAACATGTTGTGAAAGGCGGAGTGTGGGTGATCCCTATTGTTTTGTTTGCCCTTCTCGCTACGCTTATCGCACTGTTTAAAGTTATTCAGCTATGGCGCTTACCGAAGGTTAAGCAAGTAGCATCAGGCAAAGCTCTGGTGAACATGGTGGGCAGTTCAGGTGTGGGCTTCTTTGATGGCATGCAGCGCGAGCTGTATGACATAACTAAGCGCGCAAGCACGCCAACTGAACGCGACGATGAACTGTTTTCTGCACTCCAGCAAGACAAAATCAAGCTTGAAAAATACAACGGCACGATTGCTGTAACTGCTGCCGTTGCACCCTTACTAGGTCTTCTAGGTACGGTAAGCGGCATGATTGAAACTTTTAGAATGATGACGGCATTTGGCTCAAGCGACCCCGAAGTTATTTCTGGCGGGATCGCTAAAGCCTTGGTTACGACAGAGTTAGGCTTAGTTGTGGCCATACCGGCATTAATTCTAAATGCCGTACTCTCTCGCAAAGCGCGACATTACTACGAAGAGCTCGAAAGTTTCGCGCTTGTACTTAGCAATGACGAGCCTGACATTGCTGAGAAAAGCGACCAAAAGAGTGATGGTCAAAAGCAAGCGAGCGCAAGCTAATGATTGAACAGCTAGCGGGGAATGCATTGTGTTGGTTAATGCTGCTGGTGGCATGGTTTGCTTACCAGCAAATCTTTGTGTTGTTTACTACACGCAAAGAGATAGCCCAAGTGCGTGATGGAGAGAAAGAGCTTACAAAGCGAGAAATGGTACCCGCCGTACTGGTTAGTGCTCTTCCCTTGATGGGCCTGCTAGGAACAATTGCAGGCCTACAAGTGAGTTTCACCGGAATGATGTCGTTAGGTGTCGATAGTCAAGTCGTCACTGGTGGCATTGCCGATGCACTTTTTACCACTCAGCTTGGCTTAACCTTGGCTATTCCTGGCTGGCTTTTGTTGATGTTTGTTAATGGTGCGGTAAAGCGCGCCGTAGCAAGGGAGGCGTAAACATGGCAAGTCGATTACAGCGACGCCTTGAAAACCAGCAAGCGCAAGGCATTGATATGTCTCCGCTACTAGACGTGGTTTTTATACTTTTAATTTTCTTTATCGTTTCAACAGTGTTTGTAAAAGAGACGGGGGTAGAGGTAGATAAACCACAGGCAATATCAGCACAAAAGCTCGATCAAATGGCCATTATGCTGGCAATTACCCGAACCGGTGAAGTGGTGTATGACAGTGCCAATATCGGTGTGAGCGGTGTGCGCTCTACCGTTGAGCAATTGTTGATGAAAGAACAACGCCCAGTAGTCATTCAGGTAGATAAAGCCGTTCGCTCTGAATTACTGGTAGAAGTCATAGATGAAGCCAAACTGGCGGGTGCCGACACGGTAAATATCGCCACTTTGAAGCCATAGCGAACGAGGCAAAATTCAATGAAATACAATCTTCAACCTTCTCTACTTAGCGGTGTGGTGCTCGTTAGTGCGCTTGGCGTTATGTGGCTAGGGCACTTTTTGTCTAATCTGCAGCCCGACACTATGGTTGTGCGCAAGTTAGACATTGCGGTAACGCCTCCACCACCGCCGCCCCCTAAAACGCAAAATGTAGTGGAAGAGACTGAACTTGTTATGCAGGTAGAGGGCAGTGGCGCAGCCATGACCATGGCGGATTTAAGTGTTGAGCCAGATATTCAAGTGCCAAAGCCCGACATGCCAAATGTCAAAGTGACCCAAACCCAATGGGATATGCCTGATATTGAATTGGACGCCTTTGGGCTAAGCGAACTGGATTCAAAGCCTACCTTGCTGACTCCGGTCAAAATACGTTTTCCCAAACGACTTAAAAAGCAAGGCATCAAGCGGGTGATTGTAAAGCTCGACGTCATTATTGACGAACACGGCAACGTAAAGCTGATGGATATTGTCGAGAACCCGCATCACGAGCTCAATAAAGAAATAATGCGTTTTGTTAAAGCCAGCAAATTTACATCGCCCTACAAAGAAGATGAAGCGGTGAAGGCGCGTTTTATTTGGCCTGTAGTTATAGAGGCCTAATAGAAGCCTATTAAAGGCCTAGTTTAGCGCAATAAAGCGAAATAGAAGCTAAAGAATTTAGAGGTTGATTGAGACAATGTTAAACAAGATTACAGCCGTAACTGTCCTCAGCTGTGTAGTGAGCGCGCTGGCTTTTGTTAAGCCGGTAAGTGCGAAAATCACGGTGGAATTGGAAGAGCCCGATTGGCAGTTTGTCATGCGTCAGCACCATAGAGATGATCATCGTGAACGTATATCCCGTGAAGAAGGTGAGTTTATCGGGCGCATTCAGGTCGACTTGCAAGCAGGCAATTATTCAAACGTTGCCAGCGCATTTGCAACCCAGGATATTTCTCAATTTAGTCCACGCTTGCGTGAGCTTTACGGACAAGTGCTATTGAATGAGAAAAACTACGCACTTGCCGAAAAAGTGCTGTTGGACGTTATAGACGCTATGCCAAACCTCCCATCGGCGCACAGAAGTTTGAGCATGGCGTATTTAATGACAGATAAATTGGCCAAAGCACGCACTCATTTAACGAAAAGCGTAGAACTAGGTATTCAAGATGCCCAACTTTTCGGGCAGCTAGCCTATACCAATGTTCAGCTTGGAAAACCTGTCACCGCTATTGGTGCTTATCAAAATGCATTGATGCTCGAACCTGAAAACAAGCAATGGTATCAAGGTTTATTGTTCGCGCTTATTGAAAGTAATGCACTTGCACAGGCGGAAAGCTTGCTAAGCGAAATGTTGGTAGATGATGAAAGTAATCAGCAGCTTTGGCTCCAACGGGGACAAATAGCGTTAAAGCAGGGTGACATGGTAAAGGCGCTGAGCAGCTTAGAGACTGCCCTTTCTTTAGGTGACCGCTCGCTGTCGAACTTGATCTCAGTGGCTAAATTGCACGTATCTGACGGCAGTCCGCGGCGCGCAGCAGACATACTGGCTACCCATGCGAAGACTTTCATTACCGACAAAGATGGGGAAGGCTTTGACGCTTACTCCAAAATAGCGGCTTACTTAGCGGCTAATGAGCAGTGGTCTGATTTAGGTAAATTAACGCAAGCTGCCGACAACAATGTGAAAAAGCTCACGACCACTCAAGCAGCTACGCTTAATGTACTTAAAGCTCAGTTAGCTATGGGCAAAGGGCAAAGCAAAACGGCAATTTCCCTTTTAACCAAAGCCATTGCTGACGCCCCTGACAATGGTGAGGCGCTGTTGTCTCTTGCTTCACTTTATCGTCAACAGAACAACGTCGAACGTGCCAAAATGACCTATCTACGAGCTGAGTCACTCGCCGACGTTAAACAGCGCGCCATGCTCGGGCGTGCGCAAATTGCCATAGATCAGCGTCAGTACCAAGATGCACTTACGCTTTTACGACAAGTCTATAAATCGTACCCATCCCGTTCTGATTTACTTGGCAACATCCAGTCACTAGAAAACCTAGTGAAGAACACAATATGAAGAGCCAAACGGTAAACCGCGTCGCCATAAATCGTGAACGATTGGATGTCGCACTTAGAACGCTGATTGCTGTGGCACTGGGCTACGCTTTTTCAGCGTGGCTAAGCAGCGCCATTGCCAATTTTATAGGGGCTGACGGACGAGAGCACGAAGTGTTGGTAAGAATGCTGTTCTTTTGTGTTTACTGCACCTTCATCCTTTTTACGTTCATCTTTGATACGACGAAAAAGGCGTCCATCGTAATGACAGCGCTCTCTGCGTTAGCCTTATGTCTTTATTCAATCAGTACAGGGCTTTAACATGAAAGGGAATGTCAGAAAGTCTATGACATGGCTTCATACTTGGAGCTCGATACTTGTTGGTTGGTTACTCTTTGCTATTTTTTTCACCGGTACGCTGTCGTTTTTTAGAACCGAAATAACCTATTGGATGCAGCCAGAACAACACGCCGCAGTACCCAACGAAAAGGCGCTAGAGCACGGTTTACGCTATCTTGCGATCAATGCGCCCAATGCAAGTGAATGGCAACTCTCACTACCAGATGCGCGATCGAACACCCTCGACTTGTCGTGGCGCGACGCTAATGCAGGTAACGAGCGTCGTCGAGGTCCACGGGTCATGTTGAACCCGTCCACGGGTGAAGAGATAAAAGTAAGGGAAACGGCCGGTGGCAACTTCCTTTATCGTTTTCATTTCGAGTTATACGGTATCGACAGAACCATTGGACGTTGGATAGTAGGCGTAGTCAGTATGATGATGTTTGTTGCTATTATCAGCGGCGTCATCATGCACAGAAAAATCTTTGCCGATTTCTTTATGTTCAGGCCAAAGAAGAAGCTGCTGAGCTGGATAGATGGGCACGCCATAAGTGCGGTATTAGCACTACCATTTCATATCATGATCACTTTTTCTGGTTTGATTCTATTAGGCGCCACGCTATTGCCTTTTAACAGCGAGGAGCGCGTGCGGCACCGTCCTCAAGGTACAGAAGTACGCCAGAATGCGCAGCAGCAAAATCTAGCTTCGCCAGACATTAATGCCTTATTGGCCTTACCTATCTCTTCGATGATTGCTCACGCTGAGCGCACATGGCAGGTGCCGGTTGAAAGCCTATCTATTACTCACCCGGGTAAAGCTAACGCTCAGTTTACGCTAAGTGGGAACAACAGAACGCAGTTAAGTGCGGGGCGTGGAGGAAGTAGTGCGCTGGTATTTAACGCACAAGGCGAAGTCATTAACGAGCGCCCAGCCTCAGTAGCCGCTAACGCCAGCCAGGCGACGTATAACTATTTGGATATGCTACATCAAGCGCGCTTCGCCGATACCCTTACTCGCTGGTTACTATTTTTTGCCGGTATTCTGGGTACCATTATGGTGGGAACGGGCTCTGTTTTGTGGGTAGTGAAACGGGCAAAGCAGCAGCTTGGAGAGTTTGGTTTTGAATTGGTCAGAGGCAGTAATATAGGCTGCATTGCAGGATTAATGTGTGCGACCGGTGGCTACTTTTGGGTAAATAGACTACTTCCTGCTGATCTAACGTCTCGAAGCTTATGGGAAATTAAGGTGTTTTTCGCAATATGGCTGGTGTGTGTGGTTGCAGGGTTTATTTGGCGAGACAAAAAAGGGTGGGTAATTCAACTTGGCTTTGCAGCAGTGTTGTTTGCGCTTGTACCTTTGCTTGACCACCTCACCTCAGCAACAGGCTTAGATTTCGCGGTTGCAAATGGTGATAGCCTGAGAGTGGGTTTTGACCTTATGTGCATAACACTTGCGGCAGTACTCGGCTATGCTGCTTACCACGTCAAAAAAGCCAAAGCCGTGAAAGCAAAACGGGTGAGCAGTACTCCGTCACCTAAGCGAAAAGACAGAACTCGCCAAGATAAGCCGCAAGGTGACAACAGCGAGGCATTAATATGAGTATCATTCTGGATGTGGTGTTCGCATTTGTGCTTACTTATTTGAGTTTCTTACTACTCTCGCTTGGCAACAAGAAGCATGCAGGTATCACTCGACTAACCAGTACACCTTCACCACTACTTTTAATTGTGCTTCATAGTTTGGCGTATTTGCTTATGGCAATAAGCCTCATGAACTGCATAGACGTGTGGAAGACCGAAATTGGCGTGGTGGTATGGATAGGGCTTTTACAGCTTGCAAGCGTGATGGTTTCAGCAACGTTTACCTATTTACCTACCCTTTACACCGTGGTGTGTAATTACCTATTGCTTGTCGCTTTTTGGGGGCCTCGTTTACGCGAAAAGTGAAGCAATACTTAAAGGTTGTTGAGCAAAAAACACAATAATGAGAATAAATCTCATTTACATTGAAAAGGGTGGAAATATCTGTATTATCTAGCCCGTTGAATTAATCAATATCACCGAGTAGTACAGAGAGTTAGCAACGAAATTATGAGTTTTTCTTTAGGCGGCATCCGCCAATGGCACTGGATTAGTGGCGCAGTCTGTCTGGTCGGGATGATGTTATTTGCCCTAACGGGGATTACGCTAAATCACGCTGCAGACATTCCAGCGAACAGAACTGTAACGTCAGCTGAATCAAGCTTACCACCGTTGGTTGTCGAACAATTGGTTTCTCTGGACACCGGTGACATAGCCATTCCAAGCGAACTCGTCGCGTTTATGCAGTCGCAAGAGGGCATTTCACTACCTTCATCGGTGACGGGAGAGTGGGATGGTATTGAATTTTATGCCGCTTGGCCTGGACCCGGTGCTGACAGTTGGATAGCAGTAGATGCTGAACTTGGCACAGTGACTTATGAAAACGTTGATAGAGGATGGATATCTTATTTCAATGACCTGCATAAAGGGCGGAACACGGGAAATGCCTGGCGCTGGTTTATCGATATCTTCGCTGTTGCCTGCATTATTTTTAGCGTAACTGGGCTGCAACTATTAATGCGTCACTCGAAAACGCGCGCGTCTACTTGGCCCATTACTACGCTCGGTGTGCTCATCCCGTTTGTCATTATTTTACTGTTTGTGCACTAGCGCGACGCTAGTGGCACTTACCTACACAATTTTAAGGAGTGTTTACATGAAAATGCGAAAAGGCGCAGTGATCGCATCGACTTTATTAAGTATGACATTTGCCTCTGGCGCTATTCACGCTGCAAGCCAAGCCAAACTTGACGTGGCCTTACCGCAACTTGATGTGGCTGAATATCACAAACCTTATCTTGCCGTGTGGATTGAAGACAGTAAACGCAAGGCTACTCAAGTCGCCGTATGGTACGACGTTGAAATGCGTGAAGACAAAGGGAAAGAGTGGCTTAAAGACTTGCGCCAATGGTGGCGTCGTGGTGGGCGAAGCCTTGATTTGCCTTATGACGGACTTACCAGTGCAACAAAAGGCCCAGGCGATTACAGTCTTGATTCGCAGCTAAATAAAGCGTTAGCAGAACTGCCAGAGGGCGATTACACGCTTCGCGTTGAGGCATCACGAGAAGTAGGCGGAAGAGAAGTACTGTCTCTGCCATTTTCATTACCGCTATCTGCTGCGTCACTACCGGTAGAGGTGAAAGGAAATTCAGAACTTGGGCGTGTAGTACTGCGTCTGGAAGACTAATCTGCTGAGGCGCTAATTCAACGCTCACTCAGTAGAGATCCAATAAGAGGACATTATGAAAAAACTATCAGTAAAAGCTTCAGCCATTGCGCTAGCAGCAACACTTGCCGTGTCATTTTCAGCCAGTGCGCATCGCGCGTGGTTACTTCCTAGCTCTACCGTACTATCAGGTGAAGAAGCTTACGTGACGTTTGATGCTGCTATTTCAAATACTATTTTTCACCCTGACCACTTCGCAATGAACGCCAGTAACTTAGTGGTTCAATCGCCAGAAGGTGAAGCCGTAGACGTAGAAAATATGGCACGCGGTAAGTACCGAACCACGTTTGATTTGAAATTAAACAAAGAAGGTACATACAAACTGACGTCTGCCAGCAATGGTATTCGCGCATTTTGGCGAGATGAAGAAGGCAAGCGCAAGATGTGGCCCGGCCGTGGTGAAGAATATAAGCCGGAAGAGTTCGCAACAGCCGTGCCTAAGAAAGCAAAAGATCTTCGCGTAATGCAAAGCTCTCGCCGCGTAGAAACGTTTGTTACTCTTGGTGCGCCATCGAACAAGGTGTTCACGCCTGATAACGTGGGTTTGGAGCTAGTGCCAGTGACTCACCCTAATGATTTATTCGCCACCGAAACGGCAACGTTCAAGTTACTTATTGACGGTGAGCCAGCGGTTGGCGCCGAGGTGGAAGTTGTGCGCGGTGGTATGCGCTACAGAAATGATCAGGAAACGATTAAAGTCACGTCTGACGAAAATGGTCAGATTGAAATTACATGGCCGCAAGCCGGTATGTACTTTGTAGAAATTGGCTATGAAGACGATAAAGCGCAAAAGCCTGCAACGTCTCGTAACGGTAGCTACTCAGGCACATTTGAAGTACTTCCGCTGTAATAACCGTACGTTATTGCGCAGCTAGGGGCTGTAAACGTTCTTTGAATACTCACAGAGCAACAGCCTCTTATGTCTCTAGCCATTTCAATACAACGGCATAAAAGTTAAGCACATGACAGAAACACACCGTCTACTCATAGCAATAGTAAGCATTGGCCTGTATATGCTGTGGGTAGCGGTGTTATTTTTTAAACATCGAAAGAAAAACTGCTATGCAGTATCAGGCGAGGAGACCCTTGTCGTATACGCAAGCCAAACCGGTACGGCCGAAAAAATTGCCCGCGCAAAGGCCGCCGCGCTATCACAGCAAGAGCAAACGTCGGTAGTATCCATGGCATCTTTGAAACTCAACACGTTAAGTAGTGTGTCAAAAGTCATTTTTGTTGTGAGTACTTACGGTGAAGGCGAACCCCCTGATGCGGGTAGAACCTTTAGTAAAGCGCTAAAAAAAGCGTCGTCGAATCAATCTGATTACCTGTCCCACCTGTCTTTTGAAGTGGTGGGGTTAGGCGATAAGCAATACGCCGCGTTTTGCCAATTCGCAGTCACGTTGTTTGATAATATCAGTGCACTAGGAGCACGTGCGCTTTCTCCGCTAACGACATTAGATTCAGGGAAAGGTGAGCATTTGTCTTTGCTTGGTTCGTTGCCACAGGATGAACAGCACCCCACCCATGCTTTCACACTGAAAAATCGGGTTCAATTAAATGAAATAAGTCTAGCTTCTGGCGAGGCTTCAAAGGAACCCTCTGACCACTCTGAGGGCAAACCTTCAAACCCAGCGTCGCCAGGCCTGTTCGGCTTGTCTTTGAACGTTGACCATTCTAATCATACACAAGAGTTACATGAACAATGGGAAGCGGGAGACGTGTTGGAAGTCCTTATTCCTCAGCAAGGGCAGTCACCGATTGTAAGCCGAAGCTACACCATTGCGTCGGTACCACAAGAACACGACGTAAAGCTTGTAGTTCGACAGCTGGTTAAAGACAACGGCCAACTTGGGCTAGGTTCTGGATTACTTACCCGTTCTTTACCTGTATCTCAGCCAGTACAGGCCTACATTCGAAAAAATACCAGCGCAATTATTACTAATACTCAGTGCCCATTGTTATTAATTGCTGCGGGTAGCGGCATTGCGGGGGTACGAGCTCAGCTTGCAAAACGCGCATTGCTTGAGAACGCTGGGCCAGTTTGGATATTTTTTGGCGAACGTCATCCCATGCAAGATGATGTGCTTGATAAAACGCTATCGCCTTTCCAGAATAGTGACTGTATTTTCAAAAAGTCAGTGATTTTCTCCCGACAAAAAGGTGGTGGCTATGTTCAACAGCGTCTTGTTGAGCAGGGAGGTAAGGTCAAATCCTTCTTAGGCGATACCGGACAAGTATACGTTTGTGGGCATTTTGAGGGAATGGGCCAAGGCGTTGACATGGCTTTGCAGTCCATACTTGAAGCGCAAGCCTACAATGCGCTAGCTGACGAAGGACGTTATCACCGCGACCTTTACTAATGTGGAGAACAGCAGGCAATTAATGTCTGTTTTACGCTTTCCTGTTTCACCGCTTAATCATCGCTAATAAACCTCAAAAGCCTTACAGCTAAATCCCAAACTTTAAGTTAGACTTTAGTCTAATGTGTCAGGCCCTTGCCTTGTCGCATGTTTAAATATGCGCAACAGTACGTTGGGCATACCTTAAATAGGTGTTTTCTTATTCAGGTATGACCTTTCGCCACCGATAATTGGTGTAATGTTTGAACTGAAAATAAGAAAATCAACAGGCTAGGGGCTGCTGACCTTTGTTGTACGTTTAAACCAAAATTCGTACACCAAAGAACAATAGGCCCCAGGGCCTGTCGATAAAACAAATTAGGACGACAGTATGCAGTCTATTGCCATTGTTATACTGGGCATCATCGGAATGTTGCTCGGCTGGTTCGTATATTCGAAGTTTATTGCGAGCCGTATATTTAAGTTGGATGATAGTTTTGTAACACCAGCCCATACAATGAAAGATGGGGTGGACTATGTTCCCACCAATAAAGTTGTATTGTGGGGGCACCATTTCACTTCCGTGGCGGGGGCAGCACCCATCGTAGGTCCAGCTATTGCTGTCTACTGGGGATGGGTTCCTGCGGTACTTTGGGTTGTGTTCGGTACGATATTGTTTGCCGGTGTGCACGATATGGGCGCTTTATGGGCTAGCGCACGCCACAAAGGCAAATCAATGGGCGCGCTGTCTGAGACCGTCATCGGAAAACGCTCTCGTTCACTATTTATGATAGTGATCTTCCTAGTACTCTTAATGGTTAACGCGGTATTTGGCGTGGTTATCGCGAACTCTTTTGTCTCCCAACCCAATGCGGTATTCCCAGCTTGGATGGCAATCGCAGTTGCGTTAGTCATAGGTCAATTGCTTAAACGTAATTTCAGCCTCATACCCTTGTGTATTGTGGGGATTATTGTGCTTTACGCATCGGTGTATGCGGGCAGTTATATCCCACTAAGTCTACCGGAAACCATGTTTGGTTTAGCAGATAAAGCAAACTGGATCATTATCTTATTTATTTACGCCGCTATTGCATCGCTGTTACCAGTTTGGATGCTGTTACAGCCTCGTGATTTCATTAACGGTATGCAGTTACTTGTTGGCTTGTTCCTGCTTTATGGTGCAGTGTTCTTTGCTATGCCGGATATCACGGCGCCAGCGTTTAACGCTCAAACCGCGGTCGATTCTCCAAGTCTTATCCCGCTGTTGTTCGTTACTATAGCGTGTGGCGCTGTTTCTGGTTTCCACGGTATTGTGTCTTCAGGTACCAGCTCTAAGCAGCTAGACAAAGAGACCGATGCACGCTTTGTTGGTTACCTAGGCGCGGTCGGTGAAGGTTCACTGGCACTTATCACCATTGTCGCTGTGAGCGGCGTTGCGTTTGCAGCTTCTCCAGAAGAATGGCACGAAGTATACAGCCATTTGGGTGCGGGTAGCGTGGGTGCATTTATCACTGGTGGTGCGAACCTAATTCAGCAGGGTTGGGGGTTACCGGTAGATTTCTCGTCAACGATCCTTGCGGTAATGGTTGTTCTATTTGCTGGCACCACCATGGATTCGGGCGTGCGTCTGCAGCGCTACATAATCCAAGAATGGGGCGATATCTATTCAATTGGTGCACTTAAGAACGGCGTGGTTGCAACGCTCGTAGCTGTTGGATGTTGTCTATTGCTGGCTTTCGGTGCAGGTGGTGCGTCAGGCAGTGGCGGTATGATTATTTGGCCTTTATTCGGTTCTACTAACCAGATACTAGCCAGTTTAACCCTGTTAGTAATCTCGGTTATGCTGATTAAATTAGGCCGACCAGCGAAATATACGCTGATTCCAATGGTGTTTGTACTGATTATGGCCTTCTTTGCTGGGCTTATTAAACTTAAAGAATACTACGTTGAAGGTAACTATCTATTGGTGTTCTTAGATGCAGTAGTACTTATTGTGTCTGTGCTTGTTATGCTTGAAGCTTTTTCTGTGGTGTCAAAACTCAAAAAGGAATCGAAGCTTAAAAAAGAGCAAGCCAACGGATAAGTCACTAGCGACAAAAACTTTCATGGTTGACCTCGTGGTTTAAAATCACACTTTCGAGACAGTCAACATTCGGCCAGTGCATTTGTGCTGGCCATTTTTCTTTCCTTTAAAAGCAAAACGCACTCGCATAAATCAGGTTAATCAGTTTTGCTGATTTTCTGTCATACAGCATATCTGTTATTATACTTACCGTTCTAAAACACCGTTATTTTTGTTGTCAAAAGGCACGTTCTTCAACATGACCTTTCAATAAAATAACCTGTGAGGCTTTGTGTCAGATATCATTTTACTTGGACAAAATTTCCTAGCACTTTTCGTTGAATCCGCGCCTTGGTTACTTCTCGGTTTGCTGGTGGCGGGTATCATGCACGAATTGGTACCCGTTTCGTTTTTGGAAAAGCACATGGGCAGCTCATCATTTGGCTCAATTACAAAGGCCGCGGTTATTGGTGCGCCTTTACCTCTGTGCTCTTGCGGCGTTATCCCAGCGGCACTTGGGCTTAGGCGTAGCGGTGCATCTAAATCTTCCACTATCTCGTTTTTAGTGTCTACGCCCGAGACTGGCGTAGACAGTGTTTCTGTGTCCTACGCATTGCTTGGACCGTTGTATGCCATTGTTAGACCCATCGCGGCCATTACAAGCGCTATTTATGCTGGATTGATGGTGCGTTTTTTCGCAGAAGCGGAAGAGGCTCAACAACGACAATCTGAGGCGACGCAGTCATCGTGCTGTGGTTCAAAGCAAGCACCTAAACCAGAGCCGCAAATACAGGCCAGCACGTCCTGTTGTGCAAGCGAAAAAACACATGCTCATAACCACGAAAGCGCAGATAAGCCTAAACACGAGTCTTCGCCTTCGAAAATTACAAGCGTGCTTTCATATGCCAGTGGCAAGTTACTTGAAGACATTGTGATATGGTTATTAATTGGATTAGCACTTGCCGCGGCAATTAAAACGTGGGTACCCACCGACTTTTTAACGCAATGGGGTGATGGCGTGGTCGCCATGCTAGTGATGGCGCTAATCGGCATTCCTATGTACATATGTGCTACAGCATCAACGCCACTCGCGGTTGGGTTTCTTGCGGCGGGGTTATCGCCAGGTGCTGTTTTAGTGTTTTTAATGGCGGGACCCGCCACCAACGTATCAACGATGGGAATGATCAAACAAGAAATGGGCACGCGAACGTTAGTGCTTTACCTTTTCAGTGTTATCTCTGCGAGTATTGGTTTTGGTTACGCACTGAACTACCTAGTATCTTCGTTTTCGTTAGCCTCTATGATCAAAACCCAAAGCCATGTTCATGAGCACGGTGCAGACGTTCAGGTGATTTATGGGCTATGCGCGATTTTATTGGCGGGGTTAATGTTAAGGCTGGGTCTGAAAAAGCTGCAGCAACACCGTCATAACCAAGAGCAACATTCGGCGTGCTGCGGCTAACAGTAGCCCAGCGGATGCCTTTCATAATAAAGCGCTCAAATGATATTCATAGAGCGCTTGTATATCCCGCTCTATTATCCATAATAGTCGTTCAACTTATTAAAATTAAAACGCGTTTAAACCTACAAGGACGCTTGGAATAACTACATGCTTTTACTTATTGTGTACGTCTTCATTGCACTGGGCTTTTCTTTTTTGTGCTCCATTGCAGAGGCTGTGATTCTGAGTGTTTCGTCCGCTTATATCTCTGTGTTAGAGAAAGAGGGCAAAGCCAGTGGTGCGCTACTACGTAAGCAAACCGATAATATAAATACGCCTTTATCAGCAATATTAACGCTGAACACTATTGCTCATACTATGGGGGCTGCCGGGGCAGGTGCGCAAGCGGCAGCAGTATTTGGTGACGCCTATCTAGGCGTTATTTCAGCAGTCCTTACACTCCTTATTCTTATTTTTTCTGAGATTATCCCTAAAACACTTGGTGCAACCTATTGGCGAACACTAGCGCCAGTAACCGCATATTTTCTTAAATACCTTTCAATTGTACTTATGCCGTTCGTTAAAATGTCTGAGCTAATGACGAAAGGCTTTAAAGAAGACAGTCCACTTCGCGGGTTAAGCCGCAGTGAGCTACACGCCATGGCAGAGTTGTCGGGGCAAGAAGGTCAGCTAGCGAATCACGAAGCGGCGTTTCTGCAAAGCTTGTTAAGTTTGCACGAGCTGAAAGTGAAAGATGCGATTACCCACCGCACGGCGCTATTTAAAGTGTCGGAGTCGATGACGGTAGAAGGCTTTTTCCACAAACACGCCAATATAGAATTTTCTCGTATCCCTGTGTTTGAAGACAGCGACTCAGAAAACATTACCGGCTTTGTTATGCGTTCTGATTTATTGGTGGCACAAGCCAGAGGTAACACTGATAAGCCGCTTTCTGAATACGCAAAAGATATGGTTACCGTGTTAAACACTATGCCGCTGTCAGTCACCTTCGAGCACTTCATCAATAAGCACGTGCATATGTTACTGGTGGTTGACGAGTACGGCGGTTTAGAAGGGGTGCTTACGCTAGAAGACCTGCTCGAACGCTTGCTAGGTGTCGATATCGTAGATGAAAAAGACACCACGGTGAGCATGCGTAGACTTGCCAAGATGATGATGAAACGCAAGGAACAAATGATGATCAAAAACGTACCCGATGCGTCACTTGAGAGTTCGTCTAAAAAATAGAATTAGCGCTAATTCACTCGTAATGTTTAGCCATTATTAAGGATGATAAATATGAAACAGGTTTTATGGAAAAAAGCACTAAGAACAGAATATTCAGCCCAGGAAAGTATTGTTAAGCAAACCCAATCGTCGCTCGTTTTAGCGGCTTTGCTGGCGACAGGTTTCACAGCAAGTGCAGCTGCACAGGAACTGAGTATCCCATGTGATGATCTGGAAGAAAAAGCGCTCGCAGAATCGAAAGCTGATGAAGTAGAGCGCATAAGCGCATTTACACCAGCGACGCCTTTGAAACGTGTCGATCCTAAATACCCATCTCAAGCCATTAGAAAAGGCCGAGAAGGTTGGGTTAGGCTAAGCTACGTTATCGACGAAGAAGGCAGAGTGAAAGACCCTGTTGTAGAAGACTTCTTTGGAAGCCCTTCTTTCAAACGCAGTGCACTGTCAGCGGTTAAGAAATGGCAATATAACCCCGCGATCAAAGATGGCGAACCTACCCAGCAGTGTCATCAAGCAGTCCAAATGGATTTCGCTATAAGCGGAAAAAGCGGTGCCACACGCAAATTTATTAAAGCTTATAAAGACGCAGACGAGCGCTTTAATGCGGGTGATGTTGACGCGGCTGATGAAGCACTTAAAGAGCTTTTAGGCTGGGATACGTTAAACCGCTATGAAAATACGTGGTTGCTAAACTTGGAGTCGCATATAGCGAGCAAACAAGGCGACGTAGAGAGGGAAGCGCAAAGCCTAACGCGATTACTTGCCAGCAACGGTAGTAAGCGCTTCAATAACATGGTGTTTGATGAAGATTATGTGGCATACGCCCTTCAAAGAAAAATCATACTCGATGCTCAGCGCGGGTATTATGCAGAAGCATTAAAATCCTACACCACACTTCAAGACATGGAAGCGCAAGAAACGCGTATTGGCGAGATCGCGCCGCTAATTAGTCAGATTGAAGAATCTATTGCATCTGAGCAAAACTTAACCGTGCCCGTAACGATAGGAAGTGATGGGAATTGGTTCCATACTCTTGTGCGAAGTAAGTTTGCTTTTGGCAACATCCAAGGCGAGCTTGATACCGTTGAAGTCCGTTGTGATACTCATCGAGAAAAATTCACGGTTGCCGAAGCGCATGTCTGGCAAATTCCAAACTCTTGGGGACAGTGTCAGGTGATGGTGAAAGGTGACAGCGAAACAAAATTTGATTTAATTGAAGTGGCGAAAGGGTAGGACGAACACCAGTCGCTTCGCTAGAGAGTTACAGTGAACGCCAGTTGAAATAGTTGCTCTCTATAGTCCTCGTCGGATTGGAAGAAACGCAAATTCTCCTGATGCCCTGAATTTAATTGCCACTCTGTGCTAACGGATAAATAAGCGGTAATGTCGTACCTTACGCTAACGGTAAAGGCGTTACCTCTGCTTCCATTCGGGTCATACATAACATCATCGTTATCTACCACCTGATACCAGTCCCCACGCATGGCTAAAGTTAAATCTTCCCAGCCTAATTGCTTTAGGTTGTATGCTGCACCGATATACGCACTGGAAAAATCGTTGTCTACGATATGCTCCCCCATCAAAGTGTCACCTAGTAGCACTTGAGAAAACACCGTTAACTCAGGTCGTGGTAAATATCGCAGTGTTAATGAATGAAAGCGCGTATGCCAGGCATAAATGCGGTCTGGGTCAACAATGTTCGGGTCTGCATTATTGTCGTAATAGTAATAACGCAACTCGGCCTTTCTAGCATAGGCTAAGTGAGCTCCTACGTAGTACCCAAACCGATTGTCAATTTCCCTGAAGGGTTCAGTCCATGCCGGTGCGTTTAACTTATCTTCATCGACGACGCCGGGAATGGGGAGGAAGTTTACGCGATCATTATAAACGGACTGCCTGTCGTGAAGGGCAAACCCTCGCCAAGAAAGCAGAGTGCCGGTGGAATCGTTACCTTTGAATACGCTGCCTAATACTTTCCATGACCAGTGGCTTCTTATTTGCCTGCCATTTTGTCGTAGACTTACTTCGATGCCGCCCGTTCTTAGTTCTTCACCCACCCAACTATTAATTGCTGAGTTACTCAGAAAATGAGGCGATAACCAACCCGCGTCGGTATTTTCCGCTGAGAGAGCGGGAAAAAATGCCCCTATTTTTACTTCAGGCTTTATGCTGGATGCGACTAACGGGCGATATTTTAAATAAAGCTCGGAAAATCCAACCTTTTGTTCCCCATCGCTATAACCATTGATGACGCCAACTGCCGACCAACTATCCGCTAACATAAAGTCAGCTATCACTACAGCATGAGAAAGCTGTATGCCGTTACTTTCATAACGCTGATGACCGGCCCCCATTTGCTGAAAGCTCCGCGAATCATCTTTTGCCACAAAGCTTGTTCTTACTAGGGCCTTGGTTTCTCCGTGAACCTGAAGTGTTAAACTCGTGCAAAGCAAACAGACGGTTAAGGCAAAGACATTACGCATTAATAATCGCCAAATCCTTCGTCGAAGTCATCGTCACTGAAAACTACATCAAGAACAAATTTGTATTCTTGTGAGTTGGTGATATGCAATGTTGCGCTGTTAAATAGTTTCACATCAGGTTGCTGCGGGTGCCAGGTCATAACACTGTACTCGCCTACCGGAAGTGAAACATTCATTACGCCTTCTTCATCGGTTTTTGCGAAAAATGGACTGTCGGTTACCACAATATAGCCCAGCATCCAGTCGTGAATATTGCAGCCAATATCTACAATACCAGCTTGCTCAAAGCGAAGCGGTTCAGCGGTAAACTCTTTATAGAGTTTTAGCTCAAACTGTTTTGTAGGGGAAAAAGAATACACGTGATGAAAAAGATTATCTGCGTTTGGAAACGAAATATCTGTGCCTGATTGAACAACAAGCACGTGAGGCGCAAATTGTTTATCGATTTGATTCATTATGGCGGGCTCTTCTTCACGCTGTGGCGTTGATGCAAGCGTAAAGTTAGGCGTTAGGGTTAACACCATATCTTTCACAGGCTCCCCATTGGCGTCGCTAACGTATATCGAAATGCTTGGCGTTGCTGATAAGGATGTCTCAGCGGCATGTGCCCATGAAAGGGTAGCGCCGGCTAGTAAGAGAGCGCTCGATGTGAATGTACCTGTGATAAAACTAGTTATGTTGAACGTGCTCGCCCTTCGATGAGAAGTAAAGAAAATAGAAAGCGCAAATGACATGGATTTAATCAATAACGTGTTGTTTTTTTGCATTGTGATTCATTCTTTATAATGGCTTTAGCCTTAGACAGAAAGACAAAGCGCTGTGCGTCCATTGTTGACACGAAAGCATATGACTACGTATAGCCTATTCAATACCAATCCGTATAGATAACAACCTATGTGGACTGGTATGAGGTATGTGCTCGGCTTTCGCTATCTATGTAGCAAAGTTTATTAGACTTTAACTATAGACCGAGTTGGACGTTTTTTTCATTCATTTACATCAAAGGAAAGCGTGCGCTGACGACTACACCTGTACTATCCTTCCGATTGGATAAAGATAACTGACCTTTGTGGAAGGTCATTATGATGTTGGCAATATAAAGTCCCAGCCCCAAGTGCGGTGAAGAGGCATTTTGCACATCGTTTTCTTTTCTCACCGACACCATAGACTGAAGCAACTGAGACCTCATTCCTTCAGGAAGAAGCGGCCCGGTATTACTAATGGTTAACTCAGCTTGCTTGTCCTTAACCGTAATACTGACTTGGATTTCACTTTCTTTTTCACTGAAATCTACGGCGTTAGCGATAACTTTATCGAACATTTGAGCCGTAAGTTCAGGGGAGCCAAGTATGCGCGCAGTATCAGCATTGTGGGTAAAACTAAAGCGTCGATGGCTATAGGCATGTTCATAACCAGCAATACACCCAGATATCACCTTAACTAAGTCGAATGGTTCTAAATCTTCTTGTTGAATGGCCTGCTCTAATCGGGTGGCTTCACTCATACTGTTTAATATTGTGCTTAGGCGGTTCACCCCTGATTGCGCCCTTTCAACAAAAACGGCTTGTTGGTCGGCGTCATTAACCTGAGTCAGCATATCCAGCGACGATCTTACCACGGCAATGGGCGTTCTAAGTTCGTGAGACAAGCGAGATGCCATGTTTTCTAAATAGGAGTTGTACTGCTGTAACCGTGAAAGCACATCCGCAAATGAACGGGATAAATCACCAATTTCATCACGCTGATTTGAAACCGGCAGGGTGCCAATGATTTTGCCATTATCATCTATCACCGCTTCGGTGTTATCGCGAAGGGAGCGAATGCGGTTTGAAATTCGCGTAGCGAACAGCAGTAACCCTAATGTACCTATGGTCATCACTGCTAAAATCACGTGAAAGAGTTGTTCTAACGCCCGGTTCCGCAACGTACGAATACCATTGGTGGTTTGCTCTACAATAACTGCCCCCATTACGTTGCCTTCAATAAAAATTGGGTAGGCAGCGGAGAGTACTATGGCTTTGTTATCGGGTGACAAACGCCATAGTGAGTCGGGTTGGCCATTCAGCGCAGTGCCTAAATCCTGCCCTACCAATGCATAAGCATCGTCTAGCTCGTCAATAAAGTCGGCAGGTGGCCGCGTAAGAATCTGATAATAAAGTGGAAGTAACCACTCACTCTCAACCCAGTGCCAAATTGCATTTGAAGAGGTTTCTTTTTCATCTACTTCAATGCCTGTGGCCGATTGAATGTCACCAGCGCGGGCGAGTACCCGCTTGTGCTTATCTACAACCCAAACCCGTGAATCGGCATATTTTAAACCTGCCAGAATGCGCTCAATTTCAGGGGAAGGAGTGATAACAGTACCTAATTCAGCGAGCTCTTTTGTATTCGCCGTACCTAACGCGTACTGCTTCAATCGACTTGCCCTGTCGTCCACATCGACAATTGAAAATGCCAAGCCGCCTGTGGTCATAGATAGCGGAAAGCGCAGTTCAATGTTGTAGCCCGTGGCAGTCTCTTGCCATCGGCCTTGAATAGAGAGCGCGTTCTCTACCGCCCGAGTTGTCGTTGTGTTATCTGCCAGTTTGTACGCATTTACCCAGCCACTTTCATAAGGGGCGACAACATACCTTGCTAATTCTCCCTGTGGAGTTTCCATGCCCACAAGTAAGTGGTCGCCAGTCTCCACGCTTAAACTATTGGGTTGCCGCCACAGCAGTACGTCATCACTGACTTCAAACATGGCATACAGAAATTGACCGTAGCGCCCCACCATATGCTTAAACGACAAGCTAGTGGGTTCTCCCGCATAGCCATTGTAATACTCAATAACTTCGCCACTGCCATACTCACTCATTAACTCGCTGACTTGCTGCCAGTCGTTAAGTTCGCCATCCAGTCGAATGGGGGACGGGATAGGTGGCGCGTAAAGATCTGTTCCAGGGCGCACGTCTTGAAGATACGCCGATTGGCTATCAAATAAAGCGGGACGCTCGTGAAGGGCAGTGGCAACAGCTCGCGCCGTGCCAATCATGGTTTGTTCTTGACCGTTTCGCAGATACTGCTCAAGCTCCCACACATAGTTATAACCTAAGTAGGGTATGGTGAATAAGAACAGCGACAGCACCATAAGCTGAAGGCGTATTGAAAAGCGAAATCCCATGTTTTTAGTCGGTTGCCCTTATCTTTTAATCAGACGAAACGCAGTTTTAGTCGAAAGCCCGCTACAGCTGCCAGCGATATCCCATGCCGTACACGGTGTCGATATGATCGAAGTTTGGGTCAAGCTGCACAAACTTTTTACGCATACGTTTTATATGCGAAGTAATGGTGGTGTCGTCTACCACCATTCTGGACTCATCCATTAGCTGTTGGCGGCTTTTCACATGACCAGGGCGCTTAATGAGCGCATGCAGCATCCAAAACTCTGTTACCGTCAACAAAACGGGCTGGTTTTGCCAGCTTACCGTCATTCTCGACACGTCTACTTTTAAGTCGCCAACTTTTAGTTCATCTTTTTGCTCTGTTGGAGCGGCAAGTAAATCTGTACGTCTGAACAAGGCTGCAATGCGTGCTAGCAGGTGAGCCATGCTGATATCTTTAGTCAGGTAGTCGTCCGCGCCCATTCTTAGGCCGCTGATAGTATCTACATCGTTATCTCGTGCAGTAAAAAAGATGATAGGTAGGGTTTGTGATAGGCCTCGCAGTTGCTGACACAGCATAAAGCCCCCTTCAATTTCATCTTTCAAACCAATATCGATAATGGCTAAGTCGGGTAAGGTGTGGTTAAACGCTTCAGCAGCAGAAGGCCTGTCCTCATAGGCATTCACGCTATAGCCCTGCGCTTTAAGCGCCATAATGTAATTTTCGCGAATGGCCGCGTCATCTTCCACTAATGCAATTGTCTTTGGCATACATTAACCCGCAAATATAATTCTGATAGAGCGCACACTATACCTATGAATGACAGCTATTGCCTAAGTTCGGCATAAAATCCTCAAGCCTGCCTCATTTACGCCATATTTGAGGGGCTTATCGTGAACTTTATCTTTGGCGGCAGCCCCACACAACGTCCCGAAGCGCGGATTAATAAAACGCTTGGCGTGCAGCTTCACGTGCTAAATCTACAGGAAAACTAAATCACCACCACATTTCCACAATTACGCGCTTTTTTTGCCATGAATAACGGGTTTAATAGTATTTGTCCGTCGAGTTTAGTGCACTGCTTTTTTTAAGTGCCAAGCAAGATAGACGGATTGCACTGTAGAAGCCTCTTCAAAGACTAGGAGAGGGGAAACAGTGCCGTGGAAGCGGTAAGGCTGAACTTCTACGTAAAAGTCTTAATTATCTATTCAGACTGGTATTAAGCTACCCTTTGCGCTGCGTACTACCCCAACGGTACGCGGCGCTTTTTTATTGGGGTTGAAAAAAGGCGTTTTCGCTCTCATTTAGAAGACGAAAGCTTAAACTGTTTAAAGCAACCACTAAACGCGAGTGTATTCATTTAATAGCATGAACTAGGTTACACTTCGTTGGTTGTAAGTTGTTAGCGACAGATAACTGCATCTCACTAAAGTTAATTAGGGCGTGCTGACCTTTGGTTTGCATCAAAGGTCAATACGTCTTAGTGATCACACTCTCACTACGGGCAAATCATGAAAGCGTTGGACATTAAAGGGTTAACCAAAACCTACAAAGGTGGCGTACAGGCACTAAAAGGCGTCGACCTTACAGTACAAGAAAGAGACTTCTTTGCATTACTTGGCCCAAATGGGGCGGGTAAATCTACCACTATTGGTATTATCAGTTCACTTGTAAACCAAACCAATGGCAGTGTGTCGGTGTTTGGTTATGACCTCACAACGCAAAAAGAGCAAGCCAAAGCCTGCATTGGTCTGGTGCCACAAGAGTTCAATTTCAACCAGTTTGAAACTGTACTGCAAATTGTATTGAATCAGGCAGGTTACTACGGCGTACCTCGCAGTATTGCGAAAGAGCGTGCTAAAAAATACCTTACTCAGCTTGACCTGTGGGAAAAACGCGATGCCCGCGCGCGTGAGCTATCGGGTGGTATGAAGCGAAGACTGATGATTGCTCGAGCACTCATGCATGAGCCGAAATTGCTTATTTTAGATGAGCCAACCGCGGGCGTAGATATTGAAATTCGCCGCTCTATGTGGGGCTTCTTAGAAGAGATTAATCGTCAGGGGATTACCATCATCCTCACTACTCACTATCTTGAAGAAGCAGAAATGCTGTGTCGCAATATCGCCATTATTAACAAGGGCACCATTGTCGAGAACACCAGCATGAAAGCTTTATTGTCTAAATTAAGCCTAGAAACCTTTGTGTTGGATATCAAAATTCCAGAGGGCATGACGACGACAGATGACCTACTAACGGGCTTTGAACACCGTTTGATTGACGACCATACCCTTGAAGTTGATGTTGAGAAAACGGAAGGATTGAATCCGGTTTTCACCCAGCTAAGTGAAAAGGGTATTCAAGTAATGAGCATGCGCAATAAATCAAATCGCCTTGAAGAGCTATTTGTGCGTTTAGTTGAATCAGCGAAGCAAGCTGGCTAAACCCACAGCAGGTAAAGGTGAAAAACATGAAAACTGAAAGTACACAAATGAACACAGAAGAAAACGTGGGTTGGTTTAAGCAAAACTATGTGGCGCTAACCACTATTTGGATAAAAGAATGTACGCGCTTTTTGCGCATATGGGTACAAACCCTTGTGCCGCCAGCTATTACAATGAGTTTGTACTTCGTGATATTCGGTAGCCTCATCGGCAACCGTATTGGCGAAATGGGCGGCTTTACTTACATGGAGTTTATTGTGCCCGGCCTTATTATGATGTCGGTGATCACAAACTCCTACGCCAACGTGTCCTCTTCATTTTTTAGTGCTAAATTTCAGCGCAATATTGAAGAGCTGTTGGTGTCACCAGTACCCACTTCGGTCATCATTCTTGGGTATGTGGGCGGCGGCGTGGCCCGCGCCATACTGATAGGTATTATCGTTACCTTAGTGTCGCTGTTTTTCGTTGATGTTCAAATACACAATTTGGGCATTATTGCGCTCACGTTGTTACTCACTTCTACCTTGTTTGCGACTGCGGGTTTAATTAATGCGGTATTTGCGAAGACCTTTGATGATATTAGCGTGGTTCCAACGTTTGTATTAACACCGTTAACTTACTTAGGTGGTGTGTTTTATTCACTTACCCTATTGCCTGAATTCTGGCAGTGGGTGAGTAAGGCGAACCCTGTTGTGTATATGGTCAACGGGTTTCGTTATGGATTCTTAGGGGTCTCTGACGTAAATGTAACCTTGTCGCTTGCCTTGTTAGTGGGCTTTAATGCACTGCTATTTGGTGTGGCGTACTACCTACTTAAAACGGGTAAAGGTATTCGTAGCTAATGGCCAGCGGTAATTCTAGAGAAATCACAACATCGCAGGTAGGTATTCACGATAAGTTAGACGACTTAGTGAAAAAGTACCAAGCGAGTGAAAATAAGCGACCGATTAGCGACCATACACAAGCTGCGTTTGATGATGTCAGCGCGTGGCTTGATGGCTTTAGCGGCGAGATCATTTTAGATTCATGCTGCGGCGTTGGCGAAAGTACGGCGAATATTGCAAGAGCAAACCCCGATGCGCGTGTTATCGGTATCGATAAGTCGGCGCTGCGGGTGGATAAACATGAACATTACAGCGCACAGCAAGACAACTATCGGGTTATTCGTGCCGATGTGAACGACTTTTGGCGCTTAGTAAAGCAGTCTAATTGGAACGTGACTCAGCACTTTCTGCTGTATCCCAACCCCTATCCTAAAAAGACGCAGGTTCAAAAGCGCTGGCACGGTAGTGCGGCCATGGTGGACCTGATGGCGATCACTCCAAATATTGAAGTGCGTAGCAACTGGCTTATTTATCTAATGGAATTTGCGCAAGCGGCTAAACATTACGGCATGGTATCTGATTTATCTGAAGTCACTGGCGATGATCACATGACGCCGTTTGAGCGAAAGTACCGAGGGAGCGGTCAATCGTGCTGGCAGCTTAACTGCCGTAGCGAAGAAGGCTGAGTCTGCTATAGCAGCAAGAAATACTGAAAGCTGATAAAAGTGGGGTGAGATGAAAATCTCGCCCCGTTTGTTATTCAAATTCGTATAATTCGCTTGTTAATGGCGCGCAGTGGCACTTCGCACATTCGCCATAGGCGGACTAAACACATATCCCTGTGCATAACGAATGGGCAGGCGTTTTACGCGTTCTAGATGCGCCTCATCTTCTACGTGCTCGGCAATAGTGCTTACTCCATGGCGTTCACATAGCGACAGCAGATAGTCTACATATTCCCTCACTGCCTCTTGTTCGTCATAGTGTTTAATTAGCCCGCCAGCGAGCTTAATCCCCCGAACCGGCAAGTTCATAAGCGCTCGTATGTTACCTGGGCATGATCCAACGTTGTCGATGAAAACGCCCAGCCCCACATGCATGCTTTTTTCGATAAATGCGGTAAGGCTTTTCGGATTGGATAGGGCAGTAGAAGCACTCACTTCTATACTTACACGCTCCGGCGTGGGATAGCTTGCTAAATGGGTGATGAGGGTATTAGTAAGCTCTACATTGTGAAGGTCATTGGCAGTTATATTGATGTTCCAAGGGATATTAACGTCGTGAAAATAGCTGGCACATTGCACAAACATGCTCGCTGCAAGCGTATTTACGTGTTGTTCGCGCTCTATAAGGTAGAGAAATTCGCTAGGTAAAAAAGTCTTATCACCTCGGGTTATCAAGCGTGCCAGGCACTCGTAGCGCCATACTCCTTGGCTTTGTAAGTCAACGATGGGTTGAAAATAAGGCACGATATCATCGATAGAGAAATCCTCGGAAATTTCACGAATGGGCATAAACAGACCCCCTTGCTTTGAAGCAGTACTTTATCGCAGCGATGAATGCTTGAATGTGAGTTCAATGGCTACTTAGGCTCGCAATTAGAAGATGGAAAACCAATACGAGAGACTCGTGTTGGTACTATTCATAAATTAAATATAGTAGAGACTGATAAAATTTGCGGTACAAAATTCGGGGGAATTCGTTTAAATACGTGTGCAGAGTTAACCGCTTCATAAGTTTTTTGCATGTAATAAAACGTTAATAGTCGCTTAAATGCCGTGCGCTAACCCTTGGCGAGCATTGCAATCTGATGTAAAGTGCGACACCCTGAAAGTATTGTGATAAGTTTTCAGGTTTGGCAACGAATGGACCGCGTCAACGCGCATTAGCCCAGCCGATGTACCGTTAAGGGATATGTTGGATAAATAGCTGCACCAGTCGCAAAGTAATTGTGTCGAATGCTAGTTGGCTAAAAGGAAAAGTAAGTGTCAGGCCGGTGTCCTACAAAACCGCCTGTTGATTTCGCCCAATAAATGTAAGCGAAATGTGTGATTGTTTTAAGTATGAGGTGTGTTGAGTGGGTGAAGCGCAAGTTAGTTTAGAGCACCTGTTTAGGGTCTTTACCAAGCCTGAACACAAAGACTCAAAGCTGGCTCAAATAGAGCAGCATTTATCTGACAATATCTTAGATTTTTTGTCGCAGCACGTAGTGACAAAAAAGACGTCGTTAGAAGAAATTGAAAAAGACTTTTCAGACTCCAAGGTGCCTGAGTCACCCGAGTTTGTGTCTACTCATGCTGAAAGCTTGTTAGATAAGCTTGTTGCGCATTCAGTTAATACTTACTCGCCTACCTTTATTGGTCACATGACCTCAGCGTTGCCCTATTTTCACCTGCCGCTTTCTAAGTTAATGGTCGGGCTTAACCAGAACCTGGTTAAGATAGAAACGTCTAAAGCTTTCACGCCGCTAGAGCGTCAAGTATTGGGTATGATGCACAACCTTGTGTACGATCAGCCTCAAAGCTTTTACGACAACCATCTACACAGTGCCGCCCATTCTTTGGGGGCATTTTGCTCTGGCGGAACCATTGCCAATATCACCGCCTTATGGGTGGCACGCAACAAATTACTTGGCCCACAAAAAGGGTTTTCTGGCGTGGCAAAAGCAGGTCTAGCCGCTGCCTATCGTCACTACGACATTAACAATTTAGGCGTGATGTGCAGTAAACGTGGGCATTACTCGCTGTCAAAGGCAGTGGATGTATTGGGGTTAGGTCGCGAACAATTATTAACTGTGCCCGCGCCAAAGCAAACCCTAGATCCAGCAAAAGCCCTTCGCATTGGTAAACGTTATCAAGAGGAAGGCAATAAGCTTCTTGCTATCGTTGGGGTAGGCGGCACCACCGAAACAGGGCACGTAGACCCGCTAGACGAGCTTGCTGACGTAGCCAAAGAGTTAGGCTGCTGGTTCCATGTAGACGCAGCCTGGGGCGGCGCTACGCTGTTCTCGGCGCGCTATCGCGACAGACTAAAAGGTATTGAACGCGCAGACTCAGTGACTATTGATGCGCATAAGCAAATGTACGTGCCAATGGGCGCAGGAATGGCGCTTTTCAAAGACCCACAAAATGCCAATGCGGTAAGGCATCACGCGCAATATATTTTGCGTGCAGGCTCTAAAGACTTAGGTGCTACCACGCTTGAAGGCTCCCGAAACGGTATGGCCATGATGGTGTACTCGGCGCTGCATATATTCGGTCGCAAAGGGTACGAGCTACTTATTGATCGCAGCATTGATAAAGCCAAAGACTTTGCGCAGATGATTGATAAAGCCCAAGACTTTGAATTGACGACCACACCTATTCTATCACTGTTGACCTATCGCGTTTGTCCCGCTGAAGTGCAGGAAAAGCTGAAGCATGTGAATGCTAAAACCCGCAACGCTATTAATGAGAAGGTTGACGCCCTTGTTGTTGCGGTACAAAAGCAGCAGCGTGAAGCAGGTAAGTCTTTTGTGTCTCGTACTCGCCTGGAAGCGCCGGATTACCCTTCCCAGTGTATTACCGTGTTTCGCGTAGTGTTAGCGAATCCGCTTACTAGCCATAACGACTTGGCCGCAATTTTGGCTGAGCAACACTTAATTGCGAAAGAGACTCAGGCTTGGAAAGAGCTAATGGATTTCGTTCGCGAAACAGAAACCGTTGCGTCTTAAAGACTTCAGCAGCAACAAATAAAAAAACGCCCGATACAGGCTCTGTTTAGGAGTCATGCATCGGGCGTTTTCTTTTGTAGTTCGAGACTATCCGCGAGGATTGGTATTACGCTTAATCTCGCGTAATTTGCATATTATCAATTAAGCGCGTCTTGCCCATAAACATAGCAACAAGCAGAACTAATTCTTTGTCGCTATCGTTAGCTGGTTCAAAGGTGGCGGCGTTAACTACCTGACAGTAGTCCTTCTTAAAGCCTTTCGCTTCAAGGTTACTGACCATGGCATTTTCAAGCTGAACAAAGTCGGTGTTACCACTTTCTATGCCCGCTTTTAAGCGCTGCATTTCTGCAAAAATAGCACTCGCCGTCGCTTTTTCAGTGTCTGTCAGGTAGCCATTTCTAGAGCTCATTGCTAGGCCTGACGTCTCGCGTTCAGTAGAAACTCCGTGAACCTTCACTGCCATTGATAAATCGCGAGCTAACGCGCGAATAACTTGTAGCTGCTGGAAGTCTTTTTCACCAAAAAACGCATCGTCGGGCTGTACCATGTTGAAAAGCTTGGTCACCACGGTAGCGACGCCGCGAAAATGGCCAGGGCGACTGGCGCCACAGTGCGAGTCTGAAATACCGGGCACTTCAACGAACGTCTGCGCATCCAGACCTGCCGGATACATTTCCGCTACGCTAGGTAAAAACACCGCGTCTGCACCCACAGAAATAAGCTTAGCTTTATCTTCTTCGATAGTGCGTGGATAGGCGTCTAAATCTTCGTTCGCGCCAAACTGCATGGGGTTAACAAAAATGCTTACCACCACTTTGTCGTTGTGCGCTTTCGCTTTTTTAACTAGTTTAAGATGACCATCGTGCAGGTTGCCCATAGTGGGTACAAAACCTACGGTTTCACCATTACGTCGCCACGCGTTTACCGTGCTGCGTAATGCTGAAATACTATCAACCACCTTCATAATTTACCTCGTTACTCGAAGCTGTGTTCAGCCGATGGGAACGCACCGCTTTGCACATCTTCAATATATTTTGATACGGCTTTGCGCATATCGCCGGTTTCTACAAGGTAGTTCTTTGAGAACTTCGGCATATAGTTTGCGCTGATGCCAAACATGTCGTGCATCACCAGAATTTGACCGTCGGTATCATTGCCTGCGCCTATACCGATTACCGGTATGGTTAGGGCTTCGCTAACCGCTTTGCCTAGCGATGAAGGCACGCACTCAAGCACTAATAACTGAATACCGGCTTCTTCCAACGCTTTCGCTTCGCTAAGCAGTTTTTCAGCCTGGCTCGCTTCGCGGCCTTGTACTTTAAAACCACCGAATACGTGCACTGACTGAGGCGTTAAGCCTAAATGGCCACACACAGGGACGCCGCGCAGGTTTAAGCCTTTGATGGTGTCGCACAACCAGCTTCCACCTTCCATCTTAACCATACTTGCACCTGCAGCCATAAGCTTTGCTGCATTGGCGTAGGTTTGCTCAGGAGTGGCGTAAGACATAAACGGCATATCGGCTAATACGAAGGCGCGTTCAGTGCCGCGACGCACACTTTTCGTGTGGTAGGCAATGTCATCGATGGTTACCGGTAGGGTGTCGTCTTCACCTTGAAGGACCATGCCTAAAGAGTCGCCGATAAGAAGGGCGTCAACGCCTTGTTCGTCGAACATTTTGGCGAAGCTGGCGTCGTAAGCGGTTAAAGAGGTGATCTTTTCCCCGGCCTGCTTTTTCTTAAGCAAGCCCGATACAGTTACTTTCTTCATGACATGTCTCAGATTGATATTGTTGGTATCGTGTGGCGAACTATACGGATTTTGCCGCTAATTGGAAGAGCGCAGGCGACGAAGTCCATCCAGCGAGCAGTTAGCGACCCATGCCGAGATGGGTTTGCCATCGTGCATAACCATATTGGGCGCAATTTCAAACAGCGGCACCATAACGAACTCGCGTTCTGCCATGCCGTAATGGGGAATGATTAAGTCTGCGGTGTCGATAGTTTCGCTGCCGTACAACAAAATATCCAAATCCAACGTGCGTGGTCCCCAGCGCTCACCTTTGCGCTCACGGCCTTCTTCCAGCTCAATGCGTTGCAGCTGCTTCAATAAGCCGTGCGGCTTTAACAAGGTCTCAATTAAGCACACCGCGTTAATATAGTCAGGTTGGTCTTGCGGCCCCATCGGTTTACTAGAATAAAGTGAAGAGGTTTTAAGTACGCGGGTGTCTTCGATTTGACCTATCGCATCAAACGCGCGCTGGGCTTTTCCTTGGCTATCGCCGAGGTTGCTACCTACACCAATGTACACGTGCTCTTTATGCATCAGGACCTCGCTTCGCTGGTTTACGCTTGCGCTTACGCGGGGCACCTTTTGCGCCGCCTTCGCTTTTGCGAAGGGCGTTAAGCATGCCTTTCTGCTTACCGTTGTCAGCGTGCTGGAAGTGCGTCCACCACTGAGCTAGCTCTAATAGATCGCCACCTTCAATTTGGCCGCGGGCAAGTAAAAAGTCATAGCCAGCTCTAAATTTAGGGTGCGTGAGCAATTGGAAAGCGCGACGGCCAAAGCGCTTAGGTAGGCGTTGCTGTAAAATCCAGATGTCCCGAACCACGGTAGAGAAGCGTTTAGGGATCATAATACGTTGTGTTTGACGCGCGATGACCTCGCCTGACGCAATATTAAATGCATCATGAGCATTTAAGCCAGACTCGCTTTGTAAGCGTTGTGACTCTTCTTCAACCGGATACCAGAGTAGTGCGGCATAAAGGAACGCTGGCGTAACACGCTGGTCGCTATTAATGCGCTCGTCGGTATTGGCAAGTACACGACGTACAAACTGCATTTCACGGCTGTTTTCATCTTTCAAAAACGGCGTTAGCTGAGGGAACAAAGGCTCGATTAAGCCGTATTCGTGCAGCATTAAGAAAGTTTCTTCTCCCTTACCCGATAAAAACAGTTTAAGGGTTTCTTCAAACAAGCGCGCAGGTGGAATGTTCTGTAAAAGGTTTGCCAGAGATTTAATCGGTGCAGCAGTTTTTGCTTCAATGCGCATGCCAAGCTTAACGGCAAAGCGCACCGCACGTAACATGCGTACCGGATCTTCACGGTAGCGTGTTTCCGGGTCGCCAATAAGCTCAACTTCTCTTTTTTCTATGGCGGCTAAGCCATTAGCGAAGTCTTTTACCGTAAAGTCTGCCACGCTGTAATACATGGCGTTAAAGGTAAAGTCACGGCGTTCAGCATCTTCTTCAATGGTGCCAAATACGTTATCGCGTACTAATTGACCGTGAGCGTCGCGCTTTGCGACAGCCTTGCCCTTGGGAAGGTTTTCGTCTTCGTCAGTCTCTTGGTGGTGCCCACGGAACGTGGCAACTTCAATGATTTCACGGCCAAACACAATGTGGGCCAAACGAAAGCGCCTGCCGATAAGGCGGCAGTTTCTGAACAAGCCTTTAATTTGTTCAGGTGTGGCGTTCGTCACAACGTCGAAATCTTTTGGTTCGTGACCCATCAAAATGTCGCGTACACAGCCTCCTACCAAATAGGATTCGAAGCCAGCTCCATTAAGGCGATACATTACTTTCAATGCATTTGCGCTTACGTCTTCGCGAGATATACCGTGTTCTCCACGGGTCATAGTCCTTGGCTTTAAAGCGTTAGGAGACGAACTCTCTTTTGAAAAAGCGCGCTTAACAGATTTAAAAACACGATGAATGATGATGGTATCTCCGCAGACTATAAAGGTTCGCTATAATAAGTGGATTCATGCTGTGGAACAATAATTTCGGGTGTTTTCACTACTTTTTTCCTATCCCACATTGAAATAGCCGTCTTAAGCGCCGAATCAATATCACCAAATTCTGACGCATTTGGAAAGGAAAAGCCTAAAAAGTGCATCACACGCACGAGATTATCTAAAGCTGTTTCGTTTTTAACTGGCGCTGCACGGTTTTGTTTACTTAGTTTTCTGCCTGGTGCCACGGCAGCGACCGGCACGTGACCGTATTCAGGAGTAGAATAGCCCAGCGTGTGATATACGGCGCGCTGTAAAGGCGTGACATCAATTAAATCACACCCTCTAATGATATGGTTAACTTGCTGAAATACGTCATCTAAAATCACGACAAGGTTATACGAAAATAAGCCATCTCGTCGTTTCAGCACTACGTCTTCCGCTATTAAATCAGTACTTGAATTAGAGGGCATAACTTTGCCCATAAGCACGTCATCAAAGGCTTCAAGTTGCGTATCTACTTTTAAACGGACTGCACAATCCTGTGTGGTGGAGTGCACTGGCTCAGTTCGACAGTGGCCGTTATAAACACCGCCCATGGCTTTAATTTGCTTACGTGTGCAGGTACAAAAATAGGCTTTTTGTTGTGTAAGTAAGTCATCGAGAACCCCTTGATAACGGGCATGTTGTTGGCTTTGATAGATGACGTCGCCGTCCCAATACAGGCCGTGTGCTTCTAGGGTAGTGAGTATGTCTTTATCTACACCTTCAATACAGCGCGGCTCGTCTATATCTTCCATGCGTAGCAGCCATTTTCCGTTATGGCTTTTAGCATCTAGGTAGCTGGCAACAGCGGTAACTAACGAACCGAAGTGAAGTTGGCCGGATGGAGAGGGAGCAAAGCGCCCTACATAGTGGTTATGCATAATAAAGGCTTAACAAAAAGCCCCATCTTTTCGGGATGAGGCTTTCTATATCAACGTAATCGAGGCTAGTAACTTAACCTTGAAGTTGTTTTTCTTTAATTTCAGCCATGGTCTTACAGTCGATACATAAATCTGCTGTAGGACGAGCTTCTAAGCGACGAATACCAATTTCGATACCACATTGATCACAGAAGCCGAAATCGTCTTCTTCAATTCGCTTAAGCGTTTTTTCAATTTTCTTTATTAGCTTACGCTCACGGTCACGTGTACGTAACTCAAGGCTGAACTCTTCTTCTTGAGCTGCACGGTCTACAGGATCAGGGAAGTTTGCTGCTTCATCCTTCATGTGCGTTACTGTACGGTCAACTTCTTCACGAAGTTGATTGCGCCATGCTTTAAGCAATAGACGGAAGTGCTCCATTTGGGGCTCGCCCATGTACTCTTCGTCAGCTTTTGGCTCGTACGGCTGTAAACCTGCCAGCGCTAATAGTCCTAGGGATTTTGTTTCTTTTCCTGTTGGCATCTGCCACATCTCCTACACTACGACATCCATCTTGTCCTGATTGGACCGATATCTATATCAGACTCGACAACTTCAGGCAATCAATCGTGTCTATGTAATTATTATGCTGGTGTATTGCTTTCATAAATTAGCCAGGTGTTTTTTCATTTAGCCCGCTGGCTACCAGCAAACGCATTAGTGCGTTCTCCCACTAAAACAAGGCGCAAATATGAAGGCGAAATGAAAAAAATCAACCTATTTTTTATAAAATCAAAGGGAGTGTTTGATTTAATAGGATTTTTTGTTCGTCTATTATACAGCTTGCCGCCAAAACCGTTACGCCAGCGTTTGCGGCAATCTTTACGCTTTCTGCATAAGTTGGATCAATATGCTCGGCCACTTGTACACTTTCGATGGCGGTGTGTTGTACGCAGAATAATAGATTGGTTTTTATACCATTGTCAGATAAACGCGCAAGTTCTAAACAGTGCTTCGCGCCGCGTTGAGTGACTGCGTCGGGGAAGAACCCTTTGTTTTCATCCGCTAAGGTGACGGATTTAACTTCCATATACTCAGTAACACTCTGATGTTCAACATTTTTTCGGGTTAATGCAAAGTCGAACCGGCTATTGGCAGTTGGCGGTGTTACTTCTGCTTTCCAATCTGTGATGTCTGAAAATTCGCTTAGCACCTTGTTATCTAGCGCTTCCGCCACCAGTTTATTAGCATTGTGCGTATTAATGCCGATGAAGTGACCATCAAATGTTTGGGCTAGCTCCCATGTATACTTGAGTTTTCGATTTGGGTTGGTGGATTCACTTAAAAAGACAGTGTATCCAGGAACAGCGCAGCCAGTCATAGCGCCAGTATTTGGGCAATGTGCAGTTACAATAGTGCCGTCGTCTAACTCAACATCGGCAAGAAATCGCTTGTACCTTTTTATAAGGGTGCCGCGTAATAAGGAAGGTGAAAACTTCATGTGACGCCTTTTTTAGAATGTAGGTGAAAACACGTTAGTGTGTTTCGCTAATTGATATGTGTGCTTTTGAACGAGCACGTATAGCGTATGCGCTTAGCGAACAAAGCGTATGTGGTTAGCGAACAACAAGCGCAGTAAACAAGGCGCCAAAGAGTAACAAACATTTGTGCAAGCGCAAAAAGCGCTTTGCAATAATATAACGATGTAATAAGGAATAAAACGCGATGGCAGAATTTACCGTTAGCCTTTCTAGAAACAGTGCTGAAGCAGTGTGGGGCGAGAGTGCTAAGCTTTCTTTCACTGAATCAGGTGCAGTTATTCACCTGCCTGACGACAAGCTTAATGAGCGTTTAATTCAGCAAGCGGCAAGAAAGCTAGATGGCTTAAGCCTGCCAGCAGTTACGCTAAGCGGTGATTGGCACAAAGAGCAGCAGTGGGCTTTTGCACTTAGCTTCACGCGTGCCCGCAAACCAGCGTCAATAAAATGGGCCGAAACGGCTGACAAAGAAGCGCTAGAGCAAGAATATGCGGCGTTACTATTTACCCGTCAGCTGGTAAACGAAACACCTGAAGACTTAAGCCCTGAAACCTTAGCAACCCGAGCAGCACAGTGGCTTAAGTCACTGGGTGGTGACAAGGTAACCTACTCAATGACGGTAGGTGAAGATCTTAAAGAGCAGGGCTGGATTGGCATTTATAATGTGGGCCGCGGTAGTGAACGTCCGCCTGCAATGCTGGTACTTGATTACAACCCAACAGGTAATACGGATGCGCCAGTTGATGCCGTGCTAGTTGGAAAAGGCATCACCTTCGACAGCGGTGGCTACAGCATTAAATCAAGCGAAGGCATGTTAGATATGAAATGTGACATGGGCGGCGCAGCGACGGTAACAGGGGCATTAGGGCTATCTATTTCTCAAGGCAGTGAAAAGCGTATTCAGCTTATTTTGTGCTGTGCCGAAAACCTTATTAGCGGTCACGCTTATAAGTTAGGTGATGTGCTTACCTATAAAAATGGGGTAACCGTTGAAGTGGTTAATACCGATGCTGAAGGACGTTTAGTGTTGGCTGATGGCCTTATGGCGGCAACAGAGACGGGCGCACCGCTGATTATTGATGCAGCAACACTAACCGGTGCTGCAGTGGTTGCACTGGGTTCTGATTACCATGGCGTATTCTCGTTAGATGATAATGCCCGCGAACAAATGCTTAAAGCAGCAAAGGCAGAAAACGAACGTTTTTGGCCGCTACCACTTGAAGATTTCCACGCAGAGCGCTGTCCATCGGCGTTCGCAGATACAGCAAACAGTCGCCCGATGAAAGGTGGCGGTGGTGGCGGTGCATCAAACGCTGCGGGCTTCTTATCACGCTTTGTTAAGCCAGAAGGCTGGGTACATTTGGATTTAGCCGCTGCTTACCATGGCGGGGCAACATCTGAAATGCCGGTAGGGGCAACAGCGAAAGGTATTCGCTCAATTGCGAGAATGCTGAAAGACTTCAGTGCATAAATAAAATAGCGTTCGACGCCCTAACGGCTGTCGAACGCTGCTCTATTTTTAAACGTCGCACGTTGTGCCACGTGGATGTGTAGAGGCAAAGCGAATAACGTTACTTGAACTAACGTCGCTTCGCGCAAAAAAATAAAAAGGGCGTGACTTTGCAAAAAATCACGCCCTTATTCTGTAAATTAGATCCCGCCTAAACGCTCAGCTAGCGTTTTATAGCGTTCAACGTCGCCACTGTCGAAAAGTGGGTTACCGTCGGTGTCTTTATCTTTCGAAACCAAAAGGCTTTCACGCTCAAGGCGCTCTACGCGCACTTCTTGTACGCCAAGAAAAGCAGCCACTTCTTTAACAGTCATCAAACTCATTGCAATATTTCCTATTTTTGGTTGTTCTTATTGAGGATTAACAGGTTCCAACGCCGAACAATGCGCAGAACAAAACGTTAAACAAAATGATGTTACCCACTATTACATCAAAAGCTCTGGAGATAAGACATTATCCAAAAGGTGTAGAAAAAGCCAATTGGGCTGTTTGAATTCTGACCGTGAATAAGGCGAAAACACCGCTTAGAAATGACAAACACTTCTCCCTACGCTTTAGTAAAGCGCACTTTCGTTATTTTTCGAGTATTTTTTGCAGGCTCTAGATAAATGAAAAACAATCATGCCTTAAAAGGTGTTTTTAACTAAGTCAGCTTGGTTTACCATTGCGCGCCTAAAACGACCATCTGTAAGAACTTTGAGTTATACTCAATGGTTTACGCGCAAACGGGCTTAGCCTCACAACCGGAGACAGTAAAAAAATGGATACTTGGTCTGCTGCCATCATGCTCTTTTTGATCATGGATCCCTTAGGTAACCTCCCTGTGTTCATGTCGGTACTCAAATCGATAGAACCAAAGCGTCGTCAAGTCATCCTAATTCGAGAATTATTATTTGCTCTTGGCATCCTGTTTCTCTTTTTGTTCAGTGGCCAATCGGTTCTCAATTTTCTGAACGTGGAACAAGAGACAGTAAGTATCGCTGGGGGAATTATTCTGTTCCTTATTGCGCTTAAAATGATTTTTCCATCATCTGGTAACCCCAGTGGATTAGCTGTAGGTGAAGAACCTTTTCTAGTACCTCTAGCTATTCCTATGATAGCGGGCCCTTCAACGCTGGCTGCGCTTATTCTTCTTGCCAACCAAGCGCCAGACAGAATGGCTGACTGGTCGATTGCGCTTGCGGCTTCATGGTCGATAAGCGCAATGATCTTACTATTTTCAAATGTGTTCCATAAAATTCTGGGGGAGCGCGGTCTAGTTGCGATGGAGCGATTAATGGGTATGATCCTAGTTATGATTGCTATCCAAATGTTGCTGGATGGCGTTACCCAATATTTCATGCATGCCACTGGAGCCCTTTAAATGGCAAAGCAAAAACTTAATACCTTTGGGCGCGTTCGCGCCTTGGAAGGCTGGAAAGCCGTTGCATTCGGTGCTGCATTACTTGAGCGTATGCTACCCAACTACACGCTTTTCTGTGAATTAACGGAAAGTGGTGATGCAAGCGCATTGCGCAACTGTTTGAATTTGGTGTGGGAAACGTTGAAATCACCCAAGAGCAAATTCAACATTGCGGTACAGCTTGAGAAAGTTGAAGTGGCTACACCTGATACCAGTGAGCATGACAACTATGGCGTTTATCCAGCAATTGATGCAGCTATTGGTCTAGCTGGTTTGCTAAATTTGATGGCAGGCGACGATCCGCAAGGCGCAGTGGTCATCAGCAAGTTATCGCAAGGCAGCGTAGAAGCCTATTTGCTAGAAAGCGAAGAAGCCGATGACGAGACTGTAAAAGGGCATCCGCTGATGGAGTTTGAAGTTGAGGTACAAAACGAATTGCTTGATTATGTAGAGCAAGCCAAATACCCAGCGAAAGCGGCAGATGAAATGAAAGCACTTGCCTTGGAAGCTGGAATCTCCAATATTGGTCTTGAGCTTTAATGATAACGCAACTTGATCTTGCTTAGGTAAAACGAGCAACAGATCCTTAGCTCTTATGCTCAATAAAAGCCGTGTACTTAGTTAAAGGTCACGGCTTATCTCTCCTCAATTGAGGCACTTCAATCGTTATCAATCAACATATCTCAATTAGCATATAGCGCAGCGCGCTAGTTTGTTTGTCTTTAATAATTTGCCAATGGGCGGGGAGAGCGGGCGTTGTTAGCGCACTTTCGTGCTCTAAATACACCACGCTACCACTATGAACAAGTTTGTTATCTTCTAGCGCAGCCAGCGTAGGTGCTACCAATGATTTCGCAAAAGGCGGATCGACAAAAATAATATCGTAAGGCGCTTGGCTGATGCCTTTTAAAATACCTAGTGCGTCCCCTTGATGAACGGTTGCTGACGCCAGTTCATTTGCTTTTAATAAGGTAAGATTACTTTTAAGCTGGCTTGCTGCCTGTTTATCCAGCTCTATAAAATCACAATGTGCTGCATAGCGAGACAGAGCTTCTAAACCTAGTCCACCAGAACCCGCAAATACATCCAAGCAGCGTGCATCGTTTATGTACGGCATTAACCAGTTAAACAAGGTTTCTTTGTTTCTGTCTGTAGTCGGCCTTAACCCTTCTGCATTTAGTACGGGTAACTTTCTACCACGCCATTGGCCACCGATAATGCGTATTTGCCCAGGACTATTTGTGCTTTGGGTTTTCCCTGATTTTTTCCCTTTTTGGGATGAATAAGGTTTTTTTGCAGAAGATGGTGCCCGAGTAGGGCGAGAAACTCGCTTCATAGTGGCTGACAATGGTATCATGCGTTCATACATTAGGCGGCAAGTGTAGCCGAAATTGCTAAGAATTTATAAGGATTTGTCCTAACGATGTCGAAACTTTTTGGCTGGTTCAGTAAGAACAAAAAAGCAGAGAAACAAAAAGCCCAAGCGGAAGAAGAAGCTCGCTTAAAGGCAGAGGCTGAAGCAGAGGCGAAAGCCAAAGCGGAAGAAGAGGCCCGCGCAAAGGCGGAGGCTGAAGCGCAGGCGAAGGCTAAAGCGGAAGAAGAAGCGCGCGCTAAGGCAGAAGCTGAAGCACAGGCGAAGGCTAAAGCGGAAGAAGAGGCCCGCGCTGAGGCAGAGGCTGAAGCACAGGCGAAGGCACAAGCGGAAGAAGAGGCCCGCGCTAAGGCAGAAGCTGAAGCACAGGCGAAGGCTAAAGCGGAAGAAGAGGCCCGCGCAAAGGCAGAGGCTGAAGCGCAGGCGAAGGCTAAAGCGGAAGAAGAGGCCCGCGCAAAGGCAGAGGCTGAAGCACAGGCGAAAGCCCAAGCGGAAGAAGAGGCTCGCGCAAAGGCAGAAGCTGAAGCACAGGCGAAGGCTAAAGCGGAAGAAGAGGCTCGCGCTAAAGCAGAAGCACAGGCTAAAGCCAAAGCCGAAGAAAAGCCTAAAGAGAAAAGGTCGTTATTTGCACGTTTAAAAGAAAGCCTATCTCGTACAAAAGAAAACCTAGGCAGTGGTATTGTTAGCCTGTTTAAAGGCAAAACCATCGATGATGAGCTGTACGAAGATCTTGAAACACAACTGTTAGTTGCTGACGTGGGCATGGATACTACGCAAAAAATCATCGATCACCTAACCGACAGTGCTTCTCGAAAAGATCTAAAAGATGCCGAAGCTTTGCTGGACATCATGAAGCAACAAATGTCGGGCATGTTGTCTCAAGTGAATCAGCCTCTGTCAGAAGTGATGCAGGCTCATGATTCCAGTGAAGGTCCATTCGTTATCTTAATGGTTGGCGTAAATGGCGTAGGTAAAACTACAACTATTGGTAAGCTAGCTAAGCAGTTCCAGCAAGAAGGTAAGAAAGTGATGCTTGCTGCGGGTGATACCTTCAGAGCGGCGGCGGTTGAACAGCTTCAAGTATGGGGCGAGCGCAACGATATTCCGGTTATCGCACAGCACACTGGCGCTGACAGTGCATCGGTACTTTACGATGCACTAGAAGCAGCGAAGTCGCGCGGCACAGATATCCTTATTGCCGACACGGCAGGGCGCCTGCAGAATAAGAACAACTTGATGGAAGAGCTTAAGAAAGTGGTTCGCGTAATGAAGAAAATTAATCCGAATGCGCCTCACGAAGTTATGCTTACATTGGATGCAGGTACAGGGCAAAACGCTATTAGCCAAGCCAAGTTGTTTAATGAAGCCGTGGGCTTAACAGGCATCACGCTTACCAAGTTAGACGGTACAGCGAAAGGCGGCGTTATATTCTCTATTGCCGATAAGTTTAAAATTCCTATAAGGTATATAGGTGTTGGCGAAAGCATTGATGATTTACGCCAGTTTGACGGACAAGAATTTATTGATGCGTTGTTTAGCGAAATGGACACACCTGAAAGCTAAAACCAGCAAAGCGGTAGGGAAAAATAATGATAAAGTTTGAGCAGGTAAGCAAAACCTATCCGGGCGGACAACGTGCGCTAAGCAAGGTGAATTTTCATATTGCGCCGGGTGAAATGGCCTTTTTAACAGGGCATTCTGGCGCAGGAAAAAGCACGCTACTTAAACTTATCAGCCTAATGGAGCGCCCAACAGTAGGGCGCGTTCTTATTAATGGCCACGACCTTAACGCCATTACCCGTCGAGATATTGCCTATATACGCCGCGATATCGGCATGATCTTCCAAAGTCACCAGCTGCTGATGGACAAGTCGGTTTTTGACAACGTGGCATTACCGCTAGTCATTGAGGGTTACACCCACAAAGAAATTCGCAAGCGCGTAGAAGCTGCGCTTGAAATGGTAGGGCTAAGAGATAAAGCGCGTTGCCTGCCTATTACGTTGTCTGGTGGTGAGCAGCAGCGAGTGGGGATCGCGCGAGCAGTAGTAAATAAACCCCCGTTACTGCTGGCAGACGAACCGACCGGTAACCTCGACCCCAAGCTTTCTATGGAAATTATTCGTCTTTTCGAAGACTTCAATCAAGCGGGCGTGTCAGTACTTATTGCAACCCATGATTTAGGGCTGATTGCTCGCATGCGTTATCGCACGCTGACCCTCAAAAATGGTCAAATGATCACCGATGGCCTTACTGATGATCTTGATGGCACAAGTTCAGCCAGCAGTGAAGGAGACTGGTCATGAGTATTTTGTTTAAAGGGCGTGCAAAAGGGGCGTCTTCTGCCAAAGTGGGCTTTATTCAATCTATTGTGATGTTCTTTGTCAGCCATGTGCGCCAAGCGCTGGCGAGTCTTGGAGAGCTGTGGCGTCAGCCGCTGGCATCTTTAATGACTATTGGGGTACTAGGCCTGAGTATTACGCTACCTAGTACGCTTTATATCATGGTGAAAAATACTGAGAAAATTACAGCAGGCTGGGATCAGGCGTCAGAAATATCTCTGTTTTTAAAGCCAGATATCAACGCGGCAAGTTCGCAACAGCTGGTGGCACGATTAAACAGCTGGTCTGAAATAGACAGCGTTGTTTATATTCCAGCGGATGATGCGCTTAAAGAATTTCAGCACTTGTCAGGATTGGGCGATGCCATCGCCTATCTAGAGAAAAACCCACTGCCTGATGTAGTGCTAGTAACGCCAAACGAAAAACACGCGTCACCGACGGCAGCCAAAGCACTGCTAGATAAGCTGCGACAGCAACGTGAAGTTGATATTGGCAAACTGGATATCGAATGGTTAGAGCGACTATATGCCGTTATCGATATTGCTAGAGACTTGGTTACGCTAATAGGATTACTACTTTTCATCGCCGTTGTACTAATTATTGGTAACACCATTCGTCTGAATATTTTGAACAAGTATGACGAAATCGTAGTGATGAAGCTGGTTGGCGCAACAGATGCGTTTATCCATCGTCCGTTCTTATATACAGGCTTCTGGTATGGCCTATTGGGCGGACTAATGGCATGGTTTGCCGTTATTATCATACTATGGTGGATGGATAGCAGCATCACTACGTTTGCCGCTATGTATCAGAAGGATTTCAACATTACCGGATTAACCGGTTCTGCATTGCTGACAATGCTGGGACTATCTGTGCTGCTCGGTTTACTGGGCTCACTTATCTCTGTGCAGCGTCATGTAAGGGAAATAGAGCCCAAGTAATCGTAGACGTGAGTATACTTACACGCCTACAGTGCGAAATATATAAGTCACTGTATGACGTTATTGGCGGTAAGTAGGCGTGTTCTTAGTTTTGTACTTAAGCTATCGCACGGGGGTAGTGTGAGGAGATAGCGCTGCGTACTCCATTGCCCCAAATGATGGCTTGGTTATACAGCATATGCAGCTGCTTCTGGTCAATATTGAGCACTTTAGCTTGTTTTATGACATTCATCCAAAGGGCGCTTTCAAAGGCGCGAACCAAAGTCATATAGCTGTTCATTTCTAAGTTCTTGCCAAGTAGTGCATCGTTAACCTCATCGGAAAGCGGCAGCTGCTTTACAATGTCTGTCATAGACTGATCAAGTAACCCTTCAAGAAGCGAAAATAAACCAACCAAAAAGGAGATGGGCGGATTATTTCTAAGACCTCTACGCTCAGCAAGTAAGTCGAAAAACTTAGCGCGAACTAACGACATATGAATGATTTCAAGGGGCTTTTCATCGCCTAAGTTCGTTAAACTTAACAAAGCGATGAATTTCTTAATCTCTACTTCACCCATGTAATTAAGCGCGTGCTTTAGTGATGTAATTTTGTAACGCTTATTAATAGTGGGGTTATTGATAAACTTCAGCAATAAGAAGCTTAAGGTGGCGTCTCGCTCTATAATTTGGCTGATACGGTCTATGTCAAAGTCGCTGCTAGAGCTTTCGCCCATCAAATCAACAATGTTCATTTTAGACGCAGGAAGCTGTCGTAGAATACGTGCTTCCGGTTGCGAGAAAAAATAACCCTGGAAGAAGTCGAAACCCAAATCTACGCACGTTGAAAAATTATCTTGCGTATCAACCTGTTCCGCCACTAATTGCACGTTCGCATCGTGATAGCGCGGAATGTGCTTTTCAATGGTTTCAAAGCGGGTTTTTGTCACATCGACTTTCACAATATCGATAAGAGGAAATATGTCGTGTTTTGAACCCACCATCATGGGATCATCGATAGCTAGCTTAAAGCCAAGTTGCTTTATGTGCTGGCATGCTTCGAATAGTCCGCTGGTGTTGTCGGATGGATCAGCCAGTTCAACCACTACCGACTCAGGGTTAAGCGATGTAGGAAAGCGCGAAATAATTGTATCTGACGAGAACGTGATAAAAGACGTTTTTTCGCCGCTGATATCATCAAGCCCAAGTGGATGGAAGTGCTCAGAAATATACTTAGCTTTCTCTTCGTTATGTTCCGGATAAGCACCAGACTTGCCATCTCTGAACAGAAGCTCATAGGCGAAAACACTTTTGCTTTTATCTAAAATAGGCTGGCGAGCTATAAACGCGAACATAATCTATTCCTGATACAACACGGTTAAGGTTATTTTTATTGTTATATTTAGAGGCTTAGCTAGCGCTACGTCACACGCTAAGGTTAGGTGTTCTTTAATGTGTCATCCAAAAGAACTGACCCTAGTCTATGATATGTAAGCGCAATCTAACAACTATTCAACGATTAATTTCACATCAACTGGCGTAATCGTAGGCTTAGTTGTCGTTCAAAGCGGCCTTATGAATGTGTTTAGCCCACTTTATCGCTTCGTTGTAATAACTATGCAGAAGACTCTGTTTAACACCATACTTTGTTGCGAATTGCTGAATGCCCGTCCATTTAGCTCTTTCAAAGAATTGTGACAGCGTCAGGCAGTTGCGAAGCACACCAGGGCTTCCGCACAGGGCATCTTTAACGTCGTCACTAATTGGAACCTTGCTGACCAAATCGTCAATTCGCTGTTCCATCATGGCATCAAGCAAAGAAAGCAGGCCAGTAAGAAAACCTTTTAACGGGTCATCGGCACCTTTAAGCTGGGTGTAGACCAGTTCACAGAACTTTGCGCGAACAAGCGCCATTTGCATTAGCTCAGTAGGCTGACCATCGCTTAGGTTTGCAAGAGCCAGCAGTGATATGAACTTCTTCACTTCTACTTCGCCCATAAAGGTTAACGCGTGTTTAAGTGACGTTATTTTATGTCGCTTGTTGACCAGAGGATTGTTGATAAACCGCAGCAGCAAGTAAGTAAGCGAGGGATCTCGTTCAATGATTTTGTTTACTTCATCGAAATTAAGTTTTGCTTGGCTACTTAGCGTAAGTAACTCCATCATGGTTAGGCTGCTGGGCCCTAACTTTCTGTGCCTTACAATTTCGGGTTTAGCTAGAAAGTATCCTTGGAAATAGTCGAAACCCATATCTTTGAATTTATTGAATTCTTCATAGGTCTCAATTTTTTCTGCAACCAACTGTATTTTGTTCGATTTGAAGCGTTCGACAAGGGCGGGAATTTTTTCGTGGGGGATCTCTGTAATGTCAATTTTGACTATGCTGGTAAATGGAATGAATGCTTCCCACTTCCCTTTCATGTCGTAGTCGTCAAGAGCAATAGGATAGCCAAGACCTCGAATATGTTTGCAAGCGGCTACCAGCGCATCATCAACGTCAACGGTTTCTACAATCTCAATGACCACTTTGCTTGCATCCAGAGAGGTCGGAAAACGAAACATAAGTGTGTCGCGGTGAAAGTTGATGAAGGCTTTCTTATCTCCGGTTATCTCCTCAATACCTAAGCTTAAATGGGTAGAGGTAAGAATTTTCGAGGTAGCCTCGTCAGGAGGTATATCGGGAAAGCAGTTATCTTCTCCAACACGAAAAAGTAGTTCGTAGGCGTAAACTTCTCTGTTTACATTAAATATGGGCTGTCTAGCGACGTAAGCAAACATCAAGATCCTCTTTGCTTCACTTGCCTTACTCCTTTCCTTAAGTATTTCCCTTCCAGTCTTTTATAATTGTTGTCTGGAAAATGCTGTACAGCGGTTGTAGTGCAAAATCGATTAATTCAATCTATTATTTTCAGTTTCCACCCAGAAAAGCAAGGTATAAGATGACATATACAAGGTTTATATACTGTAGTGACGCGTAGGCACCTTGCTGACTTATCTTAGAGATAGTGGAAATCTTATGTTTCGGGTAACTAGCGTGTAATAAATAAGCGTTGGATTTCATACCAGTGAGATTAGCCTTCACTTTGGTATGTGTAATTAAAGTATAATGATGTAGTGGTTGAATGACCGACCCAAAGGCACGACGCCAGAAAGTGCAGCGTGTCATTCGATGTGAAGTCGATAGTCTAGACTTAGTGTTTGCGGTGAATGCATTCGTAAATGGACCGCAAGCTTAAGAGTTGAACTTTTTTTCTTAATTTAGGTCTTGATATTGTAGAAATAGTCACTATACCTACATATCGGTTAGACTTCATATCTTAATTAGGTCTCGCGCAGCTTCGGTTACTTTGCTAATATGAAGCGGCAATAAATGAGGTGAACAATGAGCAACAATTTGCAATCTATGGCCCTGTCAGTGCCACACAGCGGTAGCATTGAAGGCTACATCCAAGCTGTAAGCAGCATTGATATGCTTAGCGCTGAGGAAGAGCGCGAGTTGGCAGTGCGCCTTCGCGAAGACGAAGACTTACAAGCCGCTCGTAAGCTAGTAATGTCACATCTTCGTTTTGTAGTGCACATTGCAAAATCTTACTCAGGTTATGGCTTACCACAAGCCGACTTAATTCAAGAAGGTAACATCGGTCTGATGAAAGCCGTTAAGCGTTTCGACCCAACAGTGGGCGTACGTTTGGTTTCTTTCGCGGTACATTGGATCAAAGCAGAAATTCATGAGTTTGTACTTAAAAACTGGCGAATAGTGAAAGTTGCGACAACCAAAGCGCAGCGCAAACTGTTCTTTAACCTTCGTAAGGCGAAGAAGCGTCTTGGTTGGTTTACTCATGACGAAGTGCAAACAGTAGCGAACGAATTGGGTGTGAGTACAAAAGAAGTGCTTCAAATGGAAGCGCGTATGAGTTCTCAAGACCAAGCGTTCGATTTAACTGCGGACGAAGATGAAACAGGCAATTTTGCGCCAGTTCAGTATTTAGAAGACAAATCTTCAGATGTTGAAACTGACGTAATCAACAACGACTGGGATACAGCGGCGAGCAAGCGCTTGTACTCAGCGATTAAAACGCTAGACGAGCGTAGCCAAGATATCATCGAAACTCGTTGGTTAGCAGACAACAAGATTACTCTGCAAGACTTAGCTGATAAATATCAGGTTTCTGCAGAGCGTGTTCGTCAAATTGAAAAGAACGCGATGAAAAAGCTTCAAGCAGCTATGGTCGCGTAGTACACGCAGTGCATAGCTTACAAATAGCTTAACGACGAAAAAAGCGCCTTAACGGCGCTTTTTTTATGAGTGGATTTTTGTTCTTAGTGACGGCTCGTACGAATTAGTGATGATCGCTAATCCGTAACGCTACTCTTCTTCATTTTTAGAGGGAGGAAGCACGTAGAATACCCCTTCAAATTCCGCCACAGGGGTGTCGCCATCTAAAATTGCCACACTCAGCTCAAACCTTGCCTTGTTGTCGTTCTCTAGCGGCTTGAATTTTCCAGACAAGGTTTCAATATTACAGATTGCCCTTGGTTTCATCGTGATGGGTTTGTGGTAATGGATATCACCATCGCCCAATACAATGTCACCGTCTAATCCACGCTCTTTAAGCTGCAAGTAAATCATGCCCCAGCCAGTTAGTGTAGCTAGAGAAAAAATACTGCCAGCAAACATAGTGCCGTGAATATTGATGTTTTTGTTTAATGATGCACGGGTTTCAAGCGTGCGGCCTGTGTACTGGTAAAGCTTAATTCCCATGTGCTCGGTAATGGGAATGGTCTCAGACCATGTCTCTTGCAGCGATTTACACCACTTAGGGTGAAGTACCAATGTGTTGTTTTCAGTGAACTTCTTGACCATTTGTTGACGTTTAAGCATGCCTAGCTCGTTAGGCGCTTCACGCTCAACTTCAAAGCCACATGCGCTAAAAAAGTCGATAGATATTTCGCGGCTGTTCGTTACAGCGCGCTCGGCGCCCAAGTCTTTCGCAACGTTTTCTAGTGCGGCCATGATCATTTGGCCTAAGCCCTTGCGTTGATGGCCTGGGTGAACCGCAATGTGACGAATTTGTGCCTCTTCGGCTGTGTTCAAATGAACACGGCCGCAAGCTACAATTTCGCCATTTCGGTTAGTAATAATACGGTGCTCTGCGACTTGCTCATATTCGTCTTTTTCAGAACCTGGAGGGAAATTCCATGGCTGGCGTAAGTGTTCCCACCGAAAATGAAAATAGGCTTCAAACTCGGCATCGCTTTTTGGTGTGACTACCTTGTACACAATAAACCGGCCTTCTTAAATGAATGAACGAGTATTTAAACGTAAGAATACATGAGGTACAAGCTTAATTATGTAAGCAAGTTTGGGATGCTGACGAAGCGTACGATTTTACCCGCTAAACGCTAAATTGAAAGGTGACGGGGCCGTCATTAATTAGGCCTACTTGCATATCAGCGCCGAACTCGCCGGTGGCCACCACCATACCTTTATCTTTTAGAGACTGAACGAACTTTTCATAAATGGCTTGGCCGTGTTCTGGCGATGCACCGCGTGAAAAACCAGGACGATTACCTTTCTGCGTATCGGCTACGAGTGTGAACTGAGAGACCACCAGTATTTCGCCTCCCACTTGCTCAACATTTAGATTCATTTTTCCGTCTTCGTCACTGAACATGCGATATCGACAGAGCTTATTTGCTAGTTTCTCAATCTCCGCGTCACCGTCTTCTTTCTCTACACCCAAGAGCACCAGCATGCCTTTACCAATTTCGCCGATAACATTACCGGCAACGGTGACATTGGCTTCCGATACGCGTTGAATTAGTCCTATCACTTTGACGACTCCTGAATAAAGCGAGACATGTCGCGGGTAGCACGGCAGAGCGCGTAACCTATACTAGGCTCGGAAGTACTGTGCCCCGCGTCGGGGATAATTTGTAGCTGACTTTGAGGCCACGCTTTGTGAAGTGCCTCCGCCGCTTCTGTTTTGCAGATCATGTCGTAACGACCATGTACAATTGTTCCAGGAATATGACTTATTTTACTAATGTTTTCAAGAATATAGTTTTCATCTAGGAAGCATTGGTTAGATAGGAAATGGCATTCCAATGTGGCTAGACAGGTGACCAGCTGCATAGGGTAATTAGTTGTCGAATCACCCACACCAGGTGGTAGAGTTATACGAGAAAGTCTCTCTTCCCATTGGTACCATCTTTTAAGCGCTGAATGTCTTAGTACATCATTGCTAGAACGCACCATTGCGCTATAGAAATCACACACTGAATTAGAGGTCACAGGCTTAGGCACATCTTTTGTAAATTTCCGGTAATACTCGGGAAATAACTGAGCTGCACAGCCATTTGGCGATAAAAACCAATCCCTGTCTTCCTGTCGAGCTAAAAATACGCCACGTAGAATGAGTCCTGTCACTCGCGGTGTGTACTTTAACGCGTAGAGCAGGGCGAGTGTCGAACCCCACGAACCGCCAAACAAGAGAAATTTTGGAATTGAAAGGTGTGTACGTAATGCTTCGATATCTTCAACATTCGACCACGTGTCGTTATTTAGCGTGTCAGCTATAGGCGTAGAGCGGCCGCAACCACGTTGCTCATAGCCGATAATGCGATACTTATTGCTGTCAAAAAAGCATTTGTAATTAGGGGGTAAGCCTGCACCTGGACCTCCGTGAATAAAGAGTACGGGGATGCCGTTTGGATTACCACTTTGCTCGAAGTAAAGCGAATGCCCACTTCCCACTTCGATAAATCCATTTTCATAGTAGGTAACATCGGGGTAAAGTCGTTTCATTTTGTTTCTGCGCGTTGTGTGAGTGCCTGTTTTAGTTTAGTTTATTGTTATACAAACGGTTGCGTGCTGACTGCTTCAACGCTGTTTATGCTTGTAAAATAAGCGATAAATCTTAAGTGTATACTATAGAACAAGTGTCATTACGTGCTAGCTAATCATATTATAGTCATAAATGCGAGGATGTTTATATGGCAGGTCAAGGATCGGGCGGTAATGTAATCGCCGCAATTTGTAACTTCTTTATTCCTGGTTTAGGTCATTTGGTTCAAGGCAGAATACTGGGCGCGCTGTTCTATTTCATTACCGTAGGCGTGTGCTATGCCCTGGCTGCGACCGTCGTTCTTGCTATCGTATTCTGGCCATTAGGTGCCATTTTGCATCTAATCAGTATTATAAGCGCAGCGCGCTTTAGAGGTGGAGTAACCGCATGAAGCTACTTGCATCAGCATTTGTTGCTATGCTTGCCCTTAGTGGGTGTCAGTCTGCATATTACGCAGCATGGGAAAAGGTGGGCGTTGAAAAGCGTGATATCTTAGTAGACCGCGTTGAAAACGCGAAAGAATCACAAGAAGACGCTCAAGAGCAGTTTAATTCGGCGCTGGAGGCATTCAGCGCGGCCGTTGCATTTGATGGCGGTGAGCTTGAAGATGTTTACAATCGATTAAACGGTCAGTACGAAGATAGTGTTGCCGCCTCGGAAGAAGTGAGTTCACGTATAGACAAGGTGGAAAGTGTAGCTGAGGCTTTATTCGATGAATGGTCTGAAGAGCTAGAGAAGTATGAGAACGCATCGCTGAAGCGAGATAGTGCGGCGAAGCTTCGCGAAACTAAACGTCGTTACGCTTCACTAATGACGGCTATGCGCAAAGCGGAAAGTAAAATGCCGCCGGTATTAAGCGCGCTTCAAGATAATGTGCTGTACTTGAAGCACAATTTAAATGCCAGCGCGATAGGCGCGCTGCAGGGCGAGCTCTCTACTATCGAGAACAACGTCGCTCAGCTTATCAGACAAATGAATTCTGCTATTGCAGAGTCTGATGCGTTTATTTCTTCAATGAAAAACTAGCTTTTAAGCAGTAATATATAGAGAGGGAGCGAGAAGCTCCCTTTTTTATTTTAAACCTGAAGGGCTGGTTATTCTTGAGGTACCTTGCGGGGTTCGTTTTCTGCTTTTCGGTTTTCAAACGCTTCACCCAGGCTGCAGGTAAATTCAGCACCAAACAGCACAATTATCCACGACAAATATACCCATAAAAACAGAATAGGTACCACTGCAAGCGCGCCGTAAATAAGTTCGTACGAAGGAAAGTTCGTAACATATAGCGCAAAGCCTGACTTGGTAATTTCAAAAGCGATAGTAGCCACGATAGCGCCCACCAGTGCGTGACGAGCAAAGACCCTTCTATTAGGAACCACCATGTATAAAATGGTGAAAGCAAGCATGGCTGCGCCGCTTGGTACAAGGCTGAGTAAGAAGGTGCCAAGACCTGGTGTGTATTCTTCGGTGAATGCCGCTAATCCAGTCAAATAAGAACTGACCACCACACTGGAGCCGATTAACATAGGACCAAGAGTGATCACCATCCAGTAAATAGCAAAGGTATACACAATCGGTCTGTCACTTTGCGTACGCCAAATTCTATTCAGGGTTTTATCTACGTTTGATATAAGCATTAACGCAACGACCAGCAGCGACAAAATACCAATAGCACTCATTTGTGAGGCATTGCCTACGAAATCGGTCATGTATTTATGCACCACATCACTGGCGGTAGGAACAAAGTTGCTAAAAACAAAATGTTCGAGCTTGCTTCTCACAGATGCAAAGGCAGGAAAAGCCGACATAATGGTAAAGGTCACCATGATAAATGGTACTAAAGATAACAACGTTACATAAGCTAAGTGCCCAGCAGAGATAGTAATATTGTCTTCTCTACAGCGCTTTATGAAGATGCTAAAGAGATCTCTAACCTGAGGAGTAACATTGTCATATAAGGCTTTAACCTTGTCTAAATCCACTCAATTTCTCCTGACGATACCGTGTAAATGGTAAACAGCGCGGTCTTATCTATGCGGACTGTTATAAAGCATCGATAGTTCATTACATGTTATATCAGATGGTAACTGCGGGCGGCCTTGGTGGCAAAGTTTAATGCAGGCTTTATACAATAAAGGCGCATTGACTGCGCCTTTTGTGGAGTACTTCGTTAAAAAACGTAAGCACGGTCCTGATTGTCGTATGTATTAAGCGCCTGAACGCACGCCGAGCATGTGGCAGATGGCGTAGCTTAATTCACTACGGTTCAACGTATAGAAATGGAAGTGTTTTACCCCTTCTTTAGCGAGTACTTTAACTTGGTCCATAGCAATGTTAGCGCCTATAAGATTACGGGTAGCTTGGTCGTCGGCATCAAGGCCGTCGAACATTTTGTGTAACCATCCCGGCACATGAACATTTGTGAACCCCGCAAATTTCACCAGTGTTTGGTAGTTGGTTACCGGCAAAATACCCGGAACGATATCTAAGTCGACACCCGCTGCGGCTGCACGGTCTCTAAATCGAAGGTACACACTCGTATCGAAAAAGAACTGGGTTATCGCTTCTGTGGCACCTGCTTCTGCTTTGCGCTTAAGGTTTAGTAAATCAAACTGCGCATTTGGTGCTTCAGGGTGCTTCTCTGGATAGGCAGCAACAGAAATATCAAAATCGGCAACGTCTTTTAGCAAGGCAACAAGATCAGAGGCATACATCTCTGTCTTTTCTACTCCTGGCGGTAAATCGCCACGAAGCGCAACAATACGGCGAATACCTGAGTCCCAGTAGTCTTTTGCAATTTGCTTAAGCTCATCACGGCTAGCATCAACACAGGTCAAGTGAGGAACCGCCGCGACACCGGTTTGCTGCTGAATGCGTTTTACTACGTCGTGGGTTCTGTCACGCTCACCGCTATTCGCGCCGTAGGTTACCGACATGTAGCTTGGCTTTAGTGGCGCTAGACGTTCAACTGACTTCCACAGGGTCTGTTCCATGGCTTCCGTTTTAGGCGGAAAGAATTCAAAAGATACATCAATATCACGCAGTTCCGACAGGGACTGGTTTAATGCATCGATACCTTGTGCGTAAGAAACCATGGCTTTTTCTCTCAAAAATGTATTCTTATAGACGTTTAGACGTCTAAATTAAAGAATATATGTCTAGACGTCAAGAGGTTTACACTGCTCAATTGACCTTTTCGTGAACTTGTTTAGAATTTCTCTTCATAACATAAAAAAGAGTAGACCGAGTTAGTACAATGGCAGAATGGAACGGTAAATATATTCACCCCTACGCAGAGCATGGCAAGAAGAGCGAACAGGTAAAGAAAGTCACTGTCTCTATACCTATTAATGTGCTTAAGGCGCTTACTGATGAGCGTACTCGCCGCCAAATCAATAATCTGCGTCACGCCACTAATTCAGAATTGTTGTGCGAAGCATTTTTGCATGCGTTTACCGGTCAACCATTGCCTAACGATGATGACCTGCGCAAAGACAATCCTAATCGCGTACCGGCTGAAGCAAGACGCATTATGGAAGAAATGGGCATTGATCCAAGCTTCGAAAACGATGTGTCGGAAGACGACTGATATTTGGTATTAAAGAGAAACGGCGCTTTGTTGTAAGTTATTGCTAGTTGATAACCTACAACACGGCGCCGTTTTTTATGTACTTGTATTCTCTAAGCGCACTTTTTAGCAAATAAAGGTTGAGCACTAGCCCCTCCATTTTTTTGCCTAATGCGCCAGAATTTTATTCTTCTGGGCTTTCAGGCACGCGTGCAACACCAGATTCAATCGCAGCCTTAGATACGGCGGTAGCAATACGCTCGCATAAACGCGGGTCCATAGGTTTAGGAATAATGTACTCCTTACCAAATGTCAGACTAGTACTCTTACTGGCAGCTAGTACTTCTTCTGGTACAGGCTCCTTCGTGATAGCACGAAGGGCTTCTACTGCCGCTACTTTCATTTCATCGTTAATGGCCGTTGCACGAACATCTAGTGCGCCACGGAAAATAAACGGGAAACACAGTACGTTGTTAACCTGGTTAGGGTAGTCCGAGCGTCCGGTAGCCATAACAAGATCTTTACGTACTTCGTGAGCAAGTTCAGGCTTTATCTCAGGGTCTGGGTTAGAACATGCAAATACAATTGGGTTTTCAGCCATCAAGGCCAGTGTTTCTGGTGGTAAAACATCCGGTCCAGACACACCAACAAAAATATCCGCACCTTCCATTACGTCTTCAAGCGTACGCTTGTCAGTATTGTTAGCAAATAGCTTTTTGTGCTCAGTTAAGTCTTCGCGACGAGTATGGATAACGCCTTTTCTGTCTAGCATATAAATACGCTCACGCTGGGCACCACACTTAATAAGCAGTTCCATACAAGCGACCGCTGCTGCACCGGCACCCATACACACAATTTTAGCGCTCTCTATGCTTTTACCCTGAATTTCCAGAGCATTAAGCATGCCCGCTGCAGTTACAATAGCGGTACCGTGCTGATCATCATGAAATACCGGAATCTTACAGCGCTTAATTAGCTCTTGTTCAATCTCAAAGCATTCAGGCGCTTTAATGTCTTCTAAGTTAATGCCGCCAAATGTGTCAGCGATATTCGCTACTGTATTAATGAACTCTTCGGTTGTACGATGCTTCACTTCAATGTCAATGGCATCCAGGCCAGCAAAGCGTTTAAACAGAAGGGCTTTACCTTCCATAACAGGTTTCGATGCCAGTGGGCCTAGGTTACCCAACCCTAAAATTGCGGTTCCGTTACTGATAACGGCAACCAGGTTTCCTTTACCCGTGTACTTATAGGCGTTATCTGCATCTTCAGCAATTTCTCTGACCGGCTCGGCAACGCCTGGGCTGTAGGCAAGAGCAAGGTCATCGACGCTGTCTGCTGGCTTAGATAACTCTACGCGGATTTTTCCAGGTGTGGGTTTGGCGTGATAGTCGAGTGCGCGTTGTCTAAAATCTGACATGTAAAAAGGTATCCTTAGATGTAGGGTTCATCGGTGTTTTCGTTCACGCTCTGTAGCTATTTTATTGTCGTTATAGTTATAGGTAGATAAACGTAAGCGCGTTACAACCAAGTAATGACAAAAGTGATTATAAATAGTTGTTAGCACTAGGGCTTGTTGATCTTTGTTTTACAGCAATCATCAATAGGCCCCAAGGTGGCATGTGGAAAAGCAGACTAGGCGTTAACCTTTACTGATTTTGTTCACATACCTTAATGGATACAAGCCTCTGGTTTATGTACCCAAAAGCGCCATAAGTCTTGAAAGCAATGCATTATTCACAGAATTAATGCTCACTATCAAAGTGCCGATAGCAACTCTAACACAGCCAATCACTGTGTACATATCTGATCAGAATTCTCATATACCAATGTAGGTTAGGCGTACTAATTAGACCAGTAAAATGGGGCTATAATTGCCATTCATGCTATTTATTTTGACTTGTCATAACATTCTGTAGGTCTATTGTGTGGAGGATAAAAACAAAGCTATCAAAGGGATCTACGTTCTCATAAATGCATTGGACAGAAACCCAAATCAGGAAAATAGAACGAAGGGAGACACCTCGTTAATTCTCCATCCAATATTTCTGATAAAATCCTGTGAAAGCCCACTCAAAATTCGCGCTGAAGGCGAGGATATGACAGAAAGAAAACTAATAACCGTGCTAACCGATGTGTGCGAAAGCGTAAAATCTACCAATAATGGATTTGTTTGGCTAACTCACGTAGGGCATTGGAGAGCGCCGCAAGTGATTGCCGTGTTTAATACTGAGCAGGAGAAGCAGCGGGCGTTAACTAATGGTTGGGATATAGACTTCATAAACCAAGTGAATATTGCTTTAGCGTCAATTAAGTCAGCACCCGTTGGTATTTATTTTGATAGCGAAGAAGAGTGTAAGAAAGTGAGTGGCGGCAATTGGGATAGGCATTTATCTAATGTTAAAAACCTTCACTGAGTTCAGGTTACGCTGAATGTTGTAAATTAAGCTAAAAACGTTTTCAGAAAGGCGAGTTGCAGGGCTTGTTACACTGGCTAGGTTCTGGCCTGACGTAGGATAACGGCGGTAAAGCGCTGTTTGGCACACCTTGTTTGTGTGAAGCGTGAATTTTAAGCAATAAAAAAGCGCCATAAAGGCGCTTTTTTCGAACTCGATATCAGGCTTACTTTTTGCCCAATGCACCGAAACGCTTCTTGAAGCGATCAACACGACCACCAGTGTCAACGTTACGTTGCTTACCAGTGTAGAATGGGTGACACGAAGAACATACGTCTAGGTTGATGTCTTTACCAAGCGTAGAGCGAATGTTCATTACGTTACCACATGAGCAAGTTGCTGTGATTGCTTCGTATTTTGGGTGGATATCTTGTTTCATTGGGTTACCTCACATAATAAGGCCGTATCGCTATACAACCCGAAGTCGCACACCATACGTTACTTAATTCAAATGATAAGTCGTTCAAAGAACAGCCTATCGCAAAAGAGCGGCGCATAATAAAGGATGGCAGGGCCTTGATCAAGCGGTTTTTGGCCAAATGCTAAACAAGAGAGCTAGACAAGGTAGCCGTATAAAAAGGCCAAACAAAAAACATTCCTTTTATGCTTACCTGTAAAGTATGTTTAAATATTTGTCTTTCAAGGCTGGGCCAGATGCTCTAGTGGCAAAATCAAGCGCCAATAGCAAAATGTGTAGCTAGCTGTTAGCAGCGCAAACTGCTGTAACGTATAGGTCTGCAAGAAGCCTCAGTATAATTAGTTTCAACATAAGAAGCTTAGTAAGCGCATTACGCGCTGTAACAATCGTCAAATAAGGTAGAACCTTCGCAATGGCCTTTATCCAAGTTGCCGTGCCAGTGCCGCTGCGCCAACTTTTCACGTATACCCACGATAACGCACTAAGTGCGGGTGTAAGAGTGGTTGTGCCTTTCGGTCCGCGCAAACTTGTGGGTGTAGTTGTTGAAACCCTACACAAACCTGAAAGCGACATTGAAAACTCCAACAAGCTAAAAGCCATTGAGTCGGTACTGGACGATACCCCCATTATAGACGAGGTGTTGCTGAAAATGGCCCAATGGCTGTGGCAGTACTATCATCATGCGCCGGGTGAAGTGCTACACGCCATGCTGCCTGTTTTATTGCGCAAAGGCGAGTCAGCAGCGCCAACACCTCAAGACATGCTAATGCTTACCGAAGAAGGTAAGCAAACGACTGCAGACACGTTATCGCGGGCGCCTAAACAACAAGCCTGTTTTACTGCACTGGCTGGTGGTGCCTTATTAGCATCCCAAGCGCGCAAGCAGTATGGCGCACCTGCGGTCAAAGCGCTCGTCGAAAAGTCATTGATAAGCATTGAAGAAGTCGCGCCTGAATTTAAGTCAGGCAGTTGGCTTGCCTCGTTATCGGTGTCTGAAAAGCCAATTCCAGATACTGAGCAGTCGGTTGCCATTGCCGCACTTAATCATCAGCAGGGCAATTTCGCTGTAAGTTTGCTTGAAGGGGTTACCGGTAGCGGTAAAACGGAAGTGTACCTTCAAGCCATCGAACCCTTACTGCGCGACGGAAAACAAGTGCTTATACTTGTGCCAGAAATTGGGCTTACGCCGCAAACGGTGTCACGCTTTGAAAAGCGCTTTGGTATTGCAGTGGGCGTTTTACACTCTCAGCTTTCTGATAAAGAACGGCTACAGGTGTGGCAGCGAGCAAGAGCTGGTGAACTCGGGATAATCATCGGTACCCGTTCAGCTATTTTCACTCCGCTGCACAACCCCGGCATGCTGATTGTGGATGAAGAGCACGACGAGTCTTTTAAACAACAAGATGGGCTTCGCTATCACGCCCGTGACCTAGCAGCCATGCGGGCTAAGCAGCACAATATTCCTCTTTTATTAGGCAGCGCCACGCCCGCACTCGAAACACTTAATAATGCGCTAAGCGGTCGCTATGCCCATTTGCAGTTAACTAAGCGAGCGGGAGGTGCGAAAAGCACGCATCAGCATGTGTTGGACGCGCGTGACCAACCCATTCACTACGGTATTTCGCAAGGCTTGCTAACGATAATGCGCCAGCATATCAACGCGGGAAATCAGGTATTGGTGTTTGTGAATCGCAGAGGCTATGCGCCAGCGCTGCTTTGCCATCACTGTGGCGAAACCGTCATGTGTAAGCGTTGTGACCGCCCGTATACGGTGCATAAAGCGCAGAACCGTTTACAGTGTCATCACTGCGGCGGCATGCGCTCAATGCCATCAAACTGCGAAGCGTGCCATCACAATGAATTAGTTACGGCGGGTACGGGCACCGAGCAAGTCGAGCAAGGGCTTGCAAGTTTATTTCCCGGTGTTAAACAGGTACGAATAGACAGCGACACCGTGCGGGGCAAAGATAAACTGCACCAAACACTGGATGCAATAAACCGCCAAGAGTACCAGCTTCTGGTCGGTACCCAAATACTATCAAAAGGTCACCATTTTCCGCATGTAACCTTAGTGGCGGTGCTAGATTGTGATGGTGCACTTTTTAGTGCCGATTTTAGAGCACCAGAAAAGCTCGCTCAGCTTGTAACTCAACTTGCTGGAAGAGCAGGGCGCGCCAGTAAACCTGGTGAGATGTGGCTGCAAACTCACAATCCCCACCATCCTTTGCTACAAGATTTAGTACATAACGGCTATGGGCATTTCGCCAGACACGCTTTAATGGAGCGAAAAGCGGCAGGGCTTCCCCCTTTTATTAGCCAGTTTGTCATTCGCGCAGAAGCGACCGACAGCAGTTTGGCCTATCGCTTTTTACAAGACAGTAAGCAAGTATTTCTCCAGCAGCATGCAATTGAGCTAAATGGCCCGTTTCCTTGTTTGATTGAAAAGCGGCAAGGCAGGTTTCGGTTTATGCTGGTATGCAGCCATGAAAAGCGTGCGCCGCTTCACAATGCGCTGCGTTTGGCGCTGCCATTTTTACAGGCGTTGCCACAGGCAATGAAGGTAAGGTGGTCGATAGATATTGATCCTACCGATTTCAGTTAGCTTGTTGGGTAGCAATACGTTAAAATTTCTGCAGGATTGAAGTGCAGGAAAGCTGCTGCTTCATAAAGATTTGGTATATGACGTTTTCTTACGCATACAAACAACGATAACAAGTAGGAATATTGCCGACTATGGCTCAACGCGATTATGTCTCTCGTGGACGCTCTCCTCAAAAAAAGAAGCCTGCTGGTAAAGGTAGAAAACCAGCCAGAAGCGCACAATCAAATGCGCAATCTAACGCCCCGGTTTCTGGAAAACTTCCTATTGTGCGCCTTGTTGGCGTATTCGCATTGGTGATTGGCTTTGGTGCATTTTTGTGGTCAATAAAAGACAATGTAGAAGACGACGTGGATACACAAGCTTCACGACCTGTGGCTCCTACAGAAGAGACGTTACCTGAGCTTCCTGAAGAAGAATGGGAGTACATTAAGACCCTTCCAGGATATGAAGTAGAAGTTGAGGTCAAAGAGCAAGAAAAATCTGACAAACGCTATTTAATGCAGTGCGCCTCGTTTAGAACCCGCGCGCAGGCTGAAGAGATGAAAGCCAAAATTGCATTCCAAGGTTTAGAGGCGCTTATCAGACACAGCACTGGCAGCAACGGCGATTGGTTCCGCGTTATTCTGGGCCCTTACGAGTCTAAGCGTGATGCAGAAAAAGCCAAGCACAGTCTGCGTAAAGTGAACATTGCGACATGCCAAATTTGGTACTGGAATTTGTAGCAGTTTATTTTAGGTAACACTTAATGCGGTGCATACGGCGCTGAAATAGCGCGTAGAGAAAGGATGCGTTTACAAGGAAGTATCAATGAGTATTGCCATCACCGAACAACCAAATTACGCCGCTTATAGCGTAGAAGAGCTTGAGGACGTTCTGGAAAATATTGATAAGCAGGCCTTTCCAGAACGCTATCAGGCAGCAAAAAATGAGCTCGCTGCAAAGCGGGCAACGCTGCCACCTGAGAATGATACGGATAGCGCGCATCAAGATGAGCATTTTACTCGACCTAAGTGGTCTGAGCTTCATCCAATAACACGTATCAGTAACGGCGCTTTTTTAGTACTCATTGGCGCTTTGATTGTATCGGCATTCACCAACTTTATCGTGATTAACGCATGGCTAAATAATTCAACATGGGCCATTGTTTTATTTACTTTTGTTTATTGTGCCTTTTATTACCTGTCTATTTCCATCGATAAACGACAAGCGCAATTTGTGATGAAAGATTGGCGTGGAAAAGTAACAATTTTCACCATGCCGTTTTTGGGGCTTATTTTTACTTGGAATTTTATTGATAGGGCATTGCCCTACACGCTTCACTTGGCGTCCGGAAAACAAGAAACGGAACTGAAATTTGCTTATGAAAAAGGCAGCGGCTCTAAACACTGTCGACACTCACTGTTGTTAAAAGAGAGCGGTACCTTGTCAGATGGGCGATTATGCTTAAATCAAAGTGAGCACAAACGCTTACCAAATAAAGGATGGGTGTATGTTAAGGGCTCCGAAAGTGGTTTTGGTTTTGACATTGAAGGGTATCGATTTCGCTAAATTTCAACCATGAATGCCTGCGTACTAATCACTTCAAATGCAATTAGCCCAAGCAAAATGAGATTAACCAAAACCGTTACCCAATAAACCCTCATAAATGACGATTTACTACGCTTATGTTTAAAAATCTGTTGGGCTAGCAATGCACCAGGCCAACCTCCCAATAAGCTTAATATATGCAGTTTTGCCTCTGAAACTCGCCGTTTTTCCTTTTTTGCAGCCGATTTGTCTATGCCGTAAAACAGTATGGTAAGCAAACTTACCGCGCCATAAACGATAGGTACTATAAACGGTAGCCGACCTGACAATGTAAATAACGCAAGTGCACCGGAGAAAATACTCAGTACGATAACATTACGTTTTCTTTGCGAGGTTGGCTTATTGGCGCGTAAACGTTTTGCTTTGTGATCCTTGAGTAAGCTGATGTTGCAGGCGCGATGATTACCATTTCTATCCTGCTCAACTTCATAAACAATAATGTCGCCATTAACCGGGCGCCTAGAGCGTTGTTTAAACGCTTTGATATGAGTAAACGCGCGCGTGCCTCCGCCGTTAGGCTCTACAAAACCATAACCTTTAGCATCGTCCCACTGTTGAATTCTTCCCTGATACTTCACTACCACTCCTTTAAAACCATTATGTAGCGTCTTCATTGTTGCTACTTTATTTGTGCTCTATCACCTAGGCATTATTTCACTTGGCCATAGAGTGTGTTGGCGAGAGTATGCACTCAATAAATGGTGTATTCAATACACTAGCGAACACGCTAAGCCCATATAGTAGGCAGCTCAGAGCGCACATTCTTTTGTATTACCCTTGAAATTAAAAAGCCTTCCCCCACTTATTTGTTATTGAATTTGAACGCTGCTGCCTTTGCTAGACGAAAAACGCAGCAGCGCCCAGCCAAACGGGGAATTAACGTGACAACGATTGTATCTGTACGACGTGGGAATCAAGTGGTAATGGCCGGTGACGGACAGGTATCACTGGGCAATACCGTAATGAAAGGTAATGCGCGCAAAGTGCGCCGTTTATACCACGACAAGATTTTAGCGGGCTTTGCTGGTGGCACGGCCGACGCATTTACGCTGTTTGAGCGCTTTGAAGCAAAGCTTGAAGCCCACCAAGGCCATTTGACCAAAGCGGCAGTAGAGCTCGCCAAAGATTGGCGGACTGACAGGGCGCTTCGCAAACTAGAGGCACTGCTTGCCGTAGCAGACGAAACCGCATCGTTTATTATTACCGGTAACGGTGATGTGGTGCAGCCAGAACAAGATCTTATCGCGATTGGCTCTGGTGGTAACTACGCGCAAGCCGCAGCTACTGCACTACTTGAAAATACAGAGCTAAGCGCAAAAGAAATTGCCGAAAAAGCGTTGACCATAGCGGGTGATATTTGCGTATTCACTAACCATAGCCAAACGGTTGATGTACTAGATTACTAAGTAATAGCTGAGTGCTGTTATCGGCTTGCTGTCGCTCGTATGAATTTGAGTACAGCAAGCGCTGTTAGAAAAGGGTTTATTCATGTCTGAAATGACACCAAGAGAAATTGTTCACGAGTTAGACCGACATATTATTGGTCAACAAGATGCCAAGCGCGCTGTATCTATTGCACTTCGAAATCGCTGGCGTCGTATGCAGCTTGAACCTGAGCTGCGCCAAGAAGTTACGCCAAAAAATATTTTGATGATTGGCCCTACGGGTGTGGGTAAAACTGAAATAGCCCGCCGTTTAGCAAAACTTGCTAACGCGCCGTTCATTAAAGTTGAAGCTACTAAGTTCACTGAAGTGGGCTACGTAGGTAAAGAAGTTGAGACCATCATTCGTGATCTTGCTGATATTGCGGTGAAGATGACGAAAGAAAATGAAATGAAAAAGGTGAAATTCCGCGCAGAAGAAGCTGCGGAAGAGCGCATTTTAGACGTTTTGCTGCCTCCACCAGAAGATGCATGGGGTAATAAGGAAAACGTTGAAGATCGCGGTACGCGCCAAGCATTTCGTAAAAAGCTTCGTCAGGGCGACTTAGACGACAAAGAAATTGAAATTGATGTGGCACTTCCGCAGGTGGGCGTAGAAATTATGGCGCCTCCAGGTATGGAAGAAATGACCAATCAGCTTCAGGGCATGTTCCAGAACTTGTCGGGTTCGCAAAAGAAAAAGAAGAAGCTGAAAATTAAAGAAGCGTTCAAACTACTAATTGAAGAAGAGGCTGCACGCCTTGTGAATCAAGAAGATTTGAAAGAAAAAGCCATTGAGTCGGTAGAGCAGCACGGTATTGTGTTTATCGACGAAATTGACAAAATTTGTAAGCGCGAGGGTAACTCATCGGCTGATGTATCTCGCGAAGGTGTTCAGCGTGACTTGCTTCCACTTGTGGAAGGTTCAACGGTATCGACAAAACACGGCATGGTTAAAACTGACCATATCTTGTTTATTGCTTCGGGCGCATTCCAAATGAGCAAGCCGTCTGACCTTATTCCAGAGCTTCAGGGGCGTCTTCCAATTCGCGTTGAGCTATCTGCCCTTAAAGTCGGTGACTTTAAGCGCATTCTTACCGAGCCGAATGCTTCATTAACGCACCAGTACATTGCGCTAATGAAGACAGAAGGCGTGGATATTAGTTTCGACGATTCTGGTATTCAGCGTATAGCCGAAGCGGCGTGGCAGGTGAATGAACGCACTGAAAACATTGGTGCCCGCCGTTTGCACACCGTCCTAGAGCGCCTTATGGAAGACATCTCGTTTGACGCCTCTGAAAAGAGCGGTGAGTCATTCGTGATTGATGCAGACTACGTTAACAGCCACCTAGAAACCTTGGTAGATAACGAAGATCTGTCGCGCTTTATCTTGTAATTTAGCGCTAAGTAGAAGTTTTCCCGTTAGTTGATATGTTCAACTAACCCTTCTACATGAACAAGAATTAAAAAGCCGACGTTAAGTCGGCTTTTTTACCATTCTACTTTTTCCCAATGGTCTTCGACTTCTTCAAGACGAATTATTTTTGCAGCTTCTTCCGCTTGGGTATTTGCTAGTAAATCAAGAAAGTAACTTACGGGATTATTCTTCTCTTGGCTTTCCATGTATAAGGCTCTTAAGGCAGCATCTGTTGTCCGTGGAATTTTTGTTTGACCTTTCTCATAACGCGCAATGGTCTGTTCATCAACACCAAAACGATTCGCCAGCATTTTTTGAGAAACATTTAGTTCTACACGTAAGAATTTAAACTCATCATGAGCAAGAGGCTTGTTGGTATTAACAATTGTCTGTGCTATCGCACTATGAAGACCGTTCATATCGTCAATGCTTGTATATTCTTCACCGTCTACAACTTCAACGGTAACACCGTTTTTCAGGTATACATTTGATAACCCGCTTTCAGTGTAATGGTACATTTTACCCTCTCAACTTATCCATACAGTAATTAGAAATGACATTGGACTATCATGATGATTTTTAAGTGCAACAGTGAGTTCGATAACTTTGCCCGCAGCTAAACCTTTCAAATTAAATTTCCAGTCTCCAGAAATATCAAGATATGGCCCCTCTCTAAATACTGAGTGCTTACTTTTTAATAAAGTGATCACCTGACCTGTAGTGATTCCTCGCTCATGCATGCGCTGTTTAACATGTTTAGTCCACCGAATCCGGTGAGTATAGTTTTCTGCGAGGTCATTCATTATTTTTCTGGCAGTTTCCTCTGTAAGAGGGAATTCATTAATTCCTTGGGGATTGTGATTAGCCATGAATGCCTTTTGAAATTCATCCTATCATATTGATAGGTTGTTGGGGTATTGTCAATGATTGCGTAAAGGCTTCTAAACAATCGCAAATTTGTTTTGGAAACCCAATTAGCCTCTAAACGTCCTGCTTGCTACTACGAAGTCTTCACCAGCAGCGCTACCAATTTTTCTGTTATATCTAGACCGGTATCGTTCTCTACTTTTAGGAAGTAAGGGCTGGGGTTTGCCTCTAGAAAAAAGTATTTTCCTTTCGCACTTTTACGCCAGTCGATAGCACACCAGTGCATACCTAATGCTTTGCATATTTTGATAGCTAACTGCTTAACGTCGCTGGGGACTAGGGTCACCGATACGCTCGCATTGTCGTCATTCCTGTAATCTAATTCACTTGAGTCGATTTGTACGCTGAGTACGTCATTGCCAAGCACATAGCTTCGTACATTCACGCCTGCAATATATTTTTGAAAGGTAACAGGGCGTTCACCTAAAAGCGCATAGAGTAACGGGCGCATGTTTGGTTGTTTATTCACAAACTGCGCAGTTCGACCGCCGCGTACAGGCTTGTAAATAACGTCTCGCATATTGTTACAAAACTGCGAAGCAACCTCGGGTGCATTGCCAACAAAGGTGTAGGGAATATGTGCTCCTAGTTTGCCAGCAATACGCGATTGATAAGGTTTACACTGGTGGCTTCGAACAGCGTCGATAGAGTTCACCCATTTAATGTCGCTATAGCTGAACCAGCAAAGTAGCGTACTTGCTCGCTCTTGCTCAACCCACCCTGCGTTTTCTAGCAAAGTAGATTCACCATCATGAGGTCTATCACCTTGTGTTTGAGCATCTGCACTGGCATCGTTTTTAGCATTATCACGAGGGGCTTTTAGCGGTATGCCAGGTAGGTACTCATGCCAATAAGCGGCCTGGGTATTCGAGAACGTAACTCTAGGTTGGTCGCAAAGTGAAGGCGAATTGAAATGAATTAGCCCGTCATCGAAGTCAGGGTCGTAGCTGATCTTCCACGTAGAACCAAAATGTTGCGTATTGGCGAAATAAAAGGGCGTGTTATTTTGGTGAAGTGCTTTGGCTATATGTTGAATTTGTGGGTCTTGTTCACTGCCTAGTAGTGCGACGTGCATTTGCGTTCCTTGCTAGCGTTTTAAGTGTTCAAAGAATCTAGTAGCCCTTAAAGCAACACATGGGATACTGCCTAAACCGTATCCATGTGTTGACTTTGATAGGCGGTAAGTTACGACAAAATATCAGGTAGTTTGCCGCCGCCTTCACCAATAGCCATGGTTATGTAAACGGGCTCTTTAGGTGTTGGACCGACTACCGGCACACTTTCACTTAGGCGAGCTCGTAGTCCGCCGGATACCTCAAATAGCTGAGATTCAGCAACGGTAGCAAGCTTAAAATTTGCTGGTTGGTTCTGAGTTAATGGATGGTTTTTCATAATGTACGCTCCTTGTAGTGGCGTGGTGAGTAATGAAGTGGACACGCTTACAGCGAAGCCACTTCTTGGTAAAGGGTTCTAAAACAGCAGGCAATAAGCACAGAACGGTTGCTAATGTTGAGCTTTTTGTAAATGTTGGCGCAGTGAAATTTGACGGTCCTTTCACTGATGAATAGCTCTGAGGCAATAACCTTATTTGAGCGTCCTTCCATTATTTTGTGTGCAACTTGTAGTTCGCGCTTTGATAAACAGTCAATGGGGATAACGCTGTTCCGAGCGGTAATGCCGTTCGCATCTATTTGCATGCGTTCAGCTGCTGTCATCAATACTGCGGGTTCTCTGATTTCATGTGTTTTCATAGTGTTTCTCCGTGTTTACCTGATGTTGCGCTTCCTGTTACTTCAGTGGGAGGGCATAGATGTAAGTTGCCGTCTTCCAGACGATAAACCTTGTCTGCCATGGCAATTGATTGAGGGCGATGTGCCACAATAATTCGCGTCATATTTAGAGACTTAAGGTGATGATTTATCTGAGCCTCGTTTTCCATATCTAGGTGACTGCTTGCTTCGTCTAAAAATAAAATGTCTGGCTCTTGGTAAAGCGCTCTTGCAAGAAGCAGACGCTGTTTTTGACCACCACTTAAGCTGCTACCCATATCACCGACCAAGGAGTGGTATTGCATAGGCATCTGCATGATGTCTTCATGGATACAGGCAAGCTGAGCGACGTAAACCATTTTCTTGAGGTCGGGAGCTTCTTCAAAACAACAGATATTTTGCGCGATGGTGCCGCTTAAACAGGTATCCTCCTGAAGCACTGACGCGATGACTGGGTTTGTAGAGCTTGGGTGTTCAATATTGCCTTCTGAAACAGGGTACAGTCCCATCAGGCACTTAAGCATTGTGCTTTTTCCACAGCCGCTATCGCCTGTGATTGCGACGATCTCTCCGCTATGTACCGAGAACATTAGATTTTTAAACACCCACGCATTGGTCTCACTGTAACGATAACTGAGCGCCGTCGCTTTAAGCGCTACAGGGCGAGTTTTGGCATCAAGAAGCGAGGGCGTACTTGCGCCATCAGGCGTTAAAACGTTAGGTGCAAGTGAGTTGGACGTGGATGAGTTGGGGACGTCTGCATTACTAAAATGAACGTTTTGTTTTTCAAATGTATCGTCCTTAGTTTTTAACGACAGAGGCTTCTGCTGTGATGGTGTGAGTAAAATGTCGCTTAAGCGGTTGAAATGAACACCTAACATACTAAGCTCAATCAGCTTGTTAACTACGCCATCTAATGCGCTGACAAAGCGAGCTTTGTACGCCATAAATGCCAGCAGCATCCCTATCGAAAGGGTTCCTTCCATAACCAGGCTGGCACCAATATACACAACGACCAAATTTTCAGCGCCAAACAATAGCTGATTGGTCAGTGCGCTGCCTATGTTGATCTTTCCAAGAGTGATGTCTTTGTTTAGCGTGGCGACAAGCTTGTTTTGCCACTGCCCGTGGCGCTGTACTTCTTGGCTGTATACGCGAATAGGTAGGATAGCGCGTACGCTTTCCATAAAGTGACTTTGTTCTAATGCTGCAAGCGCAATGCGTTCAGTGGTAAGACGTTTAATAAACGGCAGCAGTCCAAGACGAACGGCGAGGTAGGCAAGCATGATTGCCACTACAACCAGCGTGAGTTTGGGCGAATATAAAATCATTACTGCTAGCGTGATCACTGCCATAAGCCCGTCTAACAGCGCAGTAACCAGGCCAGTGGTTAGGAACTCACGAATACTCGCCAGTGAGCCAAAGCGGGATACCACATCGCCAATATGTCGCTTGTCGAAGTAGTCCAACGGAAGCGATAATAAGTGCTTAAATACCGACGCCGACATTTGAAGCTGAAGGCGAGACGACACCGACAGAATAACGAACTTTCTTATCCCGCTAGTAAAAGTTTCTATTATTAGTAGCAGGGCAAACCCTATTGCCAGCGCTTTCAGTAATGCATCGTTGTTATAAATCAATACATCATCTACGACTGTTTGCATGTAATAGGGTGAAGCAAGTGCAAATAACTGCAACACAATCGATAACGCAAAAAGGGTTAGAAGATTTCGCTTAAACCCTGTTGTTCTAGTGAAGAATTGACTAAGACCCAAACGTGGCGCGGACTTCTTGGGACTAAATGTGTCGCTAGGCGTGACTTCAAGTGCAATACCGGTAATATACTTCGACGCCTCAGAATAAGTGAGTTTTCTTTCTCCAAGCGCGGGGTCGTGAATGGTAAGAGTTTTTCCCTTCACTTTAGTTAACACAACAAAGTGATTCATGTTCCAATGTAGAATTGCAGGGCAAGATAATTGCGCCAAGTGCTCCATTTCTATCTTGATGGCGCGGGTTTGGAAACCCAAATCACTGGCAATGCGCATTACGTCTTTTAACGTAGTGCCTCGTAGCGACACAGACACAGTCTGACGTAGAGCATTTAGATCACGTTTATCAGAATAGTACTGCGCAATCATAGTCATACAAGCAAGTCCACACTCAGCTGCTTCGCTTTGCAGTACAACGGGCACACGCTTTTTTGTATAAAGGATTTGCGTTGAAAGTGGGTGTGTAATGTTCATCATGATTACAGCTTCCCAGTAATGCTATACAGTGGTTCCATTAACCACTCCATCAACGTACGTTGACTTAAATCTACGTCTGCAGAAAATGTCATCCCAGCTTTCAGTGAAATATTGTTTCCATAAGCCAATATTTCTTTTGTATTTAGCGTTGCAGTAACAAGATAAGCGGGTTCACTAATAGAAATAGGGATGTCGGTAAGCTCACCAGGTAGCACCAACGAAGGTGAAATGTTCACTATCTCCCCTGACTGCACACCAAATTTTTGATAAGGAAATGCGTCGTATCGAATATGCAGGGCTTGGCCTTTGCGTAAAAATCCAGCAGACCGCACGGGAACTGCAATACGCGCTTGAATGTCGGCATTTTTAGGCAGTAAGGTAAGAAGCGGGCGAGAGCTATCGATGGTATATCCCGCCTTTACTTGAAGGCCGGATATCACGCCATTGTGAGGCGCATAAATCGTTTCTTCTGCGTTACTCTTGTGACTTACTATTTGCTGCGTGAGATCGCTCAAGGTGTTCTCCACGTTTGCCATTTCATTGGCCTGCTGTTGAGGCAAAGTGGCAAGTTCATGGTGGAGAGCAGCGATATTCGCCTTTTCGTCATTTTGGTCTTTTTTGGCCAACGTAAGCTGTTGTTCGGCGGTCAATCTTTGTAGCGTATGGTTTTCATAGTCTGCTTGGCTAATGTGCCCTTGATTAAGTAAGGTTTGCGCTTTCTCCCACTGCTTTAGTGCTAGTGCCCACTGGGTTTGCGACAATTCAACGATGGCGTCTAAAGCCGTTAATGCCCGTTTGGCTTGGCTTAGTTGCTCTTCTAAGCCTTGTCGCTGCGCTCTATGCAACACATCAAGACGTTGAATATTTTGACGTGTTCGATGCTGCTTTGCTTCAAGCTCAGCGAGCAACTGCGTGCTAACTTTATTGCCTGATGCATCATCGCTACTGTAGTTGATCTTAATTAGCGGCGCGCCCTTACTCACTAATTGACCTTCACTGACCAATACGTCAAGTACTTTGCCGCGCCTTGCATCGGCATAGAGCTTAAAAACGCCATGACTGGGTTCCAGCCATCCACTCACTGATGCCTTTCGTGCGTAGCTTCCCGTATTTAGATAAATAATCACTGCCAAAATCCAGACCACAAGCAGGCCAGCTATTGCAGAATAAACAGGTTTTGGGGTCATTAAAAAACGTCCATCAACAGCATTTGATTGCTCATCAATGACTTCCTTTCTAAACAGTCCTGTTCTCATCTCCATTCCTTTTTTGTTTACGTATTTACGTTGCAGTGCTTATCTAACTTTGTTTGGGTCAAGTTAAAGGTATCTGGCCGCCACTTCCGTTTAGGCTTTTTCTCCTTGGCATCACAGTCCTTGACGCCTCCGTTTTGTTACTACCAGATACCTTGTGGTCAACATTACTGCGGTGACGGTGTTCACTTTAGGTGGGTTGGGAACTTGATGAATTACTGCTAAGGTCTATATTTCAGTAGCACACGGTTTCACTGGTGTTGGCGCATTTTTGAAAGCGGCTGGCTCAAATTTAGAAGTGATTCAGAAACAAATAATTGCCAGTAAAAGACAAAGAAGTCATAGAACTGTATAAAGAATGTGCTATAAAAAACAAAGGAATATGAAAATAACACGGTAAGAACACACAGAAGGAAGCCTCATGTTTGTGCCCAGCATACTTTTAAAGCAACTCTATACACGCGCAAGTCTTACGAAGACAGATAAAGGCTTATCTTTTTCTCTGAAAAACAGATTGAAAGACGCAACCATTAAAGAAGTAAAGTGGATATCTCTTGATGGCGAAAAAATTCCAGAGCATAAAATTTCACTCCAGTTAACTCCCGACTCCATTATTTCCGTAGAAGCATTAAATAAATCAGACGGAGAGCCCTTTGGCTTGCGTCAAACCATTACCGTGCATTTAGATATTGATGAAGCGCCGTGCCCAGAAAAGCGAAAACTGGGTATTTGCTTTTCTGCTTCGCCTTTTGGAAAGCTTAAATTTGAAGTGGAAGACAATATTACTGCGCCAGGACAACGCAGCGCTTTTATTCCTCGTGACGACATGGATGACTACGGCGAAAATATTATAAAAACACGCCAAGAATATTTCGAAAGCGCCACCGGAAAGAAAATTGATCACGTAGGTAAGTACTCAATCGACCCACAAGCGCTTAAGGGGAATATTGAGCATTTTATTGGCGTGGCGCAGGTTCCTATCGGTATTGCAGGGCCGTTGAAGATAAACGGAGAGCATGCACAAGGGGAGTTTGTCGTGCCGTTAGCGACTACCGAAGGTACGCTGGTGGCATCGTATAACCGAGGCATGAAGCTGCTTAACATGAGCGGTGGCGTAACGGCAACGGTCGTCGACGACGCTATGCAGCGAGCCCCTGTATTTATTTTTGAAAATGCACGAGGTGCCAGAGATTTCGTTAAATGGATTAAAGCAAACTTTGAAAAGATTAAGGAAGAAGCAGAAGCGACCTCAAGTATTGCTAAGCTGACGTATATCGACCATTTCCTATCGAACAAATTTGCGTTTTTGCGTTTTAACTTTAAGACCGGTGATGCAGCGGGTCAAAACATGGTTGGCCGTGCTACCTTCGCAGCATGCGGGTGGATACTCGATCATTATGAGGGGATAGAGAATTTCTACCTTGAGTCTAACTTTGCTACAGACAAAAAGGCCTCTCAAATAAATATTATGCGTACCCGTGGTAAACGGGTGACAGCTGAAGCCACTATTAAACGCGAACATTTATTAGAAGTAATGCGCGTAGACCCCAAACAGATAGATTATCACGGCCGTGTAGCTGGCGTAGGATCTTTCTTGTCTGGTGTGAATAACACGGGTCTGCATTCACCAAACGGTATTACTGCTATGTTTATCGCCACAGGGCAGGATGTTGCAAACGTATCTGAATCGTCGGCGGCAATGATGTATTCAGAATTAACAGACGACGGTGACCTGTACGTGTCTATTACCATTCCATCGCTCATCGTAGCGACGTATGGCGGTGGTACAGGAATAGGTACACAGCGCGAGTGCTTAGAGTTGCTGGATTGCTACGGGCGAGATCGCGTGTATAAATTTGCAGAAATTGTGGCGTCTGTGGTGTTGGCTGGAGAGATATCACTAGCATCAGCCATTAGTTCGTCAGACTGGGTGTCGTCACACGAACAGTATGGCCGAAACAGATAAAACCTTGGCCAACGAGGCGATTCATCGGCCAATAGAGACTAAAAATATTGGCCGATGAAAGCGCCGCGGTTTCGCTTCGCTACCGCCTGCATAAATGCACTAAAGCGCTGTGCGTTTCCATTACTTCGGCTAAAGCCTACGCCGTGTATACGAATAACAGGCTGTCCATTGGCACCTTGGTTAGCTTGGGTAATCTGACTTACAATCTGATCTAAATTCGGCCTTTGATAATCATCGCCAAACACATAAAGACTCACACGCCCTTTGGTGTTTTTATACAGCTTGATGGCTTTAAGGATCCCCGCTTCAGGCTGACTCGCCCCTCCTTTAAAGCTCTTCATTTGGCTCATTGCGGTATCTCTCATTGTTTGTCTGTCATCTAGCCATTGCCCAGCTCTACTGGAAAACATAAAGCTTCCGTCAGCAGACATAATCTGAAAACCTTTCATTTTAGGATGGTTTTTTAAAATGTCGTTTACGACGGTGATCACGCGATTCCAACCACTGCCAGAGGACATGGAACCCGAGTTATCGATAGCAAAAATAACGTACTCAGCATCGGTGGGAATTCCACCAACATCATCGTCAGGCGTATCTGTCGGATTCGGCGTATTTAACATAGCGGTTGCTTGGCGTATTTCGTTACGCAGCGACGAAGCTTTGTCTTTTAGTTGATTAATGGTTTGTTGTGCGCGTGGTATCGATGAGTCTAAATTGTCTTTCTGTTCCGTGACGGAAGCGGTTTTGCTTTGTGCTGCTTTCAGTTCTTGTAGCTTATCTGACAGTGCGCCTTTGAGCGTTTCAACGTCAACTTGAGCCTGTAATACCTGGTCAATAAGAACGCTTACGTTACTAGGGCCTCGCTCGGTGTCTTCAGTACCGTTTTTGGCCAGAAGCACTAGCATGACTACGGCGCCGAAAGCACAGGAAATTATGTCGAGAAAGGCAATGTTGAATACCTCAACGGGGGCTCGTTGAATTTTGCGCATTAAGGCCACTCCGGAGCAGGTGATAGGAAAGTGCCGCTTGTTGCGCGGGTCCATTCCCAGTACATAGGTGAAGCAAAAGGATCGCCCTCAATGGGCAGCAAAATCACATTGTAATGCACGCCTTTCTTAGCGCGCTTAACGGTTTCAACAAATAAGGTCTTACGGCAATCTGATGAAATTGACTTTTTACTACTAATGAAGCTTTTGCAGCTCATGGGTAGTCCGTCACCCAAGGTAGGAAGGCCATCGGTGACAATATACACATCGGTGATGTTTGGGTTAGCCTTAAATAAAATGCTTAAACCTTCTTGAAGGTTTGTTCCTCCATTGGGGACGACAGCACCGAGGTCTTTAACTATTGCGTTCATCGAACCGCTGACTTTGGCACTATTTACATCACGAAGGCCTAGTGTGGTAGCGGTGTCTGAAAAAGTCACTACGGTGACTCTTGATTCTAAAGGAACACGCGCGAGCATCCATTGGGCTACCCGCTTGGTGCGTATCCACTTCGGCGTAGAGACTTTCTGGCTATCACTCAACGCTAACTTGCCTAAAATATCCACCAAGTTATCGCCCATCATTGACGCACTTTTGTCAATTAGCAGACCTATTTCTGGGCCTTCTATTTTCATGCCAGTGATGTAGTTCTGTTCGCCGGTACCTTGCATTTGAATGTTGGCTGACTTTTCTACTTCTTTAGACAATGCGGCTAGCTGGTTTTCAAGATCAGCCACTACTGCCATTTCAGTAGACATATCTTGCAGTAGTTTTGACTGGTCTTGCGTTGTATCTGCTTGCGCTTGCTGAGCATCGTCTTGCTTCGCTGACTCAAGGGCAATTTTATCGTTTAACTCGTCAATCGACTTTTTGAGTTTTTGTTGTTCTTGCTCTGCGGCGGCGAGTTCTTGCTCTAATTTTTCTTTCTCTTCAGTTGGTGTAGGTGTAAACGCTTTAAAGTCGACCAGAATGAAAATAAGAATAACCGCGCCAAGGCCACAGGCCATAACGTCTAAAAACGCCAGGTTAAATCCGTCTTCGGCTTTACGCACTTTAGGCATTACTGTCTCGCCTAATTAGTTGTGAAGGTGTGACAGGAGGTGGTGTTCACAAGACTCTTGTGTGCGAATTACCATAGTGTCTTGGCGACCATTTAACAGGTGCATTAACAACATTAATATAAGCGATATAAAAAGCGCCACGAGAGTAGAGTTGAACGCAACGCCCAGCGAAGCCGTCATTCCCGCTATATCACCATCTAGGGCTGCGTCTGCTTGCGCAAGGGCTGCGCCAATACCGCGAACAGTGCCAACGAAACCAATCGAAGGAATAGCCCAGATTATGTAGCGAATCACGTTATTACCACTTTCAAGCTGGGCAGCAATATTTTCTACCGAAGCGTGGATTGCATCGGCAGCATGCTGCACGTTCTGTGTGTTTTTAAAGCGTCTAATGCAGTTTATCCACGTGCTGTATGCGGGGGTGTCGCTATAAGATGAAGACGAAAGCTCATATAACGCTTTATCTACATTTAGTGGCGTATCTTTGTTGTGCTCAGGCAGTAAATCTCGTGAGTAAATCTCTTCTTCGTCCAGCAGCTTCCAAAGCTTGTAAACCATTAGGAAAATGCAAAACAGCATCAGTGAGATACAAACCTGTTGCTCGATATCTTTAAGAATAACCCAGAAAGAGGATAGGGACGCTGTGCCAGCCGTTGCCATGACTTTTTCGGCCGAGGGGCGAATGACACCGGCAAATAGGAAATGTACCAAGGCAAATATAAATAGAAAGACCCCGCCACTTACAAGAAAGCTGGGGTTCATTGACAACGTATTCTCTTTATTCATCATCATTCCTTGATAGTTAAATGTTAGTTGGAAAGTCTTGCGGCGAATCTAACGATACAAAGTACGCACTTGCCGTGCCCGCAATGGCCAACAATACTGCAGCAATGATCAGTTTCTTTTTCATGTTAATTCTCGTACCTCGCTATGCGAAAGCCTATATCGTCAGCAGGTTCAGTCTCACCGCTGCGCACGCTTGCGCGAATATTTTTAAGCCGACCCGTTTGAAACGACGCGCCTTTTACTACGTGTTTACCTTGTCCAACAGGGCCTAGGTAGTCGGCAAAAGTACCAGACTGGTTTGATGGTGAATTCTGGTAAACATCGTGGACCCACTCACGCACATTGCCATCTAAATCGTAGAATCCACCACGTTCAGCTTTGAACGAACCAACAGGGGCTTTGTCGACAAATCCGTCATCGTAGTCTTTTAAAATGAAGGTCTGTTTCCCACTTAGCGATGCATCAGCGAAGTTACCTTGCTTATCGCGAAGCCTAAACTGATTACCCCAAACAAAGATTGTTGGTGATGCTCGGCGATTCATTTTTGCAACGAATTCCCACTCGGCTTCCGTAGGTAAACGATAGCCTTTCGAGGTTTTATCAATACCCGTTACTCTGCCATTTTGAACAACATAAAACGGTGTTAAACCTTCCTTCTCGCTTAGCCAATTTGTAAACGCAACCGCATCACTCCACGAAACATTCGTGATCGGTAGCTTGCTGCTAGCGCCTTTCCCTGCGAACGCGGCGAACTGCGCCTGAGTAATCTCGTGATTAGACATCCAGAATTTACGCGAAAAAGATACGTCTCTTTGTGTTTCATTGCGCTGGCGATCCTTTTCGTTTGCAGGAGAGCCCATAGTGAAGGCCTTGGGTGTAACAAGCGAAAGTTGAATACCCAGTGTATTTGCAAAGAGCGGCTTACCTTCACGCCGTCTTGCTTCAAACTCTGTAAGCATATCAGCGTGTACTTTCACCGGCTTGTTTGCACTAGGTGTAATAGTCTTGGTAACACTGCGATATCCTTCACGTTCGAATGTTACTGTGTGCGGTAAAGCTTGAAGCGTTAAATTAAGCGGCGTTTGACCTTTAGACGAACCGTCGATCAAAACTTTTGCACTTAACGACGCGCTTATATTCACTTGTCCTCGCTCTTCTTGAAGGTTGAACGTAAGCGCTTTGTTCTCGCCGGGAGCTAGCGTGATCCGCTGGCTTTGTGAAATAAATCCGGTTTTTTCATACTTGACGATATGTGGCGTATTCGCATCCACACGAGATCTTGTATCAGTCGGTTTATTATTTACTGTAAGTACGCCGCCCTGAGGGTCTGTCGAAACTGTTATCTGTGCTTGAAGGGGTTGAAGGTTATAGTTTCTTGTCGGGTTAGGGCGGTGGCTAGTGACTTCAATGGTGTCTTCCAATGGCTCTAGCCCTGACTTCGTCACGACAATTTCGTACTTACCGCCATTCATATTAATAGAAAGTGGCGTGACACCCATATCTTTACCGTCAAGGGAGACATTGGCACCAGAAGGGCTTGAGTTTATGCTAATTGCGCCCTTAACTGGAGAAAGTGAAATAACTTGTTCAATTTCCTGCGCGATATCTGCATCAAATTGGATCTCACCCGTTTCATAATGCGGATGACTGGCGCTCGCTCTGTAGCTGCCCTTTTTTAATTCCGTTACGTAGGTTCTCGATACCGCTACTTTCTCAGCGTTTAAATGCCAGGTTATTTCACTCAAGGAAGGGGAGGTTGATAGGGTGACTTTTGCGGGTAAAGGAACGAGCGTAACATTAATAGTGCTTGGCGAGTTGTCGTTAATAACAACCGTGGCGTCTTGATATTTTGGGGCCGAAACATGGACTTTGGCATGGCTACCAAACACGTAAAGCTTGTCACTAATGAACATCGCACTACCACTTAAAACAGCAAATTGCGGATTTTGTGCTGCACGTTCTGGAGAAACTGCAAAGGCATAACCTTTGGTTAGAAACAGCCAGCCAAAATAAACAACGAGAACGGCGGCCAGTCCTATTAATGAAGCTATAGCAACGCCCTTTCTTCGCTTCTTTCCTTTGGCAATGGCGTCATCAATACTGCTCACTAGATAGGTCCTTATACTTTTTCAGTACATACAACATGTACTGATAGGTTGGTGTCTGACGGTGAAACAACAATCTCTTGAATGGTTGAGCGATAACCTTCGCGGCTCCCTTCAATGCGATATGTACCAGGTTTCAGCTGAATGGTTTTTGTTTTTACTTCCCCCACGAGACCTACTCCAAGTACTTTAATGTAGGTATCGTTATCCGACGTTATTGTTACGGAGCGGGGCTGATTGATATTGTCGATCACTTGCTCAAGTGAAGATATTTGGGCACGAAGTTTTGCGCTTTTTTCTGCATGTGAACCTGCTCGCGCAATGTCTTTAAGGGCTAGATTTCTGACGTTGTTATCCGATAAACGCTCTGGCCGCCTTTGGTAAGCGCTCAAGCTTTTTTCTGCATCGAGTATGGCTTCGGCATTTTGCTTTGCCTCAAGTAAAGCAGGGCTGGCTGGAAAGCTAGCGAGGCCTTTATTAGCTAGCAGCTTTACGGTTTGCCATTCATCTGCGCTGACAAACAAGGCGACTTGATTTTCAATTTTCTGCTGCTCTTGTAAAGCAATTAAAGACGCGAGCTTTTTACTAATGGTGGCAAGCTCACTGCTTGAAGCTTTTAGGCTCTTGGCGTCATTTAGGAATTCTGCGGCAGCAGGGAAGTCACCTCGCTCAATAGCTCGATTTGCCTGAGCTAGCAGCGTATCAAATCGGCTGTCTTGCAATTGCCGGTTAATAGCATCAAGTGCTTGCTGTGCGTCCTTACGGGCAGGATCTAACTGTACTATTTTTGCGTACGCTTCGCGCTGTTTGCTGATGTTGTTTTCGACCTTACCAATGCGTGCCTGCTCGTAGGCGTCTTGCACCTCGTCAAATACATCAATGCGTTGCTGCAAAATGTTCGCTTTTTCGAAATCAGGGTTAATCGTTAACGACGTTTTGTTTAGGTTAAACGCGCTTGAAATATTCCCATTATTGAAGGCAAGGAGGGCGTCTTCATAAGGTTGAGTGTAGGCGTTTTCGTAGTCAGTATTTATTGTGTCAACTGAGCTCTTTATATCATCCAGTGCATTCATAACTGCGCTGTAGTTGGACGCGCCATATTCATTAAACGCGCTATTCAACTTGCGCTCAACTTCACTCGCTTTTTCTAGGAACATCTGGGAGTGTGAAACGCGACTAACCAAGTCGTTTACACTTTGTTTTGACTCGCTAAGCGCCATTTGAAGGGCTTTTCGTTCTTCTTCATTAACTTCCACAACGGGTGTGGAATTTGCGGTTTGGGGTACTGCTGTTGTGTCATCCGTGGCGTCCGTAACGTTCGATCTGACAGTAGGCATATATGAGATAAGGAGCACGCCTGCGACGCCTATCAACATGACCAGTGAAAAACCGAGCAGTGACTTTTTTATGAGAGCCTTTTTCTTCGCTCTGCTTTGCTCTATTTGTTGCTCAACGCTTGGCATGCGTAACCCTTTACTCTCTAACTTAACAATAGAATAGATATCTTATTTAATGGTTTTGATAACACCAACGACTGGGCTTATAGCGCAGTCATTGGTGTGGATTCCATGTCATAGATATCTTTAAGGCGAGCGCGAAGCTGGTAGTATTGTTCGCTTGCTGTGCCTTGAAGCTCAATTCGTTGATTGTCTATTTCAACAATTTGATCGGCTACCTGAATATCAAGGTTTTGCCCCATTTCATCGAATAGATCCCGTTGGGCGTGAAGCTCTTTGTTAGTTTTGATTGCTTCACTCAGTGTGCCAATTGCGGCAATACCAGCACCTGCAGCGGCTACTTGACCAGCCGTTGAGCTAGAGTTAGAGCCTAAAAGCACTGACGCGACTGCGAATAACCCTGCCGTGACTTGTTGTGTGGTGCGTTCTGCTTCAAGTTCTCTGATTTTCTTGGCTTCAGGAAGTGTCTCTTTCTGGTACTTACGGTATGGCTCTTCAGTGGTTACCCAAAAAGAATCATAGGTTTCTTGAAGGCTATCTATAAATTGTTCATCTTTTGCCTGTATGGCGCGCACGCGACGAAGCATTGGATCGCTATCTGAAGGCGCACTTATTAGCTCAATCTCACCTCTTCTGCCTTGAGTAAGGTATTGGCTAAACGACTCAGGGCTATACATTTGTGCGTAGCGCAGGTCTGACACCATTTGCACTTCTTGCTTGTAGGCATCGGATTTCTTTATAAGCAAATCATAAACGAATTTTGCAATTTGCTCGAAAACTGGGCCGTTAGGGTTTTCGCCGCGAGACATGGCATCGCGATACCAGCCTTCACTTACGCGGTATTCAAATTCTTCTTCACCCCACACTGTGTTTTTAGCGTCCATCACTTTCACGCCAATTTCTACAGTTTCAGTATCTGAGTAATTAATTTTGCCCAGCACGTAAACATCGGCAAGTGCAGAAGCATCTGGCGTTACGTTAATGCTGCCGAAAGATTTGGTTTCACCTAGGGCTTCTTTGGTTGCTATCGCAAAGCGGTTAGCTTCTAAGCGACGCACTTGAGGCCAAATCCCTTCCTCTTCTATTTCATCGTAATCGATAGTGCCATCACGTTCTGTTGGAAAGCCCGGGTCAAATACAGGTATGGCAACATCCATGTAAATTTCGGAGTTGTAGTTGTAGGTATTTTTTTGTGCGCCTAACGCCTGACCGCCTCCTGGGCCTACCATAGATGGTCCTACACTGGTGACATTAGTCTGCGTTGAGCCACATCCGCTCAAGAGTATAAACGATGCTGTTGCGACCACGGTAAACAGGGCCTTGGGTTTAAATGAAGACATATCCTTTCCTTCCTCTGATTTTTTATTTACAACCGTATTGCTCTTTTAATGCTTGGAAATGCGCCTTTTCAGACTCAGTTGTTGCTCCTTGCAAGCCGGCAATTACGGCGTCACATACCGCTGAACTTCCACCTTTCGCTTGTCCTCCAACAGACTGTTTTGAAGGATCTGAACTTGAAGTGGTTGTTTGTGTATTCGTCGATGATTCTTGAGACTCAGTGCTGCTTTGTGAGCTAGACTGCCCAGCGCCTGCCCCCGAAGATGATGTGCTCGAGGTATTACCCGCACCAGCGCCTTGCCCTGTACCTTGACCCGCCGCGCTAGCTACGCTTTGTGCGCTCGATTGCGCCGCTGCGTTCATGCATTCTTCGCTTTGGTTTAGTGCGCCAAATAAGGAGTCGTCTAACGCTTGTATTTTCTCCGCTTCTGTCATCGTAGACAGGTCTTGTTCGCCAAAATCGAGAACGGCGCAATCTTGATAATAGGTAGGGGCTTCGCTCGTTTGAGCGCCAGCTGAAGCAAAAATGAGTGCGTTAAGCAGTAATGCTAGTGGCAAATAATACTGCATGGCGAATAAGTCCTTTTAATCTGATTTGGGGTGGTTCATATATTACCCTCCATCCTTAAAGCAGTTATACCACTCTTTTACTTAAGACTAAACTCAGTTTTAAACATGCACAGGTAAGTTTTCATATTCAGAAAATAAAAAGCCGACGAAACAGGAAGCTTTCGTCGGCTTTAGCGTTGGGTTAATTAAGGCCTACTAGTTTATGTTATTTATTACTACAGGCCTTTGGACGCAGAATTAATGCTCCCAATGATAGTGGTGCGCTTTCGCTTCTACATCATCTGCCGTTTGTTGCGGCATAAAGGTGGCATTGTCTTGCTCAAAGAAGAACGGTTTGCGTTTTTTCTTACTGCCCACTTCGTTCATGGTGGCCGACTCGTATACGCGTCCATTTAGTACAGTGTATTCTACGAATTCACTCTTTCTAATGTCGCTTAATACGTCGCCATCAATCACCACTAGGTCAGCAAGTTTACCTTTTTCGATACTGCCAAGATCTTTGCCCATACCTAGGTGTTTCGCGCCATCAATAGTACCGCCGCGTAGCGCTTCCCAAGGCGTGAAGCCGCCTTGCTCCATGATCCACAGCTCCCAGTGAGCAGCTAAGCCTTCACGCTGTCCGTGAGCGCCAATATGTACACTGACCCCATTATCTCGGAGCTCTTTGGCGTAGCTTGCTACGTTTTGGTGGTTGTACTGATTTTCTGGCGCAGTAGGTCTGCGGATCGCACGGCTATCTAGAATAGTCGACGGGGTATAGCGAAGAAGACGCGGGTTCTTCCACACTTCAGTTTTATCGTACCAGTATTCTTCACCCATCATGCCGCCGTACGACACAACAAAGGTCGGCGTATAGCCGAACTCCGTGGCTTTCCACAGTTGAGTGACGTCGCTATAGCCTTTTTCCACAGGAATGCTGTGCTCAAGACCCGTATGGCCATCTACCAACATAGTCAGATTCTGCTGAAGCTTACCGCCCCCTTCAGGCACTACCATCATCTCTTGATTTTTTGCTGCCCACAGCACTTGCTGACGCTGGTCACGACGGGGCTGGTTGTAGCTTTTCACTGAAATAGCACCGGCTTCTTTCAAGCGCTCTACGTGGAAATAGGCATCTTCATAATTGTTGATAATCGCTTTGTAACCTAGTCCTTCTGCACCGTATAAAATCGTGCCGGTGGAGTAGATACGTGGCGCAACAATATCGCCTTTACGCTGTAATTCTGCCGCAGCAAAAATTTCTGTCGTGTCGTTTGAAGGGTCATGAATAGTTGTTACGCCGAACGACACATTTGAGTACTGACTCCAGTTTTGCTGAGGGATAATCTCATTGCGGCCCTGCGAGCCGTGAGCGTGCGCATCAACAAGCCCTGGGATAATGGTTTTACCCGTTGTGTCTATTTGCATTGCATCATCAGGAATGGTCACATCGCCACGTTTACCCACTGCTTCAATGCGGTTGTCTTTAATCAGCACAACGCCATCTTCAATCACCTCTTGGGTGTTGTCGGCATCGCGCATGGTTACCACTTTACCGCCAACCAAGGCTTTGTAGCCAGATGGCTTGTCAGCTTTAGTGGTAAACGACAAATCCATACCTTCAGCTACCGGCTCAGGCAGCGTTTCCGCTGCGCCATCAACAAAGGCAAAGGCTTCATCGAGTGAACGGCTAAATAGCGTAGGGCCGTTAAACCAGCTAAGGGTTCTATTGTCAGGCGACCACGTTAAGTATTCACCTGCACGGCTTGAGAGCTGCGTTACCGGCAGTGAGGTCATGTTCGGGCCTATGGTGATGCGCTTGCCATTTTCGACAAACGGCGCCACGTACGTTTTGAACTGGTAAACAAACGCAACCCATTTCTTATCGTGTGAAAGTTTGTACTCACTTACTTTATCTGCACCGTAAAGGTGAGTTCGCTTGTCGTTACCCTTAAGGTTAACGCTTGAAAGCTGGGTTTCGTAGTAAGCTTCGCCGCCCGCTGATTCGGTGAAATACACTCGGTCGTCGTTACCCGCGAAATGCGCGTTGTAGCCGCCCTCAGAGACTTTTTCTACGGTGTCTTCTTCAAGATCTGCTACGTAAATTCCTGGCTCAACCGAGTATTTGGGGTCTAATAAGTAGCCGCCCGTAAACTTGCGGAAGACGACTTTCTCGCCATCGGCAGAGAACGATGGCTCAATGTAGTGACCTGGCTGCTGGCTAACAACCTTTCCTTTCCCGCCACGAGCAGAAACCACGCGAACGGTGCCTAGGTCTTGGTCATTCCATGTCGTATAAACAATCGACTTTCCGTCGTTAGAGAAGCGCGGATAGTATTCGTCATGGTCGTTTTGTTTCGTTAAACGCTTAATTTTGCCAGATTTAACGTCGCGCACATAAAGTTTACCTAACGCTTGGAAGAGTACGGATTTACCGTTGGGCGATATTTGAGACCAGCGGATCATGCGAACGTCAAATTCATCAGGTGCGACATCTACGTCAAAGCGTAACGCATCGGCAAATTTCACCGTGCCTTCAACGGTCACGTCCATGGTGCTGGTGGTTTTATCTTTCACGTTGATAGTGTGGAACTTACCGCCTGTCCAATATACGATTTCGCTGCTGTCTGGCATCCAGTCGAAGTAGGCAAAGTAACCTTCCGAACCAAAGCCTTCCTGCATATCTCGCTCTAGTTCTAACGTCAGTGGTGTTTCTACACCTGTCTTGATGTCTTTAATGAAAAGCGCGGTTCTATCTTTAACGCGACGCACAAAAGCGATGTATTTACCGTCAGGTGAAGGCGCAGGAACCACAGCGCCGCCCGTACCGCTAATATAGCGGCTCTCTTCGCCGGTTTCGCGGTCGTAGCGAGTGATAGCAAAAATGCCTTCTAACGGGTCGCGGTTATATTCAAAGCGGGCGCCCGGAACCGTATTTTCGGTAAAGTAAATATACTTGCCGTCATGAGAGAATACAGGGTCAGCAATGTTTTGTTGGTCGAGCTTTCCGCTGTTACGAGCTTTAATTTGTAGGCCGTCACCACCTGATTTGTGGTACATCCAAATCTCGCCCGCAGGAATACTACGGCTAGACATGATGCCTTTGGTTACCACTAGGTATTCGCCGTCAGGGCTCCATTTAGGAGAGTGGATAAGATTGCTTTTCTCTTTGGTTACCTGACGAAGATTACTACCGTCAATGTCCATAACCCATACGTTACTTAACCCATCTTTATCCGAGATAAATGCGATCTGTTTACCGTCTGGAGAAATTGAAGGGTGAATATTCCATGCGAAGTCTTGGGTCAGCGGGGTCGCATCGCCACCACTCATGCTCACTTTGTACAAGTCACCCAGCATGTCAAAAACCATAAACTCGCCGTTTGGTGCAACGTCTAAGCTAGACCACGTGGTTTCGTTTGTTTTGATAGTGACTTCGTTTAATGCATAAGGTGGGTTGCTGACTTCCCACGTTTCAAGCTCGGATTCTGTTTTTTCTTCACTGTCGTTTTGGGCGTATAAAGTAGGTGCGACGCCCAAGCCCAGGGCGCTTACTAGCGTGATGGCCAGTAAACTTTTCTTTGTCGTTATCATAATTGTGTTTCCAACCGCTTGTTATTTATTTTCTGTCTACATCAGAGTACATGACTTAACATGAAGATACGTACTCTTGAATTGTAAAACTAAGGTTAATCTTACTGCAAAGTAGGATAGATTCATTTAGCTTATGCGATTGTAAGCACGATTTTAGCGTTTAACTTTCATTGACCAATTTTCGAGAATCGTTACTATTCGCGTTTATTTCGCAATTTGTGAGCGCTGTTTTGAAACTTTGGGTACGACGACTGCACCTTCTATTAGCGCTGGTATGTGGGTTATTTATTATTTGCCTTAGCATCACCGGTGCATTGCTAATTTATGCAAAAGATATCCAAACCTTTGTCCAACCAGAGAAGTGGACCATAGAATCTCACGAATCGCCCTTACCCCTTTCTTACATAGTGAATGCGCTGGAAGACGAGACGGGTCAGAAAGTCGAGCTTTTAATGCCCGAGTCAGACCCTGAACTCGCTTGGCAAGGGAAGCTCAACAATGGCGAATACGTAAGCGTAAACCCCAACTCTGCCGAAATACTTCATAGATACGATTATTACAGCACGTTTTATGGGTTCACCATGGCTATCCATCGATGGCTGTTGTATCAAGATGGTGACAACGAAAGGCCACTTGGAAATTGGGTGTCTGTTAGTGCCTTAGTTCTACTTCTTGAAGTAATTGTGGGTTTTTACCTTTGGGTAAAGCCAAAAAATAGAATAAAACGCCTTGCGATTAAACGCCGCGCCAAGTTTCGAATTCTCATGTATCAACTTCATACAGTGCTGGGCGTTTATTTGGCTATACCACTAATACTCATCGCTTTTAGTGGCATGGCGTTTAATTGGAAAAGCGCTACGCAGCAGGTGGTGGAAACCGTTACTTTTTCAAAAGTTGAGAAAAGGCCAGTACCTGAACCGTTATCCCACGATGCTAGTAGTGCTTCAGTGGCTATCGATACATCTTATCAAAACGCCATAGCGGTGTTTCCCAATGCGTCACTATTTCGCATTTACTTCCCAAAAAATTCAGGCGAACACATAGGTTTCAGAATGCAAAACCCCGGCGAGTCTCACGCCTACAGTTGGGTTTGGACAAACCCTCAAAATGGAGAAATAACGGGTTATTACGATGCATCAAAAGCGAACGTAGCGACGCAGGTTTGGAACTTCAAATACAAGTTTCACATTGGTGATTTCGCGGGCCCATTCCTTGAATTTATCTGGTTATTTATCGCATTACTCCCTGCGTTTTTTACAATTACAGGGTTTTATTTTTGGTATAAACGCCATTACAAATGACGCGCTTTTATGGCTGAGCGAAGTGCTTCAAATTCATCTTATCTAGATTTCATTACTTAACACTTATTATTAAAATTACCCAAGATAATGAGAATTGTTTTCATTATCTTTACATTGCTCTTCTACACCTTTAGTATAACGCGCCTTTCGTAACCTTATTTTCTTAAAAGAGTTTTCATGTTTAGACCATCGCTTACGCTCATTGCCTTAGCCGTTAGTGCGCCTTCTTTTGCTAATGATGCCCAAAAGGATATGGAACGTATTATCGTTTCTGGAAGCCGTGTTATTGAAAGTATTGATGAAGTACCAGCGTCAATCACCGTTATTTCAAGAAAGCAGATTGAAGATCACCTGAAGGTAAATCCCGAGTTACAGAGCTTGTTAGCTCAGATGGTGCCGGGCTTAGCTCCAGATACAGGTAGTTCGAGCAATACTGGCCAGTCTTTGCGCGGACGAGCTCCGCTTGTGATGATTGACGGTGTGCCTCAGTCCACGCCGCTTAGAAATGGCTCGTTAGGTGTGAAAACGATTGACCCTAGCGCGCTTGCTAGAATTGAGGTAATTAAGGGCGCTACGTCTGTTTATGGCAATGGAGCGTCAGGCGGTATTATCAACTACATTACCAAACAAGCAACAGCGCAAGAAACGCATGAGGGCCAAGTAAGTTTGTCTTCACGTTTCAGCGCAGTGAAGCTTGAAGAGTCAGCCGGTGCGCGTATTTCAGCTGCGATTAACGGCAAGGTGGAGAATTTCGATTACCTTGTTACCGCCAGTTACGAGGAAAACGGCGTTCAGCGCGATGCTGAAGGCGACATCTTAGGTTTGCAGTACGGCCTGTCAGACGCTGAAACACAGAATTACTTTACCAAATTAGGTTACGACTTCGACCAAGAAAAGCGTCTTCAATTTAGCTACAACTACTTTAGCTCTCAACAAAAAACTGATTTGGGAGATGTTCCCGGAGACATCAACGAAGGCGTGAAAACCTACGCTATTCACGTACCTGAAGCGTTGCAAAAACGCGGGAAACCTCAGGGGCCTGACGGAAATGAGAACATCACCCTGAAATACACAGACAGCAATATCTTTGCAAACAGTGAAATGACGCTTGATGTGTACTCGCAAGATATTGAGAACGTATTTTTCTTTTCACCTAACTTAGCTAATCCTGATGAAGGCTACGACGGCGGCCAGTCTATTATTCGCTCTGAAAAGCGCGGCGCTCGCGCGACGTTTAATACTGCCATTGATTTCGATGGCGTAGAAGCCACGTTTATCTATGGTATCGACGCGCTAAAAGACACTACCTCACAGCCGCTGGTTGATGGGCGCGTGTGGGTACCTGAAATGGAAATGGACAGCTTAGCTGGCTTTTTACAAACAAAGTGGGTAATTCACGACGACCTTATTGTAAAGGCAGGTGTGAGAAGGGAAAGTATCGATTTATCGGTTGATGACTACGAAACACTGAAGCTGTGTCGCTCTGAAACTCAATGCTCTGTTCCTCTTCAAGTTAAGGGGGACACTATAGATTACGACGCAACCACTTATAACATTGCGATAAAGTACAACTGGAGCGACAGCTTTAGCCCGTTTTTCAATTACTCGCAAGGTTCAGACATCGCTGACATTGGCCGTCTACTGCGCGCTGCAACGGTAGATGATATTGGTCTTATTCAAACGGAGGCTTCTATCATCGATAACTACGAAGTGGGCTTCACCTCTCTTTTCGACCAAGTACGCCTTGAAGTTGCGGCTTACAGAAGTACATCTGAACTCGGTACGACCAATAGTTTCAACGAGGTGACAGGTGTGTATGAGCCAGTTCGCGCACCGCAGGAAATTTGGGGCTATGAAGGCTTAGTAGACTATCGAATCTCTGAAACGCTCAATGTGATAGCCACATATAGTTACGTTGAAGGGAAAAATACCGAAGCTGATGTGTACCTTGGCTCTCGCCAAATTAGTCCACCCAAAGCAACGGCAAACGTAAACTGGAAGCCATCAGACACTTTATCGCTAACAGTTAGCTATCTGTATGTGGGTGATCGTAAACGCTTCTCGCCAAATGCTGACGGCGACTATGTGGGCGATCAAGGACCTATATCGAGCTATAATATTGTTAACCTAAGTGGACAGTACCAGTTCGCTGAAAACTGGAACGCGTTTATGGGTGTCGAAAACCTGTTTAACAGCGACTACTATCCTGCGCGCGCTCAGTCGTATACCTACGGTGGCTACAATATTAAAGGATTAGGCACCACAGCAACCCTTGGTGTGACTTACTCTTTCTAACCAATAGCACCTCGTCTAATTGTGGCGAGGTGCCTTCTCTTTATCATCACTTTCAGTGATGCTTGTCTATTACAGCAATAATCGCTAATTTCGTAACAACTCATTAACAATGAATTGTGTAGGAATTACCGTGAGCAACGCTGAACAACAATTGCATTATTCTACTTGTACGCTTTGTGAAGCAATGTGTGGTATTGAGGTAGCGACGAAAGACCGTCAAATACTGTCAATAAAAGGGGATAAAGATAACCCCTTTAGCCAAGGTCATATTTGCCCGAAAGCGAGTGCGTTAAAAGACTTGTACGACGATCCTGACCGCTTGAAGCGCCCGGTAAAAAGGGTACGAATTGACGGCGAAGACAGCGCCTGGGAAGAGATTACGTGGGATGAAGCCTTTGATTTGGTCGCAAGCAAGTTACACCACATCCAGCAGGCCCACGGCAATAATGCGGTAGGTGTGTATTTAGGAAATCCTAATGCGCACAATATGGGCTCAATATTATTCGGACCGTATTTCTATCGTGCCCTCAAGTCGCACAACCGCTATTCCGCTACCTCCGTTGACCAGTTGCCCCATCATATTGTTAGTCGACGACTGTTTGGTCATATCTCCCAAATTCCCATTCCTGACATTGATCACACGCAGCACTTTATGATCATCGGCGGGAATCCGCTGGCCTCTAATGGCAGCATTATGACCGTGCCAAACGTGAAAAAGCGTTTAAAGGGCATTCAAAAACGTGGAGGGAAGGTCGTCGTTATCGACCCTAAACGCAGCGAAACTGCCGATATTAGCTGTGAACATCACTTTATTCGTCCAGGCAGTGACGCGCTGTTACTGCTAGCTATGCTGCATGTATTGTTTGAAAAGCAGTTATACGAGGCGGATGAAATTTTACCTTATGCCGAGGATATAAAAGCGGTCGAAAAATACGTTCGCGATTATTCACCACAAAAGGTGAGCGAGCTTACCGGTATTACAGCTTCACAAATCACTCAGCTTGTTTTGGACTTCTGCAATGCTGAGTCTGCAGTTTGTTATGGAAGGATGGGGGCTAGCGTACAAGCGTTTGGTACGCTCACTCAGTATCTAATCATGCTGTTTAATATGCTCACCGGAAACCTAGATAAGCGGGGTGGCATGATGTTTACTCAGCCAGCCGCTGACGTACTACCTGTATCAGGCAAGGGCAGCATGGGCGGATTTACTTCTCGCGTAAGAGGGCTTCCGGCGTTTGCTGGTGAGTATCCGGTAGCGTGTTTAGCCGAGGAAATTTTAACCCCGGGAGAAGGGCAAATTAAGGCCATGGTAATTGGTGCAGGTAATCCCGTGGTCACTACGCCAAATGCAGAGCAGCTTGATAAGGCATTTGAAGAACTCGACTTTATGGTTGCGGTAGACTTTTACGTTACCGAAACCTCCCGTCATGCTGATGTGATCCTTCCTCCGGTAACCGCGCTAGAACGCGACCATTACGATATTGTTTTTCACAACTTTGCCGTGCGAAATTTTGCTAAGTACTCCGAAGCGGTGGTAGACATTGACGAAGACCAGCTTAGCGACTGGCAAATATACCTTTCGTTAGCCGAAAGGCTCGATGCGCTAAATGGAAAAAGCACCGCACACTATGCTGCGCTTTGGGACAAGCAACCTAAAGGTGTGGTCGACGATTTGTTGCAAGCAGGTCTTTATGGTCGGGCAGCAAGTAAAAAAGAAGTCACCGACGCTAACTTAAACGAAACTCCAACCGCTATTCCGGAAGGCGGGTTATCGATTGATACGCTTAAAGCACACCCACACGGTATCGACTTAGGGCCGCTACAACCGTCTTTGCCTCACGCCTTGTTCCATGAAGATAAGAAAATTCACTTAGATTTTGAGTACTTCATGGCTGATTTAGACAGGGTTAACACGCATTTCTTTGGAAAAGCGAACCATGTTGCGCCGCAAAATCAGTCCGTTGTTTTAATAGGGCGCCGGCATATTAAAACCAATAACTCGTGGCTGCATAACAGCCCTCGAATGGTGAAAGGTAATAACCGCTGTACGCTGCAGCTTCATCCTGATGACGGGGCTAAATATGGCATTACAGATGGTGACGAGGTAAGTGTGAAATCGCGAGTTGGCCAACTAACCATAGAGGCTGAAATCACAGATGCAATTATGCCCGGCGTGGTGTCTATCCCGCATGGATGGGGACACAACAAGAAAGGCATAAAGCTGTCTGTGGCAAGTCAGCACCCTGGGGTTAACACTAACATTCTTACAGACGATTTACAGGTAGACGAGCTATCGGGAAATGCGGTGCTAAATGGTGTGCCTGTCGAGCTAGAAAAGGTAAGTTAAGCACATAAAAAAGCCGGCATTAACTAGTAAGCTAATGCCGGTTTTTAAAAGAAAGCACTCAATTAAGCGCATATTCCTAGGTCATCGTAACAAACTCTTCTGCACTGGTAGGGTGAATAGCTACACACGCATCAAAGTCAGCTTTAGTCGCGCCCATCTTTATGGCAACGGCGAAGCCTTGCAGAATTTCGTCCATGCCGTGCCCAATACCGTGAAGGCCTACCACTTTTTGGTCTTTACCCGCGCATACCAGCTTCATCTTGGTCATTTGACGGTGGCGGGTTACCGCGGTGTACATAGACGCAAAACTAGAGGTGTACACTTTAACGTTATCTTCACCGTATTCTTCAATGGCTTCTGGCTCGGTTAAGCCAATAGTGCCAATGGGTGGATGACTAAACACAACGGTTGGAATAAGCGAGTAATCCATGTGAGCGTCTTTTTGGCCGTTGAATAAGCGTTCGCTTAGCAAGCGACCCGCTTTAACTGCCACCGGAGTAAGCTCTGCTTCACCGGTAATATCACCAACCGCATAAACGTTCTTTGCAGTGGTGTTTTGGTACTTATCCACTTTCACCGTGCCATTGTCGTTCAGTTCAACGTCGGTATTTTCAATATCAATTTTATCGGTAGAGGGTTTACGGCCAATCGCCCAAATCAAGCAGTCAGCTTTTAGCACTTCGCCATTGGTTAAGTGTACTGATAGCTCGCCATCGTCAGCTTTTTCCACTTTCTCTACGCTAGTATGGTCGTGCAATTTGCAGCCTTCAGCGTGGATCATGTCAACCAGGGTTTCATGAATAATAGGGTCGAAATTTCTAAGTGGGGCGTGTTTGCGAACTACCAGGTGCGATTCTGTGCCAAGAGCGTGAAGTACGCCTGCCAGTTCAACCCCAATGTAGCCTGCGCCAACCACGACAGCGCGCTTCGGCTGCTCTTTTAGGGCAAAGAAACCATCAGAATCAATACCGTACTCTGCACCTTCGATATCTGGGATGATTGGGCGGCCGCCTACAGCAATCGTAATATGATCAGCCGTGTACTTTTCGCCGTTTACTTCAACCGTGTTGTTATCAATAAACTTCGCAAAACCGCGAATTAAGGTAACGTCGTTTGCAGTAAGAACGCGGTCGTACGAGGCATGAATACGCTCAATATAAGCCTGGCGGCTAGCAATAAGACTGTCCCAGCTAAAGTGATTTACCGACAAATCGAACCCGTACTCAGGCGCATAGCGGTGGATGGCTTCAGCAACCTGCGCTCCGTACCACATGGCTTTTTTAGGCACGCAGCCAACGTTCACGCAAGTACCGCCAATATCTTTCGCTTCAATGATGGCGGCCTTCTTTCCATGTTTAGCTGCACGGTTTGCAGATGCGATACCACCGCTGCCACCGCCAATACATATATAATCAAAATGTGTCATTCAAAAAGCCTTCTTTGTCGGTTAGGCGAACGTAAACGATAAGCATAAATGCCTTCGGAAGGTTCGCACAGCAAATCATTCTCTATCGGTCTTGTCATAAAGAGTAATCAAAAGACCGAGATTTGCTTTAGGGAATTTCATTTAGTTTATCAATGGGGACAGTGCAGCCTAATTAAAAGGCTAAGACAAAGCGAAGCATATTCATGCATCGCTCATCCTGCTTTCAGCACGTAATCTTTAAAGCTTATTCACTTATAGTAGCAGAAAGCTCTTCTGGTTCTATTTGAATACTAAACGCTTTTCCACGTTCTTCTTCAAAGTGTACGAGTTTTTGAATGGTGGCATCACTAAACACATGTCCCTCGGGAAGGATAAGGATGTGACTATCGTTATACAAATTTTGGGCGAGGACCATGCCTGCTTTGAGCTGCGAGGCTTTCAATGATGTAGAAAGCAGTTTAGATGTCGTTACATCTTCTGCTTCGAGCAACAGGTCCAAAAACTCACCGTCATAGCGGGTGTTTCTGTGCTTTTTCATTTCTAGTTTGGCATCGCGAGGGCTCATTTCGATACCGCTCATTCTGCCGGTTACTAAGCGCCAGTAATCTCGGGCTATGGCCAAGATCCGTGCGCCAGCAGGAATTTCTTTTGCAACTTTGTTATACAAGCCTGAGCCATTATAGTGCTCGAACTGAAATTCAATAATGTCAGAAACTTGATGTAGTTCGTGAGCCGGAGCAAGTATTAACGCAGCCTGCTTGGTTTGCGATAGATAGTTTTGCTGCTGTTGATATTTAAGCTTTGAAAATGGCGCCTTAAAATCTTCGCTTTCAAGCCCTAGTAACCCAAGCTCGCAGATAAGGCCCGCATAACGCACCTGTTTGATTTCTTCTTTCTCCAACCGAGCGATACGCGCCAGTTTTGATGCCAACTCGCTAACCTCAATGGCAAACTTACCATTAATGTCAGGGTTAATGCTTATCACGTTGAACAGCACCTGCTCCATTGCAAGGTTGTGTTTTTCGATTTTATTTAGCGCCGCTTTTATCTGGCGCGTGCGCTTTTGAACCACTTGTTCTAGTGAGGCATTTACGTCGCGTAGCTTTTTATTTTGCAGTCGTGTTAGTTTTTGTAGACGAAGGTTTTCCGCCTTTAACTTAACGCGTTCTAAGCCTTCTTCTACAACAGCGATAAGCTCTTGGTTGTCCCATGGCTTTTGCAGGTAACGGTGTATCTTGCCTTGGTTTACGGCTTTAATTGTTGACTCAATGTCGGCATAGCCAGTAAGCACAACTCTAAATGTCTCGGGATAATTGATAGCGACCTGTTCGAGTAATTCCGCACCTGACATCTGCGGCATTTTCATGTCAGAAATAACTACGTGAACATCGTGTTTACTCATTAAATCTAACGCTTTGGCACCACTATCAGCAAGCAGTAAGGTGATGTCCATAGTGAACAGCGCACGCTTGATAGCGCGAAGGATATTCGGCTCGTCGTCGACAAATAGAACCGTGTAGGTCGTGGCTTGTTCTGTAGTAGGCTCTGTCATAAATTATTATCCTTATAAGCGACGTTACAACTATTACACGCAATGCTGCTTGATAACACTATTAGTTGATTCATCCTTCGCTCTCTAATGTTTTATCTGAGTGTGAAACAAGGGGGAGCGCTAATGTAAATATGCTTCCTTCTCCCTCTTTACTGGTGGCTGAGAGCGTGCCGCCATGCTCTTGAGCAATGCCAAACGAAATTGAAAGACCTAAGCCAGTGCCTTGCCCTTCAGGTTTAGTTGTAAAAAATGGATTGAAGAGTTTGTCTAAATGACTTGATGGAATACCGCAGCCAGTGTCTTCTACACGAAGCTCGACAAACTTGCCCGCAGTACAGGTGGTAATAGTTATCTTACCGTTCTTACCCGTGCTCTCTATCGCTTGACCCGCGTTAATGAGTAAGTTGGTAACAACCTGAGAAACCTTGCCTACATTCATGGCAACGTCAGGGACTTTGCCTAAATGCGTTTCGACAGTACAAATATACTTTAATTGGTTGTTCACCATTGCAAGGGTAGTGCGTACACAATCATTAATGTTGTGCTGCTGCATGTGGTCACTGTCTACACGAGAGAATAGCTTTAACCCTTTTACAATTTCAGCAACCCGACTTAAACCGTCTCTCGAATCGCTGAGGAGGTCGGTGATATCTTCATTGATAAACGCCATATCCTGATTAGCTAACATTTTTTCTAGTTCTGATAAGGCAGAAGCACGCTTACCCTCGTCTTGTTCATTAAGCACCGCGTTAATTTGTGAGAATATCATTTGGTAGGTAGCAACGTACTCGCTTAAGGTGGATATGTTGCTGCTGACAAAACCGACAGGATTGTTAATTTCATGGGCGACCCCCGCTGCTAGCTGGCCAACTGACGCCATTTTCTCAGCTTGAAGTAGTTGTACCTGGGTCTCTTTTAGATCTTTATTGGCCTCTTGGAGTTGATAGTTTTTCTGATGCAGCAATGCGGTTCTATCCTGAACCTTTTCTTCAAGTAGCGTGTTAAGCTCTTTAAGCTCATCTTGCGCGTATTGACGCTGCGCATGTTCTTCTTTTAAACGCTCAACCAGTTGATTAAATGCCTCTGCCAGTTCGCTTAACTCATCAGTGCCGCGCACGGGAACAAAAACATCTTGATAGCTGTTGTTTTTTACTGCATCACCCAAACGTTTAGCGCCTTCGTGTAATTGATGAAGTTGCGACATCAGGTAAGAACCAAGTAAGTAAGAGCACAATCCGACCAAAATAAATTCTAGAAAAGCCAGTGTAACTGTCCAGTTTCTCACCCTCGATACTGATTCAGTTACTGAAGCAATGTTAAGCCCAATCTCTACATAGCCGTACAAAGTCCTGTTTACCATGATGGGGGCTCGGGTGTCGTAAATACCATCATCAGCGTCTGAAACACTTGTGTCGGCAGTAAAAGGCCGATTTAGTGCGTTGGTGTTACCCTTTTCTACGAAAACTCTACCTAATTTGTCTTTAACTTTGACGTAAGCAATATTGGGGTTGGTAAGAATTTCTGAGACGTCGGCATCAAGAGCTGCAAGGTCGTAGCTTAAAAAGGCATTTTTTGTCGTCGAAACAAAAAGGGCAACCGTGGTGTCGGCTGACTTCTTTATGTTACTATCGACAAGGTCATTAAGTAGCTGAAACACCGTCACAATGAGCACTAGCAGCAAAAGCGCTGCTATTGATGCGATGCCTGTTATTGTTTTTATACGCAACGACAGTTTCATACGAGTCTACTCATAAATGCGGCCTCGATAGCGACGCTATTCCCAATGCTCTCACGTCGTCCCAATCACTGTCGTTTGACGCTATAAAGCCGTTAAATCCAATACCTTTTAAAATCCAAGACTTACTTGTGTCATTCGACAAAGCAAGTAATGCATTAAGAATAGCTTGTCTGTCAGCGAGTGCCATATTTGGATGGGTTGCGATAGCATGAGGCGTATAACCTTTGCTCTTCCAAAGGACACGTAATTCTTGTTTAACGTCGTCAGGTGAACTGTTAAGCGTACGGACAATGCCACCCCCAGCATTGAAAAAGCCCCTTTGTACTGCGAGGTACACAGAGTCATGAGAATTGACGTAGCGCGGTACAAAAGCAATGCTTTTCATCCGCAAGTGAGCGCTTGTGATAATTGTGGCAGCAAACGCAGCTGGTGCTGGGAAGGCTACTTCGGTACCGCTTAAGTCATCCAGAGAGCGTATGGAGCTGTCTTTATGTACAACAAGTAAGCCGCGAATTTCTTTATCGCGTTGGCGCGCAAGCGCGCGGTATCCCGCAGATTCATTAAAGACCACAAAGTGGTAGGGGTTCATGTAGGCAATATCATATTTGCCGTCGGCGAGATTAGCCTCGAAGGTGGGAATGTCTTTTGCAGTTTTAAAATCAATCTCAAAACCGGTGTAATTGCTCACATAGTCGATTAAGGGTTGCCATGTTTCAGCCATTTTCTTGGCAGACTGCTGAGGTACAACAGCAAAAGTAAGGGGTTTAGCATTTGTCGGTAATGCGCAAACACCTACAAGCAAACTTAAAAGAGCGAATCGCGATAACCAAGCCATAATGTCACTCCCTTTAAATCGATTTACATCGACATAAACTGCTCAAGGACCATTGTTAAGTCATGATTTGAGAACGGCTTTTGTAAGGTGGCATCAGCCCCTATCTCAAGCGCGCGCTCCAGGCTAATTTCATCGAGTGCCGATATGACCACAATTTTGAGATCTTTATATTTACTTTGATCTCGCGTGAATTCGATAACGCTGTAACCGTCCATGCCTGGCATACTTAAATCAAGGGTCATGACTTTGGGCTCGTATTGGCTCAGCATAATCCCCGCTTGGAAGCCGCCTGTAGCGATATACGACTCATAACCCGCCCGTCTGGCCACGCGCTGAATAGACTTGGCAACTGGCATTTCATCGTCAACAATTAATATTGAGGGCGTGGCAATGCCTTTCAATGAATCGGGAATTGGCATGTCGTGTCGTTCAAGAAAGGCGACAAAATCTTCTACTAATACTCTGTTGTTTCCACGCCCAGGAAGTTTGAAGCCTTTCAGCTTACCGCTTTCGATCCATCGAATTACGGTGCGCAGATTTACATCGCAATACGAGGCTATTTCGCCTGAGGTCAACGTTTTCATATCTATGCCTTGTAGATTTATTAATCGAAATTATAGACGCTGAACAGCGAAGGGACAAAGTAGACAAAAGGATGAAATGTGACATTTGTGACAGCGCTTGGCGGAGCTGACTGTGTTGTTCAGTTTTTATGAGGGGCATTAAGAAAAATGGTGCAGCGGCATTCATTGAATTCGTAAATATAGGCAATAATCATGATCCATGCACGTTGACGGCAAGTAAGTTCAAAATAGGTCAACAGTGGCTAAAACAATAGCTTGCTTTTAATCAGCGAAGCCCCATCATTATTCTATCAACGTGTTAAGAGTGAAAAAGATTATGACAACCCCTGCAATTGAAATGGTAGATGGTCTACCAATTTTTTCTGCTATTGAACCTGCCTCTATCAAGCCTGCAATTGAAAAAGCCATTGCGGCGTGCAAAAGCGAAATAGAAGAGGTCGTGGCGTCGAAAGATTACTCTTACCAGAATTTAGTGCTGCGCCTTGAAGAGGCCGATGATCGTTTAAGTAAAATATTTTCACCCGTTTCTCATATGAATAGCGTGGTGAGCAGCGATGAATTGCGTGAAGCTCACGATGCGTGTTTGCCATTACTATCTGAATATGGAACTTGGGTAGGCCAGCACGAAGGCCTTTACAATGCTTACGCTTCCCTCAAAGCGTCTGACGAATTTGCGACCTTAAGCGAAGAGCAGCAGAAAGTGATTGAAAACGCCGTTCGCGATTTCACATTGTCAGGTGTAGCGCTTCCCGCAGAGCAAAAGAAGCGTTTTGCAGAGATTCAGGCAAAGCTTAGCGAGCTATCATCAACCTTTTCCAATAATGTGATGGACGCCACTATGGGCTGGACTAAACACATTACCGATGAAGCTGAACTTGCCGGTATGCCAGAGTCAGCCCTTGAAGCAGCGGCGCAAGCTGCGCACCAAAAAGACTTACAAGGCTGGTTGTTTACGTTAGACATTCCGTCTTATTTGCCAGTCATGCTTTACGCCGATAATCGCGAACTTCGCGAAGAAATGTATCGCGCCTATGCAACAAAAGCGTCTGATCAAGGCCCTAATGCGGGTAAGTGGGATAACACCGATATAATCAAAGAAACCTTAACGCTGCGTACTGAACTGGCTGAATTGTTAGGTTTTTCAAGTTATGCAGAGCGTTCACTAGCGACTAAAATGGCGGATTCTACCGATCAGGTCATCGGTTTCTTGCGTGATTTGGCGGCTAAGTCTAAGCCTCAGGCAGAGAAAGAGCTTGAAGAAGTACGAGCGTACGCGAAAGACAAGCATGGTGTCAGCGAGCTAGCGGCATGGGATTTACCGTATTACAGCGAGAAACTGAAACAGGAAAAGTACACGATTTCTGATGAAATGCTTCGCCCTTATTTCCCCGAAGATAAAGTGCTGTCTGGTTTATTCGAAGTTGTACATCGCCTGTATGGCTTAAAAATTATTGAGCAGCCTGGCATTGATACGTGGCATAAAGATGTACGTTACTTCACCATTACTGACGATGCCGATGTGATGCGCGGCAGCTTTTACCTCGACTTGTACGCACGAGCTAAAAAGCGTGGCGGCGCGTGGATGGATGAATGTCGCGTACGTCGTGAAAAAATGAATGGCGAATTGCAGCTACCCGTTGCGTACCTTACCTGTAACTTCAACGCACCTGTAGGGGATAAGCCAGCGCTATTTACTCATGATGAAGTGGTGACCATGTTCCATGAGTTTGGTCATGGAATCCATCACATGCTTACTAAAATGCGCGTAGCGGGTGTATCCGGTATTAACGGTGTGCCATGGGATGCGGTTGAACTGCCAAGTCAGTTTTTAGAAAACTGGTGCTGGGAAGAAGACGCACTTAACTTTATCTCTGGTCACTATGAAACTGGCGAACCGCTTCCTGCTGATTTACTGGAGCGTATGCTTGCTGCACGGGATTACCTGTCAGCGATGCAGATGGTACGCCAGCTTGAATTCAGTCTTTTCGACTTCTTACTGCATAGCGAAAAAGGCAGTGAGGTAGACGTACAGGGCACATTGGATAAAGTGCGTGAAGAGGTGGCCGTGGTCATTCCTCCATCGTTTAACCGTTTCCAAAACGGCTTTGGTCACATATTTGCTGGTGGATACGCAGCGGGCTATTACAGCTATAAGTGGGCAGAGGTGCTTTCTGCCGACGCGTACAGCAAGTTTGAAGAGGATGGCATTTTTAACCGCGATACGGGCAAAGCGTTCTTAGAAAACATTTTAGAAATGGGCGGCAGTAAGCCTCCTATGGACTTGTTTGTTGCTTTTAGAGGGCGCGAGCCGCAAGTTGACGCTTTGCTTCGTCACAGCGGTATTAAAGGCTAGGCACACATGAAAGAGTCTAAGTTAGAGTCTTTTCAATCTATCTACCGCCGAGCGTGCGAGCGCAAAGGCGGTGAAAGGGTGCTTGAAGCCATGCTCCAAGCACCACTTTCTAAAGCGCAAATTGAAACAATTCCTGACGACCGTTTTTTAGCGGCGATGACCAAAAAAGTGTTCCAGTCGGGCTTCGTGTGGCGAGTTATCGAGCAAAAATGGCCCGACTTTGAAACCGTATTTTTCGGGTTCGACATTGATAAAGTGTTGTTGATGCCCGATGAAATGCTAGAGCAAAAAGCGTCAGATAAGCGCATTGTTCGCAACTATAAAAAAGTGATGACAGTGCGTGACAATGCCATGATGATCAAAGACGTAGCCCTGGAGCACGGCAGCTTTGGTAAGTTCGTAGCAGGCTTTGAAAAAGACAATATCACTGAGCTTTGGGCGTTTTTGAAAAAACGCGGTGCGCGATTAGGCGGTAACACCGGCCCCTACATGCTTCGTGCACTAGGCATAGACACGTTTTTATTCTCACGTGACGTGGAAGATTACTTGCGAAAGAATGAAATTATCGACGGTGGCTTAACCTCGAAAAAGTCGCTGTCGGCGGCCAATGCGGCATTTGCGCAATGGCATGAGGAAAGCGGCCGTTCTTTGCAAGAGATCAGTGCCATTGTTGCCTATAGTTGGGGCACAAACAATCAGGTAGCGTAGAGCAAGCTGATCTAGTCTTCTAAACAAGCGAGCTTGTGCCTTGCAGGCTCCGCTTTTGTAAAGGTCAAAGGCTTGATTTACATCAGGAGACAGTCAGGCATAAAGCTTTTGCTTGAGCACACAATCCTATACACTTCGGCATTAATAAAAATATTCAAATTACAGGACTGTCATGAGCGACAATCAAACTCCCGCTACGCAAGCAGACTCTGCAATCGACAATGCTACTGAGCATACAACGCACTTTGGTTTCAAACAGGTGGATAAAGGGCAAAAAGCCTCTTTAGTTGCTAATGTTTTTGACTCTGTTGCAGCAAAGTACGACGTAATGAACGATCTTATGTCGATGGGAGTGCATCGTTTATGGAAGCGTTTCACAATAGACTGCAGCGGTGTTCGCGCTGGCAATAAAGTATTGGATATTGCCGGTGGTACTGGCGATCTAACCGCTAAGTTCTCTCGCTTGGTAGGTCCTACAGGGCGCGTAACCCTTGCCGATATCAACTTGTCTATGCTGAAAGTAGGCCGTGATAAGCTTCGCGATCGCGGCTTGGTAAGCAACATCGATTATGTGCAAGCTGACGCGGAAGCACTGCCTTTCCCCGACAACCATTTTGATGTGGTGACCATGGCATTCGGCCTTCGCAACGTAACGGAAAAGCAAAACGCGCTTAATTCTATTTTTCGCGTGTTAAAACCAGGCGGCCGTTTACTGGTATTAGAATTTTCTAAGCCTACGTCAGAGCAGCTCAGCAAACTTTACGATATGTACTCGTTTCACATTTTGCCAAAAATGGGTCAGCTAGTGGCGAACGATGCAGAAAGCTACCAATACCTTGCGGAAAGCATACGTATGCACCCAGATCAAGAAACCTTGAAGGGGATGTTCGAGCAGGCTGGCTTTGAGCAATGTGATTACCAAAACCTGACTGGCGGTATTGTAGCGTTACATAGAGGTTATAAGTTTTAATGCCTACTTCTGCGCTGGTTACCGCAACGGCTGAATCGGTTTTAAACAAGTTGCTGTCTTTAGACGAAGACAGCGAAGTAAGGCTAAAAGCGCTTGCTGGCGCCAGGCTTACCGCGTTCATTTCGCCGCTTCCTTATGGTATTACGCTTTCGTTTTCTGACCGTATTGACGTACTCAGCGAACAAGGCTCGTTTGAAGACGCCGTCGCGTCTCTTGGGCCGAAAGACTGTTGTATTAAAACGTCGCTACAAACCTTGCCAGAGTTAAAAGAAACCAGCCAGTTGACTCGACTTATTCAGCAAAAAGCCCTCTTTTTGGAAGGAGAGCTCAATGTTGCTCAGCAGGTCAGTGCCTTGTTTCAGCAACTCGATATCGACATTGAAGAGTTGCTGGCACAAAAGACCAACGATGTTATTGCCCATCAGACCGTGAAAACGGTGAAAACCGTGCATGAGAAGTCGATGTCAGCGCTAGCGTCCATGGCGAAGGTATTCGGCAACGCCGTAGTAGAAGAAAAGCAGCTTGCTGCACACAAGCTGGCGGTTATGCACTTTAGTGACGAAGTTAATGCGCTTCGCGATCGAGCAGAAAGTGCCGATGCGAGACTGCGCCGCCTAGAAGAAAAATTTAAGTAAGATTGAGAGAAACAGGCTCATAAATGCGTATTGTTAGGTTATACCGAATTAACAAGGTATTGTTGGAACACGGCTTAGACGAACTTATTCCAGCAAAGTGGTTACCCTGGTACGCGCGGGCTATGCGTCATACCATTTTTTGGGTGCGAAACAAGCACAAGGGCAAGTCAGCCGGCGAGCGTATTACCCTTGCACTACAAAACCTTGGGCCTGTTTTTATTAAATTCGGCCAGATGCTCTCTACCCGCCGAGACTTGCTTCCCCCTGCCATTGCTAACGAACTTGCCCGTTTACAAGACAAAGTTCCGCCGTTTTCATCTGACGCTGCACAAGACATTATCAAGCAAGCGTTGGGGCTTTCTGACTTAAGCGAATTATTCAGTGAATTTGAAAAGGCGCCACTGGCGTCTGCCTCTATCGCCCAAGTTCATGCGGCAAAGTTAAAGCATAACAATGAAGACGTTGTGGTAAAGGTGTTGCGCCCAGATATTCGCGATACCATCGTGGCAGACATGGAGCTATTGTTTAGCTTGGCTAACGTGCTTCAACGCTGGCTTCCTGATGGCAAACGGCTGCGTCCTGTCGAAGTGGTTGTGGAATACCGCAAGACCATTGTTGATGAACTTGATTTACTGCGTGAATCTGCAAACGGTATTCAGTTAGGGCGTAATTTTGAAGGTTCAGACGCGCTTTATGTACCTAAAATTTACAGTGACTATTGCCGCAGTAATGTGTTGGTTATGGAGCGTATTTACGGTCTTCCAATCTCAAATATAGACGCATTACTTACCCAAAATACCAATATGAAAAAATTGGCCGAGCGCGGTGTGGAAGTATTCTTCACTCAGGTATTTCGCGACAGTTTTTTCCATGCAGACATGCACCCGGGCAATATCTTTGTATCTACCGAACACCCTGAAAACCCCAAATATATCGCCATCGATTTTGGCATTGTGGGTACGCTCAACCGTGAAGACAAGCGCTATTTGGCTGAGAACTTTATTGCCTTCTTCAACCGCGACTATCGCAAAGTCGCGCAGCTTCACGCCGACTCAGGCTGGGTACCGCAGGATACCAATATCGATGAGTTCGAGATGGCCATCCGCACGGTATGTGAACCTATATTCCAAAAGCCACTAGCTGAAATATCCTTTGGTAACGTGCTGCTGCAGCTATTTAATACGGCACGACGTTTCAATATGGTTGTGCAGCCACAGCTTGTGCTACTGCAAAAAACATTGCTGTATATCGAAGGCTTAGGCCGTCAGTTGTATCCTCAGCTCGACCTTTGGAAAACCGCTAAGCCGTTTCTTGAAAATTGGATGAAAGAGCAGATTGGCTTTACCGCCATGATGGGGAAGGTGAAAGACAATTTACCTTTCTGGTCTGAAAAACTACCTGAAATGCCAGACCTGCTGTACGACAGTTTACAGCAAATGAAGCGCTTGCCATTGCAACAACAAAGGGCCCATTTGGCACTGCTCCAAGAGCAAAAGAAAACAACTCAGACCACTCATTTAAGCGTAGTGGGCGCCACTTTTGTGTTAATGACAGCAATACTGCCAATGTACGATTTATCATGGTATTTCCCTGCAAGTACAGGCGTAATTGGCGCAATTTGCTGGTATTTAGCCTGGCGGAAAGGGCATTAATTTTTGTTACGCTGCGGTGAAATATTTATGAAATCCGTAGTTTATCAATTAATTTGTATATTAATCGTCCCGAAGAGTGTTATAGTGGCTTTGGCTTTAAGCCAAAGTCTTTAAAGAGACGCGATTTTGTATTATTTGCTATATGTTAAACCACTCGAGTTACCCGGTAATTTGTTGTAAGTTGTTTGTCCATTCGTAAGTAAGACCCAATACTCCGCCAATTTAAAGACTCTAAAGAACTTAGTTACACGCGCTTATGCGCAATTTAATACGATATTTGAGGTCTATACGACATGTCTAAAGTTACAGGCACAGTTAAGTGGTTCAACGCTGATAAAGGTTACGGTTTTCTAACTCAAGATAACGGCGGTAAGGACGTATTCGTTCATTTCCGTGCGATCATCTCTGACGGTTACAAAACGCTTCCAGAAGGTCAGCGAGTAGAATTTGAAGTTGAAGAAGGTCAAAAAGGTCTTCAAGCTGCTAACGTGCAAGCTATCTAAGAATTCAAAAACGGCGGTCATTTGACCGCCGTTTTTCTTTCTATTGTCTGCATTTCCACACTCACGCTAAACGCGCGACAAAGCTTTTAGTCCATACCGCTTTTGGTATATATCATTTCTAACGAATAACGTTTTTCATCAATAGCTAGTCTACTGCGTCGCTATCGCCATCCTCTCTCGGCTACACCACATAAGCACTCGTTCACCCCAATAAATTTGAAGCTCGCAGCATATTCCTAATATCAGTACGCCACGGTATTGCGTAGTCATAGCGTTTAATGCTTTACTCATTACAACGCCCATTTGGGTAATACCAGTCCGCACAGTTAATTACCCATTCAGCGAGACTCAAAGTGTTCATAATCGCGGCGATAAATACGTCTACAGGGAGTGCTTAATGCGCATGACATCAACTATTCGATCTTCATTGGCCACCGCGCTACTTATTCTCAGTTCAAACCTTGCCTATGTTGCTCAGGCAAATGGACAAGTCGATGAACAGGGTGTTTTAGCAATGGTGCTTAATACCGAAATCCGTATGGCAGACGTCGTGCCTAGTGAAGAAGAACGTAAAAACTTGAAGCAGCAAGCGAAAGACAATTACGCAGGTATGCTTGATTATGTGGTCCGTGTAAATGCGTCTAACAGAATTTATGAGCTTGTTTTAGAGGACTATGCAAAACAAAAAGGCATAACTGTTAATCAAACACTGGTAAGCAAGTTTATCGAGAAGTTTGAAGGTCAGGTTTCAAGTGAAACGGCCGCGAAACCCATTAAAGAGATAGCGGCCAAGCAGGTTATACAGTTTCAAACAGAAAAAGCGATGTATGAAGAGTTTGGAGGGCGTGTTATCTTTCGCCAGTCTAACCCGCAAATGCCGATTGACGCTTACAATACGCTGCTATCTCGCTATCGCGATGCAGGTAAACTTAGCATAATAGACGAGGACTTGCGGGATGCATTTTGGGATGTATTTACGCCCCCCTTTCAATACGAAATTGCACCAGAAAATGTCGACTTTAGTCAGCCTTGGTGGCTGTAAATAGCCTCCATAAAAGTAAAGCGCCTGACGTAATTCGCTGAAAAACTGAGAACATGGAAATAAAGGGCAACATCTCACTATGCGTAGTGAAAAAACAAGCGGTATAGACACAATAGATAAAGCCATTTTGGCCATGCTACAGAATAACGCTGACACGCCTGTCGCAGAAATCGCTGAGCAAGTTGGGCTTACGGTAACGCCCTGCTGGCGGCGTATTCAAAAGCTAGAAGAGAAGGGCATAATCTCTAGGCGAGTAGCGCTGTTGCAAGCAAAACACCTGGGGCTGGCCATGACCGTTTTCGTGCAAGTAAAAGCGGGCAGACATGATGGAAAGTGGCTGGCAAGTTTCGCCAAGCACGCCGCGTCGTTTGATGAAGTTGTTGAATGCTATCGTATGTCTGGCGAATACGATTACCTGCTAAAAGTCCTCGTTACCGATATGGATTGCTTTGATCATTTTTATAAGCGATTGGTTAACGGTATAGAGTTTTCCGACGTCACTTCAAGCTTTGCAATGGAGCAGATTAAGTACACAACCTCGGTACCGCTTAACCATATTTAACCCCTCATAATTAGCGTTGGTTTTCTCAATACCTTCGGTGATAGATGAGGCAACTTGCAGTTGAAGACACCAAATAACATAAATTCGATAACTTCACGATTAAAAATCTGAAAGAAAAAAGCAACCGTAGCGGTCTATTTTTGTTCAATTGTAGGAGAAGTATATATTTTGTCCTACCACGAATAGAAAAGGGTGCAGAGACGTGCGACAAGTATAGGCGTGCCCCTAAATAATATGGGGGTTATATGTTTAAAACCATCAAGCAAAGAATCTTGCTCGGTTATCTTCTCGTTGTAATTGTGTCGCTCATCGCGGCAATTGTATTGACAAAGAACAACGCCAATGTCGAAAACTTAGTAGAAGCCTACGTGGATGAAACATTACCCTCGTTAAGCGCTATCGATGATATACAAACTCAAAGCAAAGAGTTGGTGCTTATCGCGTATTCCTTATACGGAACCACAATAAATAGTCGCGAATATAACGGACAGAAAGACCGGCTCGTCGACGAGACCAACGCCAAATTTTCCCAATTCAGCTATATGGGAAGCGACGCCGCTCAAGAAAAATTTGATGTACTGGTTGCGTCAGCTGCGTCTTTACAGCAAACGATGTCAGCAACATCTATAGATTGGGATATTGCACGGGAAAATCTTCAAGTTATTACCCAAGCAGCATCTGAACTAAATGCACTTTTAACTGGGGTACGCTCGGGTGTTGAGCGTGCTGCGAACTCTCGAACCATGGCTATTTCTGCTGAACTCAGTGTGAGCCAGTTCACTATCTACAGCCTAATCATATTGCTACTGGCTGTATCCATAATGGGCTACATACTTGCTAAGCGGAATATCGCAAGTCCTATCGAAGAGATGGCTAAGAGGCTTGACGATATTGCAAAAACACGCAATTTACAGTCACGTCTACCTACTCAAAATTTACAAGAACTCCACGCGATAACGCATAGCGTTCAAGGTCTACTAGCCGTATTTCACAAGGGAATGACTGACCTTCAACATGCAGTGAATGACCTGAACCACTCATCACAAACACTTAACAGTGCAACATCACACTCTTCAACCGCTATTCTAAGCTTTCAAGGAGACATCAAGCAGCTAGTGTCAGTCATGGATAATCTGTCTGATGAAATGGAACAAAGCCTTACTCTATCTATAAAAGCTGCGGAACAAGCGAAAGGTAGTGCCCACCAGATAGCGCAAGGTAAGGTGGATGTGGAAACCACAGCGCGCGCCATCTCTGATTTAACCCTGAACATTGATAAAACTGCTACTACGTTAGATAAGCTGCAAAGCGATGGAAAAAACGTATCGAGTGTGGTGAAAACCATTGCTGAGATTGCTGATCAAACTAACTTATTGGCACTTAATGCTGCAATAGAAGCGGCAAGAGCAGGAGAGTCGGGTAGAGGTTTCGCGGTGGTGGCGGATGAAGTGCGTACGCTAGCATCAAGAACTCATCAATCGACAGTTGAAATTAATGCCATGTTAGAAAAAATAGTGCAGTCAATTCGTGATTCTGTACAAACTATGACTTCGAATAAAGACAAGGCACACAACGCATTGGGGCTTGCCAATGAGCTGGTGATTACGTTGGAAGACGGACGCAAAAGTGTTTTATCGTTAGTTGAGGTGAGCAATGAGGCTTCTGCTCTTGTACAACTCGCTAAAGATCAGGTGCAAGTTGCACGCGAAGGGGCACTAGATTTTCAAATGCTGGGCGATCAAGTAAAAGCCGCGAATACCAATGTGAATAGTGAAGCGAAAAGCTTATTCAGCCTGGCTGAGAACCTTCAGGAAAACGTTAATAGATTTAAATTGAGCTAAAAAAATGGGGCCGGTTTGACGGGCCCCATATAAATTAATGATTTTGGTCTTCAACGTGCTGGTCGGCAAATATCTTGGATTTCTTTTTGATTTTACATCCTAAGATACGCTGCGCATTTTTACGGCCGATATAGTGAGCGACTGTGTAGGGGTGCGCGCGCTTGAAGAACCGTGAGAACGAATGGAATACATTTTCCATGGTATTGGCTCCTTCTATTAAAAATTGCCCCAAATAAAATATAGTAATATTACAGTTTGATGTCAACAAAATATTTAACGGTAAGTAACGTTTAAATTTTGATCACACCTTAAGGGTAGACTAGCTAACGCTAAACATCCTCTAGTCATTGGTATACATTGTTCGAGGGAAAGGATCATATTTTGATCGCAGGTTTTCAGATCGAGTTCGTGGATTGGGGATACTGGTCGCCGCAAATGCCCCAAGCACAGGAAAGGCGTCGGGAACCGCAAGAAACTCGCAATGTACAGCGTTTAGTATAGCGCTGAATAGAAAGTGAACACCATTGAATTTCAATGATGTTCACTATTGTTTCAAGTAATTGGGATCTGCTGCGATCCCATTAACAAAGGCTAGTAGTAAGAAAGCTTCTCTGATTTACCGGAGAATATCTTATATACCATGGCCGTATAAGCCAAAATAATAGGTACTACAATAACTACGCCAACAAGCAAGAAGCGCAGAGAGCTTGCATCACTAAGCGCATCCATCACCGTCATCTGTCCAGGGATGATAAACGGATAGTAGCTTATGCCAAATGCGGTGAAACAAAGTAAAAATACTAGAAGGGCAATAAAGAACGGAAGCCATTCGCCTTTCCCTTGTGCATCAGGCAGTTTTTTAAGCAACACACCACATAGTGCTAAGAGCGCAAAACACGCTACTGGAATAGCGAAAAGCACATAGCCCCAAGGAGCAGACAACCATAAATCTCGCACGTCATCGTGTAAGGTTAGGTTTGCGATACTTACCGCGACAATCCCTACTGCCAGTACCCCTAAACCTCTTCTGGCCCAGTAATACGCTTTTTGTTGAAGCTCACCTTCGCCTTTAAGTATTAACCAGCACGAGCCAATAAACGCATAAGCAGCCGTAACACCAAATGCAGCGAGAAGTGCAAAGCCTTGCGCCCAAATATCTGTGCGAAGCCCCGTCACGTATATACCTAACATATACCCTTGAGCTAATGTGGTTAAAAGCGAACCGTATTTGAATACCATGTCCCACTTACGCTTTTTCACCTGCACAACCTTGGCGCGAAAATCGAACGCTACGCCGCGCAAAATAAGCCCTAATAACATGAAGGTTGCAGGCAAGTACAAGGTTTGTAAAAACTCACTATGGGCTTCAGGGAAAGCAATAAGCAGTAGACCTATGGCGAGCACAAGCCACGTCTCATTAGCATCCCAGTAAGGGCCTATGGAGGCTATCATGTCATCGCGAAACGCTTCTGTTCTTGGCGGAATAAGTACACCCACACCCAAGTCGTAGCCATCTAAAATGGCGTACAGCAATACAGATAAACCAAGTAAACCCACATAAATATTTCCGAGCATTTCTGCTGATACACTTTCAAACATGTTTGCTCTCCTTAAACCGTGCTTGGGTCTGGGTCAGTAGGTTGCATTTTTGCCTTGGCAACTTCGCGCTCTTCCGTCGTTATCTCTTCAATTTCAACGGCTCTTCTGCACATCAACATAAGTGTTCCCATGTATGCGATTAGAAGCACCGTATAGATAACAAGATAGAGCGTGAACGACAGAGCAATATTCGCCGGTGGTAACTGGGTAACGGCATCAGCGGTTCTTAATACACCACTTACCAAATAGGGCTGACGGCCTATTTCCGTTACGTACCAGCCTGCTAACGTAGCAATCCAGCCGCTAAACGCCATGCCTGCAAACGTGCGTTTAAGCCAAATTGGGAAGTCTTTGTTACGCATAAGATAAAGACTGCCAAGCCATGACACAGCGAGCATCAACATGCCCATACCCACCATAACCCTAAAACCGAAGAAAACAGGAGCAACGGGCGGATGCTCTCCTTCAAACTCATTTAACCCCTTAATCTCGCCCTTAAGTTCGTGAGTAAGAATTAAACTTGCACCATAGGGAATGGGAATTTCAAAATGATTCTCTTTGCTTTCTTCGTCAGGAATTGCAAAAAGTAACAAAGGTGCACCTTCAGTGGTCTCCCAAAGTCCTTCCATCGCCGCTACTTTCTGAGGCTGATGCTCAAGCGTATTTAAACCATGCATGTCGCCAGCAAAAATTTGTAGCGGTATTAACACTGCCGCCGTATAGGTGGCGGTTTTAAGCGCGAGCTTAGGCGCAAGCTTGTCGTCGCCTTTAAGCATGCGGTAGGCCGAAAGCCCAGCTATCAGGAAGCTGGCCGTCAGTCCAGACGCTAACATCATATGTACAAAGCGGTAAGGGAAAGATGGGTTAAAGATAATTTCTTTCCAGTTTGTGGCATACACAACGCCGTCGACCACTTCAAAACCCTGTGGGGTTTGCATCCAGCTATTTAAAGCTAGTATCCAGAACGCAGAAGTAGTGGTGCCAAGTGCAACAATAAGGGTTGAAGCCGTATGCAGCCAGTTCGGAACACGGCGTATGCCAAACAGCATGATGCCTAAAAACGTGGCTTCTAAGAAAAAGGCGGTAAGTACCTCATAACCTAACAGTGGCCCCGCCACATTACCTACTTTCTCCATAAATCCAGGCCAGTTAGTACCAAACTGAAATGACATGGTGACGCCGCTTACTACACCCAAGGCGAAGCTTAGGGCAAAGACACGTACCCAAAAGCGATACATACGCATCCACACAGGGTGACCTGAAATATTAGAGCGCAGCTTGAAGTAAAATAGAAACCAGCCCATCGCCATGGTGATGGTTGGAAACAAAATATGAAAACTAATATTTAACGCAAATTGTAAACGAGACAGCAAGAATGCATCCACAGAAGGCCCCCTTAGTTAACGCTGTTTTTCCCCGGAAGTAGCTTGTCCTTAAGCTCAAGCATACGGCCCACGCCAGAACCCAACTTCATCAACGTGTTTAACTTTTCAGGCCCAAGATTTTGAAGCTCTTCAGACCATGCCGTAATTGATTCGAGTAAATCGTGAATTTCGTTCAGTTTATGTTGTGCATTTGCCTCTTTTTCATTGGCAGGTGCGTCAAGCAACAAATCACGCAGTAGGCTCATGGTTGGGTCTATCTCGCGCTTTCTTCGTTCTTCAAATACTCTATTGGCCAATGTCCAAATATCGCCAGCCGGAATAAAGAACTCTTTTCTCTCACCAGGAACAAGATGCTGTTTGACTAAGCGCCATGACTGAAGCTCTTTTAAACCCATGCTGGTATTGCCTCTGGATATGTTGAGCGCATCCGCAATTTCCTGCGCTGAAATGGGCTCTTCGTTTAAAACAATAAGCGCTAGAATTTGCCCAACTGTTCTGTTGAAACCCCAACGACTTCCCATTTCGCCAAAGTGCATAACCGCAGATGTAATTAAAGGCGTCATTTTCATTTTTACCTTCCAGAAGTTTCAGAAATTACTGAAAGTTTATTGCGTAGGATCAAGAAACACAAGTTTTATTCGTGATATCACGTACGAATTTTTGAAAATTTAATGTTTCTCTATACCCAGACTGCGAGCTTGTTTTTCGCACAAAACGTGTCGCTAGCCTGCAAATTTAAAGCGTTTTGAAAATGAAATAGGGGTTTACCCTCATTACCTTTCCTTAACCTTATGTCTACTATTTTTCTTATAACAGAGCCTGTACTGTCCTTCGAAATACGTTCGTAACCTACTAACTTATAAAAAGATATTAGGTTTTTATTATTCAAAAAATCGTTTTGTTAGTTGGCGAATTTGAATTTCATGAACTAGGTTTCAAAGTCTTTGTTTGGAAGTTGTTTACATTATTTTAACGTTTCTAGCAGAGGTAATTGGAAAAGTAACAGTGAGTAGAGGTTTTGCTCGGCCTCAATAAATTGAATGAAAGGAAAGACATGATCCGCACATTGTCCAAAGCCCTCATTACCGCATCGCTATTTCTAAGCACAGCTCAAGTTGTCTTTGCTGCAACACCGATTATCACAAACTCACCGCCGCAAAGTGCGTTTATAGGGGAGTCATTTTGTTACGACATACCGTTAATTAACTCAGGTACAACAGGGTATGGCCCTTATCTTCGCGTTATTCATGATGCTGACTTAACATTTAACGGTGCGACGTTTATAGGAAGTAACAGCGCTACGGTTAATGTAGGCACGTTTGACACCGTTGCGAACAACAATGAGCTCGAAGATCCTATCATTGCGCAAACCGTTGCGGGCACCGAAGGGTTCAGTTTTTCAACGGTAGATATCCCAGTGGGCTCGGTTGTAACCAATGGCCCTGATTTAACTACAAATGTTTGTTTCACTATAGACAGCAATGCAACGCCAGCGGAAGCGTTTGCTATCGAGGTAACGCCTGTTTATGAGTTTGGTGACACAGCAACAGGTGATAACGGCCCAATAGTAGGAACAACGCAAAGTGCGTCGGTTGAGGCAGCCCTCTACCAAGTAACTACGCAAAGCTCTGCTGCGGAAAACGAGCTTGCTGCGGGCCCTAGTTTTTCAGCAACCGTTACACATACGGTAGATGTTGCAAATGGCCCAACGATAGACAGCTTGCAGTTCACAGATGTTTTAGACAATGGTGTTCAGTATAGCGCTCAAGCTACGATAACTGGTGGAACTGGGTGCGCTATAGATAGTGAACCTTCTACATCCAGTACTGGTGGCATTTTAGATGTTTCGTGTGCTTCTGCTACGGGAACAAGCAGTGCAAATGATGTGCGCGTGAGCTACCCCATGCATTTTATTAATGTCCTGAATGCGCAGCAGTGCAGTGCGTCAAGTATTGTGCATCCGCTTGACTTTAATGCGAGTTTTAACGGCAATGGGCTTACCCAGGTTTCTAGCAGTGACACGGTTACGGCAAAGCATGTTGCAATACAGCAAGGTGTAAATACAGGAGAGTCAAGTCCCGGCAACACACTTACCGTTACTAACTCAATCCAAATTTCTGATTACGTATCGGTAGACTCTTTAATTCTTAACGACACCATAGCCGATGGCGTCGATTTTTCATCTGATATCACGGTTAACTATGGTGGAAGTACGTTTAACATAACGAGGCCTGCTTCAAGTACTGATGCCAGTCAAAATGAGGCCATCACTTACAACGTTACTAACGCAACAGGCACGCTTCCGGGGGGAAGCGTTTTGACGGTTTCTTACACCGTAGATATTCAGCAAAATTACGTTGGTGGTTACACAGGGGTTGATAGTAATGCCCCTGTCGTTGCTAACGATTCACTGTCGTTTTCTCAAAGTGCACAATATAACGTAGCAAGTGGTGCGTCGAGCTGCTTGGAAGGCTCAAGTGCTTCGGTCTCTATTGAGGGTATTCGTACCTTTAAATTTCTTGTTGACGGTAACGGCGATACAACCACACAACTATTACAGTACGCACCGGGTGAAAGCGTTACCTATCGTTTGCGCATGGATATTCCTTCTGGCGATACTAACGACATTGTATTTGTAGATTTTCTTCCTTTGCCCGTTTTCTTAATCCCAGAAACGACTGTCGATACAAATTCAAATATTGCGAGCAACACCAGCTTTTCTTATACCGCTGAAAATACGGTAACAACCCTCACACCTACAATCACGGTATCATCTGCTGAAAACAGCGTAACAATAGACTGGGGCAGTATCTCAACAACCCAAGCTGAAGTACTAGAAGTTGATTTTACCGTTGAGGTAACCGATAAGCCCTATGCTGATGGGTTGGAATTGGCGAACTTATTCCAAGGTACTTCGACCAATACGCCTGATGCAATCACTGCCGATCTTAAGTCAGCTAAAATTCTTGTTCGTGCTCCAGAATTGACCGTTTCACTTGCTACTTCTGCAGGAAATGTAGATGCCGGAGATACGATTCAGTACACCTTAACAGTAACTAACGAAGGTGGTGCTACATCATTTGACACCACCGCCAGTGTTCCTATCGTTTCTGGCGTGGCTTCGCAGAGCCTTGTATCTGCAACAGTCGATGGGAATGGTGTAGCCTTGGGCAGCGGCTCACTAGCAGATGGTACTTACAGCATACAGAACCTCGCCGCAGGTGAAGTTTACGTGCTTACTTTCACTCAAGATATTGCACAAACTGCAGAGCCTAACGATGTCATCACGTCTGAAGCGACGATTGATTGGGCTTCTGCACAGGGGCAGGCTGCGACCTTTGATCCGCAGTCAGATGACGCATTTGTCACCGTTTCAGATATTGCTATTGCTTCAACAATAGTAAGCCCCACGGGGAATGTTGTGGTAGGTGATACCGTACATTATCGGGTAGACGTGACTTTGCCAGAGGGCACAACGAATGACTTAACGGTAGATATGACGCTCCCTGCTGGCTTTGAATACAGCAATACGTTAACGGTAAATTCAACAGGTTTTGACGGAACCGTAAGTGCCAGCCCAACCGTGACATCGTCTGGCACTGTCGCTAGTGGGCAAACGGTTAGAGCCGTGTTTAACGGCAGTACAACCACTAATAATGATAACGATCCAAGCGATAATACATTTTCAATCACGCTTGAAGCCTTGGTGCAAGATATCGCGCAAAATGCAGCTACAACGTCAACGCAAAGCAAGCAGCTGCAGGTAAATGCGGGAACCAACAATACCACCAACAATGCGTCAGCTACGTCAACTAATCAGTTTGCTGAACATGTGTTAAGTGCAACAACAAGCGTGTCGCCTAGCTCTGGCGTAGAAGCAGGTGATACGGTAACTGTAACCATTAACGTTGAAAATACAGGTACAGCTACCGCTTATGATGTTGAAGTGGTCAGCAATGTTAATACTGATATTTTCACAAATGTAACCGAAGGGACAACCCCAATTGGATTTACTTATGCACTTCAAAATACACCAGAAAGAGTAACGTATTCAGGTACGGAGCTAGCCGCTGGTGATAGCGTGCAGTTCACTTATACTGCTGAAGTAAAAGCAGGTGCACAGACTGGTTCCTCTTTTGATATTACCGCGCAAGCTACAGGTGATAGCCAAACAGGCGATCAAGCCGTTGAGCGTGACTCTCAGTCCAGTAGCACAGGTACCACGGCCACAAGAGCAATCTCAGCTGACAATATTACGTTGATAGCTTCTTCAGAAACTTTTACGAGTGATTCAGGTACTCGTGAATCGGCTATAGGGGAAGTGCTTACCTACGCGTTTACAACTGTCGTACCAGAGGGACAGACGCTAGAAACTGCTAATCAGGACATTATCGAAGTTATTCTGCCTGCTGGAATGGCCTATCAAGCGGGCACTGCCTTAATTCGCGGAACATTTGATACGGGCTTTACGACTGCAAACGGCGTGTCGATCACTGCTTCAAATACTTCCGTTACCCCTGTTATCAATGGGCAGTCGGTTGTTTTCGATTTAGGTGATGTTACAAATAATGACAACGATGCGGGTGATGAAAGTATTACGGTAACCCTTGATGTACTTACCCAAAACACGAGTGACAACAACCGTACTAACAACAAGACGGTAACGGGGGAAGTAAACTACCTTAACCAAAGCAGCACAAATCAAAGTAACAACACGACTCAGAATATTCGTATTGCTGAGCCAAACCTAACTGTTACAAAAACAGCTTCGCCATCAACTGTAGATGGTGGCAGCGAAGTAACATTCACCGTTACGTTAACAAATACGTCGGGAACTGCCGTATCGCGTGCGCATGACTGGTACATCAACGACAACGTGCCAGCGCGTTTTAACAGTGTGGCACTGGTTAGCGCAATACATTCACGAGGGGCAGGCATTGATGTATCAGCCTGTGCAAGCATCAGTGGTAACGAGCTAACGGTTGAGTCAAATAACGTTAGTTGCCCGGCCAGCAATATTGATTACCTAGCAGCGGGTGAAAGCGTCACCGTTGTGTACACTGCTAACGTCAATTTTGATATCGCATTTGAAGAAACCGTAACCAATACCGTTTCAACTTCGGCAACGTCTTTGCCAGGCGCATCAGGTACTGGAAATGCGACGCCAGGCGCAGCCGGTTCAGATACCGGTGAACGTACTGGTAGCGGCGCGAATAACGACTCAGGCCAAAACGTTAACGATATCGCTGATTCTGCTATGGCATCAGTGACCGCCAATGCGCCCACGCTTACGTTAACGACTACTGCATCAGATGCTGCAATCGGAACTGTGGTTGATTTAACGGCAAGTTTCTCTATACCAACGGGTACAACAGACAACTTTGTTTATACGTTAGATCTTCCTTCAGGCTTAACGTATACCGGCGACGCCATTACCATTACAACACCAGTGTCAGATTTCACCAGCACAAATACACCTAATACCACTCCTGGTGAAGGAACCGACCCAGTAATATTAGATTTTGGTACCATCACCAACAGCGCTTCAACGTCTCAACAAGTTACCATTGCTGTGCCTGTTGAAGTCGCCAATATTTTAAGTAACCAAGCTGGAACAACGCTAACTAGTGCCGGTTCACTTAGCTACCAAGACGTGAGCACGCCAGCACCTTCTGCGAATGTTGACGTGGATGTTATCGAACCGAATTTATCTATTACGCAAACCATCATTGCAGGTGCGACATCAAGTGATAGCGGTGATACGGTAACGTATCGCACAGTGGTAACCAACACGGGGAATACTGCAACCGCGTACGCCGTTACCTTTGAAGATGTGATGCCTGCAGAATTACTTGGAGGGCCTGACGGCAGCGGTTCTGGTGTTACCTTCTCAGCAATAACGCTAACTAACCCGAGTGATGAGGCAGTACTAACCGGCACGAACACAGCACTGACCGCAAGTGATGTCAGTGAGACTACTACGACTAACACTGGCGATACGCTGTCGGTTGCAGCATTCGACCTACCAGCACTTGCAAGCGTTACCGTCGAATACAGCGTTATAATGGCCAACGAAGCAAGCGCTGGTGAAACGCTAACTAATTCAGTTGAAGCAATCTATAACAGTCAGCTAGACGGCAGCGGACGTAGCAGCGCCGATGGTGGAGATGACGACAATAACGCTACGTTAAATAACTACCGTGAAACAGCTAGTAGTAATGTAACGGTAGATAACACACTGGCTATTCAATCTGCACTTAATGCTACACATAGCGATAATGATTTCGCAGTGGGTGAGTCGGTTTCTATTGATGCGCGTATCGATTTAGTGGAAGGCACAATTAGCGGTGTTTCTATTGTAAATACGCTGCCAGCGGACATTCGCTTTGACAGTATTAGTATTAACAGCCCAGCGCAAATTAGCTATGACGGCGCTGCAACCGCTTCGGTGTCTGGCAATGATGTCACGGTTGACTTTGGAACTGTGAGCAACACCGCAGATGGCAATAGCGCAAATGATTACATAACGGTTACGTTTACCGGTGTTGTAGAAAACGAAGTAGGCAACGCGCAGGGTACAACACTTACTAATAGTGTGAATGCATCAGGTGGCGGCGAAAGCGCAGGTCCATCTACTCTCGAGATCGATATCGTTGAGCCAAATTTAGACTCAACAATGACGCTCGATAAAACCTCGGTATCGTTGGAGGATACCTTTACCCTAACTATTAACGTAGGCCACAACTCTAGTTTTGCCGACGCGTTTGAAACCACGTTTAACGTTTCAGTTCCTAGCGGTCTAACTTATGTAGCAAATAGCTTCATGGGGCAAGGTACGATTGATGACACGTCGCCTACGCTACTTGTCGTAGATATGGGCAGTATCACGCTGGTCGAAGGCAGCAAACAAGTGACAATGCAGTTCACTGTAGATAGTGATGCTGATGTGGGTAATGCGCTATCTATTGGGTTGACTAATGGTGCATATAGCTCAATGAGCGGCGACACTGCTGACGAGCGAGACTACAGCTTTGCCGATTCAATTAACGTAACAGGTGATATCGCCGCATTCATCGGCGCAACGCAATCAGTTGTGCTATCTGATGATGTCAATGGTAATGGGTTCATTGATGCTGGTGACACCGTATTAGTCACTGCAACGCTAACTAATGAAAGCGATAGTGCCACAGCCACTGACGTTGTATTTACTCATGGGATTCCTGCAAATACAAACTATGTAGCAGGGTCCGCGACAACGACGAAAGGTACCCTTGATGATAGTGCCGGCATCACGGTAAATGTTGGCGATATGGCATTTGGTGAATCTGAAACCATTACATTCGAGTTGCTTGTTGATGCCAATGTGGCTAACAACACGTTAGTCTCGCTACAAGGTAGCGTGGATTCATCTGACACAGTAGCAGAGCCAACTGACGCCGATGGTAACGATGTAAACGGCGACCAGGCAAACACCTTCAGAGTGGGCACACCAGCAAACACAGCAGATTTAGATATTACTCAACTGGTACGTCTATCAACCGATGCTGATACCAATGACGTCATTAGCCCTAATGATACGTTAACCATTACGTATTTACTTGAAAATACGGGTAGCCAAGCGCTATCAAACATTGCCCTAAGTGACGCTATACCCGCAGGTCTTACTTACGTCGCTAATTCGGCGCAGGTAAGCGGTGGACATACGGTTAGTGTAATAGGTAGTTCACTAAGCGCAGATTTTATCACGCTAGCAGCTGGCGCCAGTGAAACGGTTTCTTTTGATGTCACCATCGATTCACCGCTGGTTGATTTCAATGGCAATGCCGCAAACGAAAGCTTCTCGCTACAAGGTGAAGCAACCAGTGACGAAACTAATACTATCTATGCAGATAATAACCGTGCAGATAGCGATGGTTTCCAGCCGCTCACGTTCAGTGCATCGACGGGCGCGGGCACGCCAGAACTAGAGATTATTCAATACTATGAACTTGTTAACGATGTAGACGGTGATGGGGTTGTTGACCCAGGTGACAGCGTACGCATTTACACCGTGGCAACCAATCAAGGTTCAGCGACTGCAGAAAACGTTTCATTTACTCAGCCGGTCAATGCAGGCTTAAGCGTGGTAGCTAATACAGCTGTTACCAGCCAAGGTGTTGTAGTAAGCGAAACGCCATTTGACGTAAACGTGGGCGGAATTGCCCCAAGTGAAACGGTAACCGCTTCTGTGGTGCTAACGCTAGATGCTAATGCAGCTGACAACACCGTATTTTCAGTTCAAGCGCTGTTTAGCGGTGACAACCTCGGTGCCAACCAGTTAAGCGACAACGACAGTAACGCTTCTGATGGCGAGAATGCTCTGCTTATTCCGGTTACTTCACAAGCGCAAACCGTATCTGCGCCAACCTTTACCCTTACCGATACCAGTGATGGTGGTACATCTGGTAACAATTTTGTGCAGGGCGAAACACTAACCCTTACACAAACTGTTACTGTGCCAAAGGGGACAACAGACGATTTAAGCTTAAGCGTTACCTTACCTGCTAATGTTTCATTGCTCGCAGGGGCGGGGGAACTTGCTCGTACCTTTAATACTGGCCTTTCTTCAGGTGTCAATCCAGCAAGTATTAACAGTGCTGCTAGCGGCACAGCGGTTAACGTGAACGGCAATATTAGTGTGTCTAACAATACGCTAACGCTTGATTTAGGCAGTATTGTAAATAGCGATAATGATGGTGACACTGAAACCTATGTGTTTAGCGTTGAGCTAGACACCAGCGCCCTAGTGCCCAGTGCGGCTACCCAAGATTTAACTATTTCTTCTGCGCTTAGCTACGTTGATGGCGCAGCTCAGCCTCAGTCATTAAATGCTAACGACGTGACGGTAACCTTACTTAACCGTATACCATCAGCGAATGATGATAGTTTCACTGTAGATGAAGATACAACCAGCAATACGTTAGCGGCCCGTAGCAATGATAGCGACGCAGACAGCGGTCAAAGTATCATCATTACCTCTGTAGCTACGCCAAGTAACGGCGGTACGGTAACTACAGATGGCGCGAACTTGATTTATACGCCGGCAGCTGATTTCTTCGGCACCGAAACCGTGCAATACACCCTTACCGATAGCGCAGGCGGTAGCGACACCGCCACAGCAACATTTACGGTAAACAATGTTCAAGATGCGCCTGTAGCACAGGCCGACTCAGCCAATACCACTGAAGACACACAAGTGGTAGTAAATGTCTTGGCAAATGATTCCGATGTGGATGGCGATACACTGTCTATCACAGCGGCTAATTCTAGCAACGGTGCGGTTTCGTTTGCGGGAAGCAACATCACCTTCACGCCTGCACAAGACTTTAACGGTCCAGCACTCGTGACCTATACCATTTCTGATGGAAATGGGAACATTGATAGCGCGAATCTAACGGTAGACGTGCAAGCAGATAACGATGCACCGGTTGCCACAAACGACAGTGCGAATACTAACGAAGATAATGACGTAATTATTGATGTGTTAGCTAACGACAGTGACGTAGATGGCGATGCCCTAAGTGTTACTGCGGTGTCGGCAGGCGCTGGTGCGGCCTCCGTAAATTCAAATGGCGATGTTCTTTATACGCCGCCGGCCGATTTCAATGGCCCTGTTACACTTAATTACACGGTTTCTGATGGAAATGGCGGAACCGATTCAGCTTCTGTATCGGTAACGGTTAATGCGGTAAATGACGCGCCAATAGCTAACCCTGATTCAGAGACGGTGAACGAAGACAGCAGCGTAATTATTGATGTTTTGACTAACGATACTGACGTAGATGGCGATGCGTTGTCGATCACCAATGCAGCATCGCCAAATGGTTCAGTAACCTTTAGCGGAAACAATATTACCTTTACACCTACGGCCGACTTTAATGGCGCAACAACCGTAACTTATACCATTAGTGACGGTGCAGGTGGAACGGCATCAGGTACGGTGACTATTAATGTTACTAACGTCAACGATGCACCAGTGGCAAGCGACGACACGGCCAGCACGAACGAAGACACAGCGGTAGTTATTAATGTATTGGCTAACGACACCGACATTGATAACGATGCATTAAGCGTATCAAGTGTATCGGCAACCAATGGTAGTGCAGTAGTTAATGGCGATGGCAATGTGGTGTTTACGCCTGCGGCAGATTACAACGGCAGTGCCACAGTAGCCTATACGGTAACAGACGGTAACGGCGGCAGTGACAATGCGTCGGTGTCTGTAGCTATTGCAGCGGTTAACGACAACCCAATCGCTAATCCAGATACCGCAAGTGTCAATGAAGACGAGTCGGTTAGCATTAATGTACTTGCTAACGATACCGATGTTGACGGCGACACCTTAAGTGTGGCGAGCGCCTCTGTGACAACAGGTAGTGTGCAGGTTGTAGGTAACCAGGTGAACTACACGCCAGACGCTGACTTCAACGGCAGCGCCACTATTACTTACACCATCGAAGATGGTGCGGGCGGCAGCGCTAATTCAACGGTGGCAGTGACGGTTGTAAACGTTAACGATGCCCCCGTTGCGAATAATGATACAGCTAGCGTTGATGAAGACAGCAGCGTTGTGGTTAACGTTATTGCTAACGATACAGATGTAGACAACGATACCCTTGAGTTAACTGCGGTTAATGCTAGTACTGGTACGGCAACCATTAATAGCGATGGTAATCTTTTGTATACGCCGGATGCCGACTATAACGGTGCTGCAACAGTGACGTATACCGTTTCTGATGGAAACAGCGGCTCTGATTCAGCAACAGTGTCAATTACGGTAAACCCAGTAAATGACAATCCGGTGGCTGTGGCAGATACGGCGAGTGTACAGGAAGACGAAACGGTAATTATTAATGCGCTTTCGAACGACAGTGATATTGACGGCGACACGTTGCAACTGTCGGCTGCAAGCAGCAGTCAAGGCACTGCAACTATTACCGGCGATAATACGCTTAGCTTTACGCCAAGTGCCGACTTCAACGGTACAGCCGCGATTACTTACAGTGTATCTGATGGCGCTGGTGGTAGCGCCTCATCGACAGTCACCGTTACGGTGGCGCCTGTTAACGACGCACCAGTAGCCAATGATGACGCTGGAAGAGTTACCGAAGATTCAAGCACTACGCTTGCTGTATTAGACAATGATACAGATGTTGACAACGATGAATTAAGCGTGTCATCTGCTAGCGCATCTGAGGGGACTATTACAGTTAATGCAAATAACAGTGTGACGTATACACCACCTGCTGATTTTGATGGGGCAGCAACGGCCACCTACACTGTTTCAGACGGAAATGGTGGAACCGCCACTGCCAGCATTAGCTTTACGGTAGAAGGGGTGAACGATGCTCCTATCGCTTTGGACGACACCGCTATTGTTGATGAGGACGCTTCAGTAACAGTAGCTGTTCTCGCCAATGACTCTGATATAGATGAAGATGTGCTTTCAGTCTCGGTGGCCTCGTCAGCGCAGGGTAGTGCAGTGATCACGGCAGATAGCCAGGTTACTTTCTCGCCAAATGCTGATTTTAATGGCGAAGCGACAGTGTCATATACGGTAAGCGATGGTAATGGTGCCACTGATACAGCAACGATCACTGTTACTGTTAACCCGGTTAATGATACACCGGTAACGGTGGATGATACGGCCACAGTCGAGGAAGATGGCTCTGTTGTTACCGACGTGCTCGCGAATGACTCTGACATTGACGAAGACGTACTGACTATTTCAGACGTAACCGTTGACGAAGGTTCAGTAGCTATTCAAGGTGGCCAAGTAAACTACACACCAGATGAGAACTTCAATGGTACAGCAACCATTACCTACACGGTTTCTGATGGCAATGGAGCAACAGCAACAGGTACGCTTGTTGTAACGGTTACCGCAGTTAACGATGCACCTACACTTGCTGATTTCACTGCTGCAACAAACCAAAATGAAGCATTAACGATCGATGTTATCGCCAATGTTGAAGATGTAGATACAGATGATACGCATACTATCGTTAGCGCCACATCTTCAGACGGCACGGTTGAAATTGTTGACGGCAAACTGGTTTATACGCCGTCTGAAGATTATTCCGGTGAAGTAACCATCGATGTTTGTATTCAAGATGCTGAGGGCGAAGAGGCTTGTGCGCGTATTACCGCTACAGTGGTGTATACAAACATTGGTCCAGTCGTTGAAGATCTCGAGTTCACCATTTACGAAGGGGATAGCCTACCCATCACGCTAACGGGTACCGACGCAGACGAAGACGTTTTAACGTTTGAATTGGTAACGTTGCCAACAGGTGAAGTGTTAGGTTCTGCTCCTTCTTTGCTGTACGTTACTCCAGAAGATTACAACGGTACGGTACTGTTCAGCTATAAAGCGAACGACGGTCAAGAAGATTCGAACACTGCCAATATCACAGTGAATGTGGTGGCCGTGAACGACGCGCCTGTCGCCGTTGCTGATTTAGCTGAAGCGACAGATCAGAACAGTGTAACTATTGATGTACTAGCAAACGATAGCGATATCGAAGGCGACCTGCTAAGTATCGTTGGTGCAAACTCTGATTTTGGTAGCGTAGAAATTATCGATAATGCATTGGTGTTTACGCCAGGTGAAGGCACTTCAGGAGAGGTACAGATAGAGTACACGATTGTCGATCCTTCAGGTGCAACATCAACATCCTATGTTGTGGTGAACGTAGTGCGCACCGTAACCCGCAACGATGCAAACCCGAGAGTAATTGCGCCAGCTGATATTGAAGTTGACGCGAACGGATACCTTACGCTTGTAGACTTGGGCGTTGCAACGGCTACCACATCTCGCGGTCAATCATTACCAGTGACCTTATTGAACGGTCAAACCCGCTTTACGCCAGGGCTACATACTGTTTACTGGCAGGCAACTGACGATGAAGGCAATACGACAACGGTTAGTCAAACTATCCGCGTAAACCCTCAAGTGTCATTAAGTGATGATGTGGTTGTAACCGAGGGTGGTGCAGCAAGTTTTGATGTACTGTTAAGCGGCGATGCACCTAGTTACCCAGTAACAGTGAGCTACACGGTTTCAGGTACTGCAGATACGAGTGATCACGACCTTATCTCTGGCACTGTCACTATTGAGAGCGGTACACAGGCCACAGTTAAATTCAATATTATCCCCGACACGATTATCGATGACGGCGAAACGGTAATCGTAACGCTAAACGAGAACGTAAATGTCGGAGAAAAAGCGTCGCAGACCACAACAATTGCAGAAGCACCAGTGGCCCCAGTTGTAGCGCTGTCAGTTGAGCAAGGTAACACGACAACGTTAACTGTTGGCCAAAATGAGGGTTTAGTCGACGTTCTAGCGGCTATCAGTCACACCAATCCAGCCGCTGACTTTATCTACGACTGGAGTAATTCATCATCAGAGCTTACTAATGTTTCAGGTGATGATGGCGTATTTACTTTCGACCCTGCTCTAGTAGCGCCAGGTGTTTATGCGGTTACGCTACTTGTGGCAGACAGTGAAAACCCCACGCTTGTAAGTTCACGCACAATTTATATTGAAGTGGTACAAACCTTACCCGAGCTTACAGGTGCAGACACCGACGGTGACGGCCTGCCAGATAATATTGAAGGCGCAGGTGATGCCGACTTAGACGGTGTGCCAAACTACTTAGATAGCATTGCGCTATGTTCCCTAGCACCAGAAATTGCAGGTGAAAGCGCACAATATCTTGTTGAGTCAAACGCTGGTACATGTGTAAGTGCGGGTGAGTACACCCGTGGCACTTCAAATGCTGGCGTATTGCTACTTGCTGATGACAGCGCAGTAACAAGTCGCATTCCGACAGATACGGAAGCTAACAATGTTGGTGGGTTGTTTAACTTCGACGTTGTTAATAGTCAGTCTAATCAAGCACAGTTTGATGTGGTTATTCCGCAGCGCAATGCCGTACCAGAAGACGCATTTATGCGTAGCTGGACTGCTGAGCTAGGTTGGTTCGACGTTATTGCAGACGGCGACGCAGTGATTTACTCAGCACCAGGCGCACCAGGTTTCTGTCCTGTCGTTAATAGTAGCGAATGGCAAGAAGGTCTGGTTGCAGGTAGCTGGTGTGTGAAGCTGACGCTCATTGATGGCGGAAGTTACGATGCTGACGCTACAACCAATGGAGCGGTTAGCTTTGTTGGTGGAGTAGGCACATTTGTTAATGGCAATACACTTCCTGACGTTCAAGACGATCAGCTGGCTATTAAGCTTAACGAAGCGGTAGAGGTTGACGTACTGGCTAATGACACAGATGCAGATGGCGATGCACTTACGCTTATTTCAGTATCGGCTGATTTTGGAACTGCGACTATTGTTGATGGATTAGTGTCATACACGCCACCGGAAGGTTTCGTAGGCACAGTAACGGTTACCTATACCGTGTCAGACGGTATGGGTGGCACGGTAACGGGTACCTTGGTGCTAACCGTTGCAGAGAACAATATCCCTGTTGCAAATGATGACAGCTTTACGTCTCAAGAGGACGAGGCGGTAACCTTGGATGTGCTGTCTAACGATACCGATGAAGACGGCGATACGTTATCCATTACCGAAGTAACAGCATCTACAGGCAATGTGATTTTGTTGCCAAACGGAGAATTAAGTTATCAAGCGCCTGCCAACTATAACGGCGTGGTCACTATTGAATACACCATTTCAGATGGTCATGGTGGTACTGATACAGCGCAGGTAACCTTAACTATCACTGCGGTGAACGATGCCCCTGTTGCCGTTGATGACACAGCAAGTGTTACCGAAGATGGCAGTGTTACTGTAACCGTACTAACAAACGATAGCGACGTCGACGGCGATGTACTAACGGTAACCATGGCAAGTACTGAGAACGGCAGTGTAGCGGTCAATAACGGCACTACTGTTACCTATACACCTGTTGCCAATGTAAATGGTGAAGCAACATTTACCTACACTATCAGTGATGGCTTCGGTGGTACTGATACCGCGACGGTTACCGTAGTCATTGTTGCTATTAACGACGCACCAGTAGCAAACAACGACCAAGCTAATGTAAGTGAAGACAGCAGTGTCATTATTAATGCACTTGCCAACGATGCTGACATTGACGGCGATACGTTAATCATCACAGATGCAACGGCTAACTCGGGCACGGTAACCATTAGTAGTGATGGAAACATTGTTTACACGCCGCTGCCTAACTTTGTTGGAACGGCGATCATCACCTACACCATTTCAGATGGGAATGGCGGTGAAGCGACCGCACAAATTATGGTGACGGTTGAAAACGTGAATGATGCACCGACCCTTGAAGGTGGCGAAGTATCTACTAATCAAGACACGCCGCTTAGTATTAACGTGTTATCCAATGCAAATGATATCGACGGTGATACGCTCACTATTGCTAGTGCCGAAGCGACTAACGGCACTGTAGAAATCGTCAATGGGGTGGTTACATTTACGCCTGCAGATGGTTTCCACGGCACTGCCACCATTACGGTGTGTGTGGCTGACCCTTCGGGCGCGCAAGCGTGTGCGATCTATACGGTAACGGTAATCGACACTAACGATGCGCCAACGGTGATGGACTTAACGTTCACAATGGAAGAAGACGCAACACTGCCAATTCGATTACAGGGTAGTGACGCAGACGGCGACGCGCTAACGTACCAGTTGGTAACATCACCAGACGGTGAGCTTGTTGGTCGCTTGCCTAGCGTATTGTATGCACCTGAAGCCGACTTCAGTGGCACAACAAGCTTTACCTATACCGCAAATGATGGTGAGGAAACCTCCAACGTAGGTACCGTAACCATCAACGTGAACCCCCTGAACGATGCGCCGGTTGCCCGTGATGATGAGATAACGTTGGGTAACTACAACCCAGTTGCAATTGATGTACTGGCCAATGACTCTGACGCTGATGGCGATACATTACGCATCATCGGTGCCCGCGTTGAATTAGGCGACGTTTCTTGGGCTGACGACTCACTTACCTATACGCCGCTTGAAGGTTTTGTCGGTGAAATAGTAATTGACTACACCATCACCGACCCTCAAAGCGAGGTTGCTCGTGCGTCAGTGATTGTAGATGTTATGCCTGATGATTTGGCCGACCGCCCAGTTATTGAAGTACCAGAAGACGTGTTTGTAGATGCTAATGCACTATTTACCAAAATCGACCTTGGCGTAGCGTCGGCTGTCGATAAATTTGGCAATCCGTTACCTGTGTCATTAGTCGATGGCCTTATCTTCTACGAACCGGGTAATAATACCGCATACTGGCAGGCGACTGATGAGGACGGTTTAACTTCTGTGGCAAGCCAAGCTGTACGCGTACGTCCTTTGGTTTCTATCACTAAGGATCAGGTTGTGCTGGAAGGTCATGAAGTTGAATTTGGCATTCATCTAAACGGTACGTCACCAGTATATCCGCTAGAAATTCCATATACAGTAAGTGGTACGGCAGATAGCAGCGACCATGACCTGGTTGATGGCGTCATCGTGATGGAATCAGGTAGCGATATAACGGTGAGCTTCAATGTGTTCCCTGATGCGGATATTGAAGGTATAGAGACGATCACAATTGAGCTTTCTGATGTGCTTAACATAGGTAATAAGTACATTCACGAAATTACAATTCGCGAAGATAACGTGAACCCTGATGTTGACCTGTTTACCGAGCAGGACGGCGAATCAAGAATTCTCGTTATCCCTACTGGTTCTGACGTGTTAGTCACCTCTACTGTTGACCATCCAGACCCAACCAATGAGTATGAATTTGTGTGGACATCACTGGATGCAGACATTGCAGATACCGATAGTGTTAATGACACCTTTACGTTTGATCCAAGTGGCTTGGACGTGGGGGTTTACCGAATTCGTGCAACGGTCACAGACGCAGATGACACGGCCTTTACAGACTCGGATACCTTATACATTCAGGTAGTTGATGCGTTACCTACACCTGCTGAACTTGATAGTGATGGTGACGGCGTGCCGGATGTTGTGGATGGCCTTGCAGATAGTGACAGAGACGGTATTTTGGATTACCTAGATCCAACGCCTGAGTGTAATGTGCTTCCACAAGAAGTGGCGTTTGTTGACGGCTACATGGTGGAAGGTGACCCAGGCGTTTGCTTGCGCCTAGGTAACTTCTCTGTAAGTAGTGAGCTCGGCGGCGCGAAAATCATTGATGGCGATATTGCCGGCGACGATGACATTGTCCCTGACCCAGAAGCGACAAATATTGGCGGCATTTTCGATTTCATTGCCTATGGTTTACCTGAAGCGGGTCAAACGCTGAATATTGTTATGCCACAGCTTAAGCCAATACCTGCAAATGCGGTGTACCGTAAGTTCACGCCTGAAAACGGTTGGGTAACGTTTACGGAAAACGCGAACAACCGGTTATGGTCTGTTGAAGGTGAGCCAGGCTATTGCCCACCTCCAGGCGGTGACTACTGGACAGAAGGCCTAACTGAAGGGCACTGGTGTGTGCAGTTAGAAATTCTTGATGGCGGTGTAGATGATGATGACGGTTTAGTAAACGGTACGATTGTCGACCCAGGTGGTGTAAGTGTCATGTTTAATGGCAATACACAACCCGTGGCAAATGACGATGCAGTAACTATCATTGTTGATGAGTCTGTAACTATTGAAGCCTTAAGTAACGATGCAGACCCGGATGGCGATGACTTGCGTATTACCTCTGCTACAACCACCTTCGGCACAGCTGTGATAGCGGGGGATACCATCGAATACACGCCTCCACTTGGCTTTATTGGCGAAGTGATTGTTAATTATGGTATCAGTGATGGAAACGGAGGTTCAGACCTGGGTGTAATTACGGTAACCATTATTGGTAACAATCCTCCACAGGCTGTAGACGATACTGTAACGATAGACGTTGACCAATCTGTAACCGTTAACGTGCTTGCCAACGACTTCGACGAAGATGGCGATAGTATTCGTGTTGTAAGTGCCCAGGCATCAATCGGTAGCGTATCTGTTAACCCTGACGATACATTGACCTTTACGCCGCCTGCTGCGTTTACGGGCAATGCTGTAGTCACCTATATTATTGAAGATACACAGGGCGGAACGAGCGAGGGTAGACTAACCATTACTGTTCAACCCGTAACGGTTAGAATTGAAAACTCTGGCGGAGGCGGTGGTAGCATGAACGCTATGCTGCTGATGTTACTGGTATTTGTTATGACATTGCGCCGCTTATTAGCGGCGCAAAGAAAGGGAGTAAAAGCGTGAGCGTAGCTAAGATGAATAGAACTTTTAGGTATGGGATTGTTAGCGCTGTTGCAATGGGAGCAATGTTTTCATTTCCAACCATGGCTCAGCAACCTAATAAAGAAAGGGATGCTTCCCCTTTTTTAGCTAGCAAAACTCAATGCTTATCTGAAGAGGATGCCTCAAAACTTTCTAAAGAATATGAAAAGTGCACGGCTAAACAGTTTTTCATAAGCGGGAGTTGGGGGAGCGCATCAGGAGATTTCAAGGAAAGCGATGTACAACAAGAAGCCGCAGAGCTAGGCTTTGATGTCTTCGACATAGATATTGATGACACCCGCAGTGCGTGGAAAGCGGTAGTAGGTACCAATATTACCGAAAACAGCTTTATTCAAATCGGTTATACCGATTTAGGTGATGTATCGGCAGCATTTTCAACCACGACCAACGAGCCATCTCGCTTTTTCAGCGAGACATCGCGTATTCGCCCAACATCAGTAGATGGCTATACATTAAGTGTAGCCTATCAGTTTTTACGTCATGAGGACTGGTTTTTACATGCGCATGTGGGCTTATATTTTTGGCAAGGTAATTACGATTCGTTAGATGTGTTTGAGGATACAGCCCTACTTCAAGACGTTGATGATGAAGGCACGGATTTGTTCTATGGCATTGGCGCTAACTGGCGTATCCACGATGATTGGGTTGCAACGATTGAGTATGAACGTTACGACATAGATGATAATGCTACTGACCTCGCGTCCGTTGGCATTAGCTATTTGTTTTAATATTTGCGGTCTAAGGCCTAAACTACTCGCAAACAAACTCAAGGAAGGGAGGGGAAACGCCTCTCTTCCTTAGATCTACTTTTCCGATATAACATGCTTTCTCAGCCATAAGTTGTTATCGTGTGGGATACTCTACGGAACACACGACGAAAGCTCGCTTTCTTGATACTTGGCGCAAAGTAATGCAAACAATTGACAATACCCCTACAACGCTTCAAAACTGTGAAGATGAAGCTATCCACTTGATTGAAAGCGTACAAAGTTTTGGGTATGTCATAGCCATTAACCCTAGTACCAAAAAAATTCAGGTGGTGAGCGAGAACATCAATGACATGTTCAACGTAGACGTCGTTCCCGGTGAAACACTTATCACTGAACTGATTGACATTCCCTCTCCTGAAGCGCGCACATTCCAGACAATTCACGATGCTGTAAAAGGCGGAAATGTACGCCACGCCTACCAGTGGAAGTTTGCTGAAAATGCGCTCCATCTCAAAGATTGGGAGAAAGAGGGCAGTGGTGTTGCCTTCGATTCTAATGGCCTGTTGGTTATAGAGCTTGAGCCAACCCCTCAACTAAGCTTTGAGGCGGCGCAGCAATGGGTGCCAATGGATGTAGATATTCGCGCATTGTTACCCAATGTCGATGACCGCGACTCCATAGGGGATGTTGCCGATGCTATCGCTCAGGTATTTAAGCAATACATAGGTTTCGACTCGGTCATGGTTTATCAGTTTGACAAAACCTACTGTGGTGAAGTGATTGGTGAAGCCGCAAGTGCAGATTCTCGCTCATTCAAAGGGTTGAAGTTTCCCGCTTCGGATATCCCTAGTCAGGCCCGTGAACTGTATCTAAAAAATCGAGTGCGCTGTGTCTACGATGTAGAAGAGCAAGTTATAGGCCTTAAGCCTTCGGTTAAAGAGGCTGAACGTCCGCCATTGGATTTATCAATGTCAATGGTTCGCTCTGTTTCGCCTATGCACATTGCCTACCTTAAAAATATGGGGATCCGCTCTTCATTTTCAGTTTCGCTTGTTTTTGAGGGTAAGCTGTGGGGATTGTTAGCATGCCACAACAGTGAACCGGCTTACATCGACCAGAAGAAACGTTTAGTTTGCGAATCATTAGGTCACCTTTATGCCTGGCAGCTTCACACGAAAGCACTGCATAAAAAGAAAGAGCAATTTCAAATTCGCCAACGCAAGCTGAACCATATTGTTCACCAGCTTACTTCATACACGAACCCGCTTGAGGCCATCACGCAGAAAGAAGGAGACTTACTGGATGTTGCTGATTCGTGCGGTATGGCTGTGGTTACCCCTACGGGCAACTATCTGGTTGGTAAGACTCCCACAGAGAAAACCTTGGCAAAATTGCTCGAAAAATTTGCCATTAGCGGCTCTGAGCAGTCCATTGCCATAAACCGATTAACAAATGAAATTTTAGATAGCGGCGACCTAAACGGCATTCGAGGCATGTATATTTCCTGCGTGTCTTCAAAACTGGGCTACTACACGGTTTGGTTTAGAGAGCAGAAAGACAAGACCATTCGTTGGGCGGGTCGCGATGCAGCCAGAAAAGATATTGGAAAGTCTCTTACCCCTCGTAATTCGTTTGATATGTATTTGCAAAGTGTCGCTGATGAATCGGTAGAGTGGACCGAAGATGATCAACTAATCATTGAAGGTTTTGACCATCTGTTTATACCTTACGCGCTAAGCTTAAAAGCGTCGCTCGATAAGCAAATTAGTAAATTAGAAGAGCTGGATAAAGCGAAAGATCAGTTTCTTGCCAGCATTTCTCACGAGCTACGTTCACCACTTAACTCTATTGTGGGGTGGACCGATTTAGCGCTTATGGATGTCGGCAATGTGGACAGAATGACTGATGCCCTTGGCGTGATAAAGCGCGCGGCATCAACTCAGGCAGCACTGATCAACGACATTCTCGATTTATCCCGTATTATTTCAGGTACGATGAAGCTCAGTACCCATTCGCTTAATATCGCTGGGTCAATATCTGAAGTTGCCAAATCTTTCGAGGCTGGGTTTGCGAGCAAGAATATTCAGCTTTCGATAAATTGCGAAGACGATCACACGCAAATTCTGGGTGACAATCTCCGTATAAAACAGGTTATCAATAACCTGTTGAGCAATGCGCTTAAGTTCACGTCGAAAGGCGGTACTGTGCATGTAAGAGGTCGAAGAGAGCATTCGAACTACCTTTTCCGCGTTAAAGACAATGGCAAAGGTATGACGCGCGAGCAGCTATCTCATGTTTTCGAACGTTTTTATCAAGGCAAAAACGAGCACAACAAACATGGGTTGGGCTTAGGCCTGTCTATTGTGAAAAGTTTAGTAGAGATGCACGGTGGTGAAATTTATGCTGAAAGCGACGGACCTAATACAGGAACAACGTTTTACGTAACGCTGCCTATTGCGCCGCTTAATTTGCACGACGACATTATTGAAACTAAGAACTCTGAAATTAGCGACCTGACTGAGTCTTTGCGTTTGAACGGCTTACGGATTTTAGTCGCAGAAGATGAGCAAGACGCCCGTGATTTCATAAAGCTATTTCTAGAATCTAACGGTGCGCGAGTTAATGTTGTGAAGAACGGCCTGTTAGCATGGAAAGAAATTAACGATATGCCAGAAGCCTTCGATCTTCTGCTATCGGATATTGGTATGCCGGAAATGGACGGGCTGGGTTTAGTTTTAAAAATAAGAGCCAGTGAAATACCAGAAATTGCAAAGCTTAATGCCGTAGCACTGACCGCTTATGCCTATACATCTGATCGCGTTAAAGCACTTAAAGCTGGCTTTAACAACTATGTGTCAAAGCCAGTCGATGGCGAAGAATTGCTGACAATTCTGGAAATGTACTTACCAGAAACGTCACACTAACGCAGCCGACTCCCCGTCTTCTTTGCAACCTTTGATCAGCAGTATTGCGAAGATAGAGCGAGAAGATAGAGCGTTAACAAGGCTGACGCATATCTTTGAATAGGTCGTTTAGTTTAAGCAACGACAGGTATGCTTTGTAGTGTAGAAGTCGCGTAGTCGACTTCGTGCTTCTCTACCTAATTTAATGCCTTTCAACGCTCATTGCTTTCAAAGTTCACCGAAGTCAAAATTCATCTACCAGCGGCGAAGTAGTAGCTGGTAGGTGGTTCTATCTAACAGCGACTCGCGGGGCGACGAACTTTCTGCATCGGGAAGGGCTGCACGCGCTTCCTCAAGCGATGCATATCTATCCCCGTCAATATAAAACGCGCTGGCTTCAGATGTAGGTTTACCGTCAAGGGAATAGGCGGTGTTTAACAAGTCTGACGTGGTAGTTATGTTGCTGTGCCCGATAAAGTCGGCAACGCCATCGCCATTCACATCTTTGGTGAGCCAAGCTAACTCAAGTGGCTGATTCAATTCCCCCGAATTCTGCATTGTCGACACAGCTTGATTGAATTGCGCAACAATCCTTTCAGCGTTAGCAACATTTTTGCTGATAGCTATTTGAAATCCGGTTTTTGCTAGAGGTTTTGCTGAAAAGTGCAGGGTTTCTTCATTATCGTTAGCCAGCAGTATGTTTAGCTCTCGCGCAAGCAGCTGGGTGGTAATTAAGTAAGGCGCTCTATCGTCGGCAAGTTGGCGAAATGCATCAAAAGTAGTGGGGTTGCGTGACCACTTTATATCTTTCAGCAGTCTGAATGATGGCGTATTCGCAAAGCGATTTTCAATAGCGACCCGGTTGTCTTTTAAATGAGGAAAAAGCTTTATTGCCTCAACGTCCGCCTCTTTACTTACCGCGTAAAGGTAAATGGGTAAGTAGATATCGGATAGAACATAGTTGCTGCTGTCCTCGCCCAAATTAACGTAGGCAAATTCACCGTCTAGCCTACCTGTGAGAACAGAACTGCCCAAAAAAGCTTGTCGCATAACCTGAAGTTGGATATCCAACTCCGCCTTCTGAAACACCTTTTCGAGCAGTGTGTTAACTCGAGCAGGCTCCCCATCGTCGCTAATGTAGGTCTCGAAGGAAGCTGCACCTAATTTGGTAGGGGCGGCATGTAATTGCGAAACATTTAAACAACAAAGGGCTAGGCTTATGCCTAATAAAGAAAGACGTTGAGTGAAAATAGAGAGCGAGAACGCGCTGAATCTTACCAAAGGTGAACTCCGAACTGCCGTCATACATTTACTACACTGTAATGCAGTTAGTCGCTTAATTCCAATAAACACATACTGGCTTAAATTAACAAAATGTAAGCGACATCAATATATTGAGTGTAGTGTCCACGTTTATACTAGCTTTTATTAAGTAAAGTCATTCGCGACGATAAGCCGGTTTCACTACCAGCTTAACGTCACGAACTTGATTGCATGCGTAATTGGGGGGGGGCGCAATTGGATGCGTATAAGCGCTCAATATAGGCGCTCAACATAAACGCTTATTCTCCAAAGCTTCCCGCAGGACCTGGATAAACGACAACGCTTTCAACACCGTCCTTGTTCACGCTGGCTACGCCAAAGAAGTAGTTGTCGATAACAACGTTCTCAAGCATGGCTTCGGTGACGTTACCCACATATTTACTGTATTCCCATTGCGGAGCATCAGTATGACGCCAGTATACTTTGTACCCTTTAAGTTGAGGGTTCTCTTCAGCGTCTAGGGCATCCCACTTTAAAAATGTTGAAGGTTGAACTGCACCGGCAATTTCTACATTTGCAGGTGGATTCGGTGCCCACGCCATTGCAGCAAGTGAAACAGCATTAAGGCCAGTAAGTTTGGCAGCGTAATCAAAGTCGACGCCATCCAAGGTGTCACCATAGGCAATACCGTCTTCTACGCGAAGATCTTGATGCTGGCGGGTGTAGTTTTCGTTAGTTTCCATAATACGAATACCCGGGTAGCCCAAGTCGTTGAACGGGCGATGATGGCCGCCACGACCAAAACGGTCCAAACGATAAATCACCATCGTGTCTAGGTTCTCAATATACTGATCGGCAATTTTATCGATGTAACGGGCAAGGTTACGGCTTGGTGAGTCAACTTCACCCCCGGTGAAACGTCGCATGCGCGCATCCTTATCCGTTTCGGTTACGCGTGTACCTTCAGCAAACAAGCGAGCGGTGGTGTTGTTAATCACACCGTTAACCCCTTCGATATTGCCTATCATGTCATTATTGAGCACGGCTTTAATTCGCCAGCCGTCTTCCTTGGCTTGGTTTGCCATAATACGCCCGCCGAAAAGCCCTTGCTCTTCACCAGATAAAGCAGCATACACGATACTGCCGTTAAACTTGTATTTGGATAGTACTCGCGCAGCTTCAAGGGTACCGGCAACACCAGAGGCGTTGTCGTTTGCCCCTGGTGAGTCAGAGGTGAAGTCCATTACATCAGACACCCGTGAATCGATGTCGCCTGACATGATGACGTAACGGTCTGGATCGGTGGTACCGCGTTGTATCGCGATAACGCTAACCACTTCTACTGGGTCGGGAATACGTTTTTCTCCGCTGATGACTTCCGACTGGTAGTACACTTCTAAGCAGCCACCACACTCGGCTGAAATTTTATCAAATTCAGATTTAATCCAACGTCGCGCAGCACCGATACCACGAGTATCAGACTCGGTTTCAGAAAGGGTATGGCGTGTACCAAAGTTCACCAGCGTAGTAATGTCTTTTTCAATGTTTTCAGCGGAGACATTTTTGGCAATATCGTAAAGTGTTTGCTGCTGCTCGCTTTGTGCGTGAGCGGCGAATGACACTGTGCTACTTACCAATACAGCTGATGCCAGTACTTTCGTTAATTCAGTTCTTATTTTTGCACTTATACTAGCTAGTGCGGGTCGGTTTTTTATCATTGTTATCTCCTGTTTTTATTTTTTCACCATAACGAATACGTGGCAAAGCTACAATTAGAGTAAACGTGTTTAATGGTTGGTCATCGCAAGGCATCGCGATTAAAAAAGGAGTAAGACGCTGGGAATGAAAAATGACTTTAAAAAAACAAAAAAGCCGGCATTCGCCGGCTTTCAGAATATGGGTTTACGCTAGCGCTTAAATAAACGCAAACGCGTCGCCAAACAGGTTCTCAACTTTTAAGCCGCGTTGTGTAAAATCATCGCGTACAACTTTGGCCATTTCAAAACGACCTGCAACGTAAACCTGAATATTGGCAAAGTCAGCGTGGTCTGCCATTACCGCATGGTGTACCCAGCCCGTTCTGCCTTTCCATTCGTCGCATGCAAACTCTACAACCGGCACAAAAGTGAAGTGATCGTTAGTTTCAGCGAGCTCAGTTAGCTTGTCAGCTAAGTACAAATCAGCCGCGTGTTTTCCACCCCAATAAAGGGTAAGTGGTGTCTTGTCGCCGCTATTAAGATGCTCTTGCAGAATAGAGTAGGTATATGAGAAGCCAGTACCACCAGCAATAAGCACCATAGGCAGGCCATTACTTTGCAAAAAGGCATTGCCATTACCTACGTTTACGGTAATTTCGCCATCCGCACGCATGCGCTCTAGCACTTCACCAGCGTAGCTGTTGCCAGGCTCTGCGCCAATGTGTAATTCAATGCGGCTATTATCAAATGCGGCATTGGCAATAGAAAATGGACGCATATCTTTTTCGCCCATTACCACCATGGCGTACTGACCCGCCTTAAACTCAACAGGGCTTTCTGGCGTTAATTCAACTTTTTGAACCACTTCGGTTAAAGGCGTGATGCTTGCAACCTTACACTTAATTTCTGACATGTATTCTCTTCTAACCTTCTTGCTTAGCGTGTCGCCTTTTCATGCGCTTAAAAAAAAGCGCATGCTTCAATACAAAATAAATAGCGCTAAAAATAGTCGCTACATAATACCAAGACTGTCCCAAATATCATCAACGCGTTTTTTAACGTCTTCGTCCATCACAATAGGTACGCCCCATTCTCGGTCGGTTTCGCCCGGCATCTTGTTTGTTGCATCCATGCCCATTTTAGAGCCTAGCCCTGAAACCGGTGATGCAAAATCCAAGTAGTCGATAGGCGTATTTTCTATCATTACCGTGTCGCGGGCTGGGTCCATACGGGTAGTGATGGCCCAAATAACATCGTTCCAGTCACGCGCGTTGACGTCGTCATCGCACACTATCACAAATTTGGTGTACATGAACTGGCGCAAGAACGACCACACACCCATCATCACCCGTTTCGCATGGCCAGGGTATTGTTTCTTCATCGTCACCACAGCCATGCGATAAGAGCACCCTTCAGGCGGTAAGTAGAAGTCGACAATTTCAGGGAACTGCTTTTGCAAAATAGGCACAAACACTTCGTTTAGCGCAACACCTAAAATAGCAGGCTCATCTGGTGGACGGCCTGTATAGGTCGAATGATAGATAGGATCTTTACGGTGGGTAATATGAGTAACGGTAAATACAGGGAAGTCGTCGACTTCATTGTAGTAACCGGTGTGATCTCCATAAGGGCCCTCAGGCGCAGTTTCATCCTGAGCAATATAGCCCTCAAGTACAATCTCGGCACTGGCAGGTACCTGTAAGTCGTTACTAATAGACTTAACTACTTCAGTTTTGTCGCCACGCAGTAAGCCCGCAAAAGCATATTCAGAAAGGGTATCTGGAACAGGAGTAACCGCACCTAATATAGTAGCGGGGTCTGCGCCAAGTGCCACAGATACCGGGTAGGGTTCGCCTGGGTGTGTTTGACACCACTCACGAAAATCAAGGGCGCCACCACGGTGTGATAACCAGCGCATTATAAGTTTGTTTTTGCCGATAACCTGCTGACGGTAAATGCCCAGATTCTGACGCTTTTTATGCGGCCCTTTGGTAACACTTAACCCCCATGTTACCAAAGGTGCAGCGTCACCCGGCCAGCAGCGCTGTACCGGAATTTTTGATAAATCTACGTCGTCACCGGTAAGCACCACTTCCTGACAAGGGGCTTTTTTAAGGACTTTGGCAGGCATATTAAGCACCTGCTTAAATACTGGCAGCTTCTCCCAAAGATCTTTCAGCCCTTTAGGCGGCTCTGGCTCTTTCAAATAAGCCAGTAGCTTGCCTACTTCACGCAGTGCTTCAACAGACTCTTGACCCATGCCCATAGCTACGCGCTCTGGTGTACCAAACAAATTTGCCAATACGGGCATGTCGTGAGTTTTAGGGTTTTCAAATAACAGTGCAGGGCCGCCGGCACGCAACGTCCTGTCGGCAATTTCTGTCATTTCAAGGTCGGTATCAATGGGCTGGGTAATGCGTACCAATTCACCTTTAGCTTCTAGCTGGCGAATAAAGTCGCGTAAATCTTTGTACTTCATTAGTGCAGGTGCATCCACAAACTCAATTTATGGCAAGAATATACTATTTAGCGCCAAAGTCCGATCAGTAAGCGCTGTGTTTACACGATTAAACGTTTTACAGATAAATTACGCTTTACAGAGGTGCCATTTGGGTGTGATATAAGAAAGCGTTAAAAATATTAACAAATCTAGGGCTAATAGTGCTTTGGTGTGTGCGCTTCGGTATAGGTTGTTACCATAGTGCTTTGCTGAGGTGTTTTACAGTGGCCAGCGTGCTAAATCCCTACTAACCCTTTTGCCTAAGGTGGTTACATGAGTTCATTCGATCAGGACATGTTAGACGAATTAAATTTGTTACTGAAGTTTCCAACAGACAGCCTACTTCAAGGTTTAAAAATTCATCACGATGCCAGCCAAAGCATGGTGAACGCAGCATCCAGGCTATACTCCAAAGGCCTAATCACCCAGCCAGACGGTGGTTACCTAACTGATTTAGGTATTGACCTAGCCGATCACGCCCGCCATATCCAATCGGCCATGTGCCCACGAAAAAGTAGCCACTAAAAGCAAGATGCTGGCGTACGGTTAAATGCAGGTGGTCAGCATAAAGTTGAAAGCAGATATTAGCTGGCCGCAGACGCTCATGTGTCCATTCGTAAAGAAAAGCATGTCTTGGTTAAGATAATCTATAATTAGTCGATACCTTAACTAAGACATTGTAATCAACACATACTCTTTTGCTATGAAACGTATTCTACACACAGCCTTATTTATCTGCGCGACTGTCACGGGTTTTTGCGCTCATGCTCTTGAAGGGGAAACGATTGAAGAGCTTCGCGCAGTTCAGCTTTACAGCCAAGATGCCTTAATCGATATGATTAATGCTAATACGCATTTAGACAAAGTAGTGGCTGATCGATGCCAATTAGTACAAGACATTGAAGCGCGTGCAAACGTGTTGAAAGTACCGGCCTACCAGTTTTTATGGGGAGATATGCTGGCGTGGGGCGTGTGCGTAGACGCTGAACCTGCCCGTGGTATTGGTTATATGGAAGATGCCGCGAATCAAGGTTTGCCAGCAGCACTAGAGCAATTGGGGCGTTACTATGCAAAGGGCACGCTTGTGCAGCAGGATAAATCTCGCGCCGTAGTGTATTTACGTGAAGCCGCTGCGCTTAAAAACCTAAAAGCGCAAATTCACTTGGTTGAGTTGTTTTTGGACGGTTATGGCAGTCCTTACGATTATGAAGACGCGTACCACTGGCTTTATAACTCGGTGACCAACGATAAAAAGCAGCATCAGCAAATTGCGTCTTACCTCGCTCGCTTAGAAAAATTAATGCACCCGAAAGCCGTGCGAGAGGCAAAGCGGCCTTTGGATAGTTAAAAGCCACAAGCGGCGAGGTGATAACGAACACCTGCAGGCAACTAAAATCCTAAGGGCAGAAAGGCTGGCAAACACAACAAGCCAGCTTCTGCAAAAGCGTATTTATGTCCGTAGCACATCTATGTCTTTACGTAGGCTTAACGCTTACGCCAGCCAGTAAGCATAGGGCGAACTAACTGAATATTACCCATACGTTGTACAGCAAACACGGCAGCAATATGCACCAACACACAGCCGTACAATACATCAGCCATAATACTGTGTATCCATTCCAGCGTGCTATTCCCAAACAGTGCGTCTATTTCTTCCATCATAAAACCGGTAATACCTAACCCAAGCAAAAGGGCAATAACTGCCATCACCATAAGCCAGCCAAAAGGATTGTGGCCATGAGTACGTGGGATTTGTTTATGCTTTAAGTGCTGAAGATGTTCTCTAAAGGCCTGCTTGCTTAGCGAAATAGTGGAGAAGCTAGCGTAAGCTGTGGAGCCCTTCTTGTTGGGATTAGCTGAACGTAAGCCCCAAGCAACGCGTATAGATATAAGCGCTACGCCCACATAGCCCGCTATTTCATGAAAAAGCCGGCCTGGCTCTACAATAAAGTAGTTGGTGATAAAACTTGCAACAATGCCCCAGTGGCATACGCGCACTACCCAATCCCAAACATAAATATCTGAACCCGTGTCTTTAGCTTTGTGCATTACGTGACTTTCTCAGGGTAAAACAAAAACGCTGCAATAGTTTGCAGCGTTTTTATCAAGTTTTAAAGCAAGCGTTCGATGAACCGTTTGCTAAACAGAATTTAGTGCATTTCTTTTTTAACTATGCTGCCATCAACAGGGTTAAAGTAAATCTCTACTTTGTTCTCTTCTTTATCGAAGCCGTAGATTTCGTAGCAGTTACCGCCTGTCACTTTAAATTCGTTGATTTTGTAGCCTTGCGCTAACAGCTGAGCCTGAAACGCATCTTGGTTTTGCCATTCAGCTTCCGGCGCAGTAGTACACTGAGTGGTGCCGTGCTCTGCACTACATGCGCTTAATAAGGTCGCGGCGCCAATAGCAGTAGCCATCATTAGTTTTTTCATTGCAGTCTCCGTTTCGCTTTTTATTTAAAAGTTCTTTCTATCCTACTTAAATATTGTACTGACATTGTTCTTTTGTGCATAGAGGTTGCGCTACTTTGTTGTACAGAATTGAGTTCTGTTTGGTTTTATAACGGGGCACAGAATACTTGTCACAAAATTGCCTCCGACATGTCACGGATAGTTCATCGAACCGTCTCAAAAGCATTCTACATTTTTGGGCTTTGATATTTCTAAACACTAGGCAATGTCGCCAATCTATCGGCGAAATGTTTAAAAAATACATAAAACACCCAATAAGCACACAAAAGGAATGATTTGATGCGTCCTCTGTACCCACGAACGGTTTATCCACGCTCTCTGCTTGCCACAACAATTGCATTTGCGCTATCAAGCGCCGCAATTGCACAAGAAGTAGCGCCCGACACAGAAAACGAACATAACTATATAGAAGAGATTACGGTAACCGCACAAATGCGTGAGCAGTCCGTTATGGATGTGCCTGTTACTATGGATGTAATAGGTAGCGAGTTCTTAGAGCGCACCAATATCATGGAACTTGATGAGCTTTCTCGAATTTTACCTAACGTTCAAATTCAAGAGCAGGCCGTAAGCTTACCGTCTTTTAATATTCGGGGCGTGACCGACGACGTATCTTCGGTGTCGGCAACGCCTCGCATCTCTGTATATCAAGATGGCTTTGATATCAGTAAAAAGACGGTAGCCAGCGTCGCGCTTTTTGATATTGCGCGGGTAGAGGTTTTAAAAGGCCCCCAGCCAACCTTGTTTGGTGTGGCGGCAGCCAATGGTGCGGTAAGTATTCATTCTAATCTTCCCACCTTCGAACAAGAAGGCAAGGTACAGGTTGGCTATAACTCAGAGCAAGGGCAAGAACTTGAATTCATGTATAACCAGCCTATTAACGACAACCACAGTTTTCGTATAGCAGGTCTTTATCGCGAAATGGACGGCATTGTAGAAAACAATGCCTGTAGCGCTGACTCTTATTACGGTAATGCAAATATGTACAACCATCTTGGTGAAGAAGTGCCGTGCAACAGCGAAGATCTTCAGGGTGTTTCAGTACAAGCACTACGTGCAACATGGCGAGCGAATTACGATCAGCTTGAAATCATTGCGCGCGCAGCCATGGAGTATAACGACCAGCCGGGCATTGCCTTCAAATCAGGCTCTATCGCCCCCAATGGCGGAGATACTAGCCCTTTTACTGATGCCGAATTTAGTTTAGGCAGTGAACTCGGCATTGAACGAACGCTTCAAGCTTATGACTTAACCGTAAACTACGATTTCAACCAAATGCTCAGTCTGCATGCCGACGCATACTATAAAGATGTAGAGGTGAGCGAAGGATTTGACGCCGACGGTTCTGCTTTGCGTATTCAAGATGCCTATTTCGATAACGACGCTACGCTTAAAGGTGCGTCAATGCGTTTAGTGTATGACTCGGGTGATAAATTGGCCGCGTTTGTAGGTGCGTCTATTACTCAAGACGATTCTATTTTGCCCTATTATGTAATGGTCGACCCATTTGTACGTGGTACCTTTGATGCGGTTAAAGCACAGCTTGAGGCCACCTCAAATATTCCGCTAAATCAGAATATCGCTACTGACGCATCGTTAGAAGAAATAGAAGCACTGCGTGCGATGTTAGTGTCGCAACTGTTTAATGAAGATGGCTCTCCTATTTCTAACCCTGCACTGCCGCCTATTATGATACAAGGGCCGTTTATATTTGAAGCTGAACTTGATATAGCGTCTTATGTTGCTGAGGTGTCGTATTTTGTTACCGACGACATCAACATTACTGCTGGCGTGCGCTATATCGACGAAACACGTTATACCCGTAATACTTATACTACTGCAGATGGTGCATTTACGTTCGATGCCGAGCGCGATTTTGACGATACCCTGCCGCGCTTTGCCGTAAGCTATGATGTTAATAACAACTGGAACGTATACGCGAACTACGCCAGGGGACGACGTTCACCGGTGGTAGATGCTAACGCAGGTGGCGTTAATGTGACTAAACCTGAAATAGTAGACAGTTACGATTTAGGTATTAAATACCAAAGCGCGAACTTCCTGTTCTCAGGTGCCATTTTCACCTACGAATACAGCGATTATCAGCAAAGCTTTACCGACGCAGAAACCTTACAGTCTATTACTGTAACGGTAGGCGACTCGACCATGTCGGGTATTGAAGGCATGGCGACCTATAACTACAGCGAGACGCTGACGCTAACAGCAAGCCTTGGTTTCCTTGACGCTGAATTTGCAGACAATACTGCTGATGGATCTGAGTTCCAATACGGTGGTAATAAGTTCCGCTTAGCGCCAGAAGTTAGCGGCGCGATAAACATCAACAAAGTATTCAATATGGACAGTTTTGACATTGATGTTAACTGGCTTACCAGTTTCCAGTCAGAAGTGTTTTTTGAAAGCAGCAATTACCCTGGTCTTTCTCAAGATACTTACTCACTGACTGATGTATCGGTGAAGCTGCTTCAAGACAACAGCAAGTTTGCCTATGAGCTTTACGTGAACAACCTGTTTGATAAAGAATTCTTGATTGATGCTGGTAATACGGGCGGTGGATTGGGTATACCTACCTTCGTACGCGGGATGCCACGCATTGCTGGTGTGCGTGTTTATTACGAGTTTTAAGGTTGGCAAGGAGTAAACGCGCTGCATTCAATTAAGCGCGTTTACTTATTTAATTAAAAAATGACTTCATAAAGTAAAGCCGCAAGCATGCGGCTTATTCCGTCTTAATATATAGCCTTTATCAAGCGTTTATCTCATAGCTATGCGTATTAACCACTTTGCCTGCCTTGGTTAAAATTGCATCCACATAGTGCCAAGTGGCTATTGCGCTGTCTTCGCTGACGGTTAAAGTCATGAACCCGCGCTGGTGAAGATTACAGTACTGCAAGTCTTCTATAAGAAGCGGTAGGTCGTCTGCAAGGGTTTTAGCTTTTTCATCCCCCATGCTTAGGTAATGTTCCATACCGGGTGACGTCACGCCTGGTGTGGCAAGTTCAACCCCTACCTCTGTACCATCATTAAGGGTTAATATATTGTGCCAAGCGTTATGTGTATCACCTGCAAGGGCAATAACTGGCTTGCCGATGGACTTAAGCTGCATCAGCACCTGTTCCCGTTCAATAGGGTAGCCGTCCCATGCGTCTAAGTTGTAAGGCATTACCGTATTAATAAGCGCTAGTTCTTGTTCACTAAGTGCGCCACCTTGCATTTGTTTGCGTTTAATATTCGCAAGTTTGTTTACATGGGCAGGTATTGCTTTGCGTTCAACGCCATTAAAAATAGATACAGGGAAAAGCATGCGGCCTATTAATAGCTGTTGCCCTAACACCTGCCATTTAGCCTGGCTTTGCTGCATAGACGAATGTAGCCAGTTGCGTTGGGTTTCACCGAGTAAACCGCGGTTCGGGTTGCCGATGTCTTTCATAAAGCGTGCTTGGTCAAACGCATTAGTTTCAGCATCGCGATAGTTGGCGTATTCAAGCTGTTTGTCGCGGGCAAGAACGCGGGTGTCGAGCATGTATAAGTCAAGAAGTTTACCAAAAGTAAACTGACGATAAATTTCTAAGCGCTCGGTGCCAAAAGGTGGGCGAATGGGTAGCCATTCATAATAAGCTTGAACTGCCGCTGCACGACGGGCATAAAAATCTCCTTCATCCGCTTGGTGATTCTCAGCACCGTCTTTATAGGTGTCGTTAGTAATTTCATGATCATCCCACACAACAATAAACGGCTTATTTTGATGTAACGACAGCAAGCCTTCATCCGTACGATACAGCGCATAGCGGTTACGATAGTCAGTGAGAGTGTAAAGCTCGGTGTCGTTATCTGGCGCATAGGTTCTGCCAATTTCCTTGGCGTGCTCAGTTGCGTAACCTTCACCATCGTACTCATAAATGTAGTCACCAAGGTGCAATACATAGTCGATGTTGTCGTCTTTCGCTGCTTCCATGTATGGCGTGAAAAAGCCAGCGGGGTAGTTGGAACAAGAAAATATGCCGAACGTGACATTAGACACTTCGACTTCAGGTAGCGTACGGGTTTCTCCCACAGGACTCGTATTATTAGCGCTTTTGAAGCGGTAAAAATAACGACGAGCTGGACTAAGACCTGCTACGTCAACTTTTACGGTAAAATCATGGATTGCTTTGGCTTCAACAATACCGCTACTTATTACATTGGCAAAATCCGCATCGCTTGCCATTTCCCATAAAATATCGGCCTTAGCTAAACCTGAGTTTGAGTCCGAGCCTGGGCCTGCACCAGAGTCTGGCACGGCGCGCGTCCAAATAATCACGGCGTCTTTTAATGGGTCTCCACTCGCCACACCATGGGTAAAGGTTGCGTTGGTTTGTGGTTGGCTGTTTGCTGAAGTGCTAACGGTACAGCCTGCTAGCCCTGTAGACACTGCTACGCTCGCGCCTGCGAGTGACGACAGCTTTATAAACGATCTTCTATCCATATGCCTGCTCTTTATAAGGTTTGTAAGGTATCCGGTGATGTCATTGTTTTGTTGAACGCTCATGCAACAAAAACGAAAACCCATTTTTATACTGAGTGTTTGTGACATAGAGATGTCAGGCTGAGAATCCATAATAACAGTCAATGTTTTACTGCAAATACTGTTATACTGTGCAGCAAATAACCACATGAACCAAAAATGGTTTATGTGTCTAAACAATCATATTTATGTTTTCTACAGGGCTTTGAAGAACTAAGCCACAAACGAAAACACGTTGAACAAAATACGAAAGGTAAATTTAAAATACATGAGTGATGATCCGCATTATCAGCGCGAGAAAGAAAAGTACGAAAATCCGGTAGCCAGCCGCGAATATTTAATGAGTTTATTAAAAGAGCACGACAAGCCGTTGTCGTTTCTTGATATCTGTAACTTGGTGAACGCCTTCGACGAAGATGCGCGAATTGGAATTCAGCGCCGACTACGTGCCATGGAGCGCGAAGGTCAGGTGCAATTTACCAAGCAGAAAAAATACATTCTCCAAAACCGTGATGAACTCATTAAAGGCAGAATTATTGGTCACCGTGATGGCTACGGCTTTTTGCGTCCTGAAGATAAAAGCGGTGATTTATTTATCAGTGCTGGGCAGATGAACCTGTTCCTTCACGACGATGTGGTAGAAGCGCGCATTAGCGGAACCGATCGCCGCGGAAGAAAAGAAGCGTTTGTTACGCAAGTCATTGAGCCACGCAGCGAGCCAATTGTTGGCCGCTACTTTGTTGAACAAGGTTTTGGCATGGTTGTGCCAGATGACAGCCGGTTGCAGCACGAAATTGTTATTCCACCAGAGAGCACACACGGTGCTCGAATGGGGCAGGTGGTTGTGGTAGAGCTTACCCAGCGTCCACGCCGTAAAATGAGTCCGGTGGGCAAAATTGTTGAAGTACTTGGTGAACATATGGCGCCAGGTATGGAAATAGAAATGGCACTTCGTACGTTTGATATTCCGCACCAGTGGCCTAAAGGCGTAACCAAGCAAGTGGAAAAGCTTACCGATCAGGTGCCCGATGAAGCCAAAGAAGGTCGCATCGATTTACGCCAGCTTCCGCTGGTCACCATTGACGGTGAAGACGCCCGCGACTTCGATGACGCAGTATATTGTGAACCGCTAGACGATGGCGGCTGGCAGCTGTGGGTAGCCATTGCCGATGTAAGTCATTATGTAAGAACAGGCTCAGCCCTTGATGATGAAGCGCAGCAGCGCGGTAATTCGGTTTACTTCCCTGACCAAGTAATTCCTATGCTACCGGAAGTGCTGTCAAACGGCTTGTGTTCATTAAACCCTGAAGTCGACCGCCTATGTATGGTGTGTGAAATGACCATCAGTGCAAATGGCAAACTAGAAGAATTCCAGTTTTACGAAGCGGTCATGAACTCACACGCCCGTTTAACCTACACTAAAGTGTGGAATATTCTTCAGGGCGACAAAGAACTTCATCAGCGTTACGAGCCTCATGTACCTCATTTGCGCAATCTTCACGACTTGTACCGCGCGCTCAAAAAAGCCCGTGCTAAGCGTGGAGCGATTGAATTTGAAACCCAAGAAGTGAAGTTTGTATTCAACGCCCAGCGCAAGATTGAAAATATTGTGCCGCTGGTGCGTAACGATGCGCATAAGCTTATTGAAGAGTGCATGATCATGGCAAACGTAAGTGCGGCTCTTATGCTTGAAAAGCATGAGGCGCCAGCGCTATACCGTGTGCACGACAAACCAGACGCCGACAGGCTTACCGCATTTACCAGTTACTTAAGTGAAATCGGTATTCCTCATCGCATAGTTGAAGACGCGGAGCCTGCCGCATTCACCGATGTGGTGCTTAAAACCCGCGGTCGAGTGGACGAAGAACTAATTCAAACCATGCTGCTGCGCTCAATGAAGCAAGCGGTTTACGACGGTGACAACGTAGGTCACTTTGGGTTGGCGCTAGAAGCTTACGCGCACTTCACGTCACCTATCCGTCGCTACCCAGACTTGGTCGTGCACCGTGCGCTAAAAGGCATTATTGCTAAACAGCAGGGCAAAAAAGCAGTCAGTGGCGCGAAAAATTATACTGTTGAAGAAATTGAACAGTTAGGCGAGCAGTGTTCAATGACAGAGCGCCGCGCCGATGATGCCACCCGTGACGTGGCTGACTGGCTTAAGTGCGAGTTTATGCTCGACCACGTCGGCGACACCTTTGAAGGTGTGGTGAGCTCGGTCACTAACTTTGGTTTATTTATACGCCTTACCGAATATCACATCGACGGCCTAGTACACATTACATCGCTAGATGATGACTATTATCACTATGACGATGTAAAACAAGCGCTGGTTGGTGAGTCGGGCCATCGCCAGTTCAGATTGGGTGATACGGTTGAAGTAACCGTAGCAGCGGTCAACCTTGATGAAAGAAAGATTGATTTATTACTCGATAAGTCTATGCTGCGCGGCACTAAGGGTAAGAAGGTAAAAGTGAGGTCTGCGAAAAAGGCTTCAGATAAACCTACTCGTTTTGATAACAAATCACGCTCTGACAAAGGCTCGCGTTCTGATAAAAAGGGGAACAAAGGCAAAGGCGGCTCAAGCTCGTCTAGTCGTAGCGGTGGAAAATCGTCAAGTCGCGGCATCGCCAAAGGCGGTAGTAGCGGCAAAACACTGTCATTGAATAAAAGAGGTAAGCGTTAAATGGCGCAGCAAGAATGGTTATACGGTTTACATGCCATGCAGTCGGTACTTGAAAAAGAGCCCGAGCGTGTAATGGAAGTGTTGGTGTTGAAAGGTCGCAATGACGAGCGCCTAACCAGCATTGTTAACCAAGCCCGTCGTTTTGGTATTTCCGTTCAGTTTTGTCAGCGCAAAGCGCTAGATGACAAAGTAAGCGGTGAGCAACACCAAGGCGTGGTAGCAAGAGCAAAACCAGCCCGCGTGCTAGATGAAGCTGACTTAGACAAAATTTTAGAAAGCGAAGCGCAGCCTTTAATTTTGGTACTAGACGGTGTTACCGACCCGCATAATCTAGGTGCGTGCCTGCGTACTGCAGATGGAGCAGGGGTGCACGCGGTAGTAGTACCGAAAGATAAATCAGCAAGCTTAAACGGCACAGTAAGAAAGGTGGCCTGTGGTGCAGCTGAAGTGGTTCCACTTATTCAAATCACAAACCTGGCCAGAACCTTGAAGCACCTTCAAGATAAAGGCCTTTGGATTGTTGGTACAGCCGGTGAAACCGATAAAACCCTTTATGATGTAGACCTGAAAGGCCCAACTGCATTAGTAATGGGGGCTGAAGGTAAGGGTATGCGTAGGCTTACCAAAGAAACGTGCGATGAGTTAGTGAAGCTTCCTATGGCTGGCAGTGTGACAAGTTTAAACGTGTCGGTAGCAACCGGCGTGTGCTTATACGAGATCGTAAGACAGCGCAGTTTATGAGACAAAGTTGCTAGAATTGAGCCTCTAATGAGTTTTCAATTGGTTTTTAAAAAAGCGTGTACCTTTGGGTACACGCTTTTTTTATATTTAAGTAAAACTTATAAAGAGTTTAATATTTTGTTACATTTGAATTTGTGAAATTAATGTTAATTATAGTTTTTTATTCCTACCATGAATCTGCTCGTAATACACATTTGGCGCGCTCTTCATAAGTTGTGTTGTTTTTTTGTGCATTTTTAAAGGTATTAAAAATGCTCACCAGGGTTAAGGCAACATACTCAACAGCGTGATTCGCCGCCTAATATGAGCTCTGTAAATAATTGGTAATACCGTTTATTTGCATACCTGACAAACGGGTAGGTCGTTGCAACGCAGTTGCGTCGGTTGTCATGGATGAGCTTTTCGTATGAGGTAATGGTTATACCTGTATGTCATTTAATAACAAATAGCTTCCAAAGCACGGAATAAAACAGTGTTGAAGTTAATAAGACAGATAAAACAGGAAATAAATTTTGAACTCAAAATTAAATAAGAAACACACATGTCTAACAGCAGCTGCTCTAGCTGTATCACTTGGCTTAATGGGTAATTCTGCAATGGCAGCAGGCGAAGGTCTGGTAAAAGTTAAAGAAAAGCCTCAAACCCTAAAACAAGCACTAGGTAAGCGATTGACTGTCGATCGTCTTGTCACCACTGACCAAGAGCGTTACATCATCAAGTTCAAAGATGAGATGACCAGTGAAACGGTTGAAGTGAGTGCATTAAAAGGTAAAGGTCAAATCTCAAGTGCCAAAGTAAAAGGTAAAAAGCCTTTCGATATCGCGTCTGCTAAATCAGAAGTAAGAAAAGCAGGTGGTGCAATTAAGAAAGAGCTTAAGAAGCATAAAATGGTAGCGGCTACGATGAGTAAGTCAGCGCTGAACAAGCTTCGTAAAAATCCAAACGTAGAAAGTATTGAAGTGGACGTTCGTCGTAAGCCTATGGCGCAGACCACGCCTTACGGCTACACCATGGTTCAGGCTAATCAATTTGCACAGTCAGATACTACGGCTCGCAAAGTATGTATCATCGATACAGGTTACAACCTGGGTCACCCAGATTTGCCTGGAACAAACGATGGCGTTACAGGTCAGGCAAACAATAGTGCTGTAGGTAACTGGTATAACGATGGTAACGGTCACGGTACCCACGTAGCGGGCACCATTGCAGCATACGATAATAACGAAGGTGTAGTTGGTGTGTATCCTGGCGTGGATATGCATATCGTTAAAATCTTTAACGACAATGGCCAATGGACTTACGCATCTGACCTTATCGATGCTATCACCCAATGTCAGGATGCCGGCTCGAACGTTGTTAACATGAGCTTAGGTGGCGGCAGTTCGTCAACTACCGAGCGAAATGCAATGCAGAGCTTCACAGATGCAGGCATGTTGTTAGTTGCGGCGGCAGGTAACGATGGTAACAGTGCGAAGTCTTACCCTGCTTCATATGATGCAGTAATGTCAGTTGCGGCAGTAGACTCAAACGAAAATCGTGCAAGCTACAGCCAATATAACGATCAGGTTGAAATTGCCGCGCCAGGCAGTGCAGTTCAGTCTACCTATCCAACAAATACCTACGCTTCACTCAGCGGTACATCTATGGCGACGCCACACGTAGCTGGTGGTGCAGCACTAGTGTGGAGTTACTTCCCGCAGTGTTCAAACAACCAAATTCGTAGTGCACTTAATGCAACGGCAGAAGATAAAGGCAGTGCGGGTCGTGATAACTTCTACGGTTATGGCTTAATGCAGCTTGCTGATGCCTACAACTACCTTAACACCAACGGTTGTGCCGGTGGCGGTACTGGTGGCGGTGGCGGCTCTGAGCCTGGCGTAGAACCAGTATCAGGTCAGCTATCCGGCCTTTCAGGTACGCGCAGAAACTGGGACCGCTACACTTGGACGATTCCTGAAGGTGTAACGCAGATGACTATTCGTACCTCTGGTGGTTCAGGCGATGCTGATCTATACGTGAAGTTTGGCTCACAGCCAGAAACGAATAGCTATGATTGTCGTCCTTATCAAAATGGCAACAGCGAAGTATGTACATTCGACGCGCCAGCGTCAGGCACATGGCACATTGGTATTCGCGCTTATTCGTCATACAGCGGTGTGACACTATCATACTCATATGAGTAAGTAATCCCGTCTCCCTAAGACACAGTTAAAGCCTGCTTATGCAGGCTTTTTTTTGTTTCAGTTTTGTGCGCGGTTTGCTTACGTTTATTCGCACATCTATGCCTTTTACCAGCATTTTTAGAAGCTTGAATGTCAAGTTTCCATAAAGAAAGGTCAGCTTTGCAAAGTTGACGTAAAGCTGCGAACTAAGCCCTATTCACATAGCCATATCGCTGTATTGTGCGTGCCAAGATCAGCACTCTCTACATGTGCCTATTTGCTTTTACGCAGGCTTTATCCAACCAAGAACAACTTCAAAGGACATTCAATTTATGCAATTGACCTCTCAATCTTTGCTTCGTGGAACATGGTTCCAAACAGTGGCAATTGGGCTTATTGCACTGCTTGGGCTTACCGCTTGTGGTGGCTCAGGCAGCAGTAGCTCAGATTATTCGTATGCTTACATTCAGTTTTACAACGCTTCGCCTAACGGTGCTAATGTAGAAATGCGTGAAGTTGATGGCGATAGCTTTGGTTCTGCTCAATTTGGTGACACTACGTCAATGTACTCTATGGATGATGGAGAATTAGAACTCGAGTTCATTCGAACTGATTCAGACGACCAAGAAGTATTTATTGACGAGATTACCGTTAACTTAAAAACCGGTTATAAGACCATTGTTGTTATGAGTGGTGACTTTAGTAACCCCGTTTTTACCACCTATTCCTATAAGCGCGAAACATTGGAAGATCACTTCCGCCTATTCGCTTTGTCGGTAGCAGTAGATGAATCTTCTTATGATTTCTACATGAGTGAGTCTGGCGACCCGTTTGAAGCAGCCAACTTCCTTGGCACGGTTACAACGGGCGACATGATTGAATTTGACTTCTGGGATGCAGATGATGACAGTGAATACTTTGATGAGGGCGAGTACACTATTTATTTGACCGAACCAGGAAGTGACGATGTTGTCTTTGAATCACAAACCATCGATTTTGTATACGAAACTGAGTATCTAATGACACTGCGCGATGTCAGTGGCGCCATTCAAGAAGGGCTAGTTGTAGACACTATTCTTAACTCTTCATCAGTAACGGCGCTTACAGATGTAGAAGCAGATTCACAGTATCGTATTTACAATTCTACGAATCTAGATGCAGAGCTTCAGGTTACCTTTGGTGGAAACACTGATGAAGAGGACGTCAGTTTTACACTCGCGGCGGGGGAGTTGTCTGAGTTTAGTACTATCCGCTATGGCGATTATCGCGTTACCGTAACCGACCCATCAGGTACAGTGACGTCACTGAGCAACAAGCTAATTACGCTTAATCAGGGTGAGAGTAAGGCTATTCTTATCTACAACACCAACAATAAATTAGGCGCAGCAACCTTTGTAGAAAGTGGTTTGCCTCAGGCCTACGATAAGACAGTAAACTTCATCAACTTAGTTAGCGACTTTGATGACGTAGACTTCTACTTGGTAAGAAATGACGAAACCATTGATACTGCTGAGTACGATATACAGAATCTTGAATTTGCTGAAAGTACCAGTGAAGTGCTGCCGTCAGACTACTATGAAGTGATTGCCGTATACGAAGATGATAACGAGGAGCAGGTGCTGCTTGATAGAACCGCTCTGTTTGGCTTTACAGAGGAAGAAAACTACATAGTTACTGTTGAGCCAGCGGATACACCAACGGGATATGAAATTAACGTGCTTTATTAATCGGTTAGTACATTTATTATACTAATTGATAAGGGTGAAAACTTTCATCTGCGTGTATTTCACGTAAGTTTAAAAGGTCAACGCTAAAAACGTTGGCCTTTTTACTTGCTGTCCGGGAGGGCGAAAATCCTCATGAGTATCATTAAAGATCTACAAACCATATCAAATGACAAAGCACTTTCATTTGATAAAAAGCTCGAGAGCTTGCTAAGCATAGGTACGGAAATACTCGGGTTGGAAACAGGGATTGTAAGTAACATTCAAGGCGATAATTACCGTGTGCTTAGCGTTATTACGCCCGACAACGACATACCATTAAATACGACCTTCGCATTACCAGACACTTACTGTGCAGACGTGGTGAACAGCGATGCTGTTGTCGCTTATCACAATATAGATACTGCGCCAGGTGCCTCGCATCCGTGTTTTGAAAAATACACATTAAAGAGTTATCTCGCTTCACCAGTGCGAGTACATGGTGAATTTTTCGGTACAGTAAACTTCTCATCTCTCGGTCCACGGGACACACCCTTTACGCCATTAGAGATGGACTATTTACTTTTGCTTGCTTCGTGGATAGGCAACGAATTAGAGCGTCAACAAGCGATAAGTAATCTCAATGCGCAAAAAGCGATATTAGAAGAGAGAAACTCGTTATTACACCAAGTGACTAACCTAGCCGGTGTAGGTACATGGGAATTAAATATTGATACCGGAGCATTGATTTGGTCTGGTGCACTGAAGCGAATGCTGCATGTGCATGGTGAAAAAGTAGTAAAGCCAGAAGACGTGATCAAATTCGTGGTTGATGAAGACCAGCGGAATAAATATGTCGCCCAGTTCAATCAGATGATAAAAACCGGCGAAGACTTTTCCTATGAACTTGAAGTTCGCACCGATGCGGGAGAAACCCGTTGGTTACAAAGTCGCGCTCATCCGGTCATGGAGAATGACCGTTGCGTTAAGGTAATTGGTGCTACAGTTGATATTACGCAGCTTCACATGGACAAGGCAATGCTGCAGCAAAAAACGGATATGGCAGAAAGCGCCTTGAAAGCGCGAAGTGAGTTCCTTGCGAATATGAGCCATGAAATAAGAACACCAATTCATGGGGTTCAGGGCATGCTTGAGGCACTTATTAGTTCCTCGCTAAATTCTACCCAGCTAGAACATGCCACAATTGCTATGAAAAGTGCAGATTCATTACTCAACATCGTGAATGATATATTGGATTTTTCTAAAATCGACTCTGGCAACATGTCGTTTGAAGAATCGCCCACTAACCTTGCCGACACCATAGAAGAGCAAGTGCCGATGTTCACGCGGCTAGCTCACGAGAAAGGTATTGAACTTTCAGTAAGCACAAAGGGGGTTGAGGGAAAAACCTTCATAGCTGACAAACTAAGAATTGGGCAAATTCTGATTAACCTATTGAATAACGCCATTAAATTCACAAAAGTGGGGAAGGTAACGGTTGAAACTAAAAGCACCCGATATGGAAAAGGGCGGTTCAGAGTAAAACTAATCGTGACTGATTCAGGGATCGGAATTAGCGAGCAACAGCAAAAGCTCATTTTCTCGCCGTTCGTTCAAGCAGAAAACTCGACGCAGCGAAGATATGGTGGGACAGGCTTAGGGTTGTCTATAGTCAGTCAAATCGTGAAGCATTACGGTGGTAAAATTGAGGTGTGCAGCGATTTAGGCGTGGGGGCGCGATTTATCGTAACCCTCATGCTAGACGATGCTAACGCAGGCACCGTAGCCGAAAAAGCATGTGGCCATAATGCTGTTTATATCCCTTCTAAACAGGAACTGAGCGCGTTTAAAGCACTAATAGTTGAAGACAATGAAATAAATCAGCTTGTCATTAAAGAGCAACTAAAAGAGATAGGCATTACCGCCGATTTAGCAGAAAACGGTGAAGAGGCAGTAGAAAAAGTTAAAGACGCATTAAAAGGAAAGTCACCCTACACAATCATTTTGATGGACTGCCATATGCCTGTAATGGATGGATTAGAGGCGACGAAGCTAATTAGGTCAATGGGAGACAAGGCACGGGACATCCCAATAATTGCATTAACCGCAAATGCGTTAACCGGCGACAAAGAAAAATGCTTGAAATCCGGCATGGATGACTTCATATCAAAACCTGTTGGTGTAAGCCGGTTGAAAGAGTGCCTTTACAGGCACTTGAGTAAGCAGCTTGTAAGTAATGAAAATCGCCTAAAAGATCCTGCTTGATAACCTATGACGTGGTTATCAGCCCCGACTTTTAGTCGGGGCTTTTTTATTGCTCACATAGTTTAAAAATAATTCAATTTACCGCTATCACTTCCAAATGTTTTCTGTTATTATTTCGCGCCCTTTTTATGGGGGTATGTACATAAAAGCAACGACATCCAGTTGTTTTTAGCAGCACTAACGACTCGGGAGAGTCTTAATTTTAAGAGCGGAGCACTAACATGATCCAAATGCAAACTAACCTGGACGTTGCAGACAACAGCGGCGCTCGCAGGGTTCAGTGTATTAAGGTTCTTGGTGGCTCGCATCGCCGTTATGCAGGTATCGGTGACATCATCAAAGTTACTGTTAAGGAAGCAATTCCTCGCGGTAAAGTTAAAAAAGGTGACGTACTGAATGCAGTGGTGGTGCGTACTAGAAAAGGCGTTCGTCGTGCAGATGGTTCTACCATTCGTTTTGACGGTAACGCGGCTGTTATGCTTAATGCTAACAAGCAACCAATTGGTACGCGTATCTTTGGCCCGGTTACCCGTGAGTTGAGAAGTGAAAACTTCATGAAAATCATCTCATTGGCCCCAGAGGTACTATAAGGAGTCACGATAATGGCTAATAAAATTCGTCGTGATGATGAAGTAGTCGTATTAGCGGGTAAAGACAAAGGCAAACAAGGCAAAGTCCTTAAAGTGCTTATTGCTGATAACCGTGTAATTGTAGAAGGCGTTAATCTCGTTAAGAAGCACACTAAGCCAAACCCACAACTGGGCGTAGCTGGTGGCATCGTTGAGAAAGAAGCTTCTATTCACGTTTCTAATGTTGCGATTGTTAACCCGGCAACGGGCAAAGCAGATCGCGTTGGTTTCCGTTTCGAAGATGAGAAGAAAGTACGTTTCTTCAAGTCTAACGGCGAACTTGTTTAATTATATTGGAGAGTACGATGGCGAAACTGCATGATTTCTATAAAGAAACAGTAGTAGCTGAACTTGCTAAGCAGTTCGGATACAAAAGCGTCATGCAAGTCCCTCGGATTGAAAAAATCACTCTAAACATGGGTTTAGGTGAAGCAGTTGCTGACAAAAAGGTACTTGAGAATGCTCAAGCTGACATGACGGCTATCGCCGGTCAGAAGCCTGTTGTTACAGTTGCTAGAAAATCAGTAGCGGGTTTTAAAATCCGTGAAGGTTATCCGATTGGCTGTAAAGTAACCCTACGCGGCGAGCGTATGTGGGAATTCCTAGAGCGTTTGATTTCAATCGCTATCCCACGTGTTCGCGACTTCCGTGGTTTGAATCCTAAATCATTCGACGGACGTGGTAACTACAGCATGGGCGTGCGTGAGCAAATCATTTTCCCTGAAATCGATTTCGATAAAGTGGATAAGGTTCGCGGTATGGATATCACTATCACTACCAGTGCGAATACAAATGAAGAAGCACGTGCTCTGCTGGACGCGTTTAACTTCCCATTCAAAAAGTAGGGGTGTAGGGTTATGGCAAAAGAATCAATGAAGGCACGTGAAGCTAAGCGTACTAAGCTAGTAGCTAAGTATGCTGAAAAGCGCGCCGCACTTAAAGCGATTATCAGCGATGTTAACGCTTCTGAAGATGAGCGTTGGGACGCTGTTCTGAAGCTACAACAACTGCCACGTGACTCTAGTAAGTCTCGTCAACGTAACCGTTGTCGTGTTACTGGTCGTCCACATGGTTACCTACGCAAATTCGGTCTTAGCCGTATTAAGCTTCGCGAAGCAGCGATGCGCGGTGAAGTCCCTGGCCTTAAGAAAGCCAGCTGGTAAGGAGTAGCTGATAATGAGCATGCAAGATCCTATCGCGGATATGTTTACCCGCATCCGTAACGGCCAGATGGCACAGAAAGTTTCTGTAACTATGCCTTCTTCAAAACTTCGCGTTGCAATCTGTGAAGTATTGAAAGCTGAAGGTTATATTACTGACTTCGCTGCTTCTGGTGACGTTAAGCCTGTTTTAGAAGTTACGCTTAAGTACTTCGAAGGCAAGCAAGTAATTGACACTATCGAACGTGTAAGCCGTCCTGGTCTGCGCATCTATAAGAAAAAAGATGAGCTTCCAAAGGTTATGGGTGGTTTAGGCGTAGCTATCGTGTCGACTTCTAAAGGTGTGATGACTGACCGTGCAGCGCGTAACGCTGGCATGGGCGGTGAGATCATCGGTTATGTAGCATAACGGAGGAGTTGAAATGTCACGTATAGCAAAAGCCCCAGTAGACGTTGTATCAGGTGTAGAAGTTTCTATCTCTGGTCAAGAAGTTACTGTTAAAGGTAGTAAAGGCACTTTGACCCGCGTTTTCAACGACGCTGTAGAAGTTGCACAGGAAGAGAACCAACTTAAAGCACTTCCACGTGAAGGCTTTGTTGACGGTTGGGCACAGGCTGGTACTGCGCGCTCTATCCTTAACGCAATGGTTCAAGGTGTTTCAGAAGGTTTTGAGAAAAAACTTCAGTTGTTAGGTGTTGGTTACCGTGCACAAGCACAAGGTAACAAACTAAACCTTACACTAGGTTTCTCTCACCCTGTAGCATACGAAATGCCTGAAGGCATTACGGTTGAAACTCCTAGCCAAACTGAAATCGTCGTTAAAGGCGCCGATAAGCAGGTGGTTGGTCAGGTTGCGGCGAACATTCGTGGTTACCGTCCACCAGAGCCTTACAAAGGTAAAGGTGTACGTTACGCTGACGAACACGTACGTCGTAAAGAAGCTAAGAAAAAGTAGGTGGGTGATACGATGGATAAGAAAACAGCTCGCATTCGTCGCGCTACTCGCGCACGAGCAAAAATTCGTGAACTGGCCGCGCATCGCTTGGTAGTTAACCGTACACCTCGCCACATCTACGCTCAGCTAATCGCTCCATGCGGTTCTGAAGTGTTGGCAGCGGCTTCAACTGTTGAGAAAGATCTTGCAAAAGATCTTAAGTCTACAGGTAACGCTGAAGCAGCGACGGTAGTCGGTAAAGCAATCGCAGAGCGCGCTCTTGAGAAAGGCATTAAAACAGTGGCTTTCGATCGCAGTGGTTTCCAATACCACGGTCGCGTTAAAGCATTAGCTGATGCAGCTCGCGAAGCTGGTCTTCAGTTCTAGGAGTTTATAATGGCTAAACAAGACGTTCAAAATGGTGAATTTCTAGAGAAATTGATCGCCGTAAACCGCGTATCTAAAGTGGTTAAAGGTGGTCGTATCTTTAGTTTCACTGCATTGACAGTAGTGGGTGACGGTAACGGTCGCGTTGGTTTTGGTTACGGTAAGGCACGTGAAGTACCTGCTGCAATCCAAAAAGCAATGGAAAAGGCACGTCGCAACATGGTTGACGTAGACCTTAACGGTCACACGTTACAGCACCCGATTAAAGGTCGTCACTCTGGCTCTAAAGTTTACATGCAGCCAGCATCTGAAGGTACCGGTATTATTGCCGGTGGTGCGATGCGTGCAGTACTTGAAGTAGCTGGTGTACAAAACGTACTTTCAAAATGTTACGGCTCTACAAACCCAATCAACGTTGTACGTGCAACAATCAACGCGCTGACAGAAATGAACAGCCCGGCGAAAGTTGCTGCGAAGCGTGGATTGTCTGTAGAAGAAATTTTGGGGTAATCAGACATGGCAACGATTAAAGTAAAGCAAACTAAAAGTGCAATTGGCCGTCTGCCAAAGCACAAAGCTACGCTTAAAGGTTTAGGCCTTCGTAAAATCAACCATGTTCGTGAACTGGAAGATACCCCAGCCGTTCGTGGCATGATCAACCGTGTATATTACATGGTTGAGATAGTGGAGGAGTAAGACATGCGTTTAAATACAATTTCTCCAGCCGAAGGTTCAAAGCCTACTGGTAAGCGTTCTGGTCGTGGTATCGGCTCAGGTCTTGGTAAAACGAGTGGCCACGGTCACAAAGGTCAAAAAAGCCGTTCAGGTGGCCGCGTTAAGCCAGGATTCGAAGGTGGTCAGATGCCTATCCAGCGTCGTCTTCCTAAGTTCGGTTTCACTTCACGCAAGAGCTTTGTTACTGATCAAGTAACTCTTGCTGAAATCGCGAAGGTTGATGGTGATACTGCATCTCTTGAGACTTTAAAAGCAGCTGGTATCGTTAAGAAAGAAATCCAGTTCGTTAAAGTTGTTAAGAGCGGTGAAGTTTCACGCGCTGTTACAGTAAGCGGGTTAAAGGTTACTAAAGGCGCTAAAGAAGCGATTGAAGCTGCTGGCGGTAAAGTAGAGGAATAAGCTAGATGGCTAAACCAGGATTGGATTCAGGCGCTAAAAGCGGCTTGAGTGAGCTTAAGGCAAGATTGTTGTTCGTACTTGGTGCGATTGTTGTATTCAGACTAGGTTCTTACGTTCCTATCCCTGGCATCGATCCAGCTGTACTTGCTGACTTGTTCGAGCAACAAAAAGGCACCATTGTAGAAATGTTTAACATGTTCTCTGGTGGTGCGCTTGAGCGTGCATCCGTTCTGGCTTTGGGCATTATGCCATACATTACTGCATCCATTATCATGCAGTTGCTCTCGGTGGTTCACCCACCGATGGTGGAGCTTAAAAAAGAAGGCGAAGCAGGCCGTCGTAAAATTAGTCAGTACACGCGTTATCTAACGCTTGTATTGGCTATCTTCCAATCAATTGGAATTTCGACTGGTTTGCCTAACCTGATTAATGGATTGGTGATAAACCCTGGCTTCGGATTCTACTTTACGGCAGTAGTGAGCCTAGTCACAGGAACTATGTTCCTTATGTGGTTGGGTGAGCAAATTACCGAACGAGGTATTGGTAACGGTATCTCTATATTGATTTTTGCTGGTATTGTTGCCGGTCTGCCAACAGCGATAGGTCAGACTGCGGAACAAGCAAGGCAGGGCGACATTAACTTGTTGTTCCTACTGTTGATTGGCGTGATTGTTATCGCTCTTACATACCTAGTTGTATTTGTAGAGCGCGGACAGCGCAGAATTGTGGTAAACTACGCAAAACGTCAGCAAGGCCGTCAGGTTTTTGCTGCGCAAAGCACCCATTTACCGCTGAAAGTCAACATTGCTGGTGTAATTCCACCAATCTTTGCTTCTAGCATTATTCTGTTCCCGGGTACCATCGCAGGATGGTTCGGACAGAATGAATCAACAGCGTGGTTGCAAGACGTAGCGCTTATGCTATCTCCTGGTCAACCGCTGTACGTGATGTTATACGCAGCTGCGATTATCTTCTTCTGCTTCTTCTACACGGCGTTGGTTTTCAACCCGCGTGATACAGCAGATAACTTGAAGAAGTCTGGCGCGTTCATCCCAGGCATCCGCCCGGGTGAGCAAACGTCACGATACATTGACAAGGTAATGACTCGCCTTACACTGGCTGGCGCACTGTACATAACCTTTATTTGTTTAGTGCCTGAATTCATGCTAATTGCTTGGAATGTGCCGTTCTACTTCGGTGGTACGTCGCTTCTCATTATCGTAGTAGTTATCATGGACTTTATGGCACAAGTACAGACACATTTGATGTCTAGTCAATATGAGTCTGTGCTGAAGAAAGCTAACCTTAAAGGCTACGGCCGATAAGTTAGCCCCTTAATATTGATAGAAAGGGGAAAGATGTAATGAAAGTTCGTGCATCAGTAAAAAAGATTTGCCGTAACTGTAAAGTTATCAAGCGCAACGGTGTTGTGCGTGTAATTTGCAGTTCTGACCCAAAGCATAAGCAGCGTCAGGGCTAATCTAAGCGGAACAAGATATTCGCAAAGCTAAGTAAGCAGAACCTAGATAGTACTTGTCTGGTTCTGCTAGTTTTGTTTTAAAGTATTTTGAACCTTAATTTGCAATTTAGTCGACGGGTAAGTATCCTATCGGGCTTTTTAGGTCGTCGACAAATAAACAAGAGGAGTGCTGTTAATGGCCCGTATCGCTGGCATTAACATTCCTGAGCACAAGCATGCTGTAATCGCTATCCAAGCGATCTATGGCGTTGGTCCCACACGTGCGAAAAGCATTTGTGCGGGTGCTGGTGTTGCAGAAAATACAAAAATCAAAGAGCTAGACGAAGCTACTATTGATAAGCTTCGTGACGAAGTGGCTAAATTCACCGTTGAAGGTGACCTACGCCGTGAAGTCTCTATGAGCATCAAACGTTTGATGGACCTGGGTTGCTTCCGTGGTATTCGCCACCGTCGTAGCTTGCCTCTACGTGGTCAGCGCACTAAAACTAATGCGCGTACCCGTAAAGGTCCTCGTAAGCCAATTAAGAAGTAAACGGGGAGTAAGTTATGGCTAAAGCACCAGCTCGTAGCACGCGTAAGCGCGCTAAACGTCAGGTTGCAGACGGTATGGCTCATATCCATGCGTCTTTCAACAACACAATTGTGACTATTACAGACCGTTCAGGCAATGCACTAGCATGGGCGACATCTGGTGGTTCAGGTTTCCGTGGTTCACGTAAATCTACCCCATTTGCTGCACAGGTAGCTGCTGAGCGTGCAGGTGTTGCTGCACAAGAATACGGTCTTAAAAACCTTGAAGTTTTCGTTAAAGGTCCAGGTCCAGGCCGTGAGTCTGCGATCCGTGCTCTTAACGCTACAGGTTATAAGATCACAAACATTACCGATGTGACCCCTATTCCTCACAACGGTTGTCGTCCACCGAAAAAACGTCGCGTTTAATCGACGGACAGTTGGAGAAAGATCATGGCAAGATATTTGGGTCCAAAACTCAAACTTAGCCGTCGCGAAGGAACAGACCTGTTCCTAAAAAGCGGCGTTCGCGCAATCGATTCTAAATGTAAAATCGATACAGCGCCTGGTCAGCACGGTGCCCGTCGTGGCCGTCTGTCTGACTACGGTGTTCAGCTGCGTGAAAAACAAAAAGTTCGTCGTATGTACGGCGTTCTGGAAAAGCAATTCCGCAACTACTATAAAGAAGCTGCACGTCTAAAAGGCAACACAGGTGAAAACTTGCTACAGCTTTTAGAACAGCGTCTTGATAACGTAGTTTACCGTATGGGTTTCGCTAGCACTCGTGCAGAAGCACGTCAGCTAGTTAGCCACAAGGCGATCATGGTAAATGGTCAAGTTGTGAACATCCCATCGTTTAACGTTTCTGCCGAAGACGTGGTTTCTGTTCGTGAAAAGGCTAAGAAGCAAGCGCGTATCGTTGCTGCTTTGGAACTGGCTGACCAACGTGAGAAGCCAACCTGGATTGAAGTAGACAGCAGCAAAATGGAAGGCACTTTCAAGCGCGTTCCTGAAAGAACTGACCTGTCTGCGGAAATTAACGAACAGTTGATCGTCGAACTTTACTCTAAGTAAAGCTAACTAAAGAGGAAGCATTGTGGGTTCTGTGACTGAATTCCTAAAACCGAGATTAGTTGAGATCGAAAACGTTTCTCCTACTCGTGCCAAAGTAACTTTGGAACCACTAGAGCGCGGCTTTGGCCATACTCTAGGTAACGCCCTACGTCGTATTTTACTGTCATCTATGCCAGGATGTGCAGTTACCGAGGTAGAAATTGACGGCGTTCTTCACGAGTACAGCACCAAAGAAGGTGTTCAGGAAGACGTAATTGAAATCTTGCTAAATCTTAAAGGTTTAGCGGTTCGCCTTGAAGGTAAAACTGAGGCAACCCTAACTCTAGTGAAATCTGGCGCTGGCCCTGTTGTTGCTGGTGATATTCAGCATGATGGCGACGTAGAAATTACAAACCCTGACCACGTTATTTGTACTTTAACTGGCGAAGCTGAAATCAGCATGCGCATTAAAGTAGAAATGGGTCGCGGTTATGTACCAGCTTCTACCCGTCGCTCCTCTGAAGAAGATGATCGTCCAATTGGTCGTTTGTTAGTAGACGCTTCATACAGCCCAGTTGAACGTATTGCTTACAGTGTAGAGTCTGCTCGTGTTGAACAACGCACAGACCTAGACAAACTAATCATCGACATGGAGACGAACGGTACTTTGGATCCTGAAGAAGCGATCCGCCGTTCTGCTACTATCCTAGCTGAACAGCTAGATGCATTCGTAGACCTACGTGATGTGTCTGAGCCAGAAGCGAAAGAAGAGAAGCCAGAATTCGATCCGATTCTGCTTCGTCCAGTAGATGACCTAGAGCTGACAGTACGTTCTGCAAACTGTTTGAAAGCAGAAGCTATCCAGTACATTGGTGACCTGGTACAGCGCACTGAGGTTGAGCTACTTAAAACGCCAAACCTTGGTAAGAAATCGCTAACTGAAATCAAAGATGTTCTAGCATCTCGTGGTCTTTCTCTAGGTATGCGCCTAGAAAACTGGCCGCCAGAGAGCATCGCTGAAAAAGATTAATCAGGTTTTTATCAAACTGATTTGTAGAGAAGGATAAAACTATGCGCCATCGTAAGAGTGGTCGTCAGTTGAATCGCAACAGCAGCCATCGTCAAGCTATGTTCAAAAACATGGCCGGTTCTTTGGTCAAGCACGAAGTGATCAAAACTACGTTACCAAAAGCGAAAGAATTACGTCGCGTAATCGAGCCTCTAATCACTATGGCTAAAGAAGACAGCGTTGCAAACCGCCGTCTAGCTTTTGCCCGCACTGGTGACAAAGAGGTTGTAGGTAAACTATTCAACGAGCTTGGTCCTCGTTACGAAGCTCGTCCAGGCGGTTACACTCGCATTCTTAAATGCGGTTTCCGTGCTGGCGACAATGCCCCAATGGCATATGTTGAGCTAGTTGACCGTCCAGTTGTAGAAGCTGAAGAAGAAGCAGTAGAAGCAACTGAAGAGTAATTAATACTCGATTAGAAAAAGGGGCCTGAGTGAAAACTCAGGCCCCTTTTTTTGTGTGCATGACTAATGGCTTCGGAAACGTTGCGTTTGGGCCCAGGCAGGTACAGTAAGACTCAAAAGACCATTTAACTATTACTCTGTTCTAATAATTCTCGGCCAGTTCTGAATAGTGCTTACAAGCCGCTGTTTCCTTATCAGAGTTCAGTAGTGCATCGCAGCCTTGATTGGCCATTGAATTAAGGCATTCAGTGGCGGGCTCAATAAGTTCATGCTCGTCTCCTAAATCAGCAATGCTCATATATTGGCCACATATCTCTTCTACCATATTCAACATCATGGCTTTCATTTCAGGTGGAAACTCGTCATTAGCACTCATCTCTTGCCCAACACACATTTTACTCTTATCACATAATTTAGTGACCGCATTGTTTAACGCCGCGCTATCCGCAAAAACACAAATCGAATATCCAGTTAAAGCTAGGGCCAGAGTAATTTCCTTCTTATTCACCATAAGGTGTGACTCCATAGTATTAATTGGGTTGTACTAAATTTGAACAGCTATGTCACATTACGGAATCTATATTTAAAGTCTAGGGTTGAAAACGGTGATTTACGTAAGTGCCGGAAGCTATTTGAAATAAAGTTAGATTGTCGTTCTTAAGGCGCAAGAGGCTTGTTGGCGTGCTTATTGCTGCAACATACATATAAACTAAGCCCGTTTAATTTAACTAAGATTAAAGCGTAAAAGGAACTAGCGTGCTATCGGTTACAGGAAATTACCAGTCTTTAGGTCTTTCAACTTTACAAAATACAGCGCTATCAGCGCGTTTAGAGCGTTTAAGTTCTGGGTTAAGAATAAACAGCGCTGCTGACGACAGTGCAGGCCTCCAGATATCCAATGACTCGTATCCGAGAAGAAGGCGTATACCCGGCTGAATCGAAACTTAAATGACGGTATCAGCTACGCACAAATCGCTGAGGGTGGGCTGCAAGAGTCTGCCGCTATATTGCAGCGAATGCGGCAATTGGCAATACAATCGCAAAACGGCGTAAATGCGGTAAATGACCGTGCAGCACTAGACAAAGAATTCCAACAACTTAAAAATGCTCTCAATGGCATTGACTACAGTACAGAAGCTTTTAACCAACTGCCGCTCGTAGGTGACACTAATTTGCTTTCAGCGAACGTACCGTCAATTAGTAACACGTTTACTAATGGTATGGCTCAAAGTATGACAAGTGGACTGCGATCTTTTGCATACATACCGGCTGGCTCTTCAAATATTCTAATAGATTTACATGACAATGGTGCTAACGACGATGTACAGGTGTTTACCGTAGAAGGGGAGCACCTAGCGGGTACGCCACTTTCGGCATTTACATGGGGTGCTTACGGCGTAGTGAATTCATCAGCCATTGAGGGGACATTCTTTCTTCCGACAAACGGCTATAGCCCTTCGGCATCCTACGACGATAGTGATTTATTAACAGTTGGAAGCGCTACTATAGACGGCAATACGATATCATTCACGGGGGATCAGAACGCCAGCGGTAACTTAAATGGAAACCTTACAATTACGAGCAATGCACAACCGCTCATCCATTTCTGTTATCGGCACCGGCTCTTTTAGTGTAACAGCCTCGTGGACATCGCTTGGGGATGGAGACAGTCAAAATTTAGCTTAGGGCCCGTTGATATTACTTCAACCAATCAATTAGGTGTGGGTACCGACTTCATTGAACTTATCAAAACATCCGCTACGTTAACTGACCTCGGACTAGCCGGCACCTTGTTGCAAGGTAGAAGCGAAGCTGAAAACGCGCTTACACAAATAGATAGCGCGCTTGAGATAGTCGGAGAAAGTAGAGCTTTCTACGGTGCAAAAATCAATCAGATGTCAACTGCTATTAGAAATAACGCAATTGGCCTGGAGAATATTAGCAGCGCTCACTCAAAAATTGCTGATGCTGACTTTGCTTCAGAAACTGCATTGCTTACTCAAGCTCAAATAGTTGAACAAGCTAGTTTTTCTGTTCGTGCGCAAGCTAAGTCTAGTGATGAGCAGGTATTGGGGTTGTTAAATGAGTCAGTTAACAAGAGTAAATCGATAAGAGTGAATAGGTACCGGTAATACCTCAATGTTTTTGCTTGTTACTTAATCAAAATGTTCAAATAATAGTTAGTTTTTAGAGCCTATTGTTTTTCGATATAACGATGTTATCGATTAATCATCCCTTTCACAGCTTTGTATACTACTTACCAATCACATAGCTACAGAGGGAGAAGCACAGTTGAATGCTAAAACCAAATCGATTCTTATCAGTACTGCTCGTGCGCTGAAAAAACTAGGCAAGGTATCGTACGAATTGTTATTAGGGGCATATTTAGATGATGACTGTACGGAATACTTGCTAGACAGGTATGCTCCGGCAGCGAAATAAAGTCTAATGAATAAAAAGTTGAAAATTAGTTTTGTATATAAAATCGCTAATGCTCAATAGGCCTTTTTAGGACCGAATTATATATTACTTCAAATCAATACATAGTTTGGCGCAGCCATTCTTTCATTAAATATAGGGTACCTAACCCTACACATTTCTCTACTTTTACTAAACAATCTCACCGATTATTTATAAATAATTCGTGCTAAAATGCCGCCGATATGAAGAAGATTTGATAAGGAAAATTCAATGTCAGTAACTGTCGTAACTTACGGTACGTTTGATTTGTTTCATGTAGGTCACGTTAGACTTCTCAAACGGCTAAAAGCTATGGGGGATAAGTTGGTTGTGGGCCTTTCCACTGATAGCTTCAACCAATTGAAAGGTAAAAACGTCATTATACCTTTTGCTGATAGAAAAGAGGTTTTGTTGTCGTGTCGGTATGTTGATGATGTGTTTGAGGAGGATTGTTGGGAGCAGAAAAGAGACGATTTGGTCAGGGAAAATGCCGATATCTTCGCTATTGGAGATGATTGGGCTGGAAAGTTTGATGATCTAGAAGACATTGTTAAAGTCCTATATTTGCCGAGAACAAAAGATATATCTACCACTGAACTAAAAACAGTTATGAGAGAAATCAACGAGGAAAAGGTGCGAGAGGCAAAAAATGTAGCCACCCACCTAGTCGATCTACTGGGTAAGTTTTAATTGGGCCTATTACAATGAAAACTAAGATTAAAAAAATTATAAAGGCTCGGCTACCTTCGATCGCAAAAAAGTTTGAAAAACAGCGTATATTAAACATCGACTTAGTCTGTGTACAAAACGGACGTTTAGTAATCTCCGGATGGTTAGTAGATCGGCAATTTCAAATCACTCAGTCCTCCTTAAAAGTAATGGGGAGCGATTCTGATATTTACACTTTTGAGCGAGCAGATGTTTCCGGCGCCATGGGGTTGGAAAATCCTCAAAATTGCTTTGGATTCATTATCGTTTTTGATGGAAAAGCTTCTGACATCTCGAATGTTCAGTTTGAATCTGATAGCTTCACATTTCCGTTAAGAAAACAACGGTATAACCTAGCAAAGAATGTGTCAGACATTCTAGCCCATGTTCCTAAAGATAGAGAAAAAGCTTTTAGCTTCTTCCAAATGCACGGTTTTGAAGTTGATGAACATGCAGTTACAGCACCAACTGTAACTCGAAAGCTTGATAAAGACGTACTTAAAATCAAAAGAATTCTTGATAGTATAAACGTATATGATGCTGACTTTTTTGATGTAGCTAAAACACATTTGTTACCTGAGATTCAGCGTATATGGAAATCCAGAATTGCGAAGTTTAAAACAAGCGAAGTTCAAGTTCTCGGTGAAATTCCTGAGAACCCTAACGTTTCATTAATTATTCCCTTGTATGGTCGATATGACTTTATTCAACATCAAATCTCTCAATTTTCGAAAGATAGCGGTTTCAAAGATGTCGAAGTGATATATGTTGTAGACGATCCGGAAATTGCGCGGATAGTAAATATAACGGCTTTTGGCGTGTTTCAAATTTACAGATATCCATTCAAAGTTGTTTATTCAGATTTTAATAGAGGGTTTTCAGGAGCCAATAACTTAGGTGTTAGTCATGCTAGAGGCGAAAAACTTCTTTTGTTAAACTCCGATATTTTACCGTCAAAAGCTGGTTGGGTGCAGGAACTAGCTGCGCAACATGAATCTTTAGACGACTGTGGAATATTAGGTGCCACGTTAGTGTATGAAGATGACACCATTCAGCATGCTGGTATGGAGTTTCGAAAAGATTCACATTATCCGGGTATATTGATGAATCACCATCCTTTTAAAGGCGTGCCTGTAGACTTATTAGATATGGCGCCGGTGTTTAATGTCACCATCACTACAGGCGCTTGCATGCTCATTAATAAGGCCCTCTATAATGAGATAGGTGGGTTTGACCCTCTTTATGTCTTGGGGGATTTTGAAGACTCAGACTTGTGTTTGAAAGTTTTAGATAAAGGATTAAAAAACTATTGTTCTTCTACAGTCCGTCTTTATCACTTAGAGCGTTTGTCCCAAGACTTAGTTGATAAAGGGGATTGGAAGTTTAAGCTCACACTGATAAATGGGGTATACCAAATGGAAAAGTGGTCTTCTTTGTTAGAGGAAGTAGCATAGTGAATAAGTCTAATACTCGAACGCTAATTGTATCTCATGGTCACCCCGATTTTAATAAAGGAGGAGCCGAGGTAGCCGCATATAACCTCTATTCTGCAATGAGAGACAGAGGTGAAGACGCCTTCTTCCTTGCTCGAACATCGCAACCTCCGCACGGAGGCGCTGCATTCTCTTCTCGTAAAGACAAGAGAGAAATTCTATTCCACACAACAATGGACGATGGTTTCCTATTTTCTAACTTGAAAACTCGCCATTTATGGCAAGAGTTTAGAGATTTACTACAGCTCATAAAGCCTGATGTTGTTCATCTGCATCACTATTTCCTGTTAGGGATAGAAATCTTCACTGAGATTCGCAATATGCTTCCACATGCTCGAATAGTGCTAACACTGCACGAGTATCTTGCTATTTGTCACAATAAAGGGCTAATGATTAAAACCAATGGCAAACTTTGCTATGGTGCTTCAGCAAGAGACTGCTATAACTGCTTTAACTCTGTGCAACCTGGTGATTTTTTTCTTAGAGAAAAGTATATAAAAAACCACTTTGACATGGTTGATCACTTCATTTCGCCATCCTTATTTTTGAAAAAGCGATATGTGGAGTGGGGTATAGAGGAGGCTAAGATTTCCGTAATCGAAAACGGTTTACCGGAGGCCGCTTCGAGCGTAATTGACGCAGGAAATGAAGATATACTAAAACCGAAACAAACATTCGCTTTTTTTGGTCAAATTAACCCCTACAAAGGTATAGATGTTCTGTTACAAGCTCTTACGTTGCTTCCCAAAGCGATTCGTCAACAAGTAAGGGTTGAAATCCACGGGGCTAATTTAGACCAGCAAGAAAGCAAATACCAAGAAAAGGTGAAAAAACTACTCAAAAAACTAGGAAAAACAGCAATTTTTCAAGGAGCGTACGAACAACACGAAATGCCTACGCTACTTCGGGCGGTTGACTGGGCAGTAGTTCCATCTATCTGGTGGGAGAATTCGCCTGTCGTTATTCAGGAAGCATTAGCTGCTAAAGTTCCGCTTATAGTGAGTAACATAGGAGGGATGAGTGAAAAAGTCCGAGACGGAATTGACGGCTTTCACTTCCGGCATAGTAATCCTGCCGACCTAGCGGCGGTCATCGAACGTTGTGTAATGCAGCCTACTATAAGAAGCAAAATGTCTGACAACATAAAACCGATTCTCAAATTAGAAGAGTGTTTATCGTTACATCAGAAAGTATATACAAGTTCATTAGCGTAGTTGGTCGCTAACAGAAGAATGTGAATTCCTTATGACATTTCTATTGCAGTTCGATATCATTATTATCCTACTGCATTAGGAATTATAAGGAATTATGCAAACGCTAATAAAGTTGGCTAAGAAAACTCTTCAGCTTTCGAAAGACTTAGTTAAGAGCAGAAATAACAAAAGTCTATCGACTGCAGCTAACGATAACCTCTCTACCCTTTCATTTTTAGATGGAAAATCACCCGTAATTACTCGACTGCCAGGCTTCGTATATGGCCCTCTTCGGAATATTGGTTCTACTTTTTTTAGAGTGAATAGCCGTGTTTCAACCGTGCAACTAGAGTTGATTAACGAAAATCCAGAAATCCTCAATTTTAATTTCTTGGCCTTTTGGATAGAAAATGAAGAGGGTAATTTAATCCGCTATGAAGGCTCTGTTATATGTGAAATGAGTAGCGTGGTGGAGGTTTTACCAGACCCTAAAGCGTGCCTTCGTGGTGATGAACGCAATACAGTGTCCGTACATTCAAAAAGGGAAATCAGACCTTGGTGGAAAGCGACTCTTCCCGAACCGCGTAAAATAGCCTATGTAGAGTTTTGCAATAGAAAAGACGTTTGGGGCGTTAGAAGTCGAGGTATGATTTTTAGAGCTTTTGATACCCACGGCAAATGTATTTTCAGACATTCAAAAGTTATTAAGAAAGATGCATTTCAAGCTTTTTCAGAGCAGGGTGCGTATACTCTAAATTCCTGTTCGAACTACTTAAGCGAACAAGGCTATACAGAGCTTTGTGATTCCGTGAATAGCCTATTTACTAAGTGGCTAAAGAGCAAACACACAAACGAAGCTCATCGTAAAGAATTGTTGTCTCTGTTATCAGCAGCTGATGAAATTATTCGGGTTGCTACGCCTGATATGGCTGGTACGAAGGAGGAGGGCTTAGAATTTACAGTGCCTAAAGGAACAAAATATTTTCGAGTAATCGCTTTTTCTCAAAAAGCGACGCGCGATTTGGAAATGTTTATCGATAATAATGGCACCACTTCAAGCTTAAGAACCTCTCATACAGAAGTATTAGACCCATGTATCTTTGACGCTAAGCGAAGAAACTGGCTTTTACAAGGGGTACATATCTTTAAACATAAACTAGATATTTCAAGAGAAAGCGATATCACCGTATGGCACGGTGGTTACTACAGCAGCTCAGCTTTCGTGCAAAGAATTATACAAACGAGTAAGGATGGTAAGTCGTGGCGTACCATAGAGAGTACTCTAGAGACTATGCTCGCTAGGCTACAACTATTAGAAATAATGGAGTGGCTTTTAGGTAGTAAGTGGTCGAAAGAATTTACGCATCAACTCGGCCATTTTATGTCAACTTATCGTATTTCACATGCCCGAGCTGTGAAAGGATTATTTAAAACACAGCGAGAGTTATTGCCCATCTTTTTCGAGGGCATAGATAGTGGAGCTCAGAGCGCGAAATTTCTTCCTAGAGTTACATATGCCAGACATGGGTTAGTTGTACCCCTAAAAGAATTAGATTCAGAGTTTTTAGCTTTAAGAATGAAACGATTCTGCGATTTCATTAAAAGCTGCTTCGGTCTTGATGCATTTCTATGTTATGGAACCCTCTTAGGTATTTACCGAGATGGTGATTTTTTACCGCATGATGATGATGTTGACCTGGCAGTTATAGTTGACTTACCAGAAGGGGAAACATATCGATCAGAGTCAGAAAATTGGCTGGAAAAATTTGAGCAGGAAGGCGTGAAGTGTAGACTTCCCACTCCCACGAGCCTAAATATGCATTGTTACTTTGAAGACTTTGATATGGATTTGTTTTTTATTTATAGAATCCCTAAGAAGCAAAAAAGTGTTTGGACACACATGGAAGGATATAAAACGAGAGAGGTTAAAAGAGATCTTTTTGAGCCTTTGTCCCCAATAGATTTCAAAGGATTTAGCTTCAATACGCCCGGAAATATAGAAGGCTTTTTACAAGACCGCTATGGGCTAGGCTGGGTTACACCAGATCCTACCTTCGAGTTATAAGCAATAGTGAACCGAATTTATGATTAAGTTATTTAAAAGTAAACAAGTAAATGAAGCCAGCGAACAAAACTTAGAGAACCTTCTACCTAGTTCTGTCTTGGCTGATTTAAAGCAACATATAGCCCAAAATCCTTTGCGTGAATTCAAAGGAGTAAAAAGTAAAGATCCCCTAATAATCCAAACCGACAAAAAAGCAAGATTTGTTAGGTTAAGTTTGCAGACTCAAGTTTCTTTTCATCTGGATGGAATAGAAATATTTAACAAGGATGGGAGGAACATCGCTCCCAATAAAAAAACTATTATAAGTTCAACTTATAATAATGAAGAAAAATATGATGGTAGAGGTTTTGTTAACAGTAAAATGAATGGTGGGTGCGGTTTTCACACCAAAAGAGAAGCAAATCCGTGGATTATAATTGATTTACTGACGATACGTAATTTAGATAAAATTATTGTTTACAATCGGGAAGGCGAATTCTATACGCGAGCACTGAGTTTAAAAGTAGAAGTATCGCGAGATCTTTATTCTTGGCACCAAATATTTGACAATTGGTCAGTATTAAAATCTTTTCGTGGGAAAACGCCATCAGATGTAGAAAATGCCATTCTTCACGCAATGGTCCTTGATCCTGGACCCAGTCAGCAGCTATTGGCCAAATGGAAGAAGGAAGGGCGTTATGAACAAGCTTTAGAATACCAAAGTTGCGTTAATGAACTTCTTAAAGATAGTGGTTTGGCACTTGGACCTCACGGGCTTATGCGTACTTTCGAGTTACAGAGTGCGACTGAAAAACGCAAAGTAGCTTCGGAATTAGGGTTAATCCTTAAATGGTTGAATGACGATTTCGGCGTTCCAGCATTTATATCTTCAGGCACTTTACTAGGTATAGTCAGAGATGGACAATTTATTGCTCACGATGATGACGTAGATATTTGTTACATTAGCAAAGCATCCTCCGAAGACGAAATTTTAGAAGAGCGCCAAAAGCTTGTCTCATTTTTGCAATCAAAAAAGTGTAACGTGAAGGGCTCGGGTATAGCTCATCTATGGTGTACAACACCGGGCGGGCAAAATTTAGATATATTCACTGGGTTTGTTGAAGAAGAATACTGCAGTATGAACCCTATAAGCAGGAGAGAAATTAAAAAGTCGGATGTGTTACCAGTTTCTACCTTGCAATATGATGGGGTGGAACTATATCTTCCTGCTAACCCTGAGCGATTACTGGAAGTAAACTATGGGAAAGGTTGGCGAGAGCCAGATCCCCTTTGGTCTTTTGATTGGGGCAAGGCAAAAAGTGACTTTGCTTTTCTTTACTTCAAATAGAAACAACGTTGTAACGTTTTTATATAGAGTCTATTGATTTGCGTAAACAAGTTTGGATTCATTTAGGTCCACCAAAAACTGGAACTTCAGCTATTCAAAAGTGGATGGTGGCCAATCGAGCATGGCTAGGCACGCAAGGAATCATGTACCCTGAATATGAGGTGGGGGCAAATGGGATTAGCTCTGGGCACATTCATCTGTTGTTAAGTGAATCGAATGGCAAATTTAAGGTTGATCCAGCAAAAGTAAAAAGTGTTTACAAGCAGTTTGAGGAAAGCCCTTACAGGATTCTGTTACTTTCTTCAGAGTACTTCTTTTATCATGCTGAATCTTTAGCTGCTTTATTACCAAAGGTTAAATTCATAGCTTATGTAAGATGTCCAATCGAGACTTTTGAGTCGGTATATAATCAAAGTGTAAAGCGACATGGCAAAACTGAACCGTTATCTTTCAGTAAAAATCTTCATACTACAACTCTCGATAGATTGTCAGAATTAGCTACAAATATAAAAAATGGCAAAGTTTATTTCAGAGCCTACCTGCAATCAAATGAGAACTTTAACTTAGTATCAGACTTTCTATCGGTTTTAAAATTAGAATGCATAGTAGATAATGAAAACACTAATGCATCATATACCTTTGAGGCATTAGAAACTAAACGGTGGTTGAACAAATTCAAATTGGACTCGTTGAATGATGAGATAGATAGTGCGCTTCAAGCCTTATCTGAAGGGACTCGCAACTATACATTACTTCCCGAAGACAGAAAGGAGCGACATTTCAAGCAATGTGTCCAAAATCTAAAATTGTTCCACACTAAATTTCATATCAAAAACGCCAACATTCTGTTTAATAGTTTATCTAAACGCGAAAGCTGGCACCAAATGTCGCAAGACAATCAGAGAGGCGCAATTAATTTTATTAGTGCTCGCCTTTTTGAATTACACCCCAAACTGTATCAAAGGGTGAGTAGTCAGCTTAAGAAATTACCATCAGACAATAGCGACAAGGTATTGATAAAAGAATTTTCACGATTTCATAATATTAGAAATATCCTACTTTTGCCGGCATTCAATTTATATAAGTCAAAAGCCTCAATGCTCCTGAAGAAGGTTCTTCCTCGCTACGAATAAGACGCCTGTTTAGTAAGATTTATTTAAATATTTCGTCACATATCTGTCTCCAAAATGTCACTTTAAACCGATACGTTGAGAGCTTTAAATAGTTTGGGCATTTTTAATGTTTTATCAACGGATAGCAGTCATCGGTCGTTCAGGGGAAATCGAGAATAGTTTTGAGAAAAGTTCTGACCAATTATTTAAGGAATGCGGTTTAAATACAGGGAATTTAGCATTTTGGTATGCGATGAGTCGCCACGTTAAGGGTGAAAAAACTTATTTTGGCTGGGATGTCGACCCCCTTTATCTGAAAAGTAATTTTGACGCCATAATGTTTCCCGCTGCGAACCAACTTAATCCCGATTGGGATATGGGGATTTTAGCTGACTTATTCGAAAAGGCTGATTTGCCTCTAATAATATGTGGGCTTGGGGTACAAGCGAAAGATACTTCTCAAAAACTGCAGTTCAAAAAAGGGACGTTACGGTTTATGAAAGTGATTTCTGAGAGAGCTAAGAGGGTAGGTGTCAGGGGGGATTTTACCGCTGAAGTCATGAAAGCTAATGGCGTAACGAATTTAGAAATAATTGGATGCCCTTCTAATTTTATATCTAGTGAACCTAACCTTGGTAAATTACAAGAGCGGCAATTTCAAAGTTTATTCAATGTCAACAGTATCGCACTTAACCTTGATATAACCCCGTCACATATGGATCTCGTCCGAACCGCTTATAGATGGGGGGAATCCTTAAATGCTATATATGTTAACCAGGCCCCTGAAGCATTAGTTAAAATGGCCAATGGAGATTTTTCGTCAGTGGAACAGGGGACGATAAATTACATACAGAACCTTATTAACCCAAGTTCTTCACGAGAAGAGTTTAGAGCATTTGTTAAACGCCATTTTAAGGTATTTTATTCGGCAACTGAGTGGATGAACCAGCTAAAAACGTGTGACTTAGCTGTCGGAACGCGAATGCATGGAAATATGCTAGCTTGGCAGGCTAAAACACCCTGTATTCTATTTCCGCATGATTCAAGAACTTCCGAATTGGCAATGTTAATGAAGCTTCCCTATGTCATGAGTAATGACGTAAAGAGCGCTAAGAGTATCGAACAGGTTCTCGATAAACTTGAATTTCATGGAAGCGAGTACGATACTCGAAGGGGAGCACTTCTAGACAAATATATTAACTTGTTAAACTGCGGAAATGTGCAAGTATCTGGGTCTCTAAACAACTTATATGAGGCGATGCAAAGGATGCAACGAAACAATGCGGCGTGAGATCGAGTTGCACCTCAACCTGATTTAAGAGATCATAGCTGTAGGTTTTTGAAGTTGCTATAAATATGATCTTGAGAGTTATTGTCCATATAGGACCGCCTAAGACAGGCACGTCCGCCATTCAGAATTGGTTACAATCAAATAAAGAACACTTACTAAAACGATCAGGTTTTTTCTATCCAGAGCATGGTGTAGATGGTAATGGCGTTAGTTCTGGTAATGTAGAAGCTGTTTTTACGAGAGATGAGAATGGAGAGTTACACTTCTCTAGTGATAGCTTTCGAAACTGCCTCATAAATGCGAAGAAGGAGGGGGCACATACACTATTGTTGTCCTCTGAATTCTTTTTTAAACGTTTAGCTCCGATCTTTGATTATTGTAAGGAAGCAATTGCCTTAGCATATGTACGTGATCCTCTAGAAACCATGGAATCCGGTTATAATCAAGGTGTCAAACGTCATTTTCAAACTCAAAAGTTCAATATCGCTGATAATCCCAAGACTGGAACACTGGATCATTTGGACAAATTAGTAACGGAATATGGTGCAGACCGTTTTATGTTGAGGCCTTATGATAGAGAGTTGTTTAACAATGGTGATATAGTTAGCGACTTTATAGCTGCTCTTTCTATCAAAAATGTAGTTCAACCTAAGCCCATGCTTGTGAATCCCTCTTATGTTTTTGAAGCGCTCGAATTCAAGCGCTGGTTTAATCAGATCCCAGACAAAAAATTACACAATCTTTTGGATATATTTTGTCAAGGCTATCAAAGCGGAACCCAAGCTTTTTCCCTTCTATCGCAAGAGAAACGAAAGCGTGTTCGGAATAATTTGCAGTCGAATCTTGAACGTTTTGTAGAGCGCCACCGACTTCATAAAGGATTGGAATTTCTTAGAAACTTGGAAAAAGAGGATGAGCGTATACACAAAGCTCAAGGGGTTTCTGAAACGGAGTTCGCAGTTTTGTTCGAGAAATTTATTTCTTCTAATGAAACCAATCAACACTATGTATTTTCGGTGCTTGAAGAACAGAAAAAACTCATAAAGACTCAATCAACACTGATTGGAGTTTGTGAATCATTAAGAACAGTACGCATCAGAAAGAACACTCCAACACCGATACTAAGAAGGCTATATAGACTGGCAGAAGATGTTTTAAAAAGAAATTCGTAACCAAAATTGAACGGCATTGTTTCAAAATAATCGTATGTAGTTAAGGGTTGAATAAAATAGTGTTACGATTACCAAGTCGGAAGCAATAAAATCATTTGCAAGGCCGAAGAAGAAAGCACTGTTTAGGTAAAAAAGAATGGAATTGATTAAAAAGCTCAGTTTAGGCATGACGCTCGGTGAGGGACCTGTTTGGAATAGTCCGCGTAGCTCTTGGATGTGGTTGGATATTCTTGAACAGAAGCTGTATGAGTTACCATTCGAAAACGACGTCGTATGCGAAAACCCTTGTGTCCATAGTCTCGGTTTTACTGGAAGCTGCATTGCAGTTCAGAATGAGACATCAGTGATTATAGTAGCTAAACAAGGAGTGTTTGAATACAATTTAGAAAATCGCTTGAGCAAATTGCTAGTAGATCTTGCGTTGCCGGAACATATTCGTACAAATGATGGGGTGACGTCACCTGATGGAAAACTTTGGTTTTCTACAATGGAGTTAAGTCCCACAGGTAGTTTTGGAGCTATTTACTGTCTAGATCAAAATATGAATATGAGCGTTTTCTGCGATAAAATCGGAATTCCAAACACATTCGTTTTTGATAGTAGCAATAATTCTTTCTTGCTTTCTGATTCATTAAAGCAACAAACCTATAGTTTTCCTTTAGATAACAATTATTATCCTAACGTTACAAAGAAAGCTTTGTATATGTCTACAGAGATGGAATCCTACACCCCGGATGGTGGCGCCATGGATGTTGAAGGTAACTTATGGTTGGCGTTTTGGGGAGCTGGAAAAATACAGTGCTTAGACCAGAAAGCAGACACGATTGCAGAAATAGAATTAGAGGCCTTGCACGTAACTAGCTGTTGTTTTGGTGGATCTAATAATAACTATCTACTCATTACCAGTGCTCAAGAGGGACTAAATGATGAGCAACTGTCTCATTATCCGCAATCTGGCAGCGTGTTTATATACAAACTTAATGTTACAGGTCAGTCGATACCAAACTATAAAATGGAAAACAGATGTTAGCGAGTATTGTCATAAGGACATACAACGAAGAGCGGTACCTTAACGAATTACTGACAGCAATTTCGGAGCAAAAAAACAATCTAGTTGAACATGAAGTTGTAATAGTAGATTCGGGTTCTACCGATAGAACATTGGAGATCGCTGAGAAACACAACTGCAGAATTACGCGGATAGAGAAGTCCGAGTTTACTTTCGGCCGTTCACTAAACATTGGGTGTGATTTTGCTAGAGGCGATTATCTAGTTTTTGTTAGTGGGCATTGTATCCCAGCGTCGCAAGATTGGCTCGATGAGCTATGCAAGCCTATGGTCGAAGAAGGAGTTGATTATTCCTATGGACGACAAATGGGTCGAGATACGACTAAATATTCGGAAGATCGTCATTTCGAAAAATGGTTCCCGGAATATTCGAAAATCCCTCAAGAGGGTTATTTTTGTAATAATGCTAATGCTGGAGTTACCCGAAAAGCCTGGGAATTATTTAAATTCAATGAAGAGTTGACTGGATTGGAAGATATGTACCTGGCAAAGCTTCTAGTGGAGGCTGGCAAAAAAGTTGCCTATGTGGCTACAGCACCGGTTTTTCATATTCACGATGAGACATGGAAACAGGTAAAAATTCGATACGAACGGGAAGCTTATGCTCTACAGAGAATAATGCCTGAGGTACATTTTTCGTTTTCTGATTTTGTGCGTTATTTTATTTCAGGTGTAATGGCGGATAGCGCCTCGGCTATTAGGGATAAAGTATTTCTAAAAAAGTTTAACGAGATTGTTCTGTTTCGGTTTTATCATTACTGGGGTACTTATAGAGGTAACCATGAACACAGAAAACTCTCGACAAAGATGAAAAAACAATATTTTTACCCATTGGACACCGAACGAGATTCAAACTATGACTAAGAGAGTTGTTGCTTTGTTACCGATGAAAGCAAATAGTGAAAGAGTTAAAGGAAAAAACTTTAGAGATCTAGCAGGAAAGCCCCTCTTTAAATGGATTTTGGATGAACTGTTGGCTGTAGATGCAATTGATCAAGTTGTGATTAATACTGACGCTAGGCATATTCTCGAAGAGAATGGTCTTCACGAGTCAGAAAGAGTAGTTATTCGTAACCGAAAACAAGAGTTGTGTGGTGATCTAGTTTCAATGAATCTGATTTTAGCTGACGATATCGATGAAATTGAGGCTGATACTTATATTATGACTCATACTACTAACCCACTAATCAGTGCAGATACAATTAGACATGGTCTAAATCTGTTCCACAATTCCCCTGACAATGACTCTCTTTTTACTGTAAACAAAATCCAAACTAGGTTCTACCGCCAAGATGGCAGTGCGGTGAATCACGATCCAGACAATTTGATTCGGACACAAGATTTGGAACCATGGTTTGAAGAAAATTCATGTTTATTTTATTTTACAAAAGATTCGTTTGCTAAAACCAACGCGAGAATTGGAGATTCACCAACAATGATGGTGACACCGCCTTTGGAATCGTTAGACATTGATGAACCCCACGATTGGGAAATGGTCGCCGCATTGGCTGAATATAGGAAGAAAAATGCATAAAATTTTAGTTACGTGTCCACCAATGCTTGGCCAATTTCAAAAGTTTGTGGAGCCTGCAAAAAAACTTGGCTTAGAGCTAGTCCCTGCTGAGACAACGCAAGTACTATCAGAAGAAGAATTAATAGCATTACTCCCAGATTTCGATGGATGGATTATCGGTGATGACCCTGCTACTAGGTCTGTTTTTGAAGCAGGTATTTCGGGACGCTTAAAGGCTGCCGTGAAATGGGGAATAGGCGTAGACAATGTAGATTTTAGCGCCTGTAAAGACCTTGGAGTTCCTATTACGAATACTCCGAATATGTTTGGTGGAGAAGTGGCAGATGTTGGAATTGCATTAATGTTAGGCTTAGCTCGACAAACTTATCGCATCGATAGAGGTGTTAGAGATGGTGATTGGCCGAAACCTGCCGGTATGAGTATTTCAGGCAAGCATATTGGAGTCGTTGGGTTTGGAGATATCGGTCGCAATTTAGTCAAGAGACTTTCCGGATTTGACGTTACAGTAACCGCTTATGACCCTGGTATAGATGGCAATCAAGGATTTGATTTTGTTGATCGTAAAGTCTTTCCAGATGGTCTTGGAGAGTGTGATTTCCTTATTTTTACTTGTGCATTGAATAGTCATAACCATCACATGTTGAACGAAGAGTCACTCGCGTTAATGAAACCGGGTGCCCGAGTTGTCAATGTGGCAAGAGGGCCGTTAATTGACGAAAAAGCTTTGATTCGTTCTCTAGAGTCTGGACATGTCGCAGCTGCTGCACTCGATGTTTTTGAAGTTGAACCCCTACCTATCAATTCTCCGTTGAGAAGAATGCCACAATGTATCTTTGGATCACACAATGGTTCAAACACTATTGAAGGTGTAGAGCGAGCTACGCTAAAGGCACTTGAAGAAATAGCGAGATTTTTAAGTGCAGAAGAGTAAAGTTAAGTGGGCCCTAATTACCGGGGCCAACGGGGGGATAGGGAAGGCATTAGTAAGGTGCTTTGCTGAAAATGGTTTCAAAGTCATTGCTACAGATATCACCGATTTTGAGGAATCTCACCCAAATACCGTTAATTACCAAATTGACCTAGAGCGTGTTGTAAATGATGAAGAATACGCGATAGCCTTCAAAGACCAAATCTTGAGTAGAACAGAGGGGCGTGGTTTGACGGCTCTCGTAAATAACGCGGCAATTCAAATTCTAGGAAGCGTGAAGAATCTTACTCGAACCGAGTGGTTGACCAGTATGAACGTCAATGTCGGAGCCCCTTTCTTTATGACTCAGCTTTTTTTAGAAACCTTGGAGCGTAATGAAGGCAGCGTCGTAAATATTAGCAGTATTCACGCGTTACAAACTAAACGGAATTTTGTTGCGTACGCAACATCAAAAGGTGCGCTGAGCTCCCTCACTAGAAATATGGCTGTTGATCTTGGTAATGCAATTCGAATAAATGCTATTGAACCCGCTGCGGTAAGCACCGACATGCTGAGGGCTGGGTTTGAAGGAAAAGAAGAACAATACAAGTTGTTGGAGGCATTCCACCCAATAGCACGAATAGCAACACCTGAAGAAGTTGCTAAACTGGCGTTATTTTTATGTTCCGAAGAGTCCTCTTTTATACATGGTGCTTGTATTAATGCAACAGGTGGTATTCATGGCTGCCTGAGTGACCCAGACTAAGAACACAATCAACTGATAATTTGGTAAATAAAAATGCTAATAACTAGCTTTTCTAAAAAAGTTAAGGAAAATAAGAGTATAAGCTCAATCTTGAGTGATGCTTTTATAAACTTGATGGGAGAAAAATTCGATGAAAAACGTTACTATAAGGACTATAAGGATGTAAAAAAGTCCAGATATAAAGCATTGGAGCACTTTTTTCACTATGGTTGGTTAGAAGGTCGAGAGGCTTATACTTTGACTGGAGGAGGCTTTAAAAGCCTTGTTTCAGAGAACATTATATTACACCTGCATAAGAAAACAGAATTAAATCAACAAGAATATCAATACCAATCACAGGTTATCGCAAATTTTATTGATTCAGCTTTCTATAATTCCCAGCTTGAAGACCCCCTTCCTGCTGAACTTTTAAGACATCATTACCTTTGCGTTGGGCGTCACCAAGGCATTCAGCCATGTGTGGAGTTCTCGATCGAATGTTATTTAAGTAAGTACGAAGATATAGCGCACGCAAATATTGATCCCTTTTATCACTATTGTGTTGCTGGATTCAACGAAGGACGATTGGCTTTGTCATTAACGTCTTTAGATGACATCAAAAATCTCTCTTCAGACATGATTACTCGCCTGACTGCTCAAGAATTTAATGAGGAATATTACATTGATTCGTATGAAGATATTTCTTCTTATGAGGGAACACCGTTTCAACACTATGTGTCAAACGGTTGGAAGGAAGGGAGATATCCTTCTTTAGCAGTAAAGAAATTCTTTAGCGACCAAGATTTGTATCGGTTGATCAGCGAGGGCATACCCCCTGTAGTAATTATGCTTCTCGGTCAGAGAGGACATTTATCTGGGCTTGAAGATTGTGAAGTCAAAGATCTAGCTCTGTATGGATCAATGGGAAGGCAAAGAGCCGATGCCGAGCCGATTATCAATGCACTGCAAGAATTTGTTGATCAAGACTACTATTACTCTTTGTATCCTGATGTCCAACAGGCCGATATGAGTGCTGTAGAGCACTATTGCCTGTTCGGTTGGAAAGAAGGTAAAGATCCATGCTTGGATTTTTCGACGAAGTTCTATCTACAGGACAATTTTGATGTACAAGAGGCTGGAATCAACCCGTTTTATCACTACATAGTTGCTGGACAGTATGAAAGGCGTTACGGGAAGCAACCGGGCGGACACAAGGCTAGCAGGATATGGGATGTAATACCTATTTCAGAAACCGTAGTTAACTGGAAACTGACTGAGCCCAACGATCACATAGTACAAGATTTATCATTTTTAGATACTGACAAAAAGTATGCGCTGGTTTTTTCCCATGATGACTATATTCAAAATACAGGTGGAATTCAGAAGTGTCTGAATGTCGAACAAGAAGTGGCATTGAGCCGAGGTTTAGTATATTTTCATTTATCTCCATACCAACCATCTCCTATATTGGCCGAAGAGCATAGCAATGCAGATAACTTTTTTTATCGACTTCTAGTTGATGGAGAATTCTTAGGGTATATCTGCCACACGACTCTTCAAACCTTTTTGTTGAATAGTTCATTAGTTTTTGAAAGAACTATTTTCCATGCGTTTCAGGGGTTGAGCCCTGAGTTAATGCTGCAACTAGTTGAGGCAGTTCAAAACGGAAACTCTTCGCAGGTCGACACATATTTGTGGATACATGATAGTTTTACGCTGTGCCCGAGCTTTACTTTACAACGAAATGGCGTTGACTTTTGTGGAGCGCCTAACCAAAACAGTCAAGCGTGTAATCTGTGTGTTTTTGGCGAGGAGCGCTCAAACCATAGAAGCAGGCTTATCAGGCTCTTCAAAGCGTTACCAGAGACTAGAGTTATTTGTCCGTCTGAATTTACAAAGACTTTGTGGCAAGAAAAAAGCGAGTTTGGTTTACAAAACGTGTTTATGGTGCCACACATGTCATTGATTCCTTCGAGCCCTCGTTCACACTCCCAAAGCACTAAGATCGCGTTTGTTGGCTTTCCTCATGCACATAAAGGGTGGGCTGATTTTGAACGCTTAGTTTTCAAAAACGTTTCCAGTTTGGGTGTTGAGTTTCTACACATTGGTTCAATACAGTCAGATATTTCACATCTCCCATTCCTTGAAGTTAATGTAACGAATGAAAACCCAAATGGAATGATAGAAGCGATTAAAAACGAAAATGTTGATATTGTTCTTTTGCCCTCCGATATTCCAGAAACGTTCAACTACGTCTGCCATGAAGCAATAATTGCTGGTGCAGCAGTTGTAACATATGAAAATTCGGGCAACATAGCGAGAGCTGTAGAGCTTTATGGTCAAGGACTAGTGGTCGAGGGTTTGAATGAATTGATGTCGGTTGTTGAGGACATTAATAATGGCCGGACATTGGGTCAAACTTATTATCACACATTTACATATAGTGACATGAGCTTTAGCAGTTTGGAGGCTTTATAATGAGAGTAGCTGTATATACGAGCTTTACTTTTAGTTATCTTGGAAAAGCGAGAGTGTTGGCGGAATCTCTCAAAAAATTCCACCCAGACTGGGATATGGTTGCACTACTCACTGATAAAGTGCCAGACAATTTCTCTTTTGACGTAGAGAAAGAGTTTTTTGATTACGTAATTTGGGGCGAAGACTTAGATATTCCAAACGTTTCGGAATGGATTTCAGAACACAATATAGTTGAAGCATGTACTGCGGTTAAAGGACCTACATTAGAAAAGTTAGCAACATCTGGTAAATATGATTATGTTATGTACTTAGATCCGGACGTTGCCGTGTTTAGTAGTTTGCAACCATTGATAGAAATGTTCAGCGATGAAGTAGAAGTATTACTGACTCCCCATCAATTAAGTCAAGAAGAACACGACGATCACATCGCAATTATTGATAATGAGCTTTCATCGACTAAGCACGGTGTATACAACTTGGGCTTCGTATGTATCGCTTCGAAAGGTGCGGGGTTAAAATTTGCAAATTGGTGGTCTGAGCGTTTAAAAAAATACTGTCGTGATGATATCCCTAATGGTATGTTTACAGATCAAAAGTGGTGTGATCTAGTGCCTGCATATTTCGATAACGTCAAAATCGTAAGAGATCCCGGCTATAACGTAGCCAGTTGGAATATTAGCCAAAGAAAAATCGAGTTTGATGATCTAGGGAATATCTTGGTTAATGGCTCTAAATTAAAATTCTTTCATTTCACTAAATTAGGTCCTATTGGTAGAAAAATGACCGAACGATATGCGGGAGATAACTACCAAGTTTACGAACTGTGGAAATGGTATGAACGAGAGATAAATCGTAATACGCCAAAAATTAAATTTGACTGGCACTACGATAAAAGATAATTATTTATGATTTTACTATTAAAAGATTTAACAATCGAAAGTTGCGAAAAAGCCTTTTTTGGTATTAATGACATAGAGGTGGATATTGTTTGTGATACAAGAGTGTTGTCGAAAATTAGCGACGACTACTTGGCTGCAAATGAGTGCATTCGAGAATACTTGAAACGTTATTTTAGTGCTAATAAGTTGCCTATTGTTTTGAACGGTGAACAGTCTAACTTTAATAATCTTACTCTTTTACAAAAAATCGATGTGTCATACAGAGACGGTTCTTCTAACTTAATTGAACATTTCGACAAAAGTGCTGTTCAGACTTTTATACATTCAAGAAGAGCATTCGCGATTGCAAAAAAAATGAACTTCAATGATATTGTTGATTTGTTTTACGAATATCACTCTAGAGAATGGTTTGAGGCGTTCGACGGTGCGTTGGGTAATGAGAGTCCATTCAATATTTCTAGCGATAAGTCTGCGAAAAAAATCGGCAAGCATTATTATATACACGAGGGCACGAATCTCTGGAATAGAGCATGGCTAACAGTTAATAAGTGGGATGAGCGTTGGGACAAGCAGTTAAATATTTGGCAAAACCAGTTTTATAAGACAGAACAAAAGTTAGTCGAAAAAGCTACTGAAGGTATGGTCTGCCTAGTTGTTCCTGAGAAAGACACTATTGCAAGATACGAAGGAGTGGATTTTACCGACGGAAATATGCTGCCAACATTGTTTGTAGAAAATTTGGCGGAGAAGTTGACCAAAGCCAAGTTTTTGTTTCCCATCATTCCTCTGTTGAAAAACAAAGACCATCTTCGGTATGAATTACCCGATTCTCATTTGAGTGCATCGGATTACTGGGCAATATTTAAAGAGATTTTAAGAAAATTCTCGTTAATACATGTTCTTGACCAAGTAACTGTATCTTTTGATTTCAGAGAAGAGCATGGAGATCTGGGCTCAAAGTTTCCTGATAATGAACTGAGAAAACAAAACCTGACAATTGAATATACTAATTCAAGCGACCCTTATGTGGTCGATGGTGCTTTTCAGTTCCAAACTCCTCTCAGAGACTCATACGTTAAATGGAAAAATGACACCCCCCTTATTAATAAAAGGGTTTTGTTACTAGGGGACTCACATTGTAGTATCGGTTCTTCTCCATACTTAACTTTTATTTTTTCGAGTATTTTTTCTGAAGTCACATTTTACTGGAACTCTTATCTTTTGAATGATGTCGCCGGTATTGAGATGTCTGAATGGGATATAATTGTTAGTGAGATTTCTCAAAGGTTTGTTTGTCCAAACTTAGATGCTTGAGAATTTTTATCAATAATGTGCTATGAAATGAAGTGAACCTAAAAAATCAGATATTGTTCTAAGCAACTGTTGAGACCTGATTTCGATACACTATCGAGTTAGTCATTTCGGTTTTAGCCTTGTAAGTAAGTCCTTATAATAATCACCATATCCTTAGATTTTTCGAAAAAGTTCATTAGTAACTTTAACTACGAAAAATATCTTCGAAAAATTGTTGCTAGTTCTAGGGGAAGCTAAAGAACTATGATGTGCTGCTCTGAGTGTAAGGTGACGAAATCAATCCCCGAAATAATAAAATGCCTGATGAGATAAATCAGGCATTTTAACCGCACGAAACATGGTGTCCGTCCGGTAATCCCCGCGTTCAATTCATAAGTCAGCTACGGCATGGTGTTCTTTTTTGCTAAGGAGAATGACCATGCAGCAACATCAACGAAGAGACATCCAAGACTGGCTCAATCTATTTGAACAACAAAAGCAAAGTGGACTCACCGCGGTAGAGTTTTGTCACCAACAGCAGATTAATGTTCAAACTTACTACACCAGGCGTCGTGATATTCGGTTACAGCGAACAAGCAGAAAGTTCGTTCAGGTGAAACGTGAAGTCACGAAGGTTGAATCCTACACCGAAGCAACGGGTGGCGAACTTCTCCTGCAACTTGGAAATGCTCAACTTACCGTGCCAACAACTATTAATCCTCACTGGGTTGCTACTGTGATCAAGGCATTGGTCGAATTAAGATGTTCGTTGAGTCTGCAGATATCTATCTGTACATGGATATTGTCGACTTCCGTAAATCGATTAACGGCTTGATTGTCGTGGTTGAGCAGGAAATGAACCTCAATTCGTTTCTCGATGCGCTGTTCGTCTTCTGTAATAAAAAGTGCGATAAGGTCAAAATACTCTACTGGGATAAAACGGGCTTCGCACTGTGGTATAAACGTCTCGAGAAGCATCGTTTTAAATGGCCTGTTGATGCTAACTTACAGCAGATGCATGTGAGTGAGCAGCAGCTACAGAGACTGTTATCGGGCTACGATGTCATAGTGTCCAGTTCCCCATTAATGAGACGGAGTCATCAGGGTAAAATTTGCTGTGGCAGAACACCACTAGAAACATTAGTCGATGGGAAACAGACTTGGGCTGTGAAGAATCTAGCTCAAATCTAATCTGACAGCGGCACCTTGAAAACCGAGTAACTGTCAGCTCAAGTCTGAGCTAGTACACATTAGTCTATAACTCGAATTTTCAGTTATTTCTGAAGTAGTAAGCCTTTCTTATCAAGAAATTCTTTATAATCTAAATAGTTACGCAAGCAATTTTCCTCGACATAGTCGATGTGTTCTTGCGTCATATTTGTATAGTGACCAATGTTCTTTGCTGAGTTCTCTGGAGTAAAATAGTGTCGAAGTTTAGTCCTTTTACCAATCATTTTTTCAACATACTTGTTGCGGTATTCCTCGTCTTGCACCAAATGTTCAAATTCATGAACAAAGTAATGCTCTTTTATAAGCTCAAAATAAGTCTCAATTTGCTTTCGAGCTGAGTTTAGTTGAGCATTGTAGTGGATACAGTGATTTTTAACCGTTTGGTCTGTGTGTCCTAACTTATAGTGCCTGTTGAAATCATAGGTAGTATCTCTTGGGTCTCTAAGAATCGCTGATGTTATACCCTCCGGAATAAAAGATGCCAATAACGGAAAAGCGCCAGGTGGGTCGTTCTTTAAACCTAATACCTCAACTTTCTCACCATCTCGAAACAGTAAATTAGGATTTGCCTCAACAATACTTTTTAGCCCCATTAGCCAAGTTGACGTTGCCTCACGGGCTAGACCTATCAGAACGTTTAACTCAACATTATTTAGGTTTTCAGGAAAACCTTCGAACGTCTCATCGACCAAATCGGCGTAGGTGTTTCCATAATGAGCGTTTAGAGATTGTCGCATTTCAAGATGCAAATTAGCGCCAAAGTTAAGTTCTATACCTTCTCCAGGCTGGTTACCTTTTAGAGAGTTGATAAGTTCTTTTTTACTTGGTAACTCTTTTGCTCCATTAAGTCGAGCAATAACAACACCACCTATAGAATGCAGGCATTTTAAAACGCCAATTTCATGATATGCTGTTTTGCCGTGGTGGGTTTGTTGCAGAGGTGACAAAACGCCAAATACTCCCTCGTAATCGCACAACACGTCTACTTGCGATGTGCATCCAGTGTTGCCATATCCGCAAACATTTATGAATTTCATTGTTGCCTCTTTGTATTCTCTTCAATTATCTGTGTCAGTCGCAAAACACTGTTTTTGTGTTCTTGCTGTTCTTGGTGGAATAGTTGCTGAGTTTCAACTAACCCTTGGTACGTTTTATTGTAGAGCTCCCTCTCGTTTGCGAGTGTTTTTAAGAGATCCTCTACTTCTTTCGATTTAGTCTCTAATTCTGTCGTAAGTTTAAGCAGTTCCTCATTACAGCTTTGTGAGCTCTGTTCTAATGGCTGGTTCTGTTCTAGATAGGATTTGAAATTTGCAGACAAACTATTTAATGCTTCGTGTGTTCCCTTGTGTTCTATTCTTTCTTTTTCAAGAAGTTTATTCAAAGTGTCAACTTTTTTCTTTAGTTCATCATTTTTGTTGGTCAGTTCTACAGCATTGTCGAACTTGATTTTTTCTATTTGTCCGGTTAGTTCCCTTATGGGCCCATAGATAGAACTGTAACTTAGTTCGACAGATACTGTCTCAAACAATGACGCAAGTTCTTGTACGCTGTCCAAATTAATACTGTGTGCAAATAACTTGTCAATCGGAGTAATGTCTTTCGAGTCCTCAATTTTTCCTTTACTCCGATACAGTTCCCTCGTAAACGTATTTTGGATTTTCTTATCGAGTACATTTTTGTCAACCTGTAGCCCCACGAACTTACCTAGTTCCTTGACTACAGCCTCTGGTTCACGAATCAAATCACTGTGTTTGATTAAAATGGTACTTTTCAAATGTGCTTTTTTGAAAAACGTTGAATAATAATCGAACCATACGAGTTTAGTTAACGTAAGTGAATTCCCAACCCGGAAGAAATCTGGGTTTCGACGTACGCGTGTTTGCTGTGACAATGCGACTTCTTGAGGATCTCTATATAATAGTGCATATGCTGTAGATAGATTATCAAATGACTCAAATACCATTTCCCAAAAATCAATTAGTAGAGTAATTCTTGGATCTTTGATAACTATTTTGTCAGAAACTCTTAATGCAAGGGAAACCGCTTCAACAGCTCTATTGAAGAAATCTGTTTCTTTTAGAGTAATGAGATCTAACTCTGTCTTACTATTTAATGAGTACCATGAAATTCCCAAATAACGGAACAAGTCATCGTTGATACCAACTATATCGAAGTTTTCGAAATAGCCCGTAGGATTTTCCTCATCCTTGTAGTCAGCTATTTCACCGATATTCAAGCCGATAGATTGAGTTAAATCTGTGAATATTGACGTTCCAGACCTATGCATACCGACAACTACTAAACACTGGTTCATAGATTAAACCTACCTAAAAAATAGACCCTGACTATTGACGAATTGCTTGAAATCTTCGTAGACAGGCAAGCTCAATGCGCTAAGCATGTCTATTTGGTTTTTATCTAAACTTTTGTAAACATTGACATTTTTCCTTGAATTCGTTTCATTAAAAAAGAGTCTGAAGACATTATTATTTTTGCCAATCATTCGTTCGGCATACTTCTTCCTATGACTATCGGATGATACAAACGTTTCGAAATCATGGACAAAGTAACTATCTCCAATATGGTCCCTGTATCTTAGAATTTGCGATTTAGCTGAGTTTAGTTGAGAATTATAATGCCTGCTGAACCATTCAATGTTGTCTTTTGAATATTCCATCTTGTAATGTCGTAGAAAATCCCACCCTGTATCCAGAGGATTTCTCAATATTGCTGACGATACGCCATTTGGCAGTAATGAAGCAATTAATGGAAACGCTCCTGGAGGATCGTTCTTTAACCCTATTATCTCACATTCGGGGTTTTTCTTTAAAATTATATTGGAAACGCCCTCATACCATTCTTGAAACATAGCTCTAACGATAGAAACAAGTTCTAATGTATCCATTTGATTGTAGTTAGCGGGAAAATAAGATACTGCTTTATCTACCGTAGCAATGTAGTCTTCTCCTAGTTCACAACTGAGTAATTCTCTTTTTTTTAAATGAACTAGCTCACCATGGGACATTTCATCGTAGCCAACAATAGAATGGCCAAGTAGTGAAAGCCTCAAAGACTCTTTTGTAATATTTCTATTAAGTTTGTGCGTACTATTTATGATCAAGCCTCCAAAGGAATGAACACATTTAAGAACACCAAACTCTTGGTACGGAGCCAAGGTAACAGCTTTGTTACGGCTCTGATCTTGTAATATTCCTCTGACACCTGAGAATTCGGAAAGATAATCTGCTTGAGAAGTACATCCTGTGTTTCCAAATCCACTTACGTTTATGATTTTCATGTAATTTTAATATCATGTATTTGTTTAGTCTCGAGTCCCGTAATCTACAGCAAAGTGATAGCACTGCCAAATGCACTAAGATGGCGCTTGTTTCGAAATCTTACTAATTGTGTAGCCAAGGCTATTTATCTCCATTTCGTTATTACCTCTTACACGAACAAACTCGACTGCACCATAATACTTAGTCCAAATTGTGCTTTTTTTGGGAAAATGCCGTTACTTCCATATCCCTCGGGTAAACATATGACATCATAGTAACTATCGGAGCTTGGATTTTTCTTGTCGTCTTTATACAGTATACTCTACTCAGTTTGTGTGTTGGGATTACAAAACATGAATACCATAGGTTCGATTTACTATTTCTGATAGTCGCATGAGCCATAAAAACAATACAGAATAAGAATTAGTTACGGAGCATAAGATGAGAAAAGGAATAATACTGGCTGGAGGGTCTGGCTCGAGGTTGCATCCGCTTACAAAAGTTGTGAGTAAACAACTAATGCCAATATACGATAAGCCTATGATTTATTACCCTTTGGCAACGCTAATGATGTCCGGTATACAAGATATACTTATTATTACTACTCCACAGGAACAAGCGAGATTTATAGATCTAATCGGTGACGGAGCCAGCTGGGGGTTGAATATCCAGTATGCCGTTCAACCCTCTCCAGACGGTCTGGCTCAAGCGTTTCTTATTGGCGAAAAATTTATCGGACGAGACAAATGCGCTTTAGTACTTGGGGATAATATTTTTTATGGCCATGACCTAGTTCACTCTTTAAAAAGCGCACACGCTCAAAATAACGGAGCGACAGTATTTGGTTACCATGTACAAGATCCTGAGCGCTACGGCGTGGTCGATTTTGATGAAGAATGGAATGCTTTGTCAATCGAAGAAAAACCAACCGAGCCCAAATCAAATTATGCAGTAACTGGGCTGTATTTTTATGATAACAATGTTGTTGAATATGCTAAAGAAGTGAAACCTTCAGCAAGAGGTGAGCTTGAAATTACTGATCTTAACAATATGTATTTGACGGCAGGCAATCTTAAAGTCGAGTTGATGGGGCGGGGCTCAGCCTGGCTTGATACAGGAACTTTAGATAGCCTCCTGGATGCAGCTAATTTTGTCGCGGCAATTGAAAAGAGACAAGGCTTAAAGATTTGTTGTCCTGAGGAGGTTGCTTTTAGAATGGGTTACATTGACGCAGAACAACTTGAAAGATTGGCCGCTCCATTAAAGAAAAGTGGCTATGGACACTATTTGATGAAGGTTATTAGTGATCGAGTTCGATAAACACTCAATGCCTTCTATATTACCTCTATTAATTTGGAACCTTAAATGCAAGTTGTAAAAACCGACATTCCCGATGTCAAAATAATTGAGCCAAAAACTTTTGGTGATGAGCGAGGTTTTTTTCTTGAAACGTTCAGAATGGATTGGTTCAAAAACGAATGTGCGGACGTCGTTTTTGTTCAAGACAATCATTCAAAATCTATCCAAGGGATTCTTCGTGGCCTTCATTATCAGATGGAGCAAACTCAAGGTAAATTAGTACGCGTAGTTAGCGGCGAAGTTTACGACGTAGCTGTAGATATGCGTAAAAACTCACCTACTTATGGTAAGTGGGTAGGTGTTACTTTATCTGCAGAAAATAAACGTCAGCTTTGGGTGCCAGCGGGTTTTGCTCATGGTTTTTACGTAACCAGTGAATCGGCTGAGTTCGTTTACAAGTGCACTGACTACTATCACCCGGAATCTGAAGTCTCGGTAAAATATGACGACCCAACTTTGAATATTGGCTGGCCTTTGGTAAATGGCGAAAAACCTTCTTTATCTGGTAAAGATGAGGCGGGCTTGGCATTTATAGACGCACCTACGTTTTAATTGTATTGAGTACTAGCGATTAATGAATATTGTAATTATAGGTAAGTCTGGGCAGCTAGCATTTGAGCTTTCACGTGAGCTAGAAAATAGCGAGCACCAAGTCACGTTCTTAGGGCGAGACGATATTGATATTACGAGCTCTTCTGATATTGAAGAGAAACTATCGCCCTTGGAAGCCGATGTTTTAATAAACGCATCGGCATATACTGCAGTTGATAAAGCGGAAGAAGATACCGACGCGTGTAATGCTATCAATACGTTTGCTGTGAAGAACTTAGCAAACTACTGTAAAGATAACGATGCCTTCATGGTGCATGTGTCTACCGACTATGTCTTTAACGGCCACAAAGGTTCACCTTATTTAACGGATGATCCTATCGAGCCGCAAGGTGCTTACGGTAAGTCAAAAGCTGAAGGCGAAAAAGCGCTGGTTGAAATACTGCCAGATGCTAGCTGTCTAATTCGTACTGCTTGGGTTTACTCGTCACATGGCAATAACTTTGTGAAAACTATGCTGCGCTTGATGTCTGATAAACCTCAGTTAGCCGTAATAGATGATCAAATTGGAACGCCTACGTGGGCTAAAGGTTTAGCTGAAGTTTGTGTTACTGCCGCTTTGAATAAAACCAGTGGCGTGTATCACTGGACTGATGAAGGCGTAGCAAGTTGGTACGACTTTGCACTAGCTATTCAAGAGTTAGGTGTTGAGAAAGGTTTGCTAGATAAATCGATTCCAGTATTACCTATCCCTTCAAGCCAGTATCCAACGCCTGCGAAGCGTCCTCACTACAGTGTGCTAGATAAACAAACTGCGCGCGAAGCATTTGCGTCGTGTAAGCCTGCACACTGGCGTAAGCAGTTAGCTAGCATGCTAGATGAATTGAAAGCCTAAATGGCAAGAACAGAATTATTTTTGGTAAAAAGAAAATGAGTAAAACGATTTTAGTAACAGGTGGCGCAGGCTTCATTGGATCTGCAGTAGTTCGCCATCTTATAAACGACACTGACCACGCAGTGGTTAATTTAGATAAGCTAACTTACGCGGGTAATTTAGAGTCATTAACTTCGGTTTCAAGCAGCGACCGCTACAGCTTCGAGCAAGTTGATATTTGTGATGCTGAAGAAGTAAAGCGTGTTTTCAATACGCACCAGCCAGATATTATTATGCACCTTGCGGCAGAGTCTCACGTAGACCGTTCAATTGACGGGCCAGGTGAGTTTATCCAGACCAACGTTGTAGGTACATACACATTGCTTGAGCAAGCAAGAGCGTATTGGTCAGCACTTGAAGGCGATAAAAAATCCGGGTTCAAGTTCCACCATATTTCTACTGATGAAGTATACGGCGACCTTCCTCACCCAGATGAAGTTGAGCCAGGAACGGAGCTTCCACTCTTTACGGAAACTACACCTTATGCACCAAGCTCACCTTATTCAGCAAGTAAAGCGAGCTCTGATCAGCTAGTGCGTTCGTGGCTTCGCACATACAAGCTACCAACGCTTGTGACTAACTGCTCAAATAATTACGGCCCTTATCACTTCCCAGAAAAGCTTATTCCATTAGTTATTCTAAATGCACTAGCCGGTAAACCACTGCCTGTATATGGCAAGGGGAACCAAATTCGTGATTGGTTATATGTTGAAGACCATGCACGCGCCTTAGTGGTAGTTGCGCTTAATGGTGAAATCGGTGAAACCTACAATATTGGCGGCCACAACGAAAAGCAGAATATTGAAGTAGTGCAAACTATCTGTTCAATTTTGGATGAAGTTAAGCCAAAAGATAGCAAATATGCTGAGCAGATTACTTACGTTCAAGACCGTCCAGGGCACGATATGCGTTATGCAATTGATGCTAGCAAAATTGAGCGCGAGCTTGGATGGAAGCCGCAAGAAACGTTTGAAAGCGGTATTCGTAAAACTGTTGAGTGGTATTTAGCGAACGAAGGTTGGTGGAAAGCGGTTCTTGATGGTAGCTACCAAGGTGAGCGTTTAGGTACTGGAAGCTAATACCTATCACTACAAATCGTGATATGATAAAAAAGCCGCAAAATTGCGGCTTTTTTGTTTTTTGGTGTTATTAGATATCGCTGTTAGGGATTGAGTTAGCTGTATGAAGAAATTGGCCATGTTAACGGTTAAAGGCGCTGTTGGTTTAGTACCAAAAGCTGTAAGAAACAAGCTGAAAAGCAACCACAAACTCACCGAGTTTTACAGCCGCTCTTTACAACGTTCAGGCCTTTTTTACGGCTTCCCGTCTGAAAAAAAACGCATGGCTTTGTATAGTGCTTATCTCAAACAGCAATCGCATTACATGCAAAGCCTATCTCCTGTTGATAAAAGCGATTTCAAAATACAGGTTGTTATCTTTGGGGCAAAAAGTCTATCTTTAACATTAGACTCGCTTAACCAAGCAGGCGTAAAACATGAACGCATCTGTGTGGTGGGTGAAAGTAGCATGGGCGAAACTGTGCGGTGTGCCTCGACCATTTCTGAAGCGGTAAATGATTTACTTGAATCGACGCAGCTTCTGCTTTTAAATAGCGGAGATACAATATCGAAAGTATCTTTTAATATGTTTCTTAAATGCGACAGTGGCGTTGATATTGTTTATTGTGACACCGATAAGGTTGACACCAAAGAACGAAGAGTCTCCCCGCATTTTTTGCCTGATTGGAATCCGGATTTACAGCTCTCTACAGGTTATGTCTTTACGGGCGTAATGTGTAAAGCGGCTTTGATCAAAAAGAGCTTGGTGACCGCTTCGTCAATTGCCGGACTCGTTACAGAGCTATGGCTAAAGCAGCCAAAACTGTCAGTTGAGCACGTACCCTATACACTGGTTCATCGTTTCTTTAATAAAAAGAGGGCAATTGAAAGTCTAGCTGATATTAGAACAGTGATAGAAAGTTGCATACCTGCAATTCCATCTTACAATGAAGATCTTGCCGTAAATACTATTCAGTGGCCCGTTGAATCTGAACCTTTAGTTTCTCTTATTATTCCTACTAAAAATGGCAAAGCACTTGTTAAAGCTTGTATAGAGTCCATATTAGAAAAAACCGTATATCAAAATTATGAAATATTACTCATTGATAATGGTTCTGATGAAAAAGAAAGTCTCGACTATTTTTCAGAGTTAGACAAACATTCCAAGATCCGCGTTCTTCGCTACCCTGGTGAATTTAATTATTCAGCAATTAACAATTTTGGCGCACAACATGCTTGCAACGATAGTACGGTAATAGGGCTTATCAATAATGACATTGAGGTGATAAACCCTCATTGGCTAACAAGTATGGTGGGACATGCCATGCGTAGCGATGTGGGGTGTGTGGGCGCTAAATTGTTATACTCCGATGGAAGAATTCAACATGCTGGAGTTGTTTTAGGGTACGGTGGTGGTGCAGGTCATGCACATAAATACTTCCCTAGATACCACCCAGGGTATATGAAGCGCTTAATTGCAACGCAAAATTATTCTGCAGTGACAGCTGCTTGTTTGCTGGTAAGGAAGTCGCTCTTCGTGGAAGTAGGTGGTTTAAATGAAAAAGATCTCACTGTGGCTTTCAACGATGTAGATTTCTGCCTAAGGGTGAAAGAGTTGGGAGTGCGGAATATTTATTGTGCAGAGGCTGAACTATATCATCATGAATCAGTGAGTAGAGGGTTAGACCATGCCCCAGCAAAAGCAGCACGATTTAATCGAGAGTTAGAATATCTAAAAGTACAGTGGAAGAATTACATTGAACATGACCCTGCATACAGCCCGAACCTTACACTCTTAAGAGAAAACTTTTCTATTAAAGCGAAGGAAGAGTTTTCCAGTTAGACCTAATTTGAAGTTAATTTAGAACTTGGAACTGAACAATTAAATGGAATCAACAATGAGCAATTACAAAATAGCGGTAGCAGGTACTGGATACGTTGGCTTATCAAATGCTGTGTTACTTGCACAGCACAATGAAGTGAAAGCAGTTGACTTGGTAGCTGAAAAAGTCGAAATGCTGAATAACAAAAAGTCTCCAATTGAAGACAAAGAGATAGCAGAATACCTGACAACAAAAGAGTTAAACCTAAAAGCAACTTTGGATGCGCAAGAAGCATATAAAGATGCTGACTATGTGGTAATTGCTACACCTACGGATTACGACCCACAAACCAACTATTTCAATACAGGTAGTGTAGAGGCAGTAATCAAAACCGTGATGGAAATCAACCCTAATGCTGTGATGATTGTAAAATCGACCGTACCGGTAGGCTTTACTAAAGATGCAAAAGCCCGTTTTGGTTCTGACAATATTATCTTTTCGCCTGAATTTTTGCGTGAAGGCAAAGCGCTTTACGACAATCTTTACCCAAGCCGTATTATCGTAGGCGAGCGTAGTGAGCGCGCGGACGTTTTCGCAAAACTGCTTCAGCAAGGTGCAATAAAAGAGAACATCGATGTTTTATTCACCGACAGCACTGAAGCCGAAGCCATCAAACTTTTCGCCAACACTTACTTGGCAATGCGTGTTGCGTACTTTAACGAACTAGATAGCTATGCAGAGCGTAATGGCTTAGACACTAAACAAATCATCGAAGGTGTCGGTTTAGACCCTCGTATTGGTAATCACTACAACAACCCAAGTTTTGGTTACGGTGGTTATTGCTTACCAAAAGATACCAAACAGTTACTAGCTAACTACAGTGAAGTACCTAACAACATGATCCAAGCAATTGTAGATGCTAACCGTACGCGTAAAGATTTTATCGCCGATTCAATTGTAAGCCGTAAGCCTAAAATTGTAGGCATTTATCGTCTTATCATGAAGTCTGGTTCTGATAACTTCCGAGCAAGTGCTATTCAAGGCATCATGAAACGTATTAAGGCTAAAGGTATTGAAGTTGTAGTCTATGAGCCGGTGCTTAAGGAAGAAGATTTCTTTAATTCACGCGTAGTTAACGACTTAGAAGAGTTTAAGAAAATTTCTGACGTAATCGTAGCAAACCGAGTTACGGGCGATATCGAAGATGTACTAGATAAAGTATACAGCCGCGACTTGTTCAACGCTGATTAACCCAAGTTTGGGGTCAGAGTACATTTTTCCACGTAAATTAAAAAAGCCAGGTTCATAACCTGGCTTTTCTTAGTTAGACAAACTGCCTTACACTGCATTTATTTATCAGACCGTCCATACCTGTCAGAAAAGCGAACAATGTCATCTTCCCCAAGATAAGCTCCAGATTGTACTTCAATTAGTTCTAGTGGAATCTTTCCTGGGTTTTCTAAAGCATGAACTGCCCCAATAGGAATATAAACAGACTCATTTTCCGTTAGCATTTGCGTTTCATCGCCTATTGTCACATTAGCTGTTCCCGATACTACAACCCAGTGTTCAGCTCTATGATGATGCATTTGAACTGATAGTTTTTCGCCTGGCTTCACGGTAATACGCTTAACTTTAAAACGTCCACCATTGTCTATTGAATCGTAACTTCCCCAAGGTCTGAAAACTTCGCGGTGAAACTCAAATTCAGGGCGCTTTTCAGCTTTCAAACGGTTCACAACGGTTTTGATGTGTTCTGCGTTTTTCTTATTCGCCACCATAACAGCATCTTTGGTTTCAACTACAACCACGTCTTCCAGACCAATAACTGCAACGAGGCTGTGCTCGGCATTCACATAGCTGTTAGTGGTGCCTTCTAATAAAGTGTCGCCAGTAGTTACATTGCCATTCGCGTCCTTCTCTCCCGTCTCCCAGAGAGACGACCAACTGCCTACATCAGACCAACCTGCATCTAGTGTTACCATCGCGGCTTCGGAAGTTTTTTCCATCACTGCATAATCGATAGAATCACTTGGGCATGAAGCAAAAATGTCTTTGTCTACACGAACAAAGTCGAGATCTTTTTCGGTTTTTTCAATCGCCTTTTTACATACCGAATATATGTCAGGTGCGTGCACTTCCAGCGCCTTTAAAAACGCACTGGCTTTAAACATAAACATGCCGCTATTCCAAAAATACTCACCTGAACTTACGTATTGTGTTGCGGTAGGCATATCTGGCTTTTCAACAAATTCACTTACATCGAAGCCAATATTCAGCTTGTTTCCGGCTTTTATATAGCCGTAACCAGTATGAGACTGAGTGGGGACAATACCGAAAGTAACTAACTTACCTTGTTCAGCTAGAGCCTGGGCTTCTTTAATTTTGGTACGAAACGTATCGCTATCTTTTATTAAGTGATCGGCGGCTAATACCAAAAGAACAGGATCACCCCCGTTTTCGCAAGCTTGAAATGCAGCAAGTGCAATAGCAGGAGCGGTATTGCGACCAACTGGCTCTAAAAGAATGTCGCTGTTATCGACACTTATTTGTCGCATTTGCTCGGCAACAAGAAAACGATGCTCTTCGTTACAGATAATAGAAGGTGGCAAAGACTCTATGCCATTGAGTCTCAGTACAGTGTCTTGAATCATCGTTTTGTCAGAAGTAAGAGACAGGAACTGTTTTGGTAAAGCGGCGCGAGACTTTGGCCATAAGCGGCTTCCGGTACCACCTGCAAGAATGACTGGCTTCATTTGAATTCCCTAGTTTTCAAATACATTTTATGCATCCAGTATACTGAGTTATGGGCGAGATAAAAATATTTCGACGTGGCTTTAATCGTTAGCCAAAAAAAGAGCATTTAATTTTCTAGTAGTTATCTTAATTATTGCTTAACAATAGGTTATATTCAGCCAGATAAATTCGAAGTCTCATAGTAAATTACTCTAAATACAAGGACGTTCAAAATGAACAAAAGCATTATTGCTATTGCCGTTAGTTCAACTCTTCTTGCTGCCTGTGGCGGTTCCGACGACAACAACCAACTACCAGTGCTTGTCGCAGACTCCGCGGTTACACTCAATGGTGACGCAGTATCTATTGATGCACTTGCGAATGATACCGATCCTGACGGCGATGCTTTAACGATATCGGCAGTTGGAGTGCCAGATGTTGGTGAAGCCGCTATCATCAATAATGAGATAGTGTACACACCTACAGCGTTGGCGATGGGCGAAGTCAGTTTTTCATATGATGTAACTGACGGTGAAAACACAGTTAGTTCAACGATTACAATCACGAATCAACAGTCTGTTTCTATTTCGAGTATTGCAACCGATGCGCCTTTAGCGAATTCAGAGGTGAGTGCGCTCGATGCAGGTGGAAATGTAATTGCTTCCGTGCAGGCCGGAGCGGATGGTCGATTCACGCTTCCTATTACTGTAAGTGCTGCGCCCGGCGATTTAATTCTTAATGCTGTGGGCACGGAAGAACAAGCCCATGTAACGCTATCATCACGAGTCGGTGACTTCACTACGATGCGTAACATTAGCATCGAAAATAATACTGATGAACTTAACAGCGATCTATTTCCTGCAGGCAAAATAACTCATTTAAGTACGGCTATGGATGTACTCTATTCGGAGTATAAAGAGAACGGCGGCGAGGGAAGCTTCGATACGTTTGCAAGTGAAGTGGACTTCGAAAAGGTTTTAGGATTGGCCAGCTTCATAAAAGTTCTTGCTGATAATAGCGAGTTCTCGGTTCCTGAAGGTATGAGCACCTTGTCGTTTTTTACTGGAAGCCTAGTCGATGCGCTAAGCACCATCCGAAAGTATGTTGATAGCATGGGACTGTTAAACGAAGACGGTACTTATGACGAGGCTTATGTGGAAGCAATTAATGCTGCCCGAGCAGAAACTCTCGAAGATGAATCGTTACAGCAAAATTACGCAGATACCGTCATTGCTGGTGCGGTTTTTGCGACTTACTACCACTCAGAGCAGCAAGCTGGCAAAGGCATGACAGCTTACACGTTCAATGCAGATGGCAGCGGCGCAAAAACGTCTGCGGAAAATGCATTTAATATTTATTCAGATGAATTTAACTGGAGTGTTGTAGACGGAAATCTAGTTATTGACGAGCTTGACTACACGCGAAACGCAAACTTGGTATTTCTTGATGAAGAAATCTATAGTCGGTATGAGCAAGGCGTAGTCAATGAAATTGGTAGTTATGCCCGTGAATATGACATCATATATTGGGAAACCGAAAGAACGACAATAAACGAACGTATGGAATTGCTAACACAATCCGGCGGTCATGCACTTGCTGTGTTAACAACTACCATTGAGCTTTCCATCACACCGATGGATAACATACAAGATAAACCAACTTTTACTACCACCTACGAAACTACCAGCGACGTAAAGTACACCGACACCACAGCATCTACTTTTGCCGTAACCGAGGAAGACCTGCTTGCATCACCTTGGGTATTTGCTTATCAGGGAAGTTATACGTATGACAAAGACTACTTAAATGAAGATGAGCGTACTGAAGTTGGTATTTTAAACGACCAGTTCACATTTAAAGATGATAATACCTTTACGTCTCTTGTTTTTGGTGTGCAAGGAACATGGCAGCTAAATGATGGTGTTATAGACATTGAATTGGGAGATATGTCTTTCACAGTTACGCCTTTTAAAGCGCAGAATAATTTCGTGCTGGCGCTTTATGAGTTTGACAATGATGGCGTAGCGATTAAATACACTGGCGATATGCACGCCATGGACTATGAGTTGGCCGAAGACTTCAGCATAGAGAGCTCATTACCTAATGTTTGGATGTCTTCTTACAATGAAGCACGTTTCGTAGATGGTGTACCGTTACCTGACGACTTATTTGCTTATTACTTTGAATCTGACGGTACAGCAGGAAGAGTCTATTCACCTAGTGAAGAGTCTTACTTTGTAGGAGATCGTGAACTTTATAACTTCCAATGGACCGCAGACGGCAATGAGGTCAACATCATTGGGTTACGCGAAAATAGCGCGTTTACTTTCAACAGAGAATACACTTGGAAACTACTGGGCTCAAAGCGAGAAGGTGTTGTTACAATACTTGAAATGCAGTCCAACAAAGTAGATTACACAGATGATAGCGATAATCTTGTGTTTAACATTCTTCCTCGTTTAAGTTTTACATTTACAATAAACCTAGAAGAACAATACCCTGAACTTTGGGAAAACACAGATTTAGGTAGTTTAAATGCGCCTGACATCTCGCTGTCGTATACTTCGGAATTAATAACGCGATAGTTCAAAAAATTTATGGCGCTAGTTTATCAGAGCTAGCGCCAACGTATATTTATCACCTAAATACCCACAGAACCATTATGTTAATGCGTTAATTAATTTTATCCCGTACGCAGGAAAGTGTTCATCCACCATATTAAAAACGGGTATCGACCAAAATTTTTTCACTACAAGCCATACATATCTGTTATACCTACTGTGTCCACATCGCTGTATTGCGCTTATTATCAAAGAGCTTTCACAAAAAACTTCCCAAATCCCAAAATTCAAAATAGAATCCGCACCAATTCAACCCCTGCCATTAAGCCTCAAGCTTACGCACATCCGGCGGGGAAGAAGCATGCTTTAAAATATTGGGGTCAGAGTACATTTCTTCCTCCAGTACGATCTGTCAATTTGGTTACCAAAATCAATAATCAGAATGTTGAGTTCATGCTACCTATTACATCACGCTAGCATGAACATGTATTTGTTTTAGTTTGCTTTTATTAGCGGAGTCGTTATGAATAGGCTGCGTGAGCTGTCCAGCCAAGTGATGGATGTTTACCAATCTCTTTCCCAAGAATTCAGTGCATATCAATCTAGCCAGTCACTAAACTGTGTTGAGAAATGTGGTGCATGTTGCAATAACCCCGACATTGAAGTGTCGCCATTGGAGATGCTGCCTTTAGCACTTCATCTGTTTGATACAGGACGGGCTGAACAGGCGTTTGACGAGCTAGACAGCTACAGCGGCTTCGCCTGTAAACAATATCAACGCTTAAGTTTGGACGGTAAAGAAGGCTACTGCGGAATTTACGAATACCGACCTGGCATTTGCCGTATGTTCGGTGCAGCAGGTTATAAAACCAAATCTGGCGAAGCCACACTTTCGGTGTGTAAACCAATTAAGCAAGCTGTACCAGAGAAGTATGCGGCCGCGCTGATTGCTATACAGCCACAGCATTTAGATATCTTTGAAAAGCGATTAGTGGATGATATTGCCGCAAATAGTGAGGTTCGAGTTACATCGACAAAGCCGCCAATGATCGCAGAAGGCAGACAAAAACTTGCTCAATTAGATTATGAATTGGGGGAAAGACTTATGCCTATAAATGACGCACTACGTTTTGTGTTAGAAAAAATTCTAACACTGAGTTTTTATGCTCAAGATATAGATGGTGGTGTTGCTGCTTAAATTAAGTGGGGGCAGAAAATGTACTCTGACCCCACCATTAAGTGCACTACGTTAGAATTCCGCGAGCGGCTTCTACGATTGCCTCACTAATAGTGTAGTCAGCACGGCTTTTGCCAGTAATGGCATAGTATCTCTCATTTAGTGTGCTTGCGTTACCAATACAGTGCACGCCATATTGCTCTTCTACGTGCTTTGAAATTGCCGATGGTGCGCAGAAAACACCGAAGTCTTCGCTGCCAAAAAGTTTGAGCAAAGCAGTATCGTCAAATTCGGCTACAACTTTAGGGTACAGCTGTTCTGTCTCAAGCCAACTTGTAAGTGCTTGCCGTATTCCTGAAGTATTACCCTGAATTAGCAACGGCATTTGATTTAAACACTCTGGAAAAGTCTGTTCTTCAGTAAGCGGTGCTCTAGCAAAGAAGCTCAACGAACTTTCGCCCAAGAAAAAACTATTGGCGCTTATTTGTGTACCAGGGGCTATGCCTCTGTCTGCTAGAATGAAATCGATGGCGTTAATGGCGAGCTCTTTCAACAAACCGTCGAAGCTATCCTCTTTTATCACGTATTTAACCTGTGAAAACCTACGCATGGTGGCATGCACAAAGTCGTAAAAAAGCACTTTTGGAATACCATTAGTAATACCTATCACAAATTCTTTCGTATTCACTTCATCGCTATTGTTAAGTATTTCAGCTAGTTGATTGCCTTTATGAAATATTTCGCTGGCATACTGATAACTTACTTTACCTCGCGCGTTCAGGTATAGGCGCTTATTTATTCTATCAAAGAGAGAATAACCTAGCTGATTTTCGAAGGTGCTTAGTTGCCCGCTTACGGTTTGCGGGGTAACGTGGAGTAATTTAGCGGCTTTCGCAATGCTACCCTCACGGGCAACAAGATAGAAATAATATAAATGATGGTAGTTTAGGTGATGCATACTTTAACAAGCTACTCGATTATTAAGGTATTAGGGGCAAGAAATGTACTCTGACCCCATTTTTTTCGATGAACTATTAAGAATATAACAGATTTATTCTAACTAACTATTGCAATACACTATTAGCGTTGTTTTTGTACGATTAGAAGCAGCGCGTCACTGATTTTTAAGCTAGCGGTATATTGAAGACATAACTATGGCTAAACCAATTGATTTACGTAAAACGCGAAAGACCTTATTTTCGCTATTGAAACCAGAAGCTGGCTTTTTTTGGGTTGCTATCGCATACGGTGTAGCAATTAGTTTAATGACCCTTGCCGTACCTATAGCGGTTCAAACGCTGATTAACAGTATCGCCAATATCGGTTCAACTCGGGCAGTTATCATATTGGCCGTCATTCTATTTCTTACTTTATTTATATCTGGCGTATTTAGCGCGCTTCGTATGCGAGTGATGGAGTTCTACGAGCGTAAAGTTTACGCCCGCCTCACCGCAGACTTAGGGCTAAAAACTATTCTCGCGCCCCACAGTTTTTTTGAAGGTCGACAAAACGTTAGCATTACACAGCGCTACTTCGACATAATGACTTTTCAAAAGAATATGCCGTCTTTAATGATTGATGGTTTCGCGCTAGTACTACAGATGTTGGTAGGTTTCACTCTAGTATCATTCTACCACCCAGCGCTTTTCGCGTTTAATGTGGTGCTTTTACTTACCATGTATGCGGTTTGGAAAATTTGGGGGCGTGGTGCTAAGCGCACGGCTATTGAATTGTCTAACGCGAAATACGATTCTGCAAAGTGGCTACACGATATTGCAATTGCTCACGAATTCTTTAAGTCAGCTGATCATGTTGAATACGCAGGGCGCAGCACCGAAGGTTATATCAGTAACTATGTGAAAAAGCACAAAAGCCACTTTCACTACACCTTTTCGCAGGTGGTTATGTTTCTATTGATGTATGCCGTGGCGAGTGCTTCGCTACTTGGTATCGGTGGTGTTCTGGTTGTACAAGGCGAGCTTTCTATCGGTCAGCTAGTGGCTGCTGAGCTTGTGATGTCTGCTGTTTTCTTTGGGCTGTCTCGCTTTACCCAATATTTAAAACTTTACTATGAGTTATATGGCGCTGCCGAGAAGCTGGGTGGCGCTCTTGACATGCCGCAGGAAGAGCTCAATACGTCGGAACATATACCAGCTTCTTCTAAATTGGTGTTTAACGATGTTGAACTTAAACATGGTAATGATGCGTGCCACCTCAATGTTATCTTCGAACCTGGCACTAAGTATTTTGTTACTACTGATAAAAGTTGGGTGCAGAAGCAGCTGCTAGGATTGCTGAAGCAATATGACCGCGTTAAATCGGGCGACATCTTGTTAGGAGAACTTAGTCTAAACGATTACGACACCCATGAGTTACGGCAGGCCGTTACCATTCTAGATCGTTCTTTAATTATCGAAGTTTCTGTAGAGCGCTACTTAAAGTTGGCACATCCTCAGGCAACCATCGCGGATATTCGCGCTGCGCTTGAGGAAGTAGAAATGACCAAAGTGATAGATAGCTTACCAGAGGGTTTGCAGACTAAAGTATCCGTATTAGGGGCACCGCTGCAGCCATTGGAGTTTTTGTTGCTTAAACTTGCCGCCGCAATTATTGGTAAACCTAAGCTGCTCATTTTGAATCAGCACTTCGACGCAATACCGGTAGAGTTGAGGGCGCGACTTCTGCGACGCTTAAGTAAATATGATTTTACCGTCATGTATTTTACCAATATGCCACTGCCAGATTGTTTCGAAGGTGTGTTGCATCTGCACGATAACGCAACGGCAATGTTAAATGAGTATTCAAATGGTGAGTCACCGATTAGTGCTGCTAACGCAAGTGAGAGCAGCACGGCTTTAAAGAACAATAAGGAGGGTGAGTAAGTGAATCACGCAGAACGTCGCTTTTTAGATAACATCACTTCATTGCCTTCATTGAAAGTGCCAAAGCTTCATCGTGTAATTACCGGAGTTATCATCTTCTTGGTGTTGGCAGCTGGATTAATTTTGTATTTCACACCATGGATCCAAACGGCTTATGGCACCGGTATGGTCGACTCGCTCGATCCTAAAGACAGAACTCAACCAATAAATGCGTTAGTTGATGGACAAGTAAAGCAGTGGCACGTAAGGGAAGGCCAACAAATAAAAGCCGGCGAGCCAATCGTTACGTTAATCGATATTGATGCGCAGCGACTTGAGAAGCTGCGATCTCAGCTTTCAGCAGCGAACTTAAAGAATCAAGCTAATGAAACAGCAGTAAGAAATGCTGAGAACAACCTGGCGCGTCAACAGTCTCTGCAAGAGCAAGGGCTGGTTTCACGCAAAGAAGTAGAACAGGCCGAGATAAAAGTGCAGGAACTGCGAGCAAAAGCTGCCGCCTCTGTTTCGGAAATTAATGAAGTAAGCATGATTTTATCTCGCCAATCGACGCAAACTAAATATGCACCCGTTGACGGTACGGTTGTTCGGTTGCTATCAGGCGGTGTGTCTACGTTCGTAAAGTCGGGCGATATTCTTGGGCAGTTTATTCCAGCAGATGCAAAACGCAGCGTTCGCGTTACCGTGAGAGGGTTAGACGCACCGCTGGTTAAGCCTGGTGCAAAGGCGCGTTTGCAATTTGATGGCTGGCCCGTTTTTCAGTTTAGTGGATGGCCGGGTAGTGCAATAGGTACCTTTGGTGGTGAAGTTGTGTATGTAGAGCCTGTTGCTAATGCTACTGGCGATTTTAACGTGTGGATTAGACCTGACGAGTCTGATATTCCTTGGCCAGCTGAAAGTTCTGCGCGTTTGGGTAGCCGGGTTAAAGCGTGGGTGCTATTAGAAGAGGTGCGTCTAGGTTACGAGATGTGGCGACAGTTGAACAACTTCCCGCCATTGCCAACGCAAGAGCCTACTACCGGTGGAGCCAAGGGGGCTGGGGCATCAATATGGTAATTCGAAGGTTTACATTAGCAGTGCTTGCAACTGTTGCGGTTATTAGCACTCATGTTTCTGATGCAGTAGCGCAAAACAAAAATACTAGGCAAGCACCATCAATCGATGCACTTATCCAGAGTATGGTGAACTATCATCCCTACGTTAGGGCGATAAATGAAGGAAACTATCAAGCTGCAGCCGAGTTAGAAATTGCAAGAAGCAGTTTTGATCCGTTTATAGAGCAGAAAACCAGTAGCCGCGTTAGCGGATATTACGATGGTACTAATTTAACGCAGCGCTTTTCTAATCCGTTCGAAGACTTTAATGGCTCAGTTTATACCGAGTACCGTATATCAGACGGTGATTTCCCGGTGTACGAAGCCGATTACGAAACCTTGTCTGGCGGCGAGGCTAGTGTGGGCATTGCCATCTCTCTACTTAAAAATAGAGAACTGGATAAGCGTAGAACGGAGTTAGCCAATGCAGGGCTAGCGACTTCACAATGGCAAGCATTAGCGACAAGTTTAATTAATGACTTCGTTTACAAAGGGGTTAGTGAATATGTTGCGTGGTACGAAAGCGCATTGCAGGTCAATGCAGTTACAGAGTTGCTAAACACCGCAACAGAACGTGAAAGAGCGTTGGTGACCCGCGTAGAGAAGGGAGATTTAGCCAATGTCGTGCTGACAGAATTTAAAGCCAACATTTTGCAACAGCGCCTTTTGCTTGCCGAGCTTAAGCAAAAGCGAGACGCACATGCTCAAATGCTCTCTTTTTATTGGCGTTCACCTAAGGGAGATATGTTGATAGTAGATGAAGCGAACCCGCCGAAAGATATCAACTGGCCTTTCTGGGTTGGTAACGGTCAGCTTATGACTCTTCGCAATGCCCTTCGTAATCACCCTGAACTTGATGTGATGAAATTAGAACAGCAGGTGGTAAATAACAAGGCTGCGCTGGCTAGTAACGCGTTATTGCCGAAGCTAGATTTAAAAGCATCGGTTGCAAGAGATATAGGTTCTGGTCCGTCAAATTTAGACGGTACCGAAACAAAAGTAGGTCTGTCGTTTTCCTACCCTTTAGGAAACAGGAAGGCGAAAGCTGAACAAGCCCAATTACAGTCAAAGCAAAGAGAGCTAGAGCACAAGCTAACCTCTACTGAGCAAGCGATAACTCAGCGTTTTGAACAAGCGCTAGTTTATTGGGGGCAGGCGAAAGACATTGTTGCTCTTCAAAGTGAAAATGCGGCGCTAGCGAAAACCCTTTCTCAAGTAGAAAAAACACGTTTCGATGCAGGTGACAGTGATATGTTCGTGTTAAATGCGCGCGCACAAAATGAAATTAAGGCCCAAATAAAAGAGATAAAAGCGAAAGTGGACTTACTAAAGGCAGAACTAACCCTTTATAAAGAAGCCGCTATGTTGCACTCTCTTAACAACTGAGCTTTTTTGAAAACATCGAGTTTAATTGTGAAGTAGGCTTGATTGCTATCGCTTGCTGCTTGTTGTTAAAAAGCAGGTAAGGATTGAAGAAACTAGTACAGCTATAAACAAAAACGGCGTATTGAGTAAATCAATACGCCGTTTTTTTAAAAATCAATTAGTAGGGGGTTAATTGCCCAGTGCACTATTAAAGTCGTCTTCGCTTAGTCCGGCAGACATAGCGTATTCTTTTAACTTATCCTGAGATACACCCGCGTGTTGCGCAGTATTTAAAATACGCATTACTTGTTCACGCTGCTGCGCAGATTCTCTCACCGCCGTTTCAACTACCGTTTCTGCTTCGTTAGGAAACACGGCCAGAAGCGCATCCACTACATACTCACCAACAAAAGGAACAGCATTCAACGCGCTTGTCATGATATCGACAATCTTATTTGGATGTTCTTGCGATAATGTCTGAACAATACTGTCTGCTGCGTCAGGTTGAGTAAGCACGGCAACGCGTACAATCTCATCTAGCTCTTCAGGTGTTGAAACCGCAGCAGCCTGCACAACAAAGTCGACATAAGTCGGCTCTGCTTTTATCGCTAACTGAACAATGTTAGGGCAGCTACTTACTTCTTTCTCAATAGCCAGCTGTACAATCTCTTCAGTAGACGCAGGTTGTGCAGAGATAGCAGCAAAAATGATCTCTCTGTATTTGTCTGGATAGGTATCTAAAGCAATATCCACAATAGACACAATCTCTTGCGGATAATGACCAGCGATTGAACTGATTGCTCGGCCAACCGACATAGTTTGGTTTACTTGACGTCTTAAGAAGGCGGTTTGAAAATGATTTGACTGGTCAGCGCTTTCTACATTCGCTGACGCGGGTGGCTGAACAGCATCATTTGAGGATACTTCTTGTGCCATTGCTGTATGACTAACATGAGTTGCTAGTATTGCCGCAGACAGCAGTGTAAGAGTTCGTAACATAAACCCACCTTTATAATTATTGCGTAGTCAATTTCTGACACCACCAGTATTAATACATTTATAAAGAACACAAAGCATAGGTCATTTATGCTTATATACATTCTTATACGTATTCCTTTACGCAAGCCTTAATATCTATCGCTAATATTAAGCATTAATATAATAACGGCAGGATCAAATACTACTTTAAGAACTACTACTTTATAGGATCTGAATTCCTATCCTATTAGTAATTAGTCCATATTGTCTACTAATTATCACATTTGAGCGAAAAATAGACGGTTAGTTCAGTTTTTTCAACTTTTTCAAAATAAGTGTTGACGTGAGCGCTCATTTCCCTAAAATGCGCATCCGCTTCGGGGGAAAAGCAAAACAGCAAGCCTCCTGAAGTAAGTCTCTACTACCTTTATAGGCCAGTAAAGACGGGAGTTTAGAAGAAGCGCTTCAGAAAATAAATTTTCAAAAAGTGTTGACAGCGAAAACTTCCAGCGTATAATGCGCACCTCACTCGAACAGGGTGAGTCACTTAGAAGCAACGGCTTCTAGTGAATGTTCTTTAAAAATTTAGACAAGACAATCTGTGTGGGCACTCGTTAAGAGTGTCACAACGACGATTCATATTTCGATATATTTAATTGAAGAGTTTGATCATGGCTCAGATTG